>NZ_LWCS01000013.1 GCF_001650495.1 Mycolicibacterium iranicum | reverse complement strand
GAGTAGCCGAGACGCCTGTTGACGACCCCACCCAGACAGCATCGCTTCGAAGACTGCGCTGGCCTCGTCCAGGTGAACCACGCCCGAGGCAAGAACCAAGTGCGCCGACCCCGGAACGCTCACAAGAGAACCTCCATCTATCGTCAACTTAGAGTTGTCAATGACAACCGCAAGTTACCACACCTGCGAGCGAAATCCGTCTACCAGGAGGAACACGAAAGTGGTTCAATGAAGCGCATCCGGCGCTGGTCCCATGCGCCAGATATACGCGTCAACTTCAGGTTGATTCGCGACCTTCAGGCCCATAGTGCAAGAGGTGTGTGGTCTGTCGGCGGGCTGTAAACGGGGTGTGAGGTGGGCGGCTGGCGGTGGGTGCGGTGGTTGGCGAGTGGGGTGGGTGACGGTGGGTTGAGGGTGGCGACGGTGAAGCGGTCAGGAGGGCGGACGAAAAAAGTCGTGGGCGACGAATGTGGCTGTGGTGGTGGCCTGCACGGCCCGAACACTTCTAAGGTCCTCAACCATGACGGCAGCGAGAACATCCAAGGCGGAGGCCCGGCGCCGGGCTGTGGAAGCGGCTCGGCGCGCCAACGAGGAGCTTGCGGCGCGGGAGAAGGCGAACCTTAAGGACGCGACGATCCTGCTTCACGCGATCGACAAACTCGACGCGATTGGCGAGTGGAAGAAGCAGCGGCGCGCGGAGCTGCGCGCGCAGGCCGACGCGCAGTTGGCGCGCGAAGAAGCTAAACGGGTAGGCGACGATCGCGAAGCGGCGGGCGCGGCCGTCGAACGGATGCGTGAGCGGGGTGAGACGCTGACGACGATCGCCACCAAACACGACCTCGGGATCGCAATCGTTCGCGTGATGGCACGGCATGCGCCGAAAGCGGCAAATCCGGTATCGCGGAACGGTTCGCAGGCACTAGGTCGGAATGTGTCCGGAACGGGGGAGGCGGCGGCGGACGGGGAGGTCGGCCCGGACGCGGGCGAACCGCCGGCCGGAGCGGCGCCAGCGTGACGGTTCGGCGGTGGCGCGGCGACGGAAGTCTCAAGGGTGCGCTACGTCCTGAACCCGACGACAGAAGGGCGCTCGGCGCGGCGTTGCGACGGCGCAGGGCAGCGCGCAAGTTGATGCCGTCGCGGGGACGCTGCCGCGGGGCCGCGATCCCGCACTCCCGCCGGCCTGCTGGGCGCACTGAGCGATGCGTCGCCGCAGCGCGGCTGCGGGGTCGCGGTCGTGTCGACGCGGACGCTGTCTGATGGGGCGTGCGGCGTGGTGCGGTGGCCGAATACGCGGGCCGCGGTGAACGTCGGTGCCGGCTGTTAGGTTCACCGGTCCTTGAGGAGCGCGGCGAGGTTATCGTGGACCGGCTGGCGCACGCCTCGGAGATCGCGCGTTTCACCGCCATGTGGTGTGCGGGCCCACGGTGTCGGACTCGACATCTGGGACAGGTGCCATCGGTGCCGATGGCTAGGGCCGGTTTTATCTCAGGTCAGTCTTCGGTGAACGGCCACGCCGGCTTCGGGCTATGGGGTGACGATGTTGCACCAGAACGGGAAGGTGTCGAGTAGGCCAAGGAAATCGTTGAACGACGCTTCTTGGCCATCGATGGTGAGTTTGTTCTGCTTCTTGGCGTCGTCAAGGGTGATGGTGCCCAGCTGAATATCGTCCAGCGTGGCTTTAGCAGTGTCAGGCTGGCGTTGGCGTTCGGTACCGGCTCGGGAGCGTAGTGCAGCACCGCGTTCTCGACGGTGAGGCCGTACTCCTTATTGAGGTCGGTGAACTTGACGTTGAGCGTGAACGGCGATCACGGCCCGGGTGGGCTTGTCCTTGCCGACGGCCAGGCGGGTGCGTTCGGCGAGATCGACGTTCAGTCGTGCAGTGCGTTCGTCGGTGACGTAGAAGTGCGGGGCCGTGACGTGGGTGACGAGCTCCGGGTGCTTCTGCACCGTCAGGTCTACCAGCGCGGCGTGCCGATTGATCCTCGGCAAGGGCATTGATGCCGTAGGGACGGCCGGTCCACGGCAGCTTGTCGAGGCCGAAGCCCTCGTCGGCAAGCCGCTCAGCGGCGGGCTCCCAGTACACCCGCAGGCCCGCCTCCACGGCGGCTGCCGCCGCAGCGGCCTGGTGACGTGCAGCTTTGGTGTCCAGGGTGATGGCGTCGGTGCCAGCGTGCTCACGCGACAGGAAATCTTCGACCTGCTTGTGGTCGTTGGGTCCGAGCCGAAACTGAATGCCCATCGTGTGAAAACGTCCTCTCGACCTCGGGCGTTGTTTCATGACAGAATGCATGACACACACGCAGACAAAAGCAAGACAGGCAGACGATGTGGGAGCTAACGCGCTCGCCTCGACCGTGTCGAGTGCGATCGAGCGCTTGGGATTGACCTACGAAGAGGTCGGCGACATCGTCGACGCGTCGGCGCGCTCGGTGGCGCGCTGGACCTCGGGACAGGTCGTTCCACAACGACTCAACAAACAACGACTCATCGAACTGGCCTACGTCGCCGACGCGCTGGCCGAAGTGCTTCCCCGAGACCAGGCCAACGTCTGGATGTTCTCCCCGAATCGATTACTGGCCCACGCCAAGCCCGCCGACCTGGTGCGTGACGGCGAGTACCAGCGCGTCTTGGCCCTCATCGACGCCATGGCCGAAGGGATCTTCGTGTGAGCGATGCGCTCGACGAGGACCTGGTGCAGCGCATCGACGCGCGCGGCACCAGCCGGTGGTCGGGCACGTGCGCTCGCTACACCGGCGCCCACCGTGACCCCTTGTCGGGGGAAGGGGCGCGCAGATTCGGCGGAAGATGGAAACCCTGCCGGACTCTTCTCGGCGATCTATCTGGCCGACTCCACGCAAGCGTGCATGGTCGAAGTAGAACGCGCCGCGCGGGCGGCGTCGACGACCCGCGAGAAGATGCTCGAAGCTTCGTATCGACTGCACACCATCGAGGCCACCGACCTGGCCGTCCTGGATCTCATCACCTCTGACGCCCGCGAAGCGGTGGGGCTCGAGGACGACGACATCTATGGCGACGACTGGCCGGCGTGCCAAGCGGTGGGCCATGCCGCATGGTTCCTGCATGTGCAAGGCGTACTGGTGCCTGCCGCCGGGGGAATTGGCTGGTCATCACCGCCTACGAACAACGGACCCGCCCCGGTCAGCTCCACGTCAGCCACAGCGAGGATCTGACACCTATCCGCTACGGAGAACTGCGGCACCCTTAACTAGGGGCGGCGGCCTGCTCCCCGCCCCAGGGGAGCGTCTTGCAGCTCGTTCTTGTTGGACGCTCGCTCGGCTGGGGAATGTTTGTTGTCCTGACCGTGCGAGGATGCCAAATTCACCGGATGCAATGAGCAGACTAATACCGGTAAACCTGCATATTCGATTCCCGCATATTGTCGCATCGACTCGATCGGGTCGTGGGGGACAAGTCAACCGCGCTATGGATATCAGTCGTTATCCACGACGCTTCTCTATGGTGCCAACCGCCGGGTGGTGTTCTGGAATGCATCGGTCCGAGCAGGCCTGGACCGGCAAGCCCGTCATGTATTTGTAGCTTTGCCGATCCCCCGTGATGCTCACCCCTCGGCGATGCAGCCGCCCGTGAAAGAGGACATCTTCACTGAACCCTATGTATTGGACAGTCGCCGTCCGCGTCTCGCCGTCGAAGGTACCCCAATGAAATACTCGCATTGCCGCATAAGCACGCTTCTGCAAGGGATTGCACAAGATCGAACACCTTGCAGTCGATCCCCGCTGTCGTGTGCTCCCGGTGACTGCGCTTGGGCATCAGGCTAACTCTCATATCGTTATAGGCGCGTCAGCGTGGCGCCAAACCGTAACGTTATCGTGCATAACAACACGCCCCGGTAGGTGGCGGGACGCCGCACGGCTTATAGCAGCTGGCTGTCGTTACTTCGTTGTCTAATTAGCATTGAACGCCAGCTCTTCGCGATTGAACGGATCTGTTCAAGCGGTGGACATCTTTCTGCGCCGACGCTGTAATCATGGTTACAACGATCGTCCGATACGGCTATGCGCCGATCATGTTGATAGGCGTCAACGGCGCAGCCATCGCGTTGGCGCACGCCGCGTGGGCAGAGGTCTGCATGGCGGGGCTCATTCTGATTGCGATCGGCTTGTCGTTCGCGGCTGAGCGGGTGTTGCCCTACAGCGATGTTTGGAACGAGCCGATCGGTGACAGTCGGCGCGATGTCGCACATGCTCTGATCAACGAAACGTCGTTGCTGTTGACTGTGCTCGTCGTTCCCGTCCTGGCGATGCTTAATCCATTCAGTGCATGGTGGCCTTCGTCGTTGCCGTTTGTTGTTCAGGTTGTCATCGCAATCTTTGTCACCGACCTTGGAGTCACTTTGGTACATCTGGCAAGTCACAGAGTCGGGTGGCTGTGGCGCTTCCATGCTGTCCACCACAGTGTCAAGCGTTTCTACGGCTTCAATGGCCTCATGAAGCACCCGCTGCACGGAGCACTTGAACTGGCGGCAGGCATCACACCCCTGCTGATCCTTGGGTTGACGAAACCCGTTGCAGAGGTACTCACGGTGGCGATCGCGGTACAGCTTCTGCTTCAGCACTCCAACGCCGATTACCGCGTCGGACCTCTACGTAAAGTGCTGGCACTCAACGAAGGCCACCGTTTCCACCACCTCAAGTGGGCTGGTATTGGTGATGTCAACTTCGGACTATTCACGTTGACATGGGATCACGCTTTGCGCACGTTCTCCTTCGATCCTGACCGCCGTTTTCGCTCGGATGATCTCGGCATGGCGGCAAAACCCAACTACCCGGCGGGATATCTCGCGCAGCTGGCGGAACCGTTCCGGGCAAGTGGCGCATGCAAATTCGGTGCCATGAACGACGATGCGACCGTATCACCCGAGGAAGTCGCACGGTAGGCGATACCGAGACGCTCGGGATTGCGCATCTGAACCTAGCGATGGCGGCACACGGCATACTCAAGGACGTGACGTGGGCTGGCGAGGCGCTGATCGAGCCGGGGCGGCTCGTTTTCCGGGGACGGATCGGCTCGGCCCACAAGCACGCGCACGCAGCCCTTCAGATTGTGACTCTCACTGATGGTGCGGTATCCCTGTCCGACGCCGATGGCCAAAGGCTGTCCGCGTCTGCGGCGGTGATCGCCGCGGGCGCTGCGCACTCTATCGACACCGGCACAGGCTCTGGAGTGATGGTGTACCTGGAACCTACGAGCGTCGTCGGCCGGCAAGTGACGCGTCTCTTCGGCAGCACTATCCGCCCTGATGTCCACGAATGGGTGCGCCTCGGTGCCGGCATCCTCAACATCGATGCGAGACAACCTCTTTCCTCAGCTGCGGATGACGTGATTGCGCGACTGGTCGGGCCGAAGGAGCAGGCGAGTGGCGCGCTGCACCCCAGCGTCGAAGCGGTGGTCGGCATGCTGCCCGACATGCTCAGCGGCCCGGTCAAGCTGACCGACGTAGCCAAGGCGGTGCACCTGTCCGCCGACCGACTCGGACGGCTGATGGCGCAGGAGGTCGGTATGTCGTTTCCCGCCTACGTGCGGTGGAGTCGACTCATTCGTGCGATGGCGGTGGCCCGTGATGGTGGAACCATCACCGATGCCGCACACGCCGCCGGCTTTAGTGACAGCTCCCATGCAAACCGGGCTTTTCACGAGATGTTCGGCCTCGCACCCATCGATGCCCGACGAGGCGTTCGACTCACCTAGCGGTACGCGGTACCGGAGGTTCCGGTATGTTTCGTCCACGCGAATTACGGAGACAGTACGTAGGTGCTGATGCATGTCGTGGGGAGTCGCAGATGTTGAAGTTCGCCGCGGTTGATCGGGATGCGATCACGGCGACGAGGGAATCGGCTCGAAGATCATGAAGCCTCCCGTAGTCACATATCTCGCAACCGATGTAGGGCTGTGGATGTCCCTGCCCGCGTTTGCGCCCGCGCTGATCATTGTCGGCGTCGTGTTCTATATCGCGCGCCGAAATCGTCGTCGCGAACCCGCTGTAGATGCGGGTTCCGCCGAGAATCCCGTCGTTGAGAGGAACGAACGCCCATGACCACTGAACAGCCAGATCTGTCGTGACCCTCGCCCCGGTGGCGCTGTTCGTCCTGCTGGCCGGCTGCGGCTCGACGACGACCGATTCGGCATCGACCAGTCCGTCAGCGGCTCCCACGCCTTCTGCGGCCGGCGCTACCCAATCGCCGCGGGCTCATCAGGCGCCACTTCCCGAAGAAGCCACGATCGTCGAAATCGCCATCAGCGGCGGCACGGTTACCCCGACAAACGGGCAGACCCAGGCGACCATCGGGAAACCGATCGTGCTCCAGGTGACCAGCGACGTTGCCGACCAGCTGCACGTGCATTCTGTGCCTGAGCACACGTTCAATGTCGAACCGCGCCCGGACCAGAATTTCGAATTCACCGTCGACGTGCCTGGTCAGGTCGACGTCGAGCTCCACGATGTCAACCGCACTGTCGTCACCATTCAAGTTCGCCCGTGACCCCACGTGTCGACATCCTTGCCCATGGCGTCGGCGGGTCGACAGATCTCCCTGTACCGCTGTCTTTCGCCTTGATCGGCGCGGCGTGGGCGCTTACGGCGACGTTCGCCGTCGTCGCGCTCGCGTGGAAGAACCCGCGCTTCGACCCGGCGAAGCCGGGCCGCGAGTTACCAGAGTGGGTAACCCGGACCGTCGATAACGCGGTGCTGCGTTGGATCGCTGCGCTAGCGGCACTGACTTTCGCCCTCTGGGTGGCGGCGGCCGCCCTATGGGGTCCACAAGGCAGCGACAATGCGCTGGCCGGCGCGTTCTACGTCCTGCTCTGGGTCGGGCTGGTCGCGGTGTCGGTGTGCATCGGACCCGTCTGGCGCCTGCTGTCTCCCCTGCGCACCGTGTATCGGTTCTGCGGAGTCGTCCGCAAAGGGGACCTTGGACCGCTACCCCGCCCGTATCCGCAACGATGGGGTTACTGGCCGGCGGCTATGGGGCTCTTCGCCTTTGTGTGGCTCGAGCTAGCTGTACTGACCTGAGAGGTTAGGTACGCGGCTGGCTGGTGCTTGACCGCCGAGTGCTGTGATGGCCGCGGTGGTGATTATAGGTGTGCAACCAGCGCGGGTATTCGTCGCAGCGTTGCGCGTCGCTGGTGTAGAGCCGCGCATAGGCCCACTCGTCGGCCAGAGTGCGATGGAAGCGCTCCACCTTGCCGTTGGTCTGCGGCCGGTAGGGCCGAGTGCGACGATGCTCGATATCGCCGAGGGCATCGCGGAAGACGTGCGATCGATAACAGTTCCCGTTGTCGGTCAACACCTTTCGAACGGTGATGCCGCAATCGGTGAACCACGCGTTGGCACGCCGCCAGAAGCCGGCGGCGGTGTCCTTGCCCTCGTCGGCGAGTAATTCGGAGTAGGCCAGCCGCGAATGCGCGTCGATGGCGGTGTGGATGAAGTGGTAACCGCGGACCGGGTTGCCGTACTTGTTGGTCACCCCGCTGCTCTTGTCGGCCCTGGCGTTGCGGTTGCCCTTCGTACGGCCCACCATGCGCCAGCCGCCGCCGGCGGGGATCTTGCCGAGTTTCTTGACATCGACGTGCACCAGGTCGCCGCAGCCTGCGGACTCCATTCGGCGAACGACGCGTCCGGTCGCGCGGTCGAGCCAGCGCAGCTTGGCGATCCGGTAGCGGCTCAGCACCCGATGCACCGTTGAGGGATGAATCCCGAGCAGATAGCCGATACGGGCTGGCCCCCACCGCCGGGTGACGCGCACGCCAATGATGCGCCGCTCAGTGCGTGTAGGTGTGCGATTGGGGCTGTGGTGTGGGCGTGAGCTGCGGTCGGCCATCCCCGACTCACCCTGCTCGCGATAGCGGCCCGCCCACCGCGAGGCCGTGGACACCGACACCTGGAAACGTTCGGCAGCCCGACGCAAAGACCAGCCATCATCGACGACGCAACGAGCCAGCCGCAGGCGACCGGTTTCGGACAAAGGGGCATTACGGTGAGACACGAAGACCTCCGAAGTGAGTTGGTGCGTTCCTAGGCAGTTCGCACTTCACTCGGAGGTCTTCGTCTTGTCACCTCACCACGCCGTCACCAACGTCCGTGGTCAGTACAGCTAGCAAGCCCGGACCCCGGTTCGCTGACGGCCATCAAGCTGTGGCTATTGATCTACGCGGCGGTGGTGGGGATCGGTGCCTGGGTCTTCGGCGCTCGGTGGTTCGCACGCGCTGACCCCTTCGAGGTGTACAGCATGGCCGTGTCGCGGATGTCGCCTTTCCGACGTGCCCGAGGCACCGGACGCGTGGAGTGGGTCAATCCGCTCGACCACCTGCCGACGCTGCCGGTCCGACCTGGAACGGTGGCAGTTCTGGCGGTATTGCTGGGCTCCACGGCGTTCGACAGCTTCTCCCAGTCCCCGACATTTCGGAACTTCGTCGATCGCGCGGCGGCGGCAGTTCCACTCGTGGGGGATGCCGGCGGCGCGACAGCGTTGCGGACGGCGATACTGTTCGTGTTCGTCGCCGTCGTCGGACTGACGTTCTGTGGCGCCGCTCGGGCGACGGGGGGCATCAATCCACAGCAGCGACAGCAACTTCCGGGACAGTTGGCGCATTCACTTATTCCGATCGTCGTCGGCTACATCTTCGCCCATTACTTGTCGTACCTCGTTGAACGCGGGCAAGAGACGATCGTGCGCCTAGCAGATCCTTTCGGGCTGGGCTGGCAGCTCCTCGGGCTTACGCAGGACGACGTCAGCTACATCTTGTCTCAGCATCCCTCGGTGCTCTGGACGATCAAGGTCTCGTGCGTGGTCGTGGGACACATGGTTGCGGTGGTGTCTGCACATGATCGCGCTCTGCGACTGTTGCCGCGGGATCATCAGATCACCGGCCAAGTGGCGATGATGCTGACAATGGTCGGCTACACGTTCGCAGGGTTGTACCTGCTCTTCGGCGGTTGAGGATCACGCGTCCGTAAGCAGAACGTCAAACCATCTACTAAGTTGAATAGTAGATTATCCAGACGTCGGGAGCGGCGCCGCGTATGGGCTGATCCCGGCGAAGGCGCTATGGCGGAATCCTGTCGGGGGATTCCGCCATAGTCATCCCGGGTCGGGCCTTGCCTATGCTCTGCGGGCTGATTGTTTGGACAAAAGTGTGAGCGTTCTCTAGTGTGATCCGTTATCTACGTACCAACTACGTAGATCAAGGTCACCGGAGGACAGTCGCTTTGAGACACGGGCGCCCGCCGCAGATTTTGCGAAGCGTCATCGCTCTACTTACCCTTGCAGTCTTGACGGTGGGTGCCTCCAGCGTCGCGGGCGTGGTCAGCGCAGACCCTGCCGCGGACGCGCTCGCGCGAATGGCGGAGCTCTCGCGACAAGCCGAACAAGCCAGCGAAGAGTTGTATTCGGCTGAATTGGATCTCGACCTCAAAGTCGAGGCGCAGCGAGCCGCTGAGGAGAAACTGGCGGAGGATCTTGGTCGAGCGGAGGCCGCCTCGGCGGATCTGCGTAGTTATCAAGCTGCTGTTGACCGCGTCGCTGTCGCCGAGTACGTCAGTGGACCTTCCGGAAATATCTCTGCGACGCTGGGTGCCGGCTCACCCCAGGAGCTGCTCGACCGGCTGTCTGTGCAGCGAGTGATGTCCGGGCAGATGAGAGACGCGATGACTCAGTTCAGCGCAGCGCGCACCCGTGCTGCCGCGGCCGAAGACGAGTCTCGTGTCGCTGCCGCGCAGGCGCGTGCAGCGACCGATGCCACCGCGAAAGTGCGCGCCGACATTCAACGTCGGCAGGGTGATCTGCGCACTCAGATCTCAAGTGTCGAAGCACAATATGCGGCTCTGACCACGGAGCAGCGCGCCGTTCTCGCTGCGCCCGGACCGCCCCCGCCTTCTGGGGCCGCACCGCCACCGCCGTCCGATATCGTCGCGATGCCGAACCCTGACGGCGCCGTCCCGGGGCCGCCGGCAGGAACCGGCGGCGGAGCTGCAGTAGTGCAGACGGCCTTGAGTCGAGTGGGCTCCCCGTATGTGTGGGGCGGGAATGGGCCCAACGCATTCGACTGCTCGGGACTCATCAAGTGGTCATTCCTGCAGCAAGGCAAATCGTTACCCCGCTCCAGCCAGGCATTGGCCAGTGGCGGCCAGCCTGTGGCGCTGGAAGCCCTGCTTCCAGGCGACATCGTGACCTTCTACAGCGACGCCTCCCACGCCGGCATCTACATCGGCGACGGCATGATGGTGCACGCATCCACCTACGGGACTCCTGTCAAAGTCGCCCCTATCACGATGGCGCCGATCTACAACGCGCGTCGGTACTGAACCTGTGTGGCGACTCGTTCCGCTGGTCGTCGCGCCGTCGCACCTTCACCGCATCGACCAACTACTATGTGGATACGTAATTTGACGAGGTACCACCCCGACGGATAGTTGTGATGAAAGTGTTGGCTGGACACCGAAAGATAGTTGCGCTGAGCGTATTCGCCGTGGTCGGCGTGCTTGTGACCGCATCGCAGACAAGCGCGCTCAAGCCTCGGCTGTCTGACGCAGTGGTGGCTCCCAGCGCTCTGGAGGCTGAACAGAAGCCCAAGGCCGTGCCCGAACCGCCCGCGGTCGACATTCTTCCGCGAACTGGCGCGAGCGATGTTGTGCCTGTCGGCGCGGTAAAGGTGACCGCGACATCAGGCACGCTGACCGACGTGCGCATGCAGAACGAACACGGTCGAGTAGTCACGGGTCGGTTGACGGCGGGCGGCCGCGCCTGGCAGCCCGACGAGCCGCTTGGGTATGGACGGACATACACCCTCAGCGCAACCGGCCAGGGCAGCGGCGCCACCACAGTGACCACTGTCTCGGAGTTCTCCACCGTCTCGCCACAGGCGCAAGTCGGCGTCACACTCGGGATGACCAATGGCGCTTCCCTTTCGGAGGGCGGCGTCTATGGCGTCGGAACTGTCATCGTGGCGACATTCGACAGGGCAATATCGGACAAGGCTGCCGCCGAGCGTCGACTTCAGGTCACCACGGCGCCCAAGATCGAGGGTGCCTGGACGTGGATCAACGACCGAAAGGCACACTGGCGCCCGCGCGAATACTTCCCCTCCGGCACCGAAGTGACGGTCAAGGCCGGTCTCTACGGCACCCCCCTGGGGGATGGCCTTTTCGGTGAAGAGGACAAGCAGGTCAGTTTCCGGATCGGGCAATCGCGGATCGCGATCGCCGACGACACCACCAAGCAGGTGAGCGTCTACGAAGACGGCGTCCTCATACGGACGATGCCGACGTCGATGGGCAGGGGCGGCACGGAAACCGTCGGCGGCAAGACTATTGCGTTCTGGACGCAACCCGGTGTGTACACCGTGATGGAGAAGCAGAATCCCGTCCTGATGGACTCGTCGACGTACGGGCTACCGGTGGATTCCGCGTCCGGATACAAGATCAGCGTCCCGCACGCGGTTCGGATCAGCCCCGACGGCATCTACCTCCACGAGCGTGAGGCAACAGTCTGGGCGCAGGGCAACACAAACGTGTCAGCGGGCTGCCTGAATCTCAGTGCAGAGAACGCCGAGTGGTACTACGAGTTTGCCAACCCGGGTGACGTGGTGGAGATTCGCAATACCGGCGGCGCACCGCTGGAACAGTGGCAGAACGGAGACTGGTCCGTGCCTTGGGAGAAGTGGATCAGCGGAAGCGCCCTGCGCTGACCGACTGTCAGTAGTCGATGAGTCGCACGACGTGCGAGGTCATCCCGCTGGTGCGGACAGGAGCGATCCGCACTTGGGAGCCTGTGAACGGTGACTCCAGCATCTGGCCCTGACCCAGATAGATCGCAACGTGCTGACTGCCGTTGGGGCCGTAGAAAATCAGATCACCTCGACGCATTTCTCCCACAGGCACCCGGCGGTCCTTTTCATACTGCGCGCCAGAGTATTTCGGAAGGCTGATGCCAACCCCGGCAAAGGCGAAGACCATGAGCCCGGAACAGTCGAAACCGACTGTGCCAGCACCTCGATCGACGCCACGGGTGGCCCCGCTGGCGTTCCCGCCGCCCCAGGAATACGGGACACCGAGCTGGGTCATGCCTCGGCGAATGACGAATTCCACTGCCTGCTGGCCGTATACGCGCGGAATCTGCCCAGGAACGGCGGCAACAGAGGGCGAGGGTTCGGCTATCAAGCCAAGCTTGACAAGGAACTGCCGCCCGAGGCTGGCTGTGACTTGTGCGGACGCTGCCGAGATCTGCAGCACCGAGTTGACAATCGCCACCGGATCCGAGAGGTCCGCGGCGGGAACCGCCGGCACGGCGGTGTCCCACTCTGTGCCAGTGACCTGGGTGTCGGGCGCAGAATCCCAGCTACCCGGCTCGGACGGTGGTGGGGTACTGCGGGCCTTCTCGAGTCGCCCCCGCGCCGTCCGCGCTTCGTCGGTGGCAGAGTCGATTTCGCTCCGTGGCGCGATAAAGGCATCCTCGGAGGCGCGCACAGCGTCGACAGCTTCGTCGTAGCGACTCTGCGCCAGACGTTCTGCGATCTCGCGTCGGATTGAGCTCGACGAGCCGCGGATTCGAGATTCGTGTGTTCGGTTCTCGCTGCTTTCAGCTCGTTACGGGCTTCGAGTGAAGGCCAACGCGAGCGTCTGCTGTGTTCGCGCGACGGAAACGACCTCTTCTCGGCTTGGGGCCCAGATCGTGTTCTCCGCGGGTCCACTCATGTACTGCGTGGCGGTGAACTCGTCGACCGACGCTGGGCGTCTTCCATCCGGGTGGTGGCGTCTTGGGCCCGGCTGCGGGCAGTCTGGACAGAAGTCTTGTCGGCGCGGGCGCTTTCGACCTGGACGAGCGCTCTCATGACTGGCTGTGGACAGAGGCCTGCAGATCGGCGAGGCGTTGATCGGCGCGCGCAACATCTCCGCCCAGTCGCGCGATGGAATTGTCCTGCGCTGAGCCGGGTTCTGCAGTGGCGGTGCCGACCCAATTGAACGCCAGCTTTGAAGCCATGGACAGCGCTAGCACCCATCGTGCCGGTCTTTGCGCCGGATCCATTGGGATATACCTTTCGCCTCCGCGGTGAGCCAATCTACTACGCAGCTACGTACGTGGACGCAACGTATATCACTTTGGTCTCTCAATTCACGTTTGTCACAGACCTGGGACCTCGACGCGGGGGTTTAGTGGCCAATTGAATGCGGTGACGCTGTACGTAAGTGGTCCCCGTGCGGTTAACTTGTTAGCGGCGGGCATATTGAAGGAATCATCGTTGTGACGACATTCGCGGTAGGAGTGACGGTGCAGGAGCGGGGCTTTGGAGACCTGGAGTCGGCGGTGATGGATCGGGTCTGGGCAACGGGGGGCCCCGTGTTGGTCCGCACAGTGTTCGATGATTTGGTCGCGAGCCGAGACATCGCGTATACCACGGTGATGTCGACGATGGACAACCTGCATCGGAAAGGGTGGCTCGCGCGGAAGCGGATCGGGAAGGCCTATAGCTATTGGCCGACGATGACGCGCGAGGAGAGGTCGGCTCACCTGATGGCGCATGCGCTGCATTCCGGAGGCGACGCCGATCAGGTGTTGAATTTCTTTCTGCGTCAGATGAATGACGAGGAGTCGGAACGACTTCGGGTTGCGGTGCGCAAGGCGCCTCGGCACCGGGCGTCATGAATTTCGCCCTCTGCATTCTGCTCTACGGCTTCGTTCTGGCCTGGCTATTGCCGCCGGTCCTTGAGAAGGTGACTCGTAGTGGACGCAATCCGCGCCTGTCCGTGGCGGTCTGGCTCACTGCCGTGGGTTGTGCCCTCGCCGCCTGGATGGCGGCCAGCGTCAATGTCATGGCCGAGCTCCTGATCAAACACGCGGCACTGCCCGCGCAACTCTGTGTGGATATGTTTCTCGCGCTCAATCACTTCGGTTGGCGTGGGCACGTCGTCTTTGTCGCTTCCGCGCTTCTTGTCCTGGGAGTGTCCATCTTGATCGCCAAACGTGTCTTCCTGACGTTACGGCGATTTCGGGAGCGAAGCAGTGAGATCTCTAGAGAAGCAAGGATTCTCGGATCAGTAACCGAGCATCCGGGAGTCTTTCTCATCCAGGCCGATCAGCCCGCGGCATATTGCGTAGCAGGGCCCCCGCATGCCGTGGTGGTCAGCACCGGCGCGGTGGCGCGTTTGAAGGAGACCGAGCTTGCCGCTGTCTTGGCTCACGAAAGTGCTCATCTATCGAGCCGTCACCCTCAAATCAAGATGACTCTGCGTGCACTGGCGTCATCAGTGCCGCGAGTACCGCTATTCCGGGCTGCTGCGGCTACCGTCGAGTTCTTGGTCGAAATGTGTGCCGACGACCGCGCCGCCCGTAGCCATGGTCGCGATGCTCTGTTGGACAGTCTGCTGGTTTTCACCGCGCCGTATCGACTGTCGCCCGGCGGCGCTCTGGGAGTCGCCGACCAGGGGTTTACCTTGCGTGCCAGCCGACTCAGCACCTCTGGCGGAGGAGTCGGCGAAACCCTCAACCGTGTTGTGCTGCTGGCATTGATGGCGCTCATCATCTCGGCACCAGCCGTGGTCATCGCGCTCTGCCAAACGTGAAAGTGGGTGGGTGGAGGTGGCGTGAGTGCTACCTCATGCAGCCGTCTGTGTCTTGAAGGCCACGATGTGGTGCATGCGAGGATATGTGCCTACGTCGGAAATGGCGAAAGCGGCTGTCAAAATCGCGGATTTGAGGTCTGGCCGAGGGTCGTGCGTGGCTTGCTCGCCTCCGACAGATTTCAATAACTTCTGCGCCCAGCGGCGCTCGGGCGGACGGTAGTCGGCCAGGAACAGTCGGCCACTTGGTCGTAGAACGCGAAATATCTCACTGAGGGCCTGGGGCCAGAGTTCTTCGGGAATGTGGTGGAATGCGAGGCTTGACACGGCCAGGTCGAAAGCTGCGTCCGGGAACGGTAGATTCTCAGCGCCCGTCACGGTGAAGCCGCAGTTCACGGGAGTGTGATCGTCGGCGTACTGGATGAGCTGCGCGGACGGATCAATACCGACGACGAAACCGCCGCTACCCACGATGGGTGCGAGTGTCGCGGCGAAGTAGCCGGTCCCGCAACCGATGTCGATGACTTTCTCGCCGAGGGTGGCGCGAGATGCTGTTGCGAACTGTCTCCATATCCGTCGCCGCTTGCCGAGGAATTGCAGGTTGGCGAGCATCTCGTACGTGCGTGGGTTGTGGATTATCCCCGCGTGATGTCCGGGTTGGCTGCCGAGCATTCGATGCGAAAGTGACACTCCGCAAGTCTCCTCTTGATGTCCGCGCGCAATGGGTCGTGGCCGAGGCCACCGGCTACTAAGTACAATAGTACGTAGGCGGATAGTAGATGATGCTGTGGGCGGGGCAAGGTGCTCCCGTCGGGGATCGATCGCTCGTGCAGCCGCGTTGTGCAGGTGGATCAGGCGCTCGGTCGTTGGCATGCGCGGGGACTCCGCCTTTGGCGGCTTGTCGCTTGACGCACTTCGACGAGGCTGGCAGCTAACATAAGGTGCAGATATTGTCCGACGGGTAGGAGCCAGGGCGGTGCAGCAGCGGGGATTCGGCGACCTGGAGTCGGCGGTGATGGATCACGTGTGGGGCTACGGCGAAGAGGTCACCGTACGGGAGATCTTCGATGACATGGCTGCTGAACGGGATATCGCTTACACAACCGTGATGTCCACCATGGACAACCTCCACCGTAAAGGCTGGTTGGAGCGTCGACGGGTTGGCAAAGCTTATAGCTACTGGGCGGCAATGACCCGCGAAGAACGGTCCGCTCAACTCATGCGTGACGCGTTTCAGCACGGGGGAGACGTCGACGTCGTCTTGAGCTACTTTCTGCGCCAGATGAACGACGACGAGTCGGAGCGACTCCGTGCGGCGTTGCGCAAAGTCAGTCGTCGCTCTCGTAAATCATGAGCGCGGCACTCTGCCTGCTGGTCTATGGGGCAGCACTGGTGTGGATGGGGCCGCGACTTCTTTCCTGGCTGTCACGCGGTGGTGGAGCGCCTCGGTTGTCGGTCGTGCTGTGGTTGGTGACCATTGTGATCGCTATTGCCGCGTGGCTCGTTGGCGCGGTCGGCATGCTTGCTGAAGTTTTTGGCCCCCACCCCGCCGGCCCTTTGCGCTATTGCATGGACGCACTGCTGGCGCTCAACCATCTGGGGTGGGCCGGCCACGTTGCCATCATCGTGGCCTGCGCTGCCGCATTGATCGCGACGTCAGTGGTGGCGCGCCGGTCGCTGGTCGCGGTCCGTCGATTCTGGCGGCGCAGCCGGGAGCATGCGCACGCCGCGCACATCCTCGGGTCGCCGTCGACACATCCGGGAGTTGTCGTGCTCCAGGAGCGAAGCGCGGCCGCATATTGCGTCGTGGGACGTCCGGACGCGATCGTAGTGACCAGCGCAGCGATGTCGACACTGAACGAGGCAGAGCTGGCGGCAGTGCTGGCCCACGAGCGTGCCCACCTGGCGGGCCGTCATCCTCAGCTCATGATGGCATTACGAGCATTGGCAACCTCGATGCCGAGATTCCCGTTGCTTCCCAACGCCGTTGCAGTGGTAGGTCGGTTGCTCGAGATGTGTGCCGACGATACGGCGGCGCGCCGTCACGGACGTGAGACTGTTCTGGATGGCTTGATTGCTCTCGCGGGAGCCCCTCGAACTGCAGACGGCGCGCTCGGAGCGGCCGACACTGCCGTGCTAGCCAGGGCTGAGCGTCTCGCCGTGCCGGCCGTAGCCGGCGCCCTCCTGCGCGAGCGAATCGCAACGATCTCAGCCCTGGCGGCGGTGGTCCTCGCCCCAGTGCTCATCGCCGTCATCTGTCATTCCTGAGTGGTCGAATGGCGCCCGCCAGAGGCGTTATGCCGAATGAGGAGTGTGGCGATGAGCGCGAGCCCCCCGACGGCGCCGACGAAGATCCACAACGCCGGCAGCGATTCGCTGCGGTTCTCCGACGTATGGGAGTCGTCGTAGGAATGAGTTGTCGGAGCGGCGGGCTGCGAGGTCTGCGCTACTGCGATTGATGGCACGCTGATGGCTAGGCATGCGACTGCGGCGGCGGCCGCCAGCCAACGCTGGAATCTCATCTCACGAAGTAGATGACAGCGAAAAGGGCGATCCACACGACGTCCACGAAATGCCAGTAGTAGGACACGACGATCGCTGACGTCGCCTGGGCGGGCGTGAATTTGCTCATCTTGGTGCGCGCCAGCAGCATGACGAAGGCGATCAGACCGCCGATGACGTGGAGACCGTGGAAACCGGTGGTCAGATAAAAGACTGACCCGTAGGCGCTGCTCGCGATTGTCGTGCCCTCTTCGACGAGCTTGAAGTACTCGTAGCCTTGGCCGAGCACGAAGAACAGGCCCATGAAGAATGTGACCGTGTACCACCGGCGTAATCCGAAGACGTCGCCTCGCTCGGCTGCGAATACCCCCATCTGACAGGTGAACGACGAGGCGATCAGAACGAGAGTCACCGGCACTGCCAGAGTGAGGTTCAACTCAGTCGGAGGCGGTGGCCACTCCTCGGCCTGAGCCCTGGCGGTGAAGTACATCGCGAACAAGCCGGCAAAGAACATCAACTCGCTCGAAAGCCACACGATGGTGCCGATGCTCACCATGTTGGGACGATTGAGCGAGTGCACCCGCGAGGTGATCGCAGTACCAGTTGCCATCGTCCGCCTCTTGCTCGATCAGCTTATCTACGTACTAACTCAGTACTATCTGAGATAGTAAGGCATTGGTGCTAGCGGGTCTGCCGGAGGCTGAATGCGCGAGGAGTTTGCACTCGCCGAATTGATGTGGGAGGTCGCTGACTCATGTCTATCGGATACCGAGCGTTCAACGATGTGTGTGGCACTCAACGCTTCGGAGTCGGTCCATGTCATTCTCGCGTCAGTGCGCGCCTTGGTGCGGTGTCGGATACCGCTGCCGCGGAATCTATTTGACGAGTTTCACGAGTGGTTCGTTACTTCGCCGCCATTGGATCCGTGCGACCCGTGGATGCCCGTGTGGTTGGAGCTCCACCTGGCCGCAATGGACCTGCGCTGTGCCGACTACACGATGGAACTCGGGGGCTATGGGCGGGAAACGTTGTGCTATTTCATCCTCGATGACGCCGGCGCCGCGGACGCGCCGCACGGCAAGCAGGCAGAGGTCTTACGTCAATGGCTTGGTGCTCACAGGCCAAGTCCGGCACTGCGCGCCGATCTCGTTTCTAGTGGATTTGGATATCTGCTCGACGGCTGGCGCAGGCCATCTTCGGACGACTCAGGACTCCGCGGTGAGGCGTTGGAGTAAGGGCCGCAGATCCTCGGCAAGTACCGCCGTCAAGTACACCGCAGCCACCCGATGTTGTCTGTCGAGGACGACGGTGGTCGGCACGACGCTGGTCGGATAGCGGCGCCCAAACGCGATGAGTGAGCGCATCTCGGGATCGAATATCGATGGGTACGTCACATTGCGATCGGTGACGAAATCGCGTGCCGATTCACGGTTGTCGCGAACATTGATCCCGAGAAATTGAACGCCACGTCTCTGGAACTCGGCGTGGACGGTCTCCAGTTCCGGTGTCTCCGTGCGGCAGGGTGCGCACCACGACCCCCACACGTTGATCACGACGATGTCGCCGGCGAAGTCGGCCACGCTGACAGTGGCGTCGTTCATCAAGTCGGGACCGGACATTGCGCCAATGGATCCACGGTCCGTCGGCGGGTCGTAGAACAACACGGTTTTTCCGCCGGGCGAGACGAAGTCGAAGCTTCCGCTACCCGGCGATGTCTGTCCGGACTCCGTGCACGCGGCAAGCACCACGGTGGTGACAGCCGCGGCGAAGAGGGTTCGGAATGGGCGTGGAAGCGAGAGCATCCATCTCCTGTATCCATCTGACGATAGGGGCTTTCAACCCCAGACGTTTATCTACTAAGCTCGATAGTAGATGGACGGGCTGTGAATACCCGGCCCGTAGCTCTGGAGGTCGGTGTGGCACTGGATGTCTCCGCTATCGGTGAGCTTGAGGCCCGGCGTCCGTTCCCGGCGCGGATCGGCCCCAAGGGCAACTTGATCTACAAGCTGATCACGACCACCGATCACAAGCTGATCGGCATGATGTATTGCGTCGCGTGCTTTGCGTTCTTCCTCATCGGTGGGTTGATGGCGCTGTTCATGCGCACGGAGCTCGCTTCTCCCGGCTTGCAGTTCTTGTCGAACGAGCAGTTCAACCAGTTGTTCACGATGCACGGCACGGTGATGCTGCTGTTCTATGCCACCCCGATCGTGTTCGGGTTCGCGAACCTGGTGTTGCCGCTGCAGATCGGCGCTCCGGACGTGGCGTTCCCGCGGCTGAACGCCTTCTCGTTCTGGCTGTTCCTGTTCGGTGCGTTGATCGCCACCGCGGGCTTCGTCACCCCTGGTGGTGCTGCCGACTTCGGCTGGACCGCCTACTCGCCGCTGACGGACGCGATCCACTCGCCGGGTGCGGGTGCTGACCTGTGGATCATGGGTCTGGCCGTCGGTGGTCTGGGCACCATCCTCGGGGCGGTGAACATGATCACGACCGTGGTCTGCATGCGGGCTCCCGGTATGACGATGTTCCGGATGCCGATCTTCACCTGGAACATCCTGGTGACGTCGATCCTGGTGCTGTTGGCCTTTCCCATCTTGACGGCGGCCTTATTTGGCCTGGCCGCCGACCGCCATCTCGGCGCCCACGTCTATGACCCCGCCAATGGCGGTGTGCTGTTGTGGCAGCACTTGTTCTGGTTCTTCGGGCACCCCGAGGTGTACATCATCGCGTTGCCGTTCTTCGGCATCGTGAGTGAGATCTTCCCGGTGTTCAGCCGCAAGCCGATCTTCGGCTACACGACGCTGATCTACGCGACGCTGGGCATCGCGGCGCTGTCGGTGGCGGTGTGGGCGCACCACATGTACGCCACCGGTGCGGTGCTGTTGCCGTTCTTTTCGTTCATGACGTTCCTGATCGCCGTGCCCACGGGTATCAAGTTCTTTAACTGGATAGGCACGATGTGGAAGGGGCAGTTGACGTTCGAGACACCGATGCTGTTCTCGGTCGGCTTCATCATCACCTTCTTGTTGGGCGGTCTGTCCGGCGTGCTGCTGGCGAGTCCGCCGTTGGATTTCCAGGTGACGGATTCGTATTTCGTTGTGGCCCATTTTCATTACGTGCTCTTCGGCACCATCGTGTTCGCCACCTATGCGGGCATCTACTTCTGGTTCCCGAAGATGACGGGCCGGCTGCTCGACGAACGCCTGGGCAAGGTGCACTTCTGGCTGACGTTCATCGGCTTCCACACCACGTTCCTGGTGCAGCACTGGCTCGGCAATGAGGGGATGCCCCGGCGCTATGCGGACTACCTGCCCACCGATGGGTTCACCACGCTGAACATCATCTCGACGATCGGTGCTTTCATCCTGGGTGCGTCGACGCTGCCGTTCCTGTGGAATGTGTTCAAGAGCTGGCGCTACGGCGAGGTCGTCACGGTCGACGACCCCTGGGGCTTCGGCAACTCGCTGGAGTGGGCCACCAGCTGCCCACCGCCGCGGCACAACTTCACCGAGCTGCCCCGGATCCGTTCGGAGCGTCCGGCATTTGAGCTGCACTACCCGCACATGATCGAGCGGATGCGTCGAGAAGCGCACGTCGGCCGTGCCCACGGACCCGAAGACGGCGACGTGACGAGGATCGACGACGTCGAAGTCCGAAGCTGACCGGGTCGGACAAACAGGCGTGTGCCCCGCTAACGAGCGCATAGACATATGCGCATATATGCATGTATTGTGGGTTCGGTGACCGTGACGGGAGGTGTCGGGTGAGCGGCTTCGAGCATGCAGACGCGAAGGCCGTCGTCATTTTCGCCGACATGTCAGGCTACACCGCACTCAACCGAGGTCCATGGGGATCACCGCGCTGCGGAACTGGCAGATCAATTCGGCTCCATCGCGACGGAAGTCCTGGGCCCTGGCGATGCTCTCATCAAAACCATCGGCGATGCCGTCATGGTGACAGCGCCGGATGCCCACGCGGCTCTTGCCTATCTCACTCGTCTCGGCGAGGCGGCCCGTCGCACTCCCGGCTTCCCGTTGGTACGTGCCGGCCTCAGCGGAGGCCCGGTGATTTGGCGCCGCGGTGACATCTTTGGTGCCACGGTGAATACCGCAGCGCGCTTGGCTGGACTCGCCCACGGCGGACAAGTCGCGACGACACGCGACGTCGCCTCGCGTGCCTGTGTGCCTGCTGACCTCGTGAGGGACATCGGCTCGACCACCATCCGTAATGTGCGTGCGCCCGTCGATGTCGTCATCATCGACTCAGGGTCCAGCCACCAAGATCACGTCGACCCGGTCTGCCGCGTACACCTTTCGGCTGACGCCAGGCATTCAGCGGCGACGCATGAGGACCGCTTGTACTGGTTCTGTTCCCCGCTCTGTGCTGAGCAGTTTGTCCGGCGGCCGCAAACGTATGTGCCCGAGGGAGCTGCCGTCTCGGCCCTGCGTGACAACGCCGAATCTCCGTGTTGCTGAAACACCGCTGATCTTATCGACACACCGCGGTTGCGCCGCCGCTCACGGTGTTGTCCGTGCTACACCTACCTACGTACTGAAGCAGTAGAAGCGATGACAGGTCGGTGGCGTCGCGGCTGGAATCGAGTGGTGTAGTGGCTCAATCGTTCTGCTGGAGGTTGTTGGCGACCGTCGTCGCCGTGAGTGGATCCCTGACCGTGACCGCCGGTGTCCAGGCTCAGCCCGACACGAGCTCGTCCTGTGCCTCCGTTGATGTCCAATGTGTGTTGCGTGATCGCTTCGCCGCCGCTGAGCGATACATCGCCACCCGGCCAGGAACAGTAGGATTTGTCCTCCGGGATCGCGCGACGGGGGCTCGATATCGCAATGCCGAGGCCGGCACGCCGATCTGGACCGCGTCGACGATCAAGCTTGCGATGGTCGCTGACCTTCTTTCGCGCGAACAGGCTGGTGCCCTTCGCCTGCCCGCCGCCGACCGGCAGCAGATGGCCGACATGCTGCGCAGTTCTGATAACGCTGCGGCTGACGCGCTGTGGTCTCGCTACGGTGGTTCGATACAGGTGTTCAACACCAATTTCGCGCGCTATGGCATGCCAAACGTGCGACCACAGCCTGGTTTTGGTGATGTCTATCCGTACTGGGGATATCAGAAGGCAACTGCCGACGATTTCGACGGACTGATGAACTACGTCCTGACCAAGCTCACACCGGCGAACGCAGCCGCCGTCGTCGCCGAGATGCAACGCGTCGTCGGTGATCAGCAGTGGGGAGTGTGGGGAGCGGGAAAGGCCATGAATCCCGGGAGTAAGAACGGCTGGTCCCAGGAGGAAGGTGGATGGGTCGTCAACTCCGTTGGCTTCGCCGGACCACAGCAGCGATACACGTTGGCCATCATGAACTCACTCGGCGGCGAGGGCGGATACGAGGACGGGGTCACTACGACCACCGAACTCAGCCGAATTCTCTTGAGTCTTTAAACGGATCAGACGGGCGCCGCCATAGCGCCGACTACGACCCGCTCAGTTCCCGCCGATAGGGATCAAGGAGTTGGTCTACTGGCGCATAGTCATCGGTGAGCACCCGGGCATTACCGATCCACGTCGAGAGTTCGGCACCAGCTGTCGTGATCCACTGCGTCTGGCGGGTGTCCAAGATGCTCTGTATCGCGCGACGGTCCACGGGGCGATCAGAGGCCACTACGACCACATTCCCGCCGTTGGGTTCCGCCGAATTCATGCCGATGTCGTTGGGTTCACCGCTGAGGACGACATGGTCGAAAACCTCTGTGAGTGTGGCAACTTCAGCGCGGGCGAATGCCATGCTGCCGTAGTCGATAAGGTTTGCGACGTAGATGCCATCCTGCTTGAGGACCCGGCGTACGTCGGCAAGCGCCTCCACAGTAGTCAGATGCCACGGCACACTGACGCCGCCGAAGGCGTCACCGACGATCAGATCGCGGCTGTCGTCGGCAAGTTGTGCCAGCCCGCGCCTACCGTCCTCGACGCGGACCTCAATACCCGAGTCGGAAACCAATCCCAGCTGTTCGCGATCGATGTTCACCACACCACCGTCGATTTCCGAGACGAGGCTCTGGGTTCCCGGCCGTGAGTCGGCGAGGTACCGCGGGAATGTTAACCCGCCCCCACCGAGGTGGTGGGCCTGAAGCGGCTCGCCTGCCGGGAAGGCCCCGTCGACAACCGCTGCGAAGGCGCGGATGTACAGGAACTTCAACAGTGTCGGGTCCAGTACATCGACGTAGGAGTGACGCGCACCGTCGAGGACGAGCGTGCGGCCAGTGTTTCGTTCGGAGTCGGAAAGAACCCGGGCGCAATGGTATTTGGTCTCCACATCGCATCCGCCAGGAGCCGTATAGCCGGCCAGTCCGGCGCCGAAGACAGCGATGGTGAGCACGATGGCGGTCCTGGTGTTCCAGCGGCGTAGGCGCCATTCGATGAGAATGCCACCGAGAACCAGCAGGAGGCCGAGCCCGATGAGAATGACACTGACTGGCACTCGCGAAATGAACACGAACCCCGTGAGGACGGTGCCCGCGATAGCGCCCATCGTGCCTAGTCCGGAGAGTTGTCCCACGACGGTCCCGGTCTGCGCCAGGGTGAGCAGGCGCATCTTGGTCACCATCGGAGTCACCGCGGACAGCAGAGCGCCGGGCACCAGGATCGCCAGCGCAGCGACGAGCAGCAGCGTCGGAGGCGCCCATTCGGCCGCCATCCGAATTCCGGCCGGCGTGAACGCCACCACGGCGCCGGATACTCCCAGAGACAACCCGAGGTAGCGGCGAGGATCGCCGCGGTCAGCAAGCCGTCCTCCTGCCCAGGAGCCGAGAGCAATTGCTGCCAAAGCGATCCCGATAACCAGTGTGCTGGTCTCCAGCGTCAGCCCCAGGTAGGGCGCCAGCAACCGCAGCGCGGTGATCTCGACGACGAGCACCGCGGCCGACGAGGCGAATACAAGGACCGCCGCAGTCCGCGCACCGATGCCGGGTAGTGCCGCAGAGGAAGGAAGGTTAGCGCGATCGGGGTCGGGATCGTTCACGGCGTCAACGTCGGCATTTTTTCGTCAACGCTGATCGCGCCGTTCGCTGTTGCTGATCTCTAGCTGTTGTGGCGCTGAGGATTCAACCGCGGAGCAGCAGTCACACCCGTCATCTGGCGAGCCCTGAGGGGCAGGTTCGATCAGGGTCAACGGCAGCGATGAGCGTTGCGGTGCGACGACGGCAGGACCGCAGCACGCGTCAATGGGGGTAGGCGCCTGACCGATATTGAGGTGATGCGCTGCCGAGTTGTTAACGGGCGCCGCTGTCAACCCGGGCAATGATGGGGTGCGTGCAGCTCGAATTGCGTTTAGGATCACCAGAATTTCGGCAGCCTCATGGATGAACACCACGGTTGCTAGTCCGAGCACGCCGAACGCCGCCAACGGAATCAAAGACCCGATGATTGCCATCGAAAAGCCGATGTTCTGCACCATGATTCGCCGTGCACGGCGGGAATGGGCCAGGACCTGCGGGAGGTGGCGCAGGTCCTCACCCATCAGCGCGACATCAGCGGTCTCGATGGCGACGTCAGTGCCCATCGCCCCCATCGCGATCCCGATATCGGCAGTGGCCAAAGCTGGGGCGTCATTGACGCCATCTCCGACCATGGCGATGGGGCGACCGCGCGACAATTCGCCGAGCATTCGCGCCTTGTCCTCCGGCAGGAGCTCAGACTCGACTCTCGTGATCCCCGCATCCCTCGCAAGCGCCTTGGCGGTCAGCGCATTGTCGCCGGTGAGCATCGCCACCTCGATACCGATCTTGCTCAGCAGTCTCACCGCCTCGGGAGCTTCGGGGCGAAGCTCGTCGCGTACGGCGATCGCAGCCTGCGTTCGGCCGTCCCGTTCGAGCACCACCACGGTCGCGCCGGCACCCTGCATGCGGGCGACGTCATCGGCGAGGGAGAGCGGGGCTACCCAGCTGGGTTTACCGAGTCGCAGTTGCGCTCCGTCGATGCGGCCCTCGATGCCGTGGCCGGCGATCGCGGTGACGTCGGAAGCGGGCGGCACGTTGGTTGTGGCAGCCAAAATCGCTTGTGCGAGAGGGTGTTCGCTGCGTGATTCGAGGGCTGCAGCTGCCCGCAAAGCCTCCGATGCGGTCGTCCCTTCGACGGTGACGACCTCCACCACTTGAGGCTTGTTCCGCGTCAACGTCCCGGTTTTGTCCAGGGCGACGACTTTGATGCGCCCAAGTTCTTCGACCGCGGCGCCACCCTTGACAAGGGCCCCCTGGCGGCTGGCGGCACCGATGGCCGCCACCACCGTGAGAGGAACCGCAATGGCGAGCGCACACGGTGAGGCGGCGACCAGAACCACCAGCGCCCGCTCGATCCACAGCATCGGGTCACCCAGTAGCGCCCCGAGGGCCGCGATGGCTGCGGCCAGCGCCATGATGGCCGGAACCAGGGGGCGTGCGATCCGATCCGCCAGTCGTTGCCCGACGCCCTTGCGCTCCTGCGCTTCCTCGACGATATGAACGATGCGGGCAAGAGAACTGTCGGCGGCCAAGGCGGTGACCTTGACCTCGATCGCTCCACCTCCGTTGATCGCACCTGCGTAGACATCGCTGCCCGGGCCAGCCTCCACAGGGACGGATTCACCGGTGATGGCTGACAGATCGAGGCTGGTCCGGCCTGTAGTGATCGTTCCGTCGGTGGCGGCGCGTTCGCCCGGACGCAGGACCATGACATCACCAACGACGAGGTCCTCCGGCGACACCACCACTTCGTGACCGTCGCGGATGACAGAGGCCTGCGGAGGCACTAGTGACAACAGCGCGCGAAGACCCCGGCGGGTACGGGTAACGGCGTAGTGCTCCAGCCCCTCGGCGATCGAGAACAAGATGCCCAAGAGGGCCGCTTCTGCAATCTGGCCGAGAGCAATGGCGCCGATCGCGGCAATGGTCATCAGTGTCCCGACCCCGATGCGGCGGTGCCATGCGTTTCGAATCGCGTCGGGGACAAACGTCGATGCCGCGACGACCGCGGCGATCAGCTCGGTCGCCAACGCTATGCGCTCATAGCCGGCGGGCCCGATCAGCCAGCCGACGGCGAGCAGCGCCGCCGCGGCGGCTGACATTTGCAGTTCGCGGACCCGCCAGAGCCGTTCGGGCCCTGACTCTGGATCCTTCACGTCGGTCGCGCAGCATGCATCAGACATGATCAACCTCCTCGGCGCGTATCGGAGCCAGTACTGCCGCGGCGAGCTGGCGGCCACGTTCGGTCAGCCGGTACATCACCAGCTTGCCGCTGCGCCGCGAGGAGACCAGGCCGGCGATCTTCAACTGCCTCAGATGGTGGGAGACGAGATTCTGTGCCAACCCGACTACCCATGCCATGTCGCAGACGCACAGCTCGTCCCCGTTGCTCAACGCGGTCGCAATGGACAGACGTGTGGGATCGCCCAGGGCGCGGGACGCCGCGGCGGCGGACTCGACCGCCGCCAGGTTGGGGAGTGATGCGCGGATTGATTCCGCGTGAGGCAGATCGAGGCAGAGGAGATCGCAACTGTCCATTGACTCGGTCATCTCGACATACTAACGGACGTTGTAATGACTTTCTAGGGTGTGCGGTCCGACGAGGAATCCGGGTCAGTGGCTGAAGGATTGTGCAGACGTTGCAGAAAGGCGTTGTACGCCGCCAGGTCTTCATCATGGGTTCCGCCTTCGATGTCGTGCCGCACTGCCGTCTTCTCCTCGTCCCGCCGCCATCGAATGGCGAAGATCAGGACCGTCAACAGTGCGATGGGCTCCCCGTATGACCAGGCGAGGGCCCCGGCGACGGCCTGGTCTGCGACGGGATCGATGCCCCATTCCGGAGGCGGCGAAGCGAAGGTAGTCGTCAATGCCCGTGGCGCCATCATCAAGATCACGCCGATGAACACGTGCAGCGGCATCTCCAGGAAGATGTCGAAAAATCTGCCCAGGTTCGACTGCCGCACCGGAAGTGGATCCGCAGACAGGATTGGCACGATGAACAAGATTCCGGAAGCGAGGAAGAACGCTTCCAGGGCAGTGTGGCCGATCCACGACGACGCCACGACGTCGAAAAGGCTCGATAAGTACAGGCCGTAGTAGCTGAACAGGAATAGCGGGATCGTGACGCCGGGGTGTAGCAGGATCCGCGCAGCTCGGCTGCGCAATGCGCCGAGGGCGACGATGAGTGCGAACCGGCCAACACCGTGATGGGGCGTCGACCTGAGCAGCAAGGCCCCCGGGCTGCCCAGCACGAGCAGCGGCGGCACCAGGATCGACAGCGTCAGGTGCTGAAACATGAAGGCGCTGAAAAGCCGAAATCCGTATCCCTCGATCGCCAGCCCGGTGACCGCCGCCAGGGCGAGGCATCCGCAGAGGAAGCTCACCGTGCGCGGCCAGGGCCACGGCCGCTCCAGCCTGTGCAAGCGAAGTACACCAACAAGGTAAAGGGTGGCTGCCAGGGCGGCCAGCGCCGGGAACAGCGGGACGGCGGTCGGGTACCAACCGATCAACGTGCCGAGTGTGGGCGGCTCTAACGGGAGCGTGCCAAGGCCGTCAAACATGCGCGGCGAAGCCGGAGGACGTGGAATCGGCCACGCTGCAGCCTCCCGATCGCAATCTACTAACGAAGTACGTAGGACAGACGGTACCTGTCTGCGCTGGGATGTCGCACTGCGGTGTTGGACAAGAACTTGCCAGTGTTCGTAATGTTACTAACCTACGTAGTAGATACGTAGACATTCTGGTGAGGACACTCTTTGGGCGTTCGCAGTCACGGCGTGACGTGTTGGAGGCGGCAGTGAACGATTTCACCGAGATCGCCACCACTGGGCCGGTGGCGCTCGCCCTCCTGGTGTCTGTATTGGCGGGGTTAGTGTCGTTCGCATCGCCGTGTGTCGTGCCGTTGGTGCCGGGCTACCTCTCGTACTTGGCCGCGGTGGTCGGCGTCGATGACCGGTCGGCCGACCGCGCGTCCAGAAGCGCTCGACTCCGCGTGGCGGGGGCGGCCGCGCTGTTCGTTGCGGGATTCACCGCCGTCTTCCTGCTCGGAACGATCGCGATTCTCGGGCTGACGACGTCCGTCATCGCCAATCAGATTCTGCTGCAACGTATCGGCGGCGTCGTCACCATCCTCATGGGATTGGTGTTCATGGGGTTCGTCCCCACTTTCCAACGGGACATCAGATTCACCCCTCGATCCTTGTCCACGGTCGGCGGTGCCCCTCTGCTCGGAGCAGTCTTCGGTTTGGGGTGGACACCCTGTCTGGGGCCGACGCTCACCGGTGTCATCGCCGTAGCGTCGGCGACCCAAGGCGCGAACATTGCTCGCGGAATGGTGCTCGTCATCGCCTACTGCATGGGGCTCGGCATCCCATTTCTCTTGCTCGCCTTGGGTTCTGCGAGTGCAATACACGCTCTGAGTTGGCTGCGCGACCACACGCGCACCATCCAGATCGTCGGGGGAGTGATGCTCGTCGCGGTCGGTGCCGCGTTGGTGACCGGACTGTGGAATGAATTCGTCACGTGGGTCCGAGACGCATTCGTCACGAACACGACGTTGCCGATATGAAACGCGCTCGCGCCTTGGTGCGTAATACGTGGCGCACACTCACCTCGATGGGTACCGCACTGGCCCTGCTGTTTTTGTTGGCTCTTGCAGCGATTCCCGGGGCGTTGTGGCCGCAGCGCCCCGTCAGCCCGACGACCGTAGACCGCTACATCGCTGACAATCCGAATCTCGCCCCATGGCTTGACCGCTTGCAGATCTTCGACGTGTTCTCCAGCGTGTGGTTCACCTCGATCTATGTCCTGCTCTTCGTATCGCTAATCGGCTGCCTGGTGCCGCGGTTAATCGATCACGCGCGCAGTCTTCGCGCCACGCCCGTGCGCGCTCCGCGCAACCTCAGCCGACTCCCCAAACATCAGAACCCCGCTGTTATAGGGGATCCGCAGACGGTCGCCGACGAGATGTCGCGCCGACTCCGCGGGTGGCGCACCGTCTTACGCAGAGACGGCGATGTTCTAGAGCTATCCGCGGAACGCGGCTATCTGCGCGAAGCGGGGAACCTCGTCTTTCATTTCTCGCTGATCGGCCTCCTGGTCGCGATGGCAGCGGGCAAACTCTTTGCCTACGAGGGAAACGCCATCGTGATCGCTGACGGACGGCCCGGGTTGTGCTCAGCGTCGCCCGCCGCGTTCGACGCGTTCCGGCCAGGAACTACCGTTGACGGCACATCGCTCTATCCGATCTGTCTGAGAGTCAACAACTTCGACGCCGAGTTTCAACCCAGCGGTCAGGCGACCTCATTTTCCGCGGACGTCGAGTATCAGGCGGACGAAGACCTTATCAACGGCACCTGGCGGTCCTACCCGCTACGGGTCAACTACCCCCTTCGGGTCGGCGACGTTCGTGTCTACCTCCTGGGGCATGGCTACGCGCCAACCTTCACGGTCGTCTTCCCCGACGGGCAAGAACGAACCCAGACATTGCAATGGCAGCCCGAAGAGCTGCAGACGCTGTTGTCCGCGGGCGCACTGAGATTCGATCCTCCGGCCGGTACGTTCCCTGATCCTGGCGAGCGACGCAAGAACCAGATCGCGATTGAAGGGCTTCTCGCGCCTACGCAGCAGCGCGACGGCACGCTCTTGTCGTCAGCATTCCCGGCCGCGAATGACCCCGCAGTGGCTATCGACATTTACAAAGGTGACACGGGGCTCGACACCGGTAGGCCGCAATCAATCTTCGCGCTCGACAGACGCATGATCGACCAGGGCCGCCTCGTCCGGATGGCGCGCGTCAATCTGAGTCTCGGAGAGCAAACGCGACTCGACGATGGCACCATCATCAGATTCGACGCCGTCACAGATTTCGTGAGCCTCCAGGTCTCCTACGACCCGGCGCAGGTTTGGGTGCTGGTCTTCGCCATCACGATGATGGGGGGACTTCTGGTGTCGCTGGTCGTCAGACGCCGACGATTGTGGATCAAGATCCGGCAGGGACTGGATTCGGAGCACGCCGAGGTCGAGATGGGGGGATTGGCGCGCACCGACAACGCGGGCTGGGGCGAGGAATTCGATCGACTCGTGGAACGGGTGACGGCCATGCCGGCGGATACCCGCACTCCTGCAGTCGCTGAGCGACGCTCGCTGACGTAGAAACATATAGACATATGCGAATGTCACTATGTATGGTGTGGTGAACACGGAAGGGCAAAACAGCATGAGCACGTCGTCACGGTGGACGCGGAACAGACTGAAGTTTCTCCTCGCCGGGCCATTGCTGGAGGCCGGCAATCGGTTCATGCTCGGTCGCCCGCACCAGCGCCTCGCCCAGGAGGTCGCGGCCGAGCGGCCGCGCAGAGTGCTCGAGCTTTGTGGCGGTACCGGCTACGCGTCACGGTTGGTCGCCGAGCTCAGGCCCAATACAAGAATTGATTCGATTGACATCTCGCCGGAAATGCTCGCCGTCGGCCGCTCTCAACTGCGGCGCAGCGGAGTTGGCAACGTCACACTTCACCGAGGAGATGCTGCGATACTCCCATTCCCCGACAACACCTTCGACGTGGTGATGAGTGTCTTCGGCTGGCATGAATTACCCACGGATACCCGCCGCGAGGCAGTCAAGGAGTCCGTTCGGGTGCTTCGACCCGGTGGCGCCATTATCGCGATCGATCACGACGCGCCGCCCAAACTTGGCCGGGCTTATCGGGCGTACATCGGACTGATTGAGCGCGCGCATGCGCGAGAGGTTCTGGGGAGCGGCCTTGCGGATCTGTTCGTCGACCATCGCCTCGTCGTCACTAACCATCACCCTGCCAGCAGCTGGTCCGTGCCGTTTCAGATCGTCCGCGCCGAACTTCGCGACCCGCGAATGAATTGAGTCGTACAGAGGAATGGCAAGCAAGCGACTTTCACCGAAAGGCGGCAGACACCATGATTCGACCCTCAGCTCACGTTCGTGAACTGTATGACCGAGAGATGGGCTCGGCCAGAGCAGCGGCTTCAACCGATGACCGCTGGCTGCACCTAGAACGTGCTCACATCGTGTCGCAGCCCTACCCCTGGCTTCACACGCGCAACCACGCTGCGATGCTGTATCTCGCGGTGTGCCAGCGGGATAGGCGCGAAGCACTCGGACAACTGCTCCGGGTGACCGTGGCGGCGCCAGGCTCGCTGAGCGGGCGCTATCCTCCGGGAAACACCGGCCGGGCCACCGTCGGCCTGATGACTCCCATGGCGATTCCGCCCGACCTGATGGCGGAACTATCGGGACGAGCGACGAACCGCCATCCGGCAACGGCGTTGGAGCCGCCAAGCAACCGTTAGGTAAGGCGTCTTTGAGTTCGGTTCTATTCGCGGTCTGCCTCAGTGCCGGAACGCTGGTGCTGGGTTTGGTGGCATTCGGACCATTGACCATGCTGATCTTCACTGTGGGATTCGCCGGCGGGTTGGTGTTATGGCTGGTGACACCATCCAACGGAAACTGGGCCGATGTGAAGGCGCCATACTGGATCGCGTTGTTCTTGTTTGTCCTCCACCGCGTCGAGGAGAAACAGTTCGGCTTCTTCGACTTCCTATCGAATGTCACTGGGGCCAGCAAACCTTCGACACTGTCGCCGACGGTCCTTGCGTTGGTGATCGTTTCGGTCGGCGCGTGGTCATTGATCCCGCCGTTGATGAAGCGCGAGAGCCCATTCGGAACTTATCTCGCGTGGACGTTCTTCACTTCCATGGGCATCACCGAGTTGGCCCATTACCTCGTCTTTCCGTGGTTGAACGATCGCGTGTTCGCCTATGTTCCTGGCATGTGGACGGTAATCGTGCTTGCTCCGGTCGCTTGGTGGGGCATGAAGCGACTGGCGCTCGGACGCCGATGATCGTCACCATGGTAGAACTATCTACGTAGATACACCGTAGATCGCTCCGCGTGCGAAGTGCTACGGAGCGAAAGGAAACGCACCATGAACCCAATGACGCGAATTTTGCTGACCGCCTTCCTCGCCATAACGGTCGCCATTGGCGCGGGTGTGTACTTCTCGACCCGGGACGGGGGATCTGCACCGACGTCGCAGGCAGAAGGCGGGCCGCAGGTGGTCCGCGAGAATAGCCATCGCCTGAGCTCGGCTCCGGACAGCGATGTGACGTTTGTCGAGTTCCTCGACTTCGAGTGTGAAGGCTGCCGCGCAGCCTTCCCTGCCGTTGAACAACTGCGCACCCAATATGGCCAGCAAGTCAACTTCGTTGCGCGCTACTTCCCGATGCCCGGCCATTTCAACGGAGAGCGAGCAGCCCGCGCAGTCGAGGCGGCCGCCCAGCAGGGCCAGTTTGAGGCTATGTACAAGAAGATGTTCGAGACGCAAGACCAGTGGGGCGAGAAGCAGGTACCGGCTGACGACGTATTTCGCGGATTCGCAACGGAACTCGGCCTCGACATGGCCGCGTGGGACGAAGCCTACAACGCGCAGGCCACGCTCGATCGGATCCAAGAGGATGTCGCAGACGGCACGGCACTCGGCGTCCAGGGCACACCCACCTTCTTCCTCAACGGCGAGCAACTGCAGATCCAAACTTATGCAGACCTCGGCACCGCGATCAAGGAGGCACTCTCTAAATAGAACCAGCTCGGGATGCAGTTCACGCGTGATCAGCTGGTCCGCGCCACCGTGGGAATGCCGTGGAACACCTTTCTGATGCCGCGACGCTTAGAGAGCTAGCATGCCCGGCGCTGCGCAGCCTCCTAGGGATGACGACCGTCGACCCGCTGACGTCCGTCTGTCGGTAATTGAGGAAGATCCGCCTGGTGCAGTAGCTGCGGCGCCTTATTTTGCTCAGGGGTGTAGGGGCAGTATTGAGTTGCCACGTAAAGCTGCCGTTCGACGGGTTGATGTCAAGGCCGTCGATGTGCACCATTCCAGTAACAACCCGAGGTTCAGGCTACGTAAGTCAATAATAGAGGGGCGGTTTTCGGCTACCGCGTGACGCGGCAGTGGGTAGCTCGAACACTTCTTCGCAGCTGGAAACGTCTTCATCAAATCTTCATCGGATCACGAGCCGACCCATACCCGGCTTGCCGACGCTTGAGTGCGGCGGCGCGAGGGCGTGCCGTTGAGGCACGGTGTCACGACGATGTTCGAGGAAGGATGTGCGATGCAGCACAAGCGTTTTGGATTCGGGGTTGCGGCGCTTGCGGTGTCGGCCCTGTTTATCAGCGGCTGTTCGAATGCGGGAAACGAGTCTCCGTCATCGATGAGCAGCACCTCGGCAGCAGCGTCGGCGTCGGCTTCGCCCAGTACTGCTAGCCGCGACGCTGCCCATAACGATGCTGACGTGACGTTCGCTCAGGGCATGATCCCGCACCATCAGCAGGCGATCGAGATGAGCGACATGCTGCTCGGCAAGCAGGGAGTTGATCCTGCCGTAGTGTCACTCGCCAACGAGATTAAGAACGCTCAGGGTCCTGAGATCGAACAGATGCAGGGCTGGCTGCAGGACTGGGGAGCCTCCTCGTCGACAACTGCTTCCACCACCGCCGCAATGCCCGGCCATGACATGCCCGGCCATCAAATGCCCAGCGGAGACGCGGGTGACATGCCGGGCATGAGCGGCGGGGGTATGGGCATGATGTCGGAGGCCGATATGGCTGCACTTCAGAACGCGCAAGGCGCTGAGGCAAGCCGACTCTTTTTGACGCAGATGATCGAGCATCACAAGGGCGCGATCATGATGGCGCAGCAGGAAGTTGACAACGGCAAGTTCCCGGCGGCGGTCGAGATGGCGCGCAACATCGTGTCTTCTCAGCAAGCGGAGATCGACACGATGCAGGGAATGTTGGACAAGTAGCGCGGAGGGGGCACTCGTCAGGGACGCGTTGAGTCAGCCGTCGCAGGGTGGTGCTCGCTGCGTATCGGGGTGATGGGCAGGGCGATGGTGAATGTTGCGCCGGCGCCGGGTCCAGCGCTGGCTACCGAGATGGATCCGCCGTGGGCTTCGATGAGCGCTTTGGCGATGGCGAGACCTAATCCGGCGCCGCCGTGCTCGCGGTCGCGGGCGGTGTCTGCCCGGTAGAACCGTTCGAACACTCGGGTGACGTGCTTGGCGGGGATCCCTTCTCCGGTGTCAGCGACAGCGATTTTTACTCGGTCGCCGTCACGAAGACAATGAAGGTGTACCGACCCGCCGGGCGGTGTGTGCCGTAGCGCGTTCTCCAACAGGTTCCCCAACACTTGAGACAGTCGTTGTTCGTCGGCCCACAGCGGCGGCAGCGGTTGCTGGAGGTGTACGTGCAGTCTGACCCCCTTGGTGTCATAGCGTTCTTGTGCTGCTGCGACGCACTGGCGGGTTAGGCGGTCCACGTCGAGGGAGGCGTAGGACATAGACACCGCACTTTCCTCCGCCTTCGCCAGCGCGGCGACGTCATCGGAGAATCGCACCAGCCGACGGGTTTGGTCGCGCAGCATGGCTGCTGTCTGGGGTGTCAAGGAGCGCACACCGTCTTCGAGTGCCTCGATGTAGGCCTCGAGTACTGCCACGGGTGTGCGGATCTCGTGCGCGAGGTCTCCGAACAGTTGCTGCCGTGTCGAATCGACGGCTTGAAGCCGGGAGGCCATTTGGTTGAATGCGGTTGCGAGGGCGTCGAAGTCATCGCCGAGGCGCGGCGGTGACACGCGGATGTCGTAGTTCCCTTCAGCGACATCGGTGGCCGCGGCGGCGACTTCGGTGACGGAGCGTTGGAGGCGTCGACTGACGTAGAAGCTGACCGCGAGGGCGGCCAGTGCTGACACCGCTAGGGCGCCTCCGATGGAGATGACCGTTGCGTAGCCGTAGGCCTCTTCGGCGTGGACTTCTTCCAGGGAGTCCATCGGGACACCGGCGCGGTGGAGGTGTTCGCGGAACAGCGGTGGGCCGACCACGGCAGCGACCACCGCGGTCGTCGCCGTTCCGGCCGCCAGCACGATGGCTTGGGCCGCCAGGAGTCGCAGGCCGATACCGGGACGGCCCGGCCGTCGACGCCGGCGAGGGGTCGACGTAGGTGGGGGAGTCACTGTCCGGTTCCCATCCGGTATCCGACACCTCGAACCGTGGCGATGTAGCGGGGGCGTGCGGCGTCGTCGCCGAGTTTGCGTCGTAAGTGTCCGATGTGGACGTCGACGAGGTGTTCGTTGCCGACCCAGGGTTCGTCGCGGATTATTTCGAGAAGTTGTCGGCGGCTCAGCACGATTCCTGGCCGCGCGGACAGGGCTTCGAGAATGTCGAATTCGGTGCGGGTCAACAGGATTAGTTCGTCGTCGATATGTACCTCACGGGCGGCGACGTCGATGCTCAGTGCGCCGAAGCGGCGCGGCGGGGCTGTCTCTCGTTCGGCGGGTGCGGCGGCTGTTTGCAGGATGCGGGGTCGCCGCAGCATGGCGCGGATGCGCGCTACCAGCTCGCGGGGACTGAAGGGTTTGGTGATGTAGTCGTCGGCGCCGATGGTGAGGCCGAGCACGGTATCGAGTTCGGTGTCACGGGCGGTGAGCATGACGACGTAGGCGTCGGAGAAGGTCCGCAATTGCCGGCAGACCTCGAGTCCGTCGATGCCGGGTAGGCCGAGGTCGAGGATGACGACATCGGGATCCAGGTCGCGTGCGACGGCGATTGCGTCGACACCGTTGCCGGCGACGACGGCTTCGAACTGCTCGCGTTCGAGGTAGCTGGCTACCACTTCGGCTAGGGGGAGTTCGTCGTCGACGACCAGCGCGCGGTATCCCTTCGCGCTCTCAGGCGCGCCCAGGTGGTGGTGCTGCATGTCCCATATGGTGCCTGCTGGTGCGCCCGTAACGAGGCGTGGCTGCCCGAGCGGCTCGATCTTCAGCAGATCTTCACAGGACTCATACCGTTTTCCTCCTGCGGTGGGGTGAGGCTCACTGTGGAGGAGGGCCTGACATGCGTTGGCTGATGGACGTGTGCCCGAACGGTCTCGGGTGGCAAGCGTGGCTGATCCTGTGTGCCGTGGTCGTGGTGCTGTGGGCGGCTGCGATCGCCGGCGCGACGGCGCTATTCAATGCGTCTCGCTGGCCGCGTCGTTCGGGGCGGCCTGACGTGCCCGAGGAGGCCGATCCGCAGCGGCCGCACCGCGGCGCACTGACCGGTCCACCGGCTCGACATCGCGGCGATGTCAATATTCGATCAAGCGGGTGACGTAGGGCGTCATGCCGGAGGTGCGCACGGGCGAGATCTTGACGACCGACCCGGTGTAGGGGGCTTCGATCATCATGCCGTCGCCCAGATACATCGCTTCGTGCTGGCTGGCGTTGGGGCCATAAAAGATAAGGTCACCGCGCTGCATCTGTGACGAGGGAATTTTGCGGCCTGCGTTGTATTGCGACCCGGAGTAGTGGTCGAGTTTGATGCCGACGCCGGCGAAGGCATACAGCATCAGGCCCGAACAGTCGAAACCCACGGTGTTGGCGCCCTGGTCGATGCCTCGTGACGGGCCGTTGGCGTTGCCGCCGCCCCAGGAGTAAGGCACCCCCAGTTGTGACATGGCGCGGCGAATCACGAACTCTGAGGCCTGGCGGCCGTAGAGGCGGGGGATGCGTCCGTTGGTGATGCCGGGATCTGCGGCGGCGGTGACAGGAGACAGAATGCCGAGTTTGGTGAGGAACTTGCGGCCCATGTCGGCCGTCAGCTGCGCCGAGGTCGCCATGATCTTGAGGACGGCATTGATGATGGCCACCGGGTCGCCGGCCACGTTAGCGCTGGGCACCATCGGCAACGTGGTGTCCCACAGGCCCCCCTTGGTGGCGCCCCCCGGCGACGTGGTGCCGCGGTCCCACGGAGCACCGGATGCCGGCACAGTGCCGGGTTGCGCGGCACTGGGCGCGGCGGCTGTCGCCGCCACCGGTCGGGCGGCTTCCAGTCGAGCTTGAGCGGAGTCGCGTTCGGTAGCGAGCCGTTCGACCTCGCGTTGCTGTGCGGTAAACGTCTGTTGGGCGTCCCGGAGTGCGGCTACCGCGTCGTCTTGGCGGCGTTGGGCGTCCGCGGCGGCGCTCTCGGCGCGCGCCCGCGCTGCCGTCGCAGCAGAAAGCTTGTTGGCCTGATCGGTCTGCCGGCGCAGGAGGTTGTTGCGGACCCGCTGAAAGCTGATAGTGAGGGTCTGCTGGGTCGATGCCCCGGCCAGGATCTCCTCGGGACTTTGCGCCAGCGGCAACGCACCCGACGGCCCGTTCATATAGGTCGACGCGGCGAAGCGGTCGAAGCGCTCTTGCGCGGCCTCGATTGCGTGTTGGCTGTCGGTCAGGGCTTGGTCGCTGGCAACAACGTCGCGCCGGGCCTGCGCGAGGGTGTCGCGGGCGGCCGCGACCTCGACCAGGGCACGGTTGACGCCCTCCTGCTTGATCTGAATGTCGCTACCGACGTCGGCCATCCGCTGGTTCGCGTCGGCGACCGCTGCAACCAATGAGGGAACGTCGTCGCGGTCGGGGGTGCCGTCGTGACCGGCAACAGCGGTACCCGGGGCGCTGATTACCAGTGCCGGCGTCAGTGCGCAGAGACTCAGAAAAGAAGTGAGGCGCAGCATCGAATCTCCTCAGCTGGGGTGAGCGTTGTCGAGCCGCGCACCTAAGCCGAACGGCGCCCGCGGCACTTCTACTATCGAGCTGAGTACGTAGCACGATAGTACTCAGTCGGAACGTACATCACTTTGGTATCAGGAGGAACGTCTGTCACAGTCTCAGATCGGTTACGACTGTGCGCCACGGGCGCTAGTTTCACGCGCCGCGGCCGGTAGTGCAGAGATGCTGGCCTATGCGGTCGAGGTGAGGCGTATCGCGGCTTTTGCCAGCTCGGCGGCTACATTGGGGGCTGAAGGGGCTCGGGGCGCGAGGAGGCCAGCTCGTCGCGGAGAGCGGGAGAGGCGCAAATGGAACAGCGAGGATTCGGCGACCTCGAAGCGGTGGTCATGGATTGCGTGTGGGATTACGCCGAGCCTGTCACGGTGCGTGAGGTTTTCGACGAGATCTCTCAACGGCGCCAGATCGCGTACACCACCGTGATGTCGACGATGGACAACCTGTACCGCAAGCGCTGGTTGCAACGTCAGCGCGATGGGAAAGCGTACGTGTATCAGGCGTCCATGAGCCGCGAGGAGCGTTCCGCGCGTTTGATGAAGGCCGCGTTCGACGCCGGCGGGGATACCGATGCGGTGCTGGCCTTCTTTGTTGAGCAGATGAACGCCGAGCAGTCCGCTCAATTGAAGGCGGCTCTGCGCAAGGGGCGTCGGTGATGACCGCCGCGCTGTGGCTGCTCGTCTATGGCAGCGCGCTGGCCTGGTGGGCGCCACCGGTTCTGAGGCGGATGACCAGTCACGGCATCAGCCCCCATATGGGAGTGGCCGCCTGGCTGGCCACCGTCGCCGCGACGTTGGCGGCGTGGCTCGTCGCGCTGATCTTGGTCATCGGCGCAACGACGGATAGTATTCGTACGGGCGCGGTCGTGACGCTGTGCCTGGAGCTGTTTGGCTTCTCCGAGCACACACCCATGGCCGGACGAATCGGTTCTGTTGTTCTCATCGCGGTAGGAACCCTGACATCAGGGTTCGTCGTCATGCGGATCGGTCGCTGCTTGTCGCGGCTGCGGGCGCGAAGTCACGAGCACGCGCATGCCGCGCGGATCGTCGGCCGACCCACCGACCATCCCAATGTGGTGGTCGTGGAGGCCGACCGGCCTGCTGCCTACTGCGTGGTCGGACGCCCGAACGCCATCATCGTTACCTCCGCGGCGATGAAGTCGTTGAACCGATCACAGCTCAAAGCGGTTCTGGCGCATGAAAACGCGCACATCTCGGGGCGCCACCACCACATCCTCATGGCGCTCCGCGCTTTGGGGGGCACACTGCCGTGGCTTCCGCTTTTCGCGACGGCCCCTCATCGTGTGGGTGAACTGCTGGAGATGTGCGCTGACGACACCGCCGTGCGCCGCGTCGGCACGCATCCGCTGTTGGCTGGATTATCTGCTCTGGCCGGAGAACACCCGCCTGCACGGGAAGGCCTCGCCGCGGCGGGAACAGCGGTCATCGCGCGAGCGCAGCGCCTGCTCACCCCGACACGTCGGCACGTGCGATGGCGCCACCGCATCTGCCTGACAGCCGCGATCACCGCCATGCTCGCCACACCCGCTCTCATTCAGGTGCTCTGCCACCACTAGCGCCTCAACGCCCGCCGCACGTTCCGCAGGTGAAGCCAATGCGCGTAGGCCGTCAGCAAAGGAAACACCGCTTGGCGCGCGGGCCGATAGAGAGCAGATTATCTACGTAGTAAAACCGTAGATGATCTGCGGTACAGGCAGCGCACTGGTCTATTGCATCTCCTTCGCGGAACCTCAAAAGGGCGTATTCGCAGGGGCATCGGGCGAAGTCGATCATGCGACGGAACGGCCGGTTGGCTCGGCGCAACGGCGGTCGCTGTCTGATCACAACCCGGCATCGGCTCAGGGGCCGAGCCTGAATTCGCCGATCCGCTGCTACAGTCGGCAACATCGTGAAGTACTTCGACGCGAACTCTGAGCAACGCCGCCGCGCCATCGTCGCGGCGTTGATCGCGTTCTGGACCGTCATCGTCGGAGCCGAGTGGGCACTGCCCGGCGTGAATGCGGCACCTGCGCACGGACCGCACACACTGGCCGCCAGTGCGGTCGGCGCGCCGATGTCTGTCGAGCTCGACCACCCCCACGTCTCCCAACCCGACGCCGAGTGCACGCCCGACACCCTGGCCGAAGCGATCCTGCCGCGGGGAACGGTCTCCCTGATCGCGCTCGCGTTGGGCCTCGTCGTGGCTGTGCTTCCGCTGCTGTGGTGCCAGGCGGCGAAGGCGCCTATCCGCGGTCCACCACGGAACGCCCGCGCCCTGCGCACCGGCCGCGACGTGCTCGCCCACCTGTGTATCGCGCGCCGCTGATCGGCTAGCGTCAGGCCCCGTCGTCTTCGACGGTGGCCGGTGACCGCTACCTGCCGTCAGTCGCCGCGCATCGTCGCGGCCTCACAGAAGCGACATTCATCGATGAATCCTGCCCTGCCAATCCGCCATGCACGCACTTCCCACACCCGATCGGCACAGCCACAACGCGGCCGCAACGAGCGGCCGGCCACCATGGTCGGCCAGACCCCTGTCTTGAGAATCAGCGCACCGTTCACGTCAGAAGAGCGGGGCTTTTGGGCCAAACTCGAAGGCTTCAACCCGGGAGGAATGAAAGACCGACCCGCGCTACACATGGTCGAACGCGCCCGCTCCCGCGGGGCACTTGCCCCCGGCGCCCGCATCGTCGAATCCACGAGCGGCACACTGGGATTGGGTCTCGCACTAGCCGGAACGGTCTACGGGCACCCCGTCACGTTGGTCACCGACCCCGGGATGGAGCCGATCATCCAGAATATGCTCGCCGCGTTCGGCGCCGACATCGAATTGGTCACTGAACCGCACCCACAGGGAGGCTGGCAGCAGGCCCGCCGTGACCGCGTGCAGAAGATCTTGGCCACCGACCCACGCGCCTGGCATCCCGATCAATACAGCAACCCCGATAACGTCGAGGCCTACCGCGGCCTGGCAGTGGAACTGAACGAACAACTCGGCGCCGTTGATGTCCTGGTGTGCTCGGTGGGCACCGGAGGCCACTCGGCCGGCGTCGCACGCGTCCTTCGTGAATTCAACCCGCAGCTGCGGCTGATCGGCGTCGACACGGTGGGCTCGACGATCTTCGGCCAGCCCGCGGCTTCTCGGCTCATGCGCGGCCTGGGATCGAGCATCTATCCCGGCAACGTCGACTACCAAGCGTTCAACGAAGTGCATTGGGTTGCCCCCGCGGAGTCGGTGTGGGCATGCCGCACCCTGGCGGCCACCCACTACGCCAGTGGCGGCTGGAGCGTCGGTGCGGTCGCCCTGGTTGCAGGCTGGGTCGCACGCAATAGCCCTGCCGGAGCCACTGTCGCAGCGATCTTCCCGGACGGTCCGCAACGCTACTTCGACACCATCTACAACGACGACTACTGCCGCGCCCACGGCCTGCTCGACGCAGCGCCCCCACGGCATCCCGCCACCATTGAGGACCCGATGACCCAGACAGTCACGGCGTGGACGCGATGCACCACCGTTGTCGACCCCACCGAGGTGCAGCCACGATGACCCTGCTGTCAGCCTTCCGCAGTTTTGGTTGGCCCAGCCGGATGCTGATGATCAACCAATTCGGCATCAACCTGGGCTTCTACATGCTCATGCCTTACCTGGCCGGCTACCTCGCCGGCCCGTTGGGGCTGGCCGCGTGGGCCATCGGCCTGGTGCTGGGTGTACGTAACTTCTCCCAGCAAGGCATGTTTCTCATCGGCGGCACTCTGGCAGACCGGCTGGGCTACAAACCGCTCATCGTTTGCGGATGTGTCCTACGGACAGCAGGATTCGGCCTGCTCGTCTTCGCCGAATCGCTGCCGGCGGTCCTGATCGCCTCGGCAGCAACCGGCTTCGCCGGCGCCCTGTTCAATCCTGCGGTGCGCGCCTATCTGGCGGCCGACGCGGGCCCACGGCGCGTGGAAGCCTTCGCGGTGTTCAACGTGTTCTATCAGGCGGGCATCCTGGCCGGACCCCTTGTCGGGCTGGCCTTGATGTTCGTCGATTTCCGAATGACAGCAGCCGCCGCAGCGGTCGTGTTCGCAGCGCTGACCGTGGCCCAACTCTTAGCATTGCCCCACCGCGCCGCGGGGACGCCTGATGAGAAGACATCGGTGCTGCAGGACTGGCGAACAGTAGCGGCCAACCGCTCCTTTCTGCTCTTCGCCGCGGCCATGATCGGGTCGTATGTTTTGTCATTCCAGGTCTATCTGGCATTGCCGCTTCAGGCGCGAGACCTGTTTCCGCGCAACGATTCCGTTGTCACCGCCATGATCTTCGTGGTCTCGGGTCTGGTTGCCGTCCTCGGCCAGATGCGGATCACCCGATGGTTCGCCCACCGCTGGGGCGCCGGCCGCTCCCTGGTGATCGGCATGCTGATCCTCGCGGCGTCGTTTTTGCCGCTGATCGTGCTGCCCGATGACACCAGGGCAGGCAGAGTCGCCGCCGCGACCGCGCTACTCGTCGCCACGGCGGTGCTGGCGGTCGGGTCGGCGGCCGTCTTCCCGTTCGAGATGGACACCGTCGTCTCATTGGCCAACAACCGTCTCATCGGAACGCACTATGGCTTCTACAACACTATCGTCGGAGTCGGCATTCTTGTCGGCAATCTGGCCACCGGCTCGCTGATGCAGGCCGCCCGAGATCTCGGGCAACCCTGGCTGCTGTGGGTTCTGCTGTCGGCAATCGGGCTGGCCTCCGCAGCGGCCTTGTTCCGGCTGGACCGACGCGGCCGACTTCAACCCGAACAGCTGACATCCTCTGGCCCGCAAACCCCCCGCTGAACACCCGAAGACGCGAACATGCCCGACACCCCATATCGCCATCTACGTAATAACTACGTAGATGGCGATATGCTGGTTCCAGCATCCGCGCGAACACCTTCACGCCGTGAATGGCCCACGCTGGCAAGGAGACTGCCACGACCATCGAGCCGCACCCCGCTTCGGGCAGCGTTGCCTCTCCGGCGATAGCTGCTGGGCGCATTCGCGTTCTGCTGGTTGAACCTCGGCGCATCTACGCCGACATGTTGGCCCGCACCCTGCGCGCCGAAGAGTTCGCCGTCGACGTCGCACGCTCACACGCTGCAGCGCTCACCGCGGTGCGCGACGATGACCCCGACGTGGTGGTGGTGTGCCTGGGATCATCCGCGCACGGCGCCGTCGTCCTTGACCGTGTTCGCCAGGCTGCCCAGTGCGGCGTCGTCGCGCTCGCCGACACAGAGGTGGCGCCTCTGGTATCGCGCGTCGGAGTGGTTCCCATCGGCTCCCGCGACATGCTCAGCACGCGAATACGGCGGACACTCAGGCATTCTCACCAACGCAGCGAGGACGGCGGCGCGCAGCGACGCCACGTCGACGATCTGGTGATCGACGTGGGGGTCCGGCGGGTCTATCAGCGCGGCAACGTCATATCGCTGACTCGAACGGAGTTCGCGATCCTCCGGGTTTTGTCCGATGATCCAGGGGAGCCCGTTACGTGCCGACGACTTCAGGAAGCCCTTTGGGGGGCAACGCAGCCCGGCGGGCGGTCGGCACTGGGTGTGCACATCGGCAATCTTCGTCGCAAGCTCGGTGACGCCCCGTCTTGTCCGCGCTATGTCCGGACGGTCCGCGGCATCGGCTACTGTCTGGCCGGCTGAACCGTTACCCGGTGCGGACAAGGCTTTTGGTGGGAGGAGCTGTGGCGAAAGCGTTCGGTCAGGTCTCGATAATCCGTACGACGTAGGGTGTCATCCCGGCGGTACGCACCGGTGAAACCTTGATGGGAACGCCGGTTTGTTGCGCTTCGATCATTTTTCCGTTGCCCAGGTAGATCGCTTCGTGTTGGCTTCCGCCGGGCCCCCAGAACAGGAGGTCACCGCGTTTAGCTTGCGCGGGAGGTACCTTGCGGCCAGCGTTGTACTGGTCGCCGGACCATCGCGGCAACAGTACTCCGACGCCGGCGAAGGCGAATCGTGTCAGTCCTGAGCAGTCGAAACCGACGGTGCCTGCGCCTTGGTCGACACCGCGACTAGGGCCGGTGAGGCTGCCCCCTCCCCAGGAGTAGGGAACGCCGATCTGCGTTCCTGCCCTGCGGATAACGTATTCGATCGCCTGGGCACCGTAGAGGCGGTTGCCGCGGACGCTCGTTTGGGGGCTTGCCGCGGGACTGACGAGTCCGAGACTGCTCAGGAAGCTACGCCCCAAATCCATCGCAGTCTGGGTGGCAACGGCCGTCGCCTGCAAGGACGCGTTGGCGATGGCAACCGGATCGCCGGGCGCTCCCGCACTCGGGATCTTGGGCAGGAGTGGATCCCACGGACCGCCTGTCGGCTCGGCGGAGGCTGCTGGCGTGCACGCCAGAAGTACCGTCGCGACGACGGCAACGATCACCCCAGTCAGGCGAAAGCCGAACGCAGATACGCGGCCTTCCTCCGGGCGGACGCATCGGGCCATCGGTTCCATATGGCGTTCTTTCTTTCGGCTGTCGGAGCGCCGGTGATTGGTTTCGCCAACAAAGGCGAAACAGAGCGTTCCATACTGCGCAGCAACGATATACGTAGCAAATACGTAGATCAGCCTAACTCACATATGCCTCATTAGTAACATCAGCAACATAATTACAATGCTGGAATTTCGGCGGCTGGAATTGCTAATGGCTTTTGCGAATGGGTGTTTGACAGTGTCGGTCGTCGATGCCGGGACTACGAAATAGTCGGTGGTCCGGACATGTGAAAACGCCGTTACCTGAGGACGGCAAACCAAAGGTGTCGTAGCGGAAAGGGCTGCGCTACCTGTGCTGCGTGGGCCCCACGGCGCGCGATGCTCGGGTGACGCTCGGCAGTTCGCAACCCGGTTCGGTGGATGCGAGACGTCCTGCTGACACGCGTAACTGGTGCCACGAGGTGACTGGGAGGCGGCGGTTGTGAGTCTCCGCTTCTGCTCTGTGTTTCAGAGGTTGGCGTTGCCGGCTTTCCACTGATCCCAAGGGATGTTCCAGTCACCTAAACCGTCTGTCCCCGACAGCGTGGGGCCGGTGGTGTTGATGACCTCAACGATGTCGCCGCGTCGGGTGTTGTCGTAGAACCAACGGGCGTTGGCCGGATTGACGTTGAGGCATCCGTGGCTGACATTGGCGATGCCTTGGCTGCCCACCGACCACGGTGCAGAGTGCACGTAGATCCCGCTGTAGGACATCTGGGTCGCCCACTCCACCTCGGTGCGGTATCCGTCAGGAGAGTTGACCGGGACTCCGTAGGTGGACGAATCCATCACCAGAAACGAGTAACGATCTCCGATGATGTAGGCGCCGTTATCGGTCGGGGTCTTGGCTTTACCCATGGAGATGGGCATGGTCTTGACGATCTGACCATTGCGCCGCACAGTCATCGTTTTGGTGGCGTCATCGGCGGTGGCGATGACCTCGTCACCGATGGTGAACCGGGTAGTGACGTCATCCTGACCGAACAGCCCGTCACCGAAGTTGACGCCGTAGGCGTTGACCGCCACCTCTACTGTTGTTCCCGGTTTCCAGTATTCGGCTGGGCGCCAACGTACTTCGCGATTATTGAGCCAGTAGAAGGCTCCCTCGATCGGGGGGGTGGTGGTCACGTTGATCGCTTGCTGCGCCGCAATCCGGTCGGTGATGTTTTCATCGAAGCGGATCGCGATGGGTTGGCCCACGCCAACCGTCTCGCCGTCGTTGGGCAGGACGTAGGGCATCGTTAAGTTGTCGGGCGAGTGGGTTTCGAAGGTCGCTGTCGTAGTGGTCGCGCCGCCCAGTCCAAGGGCCTGGGCATGAAGGGTGTACTGCTTGTTGTAGCCCAGCGGCTCGGCAGACGACCAGGACACGCCATCGGGGCTGAGCTGTCCGTCGACGAGATCGCCGGCTTCGTTGGTCAACGAGACTTGGCCGAGAACGCCGTCACCGGCGGACACGGTAACAGGGGAGTCCACCGCGACACCGATCGCTCCGTCGGTCACCGACGCCTGCAATTTGGGCACTAGCAGGTCGGCGAACGGGGTGCCTTTATCAGTGATGACCTCGGGCTGGGGCGCGGCGGCCGGCGACGAGCTGCACGCGGCCGCGATCAGCAGCACCGCCATCGCCAGGACGGCCGTCCGCAGCCACTGCGCCGTCCTGCGAAACGGTGGGAGGCAAGTCGCCTGCGGCATCAGTGTGGTCTCCGTATCCGAATGTTGACATCGCTGATGAGCGGGCACTGCGTGCGCCGCGACAGCCGTTCGCGGGCGGCGGTGCACCGTTCACGGATATGGTTCAAGTGTGCTGATGCGTCATTTGGCTTTCTTAGTCCTTCGATGAAGATTCAGTAAAGACGCAGACTTGCGCACTGGTCTGCCCGACATGGCATCCGGCTAGCTCTGGCAGGCGCCGAACGGGCTGCCGATCCTTTGTTCGTCGATCGTCGGACCGTGGCGCGCAATAGGCCACGTAGAAGGCTATGGGTCTAGTACGCGTTCTGGGCTGATCGGGAACGCTTGAGGCAATCACGGTCCGGGAGCGCTAGACGCTGGTCCCTCTCAGCCCTGCTCCGGTGTCGGTCTCGTCGCGGTGGGGTCCTTCGTCGCGGTGGTGGACTTGAGGCTGCACCCTCCGGCGGGGGTGAAGGGGTGTATCAGCTGCCGCCCGTACGCGGTGGGGTAGTCGGGGTGTGCGGCCATGCCGAGCTGGGTGGAGTCGAATCGGCGGGTGGGGTTATAGGAGTAGGTGCGCATGAGGTGGTCCCAGACCAGGATGAACAGCCCGAAGTTGACGTCGCCGATGCCGGCCCACTTGAGGTGATGGAAGCGGTGGCCTTCGTTGAGAGCCAAGACGTGCTTGGCGGGGCCCACGCGGTAGTCGGCGTTGGAGTGCTGCAGCAGCAGCTGGATCGCCACCGCGATTGCGAGCAGGGAGGCGACGTTGACGGGCAGACCGATCAGGATGAGCGGTGCCACACCAGCGGCTCCCGCGAACGATCGCACCGTTCCGTTGGGAAGCCGTATCGTCCTACATCGACAGGCTGGCCCGCGCCAACCATATCGGCGTCTCCACACTGCGCGGCCATGTCGCCGAATCATGCGCAGCCCGGCCGCGACCGGACTGGTTGGCCGTCGTCAGCGGCCAACCTGAGCAGGTAATCCGGTCCCGTCTCTGCGGGCTTGCTGGCGACCCCACCGCGCTCAAGCAATATCTCCGCCGCCCTTTGTGTCAAAGATGTATGGCACGCAAGGGAATACACGAACCCGTCTACTGCTACCTGCCTGCACATGTCTCCGTATGCCACCGTCACCGACGCTGGATCGGTTCACCAACGCGCGTTCTTGACGACCAGGTGGATCTTCGTGACCGGCCCACGGTGCTCAGTGCCGGGCGCACGCATCGGCGCTTGGCCCGTCAGTATTCAGAGGTCGACCTTCATGACGCCTTGGGCGACGCCCGCCACATCCTGGTCTTCTGGGCTCACGCAGAGCGTCACGTGGCGGCGGGGATTCTGCAGAATGGCCTAGAAGCGCACGTGGTGGCCTACCCCGATGTGATCGCCGTAGCCGCAACATTGCTCACAGCTCGCCCTCGGGTTGAACAGCCCAGGACGCCAACGGAACCCGCCTGGCCGACGCTACTGCTCGACCGCATCAACGAACGCACCGGCGCCCACCATGCCGACGCCACCCCCGTCGAGCAATGGGCGCAGTACCGACGCCTATTCGCCACTGCCGTATTGACGACACGCTCAGACGGCGCAGAACTGGCGTGTCGCGCTTAGGGGTCGGCAGTCTTGAATGTGCCTTATCAGTAAGGCACTTGTGGTGTGCATCTGACTGTGTCCGACGGTTGTATCTATCGGCTTTCTAATCGTTAGGGACAGTGGTATCTGGCTGGGTGTATCGGCCGGTGAATCATCACCGGCGGCGCTGCTTGCCGGTGATTGGCCGGCGGTGGGTGGTCCAGCACGCGGCCACCGCGCTGACCACCACAGCGAAGGCGGCAATGACGCTGGCCGGGAGGGCGTGGTCCTGCAGCCATCCGGTCGCGGTGGCCGACCAGCCGGTGAGCAGGTTGCCGCCGCTGGCGGTGTGCCCGGTGGCCGCGGGCAGCCAGTACCACGCGAGGTAGGCGCCGGTGGCGATGAGGACAACGGCGGTGACGCGGGTCCCGTGGCGGGCGAGGATACCCAGATGCCGGGTCAGGGCCGTGCCGGCGATGGCGGTGCCGACGCTGACCAGCATCAAGATGGTGGCGGCACCGGCTGTGTATGCGGTGAACACTGCCAGCAGACCGCCCCATCCGCTGGTGGCCTGGGCCTGGGCGATCACCGCGAGCAGTACCCCGAAGGTGCAGGACAGTGACGCCAGGGCGTAGCCGATTCCGGCCGCGAGCACACCACCGGCTGTTGGGGAGTCCGGCCGATGACGCGTCCGGGCAGGCATACGCAGACCGATGGTGCGGCCGGTGAGCATGAAGCCGCCCAAGATGGCCAGGGTGAGCCCGATCGTGATCCCGAGCCAGGGAGCAGCCGTCACCAGGGTCCGGGCACCGGCACTGATCGCGATACCGGCGAGGGTGAGGGTGCCGGTGAACCCGATGGTCAGGACGGCCCCGGTGCGCAGTGCCCGGGCCAGCCGCACGAGCACCGCATCGGTGCCGCCGGTGGCGATGGTGCCGGTGATCCACGCCGGTAGCAGCGCGAACCCGCAGGGGTTGACCGGGGCGAGCATGCCAGCGGTAAACGCGAGCGCGAGCAGGTTCACCGTGCGGCGCTGCTGCCGAGGGCGGCCAGGATCTGATCCTGGGACGGGGCGTGGCCGCGGTAGCTGATCTGCCCGGACGGGTCGATGACGAGGGCGGTGGTCGGCGCGGTCACCTGGTAGCGGCTGGTCAGGGCCCCGTTAGTATCGACGACCGCGGGCAGGCTGGTGCCGCCGATCTGGTCCAGGAAGTGGCGAACATCGGCGGGTTTCTCGGTGGGGACGATGTCGACGGCTAGGAACTTGGCGCTGCCTCTGGCTTTCTCCACGGCCGCCCGAGCAGCGGCCAGGGATTTACCGCCGCCGACGCATTCGCCGCACCCGTAGGAGAAGAACAGGATCGCGGTCGGGGCGGCAGCGGGCAGTTCGACGGTTTTGCCGTCCACCGTGGTCAGTGTCGCCGCCGTCGCCTGGGTTGTGGCGTTGGCGTGTGGCGGTGAGGTCGGATTGCTGGTTGTGGCCGATTGGCCGCACGCGGTCAGCGCGCCCGCTGCCAGCATCACAGCCGTAACGCCCGCCCACCTGTGGGGTGTAAACGAACGCGTTTCAGACATTGTCGATGCTTCCTTTCGTCAGGTCGTCGAGCGTGTGCGTCGCGGGTGAATGGCTGTCGGCGGGACAGCAGTGATCGCCGCGTTGACCGCGGCGGGCGAAGGCGACCACAGCCGCCAGCAGCAGCGCGACGGCTGCCCCGATGACCCATGGATTCTCGAGCAGTCCACACACGGCGGCGAGCGCGCCGCCGGCGATCAGGACTGGCGCGGCGCAACACAGGGCCGTCACCAGCACCGCTGCCGCACCCAGCAGCACGGGATTTCTTCGTGGACGTTGATTCATTGATTTCTCCTCATCAGGTTGGGTGCGGCTGGTCAGCTGCAGCAGCCGGGGTGGGCAGTTGGCGGGGTATGGAGCTGGGTAAGGATTTGTGTGGTCAGGGCTGCGCCGAGTTGGTGGGCCTCAGCGACGCTGACGATCTGACCTTCGGGGTGCTCGGCGAGCCACGGCGCGGCGTCCTGCGCGCAGGTGAAGTAGTGCACCTGGTTGCAGAATGAGGACCGGATCGAGGTGAGGTCGTCGGGGTTGACCAGCGAGACCACCGCGGTCTCGGGCTGCACGCTGGTGACACCGTTTTCGCCGACCGAGACCCTGATCGGGTGCCCGCTGACGGGTGATTCGGATTCGATGCTGGCGGGCCGGTCCAGGATGGTGGGAAAGATGAGGGTGTCCAGGGCGCACCAGGTGTAGAGCTCTTGGCCGGCCACGGTGAATCGGTGGCGGGTCGGGCGCAGGGTCAGGCCCTGGCCGACGATGCGGCCCTGCTCGTCGTATTCGGTGTCGGGTACCGCGGCCAGACGCCGGGTCACCTCGTCAACCGGGAGGCCGACGGCCGCGGCGAGCGCCTCCACGGTGACCGGCTCGCCGGCGGCGAGCAGCCGCAGCAACGGCACCAGCATCGTCGGGTCGAGCCCGGACTCTTCCGGAATGGTCAGGCGGTCAAGGAAATTGGGCATCAGGAACCTTTCGAGTGAGCCATGCGTCAGGATGCGCAGCAGGACAGTCGGGACATATCGGCGCTGAAGGACTGGGCGGCGATTTTGATGCCTTCGGCCATGGTCAGATACGGGGCCCAGGACCCGGCGACCTGGTCGACGGTCATCGCGGCGTCGAGGATGTAGACCGCGGCGGCGGCGATCTCGCCAGCATCCTTGGCGACGGCGGTGATGCCGTGGATGCGGCCGGTGCCGGCGTCGGCGACGAGTTTGATGAAACCGCGGGTGTCTCGGTTGACCACCGCACGCGGCACATGTTTTAGCGGCAGCACCCGGCAGTCGCACCGTGTCCCGGCGGCGAGGAGCTCGGCCTCGGTCGTCCCGGCCGCACCGACCGCGGGGCTGGTGAACGTCACGCGGGGCAGATGGCGGTAGTCGACCCTGCGGCCGGCGTCGGTGAAGATGTTGTCGGCGACCATCGCGCCGTGATGGGCGGCGACGTAGACGAACTCGCGGTGCCCGGTCACGTCGCCGGCCGCCCAGATCCGTGGGTTCGACGACTGCAGCCCGTCGCTCACCACGACCTCGTTGTTCTCGCCGGTTTTGACCTGCACCGCTTCGAGATTCAGGCCGTCGGTGTTCGGACGGCGGCCGGTGGCGACGAGGACTTTCGCGGCACGGAACTGCTGCGTTCCGCCGGTGATGGTCGCGGTGACCGTGACCTGATCGTCGGCCTGCTCGACCTCGCTCACCGTGGCGCGGCGCACCACCCGGATGCCGTCGTCGGCGAACACCTCCAGCAGCGCCATGCCGACTTCCGGCTCTTCCTTCGATGCCAGCGTGGAGCGGACCAGCACCGTCACCGTTGACCCGAGCCGGGCGAACAGTTGCGCCTGCTCCAACGCGACGTAGCCGCCGCCGATCACCAGCAGCGACTCCGGGACCTCGGTGACTTCCATCGCGGTGGTCGAGGTCAGGTAGGCGACGCCCTCGAATGCGGGCGGGATGACTGGGTTCGCGCCGGTGGCGATCAGGTAGTGCTCGGCCTCGATGGTGGCATCGCCGACCTCGATGACGGGCGCGTCCGGGGTTCCGGCGAACCGCGCTTGGCCCTGAATGCGCTGCCAGCCATACGATTCGGCCACGTTGAGGTACTTCTCTGAGCGCAGCGACTCCACCAGATCGTGCGTGCCGGCGATCAGGGCCGCCATGTCCACCGGGCCGGCCGTGGTGGCGATCCCCGGGAACCGGGCAGTGTCGGCTGCGGTATGCCGGGCCTCGGCCGCTGCGATCAGGGCCTTTGACGGCACGCAGCCGGTGTTGACACACGTGCCACCGAAGATGCCGCGCTCGATCATGACGACGGACTTGCCGAGCGCGGTAGCGCGGATCGCCGCGGCCATCGCCGCGCCGCCGGAACCGATGACCGCGAGGTCCAATCCCTGACTCATGCACCCATCCTTGACCTTCAAGTAGGCTTGAAGGTCAAGTGTTCTGAGGAGACATCGTGAGAATCGGGAAGCTCGCCGAGGCGACCGGGGCCACCACCGCGACGCTGCGCTACTACGAAGACGAAGGCCTGCTCCCGCCCGCCGAACGTTCCCCGGCGGGGTATCGCGACTATGCCGCCGACACGATCGCCCGGGTCGGCTTCATCCGACGGGGACAGGCCGCCGGGTTCAGCCTCGCCCAGATTCGGCAGATCCTCGACATCCGTGACAGCGGCCACGCGCCGTGCACGCACGTGCGCGACCTGCTCGACATCCGACTGACCGACCTCGACGAGCAGATCAGCGCACTGGTGGCACTGCGCGAGACCATCGCCCGGCTGCGGCAGGGCGCCGAAAGCGTCGACCCGGAATCATGCAGCGCCGATGACGTATGTCGATACCTCTAGGAGCCACCTCCGTGGCACCGGAGGCATGTATTTCGTCAAGTCCGTTGACCCCGGCAGTCGTCATGAATTTCCGCCCCACTGGAGGTCGTTGGTGCGCGGGAGCGCGGGGCCTGCTGAGCAGTAGGCTCACCCGATGCGGTGGGATTTCACTCGAAGCTGGTCGCATTGGCCGTGCTGAGCCCAGCCACACTCGTTCAGGCGATCGCCACCTTCGCCATCACCAATATCGACGACATCGTGGTCCTCGCGGTGATGTTCGGCCAGGCGCCCGGTCATCGTGGCGCAGCCATCCGAGTGACCGCCGGTCAGTACCTCGGCTTCACCGCCATCTTGGCAGTTTCGGTCGGCGGCGCACTCCTGGGTGCCACGCTGCTTCCTCCAGCCGCACTGCCGTACTTCGGGCTGCTGCCCATCGTGTTGGGGCTGCGGGCGGCATGGCTGGCCTGGCGGGATCGCCGCACCCAACCGGCGCCGACCGATGATCCCGCAACACTGTTGACGCCTGGCACCTGGCAGGTCGCAGTCATCACCTTCGCCAACGGCGGCGACAACATCGGCGTGTACGTTCCGATCTTCGCCGTCTCAACGATCGCCACCATCGGTGTTTACATCATCGTGTTCCTCATCGGTGTGGCCATCTGGTGCGCGGCCGGCCGATATTTCGCCTCCCACCCGATCATCGCCAAAGCACTCTCACGCTGGGGCCACATCGTTCTGCCCGTTGCACTGATCACAATCGGGGCCCTCATCCTCATCAAAGGCGGAGCGTTCGCCCTCTAGCTCGGAGCAACTTCACCACTCAGGGCCAGGAGGCGCTCCTGCATCGGCATGTGTTGGCGTTCAACCACTTTGGTGATGTCCCGGCCCGTATCCGCTATGACAATCTAAAACGGGCGGTGGCCAAGGTGCTCAAAGGCCGCAGCCGGCACCCGAACTACCAACACGAGCGAGCGCACCACAGAATCATGATCGTGTGTCACGAGAGACACGATCACAGTAGTTATACCGAAGACGTACCCGAGCCAACGGAATCGACAGGAGACCATTCCGGCTACCCTGCTGCGCTCGCAGCCGGGCGCGGAAGCAGGGTAGCCCCAGATTCAATGAGAAACGTCGCGATCGAAATTCTCATCCAATCTGGGGCAATGCAGGTCAGACTAGTAAATGTGCCCCAGATTCAATGAGAACGGACATCGATCAGCTCGTCGACCACGACGGCCAACGGACGTCGGCGGGTGAACGTCAACACCGGAGCAACAGTCCAGCCGGACCGAAGCGCGCGCAGGTGCGCCGAGCGCCCTGGGGCAGACTCCGGTTCCAAGAACACTACGGTGCCCTCCGGCGCGCCGACTTCGACTCGGTGTGGCGCATCGGCGGGCACGACCACCTTGGTGCCGCGATGCTGGTTGCCGTGCTCGTCACGCATCGTGAAAGGTGTTGTTGCGGTGACAATCTGGACGGCATGGTGGGCGTGTAGATCGGTGGTGCCAATCGATCCGGTGAACGCCAACACCCCAGGTCGCAGCAGTGCAGTCCCGCCCCAGTGCGGTTCACCGGTGATACCACCGCCATCCCGCATCATCGCCACGAATCGATGCTACGGCCTTCCATTAATCGACTTACCGCGGCGCCAGCAACGGGGAACATCGAATCAGGCGTGGAGCCATCCGCCGCCACGGGTAATGCAGGATATGCGCCGTGGGCCAGTCACCCACCGCCGCGCCTAGCTCGGGCTGCCCTTGTACCGTATACCCCTCAGGGGTACCTTCGTTGTATCACCCGGGGCGGGTAGCCCGACGACTGGAAGGCGTATCGCTGGTGAGCGTACAAGAAAGATTTCGGCAGCTCGTGCAAAGCCAGACCGCACGGTCGATCGCCAAATGCATCGCTTTGTGCGCGGTGGGTCGTGTCACTAGTGGGCGCCGCTCAGGCAAGGCCGGCGAGGGAAAGTCCTGCTGCGGCTGACAGCACCGCGACAGGCTGCCCCCGAGCGGCTTGCCGCCGGAGCGTGAGGCCCCTCACTGCTGCCGCCGTCCTTAGTGCCTAGTCTTTATGGACCCGAGTGTCCCGGTCCGATGTTCTGCGAAGGAAGTTCTCGATCGCTGGGCCGAAAGCGTGTGCCATGTCCTCAGCGTTGACGAATTGGCGGGACATCGAAACTTCGGCGAGGACCCCTCGTGGAAGGACATCGGCGAGGCTGTGGGCCAAGCACTCGGGGTGACGGATGTCGTCGCCGGCGATGACGAGCGTCGCAGTGTCGATGCGCCGGAGGTCCTCGACCGTTGCAAAGGCGCGGTCATGACCGATTGACGCCGCGGCCGCCGCACTGTGGGCGTCAGCGCGCGGAATAGCCTCAGCGACCAGGTTGGCGATCAGCGGCTGAAGATCAGGAATGAACAATTCCCAGGCGGCCTGCAGACCGCGGGAACGGGCATGCTCGGCGAAACGATCCATCAGATCGGTGTCTGCGGCTTTGTCCGCATCGTCCTCTATCGCTTCAGCACTGATGACCACCGCCGACCGGGCGATACGGGGGTGCTGGAGGCACGTCCGCAAAACGATGGTGCCGCCCAGTCCGGCGCCGACAAGGTGGGCGCAGGTGTCATCGAGCGCGTGAACGATCGCAATGACGTCGCTGACGTACTGATCCCATCGGTGCAACGTCGGGTCGGGACAACGCGATGCTCCGTACCCTCGAATGTCAGGCAACGCAACGCGATACCGGCCAGCGAGCCGGTCAGCAAGCGGTCGCATGCTGTAGTGATCCGGACCCCCACCATGAAGCATGATGATCAGTTCGCCGCGCCCGACGACCTCCCCCATGAGGGGCCAGCCATCATCTCCGACGTGCAACGCGCGCACCACCAACTGATCCCTCCCGTCGTTCCGGGATAGCGCTACGCGCGTCGACACCAAACCAATGACCCCGGAAAGTAACCCTTGAAGCATACCCCCAAGGGGTATATGCTCTCTTACGTATACCCGGTAGGGGTATCTACACCCGTCGAGGATAGGAGATTGGTGATGAGCACGAGCACGTACGCCGTCACAGGAATGACTTGCGGACATTGCGAGCTGTCGGTGCGCGAAGAGGTCAGCGAGGTCGCCGGAGTTGAAGACGTCGAAGTTAGCGCCAAAACCGGCACCCTGATCGTGACGTCGAGCCGTCCCGTCGACGACGCGCAGATCCTCAACGCCGTCGACGAGGCCGGCTACTCGGCGGTGCGTGTCGCATGAACGCCGCGGGACGATTGACAGCGTTTGGCGCCGGACTGGCAGTGGCGTTCACGGCTGCATACGTCACCGCCGCAGCGGTCGTCCCTGATACCGCGGCGACATCTCCCCAGACCCAAACTTCCGATGCTGCAGCGGATCACAGCGCGCCGCCGACCGAGCAGGCGTCGCCAGTCGATCCCTTCGCCGACCCGCCGGGGTTGTCGTTGGCCGAAGACGGATACGTCCTGAGCCCGGTGCGGTCCCCCAGCGCACCCAACGATCGGGGAACGATGAGCTTCACCATCGTCGACCCGGGCGGCACGCCGCTGCTGGACTACGCGACCGTGCACGACAAGCAACTGCACCTCATCGTGGTCCGTTCCGACGGCCAGCACTTCGCCCATGTACACCCAAGGCTGGACGCGGCCACCGGCACGTGGTCAACGCCGTGGACGTGGAACGCCGCCGGCACCTACCGCGTGTTCGCCGACTTCCAACCCGCAGGGGCGGGCAGCGCCAAACTCACCCTCACCCGAACCGTGCAGGTGGCCGGCGCGTTCGTCCCGGCGGTGGCGAGTGCCACACGCACCGTGGATGACATCGCCGGATACACCGTGAAACTGGACGGTGCACTCACCGCGGGCGTCTCCCACCAACTCACCGCGACAGTCACGCGCGACGGCCGGCCGGTGATGACCTTGCAGCCCTACCTGGGGGCTTACGGCCATCTCGTCGCCTTGCGTGAGGGAGACCTGGCGTATCTACATGTGCACCCTGAGGGGGCCGAGCCGGTACCGGGCGGCACCGGTGGGCCTGCGGTGTCGTTCGCGGCAACCGCACCCACAGCGGGGCGCTACCTGCTCTACCTCGACTTCAAAGTCCAGGACACCGTGCACACCGCCAGCTTCGTCGTCGACGCCGCACCCGGTGGCACCAACGAGCCCGCGCCAGAGCCATCGCGTGACGCCGGCCATGCCGGCGGGCACTGAGCTATCCCGTCCGAATCAGAAACTGAAAGGCAGTGGCTTCATGACGACATCGACACCGGTGTCTGGCCCGAGTGTGGAACTTCGCATCGGGGGAATGACCTGCGCCTCCTGCGCCAACCGCATCGAGCGCAAGCTCAACAAGCTCGACGGCGTGGCCGCGACAGTCAATTACGCGACGGAAAAGGCCACCGTCACGGTGCCTGACGGATACGATCCGGCGCTGCTGATCGCCGAGGTGGAGAAGACGGGCTACACCGCCGCGCTCCCGACACCGCGCACGCCGATGCCCTCCGACGCATCCGGTGACACCCCGCACGCCGCGGACACCGCCGACCCCGAACTGGCCTCGCTGCGGCACCGCCTGAGGGCCTCGGCCGTCCTGACGGTGCCGGTCGTCGCGATGGCGATGATCCCGGCGCTGCAGTTCACGTACTGGCAGTGGGCGTCGCTCACGCTGGCGGCCCCCGTCGTCGTGTGGGCAGCATGGCCATTCCACCGGGCCGCCTGGGCCAACCTGCGACACGGCACCGCGACCATGGATACGCTCATTTCGCTGGGCACCGTGTCAGCGTTCCTGTGGTCGCTGTATGCGCTGTTTCTGGGCAGCGCCGGCACGCCGGGTATGAAGCATCCCTTCGCGTTCACCCTGGCGCCGTCGCATGGCGCCGCCAACATCTACCTCGAAGTCGCCGCCGGCGTAACCACGTTCATCCTGGCCGGACGCTACTTCGAGAAGCGGTCCAAACGGCAGGCCGGAGCGGCACTACGAGCCCTACTCGACCTAGGCGCCAAAGACGTATCCGTCCTGCGCGACGGGACGGAAACCAAGATCGCCATCGAAGAACTCGTGGTTGGCGACGAGTTCATCGTGCGCCCGGGGGAGAAGATCGCCACCGACGGCGTGGTGGTGTCCGGTTCCTCGGCTGTCGACGCCTCGATGCTGACCGGCGAAGCGGTACCCGTGGAAGTCGCTACCGGCGACACCGTGGTCGGTGCCACCGTCAACGCCGGCGGTCGGCTGGTGGTGCAGGCCACTCGCGTCGGCTCGGACACCCAGCTCGCGCAGATGGCCCAGCTGGTCGAACGCGCCCAGACCGGCAAGGCCGAAGTGCAACGCCTGGCCGATCGCATTTCCGGCGTCTTCGTACCGATCGTCATCGCTATCGCCGTGATCACCCTCGGCGCCTGGCTGGGCGCGGGATTCTCAGTCGCCGCCGCGTTCACCGCAGCGGTCGCGGTCCTCGTCATCGCCTGCCCCTGCGCCCTCGGGGTGGCCACGCCCACCGCCCTGCTGGTGGGCACCGGTCGCGGCGCACAAATCGGCGTGCTGATCAAAGGTCCCGAGGTGCTCGAATCCACCCGCAAGGTTGACACCGTGGTGCTGGATAAGACCGGAACCGTCACCACCGGCAAAATGACGCTGGTCGATGTCATCACAGCGCCGGAAACCGAACGCGCGGAGCTGCTTCGACTGGCCGGCGCCCTGGAGAACGCCTCCGAGCACCCCATCGCCCAAGCCGTCGCCGCCGCGGCGGCCGAGGAACTCCAGGCCCTGCCCGTTCCGGAGGACTTCGCGAATGTCGAAGGTAAAGGCGTCCACGGCATCGTGGATGGACACGCCGTCATCGTTGGGCGCGAATCACTGCTGTCCGACTGGGCGCAACACCTCAGCCCGGATCTGTCCCACGCCAAGGCCCGCGCGCAAGCCCAGGGAAAGACCGTGGTAGCGGTCGGGTGGGACGGGCAGGCGCGCGGTGTACTCGTCATCGCTGACACCGTGAAATCGACGAGCGCACAGGCAATCTCGCAGATGCGTGACATTGGGCTGACCCCCGTGTTGCTCACCGGCGACAACCAAGCCGTCGCTCGACAGATCGCCGCCGAAGTCGGCATCGACGACGTCATCGCCGAAGTCATGCCCGAAGGCAAGGTTGACGTCATCGCACGCCTCCAAGCCGAAGGCAAGACGGTCGCCATGGTCGGCGACGGAGTCAACGACGCGCCCGCCCTCGCCCAAGCCGACCTCGGTCTGGCGATGGGCACCGGCACCGACGTCGCCATCGAGGCCTCCGACATCACCCTGGTGCGCGGTGATCTGCGCAGCGCCGTTGACGCGATCAGGCTGTCCCGCGAAACACTGTCGACGATCAAAACCAACCTGTTCTGGGCGTTCGCCTACAACGTCGCAGCGATCCCCGTCGCAGCACTGGGCATGCTCAATCCGATGCTGGCCGGAGCCGCAATGGCATTCTCCAGCGTCTTCGTGGTGGGCAACAGCCTGCGCCTGCGCCGCTTCAAAACCACTTCCGCCGACACCACCAGTTAAATCACCGCCACCTGTGAGGAGAACCAATGTCCGAGAATCAGAACCGCACGTCAGCCTGCTGCTGCAGCGGCGCAGCCGACAAAATCGATACCTCACCCATCGACCCTACGGCGAGGAACCTGCTTGACCTCGGATCGCAGAACGAGACCACCTGCCCCGTGATGCCCGGCACGCCGGTGAACAAGACGGTCGCCGAAGCGGCGGGACTATTCCGTGACTATCGCGGTCGGCGTTACTGGTTCTGCTGCAAGGGATGCGGACCACGTTTCGACCGCGACCCCGACAAGTATGCCTCCGCCGCATGACCGCGACCCTCGTCGCGCACTCCTCGCCGGGCACCCGAAGTTAGTCACCACCACGCACAAGGAAAGCGTCATGACCCACGCCGACAACACCAGGCACTGCCCCTCAACAGGCACCACCCACCACGGCTACATCACCGATAAAGACAAATACCTCAAGCGGTTGAAGCGCATCGAAGGCCAAGCCCGCGGCATCAGCAGAATGATCGAAGAGGAGCGGTACTGCATCGACATCCTGACCCAAACAGACGCGCTCACCAAAGCCCTCCAAGGCGTCGCGCTGGCACTGCTTGACGACCATCTTCGCCACTGCGTCCGTGACGCCGCCGCCACCGGCGGACCGGCCGCTGACGCCAAACTCACAGAAGCCTCTGAAGCCATCGCCCGCTTGGTGCGTTCCTAACACCCACATCATCAATGCGCGTCGACTGAAACGCGAAGTCCCCTAAGGAAAGAACATGACAAACCGCGATGACCACGGCGTAGCAACATCCCACCCTGGCGGGCACGCCCACCACCAATTCCCCAGCGCACACCCTGACACCCACCCACACGGCGAACACCACGGCCATGACAATCACACCGGCCACACTGGCCATAGCGGCCACGGCGGTGACCACGTGGCCCAATTCCGCAAGCTCTTCTGGATCAACCTGATCATCGCCATACCGGTCGTCGCGTTCTCGACCATGTTCGCGATGCTGCTCGGTTACGACGTCCCCGACTTCCCCGGCGCACGCTGGATCGCGCCCCTGCTCGGGACAGTGATGTACGTCGTCGGTGGCCGCCCCTTCCTCACCGGTGCGCTGAACGAGGTCCGTTCCCGCAAACCAGGAATGATGCTCCTGATCGGACTGGCGATCACCGTCGCCTTTTTCGCGTCCTGGGGCGCGAGCTTGGGCCTGCTCCACCACGAGCTGGAATTCTGGTGGGAACTCGCCCTTCTCATCGTCATCATGCTGCTCGGCCACTGGGTAGAAATGCGCTCGCTGGCCCAGACCACCTCAGCGCTGGACTCACTGGCCGCACTACTTCCCGACGAAGCCGAGAAGATCGACGGCGACCGCACCGTCACCGTCTCGCCGACCGACCTGCACGTCGGCGATGTCGTTGTAGTCCGACCCGGCGGCAGCATCCCTGCCGACGGCAAGATCGTCGACGGACGCGCCGACATGGACGAGTCCATGGTGACCGGCGAATCCCGGCCCGTTACCCGCGGCGTCGGGGATCCCGTCACAGCCGGCACCGTCGCCACCGATTCCGGGCTTCGGGTCGAGATCACCGCCACCGGCGACGACACCGCCCTAGCAGGCATCCAACGCCTAGTCACCGAAGCGCAGAATTCGTCCTCGCGTGCCCAGCGCCTTGCTGACAAGGCCGCCGGCTGGCTGTTCTGGTTCGCCCTGATCACCGCCGCGATCACCGCGGCGGCATGGACAATCGTCGGCAATCCCGATGCCTCGGTGGTAAGAGCGATCACCGTGCTGGTCATCGCCTGCCCTCATGCGCTGGGCCTGGCGATACCACTGGTCGTGTCCATCGCCACCGAACGCGCCGCCAGAGGCGGCGTCTTGATCAAAGATCGGCTGGCCCTGGAAGGTATGCGCACTGTCGACGCCGTGCTGTTCGACAAGACCGGCACCCTGACGAAAGGCGAACCCACCGTCACCGCCGTCGAGGCGACCGGAGACGACGACGGCGACATCGTGCTCGCGCTCGCCGCCGCCGCCGAGACCGACAGTGAACACCCCCTGGCGCGGGCCATCGTGAAAGCCGCCGAGGATAGGGGATTAACGGTGCCGCGCGCCAGCGGCTTCTCGTCCTCTCCTGCCGTCGGTGTGACTGCGACGGTCGACGGGCACGAAATCCGAGTGGGCGGCCCCCGACTTCTCGAAGAAGTCGGCGCCCAGGAGGTCCCCGCGGCCACCGCGTGGCGCGGCGAAGGCGCCATCATTCTGCACGTCATCCGCGACGGAGAGGTGCTCGGCGGCCTGCGCTTGGCCGACGAGATCCGCCCCGAATCCCGCGAAGCCGTCGATGCGCTTCACAAGCTTGGCGTGCAAGTCGTCATGATCACCGGCGACGCCGAAGCCGTCGCCAATAGTGTCGGCCACCAGCTGGGCATCGACCGGGTGTTCGCGGGGGTGCGCCCCGAAGACAAGGCGTCGAAAGTTGCTGCCCTGCAACACGAGGGCAAGAAGGTTGCCATGGTCGGCGATGGAGTCAACGATGCCCCCGCCTTGGCGCAGGCCGATGTCGGCATCGCCATCGGTGCCGGCACTGACGTCGCCATCGCTTCCGCCGGTGTCATCCTGGCCAGTTCCGACCCCCGCTCGGTGCTGTCGGTCATCGAGCTGTCCCGCGCCAGCTACCGCAAGATGAAACAGAATCTCTGGTGGGGCGCCGGGTACAACCTCATCTCTGTGCCCCTGGCTGCTGGTGTGCTGGCACCCATCGGCATCGTGCTGCCCATGTCGGTCGGCGCCATCCTCATGTCACTGTCAACGATCGTCGTCGCGCTCAACGCGCAACTTCTGCGCCGCCTCGATTTGACGCCCGAGGCGAGCACCCGCGCCGTTCTCAACCGTTAGGGGACGGCCCACCATGTGGAGCATCCGGCGACCATGTGAAGTTCGAATCGCCGCTCCCAACCATGTGGAGCTTCGCACGAAGAAAGCAAATGCAGTCGCCGGTCGAATTCTCAATTATCCGTCGACCGCCGGTACCTTCGGATGCGCCGTAGACGGCGTGTAGCTGAGCGACAAGCCACCCAATCGGAGCCGGGGAAGCGGAGGAAGGAGCACCAGTGACCGACCTCGCCACTGTCGAAAATTCGATTCGACGACGGTCGTTCGGCACCCTGTCGACGCTCGATAGCAGCGGCAACCCCCACGCGACGGCCGTCACGTACGCAGCGGCCGGTGAAGGCACAAACCTGACGTTGTACATCACGACCCGTACTACGAACGTCAAGGTTAAAAACATTCGACGACGCCCACAGGTAGCCTTCGTCATTCCCGTGCCGCACCGCTTTCTCCCCATGATGCCGCCGGCAGCTGTGCAGTTTGCGGGGTCGGCCACAATACTGAACCACGAAAACGCCGACGCGCGAGGGGCATTCCACGCGGACTGGTTTCTCCGTCGCATTCTCGCCGCCGAGGAGCGCATCGTCTCTCAGCGTGCTGAGCTGTGCTTCATCGCAGTCCGGCCGAGGCGATGGTTATCCACCTACGGCATCGGAATGTCGGCCCTCGACATCGTGCGTCATCCGGGCGACGCCATCGGGCGGGCAGACCTGACGGGCGGAAACTAGCCGTCAGGCCGTGGATTGGCCATACAGACGTAGGTCAATGCACATGGTCGTGGTCTTGGTGGTCGTCTAGCGGCGTCGCCGCTGGAAGCGGCTCGCTGATGGGCACGGGCGTAGCCTGCTCAGGCGCGCCGCCAGAGCCAGCGCCTGGTGCAGGAGCTTCGACTGGGCGCACGGCAGGCGGGGAAGACGTCGGCTCCAAATCGTAATTGTGATGGTCGTCGACGTGTTCTGCACCGGTTCCGTGATCATCGGAGGCGGGCTCCCCAGCGGGCGCTGCAGGGGATGGTTCAGGATGGCTGTGATGGTCGTCAGTCTGCTCTGCACCAGGTCCGTGGTGATGAGCCCCTGCTTCAGCGCCGGCTGGGGCGTGGTGGCCGTGCCGTAGACCAGAGGCAGCGCCCACTGTGGACGCCAACGTGACGATCCCAATCGCGCCCAGGAGCACCATGGCACTGCCGAAGGCGGGCACCGGTTCTCCTTGAAGGCCGCGGTGCCAGACCCAGCCAGCGCCCATGACGACATAGATCTGAAGCAGCAACGCGCATAGGTCCGCGGCTTGGATCAGTTCGGCTTGACCGGCGTGGGGCCCGAGCGGCGCTCCCGCGGTTCTCGACACGGACCAAAGCGCAATAACGGCAAGGTTGACCATGATGCCAAGAGCTAGCACCGGGGTGGTGGTACGGGTGAGTACTAGCCGCGCCCACAACAGTTGGAACAGCGCGATTGCCGTAAAAAACAGGCCCGCTGGCATCCATTCCTGCCAGTGCGTGGGAACGACGGCGAAGTGGATTACAGAAGCGCCTAGTGAGGCGAGCGCGGCAAGCCGAGCCGCTAACCGGCTGTCGGTCTTCTTCGCTGTCCTAGGCGCCACCGAACAAGGATGACAGCGCCACCCTAGACACTGGCTGCACGAGGCCACATCTCAACCCGACCGAGATTCATTCGTCATCAACTACTGCCGTCCTACGTAGATGGATCGATGCGACCCTTCGTCTGCGAGTCTCAACCACCGCCGTTTGGCGATAACCAACACCGGCTTCTCTTGAGACCTCGCCGATGCGGCAGTAGCGCACGTCGCTGTTCGCGTCCGGAACTGGCTCAGATTGTCGACGGGACTACGCGCGTCACCGTGCGGGGCGCCGAAGGACAGAGGTCACATCTGCCTCATGGCGTTGCGCTGCTTGAGCTGTTCGCGCACCACATCCTCGATACGGCCATCGGGTAGCGACAACACATAGCGCCGCATGACATCCAGCGCAAACTCCTCAATGTCGGCGTAGCTGGCACCGGCAAGCTTGTCGGCGAGGGTGCGCGGCGCCATACCGAGGTTCCCGCCGAGCCGCATACGCAGCTGCTCGAGAAAAGTCGTGGCCTGTATGCGCGACGGGGGATGCAGTGCTAACCGCACCTGAAAGCGGCGCCATGCCGCGCGGTCGAGCAGTTCGCCATGGTTGGTCGCGCAGACGGCGACGACGTGGGAGGGCAAGCGATCGATCTGTAGGAGCAGCGTCGAAACGACGCGCTTGATCTCGCCGGTTTCGTGCGCGTCGGAGCGCTCCTTGGCGATGGTGTCGAACTCGTCGAAAAAGAGCACGCAGCGCCGAGTCCTTGCGAACTCGAAAACGTGATCGATTCGACTCGTTGTCTCTCCAAGAAAGCTAGATACAACTCCCTCGTAACGCACGGCGTAGAACGGCACCATCAACTCCGCTGCCAACACTTCAGCAAGCGAGGTTTTACCGTTACCAGGCGGACCTTCCAAAAGGATGCGGTTACGCGGTTCCAGGCCGTGGCTGCGGAGAAGCTCGCTACGGTGATGCTCCTCGATGATCTCGTTCACCGCCGCCGTGACGGCAGGCGCCAGATGCACCTCTGACAATCGCCGTTTAGGCACAATTTCGGTGACCAGATCAGCGACCTGGCGGGCGGTGTCATCACGGGCGAGCAGGCTGCGAGCACCGGCAGTGGTGATCAATTCGGACAGACGATCAGCCACAAGATGGTGCTGATTGTTGCGCTCCTCGGCGATGATCGCCTCCACCAGCATGCGAAAGCGGGCGACGTCGCCACGCTGCTGCGCCTCGACCAGATCAATCACTAGGTCAGACCTCGCCATGTGGCCCCTCCTTGCGCAATGCGCTCGCTCGATCATTGCAGATGCGTTCACCACCGCGGGTTCGGCGCCGTACTGTGTCGTGCCCGCTAGCAGCGCCAACAGCGCTCAGATAGTTGTCCGAGTTCTGCCGTAGTGTTCTTCGACCGCCCTGCGGCCACTGATCGCACGGGTGGCTTGTCGCCAGCTACCCGGGAGTGTCTCAGAGGCGTATTGGTGCGCCGGGCGGTCACGCTCGTCGGCGTTGGTCTAGTTCCGGACAGCAGGCCCCGCGACGCTCTGCGTGTCGGTGAGGCGAAGCTGCGTTGGCACGGCAGCAGCGCTGAGGTGTCGAGCTGGTCGCGGCCGTGACAGGCCTTCCGGTCACCGGTTTCGTCGTGGTTCACGTCGACAAAGACGCTGATGACCGCCGACATCGACGAAAGTGCATGGAGTTTCTTCTGCCGCACTTGGCGTTGATGCCGTGCCCACCGGCGAGCCGATCTTGGAGCTGGACACTCGGTCACTTCTGAGGACGTCGACCACGCGACACAGCGCGCCGAGGAAGCGAGACAGCGCGCCGAAACGCCCACCTGTCCGCAGCCCATCTCCACGAACAGGCCGGCGACGCACATCAGCGGGCAGCCGAGGTTCACGACCAAGCACCGTCAGCAGGCGTCGGAGACGTCACTGCGCACAAGGCCAAAGCTCAACGTCATCGCAGAGCGGCCACTTCCGATCGAGAGGCCGCTTCGCGCGACTACTACGACGCCGAGCAAGAACGTCACTAGTTGACTGTCTCGTTTCTGAAAATTTGAGACCAATCAGTTCCTGTCTTGATTCATCGAGACGAAGATTAGACCCCTGTCGTCTCGAACGGGTCTCGGCTTCACCCGTTGCTTGATGGCGGCGGCGAGGTCGTCTGGGATGGGCATGGGTGTCATGAGGCCCGCGTTGACGCGGCCGGTGTTGCCGACCGGGTAGCGGCCAGTCATCGAGCCGGGGGCGGCGACGATGAGGCGCAGGACTTGGCCGATGGCTTCGCGGCGGTCGTGTTGGCGAAGTGCGAGCGCCAGCATGGCGGCGTGGTTGCAGGTGTGCAACCAGGGACTTGGTTGGGAGACGATGTGTGCCCGCTCCAAGTGTCGCCACCGGGTCGCGGGGTCTGCGGCGTGTTTCGCGGCGGTCATTTCCGCTCGGTAGACCTTGCGGGCCTGCTCACTGATTCGTGGCATTGAGTTGGCTCCTGTCGTGGGGATGAGCTTGGTGGGGCTATCGGCGGCTGGTCCGCTTGGTGGGTGCGGTCGTGCCGTTGACGGCCGGTGGAGATGCGGTGGGGGCGCAGCAGTCGCACCCGTGCTCATCCTGTGCCGGGGCTGGGGTGATCAGGGAAAGGCTGATGCTGGTGGCGGGGGTCTGCGCGGACTGTAGAGGGCTGCAGCAGGGGTCGTCGAGGACGGGTGCTGGGCCGATGTCGAGGGTGTGGGTTGTGGTTCGCGGGGTTGTCGCTGTGACGCCGGGAAGGGCGGTGATGCGGGCGGAGCGGATGGCGTTGAGGATGACGAATATTTCGGTGGTTTCGTGGATCAGGACCACGGTGGCCAGGCCCAGGACGCCGAAGGCGGCCAGCGGTATCAGGACGGCGATGATGGCCAGCGAGAACGCGATGTTCTGCACCATGATCCGGCGGGCGTGGCGCGAGTGGGCCAGCACCTGGGGTAGGTGCCGAAGGTCCTCGCCCATCAGGGCGACGTCGGCGGTTTCGATGGCGACGTCGGTGCCCATGGCGCCCATGGCGATGCCGATGTCGGCGGTGGCCAGCGCGGGGGCGTCGTTGATGCCGTCGCCGACCATGGCGATGGGTCGGCCCGTGGAGAGGGTCGGCAGCAGGGCTGCCTTGTCTTCGGGTAGCAGCTCGGAGTGCACGGTGGTGATGCCGGCGTCGGCGGCCACCGTGTCCGCGGTGCGGGTGTTGTCGCCGGTGAGCATGGCCACCGTGATGCCCATTCGCTTCAACAGACGGACGGCTTCGGCGGCTTCGGGGCGAAGTTCATCGCGCACGGCGATGGCGGCGACCGGCTGGTCGTCGCGGGCGAGCACCACCACGGTGGCGCCGGCGGCCTGCAACCGCTCCACGTCAGCGGCGAGTGGTCCGGGGGCGACCCAGGAGGGTTTCCCCAGGCGCAGCCGGTGGCCGTCGAGGTCACCGTGCAGGCCGTGGCCAGCCAGTGCGGTCACATCGCTGGCGGCCGGCGAGTCGCCGGCGGCGGTCAGGATCGCTTGAGCCAGTGGGTGTTCGCTGCGCATCTCCAGGGCCGCTGCCCACCGCAGGGCGTCGGCGTCGCTGAGGTCGTCGGTGGTGATCACCTCGACGACGCGGGGCTGGTTGCGGGTGAGCGTGCCGGTCTTGTCGAGGGCGACGACGGTGATGCGGCCAAGTTCTTCCACCGCCGCGCCACCCTTGATCAGGGCGCCGTGGCGGGTGGCGGCCCCGATGGCCGCGACCACGGTCAACGGGACCGCGATCGCCAGTGCGCACGGTGAGGCGGCCACGAGCACCACCAGTGCCCGTTCCAGCCACAGCATCGGATCACCCAACACCGCGCCCACCGCGGCGATCACCGCGGCCAACGCCATGATCGCCGGCACCAGCGGACGGGCGATCCGATCCGCCATTCGTTGCCCGGCGCCCTTGCGTTCCTGGGCTTGCTCGACGATGTGCACGATCCGCGCCAGGGAACTGTCGGCGGCCGGGGCGGTGACCTCGACCTCTATCGCTCCGCCGCCGTTGATGGCACCGGCGAACACGTCGCTGCCGGGCCCGGCTTCCACGGGCACCGATTCGCCGGTGATCGCCGACAGGTCCAGGCTCGTCTGACCGGCTCGGATGGTGCCATCGGTGGCGGCGCGTTCACCGGGACGGATCACCATGACGTCACCGATGACGAGATCCTGGGGGGCAACGGTCGTCTCGATGCCGTCCCGCAGCACCGAGGCCTTCGGCGGCACCAGCGACAACAGGGAGCGCAGCCCGCGACGGGTCCGGCTGACGGCGTAGTGCTCCAAGCCCTCGGCGATCGAGAACAGGATGCCCAGCAAGGCGGCCTCGGCGAACTGACCCAACGCGACTGCGCCGATCGCGGCGATCGTCATCAACGTGCCGACCCCGATACGGCCATGCCGCAGATTACGCACCGCATCGGGCACGAACGTGATCGCGCCGGCAGCGACTGCAGCCAGCTCGACGGCGTGTGCGATGCCCTCGTAGCCGACCCGCCCGGCAATCCAGCTCACAGCGAGCAGCACCGCGGCCAGCGCCGCGAACTGCAATTCCCGTATTTGCCAAAGCCTTTCGGGACCCGCGTCGGGTTCGACGTCGTTGCGTGGCCCGCAGCACGCATCAGACACGATTGGCTTCCTTAGCGCTAGTTGCGGCCACGCTCGGCAAAACAGCTGCGGTTAACTCGCGTCCGCGCTCGGTCAGCTGATACATGACCAACTTGCCCTGACGGCGCGACGACACCAGCGCCGCGTTCTTGAGCTGGCGCAGATGGTGGGACACCAAGCCTTGCGGCTGTCCGACCACCCAGGCCATATCGCACACGCACAATTCGTCGCCGGCCGCCAGGGCGGCCGCAATGGACAACCGGGTCGCATCGCTGAGGCCGCGCGCCGCCGCGGCGGCGGCCTGGACGGTGGCGCTGTCGGGCACCGTGGCGCGAATGGACTCCGCGTGGGGCAGGTTCAGGCAGAGCAGATCGCAGGTATCCACCGGTTCACTCATATCCATATACTAAAGTACGTCGATATGAACATGAAAGGTCTCGGAGCGATCCTGACCAACACCCGCGTTCTGCTGACCGTCTTCGTTATCGCGTTAGCAACGATCGGGACCGCGGTGTTCCTCTCGGTCCGAGGAACCGACTCGGCGCCTCCGATTCAACTTGATGGGGCAGCCGGACAGACGGTCCGAGACAACAGTCACCGGCTCAACTCGGTACCCGACAGCGACGCCTACTTCGTGGAATTCCTCGATTTCGAGTGCGAGGGCTGTCGCGCGGTGTATCCCGCCATTGAGCAGCTGCGCGCCGAGTACGGCGATCGGGTGAACTTCGTGCTGCGCTACTTCCCGCTGCGCTCGCACTTCAACGCCGAGCGCGCCGCACGCGCGGTCGAGGCCGCCGCCCAACAAGGCCAACTCGAACCCATGTACCGGAAAATGTATGAGACACAAGCAGAATGGGGCGAGCAGCAGACTCCCGCCGACGACGTATTCCGCGGCTTCGCCCAGCAACTCGGCCTGGACATGAGCGCATTCGACGACACCTACAACGACCCGGCCACCCTGGAACGCATCCAGCTCGACATCGCCGACGGCACCGCATTAGGCGTGCAAGGAACCCCGACCTTCTTCCTCAACGGCGAACGCATCCAGCCGCGCAGTTATGAAGACCTCTCCACAGCGCTTGACCAGGCTTTGGTGCGCGGATAGACGTCTGTCTCGTATCTACTGAACGGCATCGGTTGCCTCACGTGGCAAGGGCGTGGAAAGAAGACCCTTAAGAATATTCGGCCTGGTTTATCAGATCCCTGGCTCGCTTTCATCGCAACCTGGCAGACCTGCAGCGCGTGACCCATGGTTTCACCGTCTGGCCCGCCCGCCACACGGGTCGGCCGCCAGACAATGGCTGCTCGTCCCTACATCTTTCCCGCACAGCAGGGGCACGGTTCCTTCATGTTGGCGCAGCAAGGGCATGCGTCCATCGGCATCGCCATCATCGTCTCGCCGCAGCACCACATCAGTGGCCTGGCGCCACCGGCGGTGTACGTGACCGCCATGGGGTACTCGCTGGTGACGTCAAAGTAGATCTTGCCGGTGGCCGTCTGCCCTTGAGTCAAGGTGGCCGGGGAAATTCCCCGCGGGCTGGCCATCTGCCACAGCGCTGGGTAGCGGGCGCCTACAGAGGTTGCGGCGAAGTTGGGGATTACCGGTGTCGAAGTGCCCAAGATCGCCGTCACCGTCGCGGTCGCTTCCCACAGCTGGCCGGCCACCGGGAAGTCAGGCACATCACCGCTTTTCTTCAGATCCGCGACCGACCAACTCTGAATGCCACCACCGTCCGCTACCTGCTGATGCGCTCCAAAGCGGTGCAAACAGTGCTCCGCCGCCGACGCCGCCCCAGCCGAGCCCAGTCCCGCCATCGGCGCCATCACAGCCAATACCGCCATCAAACAGAACTTGAGCACATCTACTCCCTACCGTGGGGCCCGGCAAAGTAATCGCCTCGCGTCTACAACCTACGTACCGAGATAGTAGATGATGTCAGAAGCCGATCGACATGGCCTTGCCCTGGGCTCCTATGACGACGGTTGACACCCGCCGCTGAATCGGAAGAGGTCGCCACGCGGTCAAGCACCATCGCCACTTGCCGGTCAACCGTCTGCAACTCTTCCCGCCGCGCCCGAAATCAGGAGCACCTTCGCTATCTGTAATCAGCAAATGCTTCGCCGCCGACACCCAGCTCATCACTGGCGTCGTTAGTGGGCGGCGTCGCGTCGGGCCGGGTCGGTCCGGCGTCGAAGGCGGCCATTTCAACGTAAGGCCGGTTACTGTCAGCGCAACCGGAAACAAGTTTTTGACCGGAGGTATTGACGTGGCAGTGCGAGGGGAGCGAATCCTGGCTGCAGCGCTGGCAGCAGCGGGAAGTCGGCGATTCCGGAACCGGATCGCCGGGCAAGCCGCCCGCTACTGGTCGGCGCCCACAGGATCGGCCTGGGAAGCGAACTCGCACTGGCGCAACGGAATCGGCGATCAAGCCTGGCTGGAGGTTGGTGACGACCATTGGAAGATCTATGAGACCTTCGCCCGAGCCCTTAATTCGCCCAGCCCGAACACGGTGATGGAGTGGGGCGCCGGCGGCGGGGCCAACGCCGTGGCTTTCGCCCCCCATGCGCAGCGCTTCATCGCCGCCGACATCTCCGAAGAAAACCTCGACGAATGCGTCCGACAAGTCCGCGCAACTTGCACGACACCCGTCGAGACACGGCGCATCGACCTCACCTGCCCCGAACAAGCCACCGTCGGATTGGCGGGCAGCAGCGACGTCTTCCTGTGTCTATACGTGATCGAATTAACGACCGACACCGACGCGGTACGGGCCATCCTTGAAATCGCCCGCACCGTGTTGGCTCCCGAAGGCATGGCGTTGGTCCAGATCAAGTACCACACCAGCGATCGTCGGACCCGCGGCTTCGCCGGGACGGCCTACGACCGAAACCTCGCATCGACCACCACCTTCACCATTGAAGAGTTTTGGAACCTGGCGGCAGAGTGCGGACTCACCCCAAGGCTAATCACTTTGGTGCCGGAAAACCGTCTCGACAGCCGCTACGCCTACTACGCCCTCACAAATCCAGCCGCCGTGCAACCCGCGCCGCCTGACGAGCACCTGCTCGACGTCAAGTACACAGAGTTCGCCGCCACATTCAACGCTGACGTCGCCGACGCAGAGAGGCGCGCGGCGCGCGGCAACTACATAAGCCGCCGTGAGGGCGAACAACCGTCGACGACTGACGGTTAAACGGCTTGCCGCTGATTGGTGTAGTAACCGACTCTCCCTGCGTGGACGGCGCGGTGGCATCGTGGGCAGTTCGGATCATTCCGAGCAGCCAGCCCCTAGTTGCTCGCGAATTTGGCTGTGGTGGTGGACGATAGCGCGCGGCTCGTCCTACGTTTGCGTCTATGAGCGGAAGTGAGAAGTTACGGGCGCGCAAGCGTGCGGTGGAAGCGCAGCGCAGGGCGAACGAGAAACGCGCGAGCCTTGAACGTGCCAATGTAGACGATGCCGCCTCGGTTCGTGTGCTGCTCCAGCGGCTGGGCGCCGTTGACGCTTGGGAGAGTGCGCGCCTCGATCAAGTGAATGAAAACGTGCGCACGGACGCAGCCCGCAAGCGTGTGAGTCATTTCGTCAACCTGCAAACGGTTACTGGGCGGATGAGGGACCGCGGTCAGACGATCGCGTCGATCGCTACTCTCGCTGAGGTCGAGGTTCGCGACCTCCAAAATGTCCTTCGCAGAGCGCGTGCTGACGAGGGCGGCGCGCAGCGTGCAACGGAGTCTCGAAACGCCGCGGCCCTCCGCGCAAACGGCGCAAGTCTGGGGAGCCATAGCGCAGTTGGCGTTGACCATCATCAACCGATCGCAGCGGACAACTACCCGACATCAGATCCGAACCGGTGCGTCCGTTGCGACGCGGTCATGCTAGATCCCGAAGTCACTTCCCGGCGGGGGCGTCCGCGTCGCTATTGCTCTGACACGTGCCGCAGAGACGCCTCGGCCGCGCGTACAGCAGCACAGCGGCACGGAGAACCGATTCGCATCGTCGAGGTTCCTCGTGCTGCCGTCCGAAGTGCATCGGGTACACAGCAACACGGTGCCACCGCTCCGGTAATTCGTTCCGCATGCGACGCGGTAGAATTCGCGCTCCGAAACGCGGATGCCATGAAGATATTATTGTCGAGTGTGGCTGAGCGGGCACGGCGTAAAGAGTTGGACCGCAGCACATTTGAGGCCGCCCGAGAACTCGCCAAAGTGGTCTATCCAAATAGGAATTAACGCGTACCCTGGCTCGGCGCTACCCCGTCAGATGCGACGCATGTCGTGTTCCGCCTTCACTTGATGGGGCATTGCTGGCCATGCAAACAGGCGGCGGCATCAATTCCAGCGTGACTGATCCTGACATATGAGAGTTCGGCTGGAATCAAACGTTCTGGACATGACGCGGCTGCCAGTGTCCTGTTTGCTTGAAATTGCAGATCAGCCCACTGAACTGGGAGTATCCGCTAAACGAATGTGTGCTCAGCTGTGGCGAAGTGTCTGTGCGAAGCGGTACTTTATGGGTCATGGAGCGTCTAGATCTGCAGCCGGCCACCGCGTGGGGCGGAATTGCGGCAGCTGGCGTGGCCGGTTCAGACGCCGCGTCTGTTGAACCGGCCGGTCCAATCGCTAGCGGCAGTCTGTCCATCATCGACGCCGCAGCCGGCCTCGCAGACTTCACTTCTGTCGCTGCCCAGCAGGGTCACGCGGCGGGGCTCCTTCTGCGGGTTGAAGCATTAAGCACTGCAGCGGCCGCAGCAGTGAATTCCCTTGTTGTCGTTGATGAACTGAACGCGACACAGCTTCGTTCCGTGGTGGAGTGACTGTGAGCAAGCTGGCGTTCTACCTCGCGGTCGTTAGCACCGTCGTTGCCATCATGTCACTCGCTGTGAGTCTCAAGATCTTCCCAAGTGGGCAGTCTGAACACGCGATAAGGCCGTCGACCTCGTCCACGTCTGCTGCGGAGCCCTCAGAAAAGCGCGACGCAGCAATTGAGGCGTGTGTTGGCCTGAGGAACTTCAAGAGCGGTGTTGGGATTGCGCGTGGCGCCTTCATCGATCGCGTCGACCGGGCCAATGACTGGGAGTCATCACAAAGCCTGGGGGTGCAGGGCTACTACTTCAGCGCGGTGGGTGCGGAGTTGAACTATATGGCCACCCGGCTAGGTCCAGGCGTACCACGAGAAATTGTTGATGCGCTCGCTGATGTCCGGCGGTCGATCGTGGCTGTGGTCGACGCAGATTTGCGCCGTGAACCCGCATCCGTTTCCAACGACATGGTTGATCAGTACTCGAGTGCCCTGCGGGCCGCTGAAAGTGCCTGCGAAGAAACGGGGGCCGGCTAATGGCCGCTCCACCACCCGCTCGTAGCTATTCACGCTTCATCGTGGCGCCCGATGTATGGCCGGTCACCCGCGAGCAATCTGAAGGACGGGCTGCTGCTCAACGTCGTCTGGCGATGGCGACTGCGGCTGCAGTAGATGCTCACCGGGTCGCCTTGCACGGCTTGCAGGTTGTCGGTGTGGCGCAGTCAAATGGTTTCGAAGCAATGCACGCTGCCTACAGGCGTATTCAGGTTCGGGCCGACGATAAGGCCGACGCGGATAAGGCTGCCGCTGATCTGATGCAGAGTGTTGCGGCGATCCAGATGAGTGCTGAGCTGATGATTGACACGATTGATGCTGAGGCACATCAACAACTGGTACACGTGCCGAGCAGAAGTCCCACCGCTATCAACATCATCACCAGTGCTGCTGCGCGGGCGCGAGGAATCGCAGTAGGGGCAGCCGATGAGATCCGCGCTCTAACTGTGCAATTCGTCCAGGGATTTACGCCTCTGCCGGAGGGACCCCCGAATGGCGATCCGTTTAGTACCGGCGATGACGATCGGTCGACCGATAAGCGATCCGACGAATCGCCTGAGCGTCCACCCGAGGTGGCAGTGGAGACCGGTGATACGCAGCCTCGTCTTTCGGTGCCAGACCCGTCTGATGCCGAATCCAGGTCTGGTAACACTGCGCCGCGGGTCAGCACCGGGCCTACCCCTGGTTCTTCATCGCTGTCACCGCACCCCCCGGCGCAGAGCGCCAGTCCTGCGTCCGTAGCCGCGGTTGGTGACATCGGAAGCAGTGGGGTAGGCCTCGCCGGACCAGGACGTTCCTCATCCATCGGCTCGTTGGCCGCGTTCGGAAGTTCAGCATCTCCGCTATCGGGATCGGGCACTGGAGGAATGTCGCAGTCGGGTTTGGTACGGCCGGCAGTATCTGCATCGCCGTCTCCTGCTGTCGCGCTGCAAGGGGTCATGCCTGCAAGTGGTCCTGCGCCGCTGTCATCGGTCACCGGCGCTCAGACGACTAGCTTCCCTGCTGTCGTAGCCACTGCGACGCCGGCGCAGCCGGCGGCATCTCCGAGTGGAATCTGGCATCCGTTAATAGGAGCGACCACGGGTGCCGTGCCAGCGTCTATTGCCGGGCCGCAGGTAGTGTCGAGTACTAATCCCTATCCAGCGGTTTCAGCACCCTTGCTGCCCCCGGGGCCGCTGGGTCCGCCGCCTTCAGTTCCGGCCGCAATTCCACCGGCCGCCGGTGCTGTCCCATTGATTGGCGGCGCTCACACCTCAATGGCGCCTGCCGGCGCATCGGTCGCGACGGCAGCGTTGACAACTCCCGCCGCGACGCTGCCGTCCCGGGTAGCGGCCGCGGCGGCCCGGGACTTGGAACGGCGGCGCAACGAGTCGAGTGATCTACAGACGGTTAAATGGTTGGCGTGGGAACTGTTGTACGCCACCGAATCCTGCCGAACCTTCGCACTGTGGGCCGTCGGCCTGATGTATTCAGCGGCTGGCGATCGGCATGTTGTGGCGCTGACACATCACGGTGCGGGTTACGTCCCCGCGGGGATTGTGGTCCCTAAGGGCGTGCGGATGCTCTGGTCTGACCAAGCTATTGGAGAGGGCTTTCGTAGCCGATGGATCGGAAATCTCGATCCGGCTGCGACACTGATCGCCTTCGCAGAAGTCAAGGCCGCGGAGCCGGCTGGCTGGCGCTTAGCCGCTGCAGCGACCACCTGGTCGGACGTAACAGCGCTCATGACTGCCGCGCAACGCTGGGGCACTGAATGGGCCACCTGCTCCGGTATGTCCATGCCCGCCTCAATCGGAAAACGTGACGCTATCGCCAACGCGAATACTCCGCACCGATTGGAGCGGGAGTACCCCGACCTTTTCGAGCGTGTAGCGCAACTTCGTGCCAGAGGGCTTACCCAGCGAGCCGCCAAACTGGTCACGGAAGCAATCGTTTCCGACGCGCGCCTTGCGATCGTCGCCGACGGTGGCCCCCGAATTCCGCCGAACTTCGACTCGGTGTGGCCGGCTGCAGCTGACGGCAGAGTAGACGCTTCGGATCGCGCCCGTTTCGCCGAAGCGGTTCAGCAGCAATGGTTCAGCATCGGAATGGTGCAGCCGGGTTGGGAAGATGAACGCACTGACACCGTCTGTGCAGAGTACAGGGGGCAATGGCTTATTTGCCGGGCGCTTGAGGTGGTCCTGGGGTGGATAGCTGACGACAACTGCGGGGCAATGCAGGCGGACCTGCCGCTGGAAGACATGATCTACGCCGCAGCACATGCCTACCTCGACAGTCGGGGAACCGGCTGGATCACTGCAATTTTCGACGCTGCAGGCGGTTCATCCTGATAATGGATTCGCTCCCTCAGGAGGTAGATGGTGAAGCTTGGCGCGCCGAGCTCGCGCGGCAGCATACGTATCTGGCGAACGTCGTCGATCAAGCATGTGCCTGGACGCGCGAGTTCCACGTGCAAACTGGGGTTGAGCTGTGTGGCAACTACACCTCACTAAAGAGTTATCCCCTGCTGGACTACGCGAACAGGCTGAGACAGCTCAGCTCAGCACTAAAAAGAGTGTGCGCAATTGCTTCGCTACAGCCTCCGCCGCCGACCTGGGACCGCACGACCCTGCATGCGCCCCCGGCTATAGCGGTGCCCGGGCGAGACCCAGATTGGCGACGGGCCGATTACTCGGAAGGCGGTCGGTACCTGCTGATGCTTCAGCCCACTTCGCCACCCGGATACCCGGCTACCGCTCGTGAACAGTGGAGCGCTGCCCTTCGCCTTGCGAGCCCAAGCATCATCGAACGCGAAATCGGTGTGCCGCAACTAGTTGCCTACGGTTGGATGGCTCGATCGGAGTTCGACAAAGCATATCGAGTGGTGCACAGAGCGTTTCTCGACAGTGCGGCCGCCACGTTTGGTCGTGCGTGGGCTACCGGATCTTCCGAGGATGGAACTCGTTCAATGACCGTGCTGGTGAGTTGGATGAAGGCACTGACCGACCATGGGTGCTCCTTGGGTGATTGTGATTCCGTGCTTCGCGACATCGAGGTCGTAGACCCGCAAGCTGTCGCGGATTGCAGAGCAGTCCAGGAAGTTTGGTGCCCTCCCACGCCCTGACCTGCTCCGCCGGCTGATACAAGACCGACGCAAATGCCAGAGTGGCGCCTGCGGCAGTCTTTGGCCTCACGGTGCTTCACTGCTCTCGGGCATGTAACCGGTGACCTCATACTCTTGGACCAATCGTGAAGATCATTGCAATGCAGGACCTCCTAGAGAACTTCGACGAAGTGCTCTTGAGCGTCGAACGAGGGGATTCATTCGAAATCCGGGCGGAGGATGGTCACGCCATCGCCCTGCTGCTGCCGATTCAGGATGAGCTCTAGGACCCAGCCACCCCACCGAGGCGAGCTGCCACATGTCGACGCTTCGCCGGTGTTGACGCATCATCAGACCGGATGAAACGGTATGCGATCAACTATCTGGGCACCTGTTTCCCTGCACCACAGCGCACGGTCAAGACGCTGCCGCCGTGCGACCCTCGCCAGCCTTCGCGTCGGCATTCAAAACTTTCTGCTGACTCCGGTCGAAGTTCGCGTTCTCGCTGATCTGCGTAAGCGAGAGACGCGAGGGTTGCGAGGCTCGCTGAGCCACAACATCTTTGTACGGCGGATAGATTGTCCACAGCAGTACGTTCCTGCGGTTGCGCGCGCCATCATCTTCGATCACCCATCCGAGGTTGCGTAGAGCGGGTGCGTGCCTACGCAGCAGCCCAGAAACGTCGCGACCGTTCTTCGGCCAGTCCCTCGGTCGTTGCCAGTCGTCGTTGACCGGTGTGAGCAGCATCAGCAAATCACTGCCGGATTGACCAACAGCAGGTTCTAATGTCCGCGAGCGAAGCTGTTCGATAAACGGGTCGACGGACAAACTATCCTCAGACAACTGATTGGCGCGCGACATGTACCGGCGTACGCCATTAGTCGACAAGATCTCGTCCACGGCCGCCAGCGTGCGACAGAAGTCCGCCATCCTGGGCGAGTCCTCAACTGTGATGGTCTCCAACCGATGGTGAACGGAGGCAGCCAAGTCAAGTAGTCCGCCAAAAATACCTGGTAGAGCTGCTTCCCACCGCTGTCGCATCTCGGCCTCTGACTGTCGCATTCTGGGGTCGATGCGTCGCAGCTCGACGATCGCTAGCCGCTCTGCCAGATCGGGTCGGATGGCGCCGACGTCGATTCCGTTGATAATCACGCATCGACGAAACTTGATGACAGCCAGATCGGCATCGGTATATAGAGACCGTTTCACCATGGCGTCGCCTGTCGCAGCGCGGCATAACGAGTCCGACAGCCACGGCGGGATGGCCGACAGGTTGTCCAGAGCAACGACCCACGATCCAGAAGCGGCAACCGCCCATGAGTCCGCGTCCCGCGGCGCCTGACGAAAGGGGGCGGGCGAAGGATCGATGAGTTCGACCAAGCTCCGTGTCGATGTCGTTTTAGCGCTACCTTGCTCGCCAAACAGGGCTAGTACCGGATGCGGGACGTCGCACTGAACCAAAGCAGCTACTAGGAACGCGAGAAGAACTGGGCGGTCCTCAACGGCGACATTGACGAACTCCCAGAGCTTCGTCACATCCCCGCGGGGGCTTGGTGCCGGCATCGCCCCCGTCAGCTTCGTATTTCGGAGGAACCGCACCGGCGCAGTGGGAGCCATCGACCACCTTCCGTCGCAGACTTTGATTACTTGACCGTTTGGATCTCCAGTGTCGATGTAGATCGTCCCGTGGTGGTCGGCAACGCGTAGGTTCAACTTGTCGGGTGCCTGCGTGGCCGCCAGACCTTCCAAAATCAGTGTGGCGTCGGTAAGTGCTTGGCCCCCGGCGACCGCACCGGTCTCGGTGAAGTAGCGAGCGGCGAGATCTGCCCGTAGGCCAGCCCTCCCACCACGCAGGAGTATCGCGAGGTGGGGTCGACTGCGTTCGGCGCCAAATGGTTCGCCGTCCTTGGAGACTCCGAGAACATAGCGTTCCCGGGCCATATCGACTAAGCGTGCCGCGACTGACTTCTTGTCCCCCTCCCCCCTGCCGCTCAAGGGATTTCCTGCCCGTGGTGCTGTCGATTATGGGCATGCTGCGCTATTCTCATGAGGAACTTCCGTGTGGCGTGATCGGGTGGTTCGAACGAAGGCCTCGGCTAGTCCCCGAGGTCTTTTTCGTGCGCAGGCACTAAGCGGCGTCGCCGCCTCCGCGGCGGGTTGCGCTCTCTCGCTCCGATATCCAGCGCAATACCTCGGCCCTCCGATAAACGACTCGGCGTCCCAAGGTGAAACTCGCCGGCCCAATATTCGAATGCCGCCAGTACCTCAGCGTCCCCATCGGAACTCCAGTGATGTCCGAAACTTCCTTCGCTCCTAGCAAATCCATCAAATTACTCCTCAGCTATGGTCGGTTCGCCTGAGCCAACAGTGACTGGTGACTTGACGGTCTGTCCACGACCACAGCCACATTCACTTGAAGAAAAGCCTTTCAATGACTCGGGGGTCGTGACGTCTTCGGCGGGCTCATAGTCCGGCCTCCGGACAACGAAGCGGATGAGGGGAGCGGAATACTGCGGTACTTTCAGCGTATGACGACTCGGAACGAGCGAGCGGGAATTGACGACCGCTGGCACAAACGAGTCAAGGCGCCGGACGGCGCGATGCGTACGGAGCGGTCTGCGGTATACGGCAAGGTCTCGCGCTGGCGTGTCAGATGGGTCGACAGCACAGGCGCTGAACGGACCAAGAGTTTCCAACGCAAGCCGGATGCGCAGGCATACCTCAACGGCCTGACCGCCGACCTTCAGCGCGGTGAGTATGTCGATCCGAGGAAGAGTGCGGAGACGTTCGGGTCGGTGGCGGAGCAATGGTTCGCCACCAAACAGCACCGAAAGCCGAAAACCGTTGCAGGATATCGCTCGTTGCTCGACACCGTAGTCTTGCCGAAGTGGGATGGTGTTCCGCTGAAAAGGCTTGACTACGAGTCCTATTCGACGTGGCTGGGGTCGCTGTCGGTCGATGGTGGGCAACGTGGAGCCGGTTTGTCGGCAAGTCGGATCACCCAAGCGCATCAGCTGGTAGGTGCTGTCCTGAAATACGCCCAACGGACTGGCAAGGTGGCGAAGAACGTCGCGTTGGAGATCAAGCGGGACGAGGATCTTCCCGAGCAAGCCGAGCGTGAGCGGCGCTACCTGAGCCATGCCGAGTTGTTGGTGCTGGCCAAGGCTGCGGATCGGTTCGAGACGCTGACGCTGGTCCTGGGGTACTGCGGGCTGCGGTTCGGCGAAGCCGTTGCGTTGAGACGCAGGCATGTGGGGGATCGGGTGCTGACGGTGCGCTCGTCGGCAACCGCGGTCACTGGTAAGGGCATCGTGGAGTCGACGACCAAGACGAAGCGGGATCGCCACGTGCCCGTGCCCGAACCTGTCTGGAAGAAACTCAAGGCTGAGTTGCCTGCCGATCCGAACGCGCTGGTGTTTCCTAGTCGGAAGGGCGGGTTCCTGCCACTCGGTGAGTACCGCTGGGCATTCGACAACGCGTGTGAAGACGTCGGCATCGAAGGGCTGGTACCTCACGGCCTCAGGCACACCACGGCGTCACTGGCGATCAGTGCAGGCGCTAACGTCAAGGTCGTGCAGAGACTCCTGGGGCATGCAACGGCGGCCATGACGCTCGACCGTTATGGGCACCTACTCAACGACGATTTGAGCGGTGTGGCAGACGCGCTGGGTAAGGCTATAGACAGCACTGCGGTATCACTGCGGTATTCAGGACGTCAGAGGAAGGCTGATACGGCCTAAAGTACGCTCTGAGCTGCAAAGCCCCCATAGCCCAATTGGCAGAGGCAGCGGACTTAAAATCCGCACAGTGTCGGTTCGAGTCCGACTGGGGGCACGGTGATCGGGCTGGTAGATGCGTTTTCGCGTCTATCGGATCGGCGCGGCGGGCTTCTCGTCGCGGCGTCGTCGCGGCGGGCGACGGGATGGCGGTAGATAGGTCGGCCTTCTAGCTAATACCCGGTCATTATCCCCATGAGATATGTCTGATATACCTCCGAAGCCTTGACAGGGAGCCTGGAGATATGTCACACTTATCTCAATTCGCCGGGCAGTGCGCCCTCTCACGACACAGGAGTTAGCGATGATCGATGTAACCGTGAAGGTGCCCGAAGATCGGGTGCCGGAGTTCTACACGATGTATGGAAACTGGCTGAATGGATCGCCGTCTGGACCAACTCCGACGGTCACCAAGAACTCGGAGAACCCTAACGATCGTCCACGCTGGACTGATGCCGACACCGCGCTCGCTGCTGAGGTTTGGAACAAATTGAGTGCCACAGCTAAAGGCCTCTTCTCAACGCTCATCGACGAACCGGAAACCCGGTTCAGTGGTGAGGAGCTTGCCGGCATGCTAAATATCCCCAACGGCAAACACGGCGTAGCCGGTGTACTTGCCTGGCCGGGCCGTTACTGTGTCTCGGCCAACCGTAGGTGGTTCTGGGAGTGGGATTACCCGGAGGGAGAAACAGCCGTGTACTGGCTTAGCCGCGAGAACGCGGCATTGTTCCGCGAGGCGCGGGATCGCTGACCCGACTCGCTACTTGAACTACCGCGTCTGCCATCCGCATTTCATACGATTGCGCGGTGGCACCTAGCGACATCGACAAGGACAGTGTTCTAGCCGCGATCGCCGAGTACGACAAGCTCGGGCAGTCGGAGTTCCTCGCAAGGTACAACTTCGGCAAGGCATCCAAATTTCGGCTTGTCCACAACGGCAGGTTTTATGACTCGAAGGCGATCGCAGGAGTTGCGCACGGCTTTGCGACTAACGACTACTGGATGACGGAACGCCCGTTCGGGGGTACTGGACCGGGCGGTGCGGTAACCATCCTTGAAGACCTCGGGTTCTTCATCGACAGGAGCGGACTGCTGCACCAGCTGAACCAGCTGCACGTCGATCGAACACACGGTAAGCGAGCGCCTTACCAGTACGTAGTACTGCTGTGGGCAATCGCCCGCGCGCGAGACCACGCGCCGCGCTTGGTTCCTTTTAATGACGTACGTCGAGAACTTGCCGGATTGCTGGCTCCGTTCGCGATCGCAAGTAGCGCTCCTGACCCGGCTATGCCGTGGGCGGCGTTGGGCAACTCAGAGCTGTGGGAGCTTGTGAAGCCCGATTTGCTCGGCCCCGTCACCGATGCAGATGTCAAGCGGCTGAACATTTCTGGGGGGCTATCTGAGGACATGTACTGGCGCGCGGAGGACGAGAACGATGCCGCCTTCGTTGAAGCCGCTGTAGATGTCATCGCGCATCAGATTGGAGCGGAACCGGCTTTCACGCCCCTTGTGCAGAAGCTCGGCCTCCATCGCGCGGAGCCAGATGCGGATGCGAAGAGTTCGCCTGACGTCATCGAAGCAATCGCTGCTGTCGAGTCCGTGAGCCATCCGAGGCGCAAGATCGGCGGCCAGCGCTTTACCGCCGCGGAGATCAAAGCGATTGAGGAGCGCGCGGTACAGGTGACGCGGCAACACTTCGAGAATGAATTGGGCTACGCGACCGAAGATGTCGGAGCCACGTCGTCTTACGACGTGCACGCGACCAAGGGCGAGAACGTCATTAAGGTCGAGGTGAAGGGGACGACCACAGCAGGCGAGGCAGTCATACTGACCCGCAATGAGGTGAAGCTCCACTTGGCCGAGCACCCGAACAATGCGTTCGCACTTGTACGGAACATTGCCCTCGACAGGAATGTGGATCCACCCGTCGCCACTGGTGGGGAGTTGAACCTCTCGATGCCATGGGTTGTCGACATCGGCCGACTGGAACCGATCGCGTACACATATCGCACCGTTTCTGACGAAGCTTAAAGGGCTAAGCGATGGAGACGTGGGGCTGGAATCCGGCAACCCTTGAGGCGTCAGCGACCGCAGTAGCCGCTGTATTCGCGATCATTGCGGTCGTCGTCGCATGGCGTACGTTCAGCGCAACCAGCTCTGAGATCGGGTCTCGCATGCGGCCGTGGGTCGGCCTTTATGGCTTCGAGTTCTTTCGCGACGAGTCGGGCACATTGCGGGTTGGAGTGCTACTACGCAATTGCGGGCCGCTGCCCGCACTGCAAGCGCATCTCGTCGTCGACTTCGAACCTGGCGAGAAAGAGTCTCTCGACGAGGTTGTAATCCCCGCCCGGGTCGAGAAGTTCGAAGAGAAAGCCTTGATGCCCGCGGAGGATGGAAACTATGGATATCCCCTGTCGCGCGAGACTTACCCACAATTGGAGACGTGGATTGCCGCCAAACGCGACATCGTAGCCAAGGGAAGCTTCTCGTACGCGCTCGGCGACAGGGCATTCGAGTCTATGTTTCAGGCGGAGCTCTGGTTCAAGAGCAGACCGATTCCAGAAGGAAAATTGGTAAAAGTCAATTGGCGAAACACATCTGCCACCTGATTACAGGCTACGGCGCCACCCGCTCGCCGGGGTAGCCACGCAGTGGGTCGCCCTTTCTTGGTTTCGTTTCTCTTGCCCGCACGCTGAGGTCCGCGCTGCGGGTGAGCTCCACGGGCGGGCACTTCGCTCGGTATACACCGCCTCGGCTTGGCGGGGCGTTTCCCTTACCGGGTGGCAGAGGTCCTGAACCCCAACCGAACTCGCTGGAGCCGTTGGCTCGCCCGTACCAGTCATGGTTGGGCCAGTCCTTGCGGTCGGCCATCGTTCCCCCGGGCCCTACGTCTGAATGGTGGGCGGCGTATAGCTGGCGTTCGTGGTCACCTGCATGACGACCGCTGCACCGCGATGCCGGACACCGACGCCGAACCCGCGTGCGTAGAACGAGTCAACCAGCGGGTAGGGGCCGCGACCGGGAATGTGTCGCAGCCCGTGATAGGCGGTGTTGACGTGCTCGCGGAAGCCGACCGGGTTCATGTCCGAGTCGAGCCCGCCCGTCGCGGCCACGATCACGTAGCCGCTTGGGACGTAGTGCGATTCGATCAGCCAGGCGTCACCGTAACTTCCGAGCACCCTTAAGCCGTTGAAATCGGTGGGCGGGATCGCGCCGACGAGATGCTCAGTGGTGAAGTACGCGGGCTGTGCGGCGGACGGCACGAAGTCCCACTTCGGCGTTCTGCCGGTGGCGTACTCGACGCCCGCCCGCCAGAAGGTCATGTCCTCAACCTGATCGGAGTGGGCGAGGATGATCAGCTGCCCACCTTGGCTGCCGAACCGACCGTAGCCGTGCTCGGTAACGTGGCGAATCATGTCCTCGATATCGGCCGAATCGATGTTGGTTGAGCCGCTCGTGAGGTAGTGGGTGTGGGTGCTGTCGAACGTCTTGCCCATGTGAGCGGGCGGGACCATCCCGTCCCCCGACCAGAGGCCGTAACACGTGTGCTGCCACTCGTTAAAGCGAGGTGCGGGATCGATCAGGCGGCGGAGAATCGTACCGCTGACGAGACGATTGTCGGCCTCGAGGATGCGGGTCACCTGGGCGGTTACCTGCTCAGATGTCGCCGCTCTCAACCACTTCCACGTCGCGCCGAGCCGCTTGTCGTAGTCCTGGAAGTTGTAGCCAAGACGGAGGTAATCGGCGGGCTCGCGCAGCGCGGTGGGCACACCGAATTCGGTGGCAATCTCGAACGTTTCTCCTTCGACGCTCTGCGGAATCACGTCAGCGACGGCGGTTGTCGGGTATGAGAGTAGCCGCACGATGGTCGAGCGATGCTCGTTGTAGACTCTCAGCGCGTTCGCGATCTCCTCCCAGATCGCGTTGAGGTTCACTCCGTCAGCGGTCTCGTTGACCAAAACATCTCCGGCAGTGGAGATTCCCTTTGTGCTCCGCATCATCTCTCTACCATCTCTCAGAGTTACTCGTTCGACGTTCGACCGAGCCTAGCGCCGAATCGCCGACCGGCGCTGAATAGCGTTTCAGCGCAGTGCAATTGGTATTGCAGTGGTCGTATAGGGACGAGCGAAGCGACGCCGTAGAGCGGTAGACTCGGGAAAGTAGAAGACGAGCCAGGGAAGGATAGACCGCATGAGCACCAAGGATTTCGACCGCGCTGCGCTGGTCGCAAAGTATGGCATCGACCAGCCGCCAAGGGCTGACAACGGTACGGCCACGGCGATACTCAACGGCGAACGGATCACGACAGGAGCTCGCGGCGCAGACAGCGGGCCGCTGTTCGACCCAAACTTGTCGCCGGCCATGTGGGATCGCGCCAACACGGCTATACGAGACCTACGCCAGGCGATGGCCGAGAGACGCGTGCGCTACGACAACCACGACTACGATCAGTTCGACATTGAGAATCCACCTGACGATGCCGTGTTCATTTGGTCGGTCGGGAGTCGAACGGTGCTGGTCTGTTGCCGAGCCGGGGCGAGCGCGACTGACTGCCGCCTACGTGGACCCGACTACTTCAGCGACATGCTGCGCTTTTTCGCCGACATCGATGATTACCGCCGATACAACAGCGCGGCCGACGACGAACTGCGTTGCACGGTCAACCTCGCAGAGAATTGCACCGCCCAGGCGCCAGTCTTTAGTGGTGGCACGACCCGACTACTACCGCTTCAGCGCGGGCAGTTCGTTTTCCTGTGGCGGGTGTGCCGGGCCTGCGAGGCCTTGGCGCGAGAGACCGCCGAGGGCAACTTCAAGTTCGGCGTCATCTCCGCGCAAGCACAACTGCCACCCGGCGCGCGGATCGACCCCGGTTCGCCGGTCCCGCCGACGCTCTAGCGAACCTCGGGCGGCCCGCTCATCGCGACGGAGACTAGATGCGGGCTACATCGAGAGGGATCGGACGGGGAGGCTCTGGCATCTCGTCTACGTGAGGCTCTAGGGCCTTGGCCTGGCACCATACTTTGCCACCTGCGGAAACACGATTAACCGCGTTTTGGCCCCGCCCCTCACCTCCCGCGCGATGGTCATGCGTCAGCGTGGACGTCAGGGGCCATTGTGACGGTGGCGCCGATGCGGTGACTTCAGACAGCGGCCACATAGGGCCCAGAGGTTCTGCGGCGTAGACGATTTCGGGAGTCTTAACGGCGACGCGGGCGCGCCGCTTCGGCTACGATAGACGTACGACCCGGCGGCGGCCCGCCGAGGATAACTGAATCAGTCTTTCGTGACGGCATCTGCCCTGAGGGGCGGGGGACCAGAACAGACTGAGGGTGCAGCAAGCTAAGCGCAGGGTGCCCTCGGAGAGACAAACCGAATCTGTACGGAACACGTGCAGAACGAGTTTGCTTCTCCGAGGGCACCTTCTGGTTACTTCGGAGAGCACCGACCCGAAGGAAACTGCGAGATGGACGACGACGAGAAGCCGACCCTGACTGAACAGGGGTTGTACGAGTATCTGCACGATGACGAGGGCTTGCCGGTAACACGGCGGGCTATCAAGTACGCGGTGCTGCGCCGCGAAATTCAGCCGACCCGCCTTGGCGGCGGCAACTTCTACAGCAAACGCGACGGCCTCGATTGGGTGAAGTCCCGCAAGCAAGCTGGCGTCTACCGCGCACCGGAAACCCGTGCGGTGGTCGGTGAATGAGCGTTGATGGACCCGTTGAACTGCCGGATGTATCTGGGCTATCGAATGCCGACGCCGCACAGATGTACGCGAAAGCTGGGCTTCACGTCGTGCCGGTTAAGGCAGGCACGAAGAACCCAGGCTCCTACCTAGGGCGCGGGTGGCCGGCCAGGGCGACCGACGACGTTGAGGTTGTCGGCCATTGGTGGCGGCGCTGGCCCGACGCGGGGATCGCAATGCACGTTGGCGGGAGCGGTTTGGCGGTCATCGACGTTGATGTGCCCGAGAACGTCCCCGAGTGGCTGTGGACGCTATTAGAGAGAGCGATAGTCCGGCCAACCACGACCGACCCAGATAGCAAGCGCGGCCACTACTTCTACCGCCTCAAGGCAGGCGAGAGGTTCGGCTGCGGCCTTGGACGGCTCAAGCCGCCGAGGGGCAAGAGGTGGGGCGAGGTCAAGTGCTACGGCGGGGCGGTCGTGCTCGGACCCACCCCGCACCCGCGCGAGGGCGGTCATTACGCGACTGGGCCGGGTGGCACCATCCCGTATCGACCCGACGAGATTGCGGACAAGCTCAACGCGCCAGACGCCGACCGAGCGGAGGCCGTAACTCCTGGCGAGTTCGCGGCGAGGGTGAAGGCGTTTCTTGAGACCAATAACGACAACGACGCGCCGCTCGCCCTAGACCCGATTTGCAGGGCATTTGATCCGACGCCGAGCAACCGGCACTCCAGCATGTGGGATGCGCTGTGTTGGGCGATGCGGGAGGCCAAGGCGGGCCGGTTCTCTGCCAAGCAAGCGGCGAGTGCTCTGCGGGACCGATGGACTGACGCGATCGGCGGTCAGTACCGAGGCGACGACCCCGACGAGTTCGACCGGATGCTCCGGGATGCAATTGCGGTCGCTGATGCTGACGGAACCCGTGAGGAGCTTCTGGCACGGGCGCATGGTTTTGTTGATCTGGATATCGGTCGCGCGGCCCTGAACGGTATCGACAGTTGGGCGCCGACGATCATGAACGCGCCTGGTGAGACCGGTCGATTCCGACTTGTGTCGGCGCGGGAACTCGGACAGCCCATCAAGCCCATGCGGTGGCTGGTGAGGGGTATCTGGCCGGAACGGTCGGCAGGCGTACTTGGCGGCGACAAGAAGGCGTTGAAAACATGGAACCTACAGGCGATTGCGCTCGCGGTCGCGACCGGCTCTGCGCTGTTCGATGAGTACCCCGTCACGACGTCGGGCAGCGTCCTGTACTTGTGCGGCGAAGGTGGACAGGACACCTTCGCGAATCGACATCAAGTCATCGCGGCGCGCTACGGGATCACCCCAGACGCGCTGCTAGATATTCCGCTTGGCGCTGAGTTCGGCGTCGCCATGCTCACCGACCGCGAGTTCACCGAGGCGGTGAAGCGACACCTCGACGAGCTGCAACCGAAACTGGTAATCCTGGACCCCCTGTACGCCTACCACCCCAGCGACGTGGAGGTCCAGAACATCTATCAGCGCGGACCGATGCTCGCGAACCTGCGGACGCTGATCGGCGGCGAGGCGGCGCTAATCGTAGGCGACCACTTCAACAAGACAGCTGCCAGAGGTCTCGACCTCGACAACATCGCTCAAGCGGGCATGGCGCAGTGGGCCGATTCCTGGATCCTCCAGAAGCACCGAGCCGCACCCGATCTGGATACGGGGAAGTTCTGTCTTGAGGTCGAAACGGGAAGCCGCCGGGGCGGTGGGAAGCATCTTGAGGTCGATTGGACGCTGAGACGCGACGTTAGCGACCCAGACGCGATTATGTGGACGGGCGTCGATTGGGAGTCGCGGCCCTTCAACGGCAACGGTGCTGCCGGCCAGATGGACAAGACCGCTGAACACATTCTTCAGGTTGTGCGCGACAACCCCTTTGAACTGACTGAAACCAAGGTGGTTGAAACGGTCGGAGGCAATAGGCAGAAGACGCGAGAAGTGCTCCAGGGCCTCAAGGTGAATGGCTGGCTCGTGATTCGAAACTGTGAGCGCAAAGAGGGCGGGCGCATGGTGAAACGCGACCGCGTAGGCCTCGGATCGGCCGGGGACGGGTTCGGCGGGGCGGGAACGGGTTCGGAAGTAGTTCCCGACGAGGGAACGGGTTCGGAACGGGTTGAGTCGTGAGCGGGCGAAAGTCCCCGTTAAAGCGCTGTTTCGAACTCGTTCCCGACGTCGGAACGGGTTGCGTCGCCGAGGCGGAAGGGCGGCCGGGAGGGGAACTCGTTCCCTCCCGCCCCGCCTATAGGGAACGGGTTCGGTTCGCCGGTTTCCGCGCGGACGACCGCCCCGGCCCAGCTAAAGAGTTTGCTCGCCACACGCCGACCACAGGAGGTGGCGACCTATGGAGGATGGCAAACCGGGGATTAGGCAGCCTCACACCCCCAGAGCCACCTCGAAAACCACCGAATACGCAAAACTGTTGCAGAGCAGAGGCATTGAAACACCCTGTTAAACAACGAGATTGGAGGGAAGTCATATGCCAAGCGAAGACGTGTACTCAGACGATTGGTGGCTCGATCGCAACGATCAAATCCGTTGCGTAGCAATACGAAAGAACGGTGAGCGTTGCCTCAAGCCAGCCAACCGCGGCGCCACCGTGTGCCGTACACACGGTGGCGCTGCCCCGCAGGTGAAGCGCAAGGCCAAGGAACGGCTTGAGCTTGCGGCCGACCGAATGGCGCGCGAACTACTCGGAATGGCGACCAGCGCCGAGTCAGAAGCGGTGAAGCTCCACGCTATTCGCGACGCCTTGGACCGCGCGGGCCTTGGCGCCAAAACCGAAGTCTCCGTGGAGGTTAAGCCGTGGGAACAGCTCATGGACGATCTCACCGGCGTCGCCACCATATCTCGCGCCGAGCACCGCGCCCAGCACGGTCGGCCAATTATCGACGCCGAGGTAGTCGAGCCCGTCGACGGGAGCGACCCCGCGCGCGGCCCTGAGCCGCCCGAGAGCGATATGCGGGACCTCGACGCGGGCGACGTCGACGACGGCGATATGCCGCCCGCGAGCGGCGGGCTGATGACGTTGGAGGAAGCCGCCGAGGCCCAGCACGCGCCCCGAACGAATCCACCTAGATAGTGGCTACACGAGACAAAAGGCCAGGCCACAGCTGTTATCTAGTTTGCTGTTGGCGTAGAATCGAGGCTTAAGGCGGAACCGACCGGTTAAGCCCCAACCTCGAATGGAGACGACATGGGATCGACTGATAACGGGCTGTTCTTCGGCTACTCGCGCGTGAGCACCGACGAGCAAGCCGATAGCCGCAACGGCTTGGAGGCGCAGCGGTCGGCCATTGACGCCGAGGCGAAGCGGCGCGGCTGGACGGTGGAGCACCACGCTGATGAGGGCGCCAGCGGCAAGTACATCAACGCCAACCTGCAGGAAGCGCTGCAGCTGCTCGCCTCGGGTCAGGGCGACGGGCTGATCGTCGCAAAGCTCGACCGCCTCGTACGATCAATAGTCCATGCAGCCAACATAATTGACGCTGCACAAGTACAGGGCTGGTCGCTCGTCGTGCTTGATATCAACTTGGACTTGTCGACCGCGGCAGGCCGCATGATGGCGCGGACGGTGGTCAACTTCGCCGAGTACGAGCGCGAGCTGATCAGCGAGCGCACCAAGGCGGGGCTCGCAGCCAAGAAGGCGCGCGGCGAGCGCATTGGCCGGCCACGGCTCGCGACGCCTCGTGTCGTCCGGCGCATCGTGCTCGACCGCAACGCAGGCCTGAGCTATGGCCGCATCGCCCGCGCCTTGGAGACCGAGGCAATCCTCAGCCCTGCTGGCCGGCCATCATGGCAGGCGTCGACCGTGCGTCGCATTTTTCAGAGTGCCACGGCTGCAAGCGAATTGGAGACAGCATCATGAGGGGCCACGCCGGAAACAGGGGTAGGGGTGTCAATGGCGGGGCTGCCGTCCCCGCGTAAGTTGCACGAGTTTTACATCAGTACAGAGTAAGGAGCGAAGATCACGTGGCGTACGTACGGCCCTACGAGACGAGGCAGAAGCGAAACGGCAAGCCGGTACGAACGTATGCGGTCGTGTGGCGCGAGCCCGTACGCGATCATTTCGGCCTGCCTACGGGGAAGTTGCGGGCGAGGCGCGAGACCTACGCGACCCGTGAGGCTGCCGAGGCTCGCCGCGATGAGCTGAACGCCGCCCGCCACACGACAGGCACCAGCGCCTTGGCCGATGCACGCAAGGCGGGGGAGTTGCCGCTTGGGTACTACGCGCGCGGCTGGCTCGACGCGCAAGCGTTGAAGGTGGCGCAAGGCAAGCTAAAGCAGCGCACCGTCGATGAGTATGACCGACTGCTGAGGACTTATGTGCTCGGTACGCTCGGCGGTACCGCCGTCGCCGCCATCACCCCGGCCCGCTGCGAAGCGCTGCTTACCGCCTTGGTTCGGCAGGCATCGCGCCAGGGCGACAAGAAGCCACTCACGCCCGGCACCGTCAAGCACGTCTGGGACGTGTTGCGGCGGGTGCTGCGGTACGCGCTCCACCACGGCGCGATAGTCACGAACCCAACGGATCGCGTGGACTTCTCGGCGAGCCGTTCAACCGGCGACCGCGAAGCCTTTGAGCATCACCCGCTCACCGCCGAGCAGGTTGGCCGGCTGGCGGCGGCCGTCCGGGGCGATGCGCCCGGCCTGCCCGCGTACCCGGCGTACGCGCTGATGGTCGAGTTCATGGCCTATACAGGCCTGCGCGCTGCGGAGGTCAGCGGGTTAGAGGTCGGCGACGTCGTGTTCGCGCCGGGGGCACGATGCGAGGTGAACGTGCGCCGAACCAAGGACCGTAAGAACGGCGAGTGGCAGACCGGCACGCTCAAGAGCAAGAAGTCCCGCCGCACCGTCCCGCTCCCGCCTTGGCTTGCTACGAAGTTGGCAGACTACCTCGCGACGGACCACCCCCGCGCTGACGAGCCGACCGCGCCGCTCTGGCCGAGCCGTAACAACGGCGGCGGGTACCGGGCGAAGGGGGAGCGGTACGCGGTGCCGCTGGACTGGTCGCAGCCGCTCGCCATGGGGACGTTCTACGACACGATCCTCAAGGCCGCCTTGGAAGCTGTCGGGTTGCCCGCGAGCCGCCCCGCTACCCCGACTGCGCCGGCGACCCGAGGCGTACGCCTGCACGACCTACGGCATACGTTCGCCGTCCTACAGCTCTCGGTGGGTACCCACTTCATGCAAGTCTCAAAGTGGTTGGGGCACAGCACCTTTACGTTGACGCTAGACACTTACGGCGACTACATCCCCGAGCAGGACGGTGGCGCGCTCAACACGTTGCCCGAGCCACCCGCCCCGGCGCGACCCGTCGAGGCTATCAGCAACGTCGTACCGCTACGTCGACGGGGCTGAGGCGATGAGGTCCTCTAGTGGGTGAAGCTGTTCTACCAGTGCGACGGCGACTGCGATTGCGGCGTTCGCCTTCGCTTCGTTCAAGACTGCGCCCTCATGAGCGGCCCGGTTCCGCGGTTCTGCGAGGTCCTGCTGGAGGCGGGCGGGTCGTGTTCCTGCGCTTTGGGTGACCATAAGGTTGGAGAGTTCCCACAAGCCGCGGTTCTTTTCGTACAGCTTTTCTCGTTCGAGAAAGTTCATGCTCGCAAGGGTGGGGTCTACCAGGGCGATTATTGCGAGCTCGGCCGCGGTCCCTGCGTCGATTACGGCTCTCCGGTACTGGCGCGCGCTTACCAAAGACCGTGCGTCGCGGATGAAGAGCCACGCGTCCGGTGGTTGGGAACCATTCGCCGCGTGCGCCATACACGCCGTGAGTGTCCGATGATCGAGTATCTCCACTTGATCGCTGACAACGGGGATGCTCTTGTCGATCGACCCGTTGACTCGGTAGCCGTCGGTGCCCCCACTCCAAGTAATGATTGGACCAACGCGAATTCCGTTATGTGTCTTCCCAATTTCAACGAAGTCTTGTCTAGTGAAGACTGATATCCACGAACTTACCAACTCCCACCATGCCTCCAGTTCCCGCACGGCGACAGCGCGTTTGGCGAAGAAGTCGGACGCATAGTTCGTTGTGTTAATCGTCGTCTCGAAACGCCAGCGACGGATTCGCGCGAAGTCTGGCGATTGGGTGCCATCCGGCTCGTTGTGAAAGCCGACAGTGACACCCCAATCGAAACGCTCATCCGTGAGTTCCGCATTCTGTTTCGGATCACGGAACTCGCGATAGCTCCAAGTTGGTGGATCCAGCAAGCCTTCTTGCCAGTTGTCGCGCAGTGTGGGAAGTGAAATCGACAGCTTATGGGTTTGTGTCTTGGATTCGTACATGTGTCCGAGGCATTCGATCGACGTCAACAGTCCATGGCTGCAGGCAAAGTGGCCCTCTAGAGGACGCTCGCGCGGGTCACTAGCTGGTCCCGTCCTAACGGTGCCCATGGAAGCTTACGGTCGCGCTGGCCATCAGCGTAATTGTGTTGACCTTCTGTCGATTCCACACGCTCTGCAACTTCAGCTCGACAGCCTCACCGTTTATCTCGTCGTCGTGAACGCGGCGGAAGGTTCTGATGAGGTACTGCTCGGGTGACCCATTCGGATCGTTCATCTGCACGCCGACCCACTTCCAAAGGTCGTTTGCGCGAACCAGAATCGATTCGGTACCGGGTACGGGACCGCCGGGTTGTAGGAGCCTCTGCAAGACCTCCCCGGGAAGCGCGGGCTTCTCGAAGAGACCACTGGCGCCGCGGATCAATTCTCCATTGATGACTATGTAGCCGGATGCTTCGTCGTCGCGGATGTCAAGGATTCGGCCGTGCATTGCCGCCTGCGGCCAAGGTCCATCCTCGTCGGGCACAAGCATCTCGTCGCCGGGGCGCATTGACCGCGCTGCAGTTGGCCGGATCGGCCAGAATTGAACCGGTTCACCGTCCGGAGTCTCGCCGAACACTTCGACACCCTCCTGATTGCTTCCTCCATACCCGGTGCAATCTTCGCATTGAGGTCTGACACGACGTCGCGCGCCACGCCACGTCGACCTCGTAGCTAACACCCGCGAGCAAATCTCGTCGCGGCGGGAACGCGGCGACCGGGGGCGAATCTAGGGCGAGTGGAGCCCGTACCGAAGGCGTACCGGCAACGCTCAAAAAGGCCGTTAAGCAGGCGATATGCGCGCTTCGGCGAGGCGTTTCCAGAGGTCGCGGTAACCCGGACCGGAGTTCTTAAAATCCGCACAGTGTCGGTTCGAGTCCGACTGGGGGCACGGGTGTTTCTGCAGCTCAGGCGGCATTTCCGTGTCGAATGTGGTAGGCAAATTCGTTGACCGTGCCGTTCTGTCCACACCGCGTCCGCAATCGGACGCGAACGTGCAGGTGGCCTTCTGCCAGGCGCTCAACCTGTCGGATATTCGTCGTCTCTTCTCGGTTTGGTTCTGAACTCGGCGACGAGCAGGGGCAGTGGCGGTCATACGCCGATGACGCCAAAGGCGTGGCACTGGGGTTCAGTGCTTCACCCCTTGCGAATTGCCCATGCTCACCCCAACCCTTAGTGATGACTCAAATCTGGGGAACGACGCTATTAGCGGCCGAGGAATGCGCAGCTGCGACTGACACCGGAGGGCTTTCCGCCCCGTGGGCCACGGTTATCGCTGCTCTAATCGCTGTTGTCGGCGCCCTGATTGCCTTTGCCGGCGTGTGGAGAACCACTGGTACGACCCGGAAAGAGAACCGAAGAGCGGAAAACGTAGCGGTACTAACGGAGGCGGCGACGGCGATACAGGAGCTGACACGCGCCATAGAGCGGGTGGCTTCAGCAGATGTGTCCGTACGTGCCGAGCGTGTAACGGAGATGGATGCAGGGCCGATGAAGGCCCTCGGCGACAAATTCACCTTGCAGCTACAAAGCTGGAACTTTACGGTTTTGACGACGCTGCTCTTAAGACACAAACGCTTGAGGACAAGTTGATCGCGATCTGGGATGGCTTGCGCAAGAGGCCCACTAGCGCTGTTGATGCTACTGCGCACCACGGAGACTTTGACGCCGCGCTCACGGCGATTAAACACGCGCGAACCATATTGCCCTAGTGTGCCTTCTTTCTAGTGGCACTACATTTCCGGTTTGGACAACACCGCGACCGACCTTTGGGGTGGCCTGTTCGTCCTCGTTGATGTAGTCCGCGTAGGTGGTCAGCGCGAGCACAAAGATGCTGTGGCCTTGGCAGCCTAGCGATGCTGCGACGAGACATGGCACTTCCTTTCGGCTTTCACAGGTGAGCCGCTCACCGGTAGCTCGCTGGCGCATTCCGAGTAACCGACACGTCCTGAACGGATCTGTCCGACCCCAGCTCTACTCTGACCCAACTTTCGAGAAGGGGACTCGATTTCGGCAACACACCCTGCCGAGCCCGGCGGATCGCGTGCGGTGACAGCGCCCAGGCACGGCCTTTCGTGGGAGTTGGCTGTGGGCGCGGTGACGCGGGTGCCAATCGCCAAATAGAAGTCCCTGCTCGTGTGGCCGGACAAAAGTCCCCACCCCGTGCGGTGGGAGATCCGTAAACTCCGAGAATGCGTGTGCCTCGCCAGATCGCGGAGTTCAACAAGCGAGTCACCAATCCGGCGGCTCGCACGATCACGCCGTGGCTTCCGAACCTCGGGACGCTGGAGCACGTCGGGCGGAAGTCGGGTAGGCGATATCGAACGCCCCTGCTGATCTTCAAGACCCATGATGGCTACGCCGTCCTCATCGGCTACGGGCCACAGACGGACTGGTTGAAGAACGTGCTGGCCGGTGGATCGACTGTGCTGCGCAAGCGTGGACGGAGTATCGCGCTCGCGAACCCGCGGGTGGTCAGCAAGGCCGAGGCCGCGGCCCTCGTCGTACCGAGTTCCCGACTGCTCTTCCGAGCATTTCCCTACAACGAGGCAGCCGTGTTGCTAACTGATGCCGGCTCCCCGGACTGACCTCTGTACTGCACCGCACGTCGGGCCGAGAGTAAAGACCGGCGGCGAGCCACACGGGCGCGCCGTCCGAAGTGATCTGGCTGTAGCCACCTATCGGGGCGGGCCGTCCGTACGGGGTACAGCGAACGCGCGTCTACCCTCGGGGGCATGCAGATCACCGGCGCCTTTCTGGCCGAGCACGCGGAAATCGTCGACGGCAAACTCAATGTGACCGGCGGCGTCCTCGATCTCGTGCGGGCCCCGGCGGTAGGGCTGACGAATGAGAACGGCGATCAGCTGGCCATGCCGCTGAGCCTGGTGACGTTGATGCAGGCCGGGCCGGACGACGAGGGCCGGCCCTACCGAATGACGCTCGAGGTCGTCTCCTCCAACGGCGAGGTCATCGTGCTCGGCGACCAGGAGATCCCGGGGTCAAATCTGCAGGGGGAGAACCATTTCTGGATCAGCGACTTCGGGTTGACCGCCCAGGCGACGGGTCGTGTCGCGCTCATCGCCAGCATCGAGGGCGGCGGCAGCGCGACCGTCCCGGTGTTCGTCGAGAAGGTCGACCGCATCTGACGGTTGCTGCGGACGTCAACCCGTCGCCTCGAGCAGCGGTCGCGACCACGATCACCTGTCAGAAAGTCCCCCGGACCCGGGCCCTGTCCATTCCCCAGGGCCGTTCAACCTGGCCGCTCGTGTCGGTGGCCATTGACGGCCACCCTGAACGTAACGGCCTGCATCTACTCCGCAGGGTCGCCACCGGTACCGCTCGGGGCGCACCGTGATGCCGGATCCGGCGTCGCTGGTGGCACTGACTGAGCGCGCGCTGTACGGCCTCCGGGATGGGCCGCGCTGCGGCACAAGGTGGACAGAATGGGCACGCGGTGCTCGGCATGGTCCGCGCCTACGCCGACGTCGTCGCCCATCTTTCGCATGCGCGGGGTCGGCACCACGCGCCAAGGAGGTGCTGCTGGCCTCGGGGGCCTCGATGGTGCCGTATTGGCTGCCGGATTGGGTCCCGCTCTTGGTCCGGAACGGGCGAATTCGATTGTGCAGTGCATTGTCTGCGAGTAGTGGACCTGCTGACGTCTTGGGTCCGTTAGGACTCGCAGCACCCTCGTCGTTGTTGTTGTCGAGGCCGTAGACGTCGTCGGCGATCACTAGAACGGGACCTTGCACGTACGACGGGCCATTACCGCTGCCGCCTGCGCAGTCCACGTCAGTGTCCACCGGCACACACGCCGCCGAGTAATTGGGAGTCACATGAGCTTGGCTCGGCGCTTGCCACAGGAGCCAATGTGAACACTGCAGCAAGTCCAATTGTCAGAACTGCAAATACGCCCACGGTCGGGCGGTAGTAAACCATTGGCGGTCTTTGTCCCGATCACGCGGCCCGAGGCGTCAAGTGTCGCGGGCTCGTGCGCACAGCGTCATCGCACGGGGCCCGGACCGAGGTGAGAGCGCGAAATCTGTCGGTGGTCGAATGTATGTTCGAAGTATGTCGAAAGGTGATGTTGCGGGCGCGATTTCCGTGCTGCGCACTGCCTTCGACTCCGTTTCTTCCTGCGATATCGACCTGGCCAACCGCACCGAGCTCCTGGCCGCTCTCGACGAACTCGAAACCCTGTCGTGTCAGCTGCCCTCGGTAGTACACCGTCTGCTGGCGCGGCTGCAGACCGAGACGACCCCGCAAGCGATGGGCGCCAAAAGTTGGAAGGAGGTTCTGGCTGTGCGCTGGCGGATCTCCAACTCGGAGGCCAACCGTCGACTGACTGAGGCCGAATTGTTGGCGCCGCGGCCCTCGGTGACCGGGCCGCCACTTCCTCCGGTGCTGCATGCCACAGCGGTCGCTCAGAGCCTGGGTCTGATCACCGCCGAGCATGTCGAGGTGATCCGCAAAGCAATCAACAAACTTCCCGGTTTTGTCGACGCCATCACCCGCGAACAGTTCGAGGTCGATCTGGTCCGCACCGCGGTCGGCAACGGTCCCAAGGAACTGAAAGATGCGGCCGATCTGACATTGTTCCTGCTGGATCAAGACGGCCCCGAACCCGATGACGCCGAGCGCGACCGCAGACGCGGCTTGGCGATGGGTAAGCAGGGCGCAGATGGCATGACCCGCCTGGTCGCCGACATGACCCCGGAGGCGCGGGCGGTCTGGGAGCCGCTGCTGGCTCGATTCGCCGCCCCGGGAATGTGTAATCCAGCTGATCCCGAGCCGTGCACCTCGGGCACCCCCACCCAAGCACAAATCGACAACGATCACCGCAGCCTGGCCCAACGCCAACACGATGCGATCGTCGCAGTGGGTCGGATCGCTTTGATGAGTGGGGAACCGGGCCAACTCAACGGCCTGCCGGTGATGGTGATCATCCGTACCACGCTGCAAGATCTGGAGTCGCTCGCCGGTGTCGGCGTCAGCGGCGGAGGCACTGTCATCCCGATTGCTGATGTGGTGCGTATGGGCGCCCATGCCCACCACGCGCTGGCGGTCTTCGACAAGGCGACCGGGTCTGCGCTGGAGCTGTTCCGAGCCAAACGCATTGCCTCGCCGGCCCAGCGGATAATGCTGATATCCCGCGACGGCGGCTGCACCAAGCCCGGTTGCACCGTCGGGGCCTACGGCTCGCAGGTCCACCACGCCGTCGCCGACTGGACTGACGGTGGCAACACCAATGTCGATGAGATGGGCCTGGCGTGCGGTCCCGATAACCGCAGCGTCGATCGTGCCGGTGGATGGGTCACCCGCATGAACGAGCGCCACGAGGTCGAATGGATCCCACCACCGAACCTCGACACCGGCCAAGCTCGGATCAACAATTACCATCACCCAGAACGCCTGTTGCGCCCACCGGACGAATCAGAAGTCAACGGCAGCAACAACCCTCGTAAACCGGCGAAGTCCGCCGACGGTGATCGGGTCGATGATGCCGAGACCAGTACCGCGCGGGTCGATGACCCCGGTGAACCCGGCGGGCCCGCGCCGCCCGACAATCAAGCGGCCTGACTGCCGTAGATCTACACCGCGCCCTATCGCCGGCACACCATTCACGCTCGTGAATGTCATTGATGTGGAGAGGGTTTGGTCCTCCGTTCGTCACACTGCGTGCAGTTCTCAACCCTGAGGCCGGTGTCGACACTGAGATCTCCTCAGGTGCGCGGGCCTGCAAGTCCGTGGGTAAGCACAGCGCCTTGCTTGGCTTGTGCGCAAGCAAGGCGTCTAGGCACGTCGGTCACCTACTCAAGAAGTCGCCCCACACCCAGGCGCGCCCGCCTGGCCCGCCGGCAAACCCGATCTCGCACCAGTTGTCGGCCTTGCAGCTCAGGAATGGCACCGTCTGGCCCTCACCACCGTCCAGCATGCCGATGACAGTGCCCACGCCGCCCGGGATGTCATAGACATCGACGTCGCCGGTCACAACTGCGGTAGGTGCAGGAGCAGGAGCAGGAGCGGGCGCAGGGGCCGGTGTGGGTGCAGGCGGCGGGGCGGGGCGTTCCAAGCAGGTGAGCCGATACTGCGTCTGCCAACTGCCGCCGTCCAAGTCGCCGCGGGCGATACCGTCCGGACCCACTGTGCCGTTGTAGGCAAACGGCCCCCTGTCCGTCGTATTCGTCAGGTTCACTGACCTGCCGGTGACAGTGCCGCTCATCGTCCCGGCGAGGCCGACCGGCTCAACGACCGACGGCACGCCCTGGAAGCTCTGCCCACGCGGCGGACTGAAGACGACCTGATTGCCGCTGCTTATCTTGATCGTCACACCACCGCCGGGGAAGCCGAACTGTAAGCAATCGGCCGGCGGTGGCGAGAGAGGCATCATCGGACCAGCCGCTGCCACAGGAACTGTGGGCAATCCCAGGATGCCCGTCGATAGCACTGCCGCAGCGAGGACGATTTTCGAGCTGATGAAGGTGCGTTGAGGAAGCACTGAGGTGCCTTTCTGATAGGTGGGCACGTAGCCCCGTCCCTGTGGACGTTAAGCACCTCGGATCGCGATCGATTGCGTAGTGGACTACCTGACTTTCGGCATGCGCTGAATGTGCGTGGGTCGAGGGATATGCCGTCACCGACTCCGAAGACCTCCCACCGGCTGCGTCGGTGTGGCGCCCGTCGTTCGGCGTTGCCATATGAAGATCCCCGTGGCCAAGCCGACGATGAATGGGATGTCGGTCAAGAACTTGCTCCAATAGCGGTCCACATCGGTAAAGACCTGACCGATCATCAGCAGTCCGTGCGCGAGGTTGGCCCACGCGGTGAAGTTCAAAAACGACGAATATGCCGCTGGGTTGTTGGCGGCGCGAAGTAAGAACACGCCCCACACGACATATATCAGCAGCAACATGGGCGGAACGTGAGAATGACCGTGTCCGGCGCTGACGTCGTTCCAGATGGCCCAGTTCAGTGCGCCGCCGTTCTCGGACAGTAGCGGCGATTGCACCATGAAACCGACGAACAGCAGGCCGAAGATGATCAGCGTCAACACCCCGTAGACGCGCAGAAAAACTGCAAACGCGGGTGACCTATTGGATGAATTGTTCATGGGTAAAACCTCTTTCGGCATCGTGGGTCGGTCGTGGCAACGGGTTCGAGCACGGGTCTATGCCGAGCGCTGAGACAACGCGTCGGCGCCGGACAGTTCCGCCAATCCGCTCGCGCTCAGCAGATAGGCGCGCTGATTCAGCACCGGCGTCATCGCCAGATCCCGAATGGATGTCGCGGCTTGCTCGGCTGTGAGTATCGGCGCGAGGGATTCCGCGAACATCTCGACTGTCACGCCCTGCTGCGCCGCATAGGCCGACACCGCAGCCGTGCCCAGCGCAGTCGACGGTGTCAGGCCCGGCAGGATCGACACGAACTCGATACCTGAGCGACGCTGTTCAGCTTCGTGCGCTGCGTAGTCGGTGAGGAACCGCACCGTGGCTTTCGCCCCGGCGTACCCACAGCTGAGCGGCGAGCCCTTCAGGGCAGCTCCGCTGGACACGGCGATCACCCTGCTGCCAGGCTCCAATGGGCTCAGCAAGGCGTGGCGAATCCAGTGAAAGCCCTGCGCGACATCGACATTCCAATTCTGGCTGAAGCTGTCCCAGGTCTGTTGGGTCAGTGGCGCCATCAGCGGTGCCGCTCCTGCGCACAGCACGATGGTGCGTGGTCGGAACTCGTCGATGAGGTGGGTTGCTGTCGACGGTTCGGCGGCATCGGCGGCGAGTCCGGTAAATGAAGGACCCAGCTCAGCGCGGAGCGCACGGAGGTCCCGCGCGGAGCGGGCGACCCCGACGACGTGTGCTCCTGCGTTGCACAGCGCAGCGGCGATGGCGCGGCCAAATCCTCGGCTCGCCCCGGTGACGATCGCGGTGGTCCCGTCCAGCCGGCGGCGGCCGTCGCCCGTGCGATTCACCGCTGATTGAGCACTGATCATCATGCGTCCTCACTCTTTTGGGGTTCCTACCTAGGTGGACCCCGGAACGATCCGAAACTCGGCGGTCGATCACCGACCAGTTCTGGAGTCCAAAGGTGTCTGTATTGATGGACGAAGGGCGACAAGGGCGTGGATGCAGAACTCATCAACAGAGCACGCGGCGGTGACGACCGAGCGTTTGCCGAACTCACCGAGCCGTACCGGCGCGAGTTGCAGGTGCATTGCTACCGCCTGCTCGGGTCGCTGCAGGATGCGGAGGACGCGGTACAGGACGTGTTTTTGTCCGCCTGGCAAGGTCTCGCGACGTTTCAGGGCCGTGCCTCCCTTCGCACCTGGCTCTACCGAATCGCCACCAATCGATGCCTCAATGCGTTGCGGTCGGCTAAACGACGCCCGGTGAAGGATTGGACGACTATCGACATTGAGCCGCCTGAGCCGAACGGGTTCATCGAAGTCCCGTGGCTGGAGCCGTATCCCGATGCACTTCTCGACGTGGATGCCGGGCCATTGGGGCCTGAGGCACGCTACGAGCAGACAGAAGCTATGTCGCTGGCCTTCCTCACCGCACTGCAGAAGCTGCCGCCACGTCCGCGAGCGGTGCTCATCTTGCGTGAAGTGCTCGGCTACCGAGCCGCTGAGGTCGCCGAAATACTGGACAGCACAGTCGAATCGGTCAACAGTGCGCTCAAGCGCGCCCGGGCCGGTCTCGATCATACTTCCCCGTCCGCGGGTGCGCTGACGGAGCCGGGGTCGGCCCAGGAGCACGCTCTGGCGGCAAAATTCGTTCGCGCTTACCAAACAGGTGACGTCGAGGCGCTGGTCGCACTGCTCACCGCCGACGTCACCATCTCGATGCCTCCGCTAGCACTGGAGTACCGTGGCCGTGCCACAGTCGCCCGCTTCTTCCGGGCGGTCATGCGCGCAGATCTGCACTTCGACCTCGTATCGACCCGCGCCAACGGTCAACTCGCCTTCGGTACCTACCACCGTCACAACGACACCGGGATGCGCCATGCGGCCGGTCTGCTGGTCCTCGGTGTGCACGGCGATGAAATCAACTCCATCACCCGCTTCGACAGCAGCGTGTTGTCGCGGTTCGGTTTGCCCATGACGTTGCCGGCGCCTCGTACCTGGCGGAGCACATAGGTGTCCCGTCGGCTATTCGCCTGAGGGTCCGGACCACCGCCACAGCATCGTCGGCGTTGCTTGGGCCCGATAGCGAAGCCGCATCGCGGAAAAGGTCGCTGAAGGGTGGTGGACGGGTGCCGTCATCGACGGCCCTCGATCTCGCTCGCGCTGCTGTTCGTCGCCCAATTGACGACCTCGGGTCTGGCATACGAGAAGGCGACTCACAGCCGTTCGAATCACTGCGGAGGTCAGAACGTCAGAATAGGGCTGTCAGAATGTGACTGAAGTTCGACCTGCAACGCTCCCAAGACCCAATTGGAACCCTCAATGCCCGATTGGAAAGTGCGACTCAAAATTCGCCAGTGTCGGTTCGCATCCGCCCGGGGGCACCGAAAGCTCTGTCAACAGAGTCTCTTGGCTGGCCGCCCATGATGCCAGCATGGCGAGGCTGTCTGCGGTCAGCGTCCCGGCGCGTGCGGTGTAGACGTTCAGGTGCATCTCCGGTTCGGCAGCCAACTGCATGGATTCGTAATCCAGGTCGAGCCGGCCGACGACGGGGTGGTTGAGTCGCTTCCGTCCGGTCCGAAGCACTCTCACATCATGCGAAGCCCACCGGCGCCGGAAGGGCTCGCTGCATGTGGACAGTTCGCCGATAAGCGCCATCAGCTTCTCGTCATGCGGAGTGCGGCCGGCTTCCATGCGCAGCTTCGCGGCGACATCGCGAACGATCTGGTCGTAATCGACGAAGAGGGCTCGTGCCGCTTCAGGATTGAGATACACGAACCGCGCGATGTTTGCCGGGCGTCGGGCGTCGACCAGGATCGGGGAATACAGCGCGCGGGCAAGTTGATTCATGGCCAGCACGTCGAAGCGACAGTTTCGGATCCAGGCTGGTGCGTCAGTGATGGCTTCGAGAACCTGTCGAAGTCCCGGACGCACCGTCACCTCGGTCTTGGCGCGGCGCGTTCCCCGGTGCTCCCCGCTTTGGCGCGCGAGATGTTGTAGGTGGAGGCGCTCAGCCTCGTCGAGCTGCAACGCAGAAGCCAGCGCGTCGAGAACCTGAGTGGAGGCTCCGGCCAGGCTGCCGCGTTCAATCCGCACGTAGTAATCGACCGAGATTCCCGCGAGCAGCGCGACCTCCTCGCGCCTCAGACCCTTGACCCGGCGGTTTCCGCCGTAAGCGGGCAGCCCTGCGTGCTGGGGTGTGATGCGGGCGCGCCGCGACTTGAGGAATTCCCGAATCTCGGCGCGCACCTCCGTCGTGGTCATCTCTTCACCGTACGGTCGTTCCGTTGAGGGCGGGAGGTACTGCGGGTGCCCCGATGGCTGCCTCGGGCCGCCCCGGTGCGGCGCCGAGTCCGCAACAGACGTTCAGACGCCCGACGCGGTTGTGGCAATCCCCCCGTCGACCGGAACGATGGCACCCGTCATGTACGCCGCGGCCCTGCTTGCGAGGAACACCGCAACACCGGCCATGTCGTCGTCGCGGCCCAGCCGACGCAGCGGTGCCGCCGCCCGAATCGTGTCGGCCATCGCATCGAGAGTGCCCGCCATCATCTGCGACGGAAAAACCCCCGGCGCAATAGCATTCGCTGTCACGTGCTGAGGCCCGAGCTCCCGGGCGAGCACCCTGGTGAGCTGATGCAGTGCCGCTTTGCTGGCGGCATACGAGTAGTTGGGCGACTGCGCGACGTGGATGGCCGCGATGCTGCCGATGTTGATGATTCGTGCTGGATCGTCGGCCGTGCCTGCCCTCTGAAGCGCCGGAAGAAGCGCCTGCACCAGCCAGAACGGCGCTTTGAGATTGAGGTCGATGACGGTGTCCCAGGCCTCGTCGGGGAAGGTCGCCAACGGCTCACGCCACATCGCTCCCGCGTTGTTGACCAGAATGTGGAGGTCGCCGAAGTCGGCGGTGACGAGGTCGGCGAGACGCCGACATTCATCATGTCGAGAGAGGTCGGCCGGTATCGCCCGCACCTCGCCGAAGTCGGACAGAATCTGTTGTGTCTGCGCGCAAGCCTGCGACCTGCGTGAGCTGACGATCACGCGAGCACCGGCTTGGAGGAGGCCGCGAGCAATCATCATTCCGATTCCGCTGGTGCCGCCGGTGACCAGGGCGACCTTTCCGGACAGATCGAAAAGGTCTGTGTGAGAGGTGATTTGATCAGTCGACATGTGTTTGCTCCAAAGTGTGGTGCGGCGTCGCGACCGGCGGCGACCGATTCACGTCCAGCCAAGCCGCTGCTCCGGCCGCCAGGAAGACTCCGGTGGTACAGGTACTCCCAGGGCCACCCACCGGCGGTCAATCCTGGACCGGGCTGGGGCCGCACCGGCATCGAGGGCGGAGGCGGCGCGGGTGTTCCGGTGTTCGTGGAGAGGGGCGACCGCAACAGACATGCGCGCTGCGCGTGAATCGGCTTCGTCGGCTGTGGCACACCGGCGGATGATATGGACGAACTAAACATATAGGAGACGCCACCAGGGGAAAGATTTGCGTTTCCTATGAAAGACAACAGGGACACCGTGTCTATATGAACGAGTCGTATACGCTCATATATGTACAAAAAGTTCATATAAAGAGACCCGAGATGTGTTGGTGGAGTGGGCACGAGCTGAAGCTCATCGGCCCGGTCCACGACGACGGACGACCGCACATCTGCATCCCTTCATGCGTCAGATCGCCCGCCGGCGCGGACGCTGCGCTTACCTTTCAGGAGATCCGTGATGACAACCCCGTCAGCGCTGGCACCACTTCGTCGATTGCATCCCTTCGTCTTGGGGATCGCGTTCCTCAGTACCTACTACGTCGCACTGCTCGGTCCGATCCTTCCTGCGATTGCCGGCCCTTTGGGCGGCGATGCGCTGGCCATCGGACTCCTCTTCTCCACCTATTCCCTCGCGCAGTTCCTCACCGCACCCGTACTGGGAGCGCTGGGGGACCGGTACGGCCGTCGCACCGTGTTGCTGTTCAGCGTGGTCGGCGCACTCGTGGGCTTCTCCGTCTTCACCGTGGGCGCCGCGGTCGGCGCAGGGTTATGGGTGCTCTTCGCGGGGTGGATCATCGTCGGAGCCTGTGACTGCTGGATCGCCACGGCGTTCTCCTATGTCGCCGACACCACCCGGCCGGGAACGCGAGCGCGATTCTTCGCCTTCTTGACCGCAGCGATCGGATCGGCCTTCATTCTGGGTCCGGCAACCAGCGGGTTCTTTTCCACGATGAGCCCTGTCATGCCGTTGCTCGTGCTGCTGGCCTTGCTGTCCGCTGCGCTGGTGTGGGGCTACTTCTCGATGCCCGAAAGCCTGCCCCCATCACAGCGAGCGGCGGGCCTGCACGCCGCACAGATGAACCCGCTGTCCCAGCTGCGCGATGTGTTGCGCTTCCCTCAATTGCGTCTCCTCCTGCTGAGCTACCTGATGTTCTGGCCCGGCGTCATCGCTTTGTCCTCCAACCTGCCGACACTCATGACCGAACGGGCGCTATGGGACACCGGACGCATCGCCTCGCTCCTGGTTCTTTACGGTGTACTCGTCGTGGCCGTCCAACTTGGGGTCATTCCCGTTCTCGCGCAGCACTTTCGAGCGATCCACTTGGCAATCGCGGGAGCCGGCGTGAGCGTGGCTGCCTTCATCATGCTGGCGGCGTTCACCGTCTCCGCCTCTACACCGTTGGTGTACTTGGGTGTGACGCTGTTCGGCCTCGGCCAACCGCTGGTGCAGACGGGCATCACCGCCGCAACGTCAGAGAGCGTGGACGCTCGCACGCAGGGCCGCGCTCAGGGCGCCGTTGCTGCGACCATGGCACTGGCCCAGGTCATCGGCCCGCTGGTCATCGGCTGGCTGTACCAGGCGGCCGGGCCTCTGGTCGCCTACACCGCCATCGCCGCACAAACCGCGGTGGCGATCGTTCTGATGCTGGCGGCAATCCCGAAACTCGCACGGGCCACGGCCGCCCAGCGTGCATCGACCGTCCCGCACGCCGCCTGAACACCTCGTCTCGCGGACGGCCACCGCCGACGTATCTCCATCTGGTCGCGCCCAATCAACAGATCGCCCAACAAAGTTCGAAGGAAACCAAGTGATCACCGTAACTGCCCCCACGAGCAACATCGGCCATCAGGTCGTGAACCGACTCCTGGAGATCGATGTACCGCTGCGCGTGGTCGCGCGCGATCCCTGCCGCCTCCCCACCGCGGTACGGGACCGCGCGCAGGTCATCGCAGGGTCTCACGGGGACCCCGACGTCCTGGCCGCAGCCGTCGACGGCACCGACGCAGTGTTCTGGCTCGTACCTCCCGATCCGCGCGCCGACAGCGTGCGCGCCGCTTACGTCGACTTCACCCGGCCCGCCCTTGAGGTGTTCAGCGCTGCCAATGCCCTTCGAGTCGTGGGAATCTCGGCACTCGGTCGCGGTGTGGCCCGGAACGCAGGATTTGTCTGCGCCTCCCACGAGACGGACGACCTGATCGGCAGCACAGGCGTGGCTTTTCGCGCCCTGACCCTGCCGTCGTTCATGGACAACCTGCTGCGCCAAGCCGACGCCATCGCCACCCGCGGTGTCTTCTTCTCACCGATCGACGCCGACCGCGTGATGCCCACCTGCGCTACCCGAGACATCGCGGATGTGGCGGCAGCGCTGCTGGTTGACCCATCGTGGTCAGGGGTGTCTGACCGAGCCGTGCTCGGGGCCGAGGACCTGTCGTTCCACGACATGGCGGCGATCGTGTCCGAGACATTGGGTTGGCCGGTGCGCTTCCAACAGATCGACGGTGCGGCTTACAAGGCCAACCTGATGAACAACGGAATGTCGGAAGCCATGGCCCAGGGCATGCTCGATATGGCGATGGCCAAAAACGACGGTCTTGACAACGCCGAGCCTCGGACCCCAGAAGCGACCACGCCCACAACATTTCGCCAATGGTGCCGGGAAGTGCTTGCACCCGCACTGGCGTCCCGGCCTGACAGGAGCAACCGGAAATGAAACTCGGAATCCATCTACCCATCTTCGATATCGATGGCGGAACCGCTGCCATCGCAGGCGAACTCGTACGTGTCGGCGCTGCGGTCGAACATGCCGGTATGAGTCACCTGTCGGTGATGGATCACTACTTCCAGATCGAGCCGATGGGCCTACCTGCCGAGGCCAACATGCTCGAGGGTTACTCCACACTGAGCTACCTGGCCGCCCACACCAGCACGGTGGCACTCGGCGTGCTGGTCACCGGTGTGACATATCGGCATCCCGGCCTGCTGGCCAAGATCGTCACCACTGTCGATGTATTGTCCGGTGGCCGAGCATTTTTCGGTATCGGAGCGGGGTGGTTCGAACGTGAGCATCACGCACTCGGGGTCCCGTTCCCGCCCGTGGCCGAACGCTTCGAACGCCTCGAGGAGACGCTGCAGATCTGCCAACAGATGTGGGACCCGCTCAACAACGGCCCGTTCGACGGCGCGAACTATCAACTCGCCGAGACGTTGTGCTGCCCACAACCCATCGCCCGTCCGCCGATCCTCATCGGCGGCAGCGGTGAGCGTAAGACGTTGAGGCTCGTTGCGCGCTACGGCGACGCGTGCAATCTCTTCACGACATCGGTGGAGGACGTCGCCCGAAAGCTCGACGTGTTGCGCCGCCACTGCGACGACGTCGGCCGCGACTACGAATCGATCCGCGTCACCGTCACGGCCGCCAATCCGCGGCCACAGCCCGACGAGATCGACGACTTCGTCGGCCGAATGGCCGGCTATGCGCGATTGGGGGTCGACACCGTGATCGTCACCCCGACGACCGGGAGCCCCGCGGCCTGGATCGACGCGCTGGCGCCCGCCGTGCCCCGGCTGGCCGAATTGCCCACCAAATGACCGAAGCGACGCCCTCCGCCGGCGCTTATACTGGCCGTTCACTTCGTCACAGGAGACCGAACGCCGTGCCGGGCAGCTCGACCAAAGCGACTGACCCGCCTCCGCGTCGGGGCAGACGTCCGGCGGCCGAGGTACGTCGCGCAGTCCTCGATGCGGCCACGCACATCCTCTACACCGACGGGTTGTCGGCGATCACCTTCGAGCGGGTGGCCACTGCCGCCGGGGCGAGCAAGGTGACGCTGTACAAGTGGTGGCCGTCGCCGGCGGTGCTCGCGTTCGATGCCTATCACGACGACGTCCGACCCGTTCTCGCCTTCCCCGACACCGGCGACTTCTTGAGCGATTTGAGGGGGCAGATGTATTCGTTCGTGCGGACTCTGATGGAGCAACCCGTTGCCGGCGGACGCAACCGAGGTCAGGTGATTGCCGAGATGGTCGGCGCATCGCACGCCGACGAAACCTTCGCGCGGGCGTTTCACGAGTACTACACCTTGCCGCGGCTGCGCTTGACGATGGCGCGATTCGAGGCTGCAAGAGACCGCGGCGAGATTCCCGAACATCTCGACCTCAAATGCCTCGCTGACCAACTCTGGGGGGCCTGCTATCACCGCGTGATGCTGTTCGGTGAATCGCTCGACTATGCCTATGTCGATGGGTTGATTGCCAACCTCTTCGGTGCCGGCGGTGAACCGAACGACGCCGGCGCGTAGCTGGTCACCTCACCCGCTCGAACACGATGGCGACCTTGGTGCCGTCGGGGCGCGTAAAGTTCTCCGTCATGTGGTCACCGTCCACGACGATGCGTAACTCGTCTGTCGTCCTGACGTCGCCGACCCAGTTCGGAAACGTAGCGCCCTCGACGCGGTTACCGCTGAATTGGCCGTCGCTGTCGACGGTGTAGGTGCCGAACAAGCCGATGCTTCCGGCCATGGCTGCGCGGTTCTCGGCGTCGGTGCCCTCGCCGCGCGCGTCTGATGCGAAGCGCGCGACTGTCGCGTCGGTCAACACCTCAACGAAGCGCATGTCGGCGGTGAAGCTGAGCATCCCGTTCGGCCGTTCGCCGTAGGCCGGCGTGAACTGTCCGTTGCGCTCCACTTGTGCCGAGACCATCCGCCAGGTTCCTTGCACCTGGTTGGGGCGCACCGGCTCGTTTGAGCAACCGGCAAGCGCCACCATGGCAACAAGCCCGAGCGTCAAACCCCGTGAGATCATTGGTAATTCACTTTACCGTGTCCGTCCTCGATCGAAGTCTGTGTGAACCGGCTGGAGGTCAGTGGTCTGTCACCCACCGTAATTGTGATCGGGCACGAATTGGGTTTGAGTTTGATATGAGTGCAGAGCTGACGCTGCAACCGATCTTGGCCGTGACGCGCCGGCTCTCGGCGCACGTACCGTGGTAGCCATGCTGTTGGCGCGAGAGATGCAGGCGATCCGAAGCGGCGTGGGGCGCGCGCTGTTCGGCATGGTCGCCGGACCTGACGGGCCGGACAACCGGGCCCGGATCCACGGCACGCCCGGTCCGCGGTGGTTCGCCGAAGATCGCCCCATCCGCCGCGTCCATGCCGACGCGTCGATGTTCGTCGGCGGGTTGCGCGCGTTGCTGTTGCAGTCGCTGCATCCGCTGGCGATGGCCGGCGTGGCCCAACACTCCGACTATCGCGGGGACCCTTGGGGTCGTTTGCAGCGCACCAGCACGTTCCTGGCGGTGACGACCTTCGGGCCGGCCGCTGATGCGCAGCGGGCCGTGGACAAGGTGCGCGGCATTCACCGCCGCGTGCACGGTGTCGCGCCGGACGGTAGACGCTACGAGGCCTCCGACCCGCATCTTCTCGAGTGGGTGCACATCGCCGAAATCGACAGTTTCCTGGTGGCCCATCAGCTCTACGGCGCGCACCCTCTCGACCAGCAGGGCCGCGACGGGTACGTCGCCGACACCGCGCGCGTCGCCGAGGCGCTCGGGGTGGTGGATCCGCCGCGTACCGAAGCCGAGCTGCGGGCGCGCATCGAGGCTTACCGGCCGGAGCTGCGCGGGACGGCCGCTGCGCGCGACGCGGCCCGGTTCCTGCTGCTGACCCCGCCCCTGCCGCTGCCGGCGCGCGCGCCCTACGGCGTGGTCGCGGCGACGTCGGTGGCAATGCTGCCGGCGTGGGCTCGACTGCCGCTGCGGTTGCCCTACCTACCGCCTGTGGAGGCCACGGCCGTGCGGTGGTCCGGGCGGGCGCTGGTCGGCGGCATCCGGTGGGTGATGACGGCCCGTCAGGACGACGCGGCCGGCGACCCGGTGGCGCGGTAGTTCAGGACAGTGCGTCGGCGATCACGCCGCCCAGTCGCCTGCCTGACAGGTACGCCGACTCCACCCGCGGTGCGCCCGTTGGGCACCACGCATCGCCGCACACGCCCACCGTGCGTTCCCCGGGAAGCAGCCCGTACGCCTCGTCTCCGTGGGTGCCGACCGGCTTGGCGAATGTCCATCGATGAACGTGCGCATAGGACGGTTCCGCTGCCACGCCGAGGAGTCGGCGCACCGCGTTCAGTACCGGCGCCACAGCGTCGTCGGGTCGGTCGAGGTGCTGGCGTGCCCGGGCGGCGGTGGTGTGGACCACGAGTACAGGCGCCCCGTCGCCGCGACGTGCTCCGTCGTCGGCGATGAAGGAAATGTCGGGATCATCGTTGACGAATGCTGCGTTGCTGACGTCCCAGGATCGCTCGGGCCACCCGGCGGCGACGGCGATCACGGGCTCGTATTCCACCCACTCGAACGCGTCAGGAATCAGCCGGGCGGCATGGGGATCGGGCATCGCCAGCACCACGGCGTCGTGGTCGAGGTCGTCCACCGCGTCGGTCCGTGACTCGTAGCGGACGTCGGCGGGCAGGAGATCCTTTACCAGAGAGCGCAATCCGTGTGCGGCCGCGAAGCGCACCGGCCCGGAGGTGACGTCGCGCCCGCTGGGTGACACGACGTCGAACGTGTCCGTCCACGGGCGAGCGAGCCCCCGGCGGACCCAGTCCTCGACCTGCGCAGAAAAGGACCCGTCCTTGGCGGTCAGATACGCCGCACCCAGATCGACGCGGCGTTCGTGCACCGTGGGCGACGACATCCGGCCACCGCCCGTCCGGCCGCGCTCAAACATGCCGACGGCGATCCCGCGCTCAGTGAGCGCTTGCGCGCAGGCAGCACCTGCCATGCCGGCCCCGATGACGGCAACGCGTCGAATGGCCATGCCCGCCAGAGTAGACGACCGTCGCTGGAGCATCTTGGAGCGCCGCGCATCGCAGCCCTAGCCGATGAGACGGAGGGCGGTGGCCCTGCCGTCGCGGAGAAAATCGATTACTTCTCTTGCCGCAGAGGCGATTTGACGGCCGCCTGCGCGCTCGGGGCCCAGAAGTGCCGCGACCGCGTCTGCCAGAACCTCCAACGGATCACTGCTAGGGCGGGGGCCTGCGCCGGGTCCCACGACAGACATTGCCACGCCGGTGATCAGCGCGTGCAGCGCGAACCCCTGATCGGCGAGTTCCCAGTCGTCGCGGGCCAGTGCGTGGCGACGCCAGATGGGCAGCACCGTGCCGATGACGGCGCTGGGGCCCAGCGCATCGTGCAGAGCTATCGAACGTGGATGAACGGCGAGGACGCCGAGAAGGTCGTCATCGTGGCGCTGCAGCGCCGCGAGCAGCGGGTGACCGGTGGCGACCTCGAGCATCATCGGGCAGAAGCGCGACGGACGCGCGAGTTCGGGATCGTCGGTGATCCGTTCGATCAGGTCGTCGAGCAAGCCGAGGAAACCTCGCCCCACCAGTCCTATGAGGAGGTCTTCCTTGGTGGGCCAATACAGGTAGACGGTGCCCTTGCCGACCCGTGCGCGCTTGGCGACGTCGGCGACGGTGAATCCGCGCGCACCTCGCGTGAGGAGCAGTTCACCGGCGGATGCCAGCAGCCGCGCAGCTTTGGTCGACTGCTGCTCGGGCAGGGCTACATCTGCAGTGCTCACGCGCGGATCATAGCTTGTAAACTGCAGTTATAGCCATACTGACCAGATCGGTATTTTGGTCAGAAACGCGTGTAGCATCGCGGACAACCCCTTACGAGGAGACGATCATGATCGAGGCGCTCACAGATCGCGCACGCCGGGTGGAAACGATGCAGAAGGCCATCTTCGGCCTCGCTGACACCCTGTCGCCCGCCGTCGACTTCTCTCGCATCTACGTCGACGGGCTCGACCGGCTGCCTCGGGACGGACGTTTCCTTCTCGTCGGCAACCACACGATCTCCGGGTGGGCGGAGATCGTGGCGATTCCCTACTTCGTCTACCGCGAACTGGGAACCAGGGTGCGCGGCTTGGCCACTCGGCAGCTGGCCGACGCCGGCGGTGTCGTTCGAGAGGTGCTGGAAGCAGCGGGAGCTGTGGTCGGGGACCCCGATACCGGCGCTGACCTGATGCGTCAGAACGAGACGGTGCTCGTGTTTCCAGGCGGTGGAAGGGACATGCTCAAATTCAAGGGAGAGGAGTACTCGCTGTTGTGGGAGGGGCGCAGTGGGTTCGCACGGCTGGCCGTCGCGCACGAATACCCCATCGTTCCCGTGGGCCTCGTCGGTGGTGACGACGTCTATCACAGCTTCGTCGAACGCGGCGGCACCTGGGAGCGGATGACCCGCAGCTTAGGTCAACGGTTGCACGGAGTCCGCGGTGTCGGTCTCCCGCTCGTCCGAGGGCTGGGCCCGACGCTCATACCGCGGCCACAGCGCATGTATCTGCGGTTCGGATCTCCGATCGACACCCGGCGACCCACCGAAACCGACTCTGCCCGATGGGAATCCACGATCAAGCAGGGCACACAGACCGCGTTGGAGACAATCCTCGGCGATCTGCAGGACCTGCGCGCGACAGACCCGTTCCGTCACCTCAACCCGCTCGCCTGGAGCAAGGCGTTGCGCCCGGTCGTTGCTTGACGGTCACAGCCACGAGTTCAAAGGCGTGCCGATGGGACGTCAGTCCTCAATGTGAGGGCACAAAGTCCCGCGTGTTCGTCGACCGGATATGGCGGCCGTCTGCGCGTCCTACCGTGAGTACCGGAGGCGCACAATGGACGTATTCATGCGCAGCAGTGACGCATTCACCTGGGCAATGGAAAGTGACCCACGTCTGCGGTCGACTGTGGTCACGGTGTTGATGCTTGATCGAGTCCCGGACTGGGACGAGGTGCGCAACCGCATCGCGCAACTCGCCCGCGACCTGCCGATGTTGCGACAGACAGTCGTCGCGACGCCGCTGTCCGCCCCGCCGCGCTGGCAGGATCACCCCGATTTCGACCTGGACTTCCACATGCGCCGTGTCGCGGTGCACGAGGGTGGTTCGTTCGAATCGGTCCTTGAGCTGGCCCGCCTGGCGCAAATGGAGGACTTCGACCGGGCACGCCCACTGTGGAAGATCACGTTGATCGAAGGCTTGCCCGATGGCAAAGCCGCCGTGTTGTGCGCCTTCCACCACGCGCTCACCGATGGCGTTGGCGGAGTGCAGATCGCGATGACTCTCTTCGGCCTGACCCCTGAAACGTCTCCACCGCAACCCGAGGCGACGAACGTGGTGCGGCCGGGGGTGTTCGACGACTATCGCGAGGCTGCGCGCTACGGTGTGGGCCTGGTCGCCGCAGCCGGGACGGGTGCCATGACCGGTATCCCCCAGCTGTTGTACGAGAGTGTTCGCAACCCGCTGCGTGCCTTGGGTGCGATGGCCGAGATGGCGGGTTCGGTGTACCGCACCGTGCGCCCGGTGAACGCGACGGGATCGCCGCTGATGAAGCAACGCACGCTGAGGCGGCACCTCGACGTGATGGAGATCCCGATGCCTGCCTTGCACACCGCCGCACATCGCAGCGGCGGCGCCCTCAACGACGCTTTCGTCGCCGGGCTGGCGGGTGGCCTGCGGATCTACCACGAGAAGCACGACGTCGGCGTCGACGCTCTGCACCTGTCGATGCCCATCAGCCTACGCAAAGCGGGGGATTCGCCAGGAGGCAACCGAATCACCCTGATGCGCTTCGATATTCCGGTCGGGATATCCGATCCGGCTGAGCGCATTCGCCAGATCCACGCCCGTACAGACAGAGTGCGCCACGAGAAATCGCTGCCCCACACCCAGATCATCGCGGGAATGCTGAATCGGGTGCCGCGCTGGTACATCGGATCGATCCTGCGTCACGTCGACTTCGTCGCCAGCGATGTGCCGGGCATCCCGGTACCAGTGTCGCTGGGTGGCGCCAACGTGGAGATGCAATACGCCTTCGGGCCGACGGTCGGTTCCGCGGTGAACGTCACGCTGTTGACCTATGTGGACACGTGCGCCCTCGGCATCGACATCGACACCGGAGCGATTCCCGACGCCGCGCTGTTCCTCGAATGCCTGCGCGGGGGGTTCGATGAGGTACTGGCCCTGGCCTCGGACTGACCGTCATCGTCAGTACCGCGGACTGACCGCCATCGTCAGTACATCGCCGCCATATCGGTGGCCCGGTGATCACGCAGGAACGAAACGAGTCGGTCCACGTAGTTGTCGAAGTGGGGAGGTTCGATGCCGCTTCCGGCCAGGTCGTTTCGCAAATTCTGGGTGAGGTAGTGCGTCGGGTGGCTGAAGTAGTCGACCGCCTCGGCCGGCATGCCCATCAGTCTCCGGACACCAGGGACGTGGCGGATCGATCCTTTTGCCACCGATCGCGGCAGGGGCACCATGACCACTCTGCGTCCGGTGGCCTCCGCCATCACGTCGATCAACTCCTCCACGGTGAGCGGGTGGGGATCTGCGACGTGATACGTGCGGCCCGCGGACGCCGCGAGACCGCTCAGGTGATCCACTGCATCGATGACGAAGTCGCGCGGCACGATGTTGACCCTTGTCGCGGTGGGATCGCCGACGACCGGCAGAACGGCGCGGCGGCCCTGGCGTAGCAACAGCTGCATGACGTAGTACGGTCCATCGAACTTCTGAGTTGCGCCCGTTTGGCTGTCGCCGACGACGATGGACGGCCGATAGATGGTGGCAGGCATGCCGGCGGACATGTGCTGTCGCACCTCGGCTTCCGCATAGTGCTTGGACTCCTCATAGAAGTTGTTGAACGGCGCGCCGACGTCGAGCTGGTCCTCACTGAACGGGCCGGCGTAGCGGCCGCTGACGTAGCAGGTGCTGAAATAGTGCAGCCGCGAGAGGTTCGAGCAGGTTTCCAACGCCTGCAACACATTGCGGGTTCCCGTCACATTCACCGCGTCGGCGACTCGGACGTTGACAGCCAGGTCGTAGACCGCGGCAAGATGCCACGCCTCAGTCACGTCGGCAAGTGCGTGCGCCTCCAGACCCAGGCCCGGTTCGGTGATGTCCCCGGCGACGATCCGAATGCGCCGACTCAGCTCCGCGTCGCGAGTCGCGAGTGCAGCAACGCGCTGCTGCGCCACGCCGACGAACTTGGGCTGCACGAGGCACACGGCGTCCTGGTCAGTGCGGCGCACGATGCGTGACAGAAGTTCGGTGCCGAGGAAGCCGGGATATCCGGTGATGAATACCGACATCGGTGTACTCCATCTCGAGTCTGCGCGAGGAATACGAGGCGTTGCCCGCGCTACTGGTGACACCATGGTGGAGAACGACATCGACGCCCGATAGGGTCAAAAGGACCTGCCTTCAGGGCGGAATGACCGCTGTGGTTCTCCATCCCGTCACCGGAGACCGCGCGGACAACCCCGTGGAATCGCTTACGACCTTTCGATCTCGGCCAGCACCGCAGCCGTCACCGCGGGAACAGCGTCGGCCAACGCCGGACTGAGGCCGACTCCGTGCCCGACGTCGGCCGCATCAATGGTAAAAACCAACAATTTTCGTGGCAGGCGTCCGAGTGCCTCGCCCAGGGCATAGGTCGCAGAAAGGCTCAGTGTGTGCGAGCTGACGACGCTGTCGGCACGCCGGTCGCTGGGCGACCAGCGCCGCATCCGGCCGGGTTCGGCGCCGTCGCCGACCACCGCATCGACGATGACACATAACGTCACGCCATCCCACGCATCGAGCAGCTCGGTCGGGTCGCCCGCCGCCGTCAGCACTTTCACGCCAGGAAAACTTCTGCGCGCGATCTCGGCGGCCACCGCAGGCCCGATGCCGTCGTCACGGCGAAAGTCGTTGCCGACCCCGATCACCAGAGTGCTCATTGGCGCTGGACGGTGAGGGTAAGAAAATGCGCCGAGCACGAAATGCACGGGTCATGATTGCGGATTGACCTCTCGCACAACGCTGTCAGCTCCGCATCGTCGAGGGCGAGGTTCGCGGCGACCAGCTGTCCCATCTCATGTTCGATGGCGGCCTGATTCTGCGCTGTCGGCGGCACCATCGTGGCCGCCCGGATCAGTCCGTCGCTGTCGATCTCGTAGCGGTGGTAGAGCAGCCCGCGGGGCGCCTCACTGACTCCGTGGCCGGTGCCGGCGCACGCCGGGACGTCGACGAACGGCCGTGGCGGCACGTCGTAGGACGCGATGATGCGTAACGCCTCCTCCACTGCGCACACCACTTCGACGGCGCGGACTACGATGCTACGGAACGGATTCCGACATACCGGCCCCAGTGCGGCGTCGTGCGCGGCCTGCGCAGCGGCGGGGGGCAGGTGCGCGGAGTTCAGTGAGTAACGCGCCAAAGGCCCGGTCAGGTAGCGTCCCCCGTCGAGAGTCGCCTGCAGGGCTGTCGAATGCGGCACCTGCGTTTCGACGACGTGGTCGCCGAATTCGCTGATGCGGAAAGCATCTCCGGCGCTTCGTGTGATCGTCCCGTTCTCGATCGGATAGCGGTCGGGTGTGGTCAAGGCCAGCAACTCGTGGTCGAACTCGGCGTCGGGAAACTGGAGACGTGCGGTCTGGGCGACGGTGTAGAGCGCGTCGTCGAGCGCGTGACGCAGCGTCTCAGCGAGCGGACGTAGCTGCGCCCGGGTCGGGGTCGAGTAGAAACCGCCCAGCCGCACGTTGATCGGGTGGATGGCGCGGCCACCGATTTGCTCCATCAACTGGTTGCCCGCCTTCTTCAGCGCGAGCCCGCGTTCGACGAGTTCGCGGTGATCTCTGGCCATCGTGATCACGTCGGGGTAGCCGAGAAAGTCGGGCATGTGCAGCAGGAAAATATGCAGGGCGTGGCTGTGGATCCACTCCCCGCAGTAGAGCAGCCGACGCAACGCCACCAGCTCCGGATCAACCGACACTTCGCACGCGTCCTCGATGGCGTTGCAGGCACTGACCTGATAGGCGACCGGGCAGATGCCGCACACCCTGGCGGTGATGTCGGGTGGCTCGGTGTGGGCCCGCCCGCGCAGAAAGGCCTCGAAGAACCGCGGCGCCTCGTAGATGTTGAGCTCGACCGTGTCGACCACCCCGTCGGTGAGCGTGACGTTGAGCGCGCCCTCACCCTCGACTCGGGTCAGTGCGCCGACGGTCAGCGTCCGGGTCTCGGAGTTCACGGGGTGCTCCGTCGGTTGTCATTGCGTGTGGCATCGAAGCGCGTGGGGTTGAAGGTGGTGAACACCCGCTCGACGTCGGCGCCGGACATGCCGTCGCGGCGCAGCAACGGGATCAGCGCCGCAGTGTTCGGGGTGGCGGTGGGGCCGAAGCAGCCGTAGCAGCCGCGCGAGAACGACGGGCACAGCGCACCACAGCCGGCGTGCGTCACCGGGCCCAGGCACGGGGTGCCGTCGGCGACCACGACGCACGTGATGCCGCGATTCTTGCATTCGGTACACACTGTCTTGGCGGGCAGTCTGGGCTTGCGGCCGATCAGCAGCGCGGCCAGGGTTTCGAGCAACTGCCTGCGGTCGATCGGACAACCCTGCAGCTGATAGTCGACAGCGACATGCGCCGAAGCCGGGGTGGAGGTCGCCAAGGTGTCGATGTACTCCGGTTGGGCATAGACGACCGAGGTGAACTCGTCGATATCGGCGAAATTGCGCAGCGCCTGGATTCCGCCCCCGGTGGCGCAGGCTCCGATGGTCACCAAAACATCTGACTGAGAGCGTATTTCGATTATGCGTCGCTCGTCGGCGGCGGTGGTTATGGACCCTTCCACGAGCGAAACGTCGTAGGGGCCCGCCACGACCGCGCTGGACGCTTCCAGGAAAGTGGCGATCCGTACCTGTCCCGCGAGGGTCAGCAGCTCGTCTTCGCAGTCGAGCAGTGTGAGCTGACATCCGTCGCACGACGCGAACTTCCAGACGGCCAGCGTGGGGACGGTCATCTCTACAGCTCCCTGATCCGCAGCAGTGGCTCGGCGGCGTCGTAGCCGACGACGGGCCCGTCACGACACAGCAGCAGGGGGCCCAGCTGGCAGTGCCCGCACCAGCCGATGCCGCACTGCATGTTGCGTTCCAATGAGACGCGGATGTCGCTGGGCGCCATGCCTTTCCGTAATAGTTCTGCGGCACCGTTGCGCATCATCACCTCCGGACCGCACAGGAACGCAGTCGTCGCGCGCGGACGCAGTGGCAGTCTGCGCAGCGGTTCGGTGATGAACCCGATCTCGCCCGACCAGCCCTGGACCGGGACGTCGACGGTGCGGTGCACGTCGATCACCCGGCCATTCACCCAGGCGTCGAGTTCATCGTCGAAGAGGAAGTCTTCCCGCGTGCGCGCGCCCGCGATCAGCGTCACCCGGCCATAGTGATCGCGGTCGGCCAGCGCGGCCATCACGACCGGCCTCAGCGGAGCCAAACCCACCCCGCCCGCCACGATGACCAGGTCGCGCCCCGCAGCCGATTCCACACCCCACGACGTGCCGAAGGGGCCACGCAGCCCGATCATCGTCCCCGGTTCAGCGTCGTGCAACGCCCGGCTGACCGCACCGACGGCCCGCACGGTGTGGGTGACCGTCGTATCCGCGCTCGAGGGTGCCGGCACCCCACTCACCGAGATGGCGACCTCGCCGATCCCGAATGCGTACATCATCATGAACTGGCCGGGAGCGGGGGTAGGCAACGCCGCATCGATGGGCCTCAGCCGCAGCGTGGACGAGTCGCGCGTCTCGGCGACGCGGCTCACCACCTGGTATGGAACCGGAGTCATCGCGCCCACTGTGTCCCGCAGCGCCGGCTCAGTCATCGACTGCGTCCGGTGGTTCCGAGAGCGCGGCCATCTCCTCGGTGATGTCAATTCCGGTCGGGCACCACGCGATACACCGTCCGCATCCCACGCAGCCCGACGTACTGAACTGGTCGTGCCAGGTTCCCAGCTTGTGGGTCAGCCAGTGCCGGTAGCGGGAGGACGCGGACTGCCGGACGCTGCCCTCGTGAATGAACGTGAAGTCGACCTCGAAACACGACGCCCATGTCATCCACCGCTCCGCGTGGGTGCCGGTGAGATCGGTGACGTCCTCGACGCTGGTGCAGAAGCATGTCGGACAGACCATCGTGCAGTTGCCGCATGTCAGGCAGCGCGACGCGACCTCGTCCCACTGCGCCGACTCCCGGGAGTCGGCCAGCAGGGCGCGCAGGTCACCGGTCGGCATCGTTCGCCCCATGCGATGCGCTGCGCCGGCGACATCGGCTCTGGCGGAAGCGATCTCGTCATCACAGGGCTGCCGTCGTGGCAACTGTCGCAGCACGTCGGCGCCACGGTCACTGCCCACATCGACGACATAGAGGCGACCGTCAGGGCCGGTGCGTTCGGTCAAGGCAAGGTCATAGCCCGGCCCCACCTCCGGACCTGTCCCCATCGAGGCGCAGAAACACAACCCGCCCGGCTCGGTGCAGTTCACCGCGACGACGAACACCCGGCCCAGGCGCCCGGTGAAGTTGGTGTCGGGATACTCGCCGGTACCCAGCACGCCGTTGAGCTTCGCGATCGCGGCGAGGTCACAGCCCCGCACACCGAGAAAGGCGTAACGCGCTGGTTTTTCGGGTGCCGCACCGTCAGAGCTCCACAGGCGTTGCCGGGCCGGGTGCAGAAACTGTTTCCACGACTGCGGACCCGCCGAGTGGCCGAACACCGCGTCGTCGTCGCGACGCCGAAGCCGGTATCGGCCGGGGGAGACGTCCACCCCCCATCCCGCCGGCAGATCGTCAGCACTGTCGAGCTCGGCCAGCACGATGGCGCTGCCCGACACGGTGGGGCCCACGACACGGTAGCCCGAGTCCTGCAGCGCCGACACGAGCTGTTGCAGTCCCGCGGCGTCGATGACCGCGGTATCCATGCCGCTAATCGTGCGTCGCGCGAAGACCGCCTGCACGGTGCCTTGGGTCCCTTTGTTTGGTGCCAAAGGTCCTCAAACGTGTGGTGTCTGTCAGCAGGCCCCCGTCGGAGGGGTGAACGCCTATGCCGTCATCAGGTAGTCGGCGCTGCCGACGCACACCACGCCCGACGGGTTGACCGCCGTCGCCGCGGACACGACGGCCGTGGCGACCGCGGTGGTGTCTCCGTGCATGTCGCCGGTGACAACGCTGAATCGCACACCGGCGCTGGCGAATTGAGGGCGCATTGCATACAGCGCGGTTTCGCCGGCGCGCATTGTCGCAGCAACCGCCGCGTAGCCCTTCGGCACGGCCTTGTTCGGATAGAAGTGGGCCTGATGGTTCGTCACGAAGGCGAAGTAGCCGCCGGGGGACATGAGCGGCAGCACCGATTCGGCGAACCGCTTCAGCGCAGCGGCGGGTCGCCCGGGCGTCTCCGACGCGCTGAGGATCGCCGCATCCAGCCTGCCGAAACGCGCACCCACCGATGCGAGCAGCGAGGCCGTCTGCGCGTGTTCGTAGGTGTCCGCAGCAAGCGGGGTGGCGAGCCCCCCTGCGGAGCGGATCGCGTCGGCGACCTCAGTCGCGCGGTCGGCGTCCCCGCAGTTGACGACCACATGGGCTCCGCTCCGGGCGAACTGTCGCGCGACCTCGGCTCCGATGGCCCCGGATGCGCCGTTGACGAGAACGACTGGTGTGGCGTTGGCAGGTCGCAACGTGGGCTCCTTTGCTCGACGTTCCTAAGAATGTACACCCATTCCTAAGAAAGATAAGGCAAAAATAAGGTAACGATAAGACTACTGCCCGGGTCGGGGCCCGTGACCTCTACATCAATCCAGGCGGTATCGGTGCAGGTAACTGGATTGGCGGAATGTCTGCGGGGAGCGGCACCGCCGGAATCTCCGCGGGGAGCGACACGGTCGGCACAGCGGAAGGGAACTCGACGCGTGGGATGTCGGCCGGCAATTGCACGACCGGGACGTCGGCGGGATAAGGAAACGGCGGCAGTCCGGCCGGAATCGGCAATACCGGAAGCGGCAGCGCGGGGAACGACGGAGGCGGGAAGCTGGGCGAGGCGTCACCGGTTTCGCCCTTGGCCACTGTCGGCCCGACGACGACGCACGCAATGCACATTGTGGCCACCGCGATGCCGGTCGTTCCCACGCGACGATTGATCGCCATCTATCGACAGTAGACCTGCCGGCGCCACACTTCACCGTGTGACAACGCGTGATGTCGGGGCCCGCGTCGACGTCCGTCAGGACTTGGTACCTTGCGTCCGAACGACGTGGCAAGGAGGCCCCCGATGAATGATGTGCTCGGCACGGTACGGAAGAAACTGCAGTTGGCATCCGAGTCGGGGCGAGCACTGAAACGCCTCGTCGACACCGGGGTCATCGACCTCACCGACCTGAAGTCGTCGGTGCAGATGGCAAAGCTCTCCCGGGTTTTCGGGCCGCAGGCGACCATGACGATCCAGGGCGGCCGCAAGTACGCCTCCCTGCCCGCGATCGTCGACGAACGCGGAACGCTGACGTACAAGGAGGTCGACGACAAGTCCTGGGCACTCGCGCACGGCCTGCGCCGGCTGGGCGTCTCGGCCGGGTCCGTCGTCGGGGTGCTCTGTCGCGATCACCGCGGCCTGGTGATCACGATGGCCGCGTGCGGCAAACTCGGCGCCCGAATGGTGCTGATGAACACGGGCTTCGCCAAGCCACAGTTCGCCGAGGTGTGCCAGCGTGAAAACGTCGCCGTCGTTCTCCACGACAGCGAGTTCCTCGGGCTTCTCGACGCGCTGCCCGCCGACATGCCGCGCGTGCTGACATGGGTTGACGAGGGCACTGAGGTGCCGGACGGCGTGCCGACACTCGACGACATCGTCGCCTCGAACCCGTCGGATCCGCTGCCCCCTCCGGACAAGCCCGGCGGCTCGGTGATCCTGACCAGCGGAACGACGGGTCTGCCGAAGGGGGCTCCCCGCGACAGCGTGTCACCGCTCGCCACAGCGCAGATCATCGACCGAATTCCGTTCCCGCATCAGGGAACCATGGTGATCGTGTCACCGATCTTCCACAGCACCGGCTGGGCGACCTACACCATCGGTGCCGCATTCGGGAACAAGGTCGTCACCGCTCGGCGCTTCAAGGCCGAGGCGACACTGGAGCTGATCGCCACGCACAAGGCCGACATGCTGGTGGCCGTCCCGACGATGCTGCACAGGATGGTCGAGCTGGGCCCCGCGGTCATCGGCAAGTACGACACGTCGTCGCTGAAAGTCATCCTCATCGCCGGATCGGCCCTGAGTCCCGAACTGTCCAACCGAGTCCAGGACACCTTCGGCGATGTCCTCTACAACATGTACGGCTCCACTGAATGCGCCATCGCCAGCGTCGCCACTCCCGCCGAGTTGCGCGCAGCCCCCGGAACCGCGGGCCGGTCGCCGGTCACCTGCGAGGTGGTGCTCTACGACGAGAACGATCAGCGCATCGAGGGCACCAACCGGCGGGGACGGATCTTCGTCCGCAACGGCGCGCCGTTCTCCGGTTACACCGACGGTCGCCACAAGCAGATCATCGACGGTTACATGTCCAGCGGTGACATGGGTCACTTCACCGACGACGGCCTCTTGTTCGTCGACGGCCGCGACGACGACATGATCGTCTCCGGCGGAGAGAACGTGTTCCCCCAGGAGGTCGAGAACCTGCTCGAAGCCCGTCCCGACGTCGCCGAGGTTGCGGTGGTCGGCGTTGACGACGTGGAGTTCGGAAAACGATTGCGCGCCTTCATTGTTGCCGAACCAGGTGCGGTCAAGGACGCAGCGGAGATCAAGCAGCACGTGAAGGAAAACTTGGCCCGGCACAAGGTTCCCCGCGACGTGGTGTTCGTCGACGAGTTGCCCCGCAATGCGACTGGGAAGCTGCTGCGCCGCGTACTCGCCGAGATGGACGTCGACGGCTGAGCTGACCCGGAACCCTCACAGACCTTCCGGTTGGCTGTGAGGGGGTGGCAACACGACTGTCCACGTTGTGTTGCGAATCGGCAATACGACCCGGGAACTCTACCGGGCATGTCCTATGTGAATCCGAGCGAATTCGTCGCCAAGATGATCGACGCCGGCGAATCGAAAGCTCTCATGTCGACCCGTGACACGTTGATCCGAGCCTTCATGGCCGGCGCCATCCTCGCTCTGGCCGCCGCGTTCGCGGTGACCATCACCGTGCAGACAGGCAATCCTCTACTCGGTGCGGTGCTGTTCCCGGTCGGTTTCTGCCTGCTTTATCTGCTCGGATTCGACCTATTGACAGGCGTTTTCACGCTGGTACCGCTTGCCTTGCTGGACAAGAGGCGCGGCGTCACGTTCCGCTCGATGATGCGCAACTGGGGCCTGGTCTTCGTCGGCAACTTCGCCGGTGCGATCCTCGTCGCGCTGATGATGGCCGTGGTGTTCACCTTCGGGTTCAGCGTCGACCCCAACGAGGTCGGCCAGCGGCTCGGTGAGATCGGCCACAGCCGCACCGTGGGATATGCCGAGCACGGCGCCGCCGGCATGCTGACGCTGTTCATCCGCGGTGTGCTGTGCAACTGGATGGTGTCGACCGGGGTGGTGGCGGCGATGATGTCCACCAGTGTCTCGGGCAAGGTCATCGCGATGTGGATGCCGATCATGTTGTTCTTCTACATGGGTTTCGAGCACTCGATCGTCAACATGTTCCTGTTCCCGTCCGGCCTCATGCTCGGCGGTGACTTCTCGATCGCGGACTATCTCATCTGGAACGAGATCCCGACGGTCATCGGAAACCTGGTCGGCGGAGTGACATTCGTGGGTCTCACATTGTTCGCCACGCATGCCCGCACCGGAGAGAAGAGACTCGTCGAGGTGCCCCCCAAAGACTCAGAGGACCGGTCGCTGCTCGCCGCGGGGAACGGGAGCCTCCGATGATCCCGATCATGGGCAAGAGCGAAGCAGCAGAGCTTATTGTCGCCGCTCGCATTCGGAAGAAGCTCAGCTGGACCGATATCGCCGAGAAGCTCGATGCACCCCTGGTGTGGTGTGTAGCCGCTCTGCTGGGCCAGCACCCGATGACGCAGGCTCAGGCAGAGGTCGTCTGCGAGCTTCTCGATCTCGACGCGGCGGTCGCCGAGAGCCTGCAGCTGCAGCCGAGTCGCGGCATCGAGCCCGCCAAGCTGTCCGATCCCACCATCTACCGATTTCACGAGGCGCTGGCGGTGTACGGGCCGGCGCTCAAGGAGCTCATTCACGAAGAGTTCGGTGACGGCATCATGAGCGCCATCAATTTCAAGGTCGACATCAAGCGACGCTCGGACCCGGACGGTGACCGCGTGGTCGTCACCTTCGACGGGAAGTTCCTCGACTATCGTTGGTGACGATGGCCGGCGCACCAGCCGGGGTCGTGGCTCACTTCGTCACCTCCCGTGGCGACCACCGGACCTGGAAGGTCAGGACACGGACTCCCGGTACGCCACCCCCTGCTGCGCCGCACGCACGGTGTCGTTGATGTCCTGGACGGGATAGATCTGGTAATCGACGTAGGGTCCGAACATCGCTGTGGTGGTGGCTAAATCACTCGGATTGTCGGTCTCGATCACCGCGAAGGTGCCCCCGCCGTCGAGTCGTCCGACGAACTGGTGGAATGTCGAGCCCTCCGGTGGGCTCCATTTCGCATAGAGGTCGAGCATCCGCTTCGCCGCGGCTTCGTTCTCTGAGGCGGAGCCGTTGAGTCTGAAATTCATCGACACGACGTACTTCATTACGCTCTCCTTCGTGAAGTCAGCCGCGACCTGGGCGCAGCTGTACCCACGATCGTGAACCTGCCGGGCCCGGCGAGTGGCCAAACCGCACAGTGCACCGGGCCCTGCTTCCCTGCGAAACACTCAGCGCGACAAACAATCTGTTGCTGATGCCCGAGCGGTGGCAGACGCCGTGCATGATCCCAGCTGGCAGCGTCGACCGAATGTTTTCAGCGGGAAGTGAAATGTGGTGCCAAGTGATTGCGGCGCAATGACATCGGGATCGCATCAACGCCGAAATACGTCTCTCAAGATCGCTCATCGAGCTTCGGAGATCCAGATGGGATTCGACAGTGCCACCATGGATTCGCGCCGTTGTCGTTGCCGGCGCCGGACTTCGAGACGGGCGAACCGGGCATCGGCCCCGAGAGTCGTCCACCGCACGATTGCCGTCCCGGACTCGCCGACCGGTGCTCTGGCAACTCGTCCTCGTGCTGTGATGAGGTCGATGACGGCGTTGGGCGCACCGCGGACTTCAGCCATGACCTTCACCGCCGTCTCTGGACCCACCGTGAGCGTCCCGCCGGGCCCTACGACCGTGGCATCGCCCGCCGCTGCGGTGAAACGAATTGTCACCGAGTCCGTTTCGGTCAGATAGCAGTGCCCGTTGCGGAGGCCTGCAATGAGGTCGGCCGTGGTGAGGTTCTCGGCGAAAACCACGGTCTGCGGTCGCCCGACACGTTGATGGGCGCCATGTGAGTCGCTTCCACCCACCGCGGTGATTCGGCGACCGCGCACCAACAGCCGATGCCAAATGCGCAGCGCAAGTTCGTCATCGAGATTCCAGAGACCGTTCCACACTTCGATGGCGTCGACGTCGCCGTAGCCGAACTCCCACGCCGCCCCTGGCAGTGGAACCGCCGGATGCGCGGCGACGACGAGGCCGCCCTGGACACGTACTTGAGCCGCGAATCGGGTGAAGACGCCATCTCGAGGTGCGTAGCGCCAGTCGACCCAGCAGTCCGGCGGTAGGCCGACCGCCAACCAGTGACCATGGCGGGTCGTGACCTCCTCACCGGGAACGATCTCGGGTCCGCCGCGCGGGAAGCCGGCCCGGCTCAGATTGGCCGAGTTCGTGTTGTGCTCCGTGGAGACGACGAAGTCCAGTCCCGCGTCATCGGCGACAGCGGAGAGTTCGTGGGGCTGGTAATGGCCGTCGGAATGCACGGTGTGCGTGTGCAGATCTCCGCGGTACCACGCAGCGCCCCGGCGCCGGGACGTCCCGGCGGCAAACCGAGGGCGTGGTGGCGGTTCGGCTTCCGGGCGCCCGAACTCCAGCACGACACGCGCCCACCAGTCCATACCGAGCGGATTCAGCACCACGGGGCCAAACGCCAGTGTCCACGTGCCAGGGGTGAGGGGACCGGGCAGGTATCCCGGCGTCGCCGAGCCGGCGGACAACGCGTATCCGCTGCGCGCCCCGCCCGACCACCCCCGGAACCCCGCGGCGTTGCCGACGTCGTAGCCTTCGGGACCGAAGATTCCTAGATCCAACACATTTCGTGCCACCCCCAGGACAGACAACGCCTGATGGCCGGTGGTCACGACAATTCGAGCGACCTCCGGTGGCACAGTGAAGGGCACGTACGCCCACTGATCGATCCCGAACCTGAACCGTCCCGAGAATTCGAGGACGACGTCGCTATCGTTCAGCGCGCCTCGTGCACTGCTGGGCGCCGAATCAGCTCGACGGGGTGGCAGAGATGTCGTCATGTCAGCCATGCACCCATGGTCGGATGCGTCACTGCCGGAAACGGTTACGTCGACACGAACGCGCGGGGAAGGGCCTCGGTCGCTGAGGGGCACCGCTGAGCCGTCGTGCCGCGGTGAGGCGATCGAAGATGTATCGCAGTCCAACGATCCGCCACGATCTGCTGAACATGACGTCGTCGCCACGGCAATAAATTGTCGACAATGTTAATTTGGTGGCCGGTTGGTCCAGCCATTCATCCCCGCACCTGATCCGCACGTCGGAGGACTCCATGAAACCGGTGAAGCTCACGGCAAGCACGGCCGCTGCGACCGTCGCACTCGGACTCGGGGTGGCGCTGGCCAGCGCCCCCGCGGCAGCAGCCGAGCCGTCGTCGGAAGACAGCTCGACCTCGACGTCGAGCGGTCCGGCGAGGAAGGCGGACAAGAGATCTGAGGACAGTACCGCGGCGTCTGACCCGCAGAAGACGGCGGATGCGGACGCCGATACCGACGACGACGCCCGAGGCGAGGACGTCACCGAGCCTGACGACGCCGAGAAATCGGGCGAAGATGCGGATATCGACGAGGCCACCGGGTCTGAGGTCACCGAGTCTGACGGCGACGCCGAAGAACCCGAAGATCAGACCGTCACGCGCACTGTCATCGAACCGGCCGCCGCATCCGCAAGTCCGCAGAGCGACACCTCCGGACCCCCCGCGAACAACAACACCATTCCCTCCCCGGTGAAATGGCTTCAGGCGGCCGCAGCCCGCCGTGAAGTCGGCGATACCGATCACTCCGAGAACACTTCGCTCGGCAGCGCCCCCATCGTCGCGGACACGGTAGTGGTGCAGACGACCAACGCGAACGCGTCGGTTGCCACCACCTCCAACGGCGTGAAACCACTCCTCAATGTCGTGGAGTGGGTGCTCAAGCCGATCGTTGACCGGGTTGTGGCGGTTGCCAAGGTGCTTCTGGCCCCGGTCAGGACGCTGCTCCTCGAGCTCAGCGGCCAGGTCGAAGAGAGCTACCCCGGCTCGTGCGTGGACTCGAAGTGCCTGCCTACCACGGATATTCCCCTTCCCGAAATCAAAGTGCAGGCCACGTTCGTCAATCTGACCGGGCGGACGTTGACGCTGAAGAACCTCGACACCTTTGGCAACCCGCTTGCCTACGGTCCGCAGAACGGGGCGGTTCTCGCACATGCCCGGCAAGTCGAAATGGGCTTCTACTACAACGACAACTCGTCGATTTACGGTCTGATGGAGTGGACGGACGGAGTCGACACCTACGAGGTGTACGTCAGATTCGACGGCGTTCGAGAGGTGAGCACGACGAGCGGCAATATCCAGTCCGACTTCTTCAACACCCCAGTCCCGGTCACCGGGCCTGTGGTGGCCTCCGCCCAGACGGTCGTCTTTTTGCCCAAGGCGGGCACCGAGATCATCCTCGACCCCGACGACGGAGAGGGACAGGCGATTGTCGCAATGCGGATTTGCGGTAACCGCGGTACCTGCACTCCGGACGTCATCGAGTCGACGATCGAGTACTCCGGGGCCAGGAACGTCGGCAATACCGTCTTCAACTACGGCAGCGTGAGCTCCAGCAACACCTACGAGCTCAGCCACGAAGTTGTCAAGTCCAACGGCTTCGAACAGAACCTGAAACTGGCTGTCGGCAGTTCGCTGAAGTTCACCCTGGGACCGTTGAACTTCGAAACCGAGATCAACGCCGTCCTGCAGGAGAAGTACGGACGCACCTGGAGTGACGGCATTCTCAGCAAGCAGGGTGCCACGGTCAATGTGGCGCCCGGTATGTACGGCCAGATTCAGCTCTCCTACGCCCAGTACCACGACCTGGTGGACCTGACGTTGGTGGACAAGGGGGTCACCGTCAAGATCCGCGGTGTCGAGTACATCAGCCCCGTCCCGGCCGATGCCGTGGACGAGCACGGGCTTCCGTTGGCCCCACCGATCTGGACCACTGTCGATTACGACATCGGAGAAGGTCCGAATCCTTACCCGGATTCGACATCGAACCCGTCGGTGCCGACCAACACGAAGCCACCGGTCGCCGACCCGGCACCCTCCGACATTGCAGCGCCCACGCCGCTGCCCGAGCCCACACCCAAGTCGTTCGGTGCGATCATCGGGGACTTCTTGGCAGCAGAATTCCGGGCGATAGTGCGCCTGCCCGAAGTTCTGCTCACAGGCAACGCATCACAACAACTGTTCACGCAGGGGTTCGAGATCGTCAACCTCACCCCGTACCCGCAGAAGCTCATCTCGATCACCGGCGACTACGAGGAGGACCAATCCCCGGAGGTCGGCTTCATTCTCCAGCCTTTCCAGATGGTGCGCATCGAAGTGGACCACAGCACATTCAGCAACCAGGAAGCATTTGTCAAATGGCAACGTGCAGACGATAACTCAGCGCCGGTCAGCGAGGCTGAGCTCATTTCTCAGTTTGACACCAATGAGTTCCTCGATTGCGATAGCAGTGCCTGCATGCACGGTGGTTACGACGACGCGAACCAAGCCGAGATCATGTACATCGTCCTGTCCAGTCCGAGCACCTTCGACCTCACCTACGACCCGAACCTGGCTGCCGCGACCCTCGACGCGGGGTGCTATTACACCGACGGGGGACGGACGCCGGGGTCGTGTAGCGCGAACGTCACCGGGCAGGGCTACTACACCGAGCCGATTCTCGGACCTTCGCGGCTTTTCTACAACCAGGGCAGCCAGGTGAATTCGCACACCGAAAGCCTGACCACGTACAAGTCGCAGACCGAAAGCTGGTCCGCCGGTGGCGGAATCAAAATCAAAGAGAAGGCCGGAGTGTTCCTCGGTCAGCAGATCGAGCTCGAGTCGACCGCCTTGTACACGGGATCCTCTCAGCAGAAGGAGTCCGAGACCACCACGGTCAAACAGAATGTACCGCCGAACTCCACCGGCGCGATGGGCTACGGTGACGCCTTCCTGCGCACGTACGGCGACTTCGTCGTCCACATGCCCAACAGCACCAGCATCATCAGGAACCAGTGGTTGGAGAATCCTGCCGGCCTGGCGGCCATGGGGCCGGTGGTAACGCTCGACGACTACCCGGGACCGCCCCACGTGTGATCTCCACGCAATCCCGTTAGCGCCCCGACGCCAGGCTCAAACGTGACCAGATCAGAAAACTTGTCTACCCCGCCTCGGACTTGTTCTACGGTGAGCGCGGCTGCTGCGACGCAGCCGTCAATAACTAGGTTGGGAGACGAATGGCGCAACTGTCAGCGTGGATGGGTGCAGGCGTGGTGGCCGCGGGAGTGTCTGCCGCACTGATCGCCGGAGCCGACACCGCGAGTGCCGATACCGGGTCCGATGCGGCGGGGGCCAGTGCCAGTGCCTCTGCTGACAGCAGCGATGACGCTGCGACGGAGACCGGCAGCGGGGACTCGACGGGTGGGACCGATCCCGAAGACGATGCCGACACCGACGATGGCTCCGGCGTAGACGTGGATGCCGACGCCGACGCCGACGCAGACGTCGATGAGGACGCCGATGTCGTGGTGGCCGAAGACCACCTACCCGAACCCGACGGCCACACGGCGACCACCAAGCGTTCTGCCGACGCCCGACCCGCCGACGACGATGTGAACGAGCCCACCACCGCCGATGACGCCGTCACCGAGCCTGTCACCGTCGACGAGACTCCCTCCGACGTGACGGAAACAGAGTTCGCCGAAAGTCCGGCTGACGAGCTGAGCCCCGTGACGAACAGTCTTTCGGAGGATGTCGATGCCGCTGTCGATACCTTTGCATCGCAACGTGTCTCGCAGACTCTCGATGCTCCTGCCGCCCTTGCTGCGGCGCCGACCCGGACGCTGCAGGAGGTCTTTCAATCGCTGATGATGGAGATCATCGGTGCGGCCGTCCGATTCGTGTCCGGGCCGCCGGTCGTACCGCCGGGCAGCAAGGTCACCGTCCGCAGCTCCAGGCTGGAGATCGAGGACGGCCGCTACGTCCGCGCAGATTGGTACTACCCAGAGGGTGACGAGACGCCCGAACGCCTCATCTACCTGCAGCACGGCTACCTCGGCATCGGTCCGATGTACAGCTACACCGCAGCGTGGCTGGCCGAACGCACCAACAGCATCGTCGTCGCCCCGACGCTGTCGTCGAATCGCTATGTCCAAGACGGCTTCTGGCTCGGTGATGATCAGGTCTACCGCGCTACGGCCGCCCTCCTGCTCGGTGATCGCGATGCGCTGACCGCCAGTGCGGTCGCCGCGGGCCTGGCCAGGAAGTACGGCGCCGGTGCTGCGCTGCCGGACCGCTTCACCCTCGTTGGCCATTCGCTCGGGGCCGGGGTCGCCGCGGGTGCCGCCGGTTACTACGCCGAGGCGGTCATCGCCGACGGTGCCACCAATCAGCTCGCCGGCATCGTCACCCTCGACGGCGCCCCGCCCGGGTCGGTGTTGTCCGAATCGCTCGACAAGCTCGAAGGCCTCGGCGCCTACATCCCGGTGCTGGAGCTCGGTGCGCCGAGGGACGGCGAGACGCGCCGAGTCGACGAGGCCCTCAATGGGCGCCGGCCGGGGCACTTCAACGGCGTGGTGCTCGACGGTGGCGAGCATCTGGACGCCATGCAGGGCGGGAGCTGGCTCATCCAGCTGGTCTCCTACCTGTACCAGGGATTTCCGACCGAGCAGAACAAGGCGGCGGCGCAGACTCTCATTGCCGGATGGATCAACGACATCTTCGCGGGCCGGATCGACTCGTCGACGGGTGCATGTGAAGGCGACGGCTGTGCCGGCGTCTACGGCGAACCCGGACAGGCCGTGTCAGTCGCGACCCCGGAGGGACCTGCCACTGGCGTCGTCATCGTCACGCCCGCCGCTCCTGCGAGGACGGAGTTCTGGCCCCCGTCGGTCAACTCGTTACTCTCGTCGCGTTCGACCGCCGTGCGCGTGGTGGTCGCGGGGTAGCGATGACGGATTCGGACCGCCCGTCGCGGCAGACTCATGACTGAGAGGTCACTCGACGGCGAACTCGGCACATTGGCGCCAGATCTTTTCGCCGGGAATCAACCCAGCAAGGCCGATCCGCTTCCCGATTGCCGGTCGTCGCATCGGAGGGTGCCGCTACCGCCTTAAGCGCAGTAGGCTGTCCTTCGACAACGGGCGAATTCCGCAACTAAATTGACGGTTGCCGAGATTCGCGTGTCGCGGGGGAGTGGCCAAGCAGGCCGGGGGCGGGGCAATGCGTCGGATATGGGAAACCGCGGGCCGCGCGGGTAGCGCGGTGCTGATGGTGGCTGGGTTCATGTATTGCGCCAGCCTGCTCGACGGGAGTGAGAACGCTCGGCCGCAGCTCGTCTTGACAAATCAGCCGGGCGACGGTGGTTCAGGTGACTCGAGTTCGTCGGGGGACTCTGGTTCCTCGGGTTCCTCGGGTGATTCGAGTACCTCGGGTGATTCGAGTACGACAGGTGATGCGAGTTCGTCGGGTGACACCAGTACGACCGGTGATTCGAGTACGTCAGGTGACACCGGTACGACCGGTGACACCAGTACGACCGGTGACACCGGTACGACCGGTGATTCGAGTACGTCAGGTGACACCGGTACGACCGGTGACACCAGTACGTCAGGTGATGCGAGTACAACCGGCGATTCGAGTACGTCAGGTGATGCGAGTACGACCGGCGCCACGAGTACGACCGGCGATACGAGTACGACCGGCACCACGAGTACGACCGGTGGGGCCAGCACGACCGGCGGCGGCGGTCCCGGGCCTGCAGGGGCGGATGGATCGTCGGGCGGAACCCGCGCGACACCCCCGGCAGTGAATCCGGTTGCCGAGATGCCGATTACGGCACTGCCGGAGGTCACGGCCAGTCCCATACCGGCATCTCTCCCCGCGCCGGTAGGCGCGGATTCGACCTCGGTTTGGGCGGCGTTGATGCCCTCGGCGGGGCCCTGGGCTGCACCACCACCTACCCCGCGACTGGTGCCTCCGACACCGTTGGAGACGCTGGCCGGCGGCGTTCCCGTCGCGCGAGTCCAGGGCGAGGCTGTCGCGGGCTTCACCGCGCCGGCGGTGAAGCCGTTCGTCGCACCGGAGATACGAACAGACGCATCCCCTACCGCCGCGGGACGCAGCGCTCAACTTATGCTCACCGCCGCTTTCCTCGGCGCGCTACTTCTCGGGTTCGTCGCCTTCCTCGGTTGGCGGCGCAGCCGGTTCGGATGAGCTTGAGGGGAGCGCTGACGGCGCTCGGGATTCGCTTCGAGCGGTCTGCGATCGGCGAATACCTGATCAGCGTCCTGATCTGTGTGGTGGTGCTGATCGCGGCGGTCTGGAATCTGCCGGATTCATATCTCAAGCGGAGCCTGGTCCAAGCGTTGCTTCCGGTCGCGGAATCGACTGGCCTGCAACAAAAGTGGAGTATGTACGCACCCGACCCGATCTCCGTGCTGGAAGAGCTCGAAGTCCAGGTCGCGATGGATGACGGGAGCGATCGGACGTGGACCTCCCGCCGCGACGACCCGGCGATCACAGCGTTTACGTGGTATCGCTGGCAGAAGCTGAAAGAACAGCTCATCCGTGACAAGGACGCGGTGCCTGTGTTCGCGCAGTGGGTGGTTCGCGAACTGGCGGCGCCGGGTGAGCGCCCCGTACACGTCGCGGTCCTTGTGCGCAGCCAGCGCTTGCGGCCACCCGGCGATGATCGACCCGCGGACGTCACGGTCCGCACGCTGTACCGCAGCGACGTGCGCGCCCCTTGATGGCGCAGCGATGAAGCTGGGGGCTGACGCGGCCAGGAACAGATGGCGAATCTTCTGGTTTCGACCCGAGCCGTTGTTCGTCCTCGGCATGGTCCGCATCGTGTTCGGCCTCATCATGGTGGCCTGGGGGCTGTCGCTGTTTCCTGATCTCGACGCCTTCTTCACCTCGGACGGCGTGCTTGCTCGACCACGAAGCGATTCGTTTGAATGGGGAGTGCTCCATGAGGGCGCAGACGGTCGCGCGGTCCTCTTCGCGTGGATTGCGTTGATTCTGGCTGCGATCGCACTGACCATCGGCTGGCACAGTCGCGCGGCCTCGGTGCTCGTCTTCGTTCTCGTCCTCTCATTCCAGTACCGAAACCCGTTGATTTTCAATGCCGGAGACGTTCTTCTGCGTGTAGAAGCTTTCGTCATCGCTCTCGCTCCGTCCGGCGCCGCCCTGTCACTCGACGAACGGCGCCGAACCGGTTCGTTCTGGTCGGCGCAGACCCGTGCACCATGGCCGCTGCGTCTGCTGCAGATCCAACTCACGGTGGTCTACGTAGCGACCTTCGCCGCACGCATGACGGGGGAGAAGTGGCCTTCCGGTACCGCGGTGTCCTACGCGCTGCGCCTTGAAGACATGTTGATACTGCGGGTGCCTGGTGCGGTCGTGGATAGTCCGGCTTTGACGAACGTCGGTACGTGGACGGTCCTGGTGGGCGAGCTGTTGTTGGGCATCCTGATCTGGAAACGACGTATCCGCCCCGTCGTGGTTGCGATCGGGGTCGTACTGCACCTCACGATTATGATCACCATCGCGGTCGGATTCTTCACGCCCGCGATGCTGCTGCTTTACCTGGCGTTCCTCCCCTCCGGCGCGGGGGAGCGCTGGGTACGCCGACGGGTCGGCCCGCAAAAGCCGCAGACGGACCCCGGCGGGACAGATCACTGAGGCTTCGCTTGAGACCGCCGGCAGGCGGCACGGTGAGCTCATTTTCTACCTGTGCTGAGACACCGTGGGAGACAAAGTGTTCAGCGAGTATCTCAGAGCCGAACGACCTCCGATCTTCTGCGGAACGAATAGCCTTCCATCGCCTTCACGCACGGTGGCGCTGATAACTTCAGGGCCGTTGCTACCACCCGCACGCGACTACCCGCGATGGCCGAAGGATCCCCATGAAACCGGTAACACTCACCACACGTGCGGCGGCCACGACCGCCGCCACAGTCGCGATCGGGCTCGGCGTGGCCTTGGCCAGCACCCCCGTCGCGTCGGCCGACCCGTCCTCGGGTGACAGCTCGTCATCGGCGAACGAGGCGCCCAGTCGCACCTCCAAAGCAGACAGGAGCGCAGAGTCGTCGGCGGAGGAGAACGACAGCGCAGGCGCCGAAGAGAACGCCGATGAGGATACGGACGAGCCTGAAGGCGATGACAGCGCGACGCCTGACTCCGACGACGAAGCCGCCGAAAGCGATACGGAAGCCGAAAGTGCAAGTGGCTCTGAGGCACTCGAACAAGACAACGATGCGAACGAGGACACTGTCACGCGCACCGTGGTTCAACCCGTGGTCACCGCCGTCGCCGCGCCGGAGGTCGACACGTCTGAACTGCCGGTGAACAACAACAACGTTCCATCACCGGTGAAGTGGCTGCAGGCCGCGGCCGCGCGCCGCGAAGTGGGCGACGACGCACCCAACACCTCATTGCTGGGCACCGTCTCCAATTCTGCTCAGAATCAGGCAGTTACGGCGCCGGTCGGTGCGTCCACCCCCGCCGCGCGCACCATCAACCTGGGCGCAAGCCCGTTGACGCCCGGGGAGCGGATCTTCGAAGCCGCCAAGCTGTTACTGGAGCCTGTCAGGAAGCTGCTGGTCGATCTCCGACTGATTCCAGCCAGCCGCGGGGACGAAGTTTTCCCCGGCTCGTGTGTCGATGGCAGGTGCGCGCCGAGCACCGACATTCCCGTTCCGCAGCCGTCGGTACAGACGATCTTCGTCAATCTGACCGGCCGCGCCCTCACACTCACGAATCTGAAGACCAACGATCCACTGGCCTACGGACCCCAGAACGGGTTCGTGCTCGGCGTCAACCGCCAGGTCGAGATGGCCTTTTACACCAACAACGATGAGTCGACGCCCAGTCGCGGCACCATGGACTGGTCGGCCGGGTCGGACAAGTTCTCGGTCTACGTGAACTCCAGCGGCGCCAGCGTGACGACGTCGAACGCCAACGTGCAGTCCGACGTGTACAACACCCAGAACCCTGTCACCGGGATTCCCCAGGCCGCGGTCCGGCAGACAGTGTTGTTCCTGCCCAAGGCCGGCACCCAGATCACCATCGACCCCACGGACGGGGTGGGTCAGGCGATCGTTGCCACCGCGATGTGCGGCGTGAGCGGCGCCGGCACCTGCACGCAGGAGGCTGTCGACTCGACGATCGAGTACACCTTGCCGAAGAACGTCGGCGCCACCCTCTTCAACTACGGCAGCATCAATTCGACCAATACCTACGAGGTCTCCCACGAAGCGTCGAAAAGCAGTGGGATCGAGGAGAATCTGAAGGTCGTCGCCGGCGGCTCACTCAACTTCTCGCTGTTGGGGATCACGTTCCAGACCGAGATCGGCGGAGTCATCCAGCAGAAGTACGGACACAGCTGGACCGACGGCGTCCTCGCCAAGCAAGGTGTCATCGAGACGGTCGCTCCTGGTAAATACGGCCAGATCCAGTTGTCTTACGCTCAGTACCACGACTTCGTCAACATGACGCTGACCAATATGGGTGTCACCATCACCATTCCCAACGTCGAGTACGTGAGCGCGGTGCCCGAGAACGCTGTGGACGAGGACGGCAGGCCGTTGGCACCGCCAGTGTGGACCATCGTCGATTACGACATCGGGACGGGCCCCGACCCCAGCCCGAACTCGACGTCAACGCCCACGGCGCCCACCAACACGAAGGAGCCCGCGAATCAGCCGGTGCCGCCTGCGATCCAGACGTCGGCTCCCGCGCCTGCGCCCGGTCCGAAGTCGTTCGGAAGGGCGATCGGTGACTACCTGGAAGCCCAGTTCGAATCGTTCCTGAGATTGCCCAATGTTCTGTTCGGCGATGCCTCCGCACGACAGCTTTCGACCCGCGGCTTTGAGATCGTCAACCTGACGCCGTACACACAGCGGCTCAAATCCATCTCCGGTGAATACGAATCAGACGAATCGCCGGCGGTCGGGCAGCTGCTCGCGCCGTTCCAGATGGTGCGCGTCGAAGTGGATTACGCGTCGTACGGCCGGCAGGACGTCACCATCGTCTGGGAGCGCACGGACGCGACCAGCGTCACGAGCACCGCGACGCTGTCGAACTTCCCCGACGGAGGGTCGGCGGTGCTCTGCACCAACTCCGCATGCATGGATGGTGGAGAGGACGAGGCGAATGAGGCTGAGGTGATGTACCTCATCCAAGGCAGCCCTGGCACTTTCGACCTCACCACGAACACCAGTGTGGCGACGGCCGCCCTCGACGCGGCGTGTGCCTACGGCGCCGACAACAGCACTCCCGGTTCGTGCAGCGTCAACGTCACCGGCCAGAGCTACTTCACCGAACCGGTGGTTGAGCCCTGGGAAACCCTGAACAACCGGACGTCGCAGGACGGCGCGTACACCTACAGCGTCACCGTGTACAACTCCGAGACCAATAGCTGGTCCGTGGGCGGCGGAATCAAGCTGAAGGAGAAGTCCGGTGTGTTCATCGCCCAACAATTGGAGATCGAGGCGACGACTCTCTACACCGGATCCACGATGCAGAAGGAATCGGAAACGATCTCGATCAGGCAGAACCTCCCATCGATGACCACAGGCACCTTGTCCAAGGGAGATGTGATGCTCCGCAGCTATGGCGACTTCGTCGTCAATCTGCCTAACGCCACCCTCCTCGTGCGCGGGCAGTGGATCGAAAATGCGTCCGGCTTGACGGCCTACGGACCGGTGATCAGCCTCGACGACTACCCGATCCAGTAGCAGGTTCGGTGACTGTCGCCCACCCCGCCGTCCGGCGGGGTGGGCGCTCGTCTGCGCTCACCGGATAAAGACAGCGGGAATTCTCCAATCTCCACATGATCTCCACGCTCACTCCAAGCGTGCATGTGCTTCGCCGACAAGGCTTGTCGGCATGAACGAACACACCTGCACACTGCATACCGACGTCCACACGCGCGGGGACACCCTGTCCCGAAGCCCTGCCGACGTCGCCGTGATCAGCGTCGCTGAAGTGATGCTGGGTTCCGCTGCCGCATCGGCGGCGGCCCAGCGCGGAATCGTGCGCGAGTGGTGGGCGCAGCTCGTCGCGATCCGCGTAGAGCGACGTCGAATCGCGCGACGCCGACCCGACTACTTCGAACACGCTGCGATGGCCAGGGAAATGTATCGTCTGTGACCCCATCCTGCGGCGCGCCAAGACACCGGATGCGCCGAATTCGGCCATGATACGGATGTGGTTTCTGATTCCAATGTGATCAACGAGGACAAGGGTCCCCCCGCCTCGGGCGACCCACAGGCGGCTCCCCAACAGCAGGCCACGCCCGCCGCTACCCGAGCGCGGTCGTGGTCGGTGCCGTCGGTCAGCAGGAAACAGGTCGACGATTTGGGCGGGGTCGTGGTCACGGCCGTCACGACCGTGGTCAAAGCGCTTGCCGAGGTGGCGCGCTACAGCGCACGCGTCGCCACCACGATGTGGCGCGCGCTCGACGCAGTGCCGCCCGCGCTGCGGGTCCTCTTCGTCCTGGCAGTCCTGATGCTGCTGGGGATCGTCGGTTCGATCGCGCTGTCCGGAACTGCCCGCCTGCTGTGCGCCATCGTGGTTGTTCCCGTGTCATCCGTGACCCTCGGCGCACTCGGCCACCGGTGGTTGACCAGGAATGGCGCGGAACGCCAAGCCGCGCAGGAACACTCGGTGGAACCGTCCGAGTTCGAGCGCTCGATCGTCTACGTCGACAACAAGCTGACCCTGGCACTCAACTCGTTCGGCACGGAGCGCCACCAGCAGGCCGTGATCGCGCTGTTTCAGGCGAAGACGGCCGTCGAGCTCGCGCTCGGCACAGAGGCTGCAGCCAGCCACATCGATGAACCGGTGTCGGTCGACGACTACGGTCTGCGGCCGCGCATTCAACCGGGGCTCTCGAAATCGCCGACGCCAGAGAGCACCTCACTGGCGGCCTCGTGAGGGGGATCTCCGGACAGGTCGCGATGATCGAAGACGACTACACGCTCGTCATCAATCGTGGCGCCGAATCAGGAGTCGTGCCCGGCATGGTTTTCGCCGTCTACTCCGAATCCGGTCCGGTGATCACCGATCCCGAATCAGGAAGGGAGCTCGGCAGACTCACCCGGGAGAAGCTGCGGGTGCGGGTATTCGACGTGCAGCCGTTGTTCGCCCGAGCGCACACGTTCGTCAACACGGGCGACTTCTACGGTCTGCTTCAGCTGCCCTTCACCGCGCCGCAGCACGAGGACATCGTCACAGTCGATGTCGGAGATACCGTCGACCTCGTGACCGCCGAACGCGCCGCCCATCGGGCGAGCCGCCCCAAGGGGTGATCCCTGGCGGCATCGCTGCAGCCGCTGGTGTCTGCGCAACCACCCGTACGCGCAAGTCGAGATTGCAGAATGCCGCGCTCGATCTCTTGCGCGTGAACGTGTTGGTGCCGCTAGCATCCTGACAGTGCAGGATGACCGTCGTGTTCGTTCCCGTCTCCGTCTCACGTCAAGTCTCGCAATCGTCGGGCTGCTCTATGTCGCCTCTCTCGTCGGGTACTGGTGGGTCAGCAGCTCCTACCCGCCTGAGCGGGCGTTCGACCCGACGCCCGCGGCCGAACCCGTCGTCTCGATCGACTTGGGGACGCTGCACACCGCATCCAACGAACTCGAGATCAGCGTGCTGCTGGTCGCCCCCGAGCGGTTCGTCGATCCGGCGTTGGGTGTGCTCAACACCGATATCGCTGTCCGCCTGTACCCGTGGGTCGATCTCGGTGAACTGAAGTTTCCGAAGGGGCAGACGCCCGGCAGCATCGACGCGACGATCGAGGCGCAGGGCGATGCCGACAGCTGGCCCTTCGACACCTACACCACCAAACCGGTCACCGCGGACGTCCTCGTAGGGTCGGGTGACGACCGCACCGTCCTGCCCGCCGAGGTTCGAATAAGCGGACAGATCGAGGGATGGAACGTCGAGGTGCAGCAGACGGACGCCGAACCGCCGGCGACAATCGTGAAGTTGAGCCGCCAACGCGGAACGCTGGCCTTCGATTTGGGTATCTGCCTGGTCCTTATCGCGCTGCCCGCGATGGCCCTGGTGGTGGCCATCGAAACCATCCGCGGGAAGAGGCAATTCCTGCCGCCGCTGTGTACCTGGTTCGCCGCGATGCTGTTCGCCGTCGTGCCGTTGCGCAACATCCTGCCGGGTGCCCCGCCGCCGGGAGCGTGGATCGATCAGGCGGTCGTGCTGTGGGTCCTCATCGCGCTCATATCGGCCATGGGTATCTACATCACCGCCTGGTACAAGTTCTACAAGCAGTAACATCCTACCCACGAAGGGTTTTCGCACCGAGCCCGAAACACATCTACCGTAGGGGTATGACCTCCCAGACGCCTCCCGACCGCACGGGTGCCGCGACGACCGTGACGCGAGAACCGGGGCGCTTCGTGATCGCGGTCGAGGGTCGCACCGTCGGCCTGGCCGACTTCCACGACGGTGACGGCAGACGGGTCTTCCCCCACACCGAGGTGCAGCCCGAATTCCAGGGTCGCGGCCTGGCGACCATTCTCGTTGCCGAAGCGCTGCGCATCACACGCGCCGACGGGCTCCGCATCGTCCCCACCTGCTGGATGGTCGCCGAGTACATCGACAAACACCCGGAGTACGCAGACATCACCGACCGGCGCTAGCCGAAGTGGGTCCTCGGCCGGCCCACGTCGACGCCGTCGACGGTGATGTCGACCTTCTCGTTGTAGAACGCGACCAGGTTCGCGATCGGGGCGACGGCGAGTAGCGGCGTCTCATAAGTCCAGGCGAGGTCGGGGTGCACCGTGTCACCGACCCGCACCGACCAATAGTGCGACGTCACGCCCTTGTAAGGGCAGAGAGTCTGCGTGTCGGTGGGCACCAGGTGCTCGAACGCGACGGCGGTGCGATCGATGTAATACCTTGTCGGCAGACCGGTTTCGAAAACCATGACAGGGCTGTGAGTGTCGGCGAGGGTGACTCCTTCGAGTGCGACGATGACATGACGGTGTGAGCGCAGCGCATCGACGCGCACGTAGGGATTACGCGGATGCCCGTAGATGGGCTCGTCCTCTTCGAACCAGCTGAGCGCCTTCCACTCGAACTTCACCAAACCGGCCACCGGGCTGTCTCCCGCGTCGAATACCCGTGCCGCCGATGTCGCCGTACCACTGCCACCGACCAACGAGAACATGCGCGACGGACCGAACTGGATCCGCTGGGGACGACCGTCGTCGCGTAGTAGGCCGGGCACCACGTCAGCCAGCGGGACGTAATACTGCGGGTAATACGGCACCTCCCACACGTAGCGGGCCGACATGGTGTCGAACACCAGTTGGTCACCCAGGAACCCCCGCACTCGGCGTGGAACCGGCTCGATGCGTCCGCGGGTCGCAGCCATCTGCGGATAGTCCGGTTCCGGGCTCGGTGGTGTGCTGTTCACTGGTTGGCCTCCGATGCTCGGACACGACGGTTCTCTGATGCGCCAGACTGTAGGCTCGGCCGTCCAGTGGTGAAGGAGAACGACGACTCGTGCCTGTTGGCCACGGTAGCGACGGACATCGTGGGCGCGCCATCGTGCTCGTCTGCCTGGCTGCGACTCTGGCGGGGGCGATATTCGGTGTCGTGGGCGCCGCCTTCCGTTGGTGTTTGCAAGCAGCCGAGGGCGTGCGTTCCGATCTCGTCGAGTGGGCGCTGCGACTGCCCGGGCCGGGCTGGCTGATTCCGATCGCCGCCGCCGCCGTCTGCGCGACCATCGCGGGCCTGCTGGTGCGGTGGGAACCCCAAGCTGTGGGCAGTGGGATCCCACATGTCGAAGCAGTCTTCCTCGGAGAGGCACGTCCGCCGAGAATCAGTGTGCTCCCGGCACGGTTCGTCGGTGGTGTCCTCGCCATCGGCGCGGGTCTGGTCCTGGGGCGAGAAGGGCCGACGGTCCACATGGGCGCCGCCGTCGGTGCCGAGGCGGCGCGGCGCACCCGGTTGCGCGATCGCGACGCGCGCACAGTCGAGGTTGCGCTCGCCGGCGCGGGCCTCGCCGTCGCCTTCAATGCTCCGATAGCCGGGGTGCTGTTCACCCTCGAGGAGGTGACGAAGTCGCTGCGGCTGCGCATCGTGCTGCCCACCGTCCTCGCCGCCGCTGCCGCGATCGTCGTATCTCGCGTACTGCTGGGCAATCACCCCGACTTCGAGGTGGATCGCGTCGCGACGCCGGATCTCGCATGGCTTCCGCTGTTCGTCGTCTTCGGGGTGCTCACCGGCGTACTCGGGGCCGGATACAACGTCGTGGTCCTGTGGCTCGGTGACCACGTCGCCGCGTTGCCGCGGATACCGGCACCATTCAAGGCGACGGCAATCGGGGCCGTGATCGGCGCGGCGCTGTGTGTGGCACCGCTGACGGTGGGCGACGGGGATGCCCTGACACAGATGATCCTCGACGGGCATCAGTTCGTGCTGTGGGCGGCAGTGGGATTGCTTGCGGCGCGGTTCTTCAGCGGCCCGCTGAGCTACTCGGCGGCGGTGCCGGGCGGACTGTTCGCCCCACTGCTGGCGCTCGGTGCGCTATGGGGTTTCGTCTTCACCGGATGCTTCGCCGCGGTGTGGCCCGACGACACGACATTCCTGGCAATTCCGATGGCGATCGTCGGAATGACAGCGTTTTTCGCCGCATCGGTCCGAGCCCCGCTGACCGGGATCGCCATCGTGATCGAGATGACGGCGACGACATCGGTCGCGATTCCGGCTGTGGCAGCCACGGTGTCGGCCCTCTTGACTGCACGGGCCCTGGGGTCGATACCGATCTACGACAGCCTGCGCGGGCGAATGCCGGCCGAACCGGATCCGAAAGACTGAGGCGGCATCGATCGCGAGTGGCGTTGAGTGCGTTGCTGGTTCGGGTCCTTGAGGCCGCCTCTATGTCGGTGAACCGACGAGGATCTTCCAGGTGGACCCGCCCGGCGAGTGAATGCTCGGGAAAAATCTCTGATCAGTGCGAATTTGCCACTTCTGCGTTGATCTTGTCGGGTACCCTTAGCTCGCTTTTCTGAGCTACTACTTGGCCTTTGAGGAGTCCGACATGACACAACCGCCCGGCAACTATCCGCCTCCGCCTCCTCCGGGTGGTGGTGGCCTGCCTCCGCAGCAGCCAGTGGGCCCGCAGCCGAGCAACAACCTGGTACTCGGCATCCTGACGACGATCTTCTGTTGTCTGCCGTTCGGCATCGTGTCGATCGTCAAAGCCGCTCAGGTCAACGGTCTCTGGTCGCAGGGCCGTTACGCAGAGGCGCAGGCGTCGGCCGCGGCAGCGAAGAAGTGGGCCATCTGGAGCGTGGTCGCCTGGGTCATCTTTGTGATCATCTACGGCATCCTGATCGCCGTCGGCGCCCTCAGCATGGACTTCGACACCTCGTCGTACTGATCGCCTTGCAGGTCAGGCAATCCGCTCCCGTCCGCCTCGGTGGCCCACTCCTCGTGGGCGCCGTGGCGGCGGGTGCGTGTGCCGTCGTGTGGGTCGCGGATCCGACGACCCCGGGCGGCATCCTTCCGATGTGCCCGACGAAATCCCTTCTCGGCATTGATTGTCCCGGGTGCGGGACGCTGCGCACGATCTATTCGCTACTCCACGGCGACGTCATGTCCGCGCTGCGGTTCAACGCCCTTGCGGTCATGGCACTCGGCTTCCTCCTCGTGGCGTTCGCCGTATGGACCTATGGTCGCCTCGTCGACCGCAAAATCTACTCCTGGCAACACCACCGGTGGGCCGCGTCCGTGACACTCGGTGTCGTCGTGGTGTGGTTTGTGTTGCGAATTCTGCCTTTTGAGCCCTTCACCGCGCTGCGGGTGTGACTGGTCCGGCCAGTCGAATGGCACTCCTCCCGACCGGCATACACCACGACCGCTGCACTGCGACGTGACACGACCCGCAGACATGAGCGTCCATCTGCGGGTCGCGCTGTAGTCGTGCCTGGCAGATCCCTATGGGCAGTAGGACTGCGTCGCGGCACCGACGAAGAAGCCGCTCTGCTCAGGGGTCCAGCCCGCGGGCTCCATGATCTCGATCGCAATCTGGGTCTTGTCCTGCCCCGCCGCGGCGTACTCGCACACCGCCTGTGCCAACTCGATGGCGTTGTCGGCGCTGGAGAACGGGATGCCCTGGCTCTCGAGTGCCGAGATGAAGACCTCATTGGTGTCCTGCGCCAAGGCCGGTGTCGCCAGCGCCGTAGCGAGCCCGGCAGCGGCGACGGCCGCTGTGAAAATCATCTTGCTGCGCATGCGCGTGCCTCCTTCGTGGTTTGCTGACGGCGATACGCTACGCCAGCCGAAGCGGCGGTGGCGCCTTTTGCCCAAAAGCGCGTGAGAAATGTGCATTCAGTGGATATCGAACTGAATGAATAACGCTTATGTAATTCGGTCCAGTATGCGAAGAATTTAGTTTGTGCACAGCCTCCGGACGGCGCCGTGGGTGTGCCCGCGGGCCGCGGCCGCATCGACGTTGCGTCGGACTCCAACGACGACGGAGCGCTCGCACAGAATGACGCGACGCTCGATTTGCCTGCTATTAACCAGATGGACGATGTCGTCGCCGGCGATCCTCGGCGCCGCCGTGGCCCGCGCCTCGGCTCGGATGCGTGCACAACGCCAAGCCCGCCCGTGGCGGGCAGATACCTCTCGCTCGACGCCACGTGAAGGCTATCCATTCAGCGAATTACTTGCCTGGGGAAAGTCCTCGCGTAAGCGGAGTGGGGAGCGCCTTTCGCGGATATCAACTACCCGCCGAAACCTCCTCGTCACTTATTTGCTAGACGCCTGTAAGGGGTGTCAGTTCTCATCCGGGATCTGGCGGTATGTCTGGGTCCGTGCCGGGGCGTCCGGATCGTCGTCTGTGTGTTCGAGCTTCTCTTGAAGTTCGCGCTGCTCCTCGGTGGCCTCCGTGGCGTCCTTCGGGGTGGCGGGCGGGCGATTGTTCTGCTCCACGACTGAAGCCTCCAAGCGTCATCGGCGGGTGGACAAGAGAACAGGTTCTCCGATCGAGGCGCCGTGAAACACGATCGTGCGCGTGACTTCATCACCGTTGTTCCCGGCACCGACCTTCTGGTCCAGGGAATCGCCTAGCCGCCCGTGGGTGCGTCGCCGTTCTGAGTTGCGGCCGCCGAGAACAACCACACCGTGAGCCAGACTGTCCCGATCACAATCACCAGCGAGCCGACCACGTGAAACCTGAGTGTCGGCCCTTCGCCGAGACTCGCTTGCACGAAGGAGAACGCAAGGATCACGACGGCGACCACCGCGCTCCACCAGGCCCGCCCCCGGCTGTAGGCAAGCCCTGCCAGCGCGACGGTGAGACCGCCGGTGACGACGTGCAGCACGATCGCCGAAGCGCCGTGAACTTCCTTGAGTTCGCCGGCCTGTACGAGCGCACCCGCGGTGCCGAAAAGCGCGACTATCACGACGATCGTGGCCACAGCGAAAACCCGGGATGTGAGCAAGAACGGGCGGGACGACATCTGCGGGTCTGCCGGCGGCATGGCGGTCCTCTCGTAGGTCACATCGCGACGGTCCAACCCCCGGGGGCTGAAGCGGTGCGACATCGCGGTTTCGACTATGACAGCATGCGGGAAGTGCCGGTGCTGAAAGGCGAAAAATGTTGATGCACAGCTGATCTGATGAGGATCTACCCGGTCAACACATCGTGTCCGACGCCGTGGCGAGACAAACGAGGCAACAAGTACGTAGCACGAACGTTGCGGGCCGGAAATACCGAAGGGGAATCCACCACGACAGTCCTCTCCGTCGAAAGGTGTTGCCATGACAGACCCCGCCCGGTTCGCAGCAGAAGCCCTCTGGACGGGACTCGGGAGGAGAGAATTCATCCGCGCAGTGGCAGCGGTGAGCGCAGGCGCAGGCGTCGTCGGCACCGTCTCCGCCTGCCAATCTGGATCGACTGGATCGACCGGCCCCTCCGGCTCGCCCTCGTCCACTTCCTCGAGCTTTGCGATTCTGCAACCCGGCCAGGGGGAGCCGTCCGGCGACCACTACCTGGAGTCCACGCCCGACGCCGTGTTGTGGGGGTATGTCCCCACCGTCCACGCCACCCCGTCCCTGCAGATCGGCTCGGGTCAGACGGTGACCATCGACGCCGTCAGCCACGAAGGCATCCTCGAAGACCAAGGGCGCGATCCAGTCCAGTACTTCGGTTCCCACGGGGTCGGGCAAACCGAGGTGCTCCAGGATGCGATCGAGATCGCACAGGGCTACAGTCGCACGCCTAGAAACTTCGACAAGGACGGTCCGCACGTTGTCACCGGACCGATCTTCGTCGAAGGCGCTCAACCCGGTGACGTGCTGAAAATCGAAATTCTGCAAGCAGTTCCGCGGGTGCCCTACGGAGTGGTGTCGAGCAGGCACGGTAAGGGAGCGCTGGCCCGAACGGCAGACGGCGGCTCTCCCGCAGGTATCAGCCTCGCGGAGGTGATGCCGCCCGTAGGAACCGACCGACGGCCCGATCCCGATCCCATGCGATACGGCAATGTCTCGACTTTCACCGCCGTCCAAGACGGGCACGGTGTGATGTCGTACGGCGCCGCCGAGGTGAGATTCCCGCTGCGGCCGTTCATGGGCATGATGGGAGTGGCGTACTCGCAGGACACCGATCCGACGGCGGCCACGGCCAATTCCATCCCTCCGACGGTCGGCGGCGGAAACATCGACATCCGTTTGCTCGGTGTGGGAGCCACCTTTTACCTGCCGGTGTTCGCCGAGGGTGCGCTGTTCTATGTAGGCGACCCACACATGGCCATGGGCGACGGTGAGGTCGCACTGACCGCCATGGAGGGATCGCTTCGTGGCACCTACCGGCTTACGGTGTGCAAGCCCGACTCCGGGGATGCGCCCTCGGTGGCCTACCGCTACCCGTTCGCCGAGACGGCCGACGCGTGGGTGCCCATCGGACTTTCCGACCCTGACGGCTCCGTCGGCGGTCAAGGTACCGACCTGGACGTCGCGATGCGCCGTGCGGTCGTGAACGCGCTGGACTTCCTGGAAACCGATAGGGGTATGGACCGAGCCACCGCGTACGCCTATCTCTCTGCGGCAGCGGACTTTTCCGTATCGCAGGTGGTTGACCGGACGGTCGGCGTGCACGGGCAGGTGTACAAATCGCACTTTCAGCAGAACTGACGGCTGACCGCTTCGATGACATCGGCGGTCGAGACGGGCGCGATGGTGATGCCTGTGACGACGCCGGCGTCTACGGCGACGTCGATGGCGGCGATCGGGTGCCCGCCGGGCGCAACGACAAAGACCGGATTCCCGTTGACACGCATCGGGATGCTTGCCCGAATTCGGTCGGCGAAGTACCGCGTCTCCTCGGCGACCGCCGCAGCCCCAGACACCGTGACGGCCGTCCCCGCCGGAACCAGTGACGCATCGACGATGCGCACGCAGTCAGGTGCCATCAACGTGAGCATGCCCGACATGTCGCCTCCCGCTGCTGCCTGAAGGAACGCCGTCACGAGGTCGTCGTGGCGGGCGTCCACCGACACCTCGGCGGGCGACACAGCCTTCGGGTCGATCCGCGAGCGCGCCCTGCTGGCAAGCTTTTTCGCACTCGTCGGTGTGGTGTCGAGGATTTCGGCGATGCGCGCGAAGGGGACCGCGAACAGGTCGTGCAGCACATAGGCCACCCGCTGTGGAGGCGTCAACGACGTCAGCAGAACCATCAGGGCTCGGGACACGTCTTCGCGTAGCAGGAACGCCTCGTCGGCGGCCAGCACCGCGTCGGAGTACGACGCGTGTGGATACACGATCGTCTCACGCCTGCTGCGCTCACGCAGGTGGTCGATGCAGACCCTCGACACGATGGTCGTCAGCCAAGCGGGAACATTGTCGACCGCGACGTCCGAGGAGGTCTGCACTCGCAGCCACGCCGTCTGAACCGCGTCTTCGGCGTCGTGAATCGACCCGAGAATCCGGTGAGCAATCGACAGCAACCTGGGGCGTTCGGCGAGAAAGCCGGCACTCACAGAGATATCGGGCATCAGCGGTCACCTTTCCGGTCCGCGAAACGTCAGGGGGGTGAGAGTAACGAAACCGCTGACACGGGAGGCAACGTGTGGAGCATACCGATAGGACACCGGCTGTGAACGGCCCTGCGATGACGGCAATGGCGGCGGTGACAGCGGCGTGCGCGCTCGCCAACGCCGGGATCGCTGTCGCCGATCTGGCCAGGGCGCCGTTCGTACTGGCCAACTCGGCGGAGGTAGGGGTGGCGCCGCGGTGGATTCCGTATCTGGCATCCCTGAAGATGGCCGGAGCGGTCGGGCTGCTCATCGGCCTTGTCGTCACGCCGTGGTTGGGGTTGGCGGCCGCGGGTGGATTGACGGCGTTCTTCATCGCGGCCGTGGCCGTGCACATCCGGACGAAAGTGCTGCACAATATCGCTTTCCCCGTCGCCTTTCTGCTTCTCGCGGCGGGGTCGCTGGCCTACTTCGTCGATGCCGTGGCCTGAGCCGCGGTCAGAGCGCCGGGGTCTTCGCTGCTCATTGCGCAACGTTGTGTGCCCAGCCTGTCCGACGCCGACCAATTGTTGGCCGCCAGGGACTCTTGGCATGATTCGGGAAGCTTCTGTGCAAGGTTTGGGATACCCGAACTTTCCTGGTTGATCTCCCAAACTTATTGCGCGAGATGGCATTTGGACATGGACGAGTTGCGGCTACAGCCCTGTCGCGTGTAGGCTTGCCGCAACGAAGGGGAGTAGCCCCCAATCGGCAATCGACACACTGGTTCCCCTGGAACCCGGTTGTCCGAACCGGCCGCACGGCCGGTGGGCGAGACCTTCGGCCGCACAGACCATTTGGGCTGCCGGCCGGAGGCGTGTCCACATTCTCCGAACGGCAGTCACCGAGACCGAGGAGTTCTGGTGCTCGCCGCCTTGCTGTTGAGCTTCGCCGTCATATTCGTGGCGGAGTTGGGAGACAAGACCCAGCTCGTCGCGATGATGTTCGCACTCAGGTACCGCTGGTGGGTGGTGCTCTCGGCAATCACCGTCGCCACCACCGCCGTCCACGTGCTGTCGGTCGCCATCGGCCACCATCTCGGCGCGGCACTACCGACACACCTGCTCGGCCTCATCGCGGGAGCGATGTTCATTTTCTTCGGCCTGTGGACACTGCGCGGTGACAGTCTCTCCGACGACGAGGCCTCGTTGGCTGAAAGGGCCACCGCTCCGGCATTCTTCGTCGTCACCTCGGCGTTCGTGCTGGCCGAACTCGGCGACAAGACGATGCTCGCGACCGTCACTCTGGCTTCTGACAACAACTGGCTGGGGGTGTGGATCGGTTCGACGCTCGGCATGGTCGCCGCTGACGCCCTGGCCATCGTGGTCGGCGCCGTCCTGGGCAAGCGCCTGCCCGAGCGACTCATCCAGATCGGGGCAGCGGCACTGTTCCTGCTCTTCGGCGCCTACATGCTGTTGGAGAACCTGATCCCGACCCTGCCCCTGGCCGTTGTCGGCGCCATGTCGGCGGCCGTGGTGCTGATGTTCGGGGCGATCGTGCGGGCTCTACCCGAACGGCTGCGCCCCGCGGTCTTACGGCCCCAGCCGTCCCCCCCGGTGCCGGACGGCCGGGACGCCGAGGCCCCCGGCATCCCGGCCGACATCGAGACGGGCGCATCCCGCCGCCCGCCCGGATAAGCGACAGCGACCCGTCAGATCGCCACGACGGAACGGATGGCGATCTCTGTCGTCTCGCAATGGCGACAGGTCAGCGAGCGAACCTTCAGGCGCAGATTCGCGATGCGCAGCGCGCGCTGGCACATCGGATACGGGCACCCGCACGACAGCGTGACCCACCACTGCGCCGGATGGGCCAGCGGGCCGCAGAATTTGCGGCAGGTGCATGGGATTTCGGGCTCGAAGTCCAGCTCCGCCAGCGACGGCTCGTACATGGTGGTCACGGCCCCCAAGGCTAAAGTCCTGGTCGAGACTTTTGCGGGAGGCGCGCGCGGACGAACCCTACGGACTACAGACGGATCCAGCGACCGAGGAACCAGAAGCCCCACCCATCGCCGTTGCCCGCCCGAAGCGGCTCGACGCGCTGCCCCTCATACATGAACGGCTGGTGGTCCTGACGGCCGGCATCGATGCCGCGGCGCTGCCAGTCGTTGTTCTGCGGCGACGGGTTGGGTTGGCATGCCGGGACACCCGGTCGGCCGCAAGGTTGTCCAGGCGCGGCGCTCGCGGTGCCCAGACTCGCAGAGACCAGGCCCGCCAAGGCAATTCCGCCTGCCAGTGCCGTCGCGCGCAGCGCACGGGTGAAAGTCATGTATCGCTCCATTCGTCAATCTGATCGGTCGGGTAGCGGATTGCCACACGAGCGATGACGTTAGAAGCGCGATGTTGGTCGCGACTGTGGCGCACATGGGCGCCCGCTGTGCAGCCGGTAACGGTTCGAAAACTCCTGCCTCACAGCACCATCACTGATGCAGGCGTCAGCGGTTACCGCTCACATGAGCCCCCGCATCACCGGGGAGTCGCAGCGTTTCGATGAGCGTCAGCGCCAGCAGCGCACCAAGCGCGAGGAACGTCCATGCGTACGACGTCAGGACGGTCAAAAGCAGTGCGGCAACGGCGATGCCGATACCCGAGGCCAGCTCCTGAACCGTCGCGTTCAAAGTGTTGGCGTGCGTCAGCTCGTCGCCGTCGACATCGGCGAAAGCGAGACTGTTGTAAGCCGTGAAGCCGACGGACCGAAGTGCACCGCTGACATACAGGGCCGCTGCGATCACCGCGATCGGGGTACCGGGCTGCAGCGCGGCGAGAACGCCGAACCACGCTACCGAGACGATCGCGTTGATCAGCAGCACCCTTTTGATGCCGAAGCGGCGCATCAGCGGTGTCGTGATCGGCTTGATCGTCAGGTTGCCGATGAACAGTGCCGCCACCATCGACCCGGCCGACAACGCCGACCACCCGAATTCGAGCTGGAACAGCAACGGCAACAGGAAGGGCACCGTCGCGATCACGAGCCGGTAGAGCGAGCCCGCCGACACCGTGATCCGCAGGGAGCGCACCCGCAGCACCGACAGCCGGACCAGGGGCACAGGTGTGCGCCGCAGATGCAGAATCGCCGCTGCCAGCAGGCCGACCGCCGAGCCGCCGCCGATCCCGACCAGAATCCAGTTGGTCCCGCTCACCCGGATCTGTTCGAGCGCGACGAGGGCGACGGCGATGGCGGCGCCGAGCAGCAGCTGGCCGCGCCAGTCGAACGGCGTGACGGACTTCGCTGGGCCGCCGCGAATCAACTTGAGCGCGAAGAGCAATCCGGCGATGCCGATCGGGATGTTGACGAAGAAGATCCACCGCCACGACCCGAGGGTGGCGATCGCCCCACCGAGGACCGGGGCCACGACGGGTGCGGTGAGGGCGGGCCAGGTGAGCAGCGCGATCGCCCGCACCAGGTCGGATTTCGCGCTGTAGCGCAGCACGGCCAGACGCCCTACCGGGACCATCATCGCGCCGCCGACACCTTGCAGGACGCGCATCGTCACCAGCGTCGACAGCGACCCGCTCAGCCCGCACCCCAACGACGCCACCGTGAACACCGCGATCGCCGAGATGAACACCGGCCGGATTCCACATCTGTCCGCGACCCATCCGCTGGCCGGAATGAGCACCGCGACGGTGAGCAGGTAGGCCGAGATGGCGACGTTGACATCGACGGCGGCGACTCCGAAATCCTCCGCGATCGCGGGGATCGCCGGGACGATGATCATGGCGTCGAGGATCTCCATGAACAGCGCCCCCGCCACCAGCAGCGCCATACCTCGCGGAAACGAAGGTCGAGGCGCTGCGGGCACGGGAATCAAAGCTAGACGGCCGCCGAGTGCGGCGGCCGTCCGGCTCAGGTCATGTCGCGCACGCTGTCAGCTCGAGCAATTCAGTGACACGGCCACCTTCTGCTTCGGCACGACGGTGAAGACGTTGAAGTCGTCGTCGTCGTTGAGAGTGAAGGGCAGCGGTGCACCCGGCAGATTGCGCACCTCGATCACGCTGCACTCCTCCAGCGGGGCATTGCCGACACGGCTGACCTTCACGTCGTAGCCCTGCGACCGCAGGGAGTTGATGGTCGAGGACGCGCTCTCCGCATGCGCCGGTGCTGCGAAGGCGAGCACGGCTGTGAGAGCACCGAGCGGGAGCAGGCTGGCGGTAAGGAATTTCTTCATGGTGTGACTCCTGGGTCTCGTGCGTCACCTGCGTGATCGCAACTTTATGAGTGACACCATCGTCGCGAGCATGGAATGGCTGCGCTTGGAGCTTGTGTGGAGATTCCAGGGAGAAGGAGGGAGAACACGGGCGGTTCCACAGCTGTTCCGCCGAGCCGGGATCAGCCGGTGAGGACGCCGTCGTACACCGGGCAGTAAGCGCCGATCGCGGCCACCATCAGCCGGGTCGCCTGCTCACCGGTGACGCCCTCGCCGAGGAGCGAGTCGATGATGTCGCGGCGGATCCGCGCCGGGTCGACGTTGTTGGCTGTGCCTTCGGCCACTACGTCGCACACGTTGTTGCCGGCGGCGGTGGCCTCCTCCTGAGAGCCGAACACGAGACCGAGCTCGGTCACGACGGCGAGGAACTGGGAGTCGGCCTCAGTGGCATGCGCGGGCGGCGCGATGGCGAGGACAGAGGCAGTGCTGACAGCGAAGATCGTCAGACGGGCGATGTGCGCGCGCATGGAGTCTCCTGTGGGTTGTCTGTGCGGATGGTAGCGGCCGCCGCGCACACTTCCCGGTATTTGCGCGGCGGGTGCTGCAGGTATTCAGGGATGGGCCACGAAGTGCGCTTTGGTGGGCCGGCCGCCGGCGGTACGAATTCGCCGAGCCCGGGCAACCCTGCTGAATCGAGCGGGTCCGTGTACGTGCGCGGTTCAAGACTTCGATAGCCTGTATCAGGTTGTCGCGCATTCGACACCGGGTTCAGACAGCAGCCTCATTGATCAGCCGTGTCCGGAAGTATCTGGATGCGCCCAGGGAGACGAGGCTCGCGTCGTGCAGCAATTCACCGAACACCGAATCGATGGTGTCGTGATCGTGTCAGCGGTCGGTGCCGTCGACATGCTGACTGCGCCGAAGTTGCAGGAAGCCATTGACGCGGCCGTCGACCGCAAGCCCGCCGGCCTCATCGTCGACCTGACCGATGTCGATTTTCTCGGTTCGGCCGGGATGCAGGTCCTGGTCCTGACACAGAAGAAGGTCGACGGCGGTGCCAAGTTCGCCGTGGTCGCCGACGGTCCGGCCACGAGCCGCCCGCTCAAGATCACCGGGCTCACCGACTATGTCCAGTTGTTCTCCACCCTCGATGTGGCCCTGGCCGATTTCGCGAGCTGACGAGGCGTGTCCTGATCCTGTGACCCGCAGGTTTGGTCGATTTGTGCCTGGGGAACAGACGCTTCGCCAACGGTGTCACCCGCGAAGAAGGAGCGTCTGGTGAGCGACAACAAGTCAGGTCCCGAAGAAGCCGTCAAAGGCGTAGTCGAAGGCGTGAAAGGCAAGGCCAAGGAAGTCATCGGCGTTGTCGCGGGCCGCGACGACCTTCAGCGTGAGGGCGAGGCCCAGCAGGACAAGGCCGACGCCCAGCGCGAGGCCGCCAAGAAGGAAGCCGAGGCCGAAAGCGCGCGTGCAGCGGCGAAGGCCAATGAAGAGCGTCAGAAAGCTGAGCAGTAATAGCCGTCTCGCAGGGTATGTTTTCCTGCAATGGCTCTAACGTCCATCCGCAGCAGGTCAGCTGACAACCGGCATTTCTCGATAGCGTCGACGTCGCTGGAAGTTGCGCGCCGCACCGAAGGCCGTGGCTCGAGCAAGCGAGCCACGGTTTCGGTCTGTGGCGAGGTGGACGCGGCCAATGCCAAGCATTTCGCCCACACCGTCCGTGAAGCGGCGGGCGGAGCAGCGTCCCTGATCCTCGACCTCACTGAAGTCCACTTCATGGCTTTCGACGGCGCCTCGGCGCTCTACGCGATCAGCGCCCACCTGGCACGCGAAGACGTGCCATGGTGCGTCGTGCCCAGTCCGTCGGTGTCGCGTGTGGTGAAGCTCTGCGATCCCGAGGGGCTGATTCCTTTGGAGGAGATCGCGAGCATGCGCGGTTCCATGCCTGCCTAGCGCGGTGCGCACTATCACCGCGGAACCGCTTCGCAGCGAATTTCGAAGGCTGCCGACACCCGAACGACGGGCCATCGAAGTCGTCCCCGGACCGCAAAAGGGCGCGTTTCGGGAAGTTAGCTGACGTGTCGCGGTGTGATCTGCACCTCAATCTGCCCGAAAAGCCTAAGAATTCGTGGTGCCGCGGTGTTTGTCACACAATCCTCAGAAGGTTGCCGTTATGGCTTCAGGTGCTGTTCACAAGTTGTTTGAATATTGCTAGCCGAAGGTCACAAATTGATAACTAGGAATAGTCTAAGCAAGTCCTGAGAGCTTGAGCCCAGTATTTGCTGACGCGAATTTTCGTGGGTTCTGACCTTGACTCGCCGTCGCTACACTCGGTTCAGATCGCGTCCTACCGCGGGCGCAATGACTGAAATTCTAGGCCGGGTAGAAGTCATACCGGCGGAGGTACCAGGCAATGGCAAACTTTGTGATGCCCAAGCGGCATGTGATGCACAACCGTACAGCTGATCCCCGCGTGGCTGATGCGCCTCTTGTGACCACAGTGGCCGACGACGTCGTTCTCGAGCGGCGCCTTACTGTCTCCAGTGGCCCCATCGGCGACATCGCGGCAGGCGACGGGGTCGTCGTGATGGCCAACGCCGGCGACGACAGCGTGTCGGTGCTCGACGCCGCCTCGCTGGCCGTCGTCGCCACCATCGCCCTTCAGGGCGAGCCTCTGGCCGTCGCGATCGCGAACGATCGCGCCTACGTCGGCATCGCGGCTGCGAGCTACGACGCGGTGTCCGTGATAGATCTCGACAGCAGGACGGTCATCGAGACCTATCCCGTGGCCTCAGGTGTGACCGCGCTTGCCGCCAGTGCTGACGGCAAGCGCGTCTACGCGGGCCGTTCCACACAGGCCGCCGTCGACATCGCGGTCATCGACGTCACCGCCGAGCGGGTGGGCACCGTCGCAGTCGGCCGCGCGCCAGCGGCCAACATCGACGCACTTCGTGTCGACCCCAACGGCAGACGGCTGTACCTGGGCGTCACCGATGCGAGCGGCAGCCGGCTGATCGTGGTGGACGCCGAGACCTCACTCGTGAGCCGTGTGGTCCCGGTGGGCTCGCCGATCCGCGACATCGCCTACGCAGGCGACGCGATCTACGTCCTCGCCTCCGACCGTGCGGCCGGCGGAACCGTCCACGTCGTCGACCTCGCCACTATGCGGGTGACCGACACGGCGAACCTCGGCGGCGCCCCCACACAGCTGGTGATGAGCCACGACAAGTCGCGCGCCTACATCGTCGACTACGACCGGGTCGCGGTGCTGTGCACGCTCAGCCTCGACCTCGTGGATTCGCTGAAGGTCGATGCGCGGCCGTCGTGTGTGACGCAGAGCGGCGACGGATCGCGTCTGTACATCGCCGACTATGCCGGCGGTCTCAGCGTGTTCTCGGTGGAGTCGTCCATGGCGACTCTGTACTCGCAGTTCCTCGCCACGGATCCGATCGCGCTGGAGCCACCGCGGATCCAGCGTCAGCCCGTCACCGTCTGACCAGACGCCGCGCGCCGCGTCAGCGCCACTGATAGCGGGTCTTCGGCCGCCCGGCCTTGCCGTAGTCGGTGTGGCGGCGCACGGTGCCCTCGTCGGCCAGCCGCTCCAGGTAGCGCCACGCCGTCACGCGCGATACCCCGACCTGCTTGGCCACCTCGTCCGCGGTGACGCCATCCGGGTTGCCGGTGAAATCCCTTACTGCGCGCGCGATCTCGTCGTTTGTGCCGGGAGCCGCGCCTTTGGGTGCCGCTGACCGGTCAAACCCGACGCGGAGCTCGGCCAATGCGCGGTCGACCTCGGCCTGGCTGGCGGCATCGATGCCTGCGGGCAGCGCTTGGCGATAACGCTGATATCGCTCCAGCCGTTCCCGGAACGCGGCGAAGGTGAACGGTTTCAACAGGTACGCGAGCGCCCCGTGACTGACAGCGGCCCGCACCATCTCCAGATCGCGCTCTGAGGTGATCGCGATGATGTCGGGCGCGGGGCGCAGGCCCGACAATGCTGACGCGAGAGCAATCCCGCTGGCATCGGGGAGGCCGATGTCCAGCAGGACCAGGTCGACGGGCTGCTCGCCGGCTGCCGACTCGGACACCACCCGCATCGCGTCGCGCGCGGTATGTACAACGCCCGCCACCGAAAAGCCTTGCAAGCGTTCTATATACGACTGGTGCGCCTCGGCGATCAGAGGCTCGTCCTCGACGATCAGCACCGTGATCACGGCTTCATCACCGTGGCCGTCACAATCGAGCCGTAGGTCACGTCGGCGGCGAGCGTGCCGTCGTGGCGCTTGACGACCTGCGCCACCAATGCCAGCCCCAACCCGTGATGGCCGGCCTCGGTGCCGGATTTCGTCGAGTATCCCCGTCGCATCGCCCTCTCGAAGGTCTCGGCGTCCATGCCATCTCCGCTGTCTGCCACGCGAATCGTGAGCTTTCCGTCGTGTTGGTGGATGGTCACCTCGACCCACGGATCGTCCGGGTCGCAGGCGTCCATCGCGTTGTCGATGAGGTTGCCCACGACGGTGACCAGCTCCTGCCCGGACAGCAGCAGTTGCTCGGATTCGGCGGGCAATTCGGTGTCCTCGGTGACAGTGAGCTCGATGCCCCGTTCGTCGGCCTGCGCCGCCTTGCCGAGCAGCAACGCCACGAGAGCAGGCTCACGCACCGCAGCCGACAGTCGGTCCACGAGGTGCTGCGACAGCTCCAGTTCAGCCGTGGCGAACGCCACGGCCTCGCTCGCGCGGCCCATCTCCACCATGGTCACTATGGTGTGCAACTTGTTGGCCGCCTCATGGGCCTGCGCGCGCAACGAATCGGTCAGTATTTTCAGCGAGTTGAGTTCGCCCAGCGCGCCCTGTAATTCGGTGCGATCGCGGATCGTCACGACCTCGGAGCCGTCGGTCCCGTTCTCTACTCTCGAGCGATTGACGACGAGGACGCGGTCGTCGGTCACGTGGATCTCGTCGCGCGCTCCGGGATTGAACGTGCGCAGGAACTCCGGCAGCTCGGATCTGTCCACGCTGCCTGACGGCAACGACAGCAGGCGGCGTGCCTCGTCGTTCACGAGCGCCACGCCACCGGGGCCTTTCTCGGACAGCACGATCAGGCCTTCGGACACCGAATGCAGGATCGCGTCGTGGTGGTCGTACATCACCCGCAGTTCGTCGGGTCGCAAGCCATGCGTCTGCCGCAGGAGACGCCGCCTGATTCCCCACACCCCGACCAGTGAAACAGCAAGCGCGCCAATGCTGATGGCGGCGATGATCGGCCACTGCGCACGCCACCTGTCGGCCAGGCTCTCCTGCAGAATACCGGCGGCGACCAACCCGACGATCCTTCCGTCACCGTCGAGCACCGGCACGACGGCGCGGATCGACGGACCGAGCGTTCCCGTGTAGACCTCGGTGAACGATTCTCCGCGCAGGGCAGGCTCGATGGTGCCGAGATAGGCGCCGCCGATCTGAGTGGGATCGGTGTGGGTGAACCGCGTGCGGTCGGGCGCCATGATCGTGATGAACGCGATGTCGGTGTTGCGGCGCACGAGTTCGGTGACCGGTTGCAGGATCTCGGTGGCGCGACCCGCCTCGATCGCCTCCGCGGTGGACGGCGAATCCGCCAGCGCCGTGGCGATGCCCAGAACCTGCTCCTCGGCCGCCGCGTCGGCGTCCTGGCGCGCGTCGAGGAGGGCCAGCGCGCTACCGCCCACGACAATCAGAGCGATCACCAGGATCTGCAAGGCGATGGCCTGGGTCGCGAGGGACCACGGCCGCGAGCGGCCAAGACGATGGGGCCGCGAGCGCGTCAACCGCTCAATTCCTCTGCGGCGATGGCGAAGATGTCGTCTCCGGCGCCGACGGCGACGAAATGTCCGGCCCCGTCGACAGGGTGCCACACCGAACCCGGCATCGCCTCGGCGACAGCCTTGTTGATGGGGTCGGGGACCAGCGTGTCGTCGAGTCCCTGCCACAGGTGGACCCGACGTTCGATGGTAGCGACGTCGAATGCCCATCGCCGGTAGAGGAGTTCGGCGTCGCGCACCAGCCCTCGGGAGCCGTGGGCGAAACATTCCGCGCACGCTTCTCCGAAGCCCGTCGCGACATCCGGCCGCTCCAGGATCTGTTGGTCGTAGTCGCCGACGCTGTTGCGCACCTGTTTGACGAAGGCCGACGGGAAGCGCTTGGCGGTGACGCCGAGGCATGCGTACATCAGCGAGAAGCCGGGCTTGAAGCGCAACGCGAGAGTTCCTCCGAGAGCGTCGATTCGCGAAAGATGTTGCGCTGCCGAGTTATCGCCGAACGCACCATAGCTGCCGGGTGCGATGCTGCTGACGTGGCGCAGGCGTGCCGGATCGATGTAGGCGGCCGCGGCCAGGGCCCACGGTCCGCCTTCCGACCAACCTGTCACGCCGAATCGGCGATGCCCCAGCGCATCGGCGACTGCGACGAGATCGTCGGCCCAGCCTGAATAGGTGCGCGCCATCTGCGGACTGGACCGGCCCATGCCCGGCCTGTCGACTCCGACCAGCCGGATCCGGTTCCTGGCCGCCGACTCTGCGAGAAGACGAACTTCCAGCCTGCTGCTGGGCCCGCCGTGGTTGTGGATCACCAGCGGCCCGTCGGGGTCTCCGACTTCCAGACAGGCGAGGTTCCGGCCGTCGACGGTGGAGACGTGAACAACCGCGACCGGGGACATGGACGTGAACATACCGAACTAAATGAACTAAAGCGTGACCTGGCTCACGTCCTCGCCGAGCATCCTTTCAGACCCAAAACCGAGCGCGTCTGAAGGAGAACCACGATGACGACCACGATGGATCGACCGGCATCCGAGCCGGCGCCCGAAGAGCCCAGGAAGAAACGCGATCGCACCCACTGGCTCTACATCGCCGTCATCGTCGCGGTGATCGCCGGTGTCGGCGTCGGCATTCTCGCCCCGGAGGTGGGCAAGAGCGTCGGCGTACTCGGGACGATGTTCGTGGCACTGATCAAGATGATGATCGCCCCCGTCATCTTCTGCACGATCGTGTTGGGTATCGGCTCGGTCCGCAAGGCGGCCACTGTCGGCAAAGTCGGCGGCCTGGCCTTCGTCTACTTCCTCGCGATGTCCACCTTCGCGCTGGCAATAGGCCTCGTGGTCGGTAACCTCCTGCACCCGGGTGAGGGCATGAACGTCTCGGCGACGGCGGGCAAGGGCGCCGAACTCGCCGACAAGGCCCATGAGGCCGGCGGCCTGTTGGACTTCATCCAGGGCATCATCCCGACCTCCATGTTCTCGGCGCTGACCGAGGGCAGCGTGCTGCAGGCACTGTTCGTCGCGCTGCTCGTCGGTTTCGCGTTGCAGGGGCTCGGCTCGGCCGGCGCGCCCATCCTGCGCGGTATCGAGCACCTCCAGAAGCTCGTCTTCAAGGTGCTGGTGATGATCCTGTGGCTGGCGCCGATCGGCGCGTTCGGTGCCATCGCCAACGTCGTCGGACAAACCGGCTGGGCGGCCGTCGGCCAGCTCATGGCGCTGATGCTCGGCTTCTACCTGACCTGCGCGATCTTCGTCTTCGGTGTGCTCGGCGCGCTGCTGCGGCTGGTGTCGGGCGTCTCGATCTTCAAGCTCGTCCGCTACCTGGCCCGCGAATACCTGCTGATCGTGTCGACGTCGTCGTCGGAATCCGCACTGCCCCGCCTGATCGCCAAGATGGAGCACCTCGGTGTCGACCGCTCGACCGTCGGCGTGGTCGTGCCGACCGGCTATTCGTTCAACCTCGACGGCACCGCGATCTACCTGACGATGGCTTCGCTGTTCATTGCAGGTGCGCTCGGCGACCCGCTGTCGATCCCCGAGCAGATCGGCCTTCTGGTGTTCATGATCGTCGCCTCCAAGGGCGCCGCCGGTGTCACCGGCGCCGGCCTGGCCACCCTGGCCGGCGGCCTGCAGGCCCACCGCCCCGATCTGCTCGACGGCGTCGGGCTGATCGTCGGGATCGACCGGTTCATGTCCGAGGCGCGGGCGCTGACCAACTTCTCCGGCAACGCGGTAGCCACCCTGCTGGTTGGATCGTGGACGCACACCATCGACAAGGGCAAGGTGAATTCCGTTCTGGCGGGCGATGATCCGTTCGACGAGCTGACCATGCTCGATTCGGATCACGGCTCACGTGCCGACGAGCCGGCGCAGGCGAGGACCCCTGCGGCGGTGTAGGGCACGAGTAGGAAAGGCCCGGTCGGCCCCCTTGCCGACCGGGTCTTTTCGTGCGCTCGCCGAAATAACTCAGCCCGTGCAGTCCAACGTCACCGAAATCGACTGTCGGACGATGACCTCGACGGTGTCGATGTCGACGCCGTACTTGTCCTTGTCGATGACGGTCACCGGTTGGGTCACCTGCTGCGGGTTGCGCACTTCGGTGACCACACAGTCCTCGATCGGAGCGCTGCCGATCCGATCGAGATTCACGGTGTAGCCGGCCAACTCAAGCTGCTCGATGACCACCCACGGGTTCTGGTCCTCGGCGGCCGCCTGGCCCGCCGGGCCCAGCATCACACCGAGCGCCGCGATTGAAAATGTCCTCCACGCCCAACGCAAAGTCGAACCTCCTGCCGATAGCCCGACCCACCCGATACATCGCCCACATCAGGTGACACGTTTCGGCAGTGCGAAGGGTTCACGTCGGGTCGACGGCGCGCGAGGCTCCCGGCGGTGTTACCGCTGCGCGCGCTGGTAGGCGGTGACGACCGCGGCCCCGCCCAGCCCGATGTTGTGCTGCAACGCGGCGGTGACGCCGTCGACCTGGCGCTTGTCGGCGGTGCCGCGCAACTGCCACGTCAGCTCGCTGCACTGGGCAAGGCCCGTCGCACCCAGCGGATGGCCCTTCGAGATCAGTCCGCCCGAGGGGTTGACGACCCATCGACCTCCGTAGGTGGTGTCGTTCGCGTCGATCAGAGACGGCGCCTCGCCCTCGCCGCACAGCCCGAGGGCCTCGTACAGGAGCAGTTCGTTGGCCGAGAAGCAGTCATGCAGTTCGATCACCTGAAAGTCCTGCGGGCCCAGCCCCGACTGATCGTAAACCTGTTGCGCGGCTTTGACATTCATGTCGTAACCGATGATGTTGGCGGCACTGCCGTCGAATGTCGACGCGAAGTCGGTAGTCATGGACTGCCCGACGATCTCGACCGCTTGGCCCGCCAGCCCCCGCTTGGCCACGTAATCCTCGCTGGCCAGCACGACCGCCGCCGACCCGTCCGAGGTGGGGGAACACTGCAATTTGGTCAGCGGGTCGGAGATCATCTTCGCGGCCAGGATGTCGTCGAGCGTGTACTCGTCCTGAAACTGCGCGTACGGGTTGTTCACCGAATGCTTGTGATTTTTGAAGCCGATTTTAGCGAAATGCTCGGCGGTGGTGCCGTACTTCTTCATGTGCTCGCGGCCCGCGGCCCCGAACATCCACGGGGCCACGGGAAATGCGAACTCGTCGATCTCGGCCAGCGCCTTGATGTGGCGTCCCAGCGGGGATTCGCGATCCTGGGCTCCCCCGCCCAGCGAACCGGGCTGCATCTTCTCGAACCCCAGCGCCAGCACGCAGTCGGCCAGGCCGCCGCGGATCGCCTGCGCACCGAGATACAGTGCCGTCGAGCCGGTGGAGCAGTTGTTGTTCACGTTCACGATCGGGATGCCCGTCATACCCAGCTCGTACAGGGCGCGCTGACCCGACGTCGAATCGCCTGAGCAGTAGCCGACATAGCCCTGCTCGATCTCCGAGTACTCGATGCCGGCGTCGGCGAGGGCGTTGGTGCCCGACTCCCGCGCCATGTCCGGGTAGTCCCAGCCTTCTCTGCGCCCGGGCTTCTCGAACTTCGTCATGCCCACGCCGATGACAAACACGCGCTTCATGAAGACTCCTTCGCTACGTTGCGTTGCCCAGACGGTAGCGCGGACTATCCGAACTCCAACCACCAGTTGTGCAGATCCTCCAGGCTGGGTCCCTGCGCATCGGCCAGCAGCAGGCTCTCGTCCTTGGTCCACACGACGTCGGGGTTGTCGTTGTACGTGCCGCAGGCGATCTGGCCGGCGACCTGGTCGGGAGTCTCGGTGTAGTGCCACGTGGTCGGCGACCCGGTGCCGCTGCCCGGGCATTCCAGCAGTTCGGAGTTCACCCCGATCGCTTCCTGGAACGCGGCGTCGAGTGCGGCCTTGTCCGCGAACAGGGAGTACCGCGTGAAGGCGGGCCCGTTCGGATTGGTGTTCTGTTCGCAGTCGACGGTAGCCAGGGCCGAGGCCGCAGGAGGGGTGACGGGCTGGCAGTTCGAGCTGTCGTGGCCAGGGGCGAGCAGCCCCATCAGCTGCTGGTCGTAGGGCTCCGTCTGGGGAGGCGTCGTCGTCGAGGTGCGGGTACGTCGAGTGGGTTCCCGCGACGAGGTGGTCTGTGCTGCCGAGGAAGTGGTGGAGGATGCGACCGAGGACGAGTCGCTGTCCCTGGTGATCAGCCAGATTCCGAGTGCGGCGAGGACGAGGACGATCACCGCGCCGCCCGCGAGTAGCGCGATCATCGGTCCCTTCGACCCACCGGACCCTCCGCCCGACGGCGCCGGGGAGCTCCACCCGGGCGGCGGACCCGGTGGAGGAGGAGGTGTCTGGTAGCCGCCCGCGTACGGCGGAGAGCTGGGCGGTGGTGGTGGAGTGGTTCCGCCG
>NZ_LWCS01000012.1 GCF_001650495.1 Mycolicibacterium iranicum | reverse complement strand
CCCCCGACCGGTGACGCGATCGCGGTTATTGCCGCCGCGGCGGCACGTGCCCCCTCCGGCGGGAACACCCAGCCGTGGACCCTGGACGTCGGCGACGGCACGTTGACGATTCGGATCGACCCCGATCTCACGTCGGCCATGGACGTCGGCTTTCGCGGCAGTGCCGTAGCCGTCGGCGCTGCCACGTTCAATGCCCGCGTCGCCGCTGCCGCCCACGGTTTGACGGCCGACGTCGAATACCGCGGGGGGAACAACTCGTCTCCGTTCAGCGCCGTCGTACGCATCCGCTCCGACGGGCACAGCGACCTCGCGAAGCAGTTCGACGCGATGCTGCGGAGGGAGACCAACCGCCACCGTGGCGTCCGGGTGGACATTTCACCACAGGTGATTGCCTCCCTGACGCGCATCGCTGAGACGGAGGGTGCACGCCTGCGGCTGATCACCGCGGCCCCGGATATCGACCGCGTGGCATCGGTGCTGGCCGAAGCGGATCGCATCAGGTACCTGACCCCGCTGCTGCACTCGCAGATGATCAGCGAACTGCGCTGGCCCGGGGATCCCAGTCCCGACACCGGGATCGACATCAGGAGCCTGGAGCTTGCCGACGCCGACCTGGCATTCCTCGACATCCTGCGCAGCGGTGCGGTGATGGGCATGCTCGCCGACTGGAATGCGGGCTCGGCGTTGGGCGAAGCGACACGCTCGGCTCTGTCGACCGCCGCGGGCGTCGCCCTACTCTCGGTACGCGGCAACACGCTTGCCGACTATGCCCACGGCGGATCGGCACTCGAGGCGGTGTGGATCGCCGCTCAGGAAGAAAATTTAGCCGTTCAACCTATCTCACCTGCATTCCTGTACGCCCGAGAGCCACGGGAACTTGACGCGCTGTCACCGGCGTACTCACGGCAGCTCGCGGACCTGCAATACTCTCTCGAAACGTTGTTTGGCATCGAATCGGATGAGTCGCCGATCCTGATCCTCAGGCTCTGCCGCGCACCCCGTCCGTCGGTGCCGAGCCGGCGTCGACAACTACCCGGTCGATCCACACCGACCTGAACCAGGACGGAGGTCAGTGTCCGAAAACCTGGATCTCGTGGTCACTTCGGTGGCGACGCGCCTGATGGGGGTCGGGGCACAAACATGGGTCGAGGTCAGCCAGCAGGTACTGGCGGACCTCGTCAAGCAGTTCAACGTCGACGTGAGCTTCCTGCGGCGCAACGATCACGAGATCCGGGCGTCGGTGCTCGTGGCCGAATGGCCCCTGAGGCCGGGAATCCCCGACCCCGATCCGCTGGGCGTCGTCTACTTCGCCGACGCCGACCCGGTTTTCGCTCTCGCTGAGCATCAGAAGGAACCGGTCGTGTTCCGGCCCGAGCCGTCCACCGACGAGTATCAGCAGACGATCAACGAAGGCAGGCACGTGCCTGCCACGTCGATGGCGTGTGTGCCGCTGCTGTCGGAAGACGACACCACTGGCGTGCTCGGTTTCGTCAAGTTCGGCGATCGCAACTGGACGGAAGCCGAACTAAACGCGCTCAAAGCGATCGCCTCGCTCTTCGCCCAGGCCCAGGCCCGGGTGCAAGCCGAGGAGAAGCTCCGATACCTGGCCGAACACGACGATCTGACGGGGCTGTACAACCGCCGCGCCCTGTTGGCACACCTTGACGAGAGACTCGCCGATGGACAGCCAGGGCCCGTCTCGGCACTGTTCTTCGACCTGGACCGGCTCAAGGCCATCAACGACTATCTCGGCCATATCGCAGGCGATTGGTTCATCCGTGTGCTGGCCGAACGTCTCCGGCGGGGCGCGGAGTGCCCGACCCTGATCGCACGGCTGGGCGGAGACGAGTTCGTCGTGGTCCCCACCGAACCCATGGATGGCGCCGGGGCCACGGAGCTCGCCGAGCGACTCCAGTCGGCGCTGCGCGAGCGCGTGTCCATCGACGGGGAGATGCTGACGCGCACGGTGAGTATTGGTGTGGCGCTGGGTATTCCTGGACAAGACACCACCTCCGACCTGCTCAGGCGCGCCGACCAAGCGGTGCTCGCGGCGAAAAGCTCGGGCGGAAACAAGGTCTCGGTATTCACCGACGACATGTCGATGCAGAACGAGTTCAGGAACGACATCGAGCTGCATCTGCAGAGCGTGATCGAGAACGGTGCGCTGCTGCTGCACTATCTTCCCGAAGTCGACATGCGGACCGGTGACATCCTTGCCGCGGAGGCCCTGGTTCGGTGGCAGCATCCCACCCGCGGACTGCTCTCCCCCGATTCGTTCATCAGCGTCGCCGAGTCGATCAACCTGGCCGGCGAACTGGGCCGCTGGGTGATGCGTTCAGCGTGTGCCGATTTCGCGAGTTGGCGGTCACGCGGCATCGCCAAGGACGCGATAATGCGCATCAATGTCTCGCCGGTGCAACTGGTCACCGACGGCTTCGTGGAGGCCGTCGCAAGCATCATCGATGAGTTCGAACTCGACCACGGATCGGTTTGCCTCGAGATCACCGAGAGCGTTGTGGTGGAAGACATCGAAGCGACACGCATCACTCTCAACGGTCTCAAACAGGCGGGTGTCCGGATCGCCATCGACGACTTCGGCACCGGGTACAGCGCACTGTCGCACCTCAAGTCACTACCGGTCGACACCCTCAAGATCGACAAGGGATTCGTCCGCGAACTCGGTTCCGACCCCGGTGATCTCGCGATCGTTCGGGCGATCATCGCCCTCGCCGAGGCGTTTGGTCTCGAGCTCGTCGCCGAGGGGGTGGAAACCGACGCCGCAGCGCTTACCCTGCTCAGGCACGGCTGCCACCGGGCCCAAGGTTTCCTCCTGTCGCGCCCGATCGCCGGCGCTGCGATGGAATCTCTGTTCGCAAAAGGTCGGATCCCTGTCAGCTTCTCGAAAACGTGACGCTGCCTGGTTGCTCCTGAGACGGTCGCGCCATCGCGGCGACCTCGGGATCAGAGGTCAGCAGTTCCACTCGCCCGAAACGGCTCGCCTCTTTGCCGACAAGTGCAACGCGAAGCGGCGCATCGCCGGGCAGCAGGCTGTCGATGACGTGCTCGGCATCAGTTCTGTTCCGGCAGATCAAAACTCCGTGGCGTGCGCGAATCATCCGGGACCCGTACGCGGTGGAGAACTTTGCGCCGCAGACCTTCCCGTCCTCGAACACCAGACCGTCGAAACTTGCCACCGGGTGCGGGTTGACATCGCGTGCAAGCGCTTCGGAGACAAGCCAGTCACGCACCGATCCGCAAGGGCGTTCCGGGTCGACGGTCGTCTCGCCGATCTCGGCGATCGTGAGCAGCTCCTCGTTCCCGAAATCCGTCGTCGTCGACGTCCAGTCGGTCACCTGGGTGTAGAGGTAACCCGTCGGGGACGGAATGCACCGCGCCGCCCACTCCCGTAGCCGCCAGCCCTCGAAGGTCGGGATCGGTCGTCGCCGGGGTGGTAGCGGTTCACCAGCGAGGCGGACAGGCATGTCGGCGCCATGGAACGTCAGCGATGCGAGATCGATGTCGGCCGTGAGCTCACCGAGGTACTCGTCGGTGGCGACGTCGCCGCACAGCTCGAACCAGCCGCGCGGCTGGCCCACTGACGGCGACGGGCGGCCTGACTGAGATTCGGCAACGAACACCTCACCGTCTTCGTCTACCGCGGAGATCGCCGTCGCCAGACCGGCCACACCGCTGTCGGTGCAGACGACGTCGACTTCGTCGTCCCAGTCGGGATCGCAGGACACGGTGATTCGCCTCGCTATGCGGTTTGGATTAGCCGAAACCGGAGCTGCTCGGCCGCTAAAGGCTATGCCATGGCGGATATGTCACCAAAACGTCGGTGCCGAGGCGCGTCGCCACAGCCGCGATGGGTTTCGAGGGGATTTGCCATCGCAGGCTGTGGCAACTGACGCAAACTACCACCGAAGGGGCCGAAGCACTCCGGTCGTGAGCCCGGGCGGCCGACCCGGACGAGGTGATACGCCTCACAGTCGTCTGCCATATCTCAGTAATCGCACCCACCGTGCCTGCTACCTAACTAACTAGGTTTACTCTGTCGGGAGCGTTTAGCAGATGGGAGACGTCGATGAATTTGGGATGGTCGGCGACCGACCTTGCGTTCCGCGATGAAGTGCGGGCGTTCCTCGACGAGAAACTGACACCGGAGCTGCGCCGCGCCGGACGCTTGATGACCAGCGTCTACGCCGACCACGATGCAAGCATGGAGTGGCAGCGAATCCTGCATGAGAAGGGCTGGGCGGCGCCGGCGTGGCCGGTCGCCCACGGTGGCTGCGACTGGACCTTGACCCAGCACTACATCTTCAGCCGCGAGTCGACGATGGCCGGCGCGCCCTCCCTGTCTCCGATGGGAATCAGGATGGTCGCCCACGCGATCATCAAGTTCGGCACCGATGAGCAAAAGAACTACTTCTTGCCGCGGATCCTGACCGGCGAAGTCTTCTTCTGTCAGGGCTACTCCGAACCGGAGGCCGGTTCGGACCTGGCTGCGCTCAGCATGGCCGCCCGCGACGACGGTGAGGATCTGGTCTGCACGGGCAGCAAGATCTGGACCACACATGCCCGAGAGGCCAACTGGATGTTCGCGCTGGTGCGTACCACCCGCTCGGACAAGAAGCAAAGGGGCATCACCTTCATCCTCATCGACATGTCCACACCGGGCATCGAGATCCGGCCGCTGGTCATGACCTCCGGTGAGGAGGTCCAGAACCAGGTCTTCTTCGACGAGGTGAGGGTGTCTAAGGCCAACGTCATCGGCCAGATCGACGGCGGCTGGACGGTGGCCAAATACCTCCTGGAATTCGAACGCGGCGGCGGCGCCGTGGCACCGGCCCTGCAGGTGATGGCTGAGAACATCGCGACAGAGGCTGCCGACCAACCCGCCCCCGGCGGTGGAAAACTGCTCGACGAACCGGCTTTCGCGCAGAAGCTCGCCGGCGTGCGCATTCGCACCGAGGTTCTGGAGATCCTTGAGTATCAGGTGCTTGCAGTTGTCGCCGACGGCGGCAACCCGGGCGCCAAGGCCTCGATGCTGAAGGTTCTCGGTACCGAGTTGAGCCAGGCCATCACCGAACTCGCGATGGAGGCGGCGGGACCGCGCGGACGTGTATATCAGCCGCATGCCACGTTGCCCGGCGGACCCATCGCCGAATACGAGCCACCCGCAGATGAGTACGTGAGCGGCGAGCCGTGGCAAGCAGTTGCTCCGCTGCGGTACTTCAACGACCGGGCCGGCTCGATCTATGCCGGCAGCAACGAAATTCAGCGCAATATTCTCGCCAAAGCCGCCCTGGGACTGTAAATGGACTTCTCACTCACCGACGAGCAGACTCTGCTCCGCGACAGCCTCACGCGATTTCTGTCAACCCGATACAGCCTCGAAAAAAGCCGTGCCGCAGCGAAAACGGGGGCCGGCTGGCAGCCAGACATCTGGCGCGCCTTCGCCGAGGAACTCGGCATCCTCGGCGCGGCCGTACCCGAGGAGTCCGGCGGCATCGGTGGCGGCGCGGTCGAGATGATGCTGATCGCCGAGGCGCTCGGACACGCGCTGGTGATCGAACCCTACGTCGACACCGCCATCGTGGCGGCCGGACTGCTTCGCCGCGCCGGCGGCGTCGCAGCCGAGGCCTTACTGGAGCAGATCGTCTCGGGGACCGCGATCGTGTCGCTGGCCGCCACCGAACCCACCTCGGGAGAATTCTGGTGCGACGTCACCACCAGGGCTATCCGCGATGGCGACGATTGGGTTCTGACCGGCGAGAAGATCGTCTCGACCAGCACACCGCTCGCCACACATGTGCTGATCACCGCACGGACCGCCGGCGAGCGTGCCGACACCCAGGGCATCTCATTGTTCTTTGTCGAGATCGATTCGGCGACAACGAACATCGAGATGCATCACTACCGCACCGTCGACGACCGTCGAGCATCAGACATCACGCTCGACGGCCTCCGGCTGCCGGGCACGGCGCTGCTCGGCGCCCAGGGTGCCGCGTGGTCCTCGCTCGCTCACGCACGCGACGAGGGCGCCGCGGCGGTCAGCGCCGAGGCAGTCGGATGTATGCGGAAGGTGCTCGCCGACACGGTGGAGTACTGCAAACAACGCCAGCAGTTCGGTCAGCCGATAGGAAGCTTCCAAGTCCTGCAGCACCGCATGGTCGACATGTACATGGACGTCGAACAATCAGCAGCTGCCGTACTGCTCGCAATTCTCAAGCTTGACGAGGACGACACCACCCGGGCGCGGGCGGTGTCGGCAGCCAAAGCAACTGTGGGGCGGGCCGCGCAGTACGTCGGCCAGCAGGCGGTGCAGCTGCACGGCGGAATGGGCATGACAGAAGAGCTCGCCATCGGCCATTACTTCAAAAGGTTGACCGCGCTGCAGTACGAGTTCGGCTCGACCGATCACCACGTCGCTCGCTACGGGCGGCTGACCACGCGCTGACGTCCGAGCTTCGCGTCACGGCCTCCTGGCGACGATCACCGGCACCCGCGCCGACTGGACCACCTGCGAGCCGACCGAACCCAGCAGCATGCCTGCGAAACCGCCGCGGCCGTGACTGCCGACGACCAAAAGCTGGGCCTTGGCCGCTTCGGCCAGCAGGCGCCGCGCCGGCTGGTCGCGGCAGACTACCCGCTCGATCGTCACGTCCGGATAACGTTCCTGCCACCCCGCCAGCCGCTCAGCGAGAAGCATGTCCTCTTCTGGCTGGATCTCGGTCCAGCCGGTATCGGGCAGTTCGTATCCGGCGTCGCTCCAGGTGTGAACAGCGATCAGATCCACGCCGCGCCGCGATGCCTCGTCGAAGGCGATCTTGGTGGCGAGCTCGGACGCGGGCGAGCCGTCCACGCCCACGACGACGGGCGCCTCCGAGGGGTGTGGAATCAGCGGATCTTCGTCATGAATCACCGCGACAGGACAGTGTGCATGCTGTGCGAGACCGAAACTGACCGAGCCGAGGAGGCGGCGCTCCCACTTCCCCAGTCCTCGGCTCCCGACGACGATCAGATCCGCGTTTCTGGACAGATCGGCCAAGGTCGGCACCGGCTGTCCGGAAAGCACTTTCTCGGTGATGGTCAACGGGACGTCCTCGGCGGCCGCCTCGGCCACTTTTCTCGCATCGGCGACAACCCTTGCTGCCTCTTCCTTTTCGTATTCGAAGAATGCCGTCGGAAGCGGGGCCTGAATCCAGGCCTGCATCAGAGCACTGGGCAGCACGTGCGCCAAGGTCAGCGGGATACGGCGCATCGCAGCGTCGCGCGCGGCCCAGTCGACCGCGACGCGTGACGCCGCCGAGCCGTCGACACCGACGACGATTCCGAAGGGGGCCGGTCGGGTGGTCATCTCGGGTGCCTCCTGGGCGGTCCTGGCGGTGACTACGGTGTCTGCCGCCTGACACTTCGACGCTAGCGCCCGGCCGTGCGTGGAATCAGTGGGCAGCAGTCACCGGATGACGGGACCAAAGTCCTTTGCGGAAAGCGACGTGCAGCGATACGGGGCTTGCGCTGCGCGAAGTATCCGTCCTTTGCAGCATCGCCACCGCACAGTGAGCGTCAGACCACCGACGTCGGCGCCTCGGCGATCTTGACGAGTGCCACCTCGGGCCGGACGGGAACCTCATCGGCCAGAAACCAGCGGAACGCCAGATTTCCGCGAGGATAGTCCAGTGTCGTCAGCGAATTCGGGTGACTGGTCGTTCCCCGCGACACCACCACCGTCACCGAGCCGTCGCTGTTCGGCTCAGCTGTGAAGCCGTTGACTGAGCTGCGCGCGTCGGGCACCCCGGGCACCGCCATGAACTGATTCCAGACGACGAGATTCCAGAACCGGCATGCCGGGGGACGGTGGGTGATCACCAGGGCCTCATCCTCGGCGAGATCGAAGCTGCCATAGGCATAACACGCGTCCCGCGCCGACCAGCCGAAGTTGGCGTCGGGCACCTGGTACGGCTCGGCGAAGTCGTTGGCGGACATCGCCGTTTCGTGCCCCAGATTGTGGGTGTCGGTGTTCTTCACTCCTACAGAGAGCGGCAGGATCGCGAACATCGTTCGCAGCCACGCGGCGGTGGCGCGCAGCGCCGCCGCGGTTTCGACCTCGCCGTGCCGGAACGGGTCCGGCGTATCGAGCGCCTGGATGGTCCATGTGACGGGGCGACCAACAAGGGGGTCGGCCTGGTAGTCGCGCGTCATCAGCACGGCGGCGTCAGGTTCGGGACCGAAGTCGAAGGCGAAGTTGCCGTCTTCGTCGACGTCGAGGTCGTCGTCGCGCAGGATCGCAACAACCCTGTCCGACCAGGCGCCTGGTGACGGTTCGTTGTAGGCCGTCACCGAAAAATAGACGCTGTCACCCCGATTGCCCGTGATGCGGTATCGGCGGTCCGGGTCGACCGGGCACATGTAGTAGATGGCATCGGTGTTGTCACCACCCCAGCGCCGATCGGGACGGAATGGCGAATTGACCTCAAGCCAGCGCGGACGACTGGGATCGGCGAACAGGTAAACGTCGAGTGCGACGCCGAGCGTGGTCGCTATCATCCGGTACCCGTCAGCGATGTGGCGGTCATCGGCGACCGCCTTGGGACCCGTCATGAAGGATTCGTCGAGCCCGCGCAAGGTGTCGAGCAGTTCTCGCCACGCGTCGGTGGCCTCGTGGGTGGTCATGCGCTGATTCCTTTCGTGATGAGCTTCGCGGTTCGGTCGATCCAGTCGTCGTCCACGTCCCCGCCGCGAGTGATCAGCGCCAGCAACGTCATTCCCGCAAGGGCTTCGGCGAGTTCGGAGGCAGTCACGCCGTCGCGCACGTCGCCGCGCCGGATCGCGACCTGCAGATAGTCGTTGAGCCCGAGCACAAGGATGTCGCCGAAGCGTTCCAGTAGCGCGCTGTGCAACGTCGGATCCGACGCCATCTCCCCGACGAGCCCGGGGAGTGCGGCACGCGCCGCTGGCGTGCTGAGCACGGCCAGCGTGCGCTTGATCATCTCGCGCACATCCGAATCCAGCGATCCGGTATCCGGGAGCGTCGTCGTCGCGTCGATCGGGAAGACGGCTTCGTGCACCAGATGTGCCTTGCCGCGCCACCGCCGATAAATCGCCGGCTTACTGGTGCCCGCCCTAGCGGCGATCACGTCCAACGACAGCTCGGCATAGGAGGACTCACCGAGCAGTACCACCGTCGCGCGCAGAACCGCATCGTCGATCGCCCGGTTTCGTGGACGCCCAATCTCTGTCGCCATTACGATACTGAGAGTAACATAAATCGTCGTGATGGACACCACAGATGAGGTAATTTACCTCGACGACCTATCTGAGCCTCGTTATAGCGCTGAGGCGCAACAACTTCGGGGCATGATGGCCTCCCTCGCCGAGGACTGCCCTCTGGACTCAGACGTGCTTCATGCACGAGCCCGCGAGGCGACCGGGCTCAGCGACTTCGGCGCCGACGACTACCGCGAACGGCTCGACCGTTACGTATCCGAGCTTCGGGAGATCGACATGCACGACCCGGGAATCGTGAATTTCCACGTTCAGCTCGTGCAGTGGCTGAAGAACCGTCTGCTTCTCACCGACCTGTTGACGCGCCATCCTGAGATCGATGACATCGAGCTCGCCCCGCCGGTCGTGATCGCCGGCCTCCCCCGCTCGGGCACCACACACCTGCACAACATGCTCGCCGCAGCGCCGACCTTTCGCAGTCTGCCGTACTGGGAGAGCGTCGAACCGTTTCCCCTACCCACCGAGATCGGTATCGAACCGGACCCGAGAATCGGCCGCATGGACGTCGCGGTCCAAACCATGGACCTGCTGATGCCCTACTTCGCGGTGATGCACGAGATGACCACCGACCATGTGCACGAGGAGATTCAGCTGCTGGCCAACGATTTCTCGACGATGTTGATGGAGACACTTGCGCATGTTCCGCGTTGGACCGACTACTACTGGAGCCGGGACCAGACGTCCACCTACCGCTATCTGGTCACCCAGCTCAAAGCGCTGCAATTCCTGCGCGGGGGCGGGCGATGGGTATTGAAATCCCCGCAACACCTCGGCCAGCTGACGGTTCTCAACGAGGTCATGCCCACTGCCACCGTGGTGTTCACGCATAGGGACCCGATACCCGTGGCACTGTCGATGATCGCGATGGTCACCTACTCCGAGCGGATGCATCGCGACAGGGTCGACGTCCCCACCGTGGCGGCGGCATGGGTCAATCGCCTCGAGAAACTTCTGCGCGCCGTCGTCCGCGACCGAGCCACCGTTCCGGCCACCCGGTCGATCGATGTGCGCTTCGACGATTTCATGGCCGACGAACTCGCCGTCGCCGAGTCCGTCTACCAGACCACCGGCGAACCCTTCGACGACGCAGCACGATCCACGATTGATCGGTACCTGCAGAGCCACCGCCGCGGCAGGCACGGCAGGGTTCATACATCAGCGGAGATGTTCGGGCTCGACACCGACGAGTTACAAGAACGCTTTGCGCCCTACGTTTCTCGCTTTCTCACCTAGATTCCGAGCGCTGCAACGTCACTGCCAGCGGCCGGTGATCAGAGATGGGCAACGCGGGCGTCTCGCACGCATATGCCGTCAGCGTGGGATCGTCGGTGAGCACGTGGTCGAGCTGGCGGCTGGGTCTATCGGCAGGGAATGTCGGCGCTGAGGCGAGCTGCCGCAGCTTCGACCACCGCCGCGCAGGCCCGGCCGGCATGTTGAGGTCTCCGGTGACGATGCGCGGCGCGGGGAGACGGCGGACGTCTCGCATCAACCGGTGCAGTTGAAAGCGGTTCCACGCCGGCACGAAGGACAGGTGCGTGTTCACCACCGTGATCTCGCCCAGCGGGGTGTCGAACTGCCCGATCACCGCGGCCCTGGGTTCCTCGTTCACGACAATGACCTTCCCGGGCTCACGCAGATACAGCGGAGTGCGGAAAGGGATCCGGGGCAGGCGCGACACCTGCCAGTTCAATGCCGGATAGCGAGACAACAAAGCGACCCCGTAGCCAGCCGTCCCTGGCTGCTCCTGCCCCGTCGCGGCCATCCACGTGGCGCCCGGAGTGCCCGCGATCGCGGCGACGAACCGGTGACTGCGGGCCCCCATCGCATCGGCGGCCAGTGCCGTCAGGTCAGCCAGCCCGGACCTCGCCTGAATCGAGTCGACCTCCTGAAGCGCCAAGATGTCGGCATCCAGTCGGGTCACGCAATCGACGAAGCGGTCCAGATCAACCCCGTCGCCGGGCGTGCGGCCGTGCAGGATGTTGAAGGTCACCAGCTTCATGGGTACCCCACTACCCACCCTGAGACAGAAACCAACGGCGGTGCAAGTTGTCCCACGAAGATCTGCGCGAGGCGCTGAAGCGGGCGGCATCGGCTCTCAAGGCCGATGGCCCACCGTTCGCGCTGGCCGGAAGCTATGCGCTGTGGGTGCACGGGGCCCCGGAACCTCACCACGACGTCGATTTCGTGGTCGCCGAGGACGATGTCGAGGCTGCGGCAGCGGCGTTGTCCAAGGCGGGGTTCGACATCCGTCGGCCTCCCGAGGAGTGGCTGTTCAAGGCGGCAGTGTCGGTCGACGGCCCCGTCCTGGTGGACGTGCTCCATCGCATCAACCGCGTGCCAGTCGACGCGTCGCTGATCGAGCGGGCACCAATCGAGGATGTGCTGGCACTGTCGATGCCGGTTCTGTCCCCCACGGAGATCCTCACTCAGAAGCTTCGCGCGCTGCACGAGCACCACTGCGATTTCGCCAAACTACTGCCCCTCGTCCGCGCTGTGCGTGAGCAGCTCGACTGGCCCGCCTTGCGGCGGGCGACCTCAGGTAACCCGTTCGCCCTGGCGTTTCTGTTCCTCTGCGAAGGCCTCGCGATCAGCGAAAATCGCTGAGAGTCAACCACTCTTGTCACTCGATTTATGTTCACTGCGCTTATTCGGTTGCACTTCAAGAGGAGTAGGACCCACGATGGATCTTCCGGGCGCCATGGACGCGATGATCCCGTGCCCGGCACACCAGACCAGGGGGGAAAGTGACACGTTATCGCAAGGGAGACAGAGTAATTGCGCGACGTCCAATCGAGGACTTCGACGTACCGTTGGTACCGGAAGGCGCGGAAGGCACAGTGGTGACGACAACGTTGTTCGGCCGGCCCAAGCGTGTGGCTTTCGCCGTGGCGGACGGCTGGGGGCTGAAAAGGTTCCAGGCCAGGGTGCGCCCAAGCGACATCCAGCAGGCTCGCGCCGCCGATGAGTAGCTGATACTTTACGGTTGCTCTTGATCGTGTAACCGCCTGGCCAGCCTCGGCTCTGGGTCAAGCGTGAGAGCCGGAAAGGGCAGAGTGAACGACGTATTGGCACGCGCCGCTATTTTTCAGGGCGTCGACCCCGCGGCGGCGGAAGCGCTGTGCAGTCAGCTGCAGGAGGTTTCCTTCCGCCGCGGACACAAGGTGTTCACCGAGGGCGAGCTGGGTGACCGCCTATACATCATCACGTCGGGCACCGTGAAGGTTGGTTGTACCGCACCTGACGGGCGCGAGAACCTCCTGACGCTTATGGGTCCTGCCGACATGTTCGGCGAGCTCGCGATCTTCGATCCCGGGCCCAGGACGTCGACGGTTACTGCGCTGACTGCCTTGCAGACCGTCTCGATGGACCGGGATGCCCTGCGATTCTGGATCGCCGAACGCCCGGAGATCGCCGAGCAACTTCTTCGGGTGCTGGCCCGCAGGCTGCGTCGCACCAACGATGCGCTGTGCGACCTGATCTTCACCGACGTGCCCGGCCGCGTCGCGAAGCAGTTACTCGATCTCGCTCGCAGGTTCGGGACCCAGCAGGGCACATCACTGAGGGTGGAGCACGGGCTCACGCAGGAGGAGATCGCTCAGCTTGCAGGCTCGTCTCGCGAGACGATCAACAAGGCGCTCGCGGAGTTCTCCCAGCGCGGCTGGATCGAGCAAGCCGGCAAGACGACGATCATCCACGACCCTGCCCGGTTGGCGCGCCGCGCCCGCAAGTAGGGTCCAGCACTCGAACCGAGCGGCCTTGGTGCACTTACGCTCTGTCCCGGTTCACCGCCGCATCGGCGACCTCCGTGTGGTCCTGACTCATGACACGGAGGTCGAGGCGCTCACCGCCGCTCAACCGATGTTGTCGGTGGTCGAATGTATGTTCGAAGTATGTCGGGGGAGGGGTTGCGGGCCGCGGTTGCGGCGGTGGCTGCTGCCGTGGAGGAGCTGGCGGCCTGCGAGGTCGACCTGAGCCGCCCGTGTGAGCGTTGGCGGCGGCGTCGGGCTCGACACCTACGAATTACTCCGATCGGTGCGGGCCGTTGGGCACCGCCGTGGCGTCGTCCTCGGACCCGTAGCACCGCACCTGGATGGATATGGCGAAGTCGGACAGATGAAATGGACGGCGGTTGAAGCCTGATGCATTGGAGGTGGCCTCAGAAGATGAGTCCCCGCGCCTTGCCGGTAGCTGCCCCGAAGCGGTTCTGGACGTCCTCCCAGTTGACGACGTTCCAGAAGGCCTTGACATAGTCGGCCTTCACATTCTTGTACTGCAGGTAGTACGCGTGCTCCCACATGTCGACCTGAAGCAGCGGGATGATGCCCAGCGGCACATTGGCCTGCTGGTCGTAGAGCTGGAAGGTCAGCAGTCGGTCACCGAGGGTGTCGTATCCCAGCACGGCCCAGCCGGAACCCTGAAGTCCGTTCGCAGCGGCGGTGAACTGCGCCCGAAAGTTGTCGAACGATCCGAACTGGTCGTCGATCGCGGCCGCCAGATCGCCGGTTGGCTTGTCGCCGCCGTGTGGCGAGAGGTTCTTCCACCAGATGGTGTGATTGACATGCCCACCCAAGTGGAACGCAAGGTTCTTCTCGTTCAGGAAGATGGCGCCGTGGTCTCCGTTGGCACGCGCCTCTTCCAGCTTGGCGACCGCGTCGTTGACTCCTTTGACGTAGGTCGCGTGGTGCTTGCTGTGATGAATCTCGTTGATCTGGCCCGAAATGTGCGGTTCCAGCGCGCCATAGTCGTAGTCCAGCTCCGGCAGCGTGTACTCAGCCATGAGGTTCCTCTCCACTCTCCGTCGGCGGGTTGTCTACTGGCCATCGCAACGTCCGGGCAGTGCCGACGCACCGTTGCGAAAGCTCGTGCGGTGTCCGAGTTCACCCTATGGGGGACCTCGGTTATCTGTCCACCATCACACGTGTTCATCTGTTAAGGTAGAAATACGGGACGGTCGCGGCGTCAGCGATGCAGCACATCACGGTGGTTCTCGGTATCTCAACGGAGGCCACGCCGCGACCGCACCATTCCAAACACGATGATTCTTAACCGTTTACAAGTTGTCAGGCGGCCCTATGGCGGACGACGAGAAAACACGGTGGGCAGTGGACGTGATGACCGCCTGGATCAACCACGAGAACGACAGCGACTTCGTACACGCCCGTGTCGACAGCTACCTGTCTGAACCAGACGGGCCGTCGGGATTGACAACAGGCCTGATCAACCTCTCGGGCCTGCTCCTGATGGGGATGGAAGCCACCATCGGCAAGAGCCCGCAAGAAATCCTCCAGACCATTGCGGTGACCCTCTCCCGCCATGAGGAACCACCCACCTAGCGGTCGGCCCCACGCTCGCTTGTCCCACATGGCGAATCGTGGGGACCAGAGCCGCTGCTTCACGGCATACGCGACAACGTCGGATCACAACGTGATGCGAGCTGCCTCGCGCAGCAAGGTCCGCACATCCGAACCTGTCTGGTGTCGCAGCTGCAGGAGCAGGATCGCGCTGAGGTTGATGAAGCCGACGGTGAGTTTCAGTGCGGCCTCCGGAGATTCGGATGCATATGCGGCCACCCGGTCGGCGGCGAAGTGATGCCCCTCGTCGTGGTCGGCCCACGCCGTCATGACGTCGATGGCTTGCCGGGTCCAATCACCCTTTTCGCCGAGATCGTCACGACCCTGGGCATGCAATTCGGGCATGGTCGTTCTCCTCTCCGGGGATGACGCGTCCCCGACATGGTTAGGGTGCGGAGGGGCAGTGTCTGACTCCCAGACCGCATGTGGTCTGGTCACAGTGGCGCGACCGTCCCGGAGTTTCACCAGGTTCCTGCTGATCCCACGCAGTAGTGACGATAGGAACCAGTGGGCGAGTACGTCAATGAGCGGCTATTGTCTCGTGGAGGATCGACACCATGGCTCTGGACCGGACCCGCCCCACCGTCACCGTGTGCCGAGGGTGCTGCTGCGGTACCGCGAAGAAGCACCCCGACACCGACCACCACGCCCAGCTCGGCGCGCTGCGCGAACTGTTGCGGGACATCGCTGATCTACGGGTCACCGACTGCCTTGGACCGTGCGAGCGTTCCAACGTCCTCGTGGTCACACCGTCGGAGGGCGGACATCGTCGGGGCGGCCGGTCGACCTGGCTCGGCTACGTCTTCACCGATCACGCGGCGTCGGATATCGCCGACTGGTTGCGAGACGGCGGGCCCGGGTTGGCCGACTTTCCGCATAGCCTGCGGCGGTATCGGTTCACAAGGCTGAGAAAGCGTCGCTGACATCAGAATCGCCGTCCTACACCTGCAGGCCGGTACACGTGGATCCGCATACGCCGGCGCGCTGCTGCTGCCCCGTCGCCTGTTTCTCTCAGCGGCCGAGGATCTGCCCTATGACATCGATCAGTTGGCCCGCCGCTTCGCGGTCAGGTCCGAGACGGTCTGCCATCGCCTTTCGACACAGCAACGCCCGGATGCACGCGGGGTGCCGTTCACTTTTCGTCCGCACTGACAGCGCTGGAAACATCTCCAAACGTCAGTCCGCCAAGGCCTTTCGCGCGGACCACACCGCCGGGCCAGAGCCGCTGCCTGGGCCCACCAAGAGCTTCGCGATCGGCCTGGGGTGCGATCTGGCCCACGCCGATCGCCTGATCTATTCGACGGGAATCGATTTGGCGGACGCCGACGCAGCGGTGCCGATCGGTGCGGGCTGCGAGGTCTGTGAGCGTCCGGCCTGCCCGCAGCGCGCGTGCCCCTACATCGGGCGGCTCAGGGGTTCGGGTTGATCACTCCGTCGCGCTGATGACATGCTTCAGCCGCGAAATCTCGCGCTGCTGAGACTCAATGATTAGAGCGGCGACCTGCTTGGCGTCCGAGCTCTGACCGTCGGCGAGCTCGTCCTGCGCCATCGCGACCGCCCCCTCATGGTGGCTGATCATCGATGTCGCCCACAGCGTGTCGAACGCACTGTCGTAGAGCCTCGGAAGTCGTTGCATCGTCGCCTCATCCACCATGCCCGCCATCCCGTGCATACCGTGGTGGTGACCCGTATGCTCTCCCCCGTCAGCTCCCTCGCCCCAGGTGGTGAGCAGATCCTGCAACACTCCGATCTCAGCGCGCTGGGCGGAGCCGATGTGCGCCGCCATGACGCGCAGATCGGGGTTGGCAGTGTTGGTCGGCACCATCGCAGCCAGCACCACGGCCTGCTCGTGGTGCGGGATCATGTTGCGGGCGAACGCGATATCCGCGTCGTTGTGCAGCGCTCGGCCCCCGCCATCGCCGGCGCCCTGCTCGTGCTCGACACGCGGTGCGCACGCCGTCAGCGCGGCGAAGATCAGCACGAGAACGGCGAAAGTTCGCGTCGGGCGAGTCACGATTTCGGCACCGGGTGGCGGGTGCGGTCGGGGCGCGCGGGCACCCCGTTGCGCCCACCGAGATCCTGCGAGTACAGGGCCACAGCGTAGGCCGCACCGGAACCGTTGATACCTAGGGCTGTCCGGTCGATCCGATCCACGGTATCGGTCTTGCGATGGTAGTTGGGATCGTAGGGCCGGCCGGCCTGTCCGCCCCACAGCTCGGCCTGCGCCGCCGTCATATCGGAGTCGGCACCCGAGGAGATGCCGCCCACGGGGATACCCACCCTGATGAACGAGTCGTAGTCGGAACTGCCCGCGAATGCAGTGTCCTGCGCGGTCTTGCCAGCACCTGCAAGGTATTCAACCAGTGTGCGTTCGATGCCGGCCGAACCCTCGGGGATCCGCGGCGGTTCGCGCTCCGGAACCGGCGGTGCGGACTGGTCGCCGTCCATGGTGAAGTACGCCGGGTTCGGCGAGCCCAGCATGTCGAAGTTGAGGTACATCGCAATGTCCTTCAACTGGTCGACGCTCAGCGACTGTACGTAGTTCGCCGATCCGAGCAGGCCCACTTCTTCTGCCGCCCAGAACCCGAATCGGACCGCGTTGCGCACCGGCGGCGAACTGCCCATTTGCAGCGCCGTCTCGAGCACCGCCACTACACCCGACCCGTCATCGTTGATACCCGGGCCGGCCGGGACGCTGTCCAGATGCCCGCCGACCACGACCACGTTCTCGGTGGAACCGGTCCTCGTCTGCGCAATGACGTTGCGCGTCTGCACGGTGCGAACACCGGCGTTCATCTCGATCGTGACCGGCTCGGGTCGGGCACGCAGCCGTGCTCCGTCGGATTTGGTCACCATCACGGCGGGGATGGTCACCTCGGTCTGGCCGCCCAGAGTTGCGCCCGGCGATTCGCCGTCAACATTGTTCGCCACGATGATCGCGACTGCGCCGTGATCCGCGGCGGCTGTCTGCTTCTCGCCGAACGGGCACCGTCCGCGGTCGACCAGGACCACGGCGCCCTCGACGTCGGCCTGCTCGTAGTCCGAGTCGGTACAGCCAAGACCGCCCACCGGTACAAGGCGCCCGGCCACGCCTTCCGGCGATGTTCCGGCCGTATATTCGAGCGGCTCCGCCTTCACGGGCGATCCTCCGACGGTGACCGCCGGGTCGTCGGCGAACGGGAACGAAAGATCGAACTGCGGCGTCTCGACGTCGAAACCCTGCGCGCGCAGAGCGTCCGCAACGTAGTCGACGCTCTGCTCGTAGCCCGGCGTACCGATGGCGCGGTTGCCGCCGTTGGCGTCCGCGATCTTTTGCAGCTCGGCCAGGTGCGCCATCAGCGCATCCGGAGTCACGGCGTCGCGCATCTGGGCGCTGTATGTCGCGGCATCGGGGAGGACCGACGTCGACGTTGATGTTGTCGTCGATGAGGCAGCGGGCGGCGATTCGACGCCAGTGCTGCAGCCGGACGCGGCGAGTGCTGCTGCAGCCGCCGTCGCCAGTGCTCTGTGACCTAGACCCACCGGATCCAGGTTAGCGCTCGCCTCAGCGGCTACCGTCGATCAGCGCGACGGGGGCCAGCGCGATCTCATCGGCCGACGGCGCGTGTACACCTCGTTGGCGACCGGCACCCGATCCCGATGGATCGCCCACCTGCCGGTGTAGCCGTACAGCGCTGAACGGCCCGCATCCCGCTAGTAGCCTTCGATGTGCTGGTAGTCGGGGTAGGGCGAGTCGATCGCGTCGATCCCCGCCATACGCGCCGCGACCATGATCTTGTTGCGCGTGTACGCCCAGAAATCGCCAGGATATTCGGCCCCAGCGGGTCGAAGTTCGTGTCCACGCCAGCCCAAGGAGAAGCAGGACTACCTGAAATGGTCGGTTGACGCCTTCACGCTGTCGACGTCGGGCGTGCGGGACGTCACCCAGATCCACAAACACCTGTGCTGTTCGGAGTTCGGCGAAGTGATCGCCCGCAGCGTTGGTCCTGGCGTCTCTGATATCCACTCGCCGCGGATTCCCGGTGTTGAGAGATGGTGACCTCATTGTAGAGGCACTGAATTCTGTTGCTGCCGAACGTCTTTGGGTCAACCCCGACCGTAGCCTCAAGACGCGGAAGATTGACGAGGTGGCAGAGTCGCTGAAGCATCTGGTCGCCGCTGCAAATCAGGTCAGAGGCAAGCGCTGAATCCCGCCGAAGCCCATGGAACGGCCCCGGGGGCAAATCTTCCGGGGGCCGTTTCACAGCGCTCCACCGTCGAGTGGACCAAACACCGACGCTGGTGGCGCGGGATGCGGCGACACCAGCGGAGTCCCGGTGACGGGGTCGGTGATGATCGTCGCGTCGACTCCGAAGACATCCCGAACCGCCTATTCGATGGGTGGAGCTAAGGGGATTCGAACCCCTGACCCCCACACTGCCAGTGTGGTGCGCTACCAACTGCGCCATAGCCCCTTGTTGTGCTCATCGAAGCTACACCACGAGGCGGATGCCTTCAAAATCGCTGGTCACGGCACTTCTCCCCCGGCCTCGGGACCCAGCGGGCGCGACGGGGTGTGCTCCGTCGACGGCCTCGGCCGGGTTTCGGGGGCGAAGATCCAGCCCACTGCGGCGATGCCGAGAATGATGCCGCTGACCAGGAATGCCCATCCGAACGACGTGTACTGCGCGATCAGCCCGACCAGCAACGATCCCCCGATCGAGCCGAAATCCGCCATCATCTGGAACGTCGCGACCGCCGGCCCGCCCCGTGACTTGTTCCCCACCACGTCGGCCACCGCGGCCTGCTGCGGCGACACGAAGATGCCCGTCGCCGCCCCGGCCACGTAGGCCGCCGCAAGGAACACCGGCAGCGACGTGGTGTAGCCCACCAGCGCGGTCGACAGCGCCGCCAGCGTCAACCCGAAGATCAACAGCTTCCGCCGCCCAAACCGATCCGACAGATAACCACTGGGAATGACGACCGAGATGTTGCCCACCGCGAACGCCGTCAATGCCAGGCCCGCCGCGCCCGGCCCGCGTCCCAGCACTTCCACGACGAACAGCGGCACCAGCGCGATACGCAGTCCGAACGACGCCCAGCCCGTCGCGAAATTCGAGAACAGCGCCGCCTTGTACGCCCGGTGCCGCAGGACCGTCCGGAACGGCACCGGGGGTCCGGTGTCCTCGTCAGATTGCGCGATCACCGCAGAGTTGCGCAGACTGACGAACACGACCGTCGCGGCGACCAGAAGCGCAGCGCCGTAGATCAGGAACGGTGCCGCCAGCCCGAGTCCCGCGGTCAGACTGCCGAGAATGGGGCCGCCCACCGAGCCGAACATGAATCCCGACGAGAACAGCCCGGCGACGCGGCCGCGCGCGTCCGTCGGCGAGATCCTGATCATCAGCCCCAGCGACGACACCGTGAACATCGCCGACCCGACCCCGCCGAGGGTGCGGAAAAGGAGCAGCTGCCAATAGGTTTCGGCGAATGCGCAGGCTGCGGTCGATACGGCGACGATGATGAGGCCGCTGATGTAGACGCGCCGCTCCCCCAGCTTCTGCACCAGAAACCCCGCCGGCGGCGCGCCGACCAATCGCATCACGGCGAAGGCTGTGATGATGAACGTCGCGGCGCTGATGCTGACGCCGAAGTGCCGGGCATACTGCGGCAGCACCGGCGCGACCACGCCGTAGCCCAGCGCGACGACGACATTGGCGGCAACCAGCACCCAGACTTCCCGCGGCAGACCCTGCTTGGTCGCAGCGTCTGAATTGCTCGTCGCGTCCGCAGAAGGACAGCCGCCTTCCGTCCGCGAACTCAAGCGATGACCTTGTTGACCACTTCGCGCGCAGCGTCCTGGACCTCGGCGAGATGATCTGTACCGCGGAAAGATTCGGCATAGATCTTGTAGACGTCCTCGGTGCCGGAGGGGCGCGCGGCAAACCACGCGTTCTCCGTGGTCACCTTCAGGCCGCCGAGGGAAGCGCCGTTGCCGGGCGCGGTCGTCAACTTGGCTGTGATCGGTTCACCCGCTAGTTCGGTGGCGGTCACCTGCTCCGGGGAGAGCTTGGCCAGCCGCGCCTTCTGCTCCCGGTTGGCCGGGGCGTCGATGCGTGCATACGTTGGGGCGCCGTATTTCTCGGCCAGCTCGGCGTAGCGCTGCGACGGTGTCGACCCTGTCACCGCAAGGATTTCCGACGCCAACAGGGCCAGGATGATGCCGTCTTTGTCGGTGGTCCACACCGAGCCGTCGCGCCGCAGGAAGGAGGCACCCGCGCTCTCCTCGCCACCGAAGCCGATGGTTCCGCCGATCAGCCCGTCGACGAACCACTTGAAGCCCACCGGCACCTCGACCAGCGTGCGGCCCAGGCCGGCGACCACTCGGTCGATGATCGACGAGCTCACCGCGGTCTTACCGACTGCCGTGTCAGCCGCCCATTCCGGACGGTGTGCAAACAGGTAGTCGATCGCCACCGCGAGGAAGTGGTTCGGGTTGAGCAGCCCGCCGTCGGGGGTGACGATGCCGTGGCGGTCCGAGTCGGCGTCATTGCCCGTGGCGATCTGGTAGGCATCCCTGTTGGCGATCAGTGACGCCATCGCGTTCGGCGAGCTGCAGTCCATCCGGATCTTGCCGTCGGTATCGAGCGTCATGAATCGCCACGTCGCATCGACAAGCGGGTTCACCACCGTGAGATTCAGGTTGTGACGTTCGGCGATCGCGCCCCAATAATCGACACTCGCGCCGCCCAATGGGTCGGCGCCGATACGGATCTCCTCGGCGCGGATCGCGTGGACGTCGACGACGTTCGGCAGATCGGCGACGTAGGCGTCCAGGTAGTCGTGCCGCTCAGCGGTGTTGAGCGCATGTGCCAACGGAATCCGCTTCACGTCCTTGAGGCCGTCACGCAGGATCTCGTTGGCCCTCTTGGCGATGGCTCCGGTGGCGTCGGTGTCGGCGGGCCCACCGTTGGGCGGGTTGTATTTGAAGCCACCGTCACGGGGCGGGTTGTGCGACGGGGTCACCACGATCCCGTCGGCAAGGTCGCCCTCGCGACCGCGGTTGAATGCGAGGATCGCATGGCTGACCGCCGGGGTCGGAGTGTATCGATCGGCGGAATCGACCATGGCCACAACATCGTTGGCGGCCAGCACCTCCAGCGCGGACGCCCACGCGGGCTCCGACAGTGCGTGGGTGTCTCGCCCGATGAACAGCGGACCGGTGGTGCCCTGAGCCGCGCGATACTCGGCGATCGCCTGCGTGGTGGCGAGGATGTGGGCTTCGTTGAACGCGGCATCCAGACTGGATCCGCGGTGCCCCGAGGTGCCGAAGACCACTTGCTGGTCCACGTTGTCCGGGTCGGGGCGCACGGTGTAGTACGCCGTCACCACTGAGGCGATGTCGATGAGGTCTTCGGACTGTGCCGGCTGACCGGCACGGGGGTTGGCCGCCATGACGACGATTCTCCCCCGTCCCCGAGACCGCCACCGTCTGGGTCGGCATACTTCACACATGGCGCTCGACCGGCGAGAACTGGCCGCGGTATTCGCCGGAGGTGCCCTCGGCACTCTGGCGCGCGCAGGTTTCGAGGAACTGGCCGCACCCGACCCGGGCCGGTGGCCCTGGCCGACCTTCACGGTGAACATCCTCGGCGCGTTCCTGCTCGGCGTGTTCGTCACGCGACTGCTGGAACGTCTGCCGGTGTCGAGTTACCGCAGGCCTTTTCTCGGCACCGGACTGTGCGGAGGCCTGACCACCTTCTCGACGATGCAGGTCGAAACGCTGAAGATGATCGAGCACGGGCACTACGGGCTGGCCGCCGGCTATGTCGCGGTCAGCATCGGGCTGGGACTGCTGGCGGTCTACCTGGGAACCATGCTGGTGCGTCGTGTCCGGGCGTGGCGATGACCGTCGTCCTGGTGTGGGCCGGCGTCGCCGTCCTCGGCGGCGTCGGCGCCGTCGCCCGCCTGACCGTCGACAAAGCGGTGTCCAGGCGTGCGTCGAAGGCGTTTCCGTACGGCACGTTGGTGGTCAACATCAGCGGAGCACTGATCCTTGGATTCTTCGCCGGAATGGTGCTTCCGACGCATCTAGCCCTGATGGCAGGCACCGGGTTCGTCGGGTCGTACACGACCTTCTCCACGTGGATGCTGGAGACTCACCGCCTCGCCGAGGAGCGCCAGATCTGGCCCGCGGCGGCCAACATCGTGGTGAGCGTCGTACTCGGCATCCCGGCGGCACTGTTGGGGCAGACGCTGGGAGGTCTGCTGTGAATGCGTCTGTGAGCGGCATTCTCACGCTGACCGTCTACTTCGCGGAGCGCGAGCGAATCGGCGAGCAATTCTTGGCCGACGCGATGCTGGACCTCTTCGAGCGCCGTGGTGTCGCCACGAGCATCATGCTGCGGGGAATCGCCAGTTTCGGACCGACCAATGTCGTGCTCAGCGACCGGTCGCTGAGCCTGTCCGAAGATGCGCCGGTGGCGATCTCGGCGATCGACGCCGAGGAGACGATCATCGCACTGGTCGAGGAGGTGCGCGCCCTCACCGGCCGAGGCGTGATCACCCTGGAGCGTGGATACCAGCCGCACGCCACTGCATATGACTCGGTGCGGATGTCGCTGCATCTGGGCCGCCGCCACCGGATCGCCGGCGAGCCCGCGTACGTGGCCGTGTGCGCGGTCCTCCGAAGGCTCGAGTTCGCTGCCGCCGACGTCTACCTCGGGGTGGACGGCACCGTGGCGGGCCGCCGCCACCGCGCGAAGTTCTTCAGCCGCAACAGCGAGGTGCCCTTGTCGGTCATCGGGGTCGGCAGCGGCGCCCAGGCCGACGCGGCGGTCGAGGAGATCCGCGCGCTGGTCCCCGACGCGTGGTTCACCCTGGCGCCGACCGTGGTGTGCAAGAACACCGGGCTGCATCTGGCCGCCCCGCCGTCGGACGGCGCGTTCCACAAGATGGTCGTCTCCACCTCGGAGTGCTCGCTGCACGACGGACACCCGATTCACCGCGAGCTGATCCGTCGGCTCAGAGAATCTCAACACGCCAGCGGGGCGACGGTGCTGCGGGGGATCTGGGGTTTCCGCGGTGACGATCGTCCCCACGGCGATCGCTTCCTGCAGTTGGCGCGCGCGGTTCCGGTGACGACGGTGCTGCTCGACACGGCGCCGAGCATCGCCGAGTCCTATTCGATCGTCGACGAGCTCACCGGGCACGAGGGGATCGTCACGATCGGTGCGCTGGCGGGGATGCTGGAAACCCATACCGGCCGGACCCGCGGCTCACTCGACCTCGGTGCGACAGGGCCCGCCACCGATTTGTGAGGGTAGCCTATCTTTAGCTGACGGAGTAACCTCTGCCGCCATGACCTCATCTCCCGCCTCCTCGGCGCCGTCACCAGATGCCGTCGGCGCCGCCCTTGAGGGGATCCTGCGTGACGACCTCAACGTCGACATCAGCCGGGTGACTCGCGACTCCCGGCTCATCGATGACGTCGGCCTCGATTCGGTGGCGTTCGCGGTGGGGATGGTGGCCATCGAGGACAAGCTCGGGGTTGCGCTCACCGAAGAGGACCTGCTGTCCTGTGACACCGTCGGCGACCTCGAGTCGGCGATTCTGGCGAAGGCGCCTGCAGGCCGGTGAGCGTTCTCGCGACCGCGGTGTCGGAGGCGATGACGACATCCCCGCGCGACCTTGTGCTGCTCGACCGCGCCAGCGGCCAGTGGGTCAGGCACCCGTGGCAGGAGTTGCACACGCGCGCCGAGAACGTCGCCGAGCGCATCCTCGACGGACCCGACGGCGCCGTCGGCCTCGTCGGTGAACCGACCGCCGAATTCGTCGCAGCCATCCAGGGCGTCTGGCTGGCAGGCCGCGCCCTGTCGATCCTGCCCGGCCCCATCCGCGGAGCCGACAACACGCAGTGGGCCCAGGCGACCGCCGAGCGCTTCGCCGGAATCGGTGTCCGCCAGATATTCACCCACGGCGACCACCCAGAAATGCTGCGCAACAACAGTTTCGATGTGGCCGTGCACGATGTCAGTGCCGTCGGGCATTCACGGCGGTCCACCACACTCGAAGCCGCCACCACCCCAGCCGACACGCCAGCGGTGTTGCAGGGCACGGCCGGCTCCACCGGAACACCGCGGACCGCGATGCTGTCGCCCGAGGCCGTCAAGAACAACGCGACCGCGCTGCTCGAGCACACCGGCACCGACAAGGACGACGACCGGGGGCTGACCTGGCTGCCGCTCTACCACGACATGGGTCTGACGTTCCTTCTCACCGGCTTCCTCACGGGAGCCGAGATGTGGCTGGCGCCGACCGCATCTTTTGCCGCTTCACCTTTCCGGTGGCTGTCGTGGCTGTCGGAAAGTCGCGCAACGCTCACGGCCGCACCGAATTTCGCCTACACGGTGATCGGGAAGTACGCCCGCCGGGTGCCCGACGTCGATCTGAGTCACCTGCGTTTCGCCCTCAACGGCGGCGAGCCGGTCGACTGCGACGGCTTCGAGCTGTTTCTGCGTGAGCTCAGCCGGTTCGGACTGGACCCCTTGGCGGCCGCGCCGTCCTACGGTCTCGCCGAATCGACATGCGCAGTCACCTCCCCCGGTCCAGGCAGCGGGCTCATGGTGGATGACGTCACCGACCCTGTGACAGACACCGTGCGCCGGCACGCCGTTCTCGGTCACCCGATCCCCGGAATGGATGTGCGGATCACACCGTCGGAACACGCCGAAGACGGCGAGATCGGAGAGATCGAGATCCGCGGCACCTCGATGATGACCGGATATCTGGGACAGGAGCCCCTCGCCCCCGGGGAGTGGTTCCGCACAGGCGATCTCGGCTACCTGACCGATCGCGGTCTGGTGGTGTGCGGACGCGCCAAGGAACTCATCACGATCGCCGGACGCAACATCTTCCCCAACGAGGTCGAGCGCGTCGCCGCCGAAGTGCGCGGCGTGCGCGAAGGGGCGGTCGTCGCGGTCGGCACCGACAATGACTCGGCCCGACAGGGTCTCGTCATCGCCGCCGAGTTCCGCGGCCCCGACGAGTCCGGTGCCAGAAGTGAAGTGGTGCAACGCGTTGCCTCGCAGTGCGGCGTTGTGCCCGCCGACGTCGTCTTCGTGGCACCTGGTTCGCTGCCGCGGACGAGCTCGGGCAAGTTGAAGCGGTTGGCCGTCAAACACGACCTGGAGGCTGCGCGGGCATGACCATTGATGCCTACCGTCTGCTGCTGTCAGAGGTGTTCGACGACAACGTGGTCGGCTGGACAGCCGAGGCCGAAGCCTCGGAACATTTTCCCCGCAAGCTGATCGAGCACCTCGGGGCAGGCGGAGTCTTCCGCGACAAATGGGGTCCCGCGGGCACCCAGCAGCCCGACGTCGCCAAGCTCAACGAATTGGCCTTCCGGCTGGGGCATCTCGGTTCCGCCGGCATCGGTGTCGGGGTCAGCCTGCACGACTCGGCGATCGCCGTCCTGCGTCGGTTCGGCAAAACCGATCACCTCACAGCGATCTGCGAGCAGGCCATCGCCGGCGACGCGGTGCTGTGCATCGCCGCCTCCGAGGAGTCGGGTGGTTCGGATCTTCAGATCGTCGAGACCGAAGTACGTTCCACTCGCGGCGGTTTCGAGATCCGCGGAGTCAAGAAGTTCGTCTCGCTGTCTCCGATTGCAGACCATATTCTGGTGGTCGCCCGCGGCGTCGACCACGACCCGGCGAGTAGGCACGGCAACGTCCTGGTGATCGCCGTGCCCACCACGCAGGTCGAGGTGCAGGCGCCGTGGCGCAAAGTCGGCGCCGGCCCCCTCGACACCGCGGCGGTCCACATCGACACCTGGGTGCCTGCCGACCATCTGGTCGCGCGGCCCGGCACCGGTCTGGCAGCGATCTCGTGGGGGCTTGCCCACGAACGCATGTCGATCGCCGGTCAGGTCGCGTCGTCGTGCCAGCGCGTGCTGGGCGTGACCCATGCCCGCATGATGCAGCGCCGCCAGTTCGGGGCGACGCTGTTCGAGCATCAGGCACTTCGGCTCCGGATGGCCGACCTGCAGGCCCGGGTAGATCTGCTTCGGCACGGTCTCAATGGCATTGCGGCACAGGGCCGACTGGACCTGCGCTCGGCGGCTGCGGTCAAAGTCACCGCTGCCCGTTTGGGGGAAGAGGTGCTGTCGGAGTGCATGCACCTCTTCGGTGGCTCGGGCTATCTCACCGACGAAACACCGCTGGGCCGGTGGTGGCGCGACATGAAACTGGCTCGCGTCGGCGGCGGCACCGACGAGGTGCTGTGGGAGCTGGTGGCCGCGGCGATGAAACCGGACTTCGACGGCTACGCCGAAATGATCGGCGCGGCACACTAAGACATCAGACGGGCCGGTTCATCGCGTAGAGAGCCATCCGTCGATTCGACATCTGATGCTCGCCCAGGAAATCGCACTTGGCGTACTCGCACAGGCGGCGGGCGCCGGTGTTGCGGTGGTCGGGGTCGAACATGATGCGACGGCATTGCGGTTCGATCGTGAACAGGCTGGCCGCCAGACGCGGCAACAAAAGTGGACCGAATCCGCGGTTGACGATGTCGAGGTCCGCGATCGCGGCGTGCAACCCGAGGTCGTACGGGTCGGCGTCGTAGCGCGGGGCGATCGAATCCTTCGCCGCGCGATACACCTCGACGTAGCCCTGCGGCGCACCTTTGAAGGTTCCGATCAGCGGACGGGAGTAGGTGCCCGCCAACTGAGCCCGCAGGTAACCGTGCCACCACTCGACCGGGCGGTCGTACTCCCACGCTTCTGCCAGATGCGGCCGGTTCATCCACTCGGAGATCATGGCCGCGTCGGCATCGGGGTCCACGAGGCGAATCTCGTACGGATCAGCCAGATGCGGGATCGGTGGGGGCGGCACAGCGCGCACCTCGTCGCTGATATCGGCGAGTTCCCTGGGCAGGATCGGCAGGACGTCAGTCATCGTGACGGAAGAGTACCGGAGTCAGGTAAGGCTAGGCTTAGGCAGTTCGAAGCACGTGCAGCTCAGAGCACACAGGCCGCTCAGAGCAACAGTAAGACGCCACCGGTCACGAGTGTGACGACTTTGACGAGCTCGAGTGCGACGTAGATGTAGTGCGCACGTGACCGCGGACCGCCCGACCCTGCCAGCACCTGATTCGATCGGCGCGTCAGCGCGGGCCGCACGAGAAGGATCTGCGCGACCAGCACCGCGGCAGCGACGATCAGCGCCACCTTGCTGCCCGTCGACACCTCCGCGCTCAATGTCGCGACCACCACAGCGGCGGCGAGGACGACCTCACAGGCGTTGAGCGCGCGAAACACCAGACGCCCGATACCGAGTCCGATCTGCAGCGTGACACCCGGAGCGCGGAACTTCAGAGGCGCCTCCAGGAAGGAGATTGCGAGCACCATCCCCAGCCAGACAAAGGTCGCCGCGACAGCACCGGCAGCAGGGCCCTGCATCCACGGAAGCCTAGGTGACATGGTTGGACGATGGATATCGACCGGGTCGCCGAACTCACGCGCTGGGAAGAGTCCGGAGCAGTGTGGCGCGTGCTGCGCCGCACTGCCACCGGCGCGACGGTGGCGCTGCTGACCTGTGACGGCGGCGAAGAGGTCGGGCGGTTCACCAGCGATGACCCCGGGCTACTGGCCTTCCTGGGCAACCGCTCCAGCAGCGACCACTAAACGGCCTCGTGCGGCGGATGGCGGGGTTACCGTACCTGCAGTCGCACGGAAGGGGCCTCCACGTGGCAACAAAGCCTCAGCTCCACGGTCGGTACATCGGACGCGTCGGTGCACTCGCCGTCGCCCTCGGAATCGGGGCGGCCATCGCGCAGGGCTCCGCCATCGCCACGGCCGACGACACGGCGTCGAGCTCTGACTCGAACTCGGCATCGGACACCACCGACGCGGCCACTCCCGCCGCAGACGCGACCGCTCCAGACAGCGGCGACGACCGCGACGGTCCGGACGACGATGAGGACGACACTGACGCTGCCGAGCCCGATTCTCAAACCGGCGAGCAGTCCGACGCCGAGGACATCTCGGACGAGGTCGACGACGACGACCACCGCCGCACGAAGAAGGCGGACGTCGACGATTCCCCCACACCCGAAGACGACGAATCCGACCGCGAAGCTGACAAGACGTCGACGCCGGCGACCGGGCCGGTGCGCGAAATCGGCGCGAACAGCATGACCACCCACAGCGTGTCCACCGAGACCGTCTCTGTCGCATCAACGACCAGTCCGCTGGGGACGGCGCAGCAACTCGAAGCGGAAGAGATTGCGGCCCGCACCGTCAAGACGCTGCCCGTTGCGCTGATGAAGCTGGTGCTCGCCGCGGGCTGGATGACCACCGCACAGCGCGAGTACCGCGAAATGGGCGGTGTCGACTGGAAGAACTTCTGGCATCTCGGGCGGTCGATCGACGAGTACGCACTCGGCGCGGCGTTCCAGCAGCAGCTCCTCAACCCGATGCGGCCGACCGTGGTCACCCAGGTCGCACCCCCGCACAGCTGGTACGGCATGGATGTAAAGGGATCCCGCATCCTCTACGACAACCCCGATACGATCTATCGCTTCATGGGCGTCAACATGACGTCGACCTACGAGATCAGAGGACAGTTCACCGGTGAGCTGCCCGCCGAGACGAACTTCAGTGTGCTGACCGGACTTTCGGGCGTCACCGCGGACAACCTCAGCGGGCGCGAACTTCTCATCGGTCCAGACGGCTCGTTCACCATCACCGTCAGCGGCGAAGCAGCCGCCCCCGGGCAGCGCAACCACCTTCAGCTGACACCCGACACGACGTTGATCGCAGTGCGGAACACGTTGTCGGACTGGTCTACCCAACCACCGATGAGCCTGTCGATCGAAAGGTTGTCGGGTCCGCGGGACAGCCTGTTCAGCCAGCTCGGTGGATTCGCGATCCCCGGCCTGGGGCCGATGGTCACCAAAAGCCCGCTACTGACGGCGCTGGTGTCGTTGATCCCGCCGATGAAGAAACCGCCGCCGATCGTGCGCGGGACCTTTGCCGCCGTCGTGATGGCGCTCGGCCTCGGCATGGAGTCGAAGTACATCAAGGTCGCCACCACCGACGCCGAGACCGGTGAACGCCGCCAACCCAACGAGTTACGGAATCCGACGCGCAACGCGGAATTCCTCGCGACACAACTGCAGAGTGCGGGCTACTTCGAACTGGCCGACGACGAGGCCCTCGTCGTCACGATCACACCGGGCAACGCCCGCTACTTCACCGTGCCCGTCACCAACCTCTGGACGATCACCGACAACTACTGGGACGAGCAGACGAGCCTCAACAACGGTCAGTCCGTCGCCGATCCGGACGGCCGGTTCACGTTCGTCATCTCGCCGACCGACCCCGGCGTCTACAACTGGGTGTCAACGGGCGGGTTCAACAAAGGCACGATCTCGATTCGATTCCAGGACCTGGACTTGACGTCGGCGGTGACACCCACGGTGTCCGCGCGTCGTGTCTCGCTGGCCGAACTGGATGCCGTCCTGCCGCCGACGACCCAGTACGTCACCGACGCTCAGCGACAACAGCAACTCGCCACTCGAAAGGCGGGCTTCGACCTCCGATTCGCGCACTGAGCGGTCAGTGCTTGTCCTTCTTGCCGAAGGGCAGTACGTGCACGACGGCCACCACGATGGCCCCGACCACGAGTCCGATGACCGCGGACGCGGCGGTGTTGATCAACCAGGCCAGGGCACCGCCGACGCCCGCAACGTGATGCACGGCCTCTTCGGCGTGGTGGACGAGTCCGTAGGGCGCGTGCCAGCCGAGCTCATCGACGCCGACGAGCAAGATGTGGCCACCGACCCACAGCATCGCCACCGTGCCGATGACCGACAGTGCCGACAGCAGTTTGGGCATCCCGGCCACCAGCCCGCGACCGACCTTCTGGGCGAACGCCGACGACCGCTGGGTGAGGCTGAGCCCGATGTCGTCCATCTTGACGATTCCGGCCACGACTCCGTAGACGACGACGGTGATCACCACGGCCACGACGAGCAGGATGAGCAGCCTGGGCAGGAACGACTGGTCGGCCACCTCGTTCAGCGCGATGACCATGATCTCGGCCGAGAGGATGAAGTCGGTGCGGATCGCGCCGGTCACCATCAGCTTCTCAGCGTCCGGTCCAACGGCGGCAACAGGCGCGCCGTGGGAATCGTCCCGACGGATCATCGCCAAGACCTTTTCGGCACCTTCGAAACACAGATAGGTGGCGCCCAGCATGAGTATCGGCGTCAGCAGCCATGGGACGAACTGACTGAGAAGCAGCGCCGCAGGCAAGATGAAGACGACCTTGTTGCGCAGCGAACCCAGCGCGATGCGCCTGATGATCGGCAGCTCACGCTCGGCGGCGATGCCGTGGACGTACTGAGGCGTGACCGCGGTGTCGTCGATGACGACGCCTGCAGCCTTCGCCGTCGCCCGCCCGGCTGCCGCACCGATGTCGTCGACGGACGCAGCCGCAAGGCGCGCCAGCGCCGCAACATCGTCGAGGAGCGCGAACAGGCCCCCGCTCATCGGGTCATCCTGATCGCATCGGCGGTCATGGCACGGAACGTTACCCAACGGGAGGGTGCATAGCGACGCCGCGGACTCGCCGACGCCGACACGCCCTAAACCATCCCGCTCTGACCTGGGCATGAGCTATTTTTAGGGACTGATCGCCAAGGGCTGCTGCGCGGCAGCGCCCAGGTGATCGATTCTGGGGGTGCGTGATGCCGAAATCGATACGTCCATGGGCCACGGCGATGATCGCTGTCGCGGGCGCGGGCGTCATCGCCGTGGCTCCGTTCGAGCCGACTCCGGCTGGCCACACCTTCCGGATCACCAACTCCGCGGTCGAGCTCGAGTCGTCGCCGAATCCGACGGACTACTACCCGCAAATGGTGATGCGCTCGTTGGAGAACGCAAGCGATCGACTCAGCGAATACCTCGCCGCCCCGTTCCCGATCGTGACGGCCGTCGCCGGCAATCAGTACGCGTCACTCACCGACATCGTCGATGCGGTCGAGGACGGTGATGTCGTCGAGATGGTCGACGCCGCGATCCGTGCGATCGCCATACCCGTCACCAATCTGGTCAAGGTGGTCGGCAGTGGCCAGCCGTTCGAGATGACGGCCAGCCTCATCGTGCGGTTGGCGCTACCGATCGTCAGTGGCGTGATCGCGGCCGGATCCACCGTCGGTGACGTTGTCGAATCACTCCTCGACCTGGACGTCATCGGCGCAGCCAGCGCGGTCACGAATCTTCCGGCACGCATCGTCGACGGGTTTCTCAACGGCCGGGTCGACGGCGTCAGCGACGACTATTACGGGATCCTCGCCCCAATGGCCGAAGAGCCCGTCAGCGATCAGCTCACCGGGCCGGTGTCGTTTCTGATCGAGTCGCTGCAAGACATCGGTGACACGATCGCCGAGCCCGCGTCTCCCGGCGACGACCCAGGCCCGCGGGACCTGGGAGCCGCCGCCGCGCCTGGGCCGGTGGAACCCGACGCGGACTCACTCTCGCCGTCGACGGCTGCGGAGAGCTCGGATGACTCACCGGCCGATCCGGAGCCGGCCGAGCCTTCGTCGGACTCCGACACATCGCCCGAGGACGACGCGGCTCAATCCGATCCGGCGGAATCCGAACAGGCGCCGCAAGAGAGCGCCGAGTCGTCATCCGGCGACTCTGGCACCGATGCTTCCCCAGCAGGTGCCAGTCAGGATCCGTCGTCCGACCGCGCCACCGCAGACGAGTGAGGGCGGCTCATACGCGTTTGAGCCACCGGCACCGGGGTACCTCCGTGGAGTTCCTCGACAGTCAGGTGAATTCATGAATTCTCATGTGAGAAGGACGTTGCTCTCTTCGGGCGCGGCGGCACTGATGCTGCTTGCCGTCGGGTGTGGCGGCGGCGACGAAGGCGGCGAGTCCAGCGAGTCGACGACCACCTCGGAGTCGAGCACCACCACCACGACCACCCCCACGGCACCTGCGACCATGACAGAGCCGGCGCCCGCACCGTCGACCGAGCCGGGTGGCGGTGGCGCAATTCCCGGCGGTCCCAGCGGTAGTGGCGGACCTGAGGGCGGCGGCGGCGCAATTCCCGGCGGCCCCACCGGTAGTGGCGGACCCGGCGGAGGCGGCGGCTCGATCCCCGGCGGCCCCACCGGTAGTGGCGGACCCGGCGGAGGCGGCGGCTCGATCCCCGGCGGCCCCACCGGTGGCGGTGGACCCGGCGGAGGCGGTGTGTCGATTCCGGGCGGGCCGACTGTCAACATCCCGGTCCCCTGATCCGGCGTGAGTACTGAAACACTCAGCCCTGCCGTTCTTTTCGACATCGATGGAACTCTCGTCGATTCGAACTACCTACACGTCCATGCATGGTTGCGTGCCTTCGACGCGGAAGGGCTGCCCGCCAGCAGCTGGCGGATCCACCGTTGCATCGGCATGGACGGCACCACCCTGGTGCGCACGCTGGCCGAGGATGCCGGACAGGATGTTCTCGACCGGCTCAAGGATGGGCACAGCAGGTTCTACAAGGAGGGCTCGGCACTGCTCGCTCCCCTACCAGGTGCTCGGGATCTGCTTCGCTGGGTCGCCCTCAAGGGCTTGCAGGTGGTGCTTGCAACCTCGGCCCCCGAAGACGAATTGGCAATGCTACGTGAGGTTCTCGCCTGCGATGACGTCGTATCGGCGGTGACGTCCTCGAAGGACGTCGACACCGCCAAGCCCAAGCCCGACATCGTCGAGGTGGCACTTGACCGCGCCGGGGTTTCGGCGCGGGACGCCGTCTTCGTGGGCGATGCGGTGTGGGACTGCGAGGCGGCACGACGAGCCGGCGTCCCGTCGATCGCCGTCCTGAGCGGCGGTGTTTCGCGAGGTGAGCTTCTCGAAGCCGGCGCTGCCGATGTCTTCGAGGATCCGGGAGATCTTCTGGCAAAGCTGGGCTCCACCCGGATCGACGAGTTGGCGGCGCGGGTCAGCGCGTCGCAGTAGCAGATTCCGGACGGATCCTGGCCAGCCGCCGCAGCGACGCCTGGCTCTGGATCTTCAGCGGCCACCAGAACCAGCGGCCGAGTAGCGCCGCGACGGCAGGCGTCATGAATGAGCGCACGATCAGCGTGTCGAACAGCAGGCCCAAGGCGATCGTGGAACCGACCTGGGCCATCACCTTCAGGTCGCTGAATGCGAATGTTGCCATGGTGAAGGCGAACACCAGACCGGCGGAAGTCACCACCGAGCCGGTGCCGGCCATTGCGCGGATGATGCCCGTCTTCAATCCGCCGGACAGTTCTTCCTTGAAGCGCGACACCAACAGCAGGTTGTAGTCCGAACCCACGGCGAGCAGCAGGATCACCGACATCGGCAGGACCATCCAGTGCAGTTGGAGCCCCAAGATGTGCTGCCAGAGGAGTACGGACAGGCCGAATGAGGCGCCGAGAGACAGCAGCACGGTGCCGACGATCACCGCTGCGGCAACCACACTGCGCGTGATGATCAGCATGATGACGAAAATCAATGTGACCGCGGCGATCCCGGCGATCATCAAGTCGTAGAAGGCGCCGTCACGCATGTCCTTGTAGGTGGCCGCGGTGCCCGCGAGGTAGACCGTCGATCCCTCCAGCGGGGTGCCCTTGATCGCTTCCTTGGCCGCAGTCTTGATCGGCAGGACGCGCGAAATGCCTTCCACCGTCGCTGGATCGCCCTCGTGGCTGATGATGAAGCGCACCGATTTGCCGTCCGGTGAGATGAAGTTCTCCATGCCGCGCTTGAAATCGTCATTGTCGAACGCCTCCGGTGGCAGATAGAACGAGTCGTCGTTCATGGAGTCGTCGAACGCCTCACCCATCGCGTCGGAATCCTCTGACATCGCGGCGTTCTGATCCAGCTGCCCCTTCTGGGTCTGGTACTGCCGCAGCATCATGCCCTGCATGGAACGCATCGTCTCGATCTGACTGGGTAGCAGCGCGATCAGCTGCGGCATCAACGCATCCAGACGCTCAAGCTCGGGAACGAGCGCCACGATGTCGTCAGTCAGTGGATTGATGCCATCGAGGGTGTCGAAGATCGCCCGCATGGACCAACAGACCGGAATGTTGAAGCAGTGCGGTTCCCAGTACAGGTAGTTGCGGATCGGGCGGATGAAATCGTCGAGATTGGAGATCTGATCCCGCAATTCGACGATGTCGACCGCGGTGGCCTTCGTCTTCTCGACCATGCTGTGAGTGACCGCCGACATCTGCGTCATCAAATTCGACATCCGCGTCATCACGTCGATGTTGGTCTGCATCGCGTCGGCCTGCACCAGCATGTCGGCCATCCGGTCCTGCATGTACTTCTCGTTGAGCTGGCTCGTCGTGCTCCGCATGCTCATCTGGAAAGGGATGCTGGTGTGCTTGATCGGCTTGCCGTCAGGCCGAGTGATCGTCTGGACACGCGCCACTCCGGGTACCCGGAAAATGGCTTTCGCGATCTTGTCGATGACAAGAAAATCCGCCGGATTGCGCAGATCGTGGTCGCTCTGCACCATCAGCAGCTCGGGATTCATCCGGGCAGTACCGAAATGCCTGTCCGCCACGCTGTATCCGACGCTGGCGGGCACATCCGCCGGAAGGTAGTCGCGGGCATCGTAATTCGTCTTGTACCCCGGCAGCGTCACGAGGCCGACCAGGGCCAGCGCGATCGTCGCGGCCAGCACGGGGCCGGGCCAGCGCACCACCGAGACGCCGATGCGCCGCCAGCCGCGGGAACTGATCGCTCTCTTGGGTTCGAAAAGTCCGAAACGGCTGCCGATCACGATCACCGCGGGACCCAGCGTCAACGCCGCCAGGACGGCGACGAGGGTGCCGACCGCGCACGGCACGCCCATCGTCTGGAAGTACGGCAACCTGGTGAAGCTCAGGCACAGCATCGCCCCCGCGATCGTCAGGCCGGATCCTAGAACGACGTGCGCGGTGCCGCGAAACATCGTGTAATACGCGGTCTCCCGGTCCTCGCCTGCGCCCCGGGCTTCCTGGTAGCGGCCGATCGCGAAGATCGCGTAGTCGGTTCCCGCGGCGATGACCATCAGCGTCAGCAGATTGACCGCGAAAGTCGACAGGCCGATGATTTCGTAGTCGGCCAGGAACGCGACCATGCCGCGGGCCGCCCCGAGCTCGACGAACACCATCAACAGGATGAGGATCATGGTCGCCACCGACCGGTAGACGAGCAGCAGCATCACGATGATCACGCCGAAGGTGACCATGGTGACCCGGAAGACACTCTTGTCGCCCGCGCTGTGCTGGTCCGCGACCAGGGGCGCGCCACCGGTCACGTAGGCCCTCACACCCTGCGGCGCAGGCACCTCGGCGACCATCTCGCGAAGCGCAGCGACGGCCTCGTTGGCTCGGGGCTCACCCTGGTTTCCGTGCAGGTAGACCTGTACATAGGCCGCCAGGCCGTCGGTGCTCTGCGCGCCGGACGCCGTCAGCGGGTCACCCCAGAAGTCCGCGACGTGCTGCACGTTCTCGGTGTCGGCTTCGAGCCTGTCGATCAGTTCGTCGTAGTAGCGGTGTGCCGCGTCGCCGAGGGGTTGGTCGCCTTCGAGGACGATCATCGCGCTGCTGTCGGAGTCGAACTCCTGGAAGTCGGCGCCGATGCGTTTCATCGACACCATGGACGGGGCGTCCTGGGCGCTCAGCCCGACCGTGTGTTCCTCACCGACCTTCTCGAGCGAAGGAACCGCGATGTTCGTGACTACCGTGAGCGCGATCCAGCCCAGGATGATGGGCAGCGCGAGCACGCGGATGACCCTGCCGATCGCGGACCGTCCGGCACCTGCCACTTCGATCGCCCCCGATCAGGCCTGACATCGGCCGGACAGCAGCCGCCCGCGTGACACATGGTGTGTCACGTGTCATACATGTAGCCCGTCAAAACATTCGCTGTCAATCGAGGGTTGACAGCGTTTTCACAGCTTCAGCTGCGGGCTTCGGGGCTCAGATCACCAGTCGCCCATGGCGGGTCCCGGTGCGTAGCCGCCGCGGAAGGGGCGCGACCGAGTTCCGTTGACCGCTTTCGTGCTGTCGCGAACCTCTCCCTGAGCGTGGACGACGCCCGCCTCACCCAGTCGGGCCTCCGAGGTTCCCCGGGCTACGCCGGGATCGTTGATGCGGATCACCGAGTTCTCGGACGCCTGCCGACTCGTGACGATGGGTCCCGGGGCGACCTCTTCGACGTCTGCTCCGGCCACGCCCGACCCGAGCCCGAGGAATGCCATGGCGCCGAATGCGCCGAGCCCCACCACCCCAAGTGCTTTCGCACTGCGAGCGAGGACGGCGGTACGGGCGCGATTCATTCGGATACTCCCTGGGGTCGGTTACACGGTCGTCTCGTTGCGATGTCAACCGTCTCACACTGGTGCTGAAAAAACACAGCTAACTCGCAACATCTCCACAGCAGTCTGCGCGGCAAACAAGATGCGGCATGGCCGCCGCCACCACCAGGCGTGGTGCGGGCGGACTCCCCCGCGAGCTACTTCGGAGCGTTCAGCTCGTCGAGGGCGAGTTCGGCGCCGCGGTTCAAAGGGACAGGATCGGTGTTGCGGGCGTTCTCCAGTGTGATGCCCTTGGCTGCGCCGACGACCTCGGCCAGCTCAGGCTGCTTCTCGAACAGCGTTTTCGTCAGCACGCAGGCCAGATTGGCATCGAGGTCGTCGCGCACCAGGAGCATGTTGGGCACCACGATTGTCGGCACGTCGGAGGGCAGCTGGTAGGTGGCAGCCGGGATGAGGCCTTCCTCGTAGGCAGGGCTGATCTCGGCCATCGGGCCCAGCTGCGAGGTGATGTCGATGAAGCTGACGTCGTTGCCGATGGAGGTGAACAGATCCGTGATGCCCGGTGTCGGCAGCCCGCCCGACCAGAACAGCGCGTCGATCGACCCGTCCTTCATTCCGTCGACCGTCTTGGTCAGATCGAGTCGTTGAGCGGCGACATCGGACTGGGGGTTCAGACCCGCGGTTTCGAGCAGCCGGTTGGCGATGACCTCGGTGCCGGAACCCGGGGACCCCGTCGACACCCGCTTGCCCCGCATGTCCGCGATCGAGGTGATGCCGCTGTCCTTGCGGGCGACGACCTGGGTGTAGTTGGGGTAGATGCGCGAAATGGCCTGTATCGGCTGCTCCTTGCCGTCGAAACTGCCAGTGCCTTCGACGGCGTCGGAGGCGGTGTCGGCGAGCGAGAACGCGACCTGGTAGCTGCCCGCGACCAGTTGTTCGATGTTCTGCACCGACGCACCCGTCTCCGCTGCGGTCGCCTTCACAGTGCCGTTGGTTGCGGCCGAGATCTGTTCGGCGTAGGCGTTTCCGAGCGAGAAGTACACGCCGGTCGAGTTACCTGTGGCGATGCTGACCCGCGTATCGGAGCCCACCTCGCAGGTGATCTCGCCACCGGAGTCGGCGGCAGGCGCATCCTGCCTGCCGCCACAGGCTGTTGCCGCGGCCCCGGTGAGCACCAATGCCGCGAACACCGTCACGGTGCGTTTCGTGTTCTTCATCGTCATGTTGGTCATCCTCAGGTTGCTCATCCCCATGTTGCTCATCCCCATGTTGCTCATCCCCATGTTGCTCATCCTCATGTAGATCCCCTCTTGTTGATGAAGGTGAGCGCTACCGCGCCCATCAGGAACACGAATCCCGCCGCGATCGTGGCAGGGCTCAGGAAGAGCAACAGCAGGGCCGCAATCGCGCTGAGAACGCGGGAGATTCGGCCCATCGCGCCTGCGCCGAGCGCCCAGCCGCCCGCGGCGAACGACAGTGCGACGATGCCGACGGCTGCGACCGCTGACGCCCAGACGATGCCGAGCCACGGCCCGCGGCCCAGCAGGTATTCACCGGGGTCGGTCAACACGAAGGCGATGGGCACCAGGAACGCAGGTGCCGCATAGCGCAGCGTCTGCCACATGGTCGGGATCGCACGACCACCGGTGACCGCGGACGCGCCGACGGCCGCGAGCGCCGTGGGCGGCGTGACCTCCGACAGCACCGAGTAGTAGAAGACGAACATGGCAGCCGCGGGAGCCGGCACGTCGAGAGCCAGCAGAGCAGGCCCGATGATGACCCAGCCGATGACGAACGAGGCCGTCACCGGGATGGCCAGGCCCAGAAGCGCCAGCGCGACGGCCGCGAACACGGCCGTCAATGCCAGCATCACCGTCCGGTTGTCGGTGAGCGCATCGACACCGCCGACGAGGACTGACGAGAACTGCGCGCCCAGACCGGTTTTGGTGGTCATCGCGGTGATCACGCCGGCCGCGGCGCACACGGCGACCACCGGCAGTACCCCGCGCACCCCCGCACTGAGTGCGTCGAACAGACGTCGCGGAGTCAGCCGGTAGCGACGGTCGAGGAAGGACAGCACGACCGCGAGCGCGGTCGCGTACACCACCGCCCTGGTCGCCGACATCCCTATCGCCAGGAGCACCACGATCGCGATCAGAGATGAGAAGTGATATCCGAAGCGGCCCAACAGCTTCCACGCAGAAGGGGTTTCCGGATGCGCGGCCTTCATCCCGAATCGTCTGGCGTCGATCTCCACCGCCAGCAGACTGCCCAGGTAGTAGAGCACCGTCGGGATCATGGCCCAGCCCAGCACGGTCAGGTACGAGACCTCGAGGTATTCGGCAACGATGAACGCCGCCGCACCCWGGGTCGGCGGCGACAGCAGCGCGCCCACCCCGGCCGCGGCCAGTACCCCGCCCGCTCGTTCGGGGGTGTACCCCGCTCGGCGCATGATCGGCCATGTCACCGCGCCCACGCTCACAGCGGTCGCCGTGCCCGACCCCGACACAGTGCCGAGCAGGAACCCCGAAGCCACCGCTGTGCGACCTGCGGCGCTGCGCGAACGCCGGAACGCGGCGACCGAGAGATCGACGAAGAACCTCGCACCGCCGGACAGTTCGAGAACGGCGCCGTAGATGGTGAACAACACGATGTAGGTCGCCGCGACATCGAGCGGGGTACCGAAGAATCCGCTGCCCGAGTTGTACAGCGCGTCGATGATCTGGTCGAAATCCAGTCCGGCGTGGGCGATCGCCCACCCCTGCGGCAGCAGCCCCCCGTAGTAGCCGTAGGCCAGGAACAGCCCGCACACGATCGGCAGCGCCCACCCGGTGGTACGTCGGCACGCTTCAAGGATGAGGACGAGCAGCAGCGCACCCATCACGACATCGAGTGGATCGAGCATGCCCTGGCGGTCGAGAAACGCGTTGTAGCCACCGCCGGCAGCTCCGACGCGCATCGGCAGCACCGGATAGAGGCAGACCAGAAGAGTCAGCGCCGCCAGTACCCAATCCAGAACGCCGGGCCGATCAGCGGGATCCAGTCGGCTTTGCGCAGACGAGTAGCGAGGCACCCGAAGTCCGGACCGGTAGACCAGATACACCAACGGCAGGGAGCCAGACAGGAACACGATGAGGTAGAACTGACTGCCCTGCGACAGCGGCCTGAAGACCTGCCAGATGGTCAGGATCGCGACGGCGAACGCGACTCCGGCGACGAAATGCTGGATCCGCCCACGCAGTTCGCGCCCCGGCTTCTCCTGATCGTCGACGACCTGCGGTACGGCAATGGTCTCCACTGTCGCGGTAGCAGGTGACGCCGTGGCGATCTCGGTGGGCGGATCGTCGGGCTCCCTCGATGGGCTCCGGTCCATATGAACCCAAACGTTAAGCGCCGATCATGAATATCGCGGCTAAATCTCGACTTATGTTGGCAGAGCAGGGTTTCACCGACCTTCGGCCCATAGGCTGGATGGATGAGCACCGACGAACAGCGGGCCGGGGTGGACCTGACGAACCTGGACCAGGAGCTCACCGAGAATTCCGGTGCCACCAAGCGCGACCTGGTCGACTATCTCGACGCCGTCGCCGACAGGATGCTGCCTGTGCTGGCGGACCGGCCGTTGACAGTCCTACGCGCGTTGCGCGGCCGGGCTCCGTTCATGCAGAAGAACGTCCCCAAGTACACGCCCGACTGGGTCCGCACCGTGGGAATCTGGGCGGAGGCGTCCAAGCGGGAGATCCACTATGCGCTGTGCGACGACCGGCGCACGCTGCTGTGGCTGGCCAATCAGCGCGCCATCGAATACCACCCTGCGCTCGGACTGTCCGACAACATCTACCGTCCGACCCACTTGGTCCTCGACCTCGACCCGCCCACCGACGCCGACTTCTCCGCGGTGGTGGTCGTTGCACATCTGGTGCGTCAAGCGCTCACCGACAGCGGTTTGTCCGGCGCCGTCAAGACGAGCGGGTCGCGGGGCGTGCACATCTTCGTACCCATCGACGACAACGCACCGGTCGACGACGTGGCCGCTGCCACCCGCGCGATGGCCGCCCGGACCGCGGCCCTCGACCCGTCGATCGCCACGACGGCCTTCATCGTCGAGGACCGGGCCGGCAAAGTGTTCGTCGATGCCACCCGCGCAGGGGGCGCAACGGTGGCCGCGGCCTACAGCCCCCGGCTGCGGGCAGGCATGCCGGTGTCATTCCCGGTCTCGTGGTCAGACCTCGACCGGGTACAGCCCGCCGATTTCACTGTGCGGACCGCCGTCGACGCGCTGGCCGGACGAGATCCGTGGGCCGACGAGATGCCCGCTCCCCAACGGTTGCCGGAGGACCTGATCGCGCAGGGCCACACCATCCCGGTTGCCATGGTGGCGGCGATGCATGAGGGGAAACGCCGCGCCCGCGAGCGGCGCGAGCAATAGAGCCGGGGCGCGGCGCGAGCAATAGTGCAGAGGCGCGGCGCGAGCAATAGAGCCGGGGCGCGGTGCGAGCAATAGAGCAGGGGCGCGCAGCCAGGCGCGGCTGACTAACCGTCCGGAGACGGCTTGACGGTGACGACTTCCGTCAGTCCGCTCACCGTCAAAACAGGCAGCAGCATCGGGTTCACCACAAGGTCGATCGAATCGGCGTGGTCGAAAAGCACGTTGATCGCGCCGCTGTCGAGATACTCGACCGCGCTGAGGTCGACGCGCAGCGGTGTACCGTCGGTCCCGGCCGCAGCGTCCCGCAGCGCGCTGCTGAACACGTCGACATTGCTGAGGTCGAGCTCACCGACAGCGGTCAGCACCAGCCGGCCGTCGCCGCGACGGTCGGTGCTGAGCTCGAGCGGGGTGGCCATCACGCGATCCTGGCGTTCATGTGCACGGTGGTGCCGGTGGCCTCGGATTCGATGGTGACATCCTGCATCAGGGCCTTCATCAGCGCGATGCCCCGCCCCCTGTGCACCGCGGGGATCTCTGCCGGAGCCTTCCAGCTGCCGGTGTCGATCACGGTCAGCTGGAGGCGATCGGGTAGTGCGATCGCGTGCAACTGGACCCGCCCGTTCGGACTGTCGCGGTGACCGTGCTCGATGGCGTTGGCGAGCGCCTCGCCTACGGCGATGAGCACGTCCAGTGCCTGGTCGGGCGGCACGCCTGCGCTCTCCAGCCAACCGCGCAGCAGGGTGCGGCTGGCCGCCAACTCGTCGACGTTCGCGGCCATGTCGAGATCGAGCGGCGTGGGTTGTCGGTACAGGAGCAGGGCCACATCATCCTGATACCCATCTGCGGGCGCGAGACTCGACATGATGGCGGTCGCGAGTTCGTCCAGCGCGGTGGCCCGGTTGTCTTGGACGATGTCGGTGGCTCGCGCGATCCCGTCGTCGATCGACTCACGGCGGCGTTCCACCAGGCCATCGGTGTAGAGCAGCAAGGTGGCCCGGGCGGGCATGATCTCGGTGACCTCGGTCCGGTGCGGCGGATCCTTCAGTCCCAGGGGTGTTGCCCGGGCACCTTCGAGCAGACGCGTCGTCCGGTCGGCGAAGACCAGGATCGGCGGCGGGTGACCCGCGCACGAATACGTGACCTCACCGGTTCGGGGATCGAGCACCGCGCAGAAGGCCGTGGTGCACCGCGCACCGGGCAAGCGCGCAGCGAACCTGTCGAGCGCCGACAGGGCTGCGGCAGGGCTCGGATGTTCCAGCAGCAGGGCACGGCACGCGCTGCGCAACTGGCCCATGACGGTGGCGGCGGCCAGACCGTGACCGACGCAATCTCCCACGATCAGGCCGATACGGCCGTCGTCGAGGTCGACCACGTCGTACCAGTCGCCGCCCACCTGAAGCGGGCTGGTGGCGGGCTGGTAGCGGACGGCGAAACCGCTCGACAGTGACGGCCCCAGGATGGCGTGCTGCAGCGCGAGCGCCGTCTCGCGCTGCTGGTCGATCTGATGGACGCGCTGCAGACCCTGCCCGAGGCGGCCCGCGAGGACTGTCAGCAGCGTGTGGTCCTCGGAGGTGAAGAGCCGCTGCTCGAACAGCTCGATGTAGACGACGAGGACACCGCGCGGATGCCTCATCGCTATCCCCGCGCCTCCCGCCGTCGACGTGTCGGGATCGAGCAGGTCGCCGTCGCGAAGCGCGGTGATGGCGCCGCGCACCTCGGCAGGCAGGCCGGTCCAACCGATGGCTTCGCCGACGCCGACCACATCCGGGTCGGTCCGATCCGCAGCGGCGTGGTCGTCGGTAGCCCATGTGCAGGCGACGACACGCCGGGCGTTCCAGATGGCCGAGAACTCCTGCGCGGCCGCGAGCACGGCGTCGTCGAGAGTGTCCGCCTGGGCCAGATTCTCGTTGAGCGACGCCAGCGCGGTCTCGCGCTGGACCAGGTAGCGCTCGGCGGTGACATCACGCATCGTGCCGACGATGACGTCGCGGCCGGTCTCGGGATCTTCGGCGCGGGTGAACGTCGCGGTCACCCAGAGGCGATGGCCGTCGCTGTGCGTGACGGGCACGGTCGCGATGGTGCCGTGCGGTTGACCCATCAGGGCCGAGAACGCCTCCGCTATCTGCCGGTGCGCTTCGGCGTCGCTGTCGGCGGACGGCCACCACGCGTGAGGCGCCGGATACGGCAGGCCGGCGCCGTCGTAACCGAGTATCTCGGTGAAGGCCGGGTTCAGTTCGATGACGGCGCCCTCGTCGTCGCAAACGAAGAAAGCCTCCTGCAGGGAGTCGACAAGCGCTGTGCGCCAACGCGCGTGGTGTTCGCGCAGCCTCGCCAATTCCACGTTGGCACGGACCCGGGCGAGAAGTTCAGCGGCGGCGAAGGGTTTGACGAGGTAGTCGTCCGCACCTGCCCGCAGACCGCTGATGGAGGCTTCCTGACCGGCGCGTGCCGACAGCAGCAGGACCGGCACGGCGGAGGTGCGCCGATCGGCACGCAACTCGGCGACCAGCCCCAACCCGTCCAATCGCGGCATCATGACGTCGCTGATCACGATGTCCGGGGAGTTCGCCCGCACGGCTTCCAGCGCGTCCCAGCCGTCGACGACGGCGTCCACCTGGTAGCCGTCGGCGCGAAGAAGACGTGTCAGGTATTCGCGCATGTCGGCGTTGTCGTCGGCGATCAGCACACGCGCCGACGCCGACGCCGGCACTCCTTCGGAGTCGGATATCCCTGCCGCATCCGCAGTTTCGCTGATACCGGCAGCAGTATCACCGGGAACCCAGCGTAACGCCTCCTCGATGTAGGCGTTCGGGCGACTGACGGGCGTGCGGCTGTCGGACTCCGCGGAGACCGCTTCTACGGGAAGGTGTCCCGCGCCAAACGGCATGCGGATCGTGAAGGTGGTGCCGCGACCCTCGGCACTGTCAGCGGAGATCGTGCCACCGTGCAGCCCGATCAGCTCCTTCACCAGAGCCAGACCGATGCCGCTGCCCTCGTGGGACCGTGCCTTGGCGTTCTCGATCCGGTGGAACCGTTCGAAGAGGCGCGGCATCTCGTCGGCGGGCACCCCGGTTCCGGTGTCGGACACCTCGATCACCGCGTCGTCAGCGTCACGACGGGACGTGACCGTGATCGACCCCTCGAAGGTGAACTTCAGGGCATTCGACAGCAGGTTGAAGATAACCTTCTCCCACATGTCGCGATCGACATACATCGTCTCGCCTGTCGGCGGACAGTCCACATCGAAGGTCAGTCCGGCACGTTCGATCGCGGAGCGGAAGACGCTGGCGAGTTCGGCGGTCAGCGCACCCAGGTCGACAGGCTGATAGAGCGCCTGCGCGCGCCCGGCTTCGATCCTGGAGAAGTCCAGCAGCGTGTTCACCAGCTTGGTGAGCCGTAAGCCGTTGCGCCACACCACGTCAAGCTCTTCCCGCACCCGCTCGTCGATGTTGTCGGCACGGCGCAGTTCGGCCACCGGGTCCAGGATCAGCGTCAGCGGGGTGCGGAATTCGTGGCTGATGTTGGAGAAGAAGATGGTTTTCGCGCGGTCGAGCTCGGCGAGTTCTTCGGCACGCCGCTGCTGGGCGCGGTAGCTGCGCGACGAGCCGATGCCCGCGGCGAGATGCCCGGCGACCAGGGTGACGAAGCCCCGGTATGCCTCGTCGAGCAGCCGGTACCGATTGAGGCCCGCCACCAGGAATCCGCTGGGCGAACCGCCCTGATGCAGGAGCGGCACGATCAGCGCCTGCGTGGGCGGTTCGCGCCAATCTCCGCCGGGCAGAGCGGGATAGGAGTCGCCATCGATGTCGATGAGTGTTGACTCGCCCTGCGCGGCCGCGGTCAGCGGCCAGAGTTGACCGGGCTCGCCGGTGAGCCGTGCCGGCGCGGCGGGATGATCGGGTGGGATACCGCTGGTGCCCGCCAGATACGCGGATCCGTTCGGGTCGAACAGATAGGTGAGCGTGAACGGGAGGTCCCGGAGGTTGCGTGAGAGCTGGCGGCCGGCGAAGTTGAGGACCTCGTCTTCGGTGCGTAGCAGGCTCGGGTCCGACCCGAGGTCGCGCAGCGTCGTCATCCGCCGCTCGGCGATCACCTGCAACGTGTCTTCGCTGACGACACACAGCAGGCCGACCACGCGTCCGTCGTCGTCGCGCAACGGACTGTAGGAGAACGTGTGATATGACTCCTCAACGTAGCCCGCGCGCTCGATGAACAGCAGCAGGGCAGTGTCCCACGTTGATTCGCCGGTCGACAGGACCCGCTCGATCCGCGGGCTGATGTCCTGCCAAATCTCGGCCCACACCGTGGAGGCCGGGCGGCCCAGTGCCCAGGGGTATTTGCGGCCCAAGGTGTCGCGGCGATACGCGTCGTTGCAGAAGAACGTGAGCTCTGGGCCCCACCCCATCCACATGGAGAACTTCGACGTCAGCAGGATGCCCACGGCCGTCGCGAGGCTCTGCGGCCATGTTTCTGGCGGGCCGAGCGGAGTGGCCGCCCAGTCGACGTCCGCGTGGTGACGACCGATCTCGCCACCGCCGGCGAATACGTCAGCCGGCGAAGAGCCAACAGGTCCGTTGCCGCTCACTGCGTTTCGTCCGTTACCGCAAGAGCCTCGCCGAGGCTGCGGTAGGGCGGCAGGACGGTGTTGATCCTCGTCACCTCGATCGGCCGCAGGACCTCGGCGCCGGTCGCCACCACACGGACCGCGACACCCTCAGCACGCGCCTTCTCGGCGCAGTTGAGGAGGGCGTTGAGCCCTGCGCTCCCGAAATATGTGACACCGTCCAGTTCGACGACGAGCAACCGGGCCGGATACGCGGCGGCCTCGGCGGCCGCGGCTGCGAGCGCCTCGGACAGCGAATCGACTGTGCGCGAATCGACTTCGCCGATGGCGCAAACCACGACGGCGCCGTCACAGACGTCCCGAACGATCTCCAACAGTTCCACGCGTCTCGCACCGTCATCCGACACGCTGATGAACGGTCAGCAGGAGGTGGTCGAATTCCCGTCTCAGGTCGTCACGCTCGGCACGCACGGTGTGGAACTCCTCGACGATCTGGGCGGCCAGCAACCGCACCTTGACGTTGGTCTGCTGCGAACGCCACTGCAGGAGTTCGAAAGCCTGGTCGGGACCGACCCCGTAGACCAACATCAGCGCGCCCTTGGCCTGCTCGATCTCCGCGCGCGCGGCGAACAGGTCAGGTAGCGAATTGTTGAGGGCGTCTCGACGCACCTCGTGCAAGGTGGCCGTCAGATCGACGTAGTAGCCCTCCGTGCCCACGACCGCACCGCTGTCGTCGAGCATTCGGTCAGCGAGGACGAGGACGGTGTGTTCGCGGCCGTTCGTGTCGATGAACCGGTGCCTGCTGGAGAACGCGCCGCCCGAGTGCAGGGCTTGGTCGAGCAGCTCCTGCACGTGCCTGCGATCGTCGGGGTGTTTGTGTGCGAGGAGAAGTTCGGTGGTCGGCGTGACCGTGCCTGGCTCATAGCCGTGCATGAGCGCGACCTCGTCGGACCATTCCCACCGCTGCCCTACGAACCAGAACCGAAAACTGCCCACACGGAGATCACCACCGGAGCGAAGCGACTCGTCCAACGCGGGCTTGGGCACCCGGTCAGTGTGCGGCATTTCCGCATTATTCCACTTGGCGGGCCGCTGCAAACAACTTCACTTCTGCTGGTCTGCGGCGTGGGACCCCGAGGCACGCGCCGGGCGCCCGAACGTCTACGCGGACCTGCTTGCCTTCCCGGTCACCGTGCCGGCCTTTCTGGCGACGAAGTAGAGCACGACGCCGACCGCCAGCAGACCGGCGGCCAACAGCCACACCTTGGCGCTCTGCTGGGTGAGCAGCAGCAGACACGAGCCGACACCGAGAACCGGCACCAATGTCCAGACGCGAAAATGGTCGTGGTCGACGTGATCGCGGCGCAGCACGAGTACCGACACGTTCGCCGACACGAAGACGACGAGCAGCAGCAGCACCACGGTCTCGGCCAGTGTCGCGAGATCTCCGGTGAGCGTGAGCAGCATCGCGACGACGGTCGTTGCGAGGATCGCGACCCACGGTGTGCGACGGTTGGGCAGCACGCGCGCGAAAACATCTGGTAGAAGCCCCTGTTCAGACATGCCAAAGGTGAGCCGGCTCGACATGATCATCGTCAGCAGGGCGCCGTTGGCCACGGCGATGAGGGCGATCAGGCTGAACAACCAGTCGGGTACCGCCACCCCGGACGCCGCGACGACGTCGAGCAGCGGTCCTGAGGACTGCGAGAGTTCGTCGCTGGGCAGCGCGATCGCACTCGCGAGCCCGACCAGCACGTAGACGACACCTGCGGTGAGCAGCGCGCCGAACAGCGCCCGGGGGTACACGCGACTGGGATCCCTGATCTCTTCGACGACGTTCGCCGACGTCTCGAATCCGACGAACGAGTAGTACGCCAGGATGGCACCGCCGAGGATCGCCAGCGCGGGCGTGGTGCCGTCGGGGAACTCGCCGACTCTGGCCAGCTCGCCGTCACCGCGCCCGACCATCAGCGCGACGACACCGACGACCAGCACCAGACCCGAAAGTTCGATGACCGTCATGACGACGTTGGACTTCAACGACTCGCTGATGCCGCGAGCGTTGAGGCAGGCAACCAACGCGAGAAACACGAGAGCCGCCAGCGTGACGGGGACGTCGACGAAGGTCGCGAGGTAGTCGCCGGAGAATGCCAGTGCCAGGCCGGCAGCGCTGGTCACACCGGCCGCGAGCATGCTGAAGCCGACCAGAAAGGAAATCAGCGGCTTACCGAAGGCGCGTTCGGCAAAGACCGACGCTCCACCGGCACGCGGATACTTCGTCACCAGCTCGGCGTAGGACCCCGCGGTGAGCAGGGCCAGGGCCAGCGCCACAGCCAACGGCGCCCACAGCATACCGCCGACTTCGGCGGAGAGCTCACCCATCAGCGCGTAGATGCCGGCACCCAAGACGTCACCCAGGATGAACAGGAACAACAGCGGACCGGTGATCTTGCGCGCGAGTTTCGTCGATTCGGTTGTCGGCGCGGCTGCCTCAGACTTCACGTCCCGGCAGGTACCCCCGCGAAGCCGATCAATGCCTCTACAGATCAGAGAAGGCGATCGCACACTCGTGCACCTGCTGAGGCGAAGACATTCGCCCCACCTGCGCGAAGCGCTGAACCGCCGTCAGCCTCGCCCCGTCGCGAGCGTTTTGAGCTCGGTGAACGCATTGTCGAGGATCTCGCCGAAGCGGGGCGCGCGGCGATCGGCGATCCATCGCTGGAATGCCACCTTGAAGACAGCGAGCCCGGTCTCGGCTGTGAGCCGCGCCGCCGCCTGGTCGATCCCTCGGTCGCGGAGTGTCTCGGCGAGGGCATGGGCCAGGATCGCGAGCTTGCTCAGCTCCCGTTCCTGAAGGCTGCGATTGGCGTCGATGATGCGTTGCCGTTGCCGAGCGCTGTCCCTCCGCGCATCGAAAAAGGACGCCGTCGCGGCGAACCCTGCGGCAACGGCGTCGAAGGCACTTACCGTGTCAGGTTCTGCGGCTACACCTTTGGTGATCGTGTCGATCAGTGCCTCCTGTCCGAAGAACAGGACCTCACGTTTGTCGGCGAAGTGCCGGAAGAAGGTCCGTTCTGTCAGGCCGGCCCGCGCCGCGATGTCGTCGACGGTGGTCTGGTCGAAGCCCCGTTCGGTGTAGAGCTCCAGGGCGGCCCTCTCTAAACGCTCACGCGCGTTGGGCTGCCATCGACTCATTCGTCGATCGTAGTGGGAATGACAGCGGCTGACATCGGCGTTACGGTGATGACAGTCGCTGACATCGAGGAGTACGGATATGAAGGTTTTCGTCACGGGCGCATCGGGGTTCATCGGGTCGGCGGTCGTCGCCGACCTGCTCGAGCACGGACATCATGTCGTCGGACTGGCGCGATCGGAGGCCGCGGCGCATCGGGTGGCCGGCGCGGGCGCCGAGGTGCTGCGCGGTGACCTCGACGACCCCGCGGTCCTGGCTGCGGGCGCTGCTGCCGCCGACGCGGTCATCCACCTCGCGTTCCACCACGATTTCACCGAATACGACGTGGCCGCGCAGCTGGATCGCCGGGCGATCGCCGCGATCGGCGACGCAATCGCCGAGTCGGGCCGGGCGCTGGTGGTGGCATCAGGCATGGCAGGCATGGCGCAGGGCGAGATCCTCACCGAGGACGTCGCTTCCTTGCCGGACTCACTGCGGACATCGGAGTCGGCGGTGTTCGCGCTGGTCGACCGAGGAGTGCGCGCCTCCGCGGTCCGGCTGCCACCCACCGTCCACGGCGAAGGCGACCACGCCTTCATACCGGCGCTGATCGGCGTCGCCCGCACCACCAACCTGTCGCCGTATCCCGGAGAAGGTTCCAATCGGTGGCCGGCCGTGCACCGACGGGACGCCGCGACACTGTTCCGCATTGCTGCCGAAGAGGCGCAGGCCGGAACTGTCCTGCACGGCGTCGGTGAAGAAGGCATCCGCGTCCGCGACATCGCCGAGGCGATCGCAGATGGCCTCGGCGTCCCTACCGCATCCACCTCGACCGAGGTGCTGGTGGAACGGTCCGGCTTCATCGGCGCCGTCTTCGCGATGGACATTCCGGCGTCGAACACACTCACGCGGCAGCGGTTCGGCTGGCAACCCACGCATCCCGGCCTCCTGGACGATCTCGCGGCGGGACACTATTTCTGATGCGTGCCTGCAGCGTCGCGGAGACGGTCAGAATGACTAGATGCGCTTCGGAAATTTCATGGCACCGTTCCACCCCGTCGGACAGAATCCGACCCTTGCGCTCGAACGCGACCTCGATCTGATCGTCGCGATGGACCGCCTCGGCTTCCACGAGGCGTGGGTCGGTGAACACCATTCCGCGGGATTCGAGATCATCGCCTCCCCCGAGGTGTTCATCGGTGTCGCCGCCGAGCGCACCAAACACATCAAGCTCGGCACCGGCGTGAGCTCGCTCCCGTACCACCACCCTCTGATGCTCGCCGACCGCATGGTGCTGCTCGACCACCTCACCCGGGGTCGCGTGATGCTCGGGTGCGGGCCGGGCCAGCTCACCTCGGACGCGCACATGCTGGGAATTCCGGCCGACGAACAACGGCCCCGCATGGAGCAGTGCCTCGATGCGATCGTGCGCCTGCTGCGTGGCGAGACGGTCACGATGCGCACCGACGGATTCACCTTGCAGGACGCGCGATTGCAACTCAAGCCGTATAGCGACCCGTGCTTCGACATTGCGGTCGCCGCGTCGTTCTCTCCCACCGGCCCGCGCGGTGCGGGCACGCACGGCATCGGCATGCTGTCGATCGCCGCCACCGCCAGGCAGGGCATGGATCTGCTTGCCCAGCATTGGAATACCTGGGAGGAGGTCGCCGCGCAGCACGGCCACGTCGCGGACCGAACCAAGTGGCGGCTGGTCGGACCGATGCACCTCGCCGAGACCCGGGAACAGGCCGAACGTGATGTCGAATACGGAATCGCCCAGTTCTCGAACTATTTCACGCACATCCTGCCCGCAGGCCCTGTCCAGGGCGAGACGCCGGCCGAGATCATCGCCAACAACCGGGAATCGGGATTCGCAGTCATCGGCACACCCGCCGATGCGATCGCCAAGATCGAGGAACTCGTCGAAGCGAGCAACGGCGGATTCGGCGCCTTCCTGCTTTTCGACCACGACTGGGCTCCGCCCGCGGCGAAGCTGCGCAGCTACGAACTGTTCGCGGAGTTCGTCATCCCGCATTTCACCGGTCAGCTCGCGGGCCCCATCGCCTCCCGCGACTGGGTCACCGACAGCGGTCGTGCGTTCGTCGACCAGGCAGCGCACGCCATCGGCAAGGCTATCGAAGATCACGCCGCAGAACAGCAGGCCAGGCATCTTTTCGGTTAGCCTCTGCGACAACATCATTCGATGAGCTCAAACGAGCTGGCGAGTACAGTACGGCAGCTGCTGAAGTCGTGGCGATTGCGCACCGACGGATCCGCCCACGACGGTTCCCACGCGCATGTCCTGCCCGTGCGCACCGATGACGGTGTATCGGCCGTCCTACGTGTCAGCACAGAAGGCAATGCATCCGAGCATGACCACCTGGTGTTGCGGCGCTGGGCCGGCCGTGGCGCAGTGCGGCTACTTCGGGCAGATCCGCACCAGCGGGCGGTTCTCCTGGAACGCGTTTGGCTGCCGGACCTCGAGACGCTGCCCGAGGCCGAGGCGTGCGGCATCGTGGCCGGCCTCTACGACGCACTGCATGTGCCCGCGATGCCGCAGTTGGACTCGCTGACGTCGCTTGTGCAGCAGCGGACGATCGAGTTGGAGAACCTGCCGCGCGGGGCGCCGATCCCACACCGGCTGGTGGAACAGGCCGTTGCGCTGAGCAGGGAGCTGACCTCGGAGACGACCAGCGCAGGCGTCGTGCTGCACGGCGACCTGCACTACCGACACGTGCTCAGCGCGAACCGCGAGCCGTGGCTGGCGATCTCGCCACGCCCGCTCAACGGGGACCCGCATTTCGAACTCGCTCCGATGCTGTGGCACCGCTGGGACGAACTCTCCGGCAACGTCCGCGACGGTGTCCGGCGCCGCTTCTACCGACTCGTCGACGCCGCCGCCTTTGACGAGGACCGCGCCCGGGCGTGGACGCTCATCCGCGTCATCCACGCGGCGGTCTCGGAACTTCACGGCCCACGTCGGGACGCCGCCACGGCGTTGACCCGGTATGTCGCGATCGCCAAAGCTGTACAGGACTGAAGGGGGGCCCGACATGACGTCCGATGACGCACTTCTGCAGGAGATGCGCGACGAGCATCAGCTTCGCAAACTCGTGCATCGTTATTGCCGTGCGGTCGACCGCGGCGACGTGGATGAGCTGCGGGGGCTGTATCACCCCGACGCCACCGACTCACACGGACGCTTCTCGTCAGGATCGGCGGTCGACTTCATCGATCAGATCGCCGCGGCGCAGGCCTATCTGCGGTCCATGCAACACCACATCACGACCGCGGATTTCGCGATCGACGGGGACACCGCCGAGGGTGAGGTCTACACGATCGCCATCCACACGTTCATCGCCGACGGCCGCGACGTCGACGTCGTCGTCGGCGGAAGGTATCTCGACCGTTACCAGAAGCGGGGCGGGACGTGGAAGATCGCCGAACGCGTCATCGTCACCGATACTGCCCACGTCAACGACCCGTCGACACGCGATCTCAGCCATCCCGTCACCCGGGGCACGCCGGTCGGTTCACCCGGCGCCGACGACCCGTCGCACGGCTTCTTCGCCCTCCTGCGTTCGACGCCGCCGCGCTGATTCTTCCGGCTTCGCCACATCGTCCGCCGATGAACCCCCGGTCGTGCTCAGACCTCGATGCGGGACCCTACGATCACGGTGCTGGACAGGGGCAGGTTGAAGAAGCCCGCTGCGTCAGCGGTCAGATGCGATGTGAGCAGGAACAGACGCTTGCGCCATTTCGACATCGACCGCGCCGGTCCCGCCGAAAGATCCAGTCGGGAAAGAAAATACGATGCGTGGTCCACGACCGCACCTTCGACCTCGGTAGGAGCGACGCCGCGCAGCGCAGCAGGCACATCCGGGCGTTCCATGTAGCCATACCGGAGACTGACGTGCACGATGCCGTCATCGCGACCGTCGAGATGGTCGACACGCACCCGATCCGCACGAGCGACCCGCGGCACCGGCTCCACATCGACCGACACGATGAGGACGTGCTCGTGCAACACCCCCGTGTGCGCCACGGTCGCGAGCATCGACAACGGCGCGGTTTCCTTGCCACGATTCAGAAAGACCGCTGTACCCGGAACGCGCCGGACTGCCGGAAACCGCCGCTGGAGTCCGTCGACATAGTCGGCGAGCGGACCTTCGATGCGTTCGCGGGTGGCAGTGACGAGGATGCGGCCCCGCTGCCATGTCATCATCACGGTGAACGCGATGACACCGATCACCAGCGGAAGCCACGCGCCGTGAACAAGTTTCGTGAGGTTCGCGGCCAGGAACACCACATCGACGACCACGAGCAGGCCGCCGCCGATGATCACGACTGCCACCGGGGCACGCCACCGCGTGGACGCGTGATACAGGAATAGCAGTGTGGTGATGGTGATGGTGCCGATCACCGCCATGCCGAACGCATAGGCCAGCGATGCCGAGGTTTGGAAAGTCGCGACCAGGACGAGAACCGCCACCATCAGCAGGCCGTTGATGAACGGAACGTAGATCTGTCCCCTCGTCGACGCCGACGTGTGGGTGATGCGAAGCCGCGGCAGGTAGCCGAGCTGAGCTGCCTGCGAGGCCACGGAGAACGCGCCGGTGATGACGGCCTGGCTGGCGATCACCGTGGCGGCTGTGGCGAGCACCACCATGGGAATGCGCGCCCAGTCGGGTCCGAGAAGGAAAAACGGTGCGCTGACCGCGGTTTTGTCCTGGAGCAGCAACGCTCCCTGCCCCAGATAGCTGAGCGCGCAGGCGGGCAGCACCACGAGCAGCCAGCCGCGGGTGATGGCCTTGCGCCCGAAGTGCCCCATGTCGGCATAGAGCGCCTCGGCGCCGGTCACGGACAGCACAACCGCGGCCAACGCGAAGAACGCGATGTCGAGATTGCCGACGGCGAACGACACGGCATGGGTCGGTGACAAAGCACCGAGGATCGCGGGATGACCGATGATCGCCGCGACGCCACAAGCCCCGATCGCGACGAACCACAACAGCATTACGGGACCGAAGAATTTCGCGACGGCTGCTGTCCCATGCCTCTGGACGGCGAAGAGCGCGGAGATGATGATGAGCGTGATCGGGACGATCCACGGTTCCAGGCCGGGCGCAACGGTCTTGAGTCCCTCAACGGCGGAGAGCACCGAGATGGCCGGCGTGATCATGCTGTCGCCGAAGAACAGGGCGGCACCGAAGATTCCGAGCGACGCGAGGACAAATGTCGTCCGGCGACCACGTTGCGTGGCATGCCGGCGAACCAGGGTGATCAACGCCATGATGCCGCCCTCACCGTTGTTGTCGGCGCGCATGACCAGCGTCACGTAGGTCAACGTCACGATCAGCATCACGGACCAGAAGATGAGCGAGGTGATTCCGTAGATGCTGTTGTCCGACAGCGGAACCGGATGGGGGTCGGCGGGATTGAAGACCGTTTGCATCGTGTAGATGGGGCTGGTGCCGATATCCCCGAACACCACACCCAGCGCTGCGATGACGACCGCCGAGCGGGCCGGGTTGAGGACTTTTCGGTCCGTCTTTCCGGGGCCTGGCGCGCCCGGGGACCCCGCCGGATCCAGCACGGTCAGCGTCATGGGATGCGCCTTCGAGGTCGGGTGGGGGCCGGCGCGGAATCGCGGCGATCGGCACGCTGGTTCAGGTATCGCACCGTGAGAAGGACGGAGATCGGAACCGTCAACATCATCAGCAGCTGAAACATCTCGCTCCATGTGGCCGGAGAAGTCGTCACGAGCCGATTGCAGCGCGTAGGAATCGGAGATCGCCACCATCCTGACGGAACCCATACGGGGAGGTGACTCACCTCACGCAGCCCGGCTCAAGGGAACGTCAATGTTTCCACCGCGACTGTCAAAAGTCCGTCAGGACTCTGGCGGGCCCAGGGCCGCACTGTCACCGTGATCCCGGGGCCCGATGGGCGCAAGTGTCCGCGGCTTGATCAGTAGAGGTTTTGGTGACAAGGGTTTCGATCAATGTGTCGGACATCGTTTCCAGGTTCTCCCCCGGCGCCGCGCGACGCGTCGACCCGCCCGTCATGTCGGCACCTTCACCAGCGCGCGAGGCGCTGAACAGCTGCGTCCGCTACCGCGAGGCCTTTCCGTCGCAACGCGTCTGCTTTCCGGCCGCTGCCTTACGCAATTCGTTCATCGCACAATGGGTGCGCGATCACGATGTCACGATCGAGGTCCGGTCGAGCGAGGATCTGCGATCGGCACTCGCCGCGGGCGTGTATCCCGCCCGGTTGATCGTGCACGCCGACGGTCTGAGCACCACGGAGCTGATCTCCTGCTCGACTCATCTCGCGGTCGGCATGACGGTCGTCGGATCCGCCGATCACGTGGCGGCGGTCTCACGCGCGCGACCAGCTCGCCATCCGGAGCTGCTCCTCCACGTCTTCGACGACGATGTCGCAGATGCGACCGCCCGGCCGGCATTCCGGGGCGGGTCTTCGGCACTGGACGAAGCGATTGCGTCGATCCTCGACAACGGCCTCGCTTTGCGCGGTATGCACTGCGAAATCGGCTCGTATTGTGGATCTTTCGTGAGCACCCCCGCCGCCATCGGGGACCTGATCACCGAATTTGCCCGTGTCCGAGCGGTGTTCGGTACTTGCATGACCGTCCTCGGCCTCAGCGGTCCGGCGCTTTCGGCGAACGAGTGGGTCACAGAATCTTCGGAGCAGGCAAAGACTGTCGACACCGCCGTCGACGACGCATGCGCAGCGGTAGACTTTCCGCGGCCGGCGGTCTGGATGTCGGCGGGACTCACCGCGTCCAAGCGGTGGGCCTCGTGACCGCGGAGATGCACGGCGCCACCAGCTATCCCGACCGGTGGGCCTTGACCAGCGCACCGATTTCAGCCGTACCGGACGACGTCATCAACGATCTGGTCGCGGCGACAACGACGTTGCGTCGGTGCGCGCAGACCCGCCGGGCACTGCGTGGCGCCTCGTCGACATTTCCCGCATCCCTCCTGCGCATCGAACCGGTTGCCGAGTGGATGCGCAAGCGCGGGATCGGAATCGACGTTCGCACGCCCGACGACTTCATCGACTTCGCGCGATCCGGGGTGGCCGCCAAGTATGCGACTGTGCACTGCCACAGCGACGATACGACGGTCACCCGGGCCGGACGGTCGGGAATCCGCCGACTCGTCGTGTCCGCACCGCGCGACGTCGATGCGCTCACACGCCACGATTCGATGCCGTGGCAGGTGATCGTCGACGCGACCGACATCGACCGGTTGGCAACCGTGGCCCAATATCTGGCGGAACCGGGCCACGAGATGATCGGCGTGCGGTGCAATCTCGCCGGCCACGACGACAGGGAGATTGCCCGGCATCTGCGCGATGTTGTCGGCACACTGGCCGCGATGAGGCGGCGTTCGGGCACGATCGTCTGTCGCATTCTTCTCGACCACTACGGTCCGCTCAGTCATCACCGGCCGCCCGCTGAGGTCAGGTGGCATGCGCACCTGCTCGAAGACCTGGTGGAACAGGCCTGTGCGCGACACCGCTACCCGCGCCCGGCGTTGGTCGTCCCGCTGTCCAGAAGCGTGTTCGACTGACGGGGCCAAGCCGCGACATACTGGTACGGGAGTGAAAATTGTGACGGATGGGTACTCCCCAGCTGTCATCGTTCACCAACCGCGCCAGGTCGAGGAGGGACCAGTGGCTGTCCGCATCATCGCCACCCGGACGCGCCGACGGCTGATCGCCGCGGGATCGGCTCTCGTGACGGCCCTGACCGCCGCTGCTCTGAGCACACCCGTCGCGACGGCGGCAACTCGCTGCAGCGACATCGAGATCGTCTTCGCCCGCGGCACCGACGAACCGCCTGGCCTCGGCGTCGTCGGGACGTCGCTGGTGAAGACGCTGCAACCCATGGTCAAAGGACAGTCGATCGGCACCTACGCGGTGAAGTACCCGGCATCCTGGGATTTCGCGCAAGTCGCCGCAGGCGCCAACGACGCCAGCAGGCGCGTTCAGACCATTGCCGCGCAGTGCCCTGACAGCAAGATCGTGATGGGCGGCTACTCGCAGGGCGCGGCGGTCATCGACGTCGTCGCGACGTCACCCATCGCGGGACTTGGCTACACGGCACCGCTGCCGCTGGCGGTGGTGCCCCATGTGGCCGCGATCGCCGTCTTTGGGAACCCATCAGCTCGGTTCGGCAGACCGCTCACCGTTCTCAGCCCGGATTTCGGCGCCAGGACCGCGGACCTGTGCAACACCGGCGATCCGATCTGTTCCCGCGGCGACGATTTCGACGCGCACGTGCGCTACCCACAGTCCGGCCTGGTGAAGCTGGCGGCTCAATGGATCACCAAGCATGTGCAGCAACGTGTTTAGAACCCCAGCTCCCGCAACCGGGTACGGTACGCGGCGACATTTGCGAGCTTGATGTCCTCGTAGCCGCGCACCATGTCCGCCAAACCGGCCACCTCGACCGCGCGGTCGTAACTGCCGGCATCGAGTTGACCGGCCAATCGCAGCACGATGCCAGTGTATTCGGCGAGTAGTTCCCGCTCGACCGTGCGGACATGTGCGTACCCGAACGGATCGAACACGGTTCCCCGCAGTCGCTTTCCTTTGGCCAGAACACGGAGTGCGACGTGACTTCTCGGCCCCAACCCGATCTTCGATGTGCGACCCATCGACCGCAGAGTCGGCGGGTGCAGCTTGTAGGTCAGCTTCTCGCCGCCAGGCACTTCCGACTTGACGTGGTCGAGGAACTGCGGATCGGTGAGCAGTCGCGCCACCTCGTATTCGTCCTTGTACGCAGTGAACTTGAAGAGTCCCTTCGCGACCGCCTCGCTGAACTGGGTGCGGACGCCGACGGCGCGTTCCGAGGTCCAGATCTGTTCCATGACATCCACATATCTGCGTGCCACCTTGTCGTTCTGGAACGCCACGAGGTCGGCCGCGCGACGTGCGATGAGATCGCCGACGTGCCCGCTGAACGAGGCGCCCGCCAGCACGTGCGCGGGCGCGACAACCGCGGGCCGACCGGGCACGGGCGAGGCGATGTCATGGAAGTGTGCCGGATCGGTGATCGCGACGCGGCCCCAGCGGAACGCGGCGATGTTCGCCGCCACAGCGACGCCGTTGATCTCGATCGCCTCCTCGATGGCAGATGCCGGGATGCGTAGCGCCCCAGTCTGATAGGCCGCACCGATCAACAGGAAGTTCGCCGCGGCGGTGTCACCGAACAGGCTCTGCGCCGCCGCCAGGGCGTCGAAGGATTGCACGCTGCGCGAAACGCGGCCCAGCCGATCCAACAGCGACACCGTATCGGGATAGGCAATCGTCTTGTCGTACACCATGTTGCCGGTAGGCGTCTTGCTCGTGGAGGCCACCGACACCGTTCTTGCGGGATCGCCGTAGCCGAGGTTCTTGGGGTCGGCAGCAGTCAGCAGGTCGAAAGCCACGAGGCAGTCCGCGCTGCCCGGAGTGAGCCGGTTGGCGGGGTCGAGCTTGTGCACGGCGAAGCGCAGGTGCGAGACGACAGGTCCTGCCTTCTGGCTGAGGCCGATCTGGTCGAGGCTCTCCACGTCGTATCCCGCGCGCAGAGCAGCGGTGGCCAGCACCTGATTCACCGTGACGATGCCGGTGCCGCCGATCCCGGCGAAAAACACGTTGTGTGTGGACGTGATCGGTTCGGTGGCCAGTTCCGGTAGTGAGGGCGGCGACGGCACCTCCTTCGTCGCCGGCTTCTTGCCTGTCATCTCCACGGTGACGAAGGACGGGCAGTCGCCGTCGAGACAGCTGTAGTCCGTGTTGCAGGACGATTGGTCGATGCGGGTCTTACGGCCGAACTCGGTGTCGACAGGTTGCACGGAAAGACAATTCGACTTCACACCGCAGTCGCCGCAGCCCTCGCAGACGGCCTCGTTGATGATCACCCGGGTGGTCCGCGCCGGCAGGCTGCCGCGTTTGCGTTGCCTGCGCGCGTCGGCGGCACAGTGCTGGTCGTAGATCAGGACCGTCACACCTTTGATGTCGCGTAGCCTCTTCTGCGCCTCGTCGAGTCGATCCCGGTGCCATACGAGCGTGCCCTTGGCCAGTGCTCGCTTGTCGTGGCGCCGGGGCTCGTCGGCGCAGATGATGATCTGCCGCACGCCCTCGTAGGTCAATTTGTGAGTCAGGGCAGCGACCGCGAGTGCCCCTTCGGCGTGCTGGGCGCCGGTCATCGCGACGACGTCGTTGTAGAGCAGCTTGTAGGTGATGTTCACCCCGGCAGCGACACAGGCCTGCACTGCCAGCTGGCCTGAGTGAAAAAAGGTGCCGTCGCCGATGTTCTGGAACAGGTGCGGGATATCGGTGAACGGCGCCTGACCGATCCACTGGCTGCCTTCGCCGCCCATCTGCGTCAGGCCGGTGACCGCGCTGTCCTTGCGGCCCGACATCGTGACCATCGTGTGACAGCCGATACCGCCGCCGGCCAGCGACCCGTCGGGAACCGCGGTCGAGCGGTTGTGGGGACATCCGCTGCAGAAGTAGGCCGCACGTTGCGCGGGAAGGACTTCCAGCGCCAACGGGGGCGGTGGTGGCTTCTTCAGGTCGAGGCGCTTGCTCAGGACGCGCCGCAGCGGCGCGAGCAGGCGTCCGGCGGTCAGCTCCCCGCCTGCGGGAATCAGCGGACGACCCTCAGCGTCCTTCTTGCCGACAATCGACGGTGCAGCATGCTTGCCGTACAGGATCTCGCGCATCTGCGTCTCGACGAACGCGGTCTTGTCCTCGACCACGAGGATCTCGTCGAGCCCGTCGGCGAACGCGGTGACCGTGTCCTGCCCCAGCGGGGTGGGCATGCCGATTCGCAGCAGCCGGACACCGGCCTGGCGCAGGGCGAAGTCGTCCGCGCCGAGGTCGGCCAGAGCCTGCCGCACCGAATCGAAAGCAGTTCCGGTAGCCGCGATTCCGATACTCGCAGTCGGAGAATCGAGCTCGATGACGTCCAGGCGGTTGGCCGCACCGTAGGCCCGGACGACTTCCGCCCGCGGCCCGTACAGGTCCGCCTCGGCCAGCAGGCTGTCGGCGGGCGCAGCCATCGGACGCCGCCGGTAAACGAAGGGCTTTCCCTCCCAGACGATTTCGGGAACGACGATGTCGACCTCGAGGTCGTGCGCGTCGACCGACCACGCGCCGTCGGCCACGTCGGCGACGATCTTGAGGGCCACCACACAGCCCGACGCCCTCGACAACGCGATTCCGTGCATCGCCATCGTGACGATCTCGCGCGCGTTGCGCGGGAAGAGCACCGGGATGCCGAGCGCTGCCAGGGAGCGCTCGCTGACCGCGGGCACGGTGGACGATTTAGATGCGGGGTCGTCACCGACGAGCAGCAGCATGCCACCGCGGGGGTTGACGCCGTACATGTTGGCATGCCGAAGCGCATCCGTGGCGCGGTCGAGACCGGGGCCTTTGCCGTACCAGACGCCCACCACGCCGTCGTGGGTCGGCGTGCCCGCGCCCAGTTCCGCTTGACTGCCCCACACCGATGTCGCCGCGAGTTCCTCGTTGAGCCCGGCAACGAAGACGATGTCATGCGCGGCGAGCACGTCCGGCATGCCCGCAAGCATGCGGTCGACTCCGCCCAGGGGGCTGCCCTGATAGCCGGAGACGAACGTTGCCGTCCGCAGTCCGGCGCGCGCATCCCGCTCATGCTGTTCGACGAGAGCCCTTGCGATGGCCTGCACGCCGGTGAGCAGCACGGTCCCTGATCCCGCCCGGTAGCGGTCGCCGAGTTCGTAGGCATTTCGGTCGGGTCGGCGGATGTCGAGATCCGTCATCAGGGCTCACCACCTCGGCGATTGCTGGGCGTATTGCTTCTTCAAGGGTGGCAGCTGCACGCAATATGAGCAAGGACATCACGCCCTGTTGAGCATGTTGCGCATAATTTGTCCAGTGTGACGTGCGATACTGCGCGACATGGCGAAACTTGACCGCACCGACGCCCGGTTACTGCTGGCCCTGTGTGACGCACCGAGAGCCACGGGGGTGCAGCTGGCGACGATGCTCAATCTGGCCCGCAACACCGTGCAGGCCCGATTGGCCCGCTGGGACCAGGAGAAGGTTCTCGCACCCATCGATCGGTGTGTTTCTCCGCGAGATCTCGGATATCCATTGAAGGCGTTCATCACCGTGGTCGTGGATCAGCACAAACTTGAGGACGTGATCGCCGAGCTGGAGACCGTCACCCAGATCACCCAGGTCACCGGGCTCTCAGGTGCAGCCGATCTGCTGATCGGTGTCGTAGCGACCGACGCCGATGACCTGTACCGCGTCGCTGGTCTGGTTCTCGCTGTTCCCGGTGTGGAGCGAACGACGATGTCGGTCGCGATGCACGAAGTGGTCGCCTACCGCACCCGACCGCTGCTCGAGGAGCTGGCGCGCGGCCACGCCTGACGCGCCTACAGTCGCGCGAAACAGGCGTTCGTCTCCTGGTCGGGAATCGACGCGTCCTGACTGGAGAATGTTCCGACGACTCCCCTGTCGGTGACCTCGACACTGTCTGCGTGAATTCCGAGCGGGTAGTTGTCGTTGAGTTTCTTGGTCAGGTCGTCGAGCGCCGATTGCACCGACTCCTGAGGGAACGGCCCCGCAACCTCCAGCACCTCCAGGTTGAGATCTCCGTTTTCGACAACGGGTTTCGCGGTGACGCTGGAGTCGCCCGCGTCCATCACGATCGTGCCGGCCGCCGCGTCGGTCCTGACATCGGTGACCAGATTGCCGACCACGGGTAGGTTCTCGGCGACAGTGTCTTTGATGCCAGCCGACGTCCACGTCAGCGTCGCGTCCAATGACCCGATGTCGCCTTTGGAGTCGCCGGAATCTTGCAGACGCACGTCCCGCAGGGTGACGTCTGCCGTCATGCCCTTCGCCGATTGGACGCGATCCCCTGCTGTCTCGACCGAGATGTTCGTGTAGTGGCCGGTGATGTGCTGCCACAGGAACGGCGGATTCACCCCGTAGGAGATCGTCGCACCGTCCTCCACAACGCATTCGGCCACTGCGACAAGGACGCCGTCGGCGCGGTGGCGGGCATAGAGTTCGGCGCCTGCAAGTCCGCCGGCCAGCACAGCGACCACGATGACCGCAAGCAGGACGATGGTCTGCCGAGTGAAAAACGGTGCGCGCCTTGGTCGTTCTGCACTCAGGTCCGGCGGCGGCTGCCGGGGAGGCGCAGGTGGCGGCGGTGCCTGGGGACGCGGCGGCGGTAGTGGTGGCCGCCGGATTCTCTCGGTCGGGGCGGCTCCCATCGGATGGGCAGGACGGGCCCGCATCTGTTCTGTCGGGGAGTCCGGTCCGCCGGGACGCGGGAGCCGACGCGTCGCCGGGTCAGGTGGCGGCATCCCGCGGTTACGCCGGCCAGGATCTCCTGGGCGTTGCGGCGGGTTCGTCACCTGCGCAATTCTGCACCATCGGCGAGCAGCTGCGGGGAAAGTCCCTCTATGAGTTACCGCCAGCAGGTGGGCCTGACGCTCGGCCAACGCCCATGACAGCACGGGTGCAACGGAGCAGACTCGTGTGCGTCAGCGACCCATTCCGTCAGGAGGACACCATGACGACGTCCATCGCGCGCAGCAGCCATACCGCGTCATTGCACAACGGCGAGATCATCGAAGAGTCCGATCTCGGTTCGATACGCCGGGTCACCGCCGACAATTTACCGATCCTTGCGGGCCTGTCGATCAAGCGTGTCCTGCTGAACCCAGGCGCGATGCGCACCCCGCACTGGCACGCCAACGCGAACGAACTGACCTACTGCGTTTCAGGGACCGCGCTGGTGTCCATCCTCGACGATTACAGCAGCTTTTCGACGTTCATCGTGACTGCGGGGCAGATGTTCCACGCCGCGTCGGGCTCCCTGCACCACATCGAGAACATCGGCGACGACGTCGCGGAGTTCATCATCGCTTTCCGCAACGAGCGTCCCGAGGATTTCGGATTCGGCGCGACTCTGGGTGCATTCTCCGACGCGGTGCTGGGTAACACCTACGATCTGCCCGCATCGGACATAGCCAGAATCCGCCGAGACACCCGCGACCACAAACTCGCCGCCCGCGTCGGAGCGCCCGAAATCCCTGCACGGGCCTATTTCAACGACCCGCACAAGTTCGATGTCGAAGCGCAAGCTCCTGGGTTGAACTACGTGAGCGGCAGCGCTCGCTTCGCGCGAAGCCAGTTTTGGCCGGTGCTCAAAGACATCTCGATGTACTCACTGCGTGTCACCGAGAACGGCATGCGCGAACCACACTGGCATCCCGTCACCGCAGAGATGGGTTACGTCCAACAGGGCGACGCCCGGATGACAATTATGAATCCCGACGGCGCGCTCGACACCTGGACGATGACCACCGGCGACATGTACTTCATCCCGCGCGCCTATCCGCACCACATCGAGAACATCGGCACCGACGAGTGGCACTTCCTGATCTTCTTCGACCAGCCGTTCCCCGCCGATATCGGCTATCGCGCATCGGCGAGCGCGTACTCACGTGAGGTCCTCGCCGCAGCCTTCAACACGCATATCGACGATCTGCCCGAGTTTCCTTTCACTCCAGCCGATCCGCTGATCGTCCCGCGCATCAATCCGCTGGACTGACGAACCGCCGAACCGGTATTCCCTGCTGTTCAATCGGCGTTCACCACGATCGCGAAGCCCGCCCGGCGAGCAGGTCGCACTCCACCGAATAGGCAACACCTGGGTTTTGGGCGTGCCCTCGGCAGGCAACTGTGCAACCATCGAGTGGTGGGACTGTCAGACTGTCTAACTGGTGTCGCACGCCCCGCCTTGGCTGTCGCCGCCAGTCTGTTGATCATGCCGCTGGTCGCGCCACATGCCTTCGCGCAGCCACTACCTCCGGCACCGCCTCCGCCGCCACCTCCTGCTCCCGCCCCAATGGGCCCCGTCGCCAGTCCGGCCCCGGCACCGCTGCCGATGGGTACCCCGGGCTGCCCCGACGTCGAGGTCGTCTTCGCGCGCGGAACGACGGAAGCCCCGGGCCTCGGCGCGATGGGTCAGGCGTTTGTGGACGACCTGCAGACCAAGCTCGGCAACAAGTCCGTGCGCGTGTACGCGGTCGACTACCCCGCAAGCCCCGATTTCCCGACCGCAATCCAGGGCATCACCGACGCCAGCACACACGTCCAGGAGATCGCGACCAACTGTCCCGAGACCAAGCTGGTGCTCGGCGGTTACTCCCAGGGCGCGGCCGTCATGGGCTTCGTGACAACAGAATTGATCCCCGACGGGGTTTCGGCGTCGGAGGTTCCACAGCCGATGCCCGCCGACATCGCCAATCACGTGGCGGCGGTGACGCTGCTCGGCACCCCGTCGGAGCGGTTCATGGGCGTCATCCAGCAGCCCCCCGTCAAGATCGGCACGCTGTACCAGCCGAAGACCATCGAGTTGTGCGTTCCGAACGACTTCGTCTGCTCGCCAGGCAACGACCTCGGCGCGCATGCCCGGTACATCTCTGACGGCCTGGTGACACAAGCCGCCGACTTCGCCGCGAGCAAGTTGGCGGAGACCCCGGCGACGCCGTCTTCTACGGAACCGGCTCCCCGGTGATGCCAGAACAGGCCGCCACGGGCGGTTGGTCGCGATAGGGTTCCCTCGCTGAGTTGAGTTCAGCTCCTTCGGAAGGGTCGGCAATGGGCAGATCACGGTTCCTCGCAGTCACTGCCTCTACGCTCGTGGTCTTCGGGCTTGCCGCGTGCGCCCCGCCCGAGAAAGAGGAGAGCAGCAGCCAAACCGAGTCCGGCGTGAACGCCAGGGAAGCCACGTCCGCCGAGGACTTCGGCGGCATGGAAGGCCTCATCGAGGCAGCCAAAGCCGAGGGCGAGCTCAATGTGATTGCGCTGCCACCGGATTGGGCAAACTATGGCGAGATCATCAGCACCTTCTCCGAAAAGTACGGCATCAAGGTCAATTCCGCCCAACCAGACGCAAACAGCCAGGACGAGATCAACGCGGCCAATCAGCAAAAGGGCCGCAGCACCGCACCCGACGTCTTCGACCTGGGCCAGGCGATCGCGTTGGCGAACACGTCGATGTTCGCCCCGTACAAGGTCGCGACGTTTGACGACATCCCCGACGAGTTCAAGGATCCCGACGGCACCTGGGTCAACGACTACGGCGGCTACATGTCCATCGGTTACGATTCGTCGAAGGTTCCCGAGATCACCAGCGTCAACGACCTTTTGAAGCCTGAGTTCCGAGGCAAGGTCGCGCTGAACGGAGACCCCACCACCGCGAGCGCCGCAGCCAACGGCGTGCTGATGGCATCGATCGCCAACGGCGGGTCGGCTGACGACATCGCACCCGGTGTCGACTTCTTCAGGCGGCTCAACGACGCAGGCAACTTCCTTCCCGTCGACCCGACGCCCGCGACCATCGAAGCCGGCCAAACACCCGTCGTCGTCGACTGGGACTACCTGAATTCGGCTGAGACGGAGAAGATCCCGACATGGAGGGTGTTCGTGCCCAACGACGCCCTGGTCGGCGGTTACTACTTCCAAGCCATCAACAAGGACGGACCCCACCCCGCGGCCGCGCGCCTGTGGCAGGAGTTCCTCTACAGCGACGAGGGCCAGAATCTTTACCTGAAGGGTTTGGCCAGACCGGTTCGTGCCGAGCAGATGGCCGAGGCCGGGACGATCGACAAGGCCGCCTACGACGCACTGCCCGCCGTCAACGGAACCCCGGTCCTGCCGACCAACGAGCAGAGCACCAAGAACGCCGAATTCCTCGGCGCGAATTGGGCTTCCGCAGTGGGATGACCACGCCGCCAGCTGAGACGGTCAGCTGATCCTGACGTCCTGACGGATCAGTTCCTTCTGGACCGCGACGATGTCGACTTCGTCCAGATCCCGATCGGCATGCAGCGACAACGCGGCCGCCACACCGGCGCCTTGCCCGGTGACCGCGCAGCACGACATGTTTCGGGTCGCGGCGTGCGCGATGCGATCGCCGCCGATGGCGCGCCCGGCAACCATGAGGTGGCGCACGGACTTCGGAAGCAGCGACCGATACGGAATCTGCAGGTAACGTCCCGTCGTGGGTAGCACCAAAACGCCGTAGCCGTCGATGAATTCCGGGTAGATGCCGATGCTGTCGTCGAACCGGCCCTGCTCACGCACGTCGGCCTCGGTGAGGTTGTAGACGGCGTCGACCTTGCGGGTGTCGCGCACCCCGATCGTCATGCCAAAATTCCGCAATCGCGCTGCCTCACAACCCGGCGTGTAGCGGCGTAGGGCCTCGACCGCAAGCATCGCCTGCCGACGGCCCTCGATCTCGAAGCGGGTGAGGCTGTCGGGATCGGTGCCGTCGCAACCCGACAGGTGAACGAGATTCATGTAGGTGAGCTCGCCGGTGTCGTGCACGGCGCCCCACGTACCACCGATTGTCTTCAGGTCCGCGGGGAGCACACCCTCGTCGATGGCCTTCGCAAACGGTTTCTCCAGGTACGGCGAGTAGCGATCGGCGTCCTTGGGGTCGATGTCGTCGGCGGCGAATTCTCCTGCCGCCCAATCGCGATACGTCTGCGGGTCGTCGGTTACCCCTTGGAGGAATGCCGCTTTGTCGACACCCGCCAGGTGGAACATCACCGACGCCGCCATCATCTGCTCGACGGGGGTCTTGTGCACCGGTGCGCCCGCCCGGGTCGCCACGTCGGCGTCCCCCGTCGCATCGATGACGCGGCGGGCCAGGATCGCCTCGCGGCCCGCCTTCGACTCGGTGATGATGCCGATGATGGTGTCGCCGTCCATCAGCGGCGCGACGAACTGCCGGTGCAACATCGCATGGATGCCGGCCTCTTCGACGAGCCGATCGGCTACCAGCTTGAAGCCTTCGGAGTCCAGTTCGTAGGACAGCGACTGACTTTCGGGCACGGCTGCGCCCATGTCCTTGGCGCGGCGCTCGAATTCCCATCCGATGCCCCCGGCCTCCACCGTCTGCTCGTGGCGATACCAGGCGAAGCCCTCGACACCGACGGCGGTGATGTTGCCGCCGAAGCATCCGAACCGTTCGACCAGGGCCACGTCGACGCCGGCACGCGCCGCCGCCAGCGCCGCGGCAAGACCGCCGGGCCCGGATCCCACAACCAGTACGTCGGTCTCGTGGATGACGTCGATCTCGCGACTGGGCTCGATGATGGTGCGGGTCATGACGCGGGATCCTAGCTTCGTGAGGTGTCTGTTCCGCGAATCAGGAGTGCAGCACCGGCCAGCAGTTCCCACGCGATGATCGGGTACACAGACGCCCGCTCGACCAGGCCAGGCGGCAGGACGCGGGATCCGTCGGCGATCAGCACCAGCAGGCTCGCAATCCCGAGGCTCCCGAGCGCGATTCCAGCCCAGCTGAATTCGCGGGGTGCCCCGAGGACGTGGCTGCCGACCCCGCCGGCGATGACCGCGACGTTGCCGCCCACAATCGCCAGACCCGCACCGACGACATGCCAGTGGGCCTGCGCCGTCCCACTCGGAAAGGTGCCCACCACGACATTGCCGACGGCGTTCGCGATCGCTGCGCCGACAAAGAGCTGGGCGATGCGATTCCCCCGCACCCGCCCCCGGGCGATGACCAACGCGCCCGCCGCGAACAGCATCCCGTGCACGATGAACGCACCGATGTTCATCAGCGGGACGACGCCGAGATCACTGATGAAGTGGGTGAGGTAGCTATATCCGTCCACGCTCGCCGCGGCGATTCCCTCGCACGCGAGATACACAGCCGAGCTGAGAAGCCAGAGCACACCGGCCGTACGTGCACGATCCACCCGGTCATCTTCCCCGCAGGCTAACCCACCGGCGGTCAGCCCGGCCGTCGTGCGCTTCCCGTCAGGCGACCGGTCGGGTCGACGAGTTACGCCGCCCGGTGATTCCGACGTAGATGGCGATGAGAACGGTGGCAATGATGATGCCGACGAGGAACGGGATGATCTTGAAGCCGCCGTTCTGGTTGGAGTATCCCAACTTGTAGGACACCCATGTGCCGAGGAACGAGCCGACCGCGCCCAGCAGCACCGTCATGATGACGCCGATGTTCTGCTTGCCAGGCAAGATCATCCGAGCGAGTGCGCCGACTATGAGCCCGACGACAACGGCCCCGATAATTGTTCCGATCATCTGTTCCCACCCTTGCTGGTGCTTCACCCCTCGGGCTGTCGGAGCCCTCGGCGTCTATCAGGTCGTGGGTACCCGGGTTTGCCATGAGTAACCGGCACCGGGCTCACCGCACGGGCGGTGGAATGCCGGCAGGCCCTATCAGATCGTCGCTGCGGTTCGACGTTGTTCGGCGCCACCGGCCGTAGAGTCGCAGCCCGCTCAACTGCTCACCGCCTATCGACCACTTCCGTGCAACGAACCGGAGCACGGTACGGAGGTAGCGGTTCGTCTCGGAATACCAACGCCATTCGTAGAGACGGCCACCCGAGAGCCGTTTGGCGAGCGCCTCTGATTCCACGCCCTGCAGATAGGGCCGCACCCAGGTCACCAAGACCCACGCCTGCTCGGCGTCGTCGTCGGACAGTCGAAACGTCCACTCGATCGGCGCGTCGCCGGCGGCCATCGTGTGCCGCCGCCCCGGCGGCTGGTCCGTACTCCCGGCCGGTCCGGGGTCGATCAGCTGCACCCCCACATTGTGAAACACCCCCGGTCCACCCACCTCGAACCGCAATCGATACCCGCGCCCGCCGTCCGGGCCCGCGGTGCCGTCACGGTCGACCGAGAACGCAACCAGCCCGCCGACGGCGACGTAGCGGGCGAACACCACATCGCCGACGATGATGAGGACCCGGCGCACCGCGATCAGCACCGTGAACGTCGCGACTGTCACCGCGACGACACCCCACATCAGATCCACGTGCACAGCGTCTCAGAAGCCGGTATGGCTTCACACGCCGCGTTCCACCGGCAACCGTCCATTGTCGACCGCGGCCAACATCGCCGCGTGGTCGGCCTCGGTCTGGCCGGCGTAGCGCCGCGCGAACACGCAGAGGGCCTCGTCGACGCGTTCCGATCGGCCCATGTAACCGGCGATCATCGACGCGCCGCTCGTCCTGGCGTGCCCTTTGGCGAGCAGCTGACCGACGACGCTCGTGTAGTCGATCAAAGCCGTGGCATCCATCGCGTCCAGCGGGATGGTGCCCTTCATATTGCGGAACTGCCGAACGTAGAACTGCAGGCCGTTGACGGTGGTCCATCCCAGCAGAGGGTCGCTGACTGTCTGCAGCGCCTGCTGATACTCGACCACGCGCTGGCCCTGGTGGGCGTGCCACGCCGATTCGCCGTGCACATACCGTGCCAGCACCGAGCGGCGAGCCTGCTTGAGTTGCAGGAACACGACGTCTTCGGGCGAAGATCCTTCCAGGAGAGCGACATACGCGCGCAACCCCACGCTGCCGACACCGACAACTTTGTGCGCGACGTCGAGCAAGGTGTATCCGCCCAGGACGCGGCGCCAATGAGAGGACAGGGTCGGCAGGTAATCGTCGAGCGCCTCGGAGAGCGCGTCGGCCTCGTGGTCGGGCAACCGGGTGATCAGCGGCGGCTCCTCCACGATCCGCCGCACTCCGTCGACCTCCTTGGTGAAGCGGGGAAGCGCGCGGTCACTCGTGCGGTGGCGCGCCCTCGCCGCCGACCGTCTCACCTCGTCGGCCAATGCGCCGGCCGTCTCTCCGGCGAGGCGGTCGACGTCGAGCCGCGTGAACGATCGGGAGAACAATGGCTCGTTGGCGAGCCTGCGCACCTCGATGCGGTAGGACGAGACGCAGGAACGAACCGCCGCGCCGCAATCGTCCTCGGAGGCGCCGTTGTGGCGTCCGGCGACCCAGATGCTGGCCACCAACCGGCGCAGATCCCATTCCCAGCCACCCGGGTGCGCCTCGTCGAAGTCGTTGAGATCGATGACGAGATCACGCTCCGGAGACGCATAAAACCCGAAGTTGCCCAGGTGCGAGTCGCCGCACACGACGGGCATGATGCCCGTCGCCGGCAGCCGCGCCACGTCGTCGGCCATGACGACGGCGGTGCCGCGGAGAAATCCGTAGGGCGAGGCGATCATTCGCCCGACCCGCACCGGGACCAGCCGCTCCAGCCTGCCGCGGTGGTTGGCCTCGACAAGGCTGATCGGGTCCGGCCTGTCGACCGGTGGCTCCCATTCGGCCAACGACTTGCGGGGCACGCGCTTGCGCAGGCTCTTTCCGAGGGCATACCGCTCGGCGCGGGTCACCGGACGCTGCCGCAGCGAGTGGTAGGCCGCGGTGTCGGTTTCGGCGAGCACGGTGTGCCTGGTCGGTTCGGGACCGGTCGCGGCGCTCATCGGCTCCATGTTGCGCCGGTTGGCGAGCGCACGCGACAGCGTGGAGATAACGAGTTCGCCGCGATTACACCGCACACGATGAATCGCGCGGGGCACCAGAGTCAGACCGGTGACGAATGGAGGCGGTATGAGTCGGACCAATCTGTCGATGTCGATCTCAGCGGACGGATATGTCGCTGGGCCCCATCAGAGCCGGAATCACCCCCTCGGAATCGGCGGCGACGCATTGCACCGATGGCACCTCGGTCCCGATGCGGATCACCCGATCAACCGTCAGGTCGTCTCAGAGATGTTGGACGGGATGAAAGCGACGATCATGGGCCGCAACATGTTCGGGCCCATCCGCGGCGAGTGGGACGTGGAATGGCAGGGATGGTGGGGTGAGGAGCCGCCGTATCACTGCCCGGTGTTCGTGCTCACCCACTATGAGCACGCGCCGATTGAGTTGAAGGGCGGCACTACCTTCTTCTTCGTCACCGATGGAATCGAGTCGGCGTACGAACAGGCAACCGCGGTGGCCGAGGGAGGCCCGATCTCCATCGCGGGAGGGGCGTCGTGCGCCCGTCAGGCCATCGCGGCGGGGATCGTCGACGAGATCGACCTTCAGTTGAGCGCGAGGATTCTGGGCTCGGGTGAACGCCTGCTCGACGGATTCGAACCCGGACGGCCCAACCTCGAACTGGTGCGTGTCCTCCAGGCGCCGGGCGTCGCACACCTGCGGTACCGCGTCATCCGCTGACAACGAAAGCGGGCCAGGGCTTTCGCCCTGACCCGCTTCCTTATTGGTGGAGCTGCCGGGAATTGAACCCGGGTCCTACGGCATTCCCTCGAGGCTTCTCCGTGCGCAGTTCGCTATGTCTCTACTCGGATCTCCTGATCACGCGAACAAGTCAGGATGACGATCCCAGTCGCTGTTTGGTGTCCCGAGGAGTTCCGCGACCGAACTCCCAGGTTGATCCCTCTAGATGACGCCAGGATCCGGGTCGAGGGCTCTCCCGGTCTGACGGACTAGCTATCGCTTAGGCAGCGAGGGCGTAGTCGCGCTGATTGGAATCGGCGCTTAATTGGTTACAACGACGCTTACGGTGGTCAGTTGTCTGCACCGGCACGCTTCCCTTGATTCGATGCGCGAAGTCGAAACCGTTCAGCCCCTTGTCTGTGAAACTTCGCCACCTCCGCCGACCTTCGGCGGACACACCATACTACCGGTCGTAGCAACACGAGCCAGCGAATATTTAGTCCCCACTGGACTGCCAATTCGCGAGCTGCGGTGCGTGCTCACGGAGCCCGCCGTGCCACTCTGCGCTCAGCTCGGCCATCGGCACCGGCTTCCCGAAGAGATGACCCTGCGCGTATCGGCATCCCGCTGCGTGGACGGTGTCGGCCTGCAGCCGTGTCTCGATGCCTTCAGCCACGACGTCCAGACCGAGATCGCTGCAGAGCCTGATCACTGACCGATACAGGGCGAGGTCGCGCTCGGGATCGGAACCGACTGCCAGGCTGCGGTCGAGCTTCACGATCTGCACCGGCAGTGCGTGCAGGTAGGTCAGCGAGTTGTAGCCGGCACCGAAGTCGTCCAGGGCGAGACGCACGCCGATCTCGTTGAACCGCCGGATCTGCGCGGCCGCGTCGTCGAGGTCCACGATCGGCAGAGTCTCGGTGATCTCCAACACGAGCCGGTGGGGATCCATCGCGCAATGACTGATCGTGTGCCGAACCTGCTCCTCGAAGCCCAGATTGCCCAGGCGCGCGGCGCCGATGTTGACATGGATGCTCACCTCGCCCAGTCCGGCTTTCGCCACTTCACGACACGCAAGATCCAGCACGAGCGCGTCGAGCGTTGCGCCCAGACCGGCCGATTCGGCGACCGCGACGAAGGTTTCGGGTGGAATATGGATCCCGTTCGGGGCAGTCCACCGTGCCAGTGCCTCGACGGCCGTCAGCGTCTCGTCGGGCAGTCGTACAACCGGCTGATAAGCCAGGCTGAAGCCTTTGGGCACCCCGCCGTGCGCTTCACGTAACGCGGCGGGGAATTCGGCACGCACCCCTGCCGTCGGCTGATAGACCACCGCGGTGTTCTTCCCGATCCGTTTACCCGCGTACATCGAGATATCGGCCTGCCGCAGCAGATCGTCCGGTGTCTGCGTGTTTCCTCCGTTTCCTGCCCTGACCAAGCCCATGCTGGCGCGAACACGCACCGACGACCCGTGGACAGGGAAGGGCTCACGCAGGGCCACCCGGAGCCGGTCCGCGACAACCTCGGGTACGCCCTGTTCACCGACGACGAGGATGGCGAATTCGTCGCCCCCGATGCGCGCCAGTGTGTCGCGAGAGCTGAGGCTGCGCTTCAACCGCTCCCCCACTGCGCGTAGCAGCTCGTCGCCCGCGGCGTGTCCGAATCGGTCGTTGACGTCTTTGAAGTCGTCGAGGTCGACGAAGATCAGCACGAAGTCGCCGTTCTGCATCGCCTCGTCGAGGCGTTGCGCGAACAGCAGTCGGTTCGGCAATCCGGTCAGCGAGTCGTGGAAGACCTGGTGGGCGAGACCGTGCTGGGCCTCGTACAGGCGACGTGTCAGCAGACGCTGCGCACCCATCGCGACGATCTGTCGCACCGCGACAAGAATGACCATCACCAGGGTGACCGAGACCACCACGGCATCCAGGACGTGCCCCGTCAGCACGTGATAGGACAGCAGGATCGTGATTCCGAGGAATCCGGTGTAGGGCAGGATCAACTGCGCCCAGTCCATCGGTCGAATGTGGGCGGTGGGCTCCACCCGTTCGGTTCTCTCGCGCATCGACAGCGCGATGAGCAATGGGCCGAGGACGACGCCGATGCCGCCCCAACTCTGGGCATAGGGAGCGCCGACGGAGTCGAAGTAAGCCACGACCCGGTCGGACGCCACGATCACGACGAAACCGCAGGCCAATTGCAGATAGTTGGACCTGTAGGGACGCGCGGCCGAATACGTCATCCCGACCACCGCGGCGAAGACGACCAGGATCAGCTGACCTACCGCGTACGCCGCCTCCACCGCGGGAACACCGGACTGCGGCCACGAGGCCGCCGAGAACGCGCCGAAATGGCCGACGATCACCAGAAGGGCGAAGGACGCGGCCGCGACGCCCCCGTCGAGAACCGTGATGAGTGCGGTATGCCGCAGCGAGCTGTCCACGGACACTTCGACCCCGCGTGCGGCGACGGCGAGCACCACCACCGACGCGGTCGCGAGGAACAGGAGTAGCCAGTAGAGGATGACCCACGTCAGAGGCGGTATTCCGCTGCCGCGGTTCCACCATGCGATCTCGCCCAATGCCAAACAGGCGACGGCTCCGACAGCGAGTAACCGCCACAGCCGCGCGCTTCCGCTCACCCTGCGCGCGACGATCAGCCCGTAGACCACCGCCACGACGGCCGTGCACACCTGCAGAATGCTGTCGACTCTGCTGGCCCTCTCGTAGCCCCCAAGCGCGACCGCATTCACCATCACCAGCAGCGTGGCTGTGACGAGTAGAACGAGGCGAATGCGGTAACCGCTGACGGCCCAACCCCCTGTCCCCCCGCGCCGGGCAACACCAGTCGGTTGCCTGAAACCAGCGCGCTCTAGCCTGCGGCGATCATCACGACGGCAGCAAGCGCCAAAACCATGCCGGCCGCCTGCCAGCGGGTCACTCGTTCACGCAGCACCAGAATTGCCAAGATCACCGTCGCCGCAGGATAGAGCGCTACCAGAACACCGGCTAACGACAATAATGACGACTGCAGGGCCAGTAGCGTGGCGATATTGGCAACCGAATCGAGCACGCCGGCGAATAACGCCAGCCGTAGCGGCACCCCGCGCTCGAATACCAGATTCGCTGTCGCCAACGCGGCGATGAAGACAATGGCGGTGGCTGCGATTCGACCGAAGACCAGGGGCCACAGCTTCGCCTCGGGCGGGACCTGGTCAAGGACGACGAAGTTCATCCCGAAGGCGACTCCAGACCCGACGGTCAGCAGCGCCACTCTGGGCGTGAAACGGTGCGGCCTGACATCCTCGTCGGTGGTGTCCCGGCTGACCAGCACCACCGCCACCAGCGCCATGACGACGCCTGCAACGGCCCAAGCACCTGGCCTTTCCCCCAGCGCAAGACCTACGGCCACCGGTATGCCCGCAACCAGCACTGCAGTCAGCGGGGACACCACCGAGATGGGTCCGTCGCCCAACGCCGCATAGAACCACCACACGCCGAACGCCTGAGCCACCCCGGCCAGCAACCCCCACAGCACGGCCTGGGTGCTGAGCTGTCCGCCCACCGTCAGAGAGACCACCGTCAGCAGCACCAGCGCCAACGGATAGGACACGATCACCACTCGCAGTGCGGCGACCCGGCGCGAGGCGATTCCTCCGACGAAGTCGCTGATGCCATAGCCCAGCGCCGCGACGAGGGCGCTGAGGATGCCCGTCAGGAGGTCATGCCCTTGACGCGACGACCGAGTTCGCGGGTGACCTCGCGTGCTGCGTCGCGGCGAGCCATGTCCTGGCGCTTGTCGTGGGCCTGCTTACCGCGGGCCAGCGCCAATTCGACCTTCACCTTGCCGCCGGTGAAGTACAGCGACAGGGGAACCAGCGTGAGATTACCGTCGCGGATCTTGCCGACCAGGTTGTCGATCTCCTTGCGGTGCAACAAAAGCTTGCGGTTGCGGCGCGGTGCGTGATTGGTCCAGCTGCCGTGGTGATATTCGGGAATGTGGAGGTTGCGTAACCAGATTTCCCCGTCGTCGACGGTGGCGAACGCATCGGCGAGCGACGCCGTACCCTCGCGCAAGCTCTTGACCTCGGTGCCCACCAGCGCCACGCCCGCCTCGTAGGTCTCCAGGATCGAATAGTTGTGCCGAGCCTTGCGATTGGACGCCACAACCTGGTTGTTGCTGTCCTTGCTGGACTTGGCTTTCTTGGACACCGCTACCTTCGTACGTAGAGCCGCAGCGTGACGTAGGCCGTGACACCCGACATCGCCAACCCGAGGAACAACATCCACGGCGCGCTGTAATAGAGAACGTCAGCGTAGTCGACCTTGGCAATCAGATTCGCCTGATAAAACTGGTCGAGCGCGTTCTCCAGGAACAACGCGCGCACCACAATCAATCCCCCGATGGCTATCAGCACGCCGATCAACGCGGCGAGCATCGCCTCCAACAGGAACGGCAGCTGCGTATACCAGCGGGTGGCACCCACCAATCGCATGATGCCTATCTCGGTGCGGCGGGTGTACGCCGCGACTTGAACCATATTGGCGATCAACAGAACTGCGCCTATCGCCTGCACCAGCGCCACCGCGAATGCCGCGTTACTGATGCCGTCGAGGACCGCGAAGAGTCTGTCGATCAGATCTTTCTGGTTCAGCACGCTCTGCACGCCAGGCTGGCCGATCATCGCCTCGTCGAAGTTCTGATGCTGTTCGGGATCGTTGAGCTTGACCACGAACGACGCGGGAAACGCGTCCTTGCCTGCTACATCCTTGTACTGCGGGAACTTCCGGATCGCGTCCTCGTAGGCCTCGTCGCGGTTGAGGAACCTCACCGAGCGCACATCGTCACGATCTTCGATGGTCTGACGCAACGCCTTGCACGGGTCGTTGTCGCATGTCGGATCGTTGTCGGCCACGTCTCCGGTGAGGAAGACCTGGCTCTCCACCCGGTCCAGATAGATGGCGCGGGACTGATCAGCCAACCGCACCACCAGCAGGCCGCCACCGAAGAGGCCTATCGAGATGGCGGTAGTGAGGATCATCGCGACCGTCATGGTCACGTTGCGACGAAGCCCGGTGAGGACCTCGTTGATGAGAAAGCCGAAGCGCACTTAGCGATCCATTCCGTAGACGCCGCGCTGTTCGTCGCGAATCAGCCGGCCGAGTTCGAGTTCGACGACGCGCTGGCGCATCGAGTCGACGATGTGGTGGTCATGAGTGGCCATCACCACCGTCGTGCCCGTCCGATTGATGCGCTCGAGCAGGTCCATGATGTCCTTGCTGGTGTCGGGATCGAGGTTTCCGGTGGGCTCGTCGGCCAGCAGGACCAGCGGCCGGTTCACGAACGCTCGGGCGATCGCGACGCGCTGCTGCTCACCGCCGGACAGCTCGGCGGGCAGGCGATTCGCCTTGCCCGACAGACCGACCATCTCGAGCACATCGGGCACCACGCGATTGATGGTGTCGGCCCGCTTGCCGATCACTTCGAGCGCGAACGCGACGTTCTCGAACACCGTCTTCTGCTGGAGCAGGCGAAAGTCCTGGAACACGCAGCCGATGACCTGACGCAGACCCGGGATATGACGGCCGGACAACTTGTTGACGTGGAACTTGGAGACCCGAATGTCACCCGATGAGGGGTTCTCTTCGGCCAGCAGCAGACGCATGAACGTCGACTTGCCGGAACCCGACGGCCCGATGAGGAAGACGAACTCACCCTTGTCGATCTTGACCGAGACGTTGTCGAGCGCCGGACGGGCGGACGACTTGTACTGCTTTGACACACGGTCGAGGGTGATCATCACGGCACGCCAGTGTAGCGGGGCCGGTTGTGGTTACCTCGGCACTAGGGCTGCGGCGGCGTTGTCGTCGGCGTCGCTTCCGGCGGCGCGACCGTGGTGGGCGCGACGGTCGGGGGCGCCTGGGTGAACGTTTCGGGGCGTTGCGGTCCCGGCCCGTCGGGGTCGATGACGGTGGTGGTCGGACCGAACGGAAGGACCGGCCCGACGGGGGTGCTCGACGTCGTCTCCGGCCCCGTTGTCGGGGTGGTGGTTTCCGGAGTTGTCGTGGTCGTCGTGGTGGTGGTGCGCGGCGTGGTGGTCGTGAATTCGGGTTCGCGGGTCCGGACATTGGTGCGCGGCACCCAGGTGTAGTTGGGGTCGGGCACGAAGCCCGGCGGCACGACCTGCTGGGCGGGATCGACCGCGGGGGCCGGCGGCGCGGGTTGATAGTTCTGGTTCACCCAGAACAGCGCCGTGAACGCGAGCAACAGGCCTGCCGTCGAGGTGCGCATGCGGCCGCCGAAGATGTAGTGGGGCCAGTGACGCCCCTCTCCGTCGCGTCTCGTCAAGGTGAACTTCACTTCTCGGCGTCCGTCCGCCCGGTGGTCTTGTCAGAGTCAGATCTCGCGGGATGCGGGATGGCCGCCACGACCGGCGGGGCGACCTCGCCGGGCGCGACGATCCCCGCGACGCGCAGCGCCCGGATCACCAGGATTCGCATTCGCCTGCCCACTTCGAACTGCTTACCCGGCAGTGTGCGCGCGACCATCCGCAGGGTCACCGTGTCCAGTTCGATGCTCTCGACGCCCATCAGCTGGGGCGCGTCGAGGAGGAGATCTTGGAGCTGCGGATCGTCGGTGGCGCTGTTCGCCACCTCGTGCAGCACATCGTTGACTCTGTTGAGGTCCGCCGACGCGGGCACCGGGATGTCGATGACGGCGCGGGCCCAGTCCTTGGACAGATTGACCGTCTTCACGATCTGGCCGTTGGGAATGGTGTACATCTCCCCCTCGGACGACCGAAGCTTGGTGACCCGAAGCGTCACGTCCTCGACGGTGCCCTCGGCGGGCTGGGCGATACCGGAGACGGTCAGCGCGACGAGGTCGCCGAAGCCGTACTGCTTCTCGGTGATGATGAAGAACCCCGACAGCAGGTCTTGGACGAGCCGCTGAGCGCCGAAGCCGAGCGCGGCACCGATCACAGCGGCGGGTGCGACAAGGGAGCCGACGGGAATTGCCAGAACATCGGTGATCTGCACCGCCACCATCACGAACAGCAGGCCGACCGAGACGTAGGAGATCACCGACGCGACGGCCTGCCGGTGCTTGGCACTCTCCGACCGCACCAGCTGGTCGCTTTCCTGATACTCGGCGTCGATCCGACGGGTGATGCGCTGCGCCGTCCAGTTGATGAACCGAGCGGCCAGCAGTGCGCCGATCACCAGCAGTCCGATGCGGACGCCGCGGTCGAGAATCCAGACGCCGATGTCGCCCCGCCAGAAGCCGTGCCACCGGGACGCGAAATCGAACGCGAGAAGGGTGCTGTTCAAGGGCTAGTCGTCGCTGTCGTCTTTTTGGTTGCGCCACCTGATCCCTGCTTCCAGGAATCCGTCGATGTCGCCGTCGAGCACTGCGGCAGGGTTGCCCACCTCGTACTCGGTGCGCAGATCCTTCACCATCTGATACGGGTGCAGCACGTAGGACCGCATCTGATTGCCCCACGAGCTGCCGCCGTCACCTTTGAGGGCGTCCATTTCGGCGCGCTCCTCCAACCGTTTGCGCTCCAACAGCTTCGCCTGCAGGACGCGCATCGCCGACACCTTGTTCTGCAGCTGCGACTTCTCGTTCTGACAGGTGACCACGATTCCGGTCGGAATGTGGGTGAGCCGCACCGCCGAGTCGGTCGTGTTCACCGACTGTCCGCCCGGACCGCTGGACCGGTAGACGTCGACGCGGACGTCGCCCTCGGGGATCTCGATGTGGTCGGTGGTCTCCACCACGGGCAGCACCTCGACGTCGGCGAACGAGGTTTGGCGCCGGCTCTGGTTGTCGAACGGGCTGATCCGCACAAGTCGATGGGTGCCCTGCTCCACGGACAGGTTGCCGTAGGCGTAGGGCGCGTGCACGGCGAAGGTGGCGCTCTTTATCCCGGCTTCTTCGGCGTAGGACGTGTCGTAGACCTCGACGGGATAGTCGTGTTGCTCGGCCCAGCGGATGTACATCCGCATCAGCATTTCGGCCCAGTCTGCGGCGTCGACGCCGCCCGCGCCGGAACGAATGTTGACCAGCGCCTCCCGCTCGTCGTATTCGCCCGACAGCAGCGTGCGGACCTCCATCGCCTCGATGTCCTCGCGGAGCTTCGCCCGCTCGGCGTCGGCTTCGGCGAGTTCGTCCTCACCGCCCTCCTCGGCGGCGAGTTCGTAGAGCACCGGGAGGTCGTCGACGCGGCTGCGCAGTTCCTCGACACGCCGCAACTCGTTCTGGGCGTGCGACAGGTCGCTGGTGACCTTCTGGGCGTGCGCCTGGTCGTCCCACAGCTTCGGGTCGGACGCCTGCTGCTCAAGCTGCTTGATCCTCTCGCGAAGCCCATCGATGTCGATGACACGCTCCACTGTGGTCAGCGTGGCGTCGAGAGCGGCGATGTCGGCTTGGCGGTCGGGATCCACGGGGAATCAGGGTACTCACTCCAGCGGGGATGCTGATTGTCGCTCGGTTTTGGGGCTCCGCTGACTGTTTTCGCATCGACCTATCCGAATGCCGTCGATGACGTTCGTCGCGCTCTAGAGTCGGGGCGAGAACCTCGTCCGGCCGCGTCGCGACAGCCCCTTGCGCGCACCGGGCACGCGACAGAAGGCGTGAAACATGCCCGCTTTGCGGCCGTACTACGTGGCCATCGTCGGCTCTGGACCCTCCGGATACTTTGCCGCTGCCTCTCTCCTGAAGGCAGGCGGCCCGGACTCGGAGCGCGACGTCCGGATCGACATGCTGGAAATGTTGCCGACGCCGTGGGGCCTGGTGCGTTCGGGAGTGGCTCCCGATCACCCCAAGATCAAATCGATCAGCGCCCAGTTCGACACGATTTCGCGTGACCCGAGGTTTCGGTTCTTCGGCAACCTCGTGGTCGGGGACCATGTGCATCCTTCCGAGCTGGCCGAGCGCTACGACGCCGTCATCTATGCGATCGGCGCCCAGTCCGACCGGTCGCTCGGAATTCCCGGTGAGGATCTCCCGGGCAGCGTCGCGGCCGTGGACTTCGTCGGCTGGTACAACGCCCATCCGCACTTCGAGGAGATGGCGCCCGACGTTTCGAGCGGCAGGGCGGTTGTCGTAGGTAACGGCAACGTCGCCATCGACGTGGCGCGCATCCTGGTCAGCGATCCCGACATTCTCGGTGAGACGGACATCGCCGACCATGCGCTGCAGTCGCTGCACGCCCGCGGCGTCGAAGAGGTGCTCGTCATCGGTCGGCGCGGACCGCTGCAGGCACCCTTCACGACGCTCGAACTGCGGGAACTCGGCGACCTCGAGGCGCTCGCCGATGTCGACGTGATCGTCGATCCCGACGACCTGGCCGACATCACCGAGGAAGACCTCGAGGCCGCGGGCAAGACGGTGCGCAACAACATCAAGGTGTTGCGCGGATATGCCGGCACCCCGCCCAAGGGCGCCAGGCGCCGCATCGTCTTCCGGTTCCGCACGTCCCCGATCGAGATCAAAGGAGACTCTCGTGTCGAGTCGATTGTGCTGGGCCGCAACGAGTTGATCAGCGGCCCGGACGGCAGGGTGTCGGCCAAGGACACCGGTGAGCGCGAGGAGGTTCCCGCGCAACTGGTGGTCCGCGCGGTCGGCTACCGCGGGCTGCCGACTCCCGGACTGCCGTTCGACGAACGCGCGGGGACGATTCCGCACGTCGGCGGAAGGATCGAGGGTAGCCGCAACGAGTACGTCGTCGGCTGGATCAAGCGCGGGCCGACGGGCGTCATCGGCAGCAACAAGAAGGATTCGGCGGATACCGTGGAGACGCTGCTGGCCGATCTCGCTGCCGCCGAGCTCGCCGACCTCGGGTCAGATCAACCCGACGCGGTGCAGAGATGGTTGCTGGAGCGCCAGCCCAAGCTCGTGACGAACGAGCACTGGAAACTGATCGACGAACACGAGCGCACCGCAGGCGAAGGGTCGGGCCGACCCCGCGTGAAGCTGACCAGTGTGGCTGAGCTGCTGAGAATCGGGCACGGCTAGCTGTAAGGCTGCTGGTCCGGCGGCAGCGTCGGCTCGGGCCGTGAGCCGAAGGCCCACTTCTCCGGATTGCCCGGTGAATACATGACGGGGATCAACTGACCCATCGTCGGCCATTCGTTCACGTCGACGGTCAGTCGCGTGTACACCGTGTACTCGTTGACAGTCGGGCCATTGATGACACCGGTGATGGTGACGAACTGCGCACCCGTGACCCCCTCGGGCCTGGGGCTCACCCCGGTGACCAACAAGGTCCCCTGCAACCAATCGCCTCTGGCACCCCGCTTGCGCATCATGCGAGGCCCGATCAGAAGTACGAACGCACCGAGGATCAGGAGGATGAGCGCGATTTCGACCACACCGACATGGTAGGACGACACCTATGACCACCTCCGTAGACGACCTTGACCTCGCGCTGCAACTGGCCGACGACGCGGATGCATTGACGATGCAGCGTTTCGGCGCCGTCGATCTGCGCGTCGAGACGAAGCCGGACATGACACCGGCAACCGACGCCGATCTGGACACCGAGAAGTTGCTGCGCGCCGGGCTGGGGCGTCACCGGCCCGGCGACTCTGTGTTCGGCGAGGAGTTCGGCGGGACCAAAGAGATCACGGGCAGGCAGTGGGTGGTCGACCCGATCGACGGTACGAAGAATTTCGTCCGCGGGGTGCCGGTGTGGTCCACGTTGATCGCCCTGCTGGCCGACGGTGTTCCGATCGTGGGTGTGGTCAGTGCGCCGGCGCTCGGGCGCCGGTGGTGGGCCGCCGAGGGGCAGGGTGCCTTCACGTCGTTCGGCGGTGCGACGCGCCGCATTTCGGTATCCGGAGTGGCCGACCTCGACTCGGCGAGCGTGTCGTTCTCCGACCTGACTACGGGATGGGACGATCTGCGCGCCCGATTCGTCGATCTGCTCGACAGCGTCTGGCGGGTGCGTGGTTACGGCGATTTCTGGTCGTACTGTCTGGTCGCCGAGGGCGCGGTCGACGCTGCCGTCGAGCCCGAGGTGAAGCTGTGGGACCTCGCGCCGCTGGACATCCTCGTGCGTGAGGCGGGCGGCCGATTCACCGACCTCGCCGGGCAACCCGGCCCGCACGGCGGAAGCGCGGTGGCCACCAACGGACTGCTGCACGACACGGTGCTGTCCGCGCTGCGTTGATCAGTCCCGAGCGTTCTCGGCGACGGTCTGGATGGCGACGCTGCCGAATGCCCCTGTGACATCGTCCGTCACCTCGGGTCCTGAACTGCGGCAGGCGTTTTCGCAGTTGACGGATCCGAACAGCACGGTTCCGGTGGGATTGACGCGCACCCCGTCGGGCACCACGACAACCATGCTGCCGAAGATCGTCGTGACATCGACGTGGTCCTGCTCCGGCGGGACGGTTACCGTGGCGCTCCCGAAGGCCGACACCGCATTGCGGTCTGTGAAGACTTGCACGCCGGCGAATCTCTGCCCTGCCTGCGGCTATCCCGTCGCGGTCACCGGAGCACCGGCGCGCGAGCGGTGGACGTGCTCGAGGAAGAGTCCGATCGCGCGGACGGCGGCACCGGTGCGTGTCCCGTCGGTGAGGTCGAATCCGTGGCCGGTGCCGGGCAGTTCGACGTAGCCGACAGGATTCTTCGACGTGGCGCGCATCTTCGCGACGAAATTGCGCGCCTCCGCGACGGGGATGATGACGTCGCTGTCTCCGTGTATCACCAGGAATGGCGGAGCCACCGGGTTCACCCGCGCCACCGGCGACGCGCTCCGGAAAAGATCTGGGCGCCGGGACTGCTCGCGTTTGACCACGACCCGTTCCAGGAAATCCATGAAGCGCGCCCGTTCCGGGGTGGACCGATCCTCCCAGTCGTAACGTCCGTACACGCTGACCACGGCGTCGACGCTGGTGTCGGCCGACTCCGGCAAACCCGCTTCCCAGTGCGGGTCGCCGGGGGTCAGTCCGACAAGGGACGCCATGTGCCCTCCCGCCGAGCATCCTGCGACGGCGACGAACTCACGGTTCCCGCCGTAGTCGTGCACATTCTTGCGAGCCCAGGCGATCGCGGCTTTGATGTCGACGATCTGACGTGGCCAGCGATGCTTGGGACTGGTGCGGTACTGAACGGACAGACACACCCAACCCATCTCCACAAGGTGGGCCATCAGTTCGTGACCCTGCAGGATGCGGCTGCCGAAAACCCATGCGCCGCCGGGGATGAACACCAGCACCGGCGCGGGCCCGGCGAGATCCGCGCGCCGCCATACATCGAGAAGCTGGCCGGGCTGGTCGCCGTAGGGCACCGACGCCCGGTAGACGCCGCGGCGCCGGCGTGATGCGTTACGCCACGGCGCCCCGTCATTGGAGACTGGCCAAGGGCCTGCCAGCGTTTCCGCGGCGACGACATCGCCAATCCCGGCGGTCATCACGTCGCCGAGGCCATCGAGATGCGCGCGGCGCTGTGCGGAGGCGGTGGGACCGACGCGGGTTCTGGCCGAGGATACGAAGTCCGGCAGGTAACGGATTCCCCACACGCCCAGCGCCGCGATGCCCGCGAACGGTTCGATGTGACGGCCGACCACCGGCAGCGCCGACGTCACGGCGCCGGCCGCGACGAGGTAGTCGTCGAAACGCGCCCGCGCCACCCACCGCGCATGGGCACGCAGCGTCCGAGTGACTTGTGGACACCCCACCGCGAACTTCATCGCAGAAGGATAAGTGCGCGATGCCGCCTGCAAACTGCTTTCGGCAGATCTGTAAGAACTCAATCTTCTTGCCGCACAGCGCGTCCACGTAATCACGCCATCAGCCGGTGGCACGGTTCAGCTAAGATCTCTTCACCAGCTCTTTTGTGACGTACCTTACAGATCTCACGAACTTACCAACGAGTCAGTTGAGATACCTTACTCTGGAGTCAGTTGTGGCGACGTAGCGACAACTTCTGCGTTCACGAGGAAGGCGACATGACCAACACCATCCCCTCCAAACGGAACGGCAAAGAGAGCGCCGTCGGCGTCCACAAGCATCAGCGCACGGCCATCGACGTCGGAATCGCCCTGCTCACCCCACTCGTCGGTCAGGAGTTCCTGGACAAGTACAACCTTCGCGATCCGTTCAACCGAGGCCTCAAGTACGGCGTGAAGCAGGCATTCTCGGCAGCGGGTGCGACGACGCGGCAGTTCAAGCGGATTCAGGGGCTCGGCAAGCCCGCGACGAGGTTGGAAGGTCCGCCACCCGGAAAGAACTCAGACTATTTCGACCTGACACCCGACGACGACCAGAAGATGATCGTCGCCACGGTCGAGGAGTTCGCCGAGGAGATCCTGCGACCCGCGGCCCACGACGCCGACGCCGACGCGGCCTACCCGCCCGACCTCATCGCGAAGGCGGCTGAGCTCGGCATCACGGCCATCAACATCCCCGAGGATTTCGACGGCATCGCCGAACACCGGAGCACTGTCACCAACGCGCTCGTCGCCGAGGCGCTCGCGTACGGCGACATGGGCCTCGCCCTGCCGATCCTGGCCCCCGGCGGCGTGGCCTCGGCGCTCACGCACTGGGGCAGCGCCGACCAGCAGGCGACCTACCTAAAAGAGTTCGCAGGCGAGAACGTGCCACAGGCATGCTTGGCCATCGCCGAACCGCATCCACTGTTCGATCCCACCGCGTTGAAGACGACGGCCGTGCGCACCCCCAGCGGCTACCGCCTTGACGGGGTCAAGTCGCTGGTGCCGGCCGCCGCGGACGCCGAGCTGTTCATCATCGCGGCTCAGCTCGACGGCAGGCCCGCGCTGTTCATCGTCGAAGCGTCCACCGCTGGCCTGACCGTGACAGCTGATCCCAGCATGGGCATCCGAGCAGCGGCGCTGGGCCGGGTCGAGCTGAACAAAGTGACGGTGCCGGTGAGCGCACGGCTGGGCGAGGACGACGCGCCGGCCGCCGACCACGCCCACGACTACTCGGAGGCGATCGCGCTGTCCCGGCTGGGCTGGGCGGCGCTTGCGGTCGGCACCTCACATGCGGTTCTCGACTACGTCGTCCCATACATCAAGGAACGCACGGCATTCGGCGAGCCGATCGCGCACCGCCAGTCGGTGGCATTCATGACGGCGAACGTCGCGATCGAACTCGACGGACTGCGTCTCATCACGTGGCGGGGCGCCGCGCGGGCGCAGCAGGGTCTGTCATTCGCACGCGAGGCCGCGCTGGCCAAGAAGCTCGGCACCGACAAGGGCATGCAGATCGGTCTCGACGGCGTCCAACTCCTGGGCGGACACGGATACACCAAGGAACACCCGGTCGAACGCTGGTACCGCGATCTGCGGGCCATCGGCGTCGCCGAAGGTGTCGTCGTTCTCTAACCGCAGCATCCTCTAGAAAGGCGTATCGAACATGGCGATCAATCTGGAAATGCCCAGGAAGCTGCAGGCGGTCATCGAGAAGGGCCACCAGGGTGCTGCCGAGATGCTGCGGCCGATCTCACGAAAGTACGACCTGCGAGAACACGACTACCCCGTCGAACTCGACACGCTGGCAACGCTGTTCGAGGGCATCTCAGAAGCCAAGACCATCTCGTTCGCCGGCACCGAGGCATTCACCCGCGACGGTGACGGACCGAAAGGAAATGTCAACGGCGCCAACATGTCTGCGCTACTGAATGCGCTGGAGGTCAGCTGGGGCGACGTCGCCCTGCTGCTGTCGGTTCCTTACCAGGGGCTGGGAAACGCGGCGATCTCCAGCGTGGCCACCCCCGAGCAGCTGGAACGGCTCGGCAAGGTGTGGGCCGCGATGGCGATCACCGAACCGGGCTTCGGATCGGATTCGGCGGCAGTGACGACGACCGCGGTGCTCGACGGCGACGAGTATGTGATCAACGGAGAGAAGATCTATGTGACCGCGGGCTCCCGGGCCACTCACATCGTGGTCTGGGCGACGCTGGACAAGACCAAGGGCCGTGCGGCGATCAAGTCGTTCATCGTGCCGCGCGACCACCCCGGCGTGACCGTGGAACGACTCGAGAACAAGCTCGGCATCAAGGCCTCCGACACCGCGGCGATCCGCTTCGACAATGCGCGCATCCCGAAGGGCAACCTGCTGGGCAGCCCGGAGATCCAGGTGGAAAAGGGTTTCGCCGGAGTCATGGAGACGTTCGACGCCACCCGCCCGGTGGTGGCGGCCATGGCGGTCGGGGTGGCGCGCGCAGCGCTGGAGGAGTTGCGCAAGATCCTCACCGACGCCGGTATCGACATCGATTACGACAAGCCTGCGCACGCTCAGAGCGCGGCGGCCGCGGAGTTCTTACGGATGGAGGCCGACTGGGAGGCTGGATACCTTCTGACCGTGCGATCGGCATGGCAGGCCGACAACAAGATTCCGAACTCCAAGGAAGCCTCGATGGGCAAGGCGAAGGCGGCCCGAGTTGGCAGCGACATCACCTTGAAAGCCGTCGAAATGGCCGGCACCACGGGATATTCGGAGCAGACACTGCTGGAGAAGTGGGCGCGCGACTCCAAGATCCTCGACATCTTTGAAGGCACCCAGCAGATCCAGCAGCTCGTGGTCGCACGTCGTCTGCTCGGCCTGTCCTCCGCCGAACTGAAGTAGGACCGCGTCAGAAGCCGTCGTGGACGGCGACCCGGGTGCGTCCGGTGACGCCGCCGCCGATGATTGCGCCGAGCACGTCAGCAACCTCACGCACCGGCACGTCTCGGGTGATCTGCGCCAAATGCTTTGGCAGCAGCTCTGATTCCAGCTGTGTCCACACAGCACGGCGCTTGTCGATCGGCAAGAGCACCGAGTCGATTCCCGCGAGCGTCACACCCCGCAAAATGAACGGCATGACCGTCGCAGGCAGATCGGGAGATCCGGCAAGACCCGAGATTGCTGCCACACCTCCGTATCTCATGGTGCTCAGGGCGTAGGCGAGCGTCTTACCGCCGACACAGTCGACGACGGCAGCCCAGTGCGCCTTGCCGAGCGGGCGCACCTTCTCGTCTGGGCCGGGCACGCGATCGATGACTTCTGCGGCCCCGAGGTCACGCAACAGCTGATGGGTGTCGGCCTTGCCGGTCGAGGCGACCACCTCGTAGCCCAGGCCCGCGAGCAGGTCGACGCTGATGCTGCCGACACCGCCGGTGGCGCCGGTGACAAGCACGGGCCCGTCCGACGGGCTGATCCCGTGGGCGCGAATCGCGTTGACACTCATGGCCGCAGTGAAGCCTGCCGTTCCGATCGCTGCGGCGTCGGCGGCGCTCAAGGTGGCGAGCTTCACCAGGTAGTCGGCGGGATAACGTGCGGTCTCCGCGTAGCCGCCATGCCGACCTGTGCCTATGTCCTGGCCGTGCGCGACGACGCGGTCGCCGACGGCGAATTCCGGCGAGTTGCTGGCGGTCACAGCCCCGACGACGTCGATGCCGGGGATCAACGGATAGGACCGGGCCACTCCCCCTTTCGGGGTGATGGCGAGGGCATCCTTGTAGTTGACGCTGGAGAACTCCACGTGGATCGCCACGTCCCCGTCGGGCAGGAACGACTCATCGACCACTTCGGGCCGCAGAACGATGCCCCCCTCGGCGTCCTGGTGAGCCACCATCGCGTTGATTTCGGTCATGACGGCCACAGTAACCGCGCGTTCCCGGGAACGAAAAAGCCCCCGGCCGCGAAGGCCGGGGGCTTCTTTCTTCAGTTCTCAGCCGATCAGGTGCGTCTGCAGGTCGGGCTTCATCGCCTGCAGTTCCCGACCCCAGTACGCCCAGTTGTGCGTGCCGTTGTTCGGGAAGTTGAAGACACCGTTGGATCCGCCCGCGGCGATGTAGTTGTCGCGGAAGGTGATGTTCGTCTTGATGGTCAGGCCCTCGAGGAAGGTGGCAGGCAGGTCGCCTCCGCCGAGTTCGTTGGGCTGACCGTTACCGCAGTAGACCCAGATCCGGCTGCCGTTGGCGACCAGGTTGGGGATCTGCACCATCGGGTCGTTGTACTTCCATGCCGGATCGGTCTCCGCGGGGCCCCACATGTCGTTGGCCTTGTAGCCGCCGGCGTCACCCATTGAGATGTTGATCAGGAACGGCCACCAGCCCTCGGACGGGTTCAGGAAGCCTGACATCGAGCCAGCGTAGGGGAACAGCTGCGGGTGATGCGCGGCGAGCACGAGTGACGAACCGCCGGCCATCGACAGACCGACAGCCGCCATACCAGTCGGCTTGACCTGACGGTTGGCGTTCAACCATGCGGGCAGTTCCTGCGTCAGGAACGTCTCCCAGTTGTAGGTGAGGCATCCGTTCTTGCCGCAGGCCGGCTTGTACCAGTTCGCGTAGAAGCTGGACTGGCCGCCGACGGGCATCACGATCGAGAGACCGGAGTCGAGGTACCACTCGAACGCCTGGGTGTTGATATCCCAGCCGTTGAAGTCGTCCTGGGCGCGCAGGCCGTCGAGGAGGTACACCGCGGGTGAGTTCGGGCCGCCGCTTTGGAACTGCACCTTGATGTCACGTCCCATCGACGGAGACGGCACCATGAGGTACTCGACCGGCAGACCTGGCCGGGAGAATGCTCCAGCGGTCGCCGAACCTCCGGTGAGGCCGATCACGCCCGGCAGCATCAACGCAGCAAGCGCGGCTACGCTGATACGGCGAGCCCAGGGCCCGCGAATCCTGTCAAGAAATCTCATACCGTCAATCCATCCATCTTCCGGTACCGCCTGGCGCGGCTTGTCCTGCGTCATCCCAGGCGGACATCCACGCCACAGACCTCACAGCGATGTCTTCACCGCGCTGTCTCACCGCTCCGAATCCCAATACCGGCGACGGAGGGGCCCAGGAAAACTTCAGTTGTAGCGGTTGCAGTAAAGCATGTGGGCACGCTGCGAGAAACCCCAGCCACGTCAGACGGCGCGTCGTACAGCGGGAAAGCGAATTTACGACCGCGAAGAACAATGCTCCGAAGAGGCGGAAAGCGCCGATTCCCGCAGGCAGGTCACTTCGCAAAACGAACGATGTCGTAAGAAATCGCGCACTGGCACGGACCGCGATCGACGTGGGGAAATGCAGTCTTTGCCGGCGAATGGCGCAGAGCCGTGCAAGCGGGGGCCGATTGTCCGTCGACTACTGCTTTCGGGCCGGGTACGCATTGCCGGCCGACGAGGGACTGGAAGCGCTCAAGGTCGACCGCTTATGCACTCGGCTTGGAGTCACCAAAGGCAGCCTTTATTGGCACTTCAAGGACATGGCCGGCTACCGCGCCCGCGCTCGTGCAGGCGCGGGGTGAGCTGCGGGACCGCGACCGAAGCAACTCGGCGGCCCCGCTAATCTTTCGCCCCGCGAACGATTGGCGCAGATGATGGCCTCTCTGCTGAGCGAGCGGCAATGGACCCTCGAGTGGGCGATGCGGGAGTGGGCACGCACCGACCCCGTTGTCCCCGAGAGTGTGCGCGCCACCGACCACCTCGTGCTCAAAGCAGTCATCGATCTGTTGGAGACGACCGGTCGAAAGTCCGGACAGCCCCGCACCACGCCCCTCGGCGGACGCCATATCGGTGCCGCCTTCTGGTTCGTCTCCGAATTCGGCGACAGGTCGCAGTACGTCCGCAACATCATGGCCGACCCCAATGTCCGCGTGCGACTCAACGGCCGCTGGCATCGCGGTACCGCGGTGCTGTTGCCGGACGACGACGCCCGGGCACGAATGCGCGACCTGCCGCAGTACAACACTTCGGAGTGCGCACTTTCGGCACGAACCTGCTCACGGTTCGCGTCGACCTGATCGACTGAGCGACAGAAAGCCTCACGGGTCATGGCCGTCGTCTTCGGGCAGGAGGTAACGCTCGGGGTGGTGGTACCTGTTGACGCGACGTTGTCCGGTGTCGAGATCGGGTGGTGGAAGCCATTCGGTCTGGCCCTTGGCATTCTTGCGGGTGCACCAGCCGGTCTTGTCGAGCATGCGGTGATCGGGCCCGCAGGCGAAGGTCAACTCGTCGATGTTGGTCTGACCGTCGTCTTTCCAATCCGCAACCGCGTGATGAACTTCGGCCCCGTAGCCGGGCGCGGAGCAGCCCGGTCGAGTGCAGCCGCGTTCCTTGCCGTGCAACGCGATACGTTGAGCCGCGTTGGCGAGGCGTTTGGCACGCCCTAGGTAGAGCGACTGTTCGGTGTGTTTGTCGTAGACATAGAGGTAGTGAAATGCTTTGGCGGCCAACCGGATCAGATCCCGCATGGGAAGGAGCGTTCCGCCGCCGGTGACTGCCACCCCGGCGCCTTTCTGCAACTCCTGCAGCGTGGTGGAGACGATCACGGTCACCGGAAGGCCGTTGTGGGTGCCGAGTTGACCGGATTCCAGGGCCCGGAACGCCAACGCTTCCAGCGCGTCGTGGTTGCGCTGTTCCTGGGTGCGCGGGTCAGACCCACGCGCTTCCGGCGGCGGATCATGATCCTCATCAGCGGAGTCGGCGGCGCGGCCGTCCACGACGGAGGGTTCCGCTTTACCCGCCGCGTCATGGTCAGCATCCGCGACCTCAGCAGCGGCCTCTGCCGTCTCGTCGCCGCCCGCGGTGGCGTCAGGAATCGACGTCTGATCGTCGCTGTCGTCCAGTTCGTAGTCGGGAATGTGGTGGCCTGGTGCGGCCTCCTTGGCCCACACTGCCTCCACCGCAGCACGAAACTTCGCCGTCACCCACCCGCTTAACCAACTAGTGCCATCGGGCTGCTGGCGCCCGAGCTTCAAGCCCCGTTTGCGGCCCCGCTCCCTCTCGCTGGGCTCCGGGCCGTCCTGATCGATTTTGGCCAACAAATGCCGCGCCGCCGTGGCCAGGTTCTCTGGATCCAACCCGCCGCCCAGGCGCGCCAGTTCCTCGTCGGCCTGCGCGCGGGTTCCGGCATCCACCCACGTGGGTAGCGCCTTGTGAAACCGCGCAATCACCGACACATGCTCCTCATCGAGCAGGCCCTGGGCTTGGGCGGCTGCGGTGGATTCCCACAACGGCGCCAACGGCTCCCCGCCGACGGTGCGCCGCGGCCCGAGGGTTTTGGCGCGCACCAGCCGTCGCCCGGCCTCGCGCCCCGACACCCGCAGCCCGGTGGTGAGGACCTTCTTCCAACTCGCTTCACCCAACCGGTGAGGCTCGGTCTCGATCAACAAACGCGCCAGGATCTGATGCTCCAGCGCCGGCACCGTACGCACCACCGTCGCCAACCCAGAAAGCAGGGCGATCAACTCACGGTGGGACAACTCGTCGCACGCCTTCGACAGGATGGCGAGGTTCTCCCCCATCCCAGCCAACGCCTCCGACACGATCTCCATGAATCGAACACTAGTTCGAACCACTGACAAGTTGCAGCATCATTGACGAAACGTCGACATAAAACTAAAGTCAGTTTTACTTTTGATCGAGGAGACGGCCATGGAATCGTTTGTCCACCTTCGAAAAGGCAAGACACCCAAGCGTATTCACGCAGATCTTGACGGTCTCAAGGACGATGAGCTCGGTCGCGGGGGCTTTGTCGGTCGTACGGCGAACATGTACCGGCGCAACGATCCGACGGCTTACCGCACGGTCGGCCCCCTGCGTCCCACCGATGTCCTGAGTTCCGACCTGAAGCCGAGCGACGCCACCGATCCTCAGGGCGGTCCCCTGCTGATGTTCTCCAATGCCGACTGCCTGGTCCTACTATCCCGGCGCTCTGAGGCGATGCCGTTCTACGTCCGATATGTCGACGGCGATCTACTCTCCTTCGTGCACCGCGGATCGGGAACACTGGAGACGGAGTTCGGTCCGCTGGACTACCGGCAGGGCGACTGGATCTACATCCCGAAGGCGTGCACGTGGCGGCAGATCCCCGCCGAGGAGACGACGCTGCTCATGATCCAGGCGACCGACGAGTTCCGCGTCCCGCCTGCGGGCACCCTCGGCCGACATTTCCCGTTCGACCCGGCGCAGGCGATCATTCCCGAGCCGCGACCCCTCGACGATGACGGCAGGGAGGAGTACGAGGTCCGGCTCATCCATGCGCCGATAGACGGAGTCGGAACGACCTCTCTTCTCTATCAACACAATCCGCTCGACGTGGAAGGTTGGCGCGGTGACAATTTCCCCTTCACGTTCAACATCGCCGATTACACGGTCGTGACGTCCGAGAGCGTCCACCTGCCACCGACGGTGCACCTGTTCATGCAGGCGACCGGTGTCTACGTGATGAACTTTCTTCCCAAGCCGGCCGAGATGGTCCCGGGCACCGAACGCACGCCCTGGTATCACCGCAACGTGGACTACGACGAGATCGCGTTCTTCCACGACGGATCGCTGTACGGGATCCCGATGCCTCCCGGGCTGGTGTCCCATGCACCGCAGGGCGTGCACCACGGCGCGCCGGAGAAAGCTCGTCAGCGGGCGCGGCGCAAATTCGACGACTACGACCGCGTGGACTGGTCGGTCATCGCCATCGACACGCGGCGCCGACTGGTTCCGTCCGCCGAAATTCTCGCCAACGACCTGGGGCAGCACTAGACATGACGACGACCGAGGCACCCGTGAAGCACGAGTACGATCGGATCCCCTATCTGGTTGCCTACCAGAACAATTCCAGTGTCCGCGACGTCTACGGCGCAGTCGCCGAACTCGTGGTACTCGAAAGCCATCTGCTGAAGCCCAAGACGGTCGAGTCCGACACCGTGCTGGTGTTCATGCACCCCATCGGCGGTGGCGCCTACCTGCCCATGATGAACGCACTGGCCCGAGCCGGCCACCACGTCATCTACTGCAACAGCCGGTTCCGCGGCACCGATTCGGCGCTGTTGATGGAGAAGGTGGTCGAAGACCTCGGCGAGTGCATCAAGGACGCCAAGCACCGGCTCGGCTACTCGAAGGTCGTCCTCGCCGGATGGAGTGGTGGCGGTTCCCTGTCGGTCTTCTATCAGCAGCAGGCCCAGCACCCGACGGTGACGGCCAGCCCGTCCGGCGACGGTCCGGATCTGACCAAGCTGGGGCTGCTCCCGGCCGACGGCATCATGCTGCTGGCAGCGCACATCAGCAGACACGGAACGATGACCGAATGGATGGACGCGTCGATCCTCGACGAGTCGGACCCCACCAAGCGCGACCCCGAACTCGATCTGTACAACCCCGACAATCCCAACCAGCCGCCGTACAGCCCCGAATTCCTTCAGCGCTACCACCAGGCGCAGATCGACCGAAATCGCCGGATCACCAAGTGGGTCAGAGAAAAACTGGCCGAACTCAAAGCCTCCGGAAGATCGGACGACGAGTTTGCGTTCGTCGTCCACGGCACGATGGCCGACCCGCGCTGGTTGGATCCGACGGTCGATCCGAACGAACGCACCCCGGGCACCTGCTATCTGGGCGATCCTCAGGTGGTGAACATGAGCCCCGTCGGGCTGGCGCGATTCTGCACGCTGCGCAGCTGGCTCTCGCAGTGGAGCTATGACGACGCCAACGGCGACGCTGTCAAAGCGGGTCCCGACATCGCAGTTCCGGCATTGGTCATCGGCAACCTCGCCGACGACGCATGCACTCCCAGCCACACCCGCAGAATCTTCGACGCGATCGGGTATGAAGATAAAGAGATGCACGAGATACCCGGAGCGAATCACTACTACGCCGGCACCGATCAGCGCGACAAACTTCGCGAGGCGGTCGGGATCATCGGTCACTGGCTCACCCGGCACGGGTTCGCAGGCCCTCGATGACGACGGGCCCGCTCGACGGGATCCGGGTGATCGAGGTCGGCACCCTGATCTCCGGCCCGTTCGCCGGTCGACTCCTCGGCGACATGGGCGCGGAAGTCATCAAGATCGAACCTCCGGGGGCGCCCGATCCCTTGCGCACATGGGGACAGGCGGAGCTGGACGGTCACCACTTCTTCTGGACTGTTCATGCGCGCAACAAGAAGGCCGTCACGCTGAATCTGCGGGTGCCGCAGGGACGAGACCTGTTCCTCGACCTGGTGGAACGCAGCGACGTCATCGTCGAGAACTTTCGCCCCGGCACGCTGGAGAAATGGGGCATCGGCTACGACGTTCTGCGAGAACGCAACCGCGGCATCATCCTGGTGCGTGTCTCGGGATACGGCCAAACCGGCCCGGACGCCCGCAAGGCCGGTTACGCGTCGGTGGCCGAGGCAGCCAGCGGTTTACGGCACATGAACGGCTTTCCCGGCGGCCCTCCCCCGCGGCTGGCACTCTCGCTCGGCGACAGCCTCGCGGGAATGTTCGCCGCACAGGGCGCGCTGGCAGCGTTATACCGCCGCTCCGTCACCGGCGACGGGCAGGTCGTTGACGCCGCGCTCACCGAATCCTGCTTGGCAGTCCAGGAATCCACGATTCCCGACTACGACGTGGGCGGGATCGTGCGAGGACCTTCGGGCACCCGATTGGAGGGCATCGCCCCGTCCAACATCTATCCCACTGCGGACGGCAGCTGGGTCGTTATCGCGGCAAACCAGGACACTGTCTTCCGTCGGCTGTGCGCGGCGATGGGTCAGGCTGATCTCGCGACAGACGAGCGGTTCGCCGATCATGTTGCGAGGGGCCGTAATCAGGACGAGCTGGACGCGATCATCGGTGCGTGGGCTGCCGAACGTCAGCCCGGTGACATCATCGCGACACTCTCGGAGGCGGGTGTGATCAGCGGCCCGATCAACACCGTCGCAGAAGTTGTCGAGGACCCACAGCTGCAGGCCCGCGGGATGATCGCCGACCACTGGGACGAACGAGTCGGACGGAACATCAAGGGACCCGGCGTGGTCCCGGTCCTGTCCGAGACGCCGGGCACCATCCGCTACGCCGGTTCGGCACGACCTGGGCAGCACAACGAGGATGTCTATTGCGGTCTGCTCGGCAGGAGCCCAGACGAACTCGACGTGTTGCGAAAGGACGGCGTCCTGTGACCGACCTGCCGCAACATGTCGACATCCGGGACGTCTCGATGCGCGACGGCCTGCAGATCGAGGTGCCGATTCCGTTGTCGGCCAAACTCGAACTACTCGCCGCGATCGCAGCCACCGGTGTGCGCGAGATGGAGGCGACGGCGTTCGTGTCACCGTCGAAGGTGCCTGCTCTGGCCGACGCCGCAGAGTTGGCAGCCGAACTCCACCACTTTTCCGGCATCGAGTTCTCGGCGCTGGTGGCCAGCCCGAATGGCGCGAGACGGGCCATCGCGGCCGGCTTGCGCTCCATCGAGTTCGTGGTGTCGGCTGCCGACGGCCACAGCCGCGCCAACGTCGGCCGCTCGTCCGCCGAGGCGGCCATGCAGATTCCCGAGATCGTCGCCATCGCTCACGACAGCGACGTGACCGTCGAGGTCATCGTTGCCACCGCCTGGGACTGCCCGTTCGACGGCCCGACGGATCCACAGCGGGTGCTCGACCTCGTCACCGCGGCCACCGACGCCGCCGCCGATCGCCTTGCCGTCGCAGACACCATCGGGACCGCCACCCCACGCCGTGTCAGCGATCTGATCGCGAATGTGCGGCCCCTGATCGGCGCCACACCACTGGGCGCGCACTTCCACAACACCCGCGGCGCCGGAATGGCAAGCGCGTGGGCTGCAGTCGCGGCCGGCGTGACGAGGCTCGACGCGTCCGTGGGCGGGCTCGGCGGCTGCCCGTTCGCCCCTGGCGCCAGCGGCAACATCGCCATGGAAGATCTCGTATATCTGCTGCGCGACAGCGGTATTCACGTCGATGTCGACCTGGAGGCCACCATCGCCGCAGCCCGTGTCGCGCAGGAGTCGGTGGGGCACGGTCTGCCGAGTTCGTTGCTGCGCGCCGGCGACCGGATCCTGGGCTAGCCGAGAATGGCGCCGGGACCGTCGGTGACGCTGAGCGCCAAGGGGCTGCAGACGCGTGGTGCGATCGAGCAGGCGGCCCGGAAGCTGTTCGCCGAAAGGGGATTCCACGGGACGACTCTCGGGGACATCACGTCTGCGGCGGGCAAGTCCCCGGCCGTCTTCTATCGCTACTTCACCGACAAGGAGGACCTGCTGGCGGCGCTGGCACAGTCCTTCCTGCGCGAGGTCGTCACCCCGTCGGGCCTGACCCTCGCGCTGCCGGAGTCCCCCGACGACGATGCGTTCTTCACCGACGTCGTCACCGGTTACTGGACGATGTTCAAACAGAACATCGGGATCATGATCGCGGTCGCCCAACTCGCCGCGACCCAGCCACGCTTTGCGCTGGTGCAAAACGAGTTCCGGCGCTTCGGCATGGACATCGTGGCTGCGTCGGTACGTCGCGCGCAGGAACAGGGGTACGGCTCGGACCTCAATCCCGAGCACACCGCCGCGGCGATCGCGTTGCTGTTCGAGAACTTCACCACCGTGTTCGTCGGCGAATCAGGCCTCGGCTTCGACATGAGCGACCGGGACGCCATCGCCACCCTGTCGGGGATCTGGAAGAAAACGCTCTACGGGTACTGACCGACGACGTTCAAAGGAGAACCAGTGGAATTCACGCTTCCCGACCACCTGCCCAGCCTCCTCGCCGAGATGGATGCCTTCATCGAGGCCGAGATCAAGCCGCTGGAACGGGAGAACATCCAGTACTTCGATCACCGCCGCGAACATGCGCGCACCGATTGGGACAACGGCGGCACCCCGCGGAGGGAGTGGGAGGACCTTCTCGGCGAGATGCGCAGGCGTGCCGATGCGGCAGGCTGGCTGCGCTACGGCCTGCCGTCACAGTTCGGCGGCCGCGACGGCAGCAATATCGACATGGCCGTCATCCGGGAACATCTGGCGCACAAAGGGCTCGGTCTGCACAACGATCTGCAGGACGAATCCTCGATCGTCGGTAACTTTCCGCAAGTCATCATGATGGATCGGTTCGGTACCGAGGAACAGAAGAAGGAGTGGACGGACGCGCTGATCACCGGCGCGCGGTCGATGGCTTTCGGCCTGACCGAACCCAACCACGGCTCGGATGCCACCTGGCTGGAGACCACCGCCGTGCCCGACGGCGATGACTGGGTCATCAACGGCGCCAAGAGGTTCAACACCGGTGTGCATCGCGCAACCCACGATCTGGTGTTCGCGCGCACGTCGGGAGACGCGGGTCAGGCGCGCGGCATCACCGCGTTCCTGGTACCGACCGACGCGCCGGGATTCACGGTGCCCTACTACTGGTGGACGTTCAACATGCCCACCGACCACGGCGAGGTCGTGCTGGAGAACGTCCGGGTGCCGTCTGAGTCGATTCTCGGCGAGGTCGACCGGGGACTCGAAGTGGGCCAAACGTTCCTTCACGAGAACAGGATCCGACAGGCAGCGTCGAGCTTGGGCGCCGCGCAGTACTGCATCGACCGCGCCGTCGCCTACGCCAACGACCGAAAGGTGTTCGGCAAGCCGCTATCGGTCAATCAGGCCGTGCAGTGGCCGCTGGTCGAATTGCAGACCGAGGCGCAGATGGTCAGGCTTCTGGTGCGCTTCGCCGCATCCGAGCTGGACAACAGCCACCACATGGAGGTGTCCGACAAGGTCTCGATGGCGAACTATCGCGCCAACCGACTGGTCTGAGAAGCCGCCGACCGTGCGATGCAGGTCTTCGGCGGCGTCGGCTACAGCAGGCACGAACCGTTCGAGCACATCTATCGGCACCACCGCAGATACCGGATCACCGAGGGTGCCGAGGAGATCCAGATGAGGAGAGTGGCGCAGCGACTCTTCGGTTTCGGGCGGCGATGAGCGCTTGCGCGAAGAGCAGAAGGCAGCGATGAGCGCTTGCGCGAAGAGCAGAAGGCAGCGATGAGCGCTTGCGCGAAGAGCAGAAGGCAGCGATGAGCGCTTGCGCGAAGAGCAGAAGGCAGCGATGAGCGCTTGCGCGAAGAGCAGAGGGCAGCGATGAGCGCTGAGCTGGCGCAGGCGCTGCAGAACGTGTTGCAGCCGGTGCTCGGCGACGTCGTCGTTGAAGATCTGCAGCGTCTGACGGGCGGGGCAAGCCGAACAACGTGGGCGTTCACCGCGACGGGTGCAGAGTCACGTCGGCAACTCATCCTGCGCACCGGCGCACGCGACGACATCCATGCCAGCATGGAGCTGGAGGCCAAGGTGCAGCAGCGTGCCGCGGTGGCAGGAGCACCGGTGCCGCACATTCTGACTGCTGACAACTCCCCTGTCGCCGTCGGCGATCCGTACCTGATCTGTGACGCCATCGGCGGAGAGACGATCGTCCGCAAGATCTTCCGCGGGCTCGACGACGGCAAGCGGGCCCGCTTGCTCGTGCAATGTGCTGCCGCGCTGGCGGCGATCCATCGCGCCGATCCGGACGGCATCGGTCTGACGGCACCGGACGAACTCGCCGGATGGCGGGGTCGTCTCGACGAGATCGGCGACACGACAGCGACTTTCGAGTGGACGTTTCGGCGGTTGAGCGATGAGAGGCCAGATCCGTCACCGATGCGGTTGATACACGGGGATTTCCGGATGGGCAATCTCATCGTCGACCATTCGGGATTGGCGGCGGTGTTGGATTGGGAGCTGACCCATATCGGGGAGGTCTACGAGGATCTGGCGTGGTTCTGTATTCGCGCCTGGCGGTTCGGTGCACCCGAATCGCTGGGTGCTGGGGGTCTCGGCAGTGTGGAGACGTTCCTTCGGGCGTACGAGAACGCGTCAGGCACGGTATTGGACCGCAAGGCCTTTCGCTGGTGGCTGACCGTCGCAACGCTGCGGTGGGGTGTGATCTGCCGCCATCAGGCCGAACGACATCTGTCGGGCGAGATGCCGTCGGTCGAGCTCGCCGCCATCGGCAGACGCGTCAGTGAAACCGAATGGGACCTACTGGATCTGTTGTCGGGGAAGGGGCCCAGCTCGTGAGCGCGTACACGACCCGTCCGACCGCGGCCGAGCTCGTCGCTGCCGTGGCCCAATTTCTCGACACCGATGTGCGTGCGGTCGGAGGGCAGACGGGCTTTCACGCAAGGGTGGCCGCCAATGTCTTGCGCACCGTCGAACGCGAGTTGCTCGACGATAAGGACGAGCCGGTGCGTGCGTCCCTGGCAGGCCTCGGCTTCGCCGACGAGACCGAGTTGGCGCAGGCCATCCGCGACGGGCGGCTCGACGATCGAGCCGAGGAGGTGATCGCGTCGCTGCGAACCCTCGTTCGGCATCGGTTGCGGTTCGACCACCCAGGGTATGCCGACGGGCTGTGACCGTCAGTCTCACGTCGATCACGCAGATCGAACTCAACGGGTGGACCTGGAACGCGGTTCGGTGTTGCCTCGCATGAGCAGCATCAGAGCCGGCGCACTCGCGCCAGCCATGCGGGCTCGTCGACGACCGTTCCGGGAGCGAGGTCCATCGCGTCTGCCTGAAGCGCCGTGACGACGCCGCGGTAGGTCGTCCTCGTCAGCGACTCGATCTCCCAGCTTTCGCCGAAGGCATCCAGGATCGTGGTCTCGCTGACCTCCGGCCCGAGGCCGCGGCCCTCGTCGGAGAGCGCAAGCACATGGACGACCGTCCCCACTCGGCCGGCGGTGCGCAGGCTGGCGACATAGGTCGCGCGGTCGGCGTCGTCGAAAATGTGGAACAGCGCGCTGTCGACGATCGTGTCGTAGGTCGGGTCTTTCGGCAGTGTCAACGCGTCCGCCACCTCGAAACGAGCCTCGACCCCGTGAGCTGCGGCATTACGCCGGGCGCGCGCTACGGCGGTGGGCGCACCGTCGACGCCGACAACGTCATAGCCTGCCTTCGCGAGGAGGATCGTGTGCTCACCTGTTCCGCATCCGATATCGAGCACACGACCGCTGATGAGGCCGGCGCGCTCAAGGCCGACGATGGCCGGCTGCGGCTCACCGATAACCCACGGTGGGGACTGCGTCTCATCCTTGTAGAAGTCGTCGAAACGGGAGATGGTGGGGGTCTGTTCCATACGGACCAGTGTTCAACCTGAACTGGAGTTGAGGTCAACACCATGCGTGGAACCCAGGCGGACGTCGCCGACCGGCTGTTCGACGCCATCGAGCGCAGCGACATCGATGCCGTGACCCGGCTGTTCAGCCCGGACGTCGCGGTGTGGAAGAGCGGCGACCTGCGGGACAACGACCACACGCGATCGGTCAAGATCATCGAGTGGTTCATCACCACCACCAGGGAGCGGCGCTACGAGATCCTGGATCGCCAGCATTTCGAGGGCGGCTTCGTCCAGCAGCACATTCTCCATGCCACCGCCCGCTCGGGAATCGCTATCGCACTGCGCGTGTGCATCGTGATCAAAGTCGGCGACGACGGCTTGATCACACGCATTGACGAGTATTTCGATCCCGCGGACATTCGACCCTTGTTGTAACGCCTTCCGCGACAGTCATTTTCCGAAAGTCGGAAACCGCTTCAGGTGCACGCGGCTACCATCGCGCCCATGGCTGTGCCCTCTTCCGAGCCATCGCGAACGACGAAACCTCTGCGGATCCTCGTCTACAGCGACAATCCGAGGACCAGGGAGCAGGTCCAGCTTGCGCTGGGCAAACGGATACATCCCGCGCTGCCCGAACTGGACTATGTCGAGGTCGCCACCGGTCCTATGGTGATCCGGCAGATGGACGCGGGCGGCTTCGACCTTGCGATCCTCGACGGTGAGGCCACCCCGGTCGGCGGGATGGGAATCGCCAAGCAACTCAAAGACGAGATCGACGATTGCCCACCGATACTCGTCCTGACCGGACGTCCCGACGACGCCTGGCTGGCCAGCTGGTCGCGGGCTGAGGCGGCAGTTCCGCACCCGATTGACCCGATTCGGCTGGGCGACGCCGTCGTGTCGCTTCTTCGTCCTGCGATCTAGCCCTGCGCACAGCCAAAATCACTGCTGCGCTTGCCCATTGGAGGCAGGGCGGTATCGCCGAACGGCGCCAGTAGCGATACTAACCAAAATGAGTGGCTTGCATCCAAAACCGGGCTAGGCTGTGTGCTAGCTCACATCGACAGCCCCCGAGGAGCTGCTGCGCAGCATGAATCTGTACACGCCGATCCTGGTGCTTGGTGCGATAGCTGCTGTATTCGCGGTCGGGTCGGTCGGGATCGCCCTGCTGATCGGACCCAAGCGCTACAACCGCGCCAAACTCGAGGCCTACGAGTGCGGTATCGAACCGATGGACGCTTCCGACCCGGCGGCCGCCGCAACAGCACAGCGGTTCCCGATCCGCTACTACCTGACGGCGATGCTGTTCATCGTCTTCGACATCGAGATCGTCTTCCTCTATCCGTGGGCGGTTGCGTTCGACAGTCTCGGCCTGTTTGCGCTGGTAGAGATGCTGCTTTTCATGATCGTCGTATTTGTGGCCTACACCTACGTGTGGCGCCGGGGAGGCCTGCAATGGGATTAGAGGAGAAGCTGCCCGGCGGCATTCTGCTGTCGACGGTCGAAAAAGTCGCCGGGTATGTCCGCAAAGGGTCGCTGTGGCCGGCGACGTTCGGCCTGGCCTGCTGTGCGATCGAAATGATGGCCACCGCGGGCCCGCGTTTCGACATCAGCCGCTTCGGTATGGAGCGGTTCTCGGCGACGCCGCGGCAGGCCGACCTGATGATCGTGGCAGGCAGGGTGAGCCAGAAGATGGCACCGGTCCTGCGGCAGATCTACGACCAGATGGCCGAGCCCAAGTGGGTGCTGGCGATGGGTGTGTGCGCGTCGTCGGGCGGGATGTTCAACAACTACGCCGTGGTGCAGGGCGTCGACCACGTGGTGCCTGTGGATATTTACCTGCCCGGATGCCCGCCCCGACCGGAGATGCTGCTGCACGCAATCCTGAAACTGCACGACAAGATTCAGGAGATGCCACTCGGTGTGAATCGCGAGGAGGCCATCAGGGAGGCAGAGCAGGCCGCGATGGCGGTGACCCCGACGATCGAGCTGAAAGGTCTGTTGAGGTGAGCGCCGGAGCGGCCTCCGACGCCGGAGATGACGCCCCCGAGGTGATCGGTGTGCGGCGCGGCATGTTCGGCGCGAAAGGCTCGGGTGACACGTCGGGTTACGGCCGGCTGATCCGTCCGGTGGCGCTGCCTGGAAGCACACCACGCCCGTACGGCGGCTACTTCGACGATGTCGTCGACGCCCTGGCCGCCGCAATCGGTGAGGACGCCTTCGCCGAATCCATCGAACGCGTGGTGGTCTACCGCGATGAACTCACCCTCGAGGTGCATCGTGATCGGCTTGTCGAGGTCATGCAGACGCTGCGCAATGATCCGGCGCTGAGATTCGAATTGTGCCTGGGTGTCAGCGGTGTGCACTATCCCGAGGACGTCAACCGCGAGCTACACGCCGCCTATCCGCTGATGTCGATCACCCACAATCGCCGAATCAGGGTGGAAGTGGCCGCGCCTGACCGCGATCCGCATATCCCGTCGCTGTTCCGCGTGTATCCGACCACCGACTGGCATGAGCGTGAGACTTACGACTTCTTCGGCATCATCTTCGACGGACACCCATCGTTGACCCGCATCGAGATGCCCGACGACTGGGTGGGCCACCCGCAGCGGAAGGACTACCCGCTGGGCGGCATTCCGGTCGAGTACCACGGCGCCGAGATCCCACCGCCCGACGAGCGGAGGGCGTACAACTGATGACCACATCGCAAAAGCCTGAGCGCTTCATCGTCGTGGGCGGTCAGGACTGGGACCAGGTGGTCGCCGCCGCAAGGGAGAACGCCGCCTCCTCACGTGCGGGGAACGCCGCCGAGCACGCCGGCGAGCGCATCGTCGTCAACATGGGCCCGCAGCACCCGTCGACACACGGGGTGCTGCGGCTCATCCTGGAGATCGAGGGCGAGACGATCGTCGAGGCACGCTGCGGAATCGGCTATCTGCACACCGGTATCGAGAAGAACTTGGAGTTCCGCACCTGGACGCAAGGTGTCACGTTCGTCACCCGAATGGATTACCTGTCACCGTTTTTCAACGAGACGGCGTACTGCCTTGGGGTGGAGAAGCTGCTCGGTGTCACCGACGCGATCCCGGAGCGTGCTTCGGTGATCCGCGTGATGATGATGGAGCTCAACAGGATCTCCAGTCACCTGGTGGCCCTTGCCACCGGCGGTATGGAACTCGGTGCGATGACGGCGATGTTCCTCGGCTTCCGCGAGCGCGAGCTGATCCTGTCTGCGTTCGAGACCATCACCGGGCTGCGGATGAACAACGCCTACATCCGCCCAGGAGGTGTGGCCGCCGACCTGCCGGACGAAGGTCTCCCTCAGGTCCGCGACCTGCTCAAGCTGCTCCCGACGCGCCTGCGCGACATGGAGAATCTGCTCAACGAGAACTACATCTGGAAGGCCCGCACGAGGGGTATAGGCTACCTCGACCTGACCGGGTGCATGGCGCTCGGCGTCACCGGCCCGGTGCTGCGCTCGACCGGCCTGCCACACGATCTGCGCAAGGCACAGCCCTATTGCGGTTACGAGACCTACGATTTCGACGTCGTCACCGACGACCAATGCGACTCGTACGGGCGCTACCTCATTCGCGTCAAGGAGATGCGCGAATCGATCAAGATCGTCGAACAGTGTGTCGAGCGGTTGGAGCGCTCGGCGGGTGAACCGGTGATGATCACCGACAAGAAGTTGGCGTGGCCCGCCGACCTCAAGGTCGGACCTGACGGGCTGGGTAACTCGCCCGAGCACATCGCCAAGATCATGGGCCACTCGATGGAGGGCCTGATCCATCACTTCAAGTTGGTGACCGAGGGCATCCGGGTGCCGGCTGGCCAGGTGTACGTCGCGGTCGAGTCGCCGCGCGGCGAACTCGGCGTACACATGGTCTCCGACGGCGGGACGCGGCCCTACCGCGTGCACTACCGCGACCCGTCGTTCACGAATCTTCAAGCGGTGGCGGCGATGTGCGAGGGCGGCATGGTGGCCGACGCGATCACCGCGGTGGCGTCGATCGATCCGGTGATGGGCGGGGTGGACAGGTGATGAGCGGTCGCGTCGCGACGAGCCCTCGGGCGAGGAGCCGTAAATGATGAGCAGACTGTTATGACCATATTCCTCGATCTCGGGCAGAGGCCCGATGAACCGGGTCCGCCGATACACGGTCCCGCCTCCTACCCGGCCGAGGTTGCCGAACGGCTGGCGGCCGACGCGGCGACGATCATCGGGCGCTATCCGCAGTCCAGATCGGCCCTGCTGCCGCTGCTTCACCTCGTTCAGGCTGAGGATGGCTGCCTCACACCTGCTGGAATCGGCTTCTGTGCAGGACAATTGGGCTTGACCGACGCCGAAGTCACAGCGGTGGCCACCTTCTACTCCATGTATCGCCGCACCCCGACCGGGGACTACCTCGTCGGCGTGTGCACCAACACACTGTGCGCGATCATGGGCGGCGACGCGATCCTGGAAAGCCTCGAGAGCCATCTGGACATCACGCCAGGTCAGACCACCGTTGACGGCATGATCACCCTCGAGCACGTCGAGTGCAACGCCGCCTGCGACTACGCCCCGGTGGTCATGGTCAACTGGGACTTCTTCGACAACCAGACGCCGTCGTCGGTCCGCGACCTGGTCGACGCGCTACGGGCCGGCGAACGGCCGGTGCCGTCACGCAGCGGCGCGCTGTGCACGTTCCGGGAAACCGCGAGAACGCTTGCCGGCCTGCCGAATTCCGATACCCCCGGCGCCGGACCGGTCGGAGACGCCACCCTCGCCGGCCTGCGGTACGCGCACGCGCACGACATGTCGGCACCCGAGGTCGGCGCTCCGTCTGATTCCACGCCGGGCGGAGGTGGCGAACAGGCCCGGGCCGCCGAGTCGGTGAAGGACGAGCCCGCACCCGCGCCGGAGGCCAACGTGCCGGCCCGATCGTCGACACCGGAGACCGATCCGAAGGCGGCGCAATGATTCCGCTGACCCCCGTTCTGAGCCGGTTCTGGGACGATCCGCAACCGTGGTCGCTGGACACCTATCGGCGCCACGGCGGATATCAGGCGCTGGAGCGGGCGCTGGCAATGGATCCCGACGACGTGATCGCCACGGTCAAGGACTCCGGGCTACGCGGACGCGGCGGGGCGGGATTTCCCACCGGCACGAAGTGGTCGTTCATCCCCCAGGGCGACGAGGGCGCCGGGGCCAAACCGCACTACCTGGTGATCAACGCCGATGAATCGGAACCCGGTACGTGTAAAGACATTCCGCTGATGTTGACGACGCCGCACTTCCTGGTCGAGGGGGCGATCATCGCGGCCTACGCGATCCGGGCGCACCACGCGTTCATCTACCTGCGCGGCGAGGTGGTCCCGGTGCTGCGACGGTTGCAGGCCGCAGTCGCCGAGGCCTATGAGGCAGGACATCTGGGGTCCGACATTCACGGCTCCGGGTTCGACCTCGAACTCATCGTGCATGCCGGCGCGGGCGCCTACATCTGCGGTGAGGAAACCGCACTGCTGGACTCGCTGGAAGGAAGGCGCGGTCAGCCCCGGCTGCGACCGCCGTTCCCCGCCGTCGCGGGCCTGTATGCCTGCCCGACGGTGGTCAACAACGTCGAATCGATCGCCAGCGTGCCACCGATCCTGCTCAACGGCGTGGACTGGTTTCGCTCGATGGGTTCGGACAAATCTCCGGGTTTCACACTGTATTCGCTGTCCGGACACGTCACCACACCCGGTCAGTACGAGGCGCCGCTGGGCATCACGCTGCGCGAACTGCTCGATTATGCCGGCGGGGTACGCAAAGGTCATGAGCTGAAGTTCTGGACTCCGGGGGGATCGTCCACACCGCTGTTGACCGCCGAGCACCTCGACACACCACTGGACTACGAGGGCATGGCCGGGGCCGGTTCGATGCTCGGCACGAAAGCGCTGCAGATCTTCGATGAGACGACGTGCGTCGTGCGTGCGGTGCGCCGCTGGACGGAGTTCTACGCGCATGAGTCCTGCGGTAAATGCACGCCGTGCCGCGAGGGCACGTACTGGTTGGCCCAAATTTACGAGCGTCTCGAGACCGGCGCAGGCACTGACGCCGATATCGACAAGTTGCTCGACATCTCCGACAACATCTTCGGAAAGTCCTTCTGCGCTCTGGGAGACGGGGCCGCGAGCCCGATCGTCTCGTCGGTCAAATACTTCCGCAGCGAGTATGAGGCCCACCTCGCCGGTGGCTGCCCGTTCGACCCGTTCGCATCGATGCTGGCCGCACCGGAAGGGGTGGGTGCATGACCCTTGCTGAAAGCAGCCGTGACGCGCCGCCCGTCGAAATGGTGACGCTCACGATCGACGACCACCAGATCACGGTGCCCAAGGGCACGTTGGTGATTCGTGCTGCCGAGCTGATGGGCGTGCAGATCCCACGTTTCTGCGATCATCCGCTGCTCGACCCGGTCGGGGCCTGCAGGCAGTGTCTGGTCGAGGTCGAAGGTCAGCGCAAACCGCTGGCGTCGTGTACCACGACGGTCGCGCCGGACATGGTCGTGCGCACGCAGTACACCTCCGAGGCTGCCGACAAGGCCCAGCACGGCGTGATGGAACTGCTGCTGATCAACCATCCGCTGGACTGCCCCGTCTGCGACAAGGGCGGCGAGTGCCCTTTGCAGAACCAGGCAATGTCGAACGGGCGGGCCGAAACCCGCTTCGAGGACATCAAGCGCACGTTTCCCAAGCCGATCAACATCTCCGCACAGGTGCTGCTCGACCGCGAACGCTGCGTCCTGTGCGCCCGGTGCACCCGTTTCTCCGACCAGATCGCCGGCGACCGCTTCATCGACCTGCTGGAACGGGGGGCGCGCCAACAGGTCGGCATCGCCCCCGGCGAGCCGTTCCAGTCCTATTTCTCCGGCAACACCGTGCAGATCTGCCCGGTGGGTGCCCTGACCGGCACGGCTTACCGCTTCCGTGCGCGGCCCTTCGACCTGGTCTCGAGCCCCAGTGTCTGTGAGCACTGCGCGTCCGGATGCGCACAGCGGACCGATCACAGGCGCGGAAAGGTGTTGCGTCGCCTCGCCGGTGACGATCCCGAAGTCAACGAGGAGTGGAACTGCGACAAAGGCCGGTGGGCGTTCACCTATGCGACGGTCGGTGACCGGATCACGACACCGCTGGTTCGCGACGGCGGCGAACTGCGCCCCGCCTCGTGGTCGGAGGCGCTCGCCGTCGCGAGCGCCGGTTTGGTGGCAGCCGAGGGCAAGACCGGTGTGCTCGTCGGCGGCCGCGCGACATCCGAGGAGGCCTACGCATACTCGAAATTCGCCCGAATCGTATTGAAGACCAACGACATCGATTTCCGATCGCGGCCTCACAGTGCCGAAGAGGCCACGTTCCTCGCCGCACACATCGCAGGAAAACCGATGACGGTCACCTACTCCGACGTGGAGAAGGCGCCGGCGGTGCTGCTGGCCGGCCTGGAACCCGAGGAGGAGTCGCCGATCGTCTTCCTGCGGCTCCGTAAAGCGGTCCGTAAGTACGGGCTTCAGGTGTTGTCGTTGGCGCCGTTCGCCACCCGTAGTCTCGGCAAGCTGTCTGGCGCGCTCATCAGGTCGGCGCCGGGAGCGGAGGCGGCTGCGCTCGATGGTCTGGCGGGCAACGAACTCCTCCGCATGCCCGGCGCGCTGATTCTGGTCGGCGAGCGGCTGGCCATGTCCTCCGGTGCGATGTCGGCGGCCGCGCGCCTGGCCGACAACACCGGAGCGCAGATCGCCTGGATACCTCGCCGCGCGGGCGATCGAGGCGCGCTCGAAGCGGGCGCGCTGCCTAACCTACTGCCGGGCGGACGTCCCACCGACGATGCTGTGGCACGGGAACAGACCGCTGCGGCATGGCATGTCGACGAACTGCCCGGAGCTCCGGGCCGGGACACCACGGGAATCCTGAATGCTGCCCTGGGGGGCGAGCTGGCAGCGCTGCTGATCGGTGGTGTGGAGCTCGCTGATCTACCGGACCCCGCCGCCGCATTCGCCGCGATCGACAACACTCCCTTCGTGGTAAGCCTCGAACTGCGGCACAGTGCGGTTACGGAGCGCGCCGATGTCGTGTTCCCGGTGGCTCCTGTGGTCGAGAAGGCGGGGTCGTTCCTCAACTGGGAGGGCCGAACCCGTCCGTTCGAGTCCGCCCTGCAGACCAACGCCGTCACTGACCTTCGGGTACTGAACTTTCTGGCCGACGAGATCGGTGTGGATCTGGGCATTCCGACGGCAGCCGCCGCTGCCGCGGAACGGGCCCGCCTCGGAATGTGGTCGGGGGCCAGGGCTGAGCTTTCGAAGGCCGACACGTCGCCTGTGGTGGCGGCGGCCGGTCAGGCCGTACTCACCGGTTGGCGCATGCTGCTCGACAACGGACGGCTCCAGGACGGCGAACCGTACCTGGCGGGCACCGCGCGGACGCCCGCCGCGCGCCTGTCGGAGTCCACGGCGACTCAGATCGGGGTTGCTGATGGCGAATTGCTCACGGTCAGCACCGACCGCGGCGCGATCACCCTGCCGCTGGAGGTGACAGACATGGACGACCGAGTCGTATGGTTGCCGCTGAACTCCCCCGGCAGCAACGTCCATGAGACGCTCGGGGTGTCGCCAGGTGCCGTGGTGTCGATCGGACGGGCAGGCGAATGACGTATCCCGATCCGACGCTGTTCGGCCATGACCCGTGGTGGTTGATCCTGGCCAAGTCGCTCGGCATTTTCGTTTTCTTGCTGTTGACCGTGCTCGCAGCAATACTCATCGAGCGAAAAATTCTGGGCCGCATGCAGTTGCGGTTCGGCCCTAACCGGGTCGGCCCACGGGGCCTGTTGCAGTCACTGGCCGACGGGGTCAAGCTCGCTTTGAAGGAGGGCCTGATCCCGGCGGGGGTGGACAAATGGATCTACCTTGCGGCACCGGTGATTTCGGTGATCCCCGCATTCATGGCGTTCGCGGTGATCCCGTTGGGCGGCGAGGTGTCGATCTTCGGACACCGTACGGCGCTGCAACTGACCGACCTTCCTGTCGCAGTGCTCTACATCCTGGCGGTCACCTCGATCGGCGTGTACGGCATCGTGCTGGCCGGTTGGGCTTCGGGCTCGGTGTATCCGCTGCTGGGTGGACTGCGATCGTCGGCGCAGGTGGTGTCGTATGAGATCGCGATGGCACTGTCGTTCGCAGCGGTGTTCATCTACTCGGGCACAATGTCGACGTCGGGGATCGTCGCCGCGCAGGAGAACACCTGGTACATCTTTCTGCTGCTTCCGTCGTTCCTGGTCTACCTGACCTCGATGGTCGGCGAAACAAATCGGGCGCCCTTCGATCTGCCCGAAGCCGAAGGCGAACTCGTCGGCGGCTTCCACACCGAGTACTCGTCGCTGAAGTTCGCGATGTTCATGCTCGCCGAGTACGTGAACATGACGACGGTGTCGGCACTGGCCACCACGCTCTTTCTCGGTGGCTGGCACGCACCGTGGCCGCTCAGCATTTGGGAGGGGGCCAACACCGGGTGGTGGCCACTGCTGTGGTTCACCGCCAAGGTCTGGCTCTTCCTGTTCTTCTTCATGTGGCTGCGCGCCACATTGCCCCGGATGCGTTACGACCAGTTCATGGCGCTGGGCTGGAAGATTCTCATCCCCGGCTCGCTGGGCTGGATCGCGATCGTCGCGACCACGCACACCCTGCAGAACCAGGGCTACCAGGCGTGGGCCACCGCGCTGATCGGGCTCGCGATCGTCGTCGTCATCCTCGCCGCCGTGATCGGATCGCGACGGCTGCGCGCCAGAAACACCCGGACCGCACCGGTCCCCCCCACCCCATCTGCGGACGACGGCGCCTTCCCGGTGCCGCCGCTACCGGTGAAGGAGCACGCCATGGAGAAAGCAGATGCCTAAATTCCTCGATGCCGTCGCCGGTTTCGGCGTCACGTTCGGCTCGATGTTCAAGAAGCCGGTGACCGAGGAATATCCCGAGAAACCGGGACCCGTCGCCAAGCGCTACCACGGCCGCCACCAGCTCAACCGATACGCCGACGGCCTGGAGAAGTGCATCGGATGTGAGCTGTGCGCGTGGGCGTGCCCTGCGGACGCGATCTTCGTCGAGGGCGCCGACAACACCGAGGCCGAACGCTTCTCGCCCGGAGAGCGCTACGGGCGGGTCTATCAGATCAACTATCTGCGCTGCATCGGGTGCGGCCTGTGCATCGAGGCGTGCCCCACCCGTGCGTTGACGATGACCAACGACTACGAGATGGCCGACGACAACCGCGCCGATCTGATCTACGGCAAGGACAAGCTGCTGGCGCCGCTGCTACCGGGTATGCAGGCGCCCCCTCACCCGATGCAGCCGGGCACCACCGACGAGGACTATTACCGCGGCAACGTCCTTGGCGCCATCGCGGACGCGAGGAGCGATTCAGCAGTAGCGGACGCAAGGCCTGAGGGCATCAGGTGACCGAGACGATTCTGTTCTGGGTGTTGGCTCTGGTGTCGGTGGTCGGCGCGCTCGGTGTCGTCGCCGCCCCAAAAGCGGTCTACTCGGCGATCGCGCTTGCCACCACCATGATTGCGCTCGCCGTGCTCTACATCGCCCAGGACGCGCCGTTCCTCGGCGTGGTGCAGATCGTCGTGTACACGGGCGCCGTGATGATGCTGTTCCTCTTCGTGCTGATGCTCATCGGTGTCGACTCCTCGGAATCCCTCGTGGAAACCCTTCGCGGACAACGAGTCGCGGCGATCGCCGTCGGACTCGGCTTCGGCATCCTGCTCATCGCCGGGGTCGGCAACGTATCGGTGGCCGGGTTCGTCGGCCTGGAGCAGGCGAACGGGAACGGCAACGTCGAGGGACTGGCTGCTCTGATCTTCACGCAGTACCTGTGGGCCTTCGAGCTGACCGGGGCGCTTCTGATCACCGCCGCGCTCGGCGCCATGGTGCTCGCGCATCGGGAGCGGTTCGAGCGCCGAAAGACTCAGCGCGAGCTCGCCATCGAGCGCTTCGCGCCCGGCGGACATCCGACCACGTTGCCCAATCCCGGTGTATACGCCCGCCACAACGCTGTCGACGTTCCGGCCCGGCTACCGGACGGGTCGGGCTCGGAGCTGTCGGTGAGCGCGATACTGCAGGTGCGCCCGGTGCCCGAGAGTGACGGGAGTGCCGATGAATCCCGATAACTACCTGTATCTGTCGGCGCTGCTGTTCACGATCGGCGCCGCCGGTGTGCTCCTGCGCCGCAACGCCATCGTCATGTTCATGTGCGTCGAGCTGATGCTCAACGCCGGGAATCTGGCGTTCGTCGCGTTCTCCCGCATCCACGGTCACCTCGACGGCCAGGTGGTCGCCTTCTTCACGATGGTGGTTGCCGCATGCGAGGTCGTGATCGGGTTGGCCATCATCATGACCATCTTCCGCACTCGCCGGTCGGCCAGTGTGGACGCGGCCAGTCTGCTGAAGAACTGACCCGATGACGCTTCCCGTGTGGCTGCTCATCGCGCTCCCGCTGGCGGGCGCGGCCGTTCTGCTGCTTTCCGGCAGGCGGACCGACCGCTGGGGTCACCTGCTCGGCACCGCTGCGTCGCTTGCGTCTTTCGCCTGTGCCGCCGTGCTGTTCGCCGGCATGCTCGGTCGCGACTCCGAGGACAGGGCCATCCACGAGACGCTGTTCAGTTGGGTGCCCGTCGGCGATCTCCGTGTGCACTTCGGTCTGCAACTCGATCAGCTGTCGATGTGCTTCGTGCTCCTGATCACCGGTGTCGGCTCCCTGATCCACATCTACTCGATCGGCTACATGAGAGAGGATGCAGGGCGCAGAAGGTTTTTCGCGTACCTCAACTTGTTCCTGTCGGCGATGCTGCTGCTGGTGCTCGCCGACAATTACCTCGGCCTGTACATGGGCTGGGAGGGTGTGGGTCTGGCGTCCTACCTGCTGATCGGATTCTGGTCACACAAGCCGTCGGCCGCCACCGCCGCCAAGAAGGCGTTCGTCGTCAACCGGGTCGGTGACATCGGCTTGGCCGTCGCGCTCATGGTGATGTTCGCCGCGATCGGCGCAGTGTCCTTCGGGGAAGTATTCGCGGCCGCACCACAACTCGGTGAGGGCACGCTGACGGCGATCGGGTTGATGCTGCTGCTTGCCGCCTGCGGCAAGTCCGCGCAGGTACCGCTTCAGTCGTGGCTCGGTGATGCGATGGAGGGCCCGACCCCGGTGTCGGCGCTCATCCACGCCGCCACGATGGTCACCGCCGGCGTGTACCTGATCGTCCGGTCGGGGCCGGTGTTCGACCTCGCGCCGCACGCCCAGACTGCGGTCGTGGTCGTCGGCGCGGTCACGCTGCTCTTCGGTGCAGTGATCGGTTGCGCCAAAGACGACATCAAGAAGGCGCTCGCAGCGTCCACCATGAGCCAGATCGGGTACATGGTGCTGGCCGCTGGTCTCGGTCCCGCCGGCTACGCGTTCGCCATCATGCACCTGCTCACCCACGGCTTCTTCAAGGCCGGCCTGTTCCTCGGCGCGGGCTCGGTGATGCACGCGATGAACGACGAAGTGAACATGCGTCGCTACGGTGGGCTGCGCAAAGCCCTCCCGATCACGTTCGTCACGTTCGGGCTCGGGTATCTCGCGATCATCGGCATTCCGCCACTGGCGGGGTTCTTCTCCAAGGACGGCATCATCGAGGCCGCACTCGGCGCAGGCGGCGCAAAGGGCGTCATCCTGGGCGCTGCAACCATTCTCGGTGCCGGCATCACCGCGTTCTACATGACGCGCGTGATGCTGATGACGTTCTTCGGTGAGAAACGCTGGGCGGCCGCGGCGAGCGACGCGACGGGGAACATGCGAGTCGCTCACCCCCACGAGGCGCCCGCCGTGATGACGTGGCCGATGATCCTGCTCGCGGTCGGTTCGGTGACCTCAGGCGCAGCGCTGGCGATCGGCGGCACCCTCGAACACTGGCTCGAACCTGTAGTCGGCGCCCACGAAATCCACCACGTCCTGCCGGTATGGGCGATCACAGCAATCGTGCTGTCCGTCGTCGCCGTGGGCATCGCCGTCGCCTACCGGATGTACGGAACCCGCGCGGTTCCCGAGGAGGTGCCTGTCGGATCGGCGCTGACGGTCGCCGCGCGCCAGGACCTTTACGGTGACGCATTCAACGAGAGGATATTGATGCGTCCCGGTCTGAACTTCACCCGGGGCCTGGTGGAGATCGACGACGAGGCGGTGGACGGCGCGGCCGGCGGGCTGGCTGCGGGGGTCTCCCGAGTCTCGGAGAGGTTGCGGCAGTTGCAGACCGGCTTCGCTCGTTCCTATGCACTGTCCATGCTGGCGGGCGCGGTCGCCGTCGTCGCGATGATCCTGGCGGTGAACCTGTGGTGACATCGTTTCCCGTGCTGACCGTCCTGTGGGCCGTTCCCATGCTGGGCGCCGTTGTCGTGATGCTGCTACCCGCGGCGGCGCGCAACCTGGCCAAGTGGGTGGCTCTGACGGTCTCGCTGGCCGTCCTGGCCGTGACCGTCGTCATCGCCGCCGGGTTCGACCCGGCAGGTGAGCAGTTCCAGTTCGTCGAGAACTACCGGTGGATACCTTCTTTCGGCACCGGCTACATCCTCGGGGTCGATGGCATAGCGCTGGCACTGATCGTGCTGACCGCCGTGCTCTTGCCGCTGCTGATCATCGCCGGCTGGAACGACGCCCGCGACGAACTCAGCTGGGGCGGCAGGTCTGTGCACATTTATTTCGCGCTGACGCTCGCCGTCGAGGGGATGGTCCTGATCTCGCTGGTGTCGCTCGACATCCTGCTGTTCTACGTGTTCTTCGAGGCGATGCTCATTCCGATGTACTTCCTGATCGGCGGCTTCGGCGGTGCCAGTCGCAGCAAGGCGGCGGTGAAGTTCCTGCTGTACAACTTGTTCGGCGGCCTGATCATGCTCGCCGCGGTCGTCGGCCTGTACGTCGCGACGGCCAACAGCGACGCCTTCGACGCCGGCACGTTCGACTTCCGCGCGATCGTCGCGGCCGTCGCCGGCGGCGAGTTCGTCGTCAACCCGGCGGTGATGCATCTGTTGTTCGGCGGCTTCATGTTCGCGTTCGCGGTGAAGGCGCCGCTGTGGCCGTTCCATCGCTGGCTGCCCGACTCCGCGGTGGAAGCGACCCCCGCAAGCGCCGTTCTGATGATGGCGATCATGGACAAGGTCGGCACCTTCGGCATGATCCGGTACTGCCTGCCGCTGTTCCCCGACTCGGCGGTGTGGTTCAGCCCGACGATCATCACGCTGGCCGTCATCGGAATCGTCTACGGCGCCGTCGTGGCGATCGGCCAGACCGACGTGATGCGGTTGATCGCCTACACGTCCATTTCGCACTTCGGCTTCATCATTCTCGGCATCTTCGTGATGACCACACAGGGACAATCCGGCTCCACGCTGTACATGGTCAATCACGGCATCTCGACCGCGGCGCTGTTCCTGATTGCCGGATTCCTGGTGTCTCAGCGCGGATCCCGGCTCATCTCCTCCTTCGGCGGCGTGCAGAAGGTGGCTCCGGTGCTGGCCGGTACGTTCCTGGTGGCGGGTCTGGCCACGCTGTCACTGCCCGGGCTGGCGCCGTTCATCAGCGAGTTCTTGGTGCTCATCGGCACTTTCACTCGATACCCGGTGTTCGCGGTGCTGGCCGCCAGTGCGCTGGTGTTGTCCGCGATCTACATCCTGTGGATGTACCAGCGGATGATGACGGGTCCGGTACCCGCCGCACTGACCGAGGGGGAAAACAAAATCCGTGACCTCGTTCCGCGGGAGCTGGCGGTCGTGGCTCCGTTGATCGCATTGTTGCTTGTGCTCGGCGTCTACCCGAAACCGGCGCTCGATGTCATCAACCCCGCCGTCACCCACACTTTGACGACGATCAAGCAGACCGACCCGGCACCCCGGATGGCGGAAGGCCCGGCGCGATGAATCTCCCCACCCCCACAGTCGAATACGGCCTCACCTCCCCCATGCTGATCGTGCTGGGCGCCGCGGTGCTCGGTGTCCTCGTCGAGGCATTCCTGCCGCGCCGTCAACGCTACGGCGCGCAGGTGGGGCTGTCCCTGGTGGCATTGGTCGCCGCGCTCGCGGCGGTCGTGCTCGTCGCCAGGGATCTGCATGGCGGCCCGGGATACGCCGCGGTCATGGGTGCGGTGGCCATCGACATGCCCGCTCTGTTCCTGCAGGGCACGATCCTCGTGATCGCCATATTGGGAATCCTTCTCATCGGTGAACGTCAAATCGGAGTCGAGGTCGGCGCCGACGACGAGCGCGGCCTGGACGCTTTCACCCCGCAGGCTTCGGCGGTGGCGGGAAGTGTCGCCGAGAAGCTCGCCGCGAAGGCCGGCGTCATTCAGACCGAGGTGTTCCCGCTGACGATGTTCGCCGTGGGCGGCATGTTGATTTTTCCCGCGGCCAACGACCTGCTGACCATGTTCATCGCGCTGGAGGTCCTGTCGCTGCCGCTGTATCTGCTGTGCGGGCTGGCACGGCGCCGGCGTCTGCTGTCGCAGGAGTCGGCGCTCAAATATTTTCTGCTGGGCGCGTTCTCGTCGGCCTTCTTTCTCTACGGCGCCGCCATGCTGTACGGCTATGCGGGCACGCTGAAGCTGCAGGGTATCGCCGAGGCGGTCTCAGCGGGCACAGGAGAACTCTCACTGGCGCTGATCGGCATCGCCTTGCTCCTTGTCGGCGTGCTGTTCAAAGTTGGTGCGGTGCCCTTCCATTCGTGGATCCCCGACGTGTATCAGGGTGCACCGACGCCGATCGCCGCGTTCATGGCCGCGGCCACCAAGATCGCGGCGTTCGGCGCGATGCTGCGCATCTTCTACGTCGCCCTTCCCGAGCTGCGCGACGATTGGCGGCCGGTGTTGTGGGCCGTCGCGATTCTGACGATGGTGGTCGGCACCGTCACCGCGGTCACCCAGAACGATGTCAAACGCATGCTGGGGTATTCGGCTGTCGCGCACAGCGGCTTCATCCTGACCGGGGTGGTCGCAGGCAACGAGGCGGGGCTGTCGTCGACGCTGTTCTACCTGTTCGCCTACGGCTTTTCGACGGTCGGGGCGTTCGCGATCGTGAGCCTCGTGCGTGACGCTGACGGTGAAGAGGACACCGCCATGGAGCGGTGGGCCGGCCTCGGCAAGCGTTATCCTCTTGTCGGCATCGTCTTTTCGCTGTTCCTTCTGGCTTTCGCCGGTATCCCGTTGACGAGCGGATTCGTCAGCAAGTTCGCGGTGTTCAAGGCCGCCGGCGAGGGCGGCGCGATCCCGCTGGTCGTGGTCGGCGTGATCGCGAGCGCGGTTGCGGCGTACTTCTACGTGCGGGTGATCGTGCTGATGTTCTTCACCGACCGCCCCGACGACGCCCCGACCGTGGTGGTACCCAGCGCGTTCACGACTGCGGTCGTCACCGTCACGGCCGCGGTCACGTTCGCGCTCGGTGCGCTGCCGCAGCCACTGCTGGACCTGGCGAACTCGGCTGACCGGTTCCTCTGACAGTGATGCAGCCATGACCGAAGATCTCGTGCTGACGTCCGACGACAACGGGGTGCGGGTGATCACGCTGAACCGGCCGGCCGCCAGGAATGCGTTGAGCCGCGATCTCATCGCTGCGGCCTATGCGGCGTTGACGAATGCCGACGACGACGAGTCGGTGCGGGCCGTCGTTCTCACCGGAACCGATCCAGCGTTCTGCGCGGGCGTGGATCTCAAAGAGGCTGCCCGCGATGGTCTCTCGTACTTTGCGGAGTTCCGCTTGCAGAGCTGCATTGCTGCCGTGGCGACCATGCGGACCCCGGTTGTGGGCGCGATCAATGGCGCCACATTCACCGGCGGCTTGGAGATGGCCCTGGGGTGCGACTTCATGATCGCCTCGGAGCGTGCGGTGTTCGCCGACACCCATGCCCGGGTGGGCGTCCTGCCGGGCGGCGGGATGACGGCCAGGCTGCCGCAACTGGTCGGCATCGCGATGGCGCGGCGGTTGTCGATGACCGGCGAGGTCGTCGACGCCGTGCGTGCCGAACGGATCGGCCTGGTCACCGAGGTGGTCACACACGATCGGCTGCTGCCGCGCGCGGTGGAGTTGGCCGCGCAGATCGCCGAGGTCCCGCGGCCGACGATGCGCGCCCTGAAGGAGATCTACACGACCGGCGCGGCCGCGGTCGTGGAGCCCGCACTCAAGGCCGAGGAGACGATCGCTTTCGCCCAGCACGGCGATCCGGAGGGGCTTCGGGGCCTCGGCAACCGATTCGACGAGGTGACGCGACGCAACAAGAGCCAGATCGACCGGTCCTGACCTGGACGCCCTGGGCCGTGGGTTCCCCGGGGTCGCACTAAATCACGGGGCGGCGCTGGATGAACTGCACCGTCGGCCGCCCACCGAACGACGGATGTGGCTGCGTGCTCTCCTCCACCTGCCGGCGGGCCTGTTCGATGACCGGGGTGGCGGGGTCGAGCACACTCAGATACACCTCGTGCGCGGCCAGCGACGCCACGGCTGCCTCCACGTACCCGTCGACCGGCTGGCCATGCGTTGCGCCCGGACCGTTCTCGAACAGCCAGCGCGGCGGATTCGGTAGCGAATCATAGGCTGCTGCAACGGCGTTCGCGAACTCGATGTGGTCCCGCTGATTCGGTGCACCGGGCGCCCACTCGTCGCCGCTGTAGATTGTCACGACGACGTCGGGCGCGAGCGCTGTGATCGTCTCGGCGATCTTGACGCGTAGCCGCGCACAGTCTCGCACCTCGGTATCGGCGAAACCCCAGAACATCACGTCGTCGACTCCCACCACAGCCGCCGACCGCCTTTGCTCGCCCTCGCGGAGGGGGCCTGCGTCCTCGGGGGCCATGCCTTCGATCCCCCGTTCGCCTCGGGTTGCCAGGGCGTAGTGCACGGTGCGACCCTCCGACGTCCATGCCGCGACAGCCGCACCGATCCCGTACTCGGGGTAGTCGGGATGCGGGACGAGCACCAACGCCGTGGACCAGTCGTCCGGAAAGGGCGCCAACTCCTGCTCCACGGCGGCTAGGTCACCACGCCGTGCAGCAGGATGTCGGTGGTGTTGTCGACCCAGGAAGTCCGGGCGAGTTCGTCGGGCGTCTGCAGCAACGCCAGTAAGGTCGCACCGCCGATGAGGTCGACGAGCCGATCCGGGTCGACACAGTCGCGGACCTCACCGCGTTCCACGCCGTCATGCAGGCGAGCCCGAACCAAGGTGAACAGATCCGTGAACCGCGCTCCGACGCGGCCCCTGAGCTCTGGATCAGCTGACATGTCCGCGATGAGGCCCGGAAGAGCGGCCCGCACCACGGGGCTGAGGAAGACGTCGCGGGCCGCCTCGATCATTCCGCGTAGGTCCGCGGCGATATCGCCGGGCGGCGCCTGAATCGCTGTCGGTGTCACCGGGAAGGCGGCCTCGTGCACCAGTTCAGCCTTGCTCGACCAGCGGCGGTACAGGGCGGTCTTCGTGGTCCCCGCCCGCTCCGCGACGGCGGCCATCGTGACGTTCGAATACCCGATTTCCACAAGTAGATCCGCCGTGGCCTGCAATATGGCAGCGTCGATGCGTGGATCTCTTGGGCGTCCGGCGCCTGAGGTCTTGCCTGGCGAAGACGGGCCTGTTTTCATATCGCTACCCACGGTATCGTATTAGTGCCGTGCCACGACCGCGTACCGGCGGGAAGGATCATTACCGTGCCCAGCGAACCAGCTGTCGACAATGTGGACCGACTCCAGCGCTCCAGTCGCGACATGTCCGACGTTCCGGGAGCACTGTCACAGTGGCTCTCGACCGTGCTGCCGAACACCACGCCCGAGATCACCGTGGATAGTGGCGTCGACGCCAACGGCATGTCCTCCGAAACGATTCTGTTGCGCGGGCGCTGGCTGCATGCCGGCAACCCCGTCGAGCACCAATGGGTCGCACGGGTCGCGCCCACCGAAGCGGACATCCCCGTCTTCAAACACTACCGTCTCGACCATCAGCACGAGGTGATGAGAATCGTCGGCGAACTGACGGATGTGGCGGTTCCGTCGGTGCGCTGGCTGGAGAGCACGGGTGACGTGCTGGGCCGGCCGTTTTTCCTGATGGATCGCGTCGACGGCGTGGTGCCGCCCGACGTGATGCCCTATACATTCGGGGACAACTGGCTCTTCGACGCGGCACCCGACCAGCAGCGCCAGCTTCAGGACCGCACCGTCGAGGTGCTGGCCAAGCTCCATTCAATCCCGAACGCACAACAGATCTTCGGGTTCCTCCAAGACGTCGATCCGCCGGGAAAGACGGCACTGCACCGGCACTTCGGGTGGCTCAAGGAGTGGTATGCGTTCAGCGTGCCCGACATCGGCAGTTCGCCACTGGTCGAGCGCGCACTGGCCTGGCTGGAGGAGCGCTTCCCAGAGGACGTCGCGTCTGCCGAACCTGTTCTTGTGTGGGGAGATTCGCGTATCGGCAATGTCATATATCAGGACTTCACGCCCGTGGCCGTCCTCGACTGGGAGATGGCTACGGTCGGGCCACGAGAATTTGATGTCGCGTGGATCAGTTTCGCGCACATGGTTTTTCAGGAATTGACGAAGCTGGCCGGGCTGCCCGGCATGCCCGACTTCCTGCGCGAGGAGGACGTCCGCGCCACCTACACGAAACTGACCGGGGTGGAGCTCGGGGATCTCGCGTGGTTCCACGTCTATTCCGCGGTGGTCTGGTGCTGCGTGTTCATGCGTACCGGGGCGCGCCGCGTGCATTTCGGGGAGATCGAAAGACCCGACGACGTCGAGTCGCTGTTCTACCACGCATCACTGCTGAAACGACTGATCGGAGAGACCGCCTGATGCTCGGACCCATGGACGAATACCCGATTCACCAGGTACCCCAGCCGATCGCGTGGCCCGGATCCTCGGATCGGAATTTCTACGATCGCTCCTACTACAACGCCCACGACCGCACCGGCGACATCTTCGTCATCAGCGGGATCGGCTACTACCCGAATCTCGGAGTGAAGGACGCCTTCCTACTCGTAAGACGCGGCGATACCCAGACAGCGGTGCACCTGTCCGATGCCATCGACCAGGACCGCCTTCATCAGCACGTCGGCAACTACCGCATAGAGGTACTCGAACCCTTGCGCAAGCTGCGCATCAGGCTTGAGGAAACCGAAGGGATCGCCGCGGATCTGACGTGGGAGGGCCTGTTCGACGTCGTGCAGGAGCAGCCCCACGTGATGCGGCGGGGCAACCGGGTGACGTTGGACGCGCAGCGCTTCGCGCAGGTCGGCACGTGGACCGGGCAACTGTGGATCGACGGTTCCCAGATCACCGTGGACCCGGCCCAGTGGATCGGCACCCGGGACCGCTCATGGGGCATCCGCCCGATCGGCGAGTCCGAACCCGCCGGACGTCCGGACGATCCGCCGTTCGAGGGCATGTGGTGGCTCTATGTGCCAATGGCCTTCGACGACTTCGGCATCGTGATCATCATTCAAGAGGATCACCTCGGATTCCGTTCGCTCAACGACTGCACCCGAATATGGAAGGACGGCCGCGTCGAACAGCTCGGCTGGCCGCGGGTGAAGATCCACTACCGCTCGGGCACCCGCATCCCCACCGGCGCGACCATCGAAGCCACCGCATTCGATGGCAGCGCAGTCCATTTCGATGTCGAGTCCAAGCTGCCGGTACCCATTCACGTCGGCGGCGGTTACGGCGGAGATTCCGATTGGATCCACGGAATGTGGAAGGGTGAGAACTTCACCGAACGGTTCACCTACGACATGAACGATCCGGCCATCATCGGCCGGGCGGGTTTCGGCGTCATCGACCATGTCGGACGCGCGGTCTGCCGCGACGCCGACGGAGTCGAGCGTGAAGGATGGGGCCTTTTCGAGCATGGAGCGCTCGGCAGGCACGATCCCTCGGGCTTCGCCGACTGGCTCACCGTCGCCCCTTAGTGCATCAGCCGGAATTGCGTTCCAGCAGCTCCTCACTCGACGTCCTGCTGCCGGAATGCGATTCCGGCGACACGCGGCCGAAGACCATCGATTCGCCGATCCTGTCGAAGCGCTGGTCGATCGCGTCGAGGACGTAGTTGTGCCTCACGTTCCACGGCCGATGGGTACCGGATTTCGGCAGCACATGACCGGCGCGGTGCACATAACCGGCGTTGATGTTCCACGCCGGCTTCTCGGGCATCGGCGTCTGGCCCAGATGCGGGTACGCATGGGTGTAGCCGTGAGAATCCATGTGCGCCAATAATTTCGCCACCGCGCGCGCGGTCAGGTCGGCACGCAGCGTCCACGACGCGTTGATGTAGCCGACACACCAGGCCAGGTTCGGGACATCCTCGAGCAGATGCTCTTTGTAGACGAATCGATCAGACGGTGCGACCTGCTTCCCGTCGACGCTGATTTCGACGCCGCCGAGCGCCTGCAGCTGCAGGCCGGTGGCGGTGACCAGAACATCAGCGTCGATCCTCCTGCCGGACTTCAGGACAACTCCAGCCGAGTCGATATGGTCGACCTGGTCGGTGACCACCTCGGCGCGGCCCTCGGCGATCGCCTCGTAGAAATCGCCGGACAGGATCAGGCACAGCCGCTGGTCCCAGGGGTCGTAGCGCGGATTGAAATGCGTGTCCACCGGATAGTTTTCGGGCAAATAGTGTTTGGCTACCGCGCGGATCAGGCGCCTGCTCAGACGCGGCGCCTTTCGGGCAATCCCGTACACGAGCACGATGAACGCGACGTTGTACATCCAGGCCAGCCGGTAGCCCAGCATGCGCGGCGGAACCCTGCGCAACAGGTTGACGACAGGGTTGATCCGCTGACCGGACAGCAGATAAGTCGGTGAGCGCTGCACCATGGTGACGTGGCCGGCGCGCTGTGCGAGCGCTGGGATCATGCTGATCGCCGTGGCACCACTACCGATGACGGCCACCTTTTTGCCTACGTAGTCGAGGTCTTCGGGCCAGTGCTGCGGGTGAACCACTGGGCCGCCGAAGTTCTCGATGCCGGGGAACTCCGGACGGTACGGGTTGTCGTAGTCGTAGTAACCGGTGCCGAAGAACAGGAACCGCGCCCGGTAGGTGCGCGCGGCACCGTTGACCTCGGTGCGCACAGTCCAAGTGTCGGTGCCCGAGTCCCAGTCCGCGGAGATCACCCCCGTGTCGAACCGGATGTGGCGGTCGATGCCGTGCTTGCGCGCAGCGTCCATCAGGTATTGACGAATGTCCTCGCCGTCGGCGACATTTTCGGGACGGTTCCACGGCTCCCAGGGGAACGACAGCGTGAAGATGTCACTGTCGGAGCGAATACCGGGGTAGCGGTGCAGGTCCCATGTGCCGCCGATGCGCGAGCGGCGCTCAAGAATGGTGTATTTCAGCTGCGGATTGCGTTCCTGGATCCGGTACGCGGCACCGATTCCGGAGATGCCCGCACCGATGATCAGGACGTCGGAAAAGCCGGCGTCGGCGTCCCCGTGGGAGATGTCGTACTGCACCCGTAACCTCCTTTGGTCCGGTCACGTACCACCCTAGGACTCAGTCCCCCAGTGCGTCGACGATCTCGGCCAACGAATTCACGTCGATGGGGCCGGGCTGATAGAGGCAGATCCGATCCGAAACTCCGTCCACCCTGTCCCGGATGTGCTCGGCCACATCGGCCGGGGTGCCACACGCGGCGATGGTGTGCAGCATGTCGTCGTCGACGAGACGCCCCATCTCCTGCCATCGCCCCTGCTTGGACAGCGCGTTGAGCTCTGGCTGAAGCTCGCCCCACCCGTGCACCTCCAGCACCGGTCGGTAGGCGGGGGTGGAGCCGTAGAAGGCCAGCAGCCGCCGCGCCATCGCGTGACCGGGGTCCTCGTCGGCGACCGACACGATGACTTCGGGCACGACCGCGAGATCGGCGCGGCTGCGTCCCGCGGCGGCGAGGCCCTTGTCGACGTTGGGCATCGTGACCTCGTTGAGGAACTTCTTCGATCCGAACGGCATCACCAGCAGTCCATCGGCGACTTCGGCCGTCATCCGGGTCAGCAGGGGCCCGAGCGCACCCACGAAGATGGGCGGCGGCGTGAACTCCGCGCGCGGAACGAACGTCGGCGTCATCAGGGTGTGCCGGTAGTACTCCCCGCGGAAGTCCAGTCGCTCGCCGGTGGTCCACGTGTCGAAAATGGCCCGCAGCGCCGCGACGAGTTCCCGCATCCTGGCCACCGGCTTGTCGAAGTCGGTGCCATAGCGCTTCTCGATCTGGGCACGCACCTGCGTTCCCAGCCCGAGCGTGAATCGGCCACCGGTCAGGATCTGATGGTCGACGGCCTGGTGCGCGAGGTGAATGGGGTTGCGGGGAAACGCGATCGCGACGTTCGTCATCAGGTCCAACCCGCCGACGGTGGACGCCAGGGTCAGCGGGGTGAACACGTCGTGGGGACCCTCGAACGTGAAAACCCCGCTGGCACCGGCATCGCGCAGCGCGCGCGCCCGATCGATCGCGTCGGTGGGCCCGAATAGCGCTGTCATCACGTGCACAGCGAGCGAGCCTAGTCGGACGACGATCAAGCGAGCGAGGAACGAGCGGCGTTGAGCAGTCCGACAATCGGCCTGGTGCGAATCCGGCGCGCAAAACGACCCTCTGCCTCCGTCAGCGCGTCCGATCAGCGAGGATGGGGCGATGGCCGACGTCGTTGTCGTGGGAGCGGGATTCGCGGGACTATCGGCGGCCCGCGAACTGACCCGCCTCGGACACGACGTGACCGTGCTGGAAGGCCGTGACCGTGTCGGGGGCAGGTCCTACACCGGATTCGTCGGCGGCGTGGCCGTCGACCTCGGCGCGACGTTCGTGGGCCCGACGCAGGACGCCGTGCTCGCACTGGCCGCGGATCTGGGCGTCGAAACGATGCCGACCTACGGTCGCGGTAAGAACCTGATCCGCTGGCGCGGCAAGGTGCGGTCGTATCGCAGCACGATCCCACGGCTGTCGATTCTCGAGCTTGTCGACGTGTCGCGAATCCAGTGGCGGTTCGACCGCATCCGCAGCAAGGTCCCGGTGGATCAGCCGTGGAGATCGCCGATCGCCGCCCGACTCGATGCGGTCTCCCTCGACGAGTGGCTGCGGTCGGTGCACGCGGGCGCGTCCACCCGCGATCTGATGGCGATCATGTCGCGGGTGACCTGGGGCGCCGAGCCGGACGCCGTCTCTATGCTGCACGCCGTGCGCTACGTGGCGGCCGCCGGTGGCCTGAACCGCATGCTCGATGTCGAGGGCGGTGCGCAGCAGGATCGGTTCCTGGCGGGCACTCAGCAGATCGCCCAGCTGATGGCAGCCGAGCTGGGCGAACGCGTAATCCTTAGCACTCCCGTCCGCGGCATCGTCCGGCACCCCGACCGATCCCTCACCGTCACCACGGATGGGGGCCGATACTCCGCGGGCGCCGTCGTGGTCGCGGTTGCGCCCGAGCATCGCGCCGCCATCGAGTTCGAACCCGCACTCCCGGCCGAGTACGGCCGGCTGAGCCGCAACTGGCCGCAGGGCCATCTGAGCAAGGCCTACGCGGCGTACCCGACGCCGTTCTGGCGCACCGAGGGCTTCTCCGGTGAGGCGCTTTCCGACGAAGGACCGGTGTTCATCACCTTCGACGTCAGCCCGAGCGATGCCGGCCCCGGGGTTCTGCTCGGCTTCACCGACGCCCGGACATTCGACCCGCTACCGGACGAGAAGCGCCGCGAGGTCGCGCTGTCCGGATTCTGCGCGCTGTTCGGTGATGCCGCGTCACGGCCGCTGGACTACGTCGATCATCGTTGGGGCGCAGAACTGTTCGCGCCGGGAGGGCCGACGGCGGCAGTGCCGCCCGGCTCGTGGACCGCACACGGACGCTGGCTGCACGCGCCCGTCGACGGCATCTACTGGGCGGGCACGGAGACCGCCGACCGGTGGACGGGCTTCCTCGACGGCGCGGTGCGCTCCGGGTTACGCGCGGCCGACGAGGCGCATCAGGAGCTGGTCCGGCGGTCTTGATTCCCCGTCGCTTCGCTCGCCCGAGAGTGCCTGCCGGCGGTCTCGACCAGCCACCGCAGATGCTCGTTGACCTCGTCGGGGCGCTCCAGGATCGCACAGTGCCCGCCGGGCAACTCGACGAAGCGGGCCAGGTTCGGCGCGGTGGCCGCTATGCGGCGCGACGACACCATCGGCAGCAATCGGTCGCGGGCACTGCCGATCACCAGCGTGGGCACCGAGAGGTTGTCGAGCACGATGTGGCGCGGACCGAGATGGTCGATGAGGACCCGGGCCCACCCGCCACGTCCTGCCGGCGGCGTCCCGTTGAACAGCTCGAAGACGAAGTCGACGACGGCGGGGTCGGCGTCGCGGCCCACGGCGACCGTCGAGACGAAACGGCGGCTGGGCCGGTCGGCGGCGCGCAGCAGCGGCGCCCCGCCGAACGTGCGCAGCACCCCACCGGCAGCGCGCACCCGCACGTCCGCGAATCGCGGAGGCACCGGGAGCAGATTCACATTGCGCAGCAGGTCGCCGGTGGTCGTGTTGATCAACGCGACGGCGTCGGCACGCTGGGCCACGCGGTGGGGCAGACGCTCGGACCAGGACGAGATCGCGATCCCACCCATGGAATGTCCTGCGATCACTGCCCGCTCCCCCGGCGCCAGCGTCGCCTCCAGCACGGCGTCGAGGTCGGCGGCCAGGTAGTCCAGGCTGTAACCGCCCCGCCGAGGCGGCACCCCGCTGCGTCCGTGTCCGCGGTGATCGAAGGCGATCACCCGGTAATCCTGTGCCAGATCGGCGATCTGGTAAGCCCACACGCGAATGGCACAGGTGATGCCGTGTGCCAGCACAATCGGGTAGGCATCCTCGGGACCGAACACCTCGGTGTGGATCCGCACGCCGTCCTTGGAACGCACGTCGATCACGCGGCCCTGGGACAGGGCTTCGGCAGGAGCGAATGCCCTGTTCCGAAGTCGGCTGCTCCTGACTCGCGCCATGTGCGCTCCTCCCGTTCGGCCACGTTGCCGGGTCGTGACTGTACCCGGCAGGCACCACCGGCGGACCGCGCACCAGGGGTGAGTTAAATGGTCTGCGGCGACGACACAGGAGGCCGACATTGCGCGCGATACAGATAGCCGAACTCGACGGACCCCAGGCCGCGAAGCTCGTCGAGATCGACGAACCCGCAGGTGACGACGGCACGGTAGTGGTCGACGTCCACGCGGCCGGGGTCGCGTTCCCCGACGCCCTGCAGTCCCGTGGGCTCTACCAGTACAAGCCCGCAATGCCGTACACGCCCGGTGCCGAGGTGGCCGGGGTGGTGCGAAGTGCTCCGGACGGAGCGCACGTACGCAAGGGCGATCGGGTCATCGGACTGACGATGCTGTGTGGCGCGATGGCCGAAGTCGTTGCGCTGCAACCAGAGCGAGTGTTCACGTTGCCGGACTCAGTGTCCTTCGAGGCGGGCGCCGGGGTGCTGTTCAACGACCTGACGGTGCAGTTCGCGTTGGGTACCCGCGGCAGGCTGGCCCAGGGTGAGACGGTGCTCGTGCACGGAGCCGCGGGCGGTATCGGCACGTCCACGCTGCGGATTGCACCCGCGCTCGGCGCGACGCGCACGATCGCGGTCGTCAGCACTGAGGCTAAAGCCGCGGTGGCCCGCGCAGCTGGGGCCTCGGACGTGGTTCTCGCCGACGGTTTCAAGGACGCGGTCAAAGAGCTGACCGGCGGTCGGGGCGTGGACATCGTGGTCGACCCGGTCGGCGGCGACCGGGTCACCGATTCGCTGCGCTCACTCGCGCCGGGCGGACGGTTGCTCGTGGTCGGCTTCACCGGCGGCGAGATCCCGACGGTGAAGGTGAACCGGCTGCTGCTCAACAACGTCGACGTGGTCGGGGTCGGCTGGGGTGCGTGGACGCTGACGCATCCCGGCTACCTGCAGCAGCAGTGGGCCGCCCTGGAGCCGTTGCTGGCGTCGGGCGCGGTGCCTGCGCCCGAACCCGTCGTGTATCCGCTCGAGCGCGCCGCCGAGGCGATCGCATCACTGGAGGACCGGTCAGCGTTGGGCAAGGTCGTGGTCGCGGTTCGGTGACCGACCATCGCCGGAATTTTGTTCGCGAAGTCGCCGAAGTGGTGCGCAGCGCTTTGCCCGCTGCGATGATGAACGGCGTGTCCGGCGCTGAGAACGCAGCAAGCGACGATCCGCTGGTTGCTGGGTTCCTGGCCGCGGCCACCCTGAGGCCGACTGGCCTGATCATCGAGGGCGACGCCGGGATCGGCAAGACCACGCTGTGGCTGACTCAGCTGCAACGCGCGGGCGACCTCGGCTTCCGGGTGCTGACGGCCCGGGTTGGGCAGGCCGAGTCGGTGATGGCCTTCGCCGCGATGGCCGATCTGCTCGCTGACGTCGAGGACGAGCACTTCGCATCCCTGCCCGCTCTGCAGCGGCTCGCCCTCGACCGCCTGCTGCTGCGCGCGGGCAGCGAAGGGCCACCAACCGACCAGCGCGTGGTCGCGGCGGGTTTCGTCGCGGTGCTGCACGCGCTGGCCAAGACGTCACCGGTGCTCATCGCCATCGACGACATTCAGTGGCTGGACACCTCCAGCCGCGCCGCCATCGAGTTCGCGATGCGACGCCTCAAAGGCCCGTTCGGCGTCCTGTTCACCGAGCGCTGCGCCCCGGGCGAAAGCACGGCCGCGGGCTGGCTGAGACTCGACCGACCCGACGGCGTCGGCCGAGTGTGCGTGCATCCGATGAGTTCGGCGCAGGTACACACGCTGATCTCAGAACGGCTGGGCCGCAAGCTAACTCGGCCTTCTCTGTTGCGGATCGTGGAAGTATCGGGTGGGAATCCATTTTTCGCGCTCGAGCTGGCGCAGGCACTCGGCGAGGGCCGGGCCAGCTCCGAACCTTCGCTCCCTTCCACACTCGCCGATCTGGTGCGGCGCCGCCTCGGGCAGCTCGACGACCGGACACGCGAACTGCTGCTCGCTGCCGCATGCGTCGCCGACCCGACCACCGACCTTCTGGCCCGCACCCACAACGTGACGGTCGAGGAGATCACCAGACGGCTTGAGCAGGTCGAAGCGGCGGGCATCATCGCCCTCGAGGGCAATCGGGTGCGGTTCGCCCATCCCCTGCTCGCCAGCGGTGTCTACACCGACGCAGGGCCGACCGCACGGCGGGCGATGCACCGCAGGATGGGCCTGTTGGAGACTCAGCCCGAATTGCGGGCGCGGCACCTGGCGCTGGCTTCGGCCAGCGGCGACGAGGAGATCTTCGCCGCCCTCGATCAGGCGGCCGACGCCGCCCGCGCCCGTGGGGCGCCCGCCGCCGCCGCCGAACTGGTCGACCTCGCGATCGGGTTGGGCGGTGACAACCCCATGCGCCGCATGAAGGCTGCGGAGAACCATTTCCTGGCGGGAAACACCGCCAAGGCGGCCACCGCGCTCGGCCGCGTCGAGTCGATCGAGCCGGCGATGCTGCGTGCGCTCGCCACGAGCCTGCTGGCGACGGTGCGCATGTACGACAACGAGCACCGCGAGGCCGTCGACCTGCTGCGCACCGCACTGGACGACGCGGCGGGCAACGCACCGGTGCAAGTCCAGGTGCTGTTGCGGCTGTCGTTCGCGCTGAACAGCATCGGCGAGCTCGACGATGCACGCCGGCACGCCCGCGATGCTGTGAAGCTGGCCGAGGAGCTCGCAGTTCCCGGGGTTGTCAGCGCCGCGTTGGCCTGGTCGGTCAACGTCGGTTTCCAGTGCGGCCGTGGCCTCGACGAGGAATCGCTGACGCGGGCACTCAAGCTCTACGACAGCGGTTTCGACGTCCCGATCATCTTCCGGGCCCCGTTCGTCCACGCGCTGATGATGTCGTGGACCGGACGGCTCGAACAGGCCCACCGGGAGCTCACCGAGGTGCGCAGTGTCTGCGTCGAGCGGGGCGCCGAAAGCGACATGATGGCGATCGCAGGGTTTCTCGCGATCAATCACCTCTGGCAGGGTCAGCTCGCCGCGGCGGAGGCCCAGGCGGCCGAGGCCGTGGAGCGCGCGGAGCAACTCGGCGGCGCCGACGTGCTCATCATTCCGATGACGGTGCGCGGGGCGATCGCTGCGTACGCGGGCCGGGTCGAGGAAGCGCGGGCCGATGCGCACTGGGTACTGGGCGCGGTCAAGAATCGCCGGGTGTCCCATATCGCGGATTGGCCGGGGATGACGCTGTGCTTCCTGGAGGAGTCGCTCGGCAATCACCGGGAAGCCCTTGAGGCGTTGGACACCTCGTTCCTGGCGCGAGACGAGACGCCCTCGACGGAGCTGATGTACGGGTGGCATCTTCCCGATGTGATCGAGGCGATGGTGGGCGTCGGGCGCCTCGACGACGCGGAGTTCCTCACCGGAACGCTAGAGCGCAACGGCGCGATACACGACCGCAGCTGGACGAAAGCGGTGGCGTCGCGGTGTCGCGCCATGCTGCTGGCGGCCCGCGGCGATGTGAGCGCCGCCGAAGTCGAGGCGCACCGCGCCATGGCGACCCACGACAGTCTGCCGATGCCGTTCGAACGCGCCAGAACTCAGCTGCTGTTGGGTCAGCTCCAGCGGCGTCTACGCCAGAAGCACACGGCGGCAACGAACTTGACCGAAGCAGTGGAGACGTTCGAGCGGCTGGGTACCCCGCTGTGGCTGCGGCGGGCCAAAGCCGAGCTGTCGCGCGCTGTCGTCGCACCGTCCGATGGGGCCACTACGTTGACGCCGTCCGAACAGCGGGTTGCCGAGATGGCGGCGACAGGAGCGACCAACAAGGACATCGCGGCGGCGATGTTCATCAGCAGCAAGACTGTCGAGCACAACTTGACCAAGATCTACCGCAAGCTCGGTATAAGCTCTCGCGCCGAGCTGGGCAGACGGATGGATCAGGGAAGTGCAGGCACGCCCTAGGTGATCCACTCCGGCTGCTGGTTGACGTCGACCGCGGAGAAGTCTTTGTGTGCAAGGCCTGCGATGGTTCCGCCGTCGACGACGAACTCGGCGCCGGTCGAGTAGCTGGACTCGTCGCTGGCCAGGTAGACCACGAGGTTGCTGACCTCATGGGGCTGGGCGATGCGGCCCAGGGCCGACTGGAAGATGTCTTCGGGAACCCAGTCCGCCATCGGCGTCTTCACCAGCCCGGGATGCACCGAGTTGACGCGAATTCCGAAGGGCCCCAACTCCAGAGCGGTGGACTTGGTAAGTCCACGGACCGCGAACTTGGTGGCCGTGTAACCGTGGCAGCCGACCGTGCCTGCCATACCCTCGATCGAGGAGATGTTGATGATCGAGCCGCGGCCCGCGGCCTTCATCGTCGGTGTCACGGCGCGAATCCCCAGGAATACACCGGTGAGATTGATGTCGAGGATGCGGTGCCACTCGGCCAGGTCGTAGTCCTCGACGGTGCCGATGTTCAGGATGCCCGCGTTGTTCACCAGGATGTCCAGGCCACCGAACTCCGCGACGGCAGTGCTGACCGCGGCCTCCCAGTCCTCGCTGCGGGTCACGTCCAGGTGGACGTAACGTGCGGCGTCGCCGAGGTCCTTGGCCACGAGTTCGCCTTCAGCGTCGAGGATGTCGCCGCACACCACCTTGGCGCCGTGCGAGGCCATCACCCGCGCATGAGATGCTCCCATACCTCTGGCACCGCCACTGATCAGCGCGACCTTGCCCGCCAACCGTTCTGTCATGAATCCTCCTGTGCTCGGAGCTTGTCGAATGTGTAGTCGCCCGGGTTCGGGCGGTGTGTCCATTTCCAGTAGTCGGCGATCCGCCATGCGAACAGTGTGGGCAGCCCGCCGGCTCCGTTCTTGTAGTAGCTGCTGACGGCGGGGTGGGCGTACACCATGGTCTGCAGTCGCGCCTGGCTGCGCCGGTCGTAATCGGTGCACACGTCGGCGCGCGGCTCGGCGGATGCGGCTCTGGATGTCAGGATCATGTCGATGCAGCCGAGGATGTAGCGCATCTGGCATTCGGAGTTGTAGATGATGCTGGCGCCGTTGACGGCGTTGGTCCCGGGTCCGAACATGCAGTAGAGGTTCGGGAATCCGGTGACGGTCACCCCGAGGTAGGCATAGGCGGCATCACCCCAGGCCTCGTCGAGGCGGACGCCTCCCCTGCCGCGGATGTCGATGGGGCCGAGCTGATGGTTGACGTCGAATCCCGTGGCCCACAACAGCACATCGGCATGGCGGTGCACTCCCTGAGCGTCGGTGACACCGTCGGCGGTGATCTCGGCGACCCCGTCGGCGATCAGGTCGACGTCGTCGCGCTGCAACGTGGTCAGCCAGGTCCCGTCGTCCTGGAGCGTGCGCTTGCCCATCGGCGGATACCTCGGCGTCACCTTCGCCAGGAGGTCTTCGTCGTCGGTGAAAGCCCGCATCCACGCGATGAACATGTCGCGTATGGCGTGATTGCCTGCGCTCACCGAGAGTCCGCCGGTGTCCCAGTCGGGGTCGATGGTGATCTGCTCGTCGAGCGCGTCTGCGATCGGCCACCAGGACACGAAGCGCAGCCAGCGCCCGTAGTACGGCAGATGCCTGGTGGCCCATCGGGCGCCCGCACTGACACGTTCGTGATAGTGCACGTTGGGCGCCATCCACTGCGGCGTGCGCTGGTACACGTCGACGTGGGCGGCGGTGCCCGCGATTGCGGGCACCAACTGGAAGCCGCTGGCGCCCGCGCCGATGACCGCGACCCGCTTGCCTTTCAGCTCGATCGAGTCGTCCCAGTCCGCGGTGTGACATGACGGACCTGCAAAGTCGTCGGCGCCGTTGATGTCCGGGATGACAGCGTTGCTGAACTGGCCGACGGCGCAGATGAGGGCTCGGGCCGTCAGCTCCTCAACGCCGCGATCGACGCCGCGCACCTGCACCCGCCACGTCGACTTGGCCTCGTCCCACACCGCCCCCGTGACCTCGGTGTCGAACCGGACGTGGTCGGCGATTCCGTGACGCTGCAGGACATCGCCGAGATAGCGGAGGATCTCCGGCTGCGTCGCGTAGTGGTGCTCCCAGTGGTCCGTCGGCTCGAACGAGTACGTGTAGTACTGACTGGCGATGTCGACGCGGCACCCCGGGTAACGGTTCGCGAGCCACGTGCCGCCGACACCCGACTGCTTCTCGACGATCGTGAACGGCACGCCGGCCTGCTTCAGTTTGATGCCCGCCAGCAGCCCCGCCTCGCCGCAGCCGATCACGACGACCGGGAACTCGGCGCGCTGCTGGGGCGACGACGCCGGCACCGGACCGTTCTGATCGACGTCGGTGATACGCAGATCGGCGGCGATGTAGTCGACGAACTCGCTGCCGACCTGCCCGGCGGAGATGACGTCGAGCATCACCCGCAACTGATGCTCGTCGGGGACGAACGGCTGCGGGCAGCCCCTGTCGCGGTAGTCGCGGGCCACCTCGAAGGCCTTGGCGCGCACGGCCTCCTTTTCAGGTTCGCTCATGCCGCCCTGCAGGTCCATTGCGATGAGCATGAAGGGTCGCGGCAGTTCGTCGAGAATGCCCAGGTCGCCGGTCATGTGCACCATCGACATCAGCAGGGCCGGGACGCTGGCGTCGTCGATCGCGGCCTTGAGGGCCACGTCATCGTCGTCGAAGGGAAGACCTGTCAGGCGGGCCAGTTCGGGATCGCGCACCTCCGCACCGGTGAGATGTGGCACGCACCACACCATACACATTGTATCTGATGGATGGTCAAGATTGTGAGGCTTCGTGGCGGGCAAGAAAATCGAGCACCGCGTCGGCGAACAGATCGTTACGGTCCCCCGCCACCATATGTCCGGCGCCCTCGACATCGACGAAACCGATCTGCGGGAAGCGCGCCAGGAACTCGGATGCGCGCTCACGGCTGACCAGATCGCTGACCTGCCCGCGCACCAGCAGCATGGGAACACCGTCGGCGACGATCCTCGCGACGGCGGCGTGCAGGCGATCGACGTCGGTGACCTCCATCGGGGGATGGGCGGCGGAACCGTCGATGAACTGCGGATCCCAATGCCAGTACCACCGATCTCCCCTGCGGCGCAGGTTGTTTCGCAGTCCGTCGAGATCGGCCGGTCGCGGCCGGTGGGGGTTGAACTCGGCGATCATGTCCGCCACCTCGTCGAGGGAACCGAAGCCGTCCACCATCTTGTCGGCCATGAACGCGTGAATGCGCTCCGCGCCCGAGGGGTCCATGTCGGGCACGATGTCGACGAGCACCACCGCCGCCGCGATGCCGGGTGAGAGTTCGCCGGCGAGCAGCATCGACGCGAGCCCGCCGAGCGAGGCACCCACCAGCACAGGACGGGGCGGCAACCTCAGGAGGATCTCCCGTACGTCGGCTGCGAAAGTGGCGACGCGGTAGTCGCCGTCGGCCGACCAGTCCGACTCGCCGTGGCCGCGCATGTCCACCGTGACGGCCTGCCATCCTCGCCGCGAGACGGCGGTAGCCGCCCGGCCCCACGATCGGCGCGTCTGACCGCCGCCGTGCAGGAAGACCACTGCGCGCGCCGTCGGATCGCCCTGGCGGTCGGCGGCGATTCTCACCCCGCCATGCCCGTCGGTGAGGAAGCTCTCGGGGGCAAACGTCATCTCCGGATGCTAACGGCGGGACTCGTCGCCATTCCCGTAGGCCATACTGTGCCGATGCTCAGGGGTCTGGCCGGCAAGGGTGTTCTCGTGACGGGCGCTGCGTCGGGTATCGGCGAAGCGACCGCGCAACGACTGCTGGAGGAAGGCGCGACAGTCGTGGGGATCGACGTCGCCCCGGGCAGGTCCCAGGACCTGCATGGCGCATTTCACTACCTCACCGGCGACGTGCTGGATGTCCCGGCGGTCGAGCGCGCGATCGCGGCGGTCATCGACAGGACGGGCCGCCTCGACGGTGTCGTCCACTCCGCGGGTGTCGGTGGCGGCGGTCCGATCCACCTTGTGCCCGACGACGAGTGGGACCGCGTCGTCGACATCAATCTCAAAGGCACCTTCTCGGTGATGCGCGCCGCCCTCGCGACGATGATGACCCAGCAGCGTATCGACGGTGAACGCGGCTCGATCGTCACGCTGTCAAGCGTCGAGGGCCTTGAGGGTACCGCGGGAGGCAGCGCTTACAACGCGTCCAAGGGCGGCGTCGTCCTGCTCACGAAGAACGCCGCAATCGACTACGGCCCCAGCGGAATTCGGGTCAATGCGATCTGCCCGGGATTCATCGAGACGCCGTTGTTCGAATCGATCATGGGCATTCCGGGTATGGAGGGGCCACGGGAGGGGCTGCGCCACGAACACAAACTGCGACGCTTCGGCAAGCCCGGCGAAGTCGCCTCGGTCGCAGCATTTCTCGTGTCAGCGGAGGCCAGTTTCGTCAGCGGCCAGGCGATCGCGGTGGACGGAGGCTATACCGCAGGCCGCGACCACCACGTCACCGACCTGTTGGGCCTCGGCGAGCAATAGTCACCAGATGACCGCGACGGCAGCGGCGGTGAAGGCGAGCGCGCCGATCAAGTAGAACACGGGGCGCGGCACCGCCTCCCCGGTGCGACGCTGGCGTGCGTTCCCCATGCCGAGCAGACCGCCGAGGACCACCAGGATGGCCAGCTTGATCCCGATCTTCGGGTAGTTCAGTTCGATCCCCGCCGGCCAAGGAGCCGCGAGCGCCAGTCCGGTGAGCAACGAGATCAACAACCCGTAGTCCATGAGGCGCGTCGTGCGGAAGCGCCCCGCCGCGGCCTCGGCCACCCACGCCCCGAAGGTGACCGCGAAGCCCACGATGTGCAGCAGAACAACTACGGACCGTAGTACTTCCATGGCCAGAGACTACAACAACGCCGATGCCGCGGACCCTCAGATATTGCCCCATAGCGCTCAGATCTGGACACCGTCAGGGCAGGCAGTCCGTGGATGCCGAGAGTTCGGCCTTCATGTTGCGCTGCATCATCGTCAGGGCGGCCTTGCCCAATTCGGAGTCGATGTGCGCCACGGCATCTGGCGGAACCACCACTTCGTAGTGGCGCACGTAGCCGTCCAGCGCGGTGTACAGGACGCATTGCTCGGTGACCTGCCCGGTCAGGACGATGCGGCTCACACCGAGGCGACTCAGCAGGTAGTCCAGCGGGGTCGCATAGAACGCGCTGTGGCGAACCTTCAACAGGAACTGACTGTCGGGACCGGGCGTCAACGGCTCGATCAGATCAGGGCGTGCCCCGTTGAGTGCGGAATCGACGATGCCACCTATGTCCGCCGTGAAGTCGCCGTAGTTGTCGTTGACGTAGATGACGTCGACGTCCTCGCGGTCTCGCGATCTCGTCACGAGATCTGCGAGCGGATCGATGATTGTGCCGACGTTCTCTGCGAGTTCCTCGGCGTCAGGGTGCGAGTAGCTGTTGAACATGTCGATCACGAGCAGCGCGGTCTCACTCATGCCGACGTCGTACCCGCTGCCGTGCGACCTAGTCGCGGCGAAGCCGACATGGCCGAGCCAGGGTTTGCCCGGCACCGCATCCACGATTTCGCGGGCTTTGCTTGGATCCGCAGTCGGTCGGGTTTCGATCTGACCCCTCTCCGCATGTGAATGAGCGATGGGGCCGCGGACAAGGCAAGCCTTGGCTAACGAACCCGCGAGGCGGCAGAGCAGCTGAAGCGCCAGGGAATGCGGCATGAACTGGTCGATGGCGACACGGGCGAGGGCACATGCCACGGCCCGGCTGGACGTGGTCACCGGGAACAACGCGTATCAGAAATGCGGGTGTTCACCATTAGCGGATCGAGGTCCATGTATCCTTTGCTGGGTGACCGTCGAGAAGCGGCGGTCCGGGTGCCTTTCGGAGGTCCGCATGAGCGCCACGCGTATGTCCTCAACGCCGGTCGATGTCGACACGGACACCTCAGATGCCGACTACGTCCGCGGCATGGCCCGCCTGCTCCAGGGTGTCCAAGAGCTGTCGTTGGCCCGCAGTCTGCCCGAGATCCAGAAGATCGTCCGAACCGCGGCACGAGAACTCACCGGCTGCGACGGTGCAACATTCGTGCTCCGCGACAACGGCAAATGCTATTACGCCGACGAGTACGCGATCGCGCCCCTGTGGAAGGGCAGCCGCTTTCCGATGGAGATCTGCATCAGCGGATGGGCGATGCTCAATCGCGAGGCCGCGATCATCCCGGACATCTACGTCGACAACCGCATCCCGCACGAGGCCTATCGGCCGACGTTCGTCAAGAGCCTGGTGATGGTGCCGATCCGAAAGCTCGACCCCGTCGGCGCCATCGGCAACTACTGGGCACGCGAGCGCCAGCCCACTCCCCGCGAGGTCTCGCTACTGCAGGCGCTCGCCGACTCGACGTCCATCGCCATGGAGAACGTCCAGGTGTACGCCGAGTTGGAGCAACGGGTCAGAGACCGCACCGCCGCGCTGGAGCAGGCCAACGAGGAGATCAGGCAGCTCTCACTCACCGATGACCTGACCAAATTGAACAATCGCCGTGGATTCCACCTGCTGGCCAATGCCGCGCTGCTCGCCGCGCGGACGCACGGCCACGACAGTGCGCTGGCGTTCCTCGACATCGATGGCCTCAAGCGGGTCAACGATGCAGACGGCCATGATGCCGGCGACAATCTCCTCGTCGACGTCGCCCACGTACTGCGTGAAGCGTTGAGCCGCTCTGACATCGTGGCCCGCTTGGGTGGTGACGAATTTGCGGTTCTGGTACCGGAATTCAACGACGGCGCCGCCGCGCTCAAAGCCCAGTTACTCGACGCGTTTCGTCGGTTCAACGAAAAGGCAAACCGCCGCTACCAACTGGCGGCCTCTGTCGGGGTGACCGAGGTGCCGCACACTGACATCAGGACGCTCGACGAGTTGCTGGCCCGGGCCGACGAGCTCATGTACGCCGACAAAAAGGCCGGATCCGTGGGGATGGCGGACCTCGCGGGCTAGCCGTTGCCGCCCAGGTGTCGGTGAATCAGATCGACTGCTCGCGAGGCACTTTGGGCGGCATCCTCCATGGTCGTCGGCCAGTCATCGTGGGCCCGGTCCCCCGCCAGCGCAAGGTTGGGCAGCGCAGTGCGGTTGCCCGGCCGGACCGTCGACATACCGACACGCGACGAGAACGTCGCCTTGGCCCAGGGCGCCACGGTCACGTCGAGCACCTCGGCAGCATGCGCGGCGGGAGGGAATCGTGAAGGGCATTGCGCTGACGTGACCCACACCGATACGTTACCGCTGGTAGCGTATTAGGCGGAGAGGACATCGATGACGCGCACTTTCCACGCCGGGGCGCACTTCTCCACCCCGACGTCCGACATCGCCGACATGTTGGAGCAGGTGAGTATTCCGACCCTGCTGCTCTCGCTGGTGCACATCACCGGCGACCCGACCTTCATCCGCGACTTCACTCAGGCCGGCCTGTTCCTCAACGAAGTTCAGGGTTTCATGAGCGAGGAAGACAAGGCCCGTGCCCGCGCAGCCGCGCTTCCCGCCATCGTCGACTACCGGGACCGGGGCTGCCCGCCCCCTCGCCCGCTGACCCCCGATCTGATCAGGGAGATGCTCGACTGGGCGGCCGCCGAGCCGGTGGACGAAGACAACCTGGCGCTGGTGCTGGAGGAACTCGACCTCGACGGGACCGACCCGCGCAGCCCGGCAGTGCTGGATTCGGCTGGGGCCAGCAATTTCCGGGTGATCGTCGTCGGTTGCGGCGAGTCGGGAATCCTCGCAGGACTTCGTCTCCGACAAGCGGGCGTCTCGTTCGAGATCATCGAGAAGAACAGTGGCCCCGGTGGAACATGGTGGGAGAACACCTATCCCGGTGCCCGTGTGGACGTCGCCAACCATCTGTACTGCTACAGCTTCGAACCGAGCAACCACTGGCAGCACTTCTTCGCCGAACAGCCCGAATTGGCGGCGTACTTCGACGACGTCATGACGCGACATGACTTGCACCGCCGTACGCGCTGGAACACCGAGGTGGCGTCGGCGACGTGGAACGACTCGACGGCGACGTGGGCGGTCACCGTGCGATCGGCCCGAGGAACAGAGACGCTGAGCGCCAACGCGATCATCAGCGCGGTCGGCCAGCTGAATCGGCCCAACCTGCCGGGCTTCCCGGGTCAGCAGACGTTCTCCGGTCCGTCGTTCCACTCTTCGGCATGGGACCACTCGGTGGACATCAACGGCAAGCGAGTCGCGTTGATCGGCGCCGGCGCCAGCGGGTTTCAAATAGCGCCGGCGATCGCGGACAAGGTCGACTGTCTGGACATCTTTCAGCGCACGGCGCAGTGGATGTTCCCGAACCCCGCATACCACGACCCGGTTCCCGACGGTGTCCGCTGGGCGATGGAACACCTGCCGTACTACGCGCGGTGGTATCGCTTCCTACTCATGTGGCCGGGCGCAGACAAGGGGCTCGATGCCGCACGCGTCGATCCGGGATACGTCGATCAGGACGGCGGACAAACCTACGCCGTCAGCGAGGTCAATGCCCTTGCCCGGATGATGTTCACCGATTGGATCACGACTCAGGTGGGCGACGATCCGGCCCTGCTGGCCAAGGTGCTGCCCGACTACCCGGCGACCGGCAAACGGACGCTGCAGGACAACGGAAGCTGGCTGTCGACGCTGAAACGTCCGAACGTCAACCTCATTCGGACGCCGGTGACAGAGGTGACCCCGCGCGGTGTCGTCACCGAGGACGGCCTGGCATACGACACCGACGTCATCGTCTATGCCACCGGCTTTCGCGCCACGGAAGTTCTCGCGCCGATGACGGTCACCGGCCGCGACGGCGCCGATCTGCACACCGAATGGGGTAACAGGCCGTACGCCTACCTCGGCATCACGGTACCCAAGTTCCCCAACTTCTTCATGATCTACGGACCTGGTACACACCTGGCGCACGGCGGCAGCCTGATCATGCACTCTGAGCTGGAGATGCAGTACATCAACGCGTGCATCGAACGCCTCGTATCCACCGGAGCACGTTCAATGGAGCCACTGACCGGTCCCACAGTGGAATGGCATCGGCGCACGCAGCAGGAGATCAAGCAGACGGTGTGGGCCCACCCCGCGGTGCAGCACTCCTATTTCAAGAATCCTGACGGAGAGATTCACACGGTGAGCCCGTGGCGGTTGTGCGAATACCGTGCCGCACTCCAAGACCCCGACTGGTCACACTTCCACATCGTCGAGAAGTCCTGACATGCGGGCGCGGTCGGCACCGCGAGCGCGTGTGTCTGCACGGGAACATACCGCTATTCGTGGCGTTCTGCGCGCGCTCGCCGAGGGGCCGCAACGGCATAGTCACGCGACGGCGAGCAATGCCGCGGCGGCCACGGATTCGACCAGGAAGTAGAACCAGTTGGGATAGAAGCGGGTTCGGCCTTCCGCCGCGGAGACCAATCGACCCAACGCCATGCCGGCCAGAGCGGCAGCAACCGTTATCACGATCCCGGCTCTGAGGTCGGGTTCGGCGCGGGCAACCGCGAGGACAACCGCGATGGCGAGCCCGAAGCCCCCGTAGACGGCCCGGACCTCGGATCGGGCCGTCGCCGATCCCAGCGTCACGTCGAACGGGCTCACCACCCGATCTGGTGCGGCGAGTGCATACACGCCCATTGCCGCGAAGAACACCGCTGCGGCGACGATGACGGCTGCGACCACGCTAGGCTCCTTTCGATGGCCTTTCGGCGTCCGAGGAGTTCACCATGACAGCCGCGGAAGTCCCTGCGCTTCCACAAACCTGCTATCCGGCGGTCTGGCTATGGCCTGGCCGAGCGCTCTATGCCGGACCCGGGTTGAATCTCGAGCCGCATTCCGGTTCGGTGTGGTGTCTGGCCGTCGGCGTCGACGGCGATGTGACGGTCACGGCCGGCGGCGCGCAGGTCGTCGCGCGTAGTGTTCTGGTGCCGCCGCGGTTGACCCACCACCTGGACACGCACGGCGGTCGCCTTGTGTCGGGCTACTTCGACGCATCTTCGAACCGGGTGTCCGTCTGTCGCATGAAATGTCGAAGCGTACAAGGGCCTTTCGCCGTCTGTCATGTCAATGACGCGGTGCTGAAGCAACTTCCGGAGGACGATATCGCCGCCAGTCGGTGGCTGGACCTGGCCGCTCCGGCGTCACCGAACCGTGTCGATCCGCGTATCGCCGAGGCCGTCGCACAAGTCACGGCCGATCCTGCCGGCGCCCCGTCGTCGCGTCAGCTCGCCGCCGATGTCGGCCTGTCCGAATCGCGGTTCCTGCACCTGTTCCAGGACCAGGTCGGCACCACGCTTCGACGGTACCGGCTGTGGATACGGTTGATCGCTGCAGGGATCGCGATCCGTGACGGCATGAATCTCACCGACGCCGCCGCCAATGCCGGATTCGCCAGCCCGTCACATCTGGCGGACCGCTTCAAATGCACCTTCGGCCTCACCGCGACCCAGCTGCTCAGCCAAGGCACGCTCCTGCACATCCCGAACTGATCTCAACCCTGTTGTGCCGCAGTGTCTTCGGCGAGGCCGAGGGTCACTTCACCGCTTCCTGTCCGTACGGCAATGGTGCCGATCACAGCCGTGGGGCCCGTGACGTCACCCGAGTCGGTCTGAGCGCTCATCGCACCGCGCATGTGCCCGACACACAGCGACATCATTGTGATGTCAATGCACCTGTCAGCGTCACATCGAGCTCTGAACACCACGATGCCCCGGCCGGAAAGGCCGGGGCGTCGGGTCAGCGCAGCGCCGGGCAGGATTTACTCCGAAGATCCTGAGGGATCAGAAGTTCCACTGTCATCTGACGAGCCGGAGTCGTCCGACGAGTCGCTCGACGCGGCGGAGTCCCCCGAATCCGTGGCGTCGTCGGAATCCTCGGTGACCGAGGATGACTCGGCAGCGTCACCGTTGTGGTCTGCACCCTCGGCCGCATCCTCCCCCGCGGGGGTTTCAACCTTCTCCTCGTTGACGTTGGCGTCCTCGTCGGCCCCGTCACCTAGCAGGGATGCCGCGGCGGTATCCGGCACCTCGGCAACGCTGGCGGCGGCGGCCCTGCTGGCCTTGGTGGTGGCGACACGCACCGGGGCGACATCGACGACCGGCGCAGCCTCGACCGCCGGCACGGCGGCGGCGACGCGCGCAGTCGCCGTGACGGGAGCGGTGGCGGGCGCCGAAAGGGCGACGGGAACCGCGGAGACAAGCGACTTGGGCGCGACCTTGGGGGCGACTACGTCGTTGCGGATGTAGGCCGCATCGATCTTCGCCTTGAGTTCGGCCTCCCGGGAGGCGAGCGAGGGGAACATCCGCACCAGCGGCAGCTTCTCGGCCGGAACCAGGTAGTGAGTCGTCTTGCCGCCCAATGAGTTCACGTCGACGTCGATGTTCTTGGCGGGGACCTTCGACAAGTCGGCGTACATCACCGGCACGTGCTGGTAGAGGGCGCCGGCGATGGCGTTGGTGACGGCGAGGGTGTTCCACCAGCGGTCCGGGAAGTCGGCCATGCCGTCGTACTCCCCGGTGATGACGACGACGTCGTACTTGGTCTCGGGGGCGGGCCGGTAGGTGTAGTCGAATTTTTTGTTGTACTTGGCGTTGTCGTCGATGATGTTCTGTCGGCTCGAGTCCGCGACCACGACGAACGTGACCTTGTCCTTGCCGGGTGCGTTGGCGTTGGCGGCGAGATCGCGGAGCACCTCGTTGACGACAAGCGATCCTGCAGACAGTCCGACGACCGTGACCTTCTCGCCGGCGCCGAGCTGGCTCAGAGCAGAGTTGATCTGAGTTGTGAGGTTCGTCTTGCCTGCGGTGATGGATTGACCGAGGGTGAGATGGTTCTTGCCCGTCATGGGGCCGGCCTGGGCCGGCCAGTTGACGCTGACGCGCTGCTGATTCTTGAACGCGCCGCCCAACAGCGGCGACATGAGGGTGTCGCTCATCGACGGTGTCGAGATGCCGCCGATGACGACGGCCCGGTTCGCGGCTTCACCCATGGACGCGGTGGACAGCGCCAAAGCGGCCGAAGCAAAGACGGCGCCACAGGCGACCCCTGTTTTGCGCAGATTGATTCCCATGAGATCTCCCCGGTGAAAGCAGTGATTTTCGTCGCCGGACCACCGGCGCCAGGAAAGCATATGGTCGAGATCACCTAATGCTCTAGCAAAATTCTTTTCTTTCTAATCATCGCGACTTTGGCGAAGGGGTTTCCTTTCGCCAGTGTTTGCTTCATGAGAATTTTCGATCCCCAGTGGTCCGAAAACGGCCGTTCGGTCGCGCTGGTCCTTGGTTCCAACGTGCAGTTATGCTGTTATGCGCGTTCGCCTGAACCACATAGAACACAACAGCATCGCAGGCACCATATGCATGCAATCTACGCCGATGTTGCCTTTAAGCGGTGCGCTAATAAAAATTCTGAGCCTCAAGACCTCGATGTAGCACAGCGCCACCCCCCGCATCGGGTCTTGCTGAGCAACACGTTTAGTAGGCCTTGTCGACCAGCCGCCGCACCGCGGAGCCTGCCGCAATATTGACGTCGACGTGGATATGACGGATATCAGCAGCAAACAAATTGCGGGCCGCCGGCCCCGCGCCGCTGCGACACCGGTCGCAGCAGCGGGCGAGAAGACCTTCCGACACGGCACGCAAACATGCTGCGCTGCAACCTATCCGGCCTACACGGAGGCCCCGGCTAGCGTTACGCGCTACAGCCGGTGGAGCGTAACGATGGTGACGTCGTCGTCCGTGTGCCCGGCCGACATCGCCGTCCAGATCTCCGAGGCCGGCATATCGTCCGCGCCACCCAGACTCTCCCCCAGGCGATCAATCCCGTCGTCGATCACCTCGCCGCGTCGCTCGACGAGTCCGTCGGAGTACAGCACCAGCCCCTGCCCCGACTCGATGGCGAACGTGCTCTGGGTGTGCGTGGCTCTGCTCACACCGATCGGCGGCGACAGACGTATCGGTGCCTGCACGGCGGCAAGCGCAGAGGTGGTCAGGAACGGCATCAGATGGCCGGCGGATGCAGCCTCCACCGCCCCGGATGTCAGATCGACCTTCGCCACCAGCACGGTGGCGAACGCTCCGGGCAGCATATAGACGGCAAAGTCATTGAGCTGCTTGATCGCATCACCGGGCGTAGCGCCGGCGAACAACTGGGCACGGAGTGCGTTGCGCAGCTGGGCCATCGTGCCCGCAACCGTGACGCCGTGTCCAGCGACATCGCCGACCACGACGATCAGCCTGCCGTCGGGAAGCTCGAACGCGTCGTACCAGTCCCCGCCGACCCGTCCGCCGGCCGCAGGCTCATAGTGGGCGGTGACCCGCCAATCCTTGAGCGCAGGAAGCGATTTGGGGATCAGGCTGCGCTGCACCAGCTCCGCCACCCGCAGCGCACCGCGCGCGCGTAGATACAGCGACTCCACCAGGTGGTGCCGCAGCGCGTCGGCCGACTCCGTTTCGGTGGGCGTCCACGGCTCGCAGCGCTCGCGCACAACTTCCTGCCACCGATCGAACGACTTACGTGGACTCAGCCGGACCCCCTCGCCTTCGCTGTTCGCGATCGCTTTGTTGTATGGATCCCCACCCCAGTCCACCGATCGCAGAACCTCCCGCCGGAACCAGGCGACGAACTGTCCGTCGGGAAGATTCAAGACCAGCGCCCCAGCGGCCAAGTCTGCGTCGACGGCGGCGTCTGGCAGCGTGCGTGCCAATCTGTCGGTGCGGGCAGTCTCATCCCCTGCTCCGCGGGCCCACGAGACGACAGCGGCGACAACCTCGGGCGGGGGCACCGTGCCGCGCACCTGCCGGTCGCCGCCGATGTCGACCACGACCCCGTCGGCGGGGACAAGGTCGAGCAGGTCGGGCGCGCCGAGCAAGGCGGAGGTCAGCGGTTTGCTGTGGTCGATGAACGAGGCCGTGAGCTTGGTCAGCATGGCCTGGGCGTCGAGTCGCTTGTGCAGCTGGTCGTCCTCGAATTGGTCGACGAGGCGTAAGGACAAGGTGGACCCGAGAAATTCGGCCGCCACCCGCGTGCCGAACGGTGGCAGATGCGGGCCGGCGTAGTGGTGACACGCGATCAATCCCCACAGCCGTCCGTGCCGCAGCAGCGAGATCGACATCGACGCGTGCACACCCATGTTTTGCAGATATTCGATGTGGATCGGTGAGACGCTGCGCAGCGTGGCGTGCGTCAGGTCCTGCGGCGCGCCGACAACGGGATCGACGGACGGGACGAGGGGTGCGGGCACGTAGTCGACGTCGGAGATGAGGCGAAGCCAGTTCTTCTCGTATAGTGCGCGCGCTTGAGCCGGGATGTCGGTCGACGGGTAGTGCAGGCCGAGGAACGGGTTGAGGTCGTCTCGCTTCGATTCGGCAACCACCTCGCCGTTGTATTCCTCGTCGTAGCGGTACACCATCACACGGTCGAAACCGGTGAGTTCGCGGACCGCCCTGGCGGTGGTGTCATAGAGCTCGGCCAGCGTCGCGGCCTGGTTCAGTTCTGCCACGGAGTTGCGCACCGCTTGATAGGTGTTCGGGAAGGAATAGGGCCGCTCGCCGTAGGCGACCTCCAGTTCGACGAGAAGGATGCCGCCGGGTTCGCGGTGCAGGATGACGTCGAACTCGCGGCGTGTGCCGTGCACCTCGATGGAGCACTCCACAGGATTGCGCCGGTGGAGGTCGCCCATCATGGAGGCCGCGGTCTGGACGCGGACGGCCTGGTCGGCGCCCATCAGTGCTGAGAGGTGGTGCCCCAGGACGGCCTCGAGGGGACGGCCGAGCAGATCGGCGACGTTGGCGCTGACCTGCCGGACCTCGAACTCGGGCTCGCGAACAACCGCAAGGACGCCGCGCGGCTGGATGCTCCCGGGGATGTGGATCGGCTCGCGCGCACAATTGTCGAGATCGATGGGCGTACCAACGGGAACCAGATCGTCGACTGGAATGTCGCCGTCGGTCACGCGATCAGCTGCGCCGTCTGGGTGGTGTCCAATACAGAGGCCTCCAGCGTGCAGGTGCGGTCTTGCTCGGCAGCCAATCGCGCCGATCCCCCGGGTCGACCAAGCTGTCCTCCAAGCATTACCACCGATCATTCCACCCCGAGTCGGTTGGGAGTACATGGCAGCCTCTGACGTGATCGAGAAAGGTCAGTTCATGTTCCAGGGGGCGCCGTAGGTGCTGACGCTGTCGCCGTTCTTCGAGATGAGACGCGCGTAAGGACGGAGCAGCACACCACCGGCAGCACCGGTCACGGTGCCATGCGCGTTGGCCACGACAACCGAGCCACCTGCGCCCGATACGTCAACCGAGAACGTGGCGACTTCCTGGATGCCCGGGCCGTTACCGAGATCCGCGGTGATCGACACACCGGGGAACAGCGGCGGGGTCACGATGTTGTTGCCGAACCCGAAATCCGGATCGGCGGCATCGAAGGCGTAACCGTCGAAAGCGATGTTGGGGGTGGTGTAGCTGAAGTTGATGCCCACACCCAGCGACCACGGGAAGCCGACCTGGTAACCCAGTTCCAGCGTGCCCTCGAAGTCCTCGGCGCCCTCGCCGGCCACGATGTAGGTCGCCTTGCCCGAGTGGAACCACTCGCGGGTCAGGCGGTTGCGGTCGAGCGGGAACACACCGTTGAGGAACGTATCCCACTGCTGCACGGTCAGGGTGCGGCCCTGGCCATCGACCACACTGAGCTCGTTGTCCAACCCTGCGTGAGAGGTGCCAGTGCTCACGAACAAAGCCGCGATGGACGCCACCATCGCGATCAGCACCCGAGTGATTGCCTTCATGATCTCCCTAGCCGGTTGTCGACGGCCTCGTTGGGCCGACGGTGGTTGTCGCCTGGCACCTTCTGCGATCCGCTCTGACCCGGGTGTGCGGTTCCTGCTGCAGAAGCACGGTTTCAGCCGGGCTCAAGGTAAGGCATCGACTACCGGTCGGAACCGCGACGCAGCCCGAATTCCGCCTGCGCGCCGGCAGCGGAGAACCCGACGTCGCAGGTCATCGAGACCAGGGAACTGACAGCACACCGACAGCAGTGGCAGATGTGACGCCCTTGACGTCAGGGCAGCGCCGGCAGTCCGTACTGAGAGGCTATTCCGTTGAGTGACAACGTCATTCGATGCCCAATGCGGCCTCGCTGACGCTGGCCTATGGCCAGCGCGCTGACGGCTGCCCATACCGCGATGGCGTCCTCCGGGGCTAATCCCACGGCAGCCAATGCGTCTGGCGCGGCGCCTACATAGTCCATCTCGCCGTCGTGAGTGACCACCCCGCTCACGAACTTTTCCAGCAGTGTGGGCTCGGAGGCCGGCACCGTGCGGACATAGGTGGCGTAGCTGCGCCGTCAGCCCGCTCGCGGCGACGGTTCACAAGACCGTCGGTGTAGCGCACGACCGTCGCCCCAGCGGGCAAGTGGCGCGACGCGCGAAATCCTAGTGAGATCTGACCATGGGCGAAGATACGAACATGACTGTCGATTTGGCCACGGCGTTACGGATGATCGCGGCCGCCCACGCCGAAGCCGAACGGCGGTCGATCCTCGTGTCCGCCGCGGTCGTCGATGGGGGCGGGAATCTCGTCGCGTTCGGCAGGATGGACGGCGCCGAGATCGCGGGACCCGTTCTCGCCGTGGACAAGGCGTACACCTCCGTCGCCAACCGTATCGCGACGTCCGAGCTCGCGGTGCTGGCCGCGCCTGGCGGAGAACTGTTCGGCATCCATGCCAACGGCGGCGGTCGCTTTGTCATCTTCGGCGGCGGCGTTCCGATCACTGTCGACGCAGTGGTGGTCGGCGGCGTCGGCGTCAGCGGCGCCAGTGCCGCCGAGGACGAGGCCTGCGCCCTCGCCGCCGTGCGGCTCCTCCCCGGAGGGACCGAACCGCAGACCGGAGCGCTGTAGGCGGCGCTCGAACAGTCGCTGCAGTGGTGTGGCCATGAACGTGGTGATGATCGTCATGAGCGCCAGGATCGTGTACAGCTTGCTTGTGATGAGCCCGGCTTCGAAGCCGATGTTGAGCAGAATCAGTTCCATGAGGCCACGTGCGTTGGCCAAGGCTCCCATGGAACCCGCCTCATACCAACTCATCCCCTGCGAACGTGCCGCCAACCCGATCGCGCCGAACTTCGCGACGAACGAGACGATGAGAACGACGACCGCCATGCCCAGAGTCCCTGGATCGAGGATCAGGTTCAACTGCGTGTTCAGCCCCGAGTAGATGAAGAAGGCGGGCAACAGCAGGTAGGCGACCAGTGGCTCGAACCGCTCGCGGATCGTATCGAGCAGAGCACCCCGCGGCATCACCGCGCCGGCGACGAAAGCGCCGAAGACAGAATAGATTCCGACCACGTCGGTGAACCAGCTCGCCGTCAGGATGACGAGCAGGATGATGCTGGCGTGCGCGATCGGTATGCCGCCGGTCTGCTCACGCTCGGTGCGCGGCGGCGTCCACGACGCCAGCCTCGCCAGCAGGCGACGGCCGACGTAGAGCATGAACATCAGGTAGGCCAGTCCTCCTCCGACGGCGATCAGGGCTCCGGCGGCACTGCCGTTCGCCGTCGCGACGACGGTCGCGAGGAGAACCCAGGAGCATGCGTCGTCGACCGCGGCACAAGACAGTGCCATCGTCCCGAGGCGGGTGTTGAGCAGTCCGGAGTCATAAACGATCCATGCCAACATCGGGAACGCTGTGATGGCCACTGCGGCGGCGACGAAGAGGCCGCCCTGCCAGTGGAAGACCTTGTCGGTGAAATAGCCGCCGAGGCTGACCATCCACCATCCGACAAGGCCACCGAGGACCAGCGGTACGCCGATGCCCGCCGCCGAGGTGACGCCTGCCTGCCGCACGTGGGCACCGAGGATCTCGACCTTGAACGACGCACCCACCAGGAACATGTAGAGGACCAGGCCGAGTTGGCCGACCACGTAGATCGCCGTCAAATTGGGATGCGGAAGAGTCTCGGCGCCGATGGTCAGCGTGGTGGGAAACAGCCAATGCTGCCCGCTCGGCCATATCCAGCCCAATACCGAAGGGCCGAGCAGGAATCCGGCCACCATGATGGCGACCACCTGCACCTGCGCCAGGCGGCGGAACAACGGCCACAACAGGCGATAGGTCGCAAGGATGACGGCGATCTGCAGGAAGAAGTGCGCGGCGATCGAAAGAAGGGAAGGCACCGGGTCAGCTCTTGTCCGACCAGCGGAACACGTAGAGGCAAGCGAGCAGTCCGAAGATGCTCCATGCGGCCAACACGAGGAATATCCGCCCGTGCTCCCAGCTGCCCGCCGGTTCGAACGCCACCATCGACGGCGGCAGCAGCACAGAGCGGAATCCCTGCGCCATCCACTTGACCGGGAAGATCGAGCCGATCATCAACATCCACGTCGGCAGCATGACCAGCGGGACGTAGGTGCCCGACACGAACTGAAGGCCGACGGCTGGTCCGTTGGTGAGCACGCTCGCCGACAGGGCGTTGGCGGCGTAATTGCTGACAAGGATGCCCAGTAGCGAGCAGCTGATGATGCCGAGCACGAAGACCCAAGTGAGGGTGAACCAGCCCGACACCCCCGTGGGCAGGTGCAGTCCGAATACGCTGACGCCCAACCCAAGAATGATGACGGCCTCCGCGACGCTCGCGATCGCGACGAGCATGATCTTGCCGATGAAATACGACGAGGCCGTCGCCGGGGTCCCGCGCAGACGCCGCAGCGCACCGGTTTCACGGTCAGCGGCGATACCGATACCGAGGTTGATGAACGACGTCGACAGGATGCCGTAGGCAAGCATGCTGGCAGCGATGACCGACCCCGTCGTGGTCTGGGTGCCCGGGAGTTCGGTGGTGAAGATGGAACCCAGTAGCAGACAGATGACGGCGGGCATCGAGAACGTCAGGGCCAGCTGCTCCGGCCGCCGATAGAACATTTTGAGTTCGGGCACCACACGCGAGAAGCCGATGCGGACCGCAGACGGCAACCCGGGTTCCCGGGTGGTTGCCCGGTGTTTCGAGATGCGGGTCGGCCGCGCCGATTCGATCGCCATCATGCGTGACCGATCAGCTGGAGGTAGGCATCTTCGAGAGTGGGCCGTGTGACCGTGAGTCCTTCGAGTTCCGACCCGTTGGCGGAGTGCTGGCGAATCAGCTCGGTCGGATGGTCGGTTTCGAGCACGCGCATCACGCCGCCCTCCATCCACCTCACGGTGGCCGACGTGTTCAGATGCGCCGTCAGACGAGCCGGAGAATCCACGGCTGCGACGCGACCGTCTGCGATCACCGCCACGCGGTCTGCGAGGGCAGCCGCCTCTTCCAGGTAGTGGGTCGTGAGCACGATGGTGGTGCCGTCGGCGGCCAGCAGTCGGATGAGGTCCCAGAACTGCCTACGCGCTTCGGGATCGAATCCTGTTGTCGGCTCGTCGAGGAACAACAACTCGGGTTCGGCGATGATCCCCAGGGCGACGTCCAACCGGCGGCGCTGTCCCCCGGACAAGGTCCTGACCTTCGACGCTGATGTCGATCGAAGGCCGACAAGTTCCAGGAGATCTTCCGAACCACGCGATCTCCCATAACATTTCGCGAACATTTGGACCGTCTCCAGCACGGTCAGCACCCCGAAGTCGCTGCTGTCCTGGAGCACGACGCCGATCTTGGCCCGCCATGTGCGTCCTGCCGTGCCCGGATCTTCGCCGAGGACATTGACCTGCCCGGAGCTGCGTTTCCGGTGGCCTTCGAGGATCTCGATGGTGGTCGATTTGCCGGCACCGTTGGGACCCAGAATGGCGAAGATCTCCCCGTAGGCGACGTCGAGATCCAGATGACGGACCGCGTGAGTGCGCCCGTAGCTCTTCGAAAGCCCGCGGACATATACCGCGCGGGCCTCTGTCGTCACGGCCGCTCCCCCGCGCCGTTTCCGCCTTCGACTTCCAGTTCGCCGAGCAACTCCAGGAGTTCGGCGTCGGACAGGCCCTCGATCAGCAGATCGACGTTGTCGTCCACGACGGCCGGCGGCGACTCGGCTTCCGAGGTCGGCGATGCATGCCCGTGAATCGCGTGAAGCTCGGCGAGGATGCGGTCGGCCAGCGAGTTCACGCTGACCCCCTTGAGGATCTCCAGTACGGGCAGGTCGATCGAGAACATCATGTTGATCCGCACGCGGAACTCCATCGCCATCATCGAATCCAGGCCGATGTCCTCGAGCATTGCATCGGAAGCGAAATCGTCCACACCGCAGTCGAAGACGGCGGCCACCAGAGCGCGAATATGGTCGGCGACGACGGTCAACCTGTCGCCCTCCGGAGTCGACGCCAGCACGGCAAGGACCGACGCGCCGGAATCTCCTTCGCCCGAATCCTTTTCGGATGCCTGGAGTTGGGTGAACATTCGCGGTAGGTTTGCGCCGAGTCCCGCCTGGCGGGCACGGTTCCAATCAGCGCTGATCGCAACCACCGTCGACACGTCCTGGTTGATGAGCCGGTCGAGGATTCGCACTCCGACGGCGGGGGTGATGAGATCGATGCCACGCTGGGCGTACATCTTCTCCAGGCCGAGCTCTTCGACCATTCCGACCGACCACGGGCCCCAGCCGATCGTCAGGGCTGGTAGTCCCTGCGCCCGACGGTGATGAGCGAACGCGTCGAGGAAGGCGTTGGCGGCGGCATAATTGCCTTGGCCCGGCGAGGCGATGGTGGAACCCGCCGACCCGAACATCACGAAGAACTCCAGATCGTGCGCCTGGAATGCGTTGTGCAGCACTTTGGTTCCAGTGATCTTGGGCCCAGCCACGGCGGCGAAGTCGTCTTCGCTCATGTTCACCAGGAGCTGGTCGTGGACCGAGCCCGCGGCGTGGATGATGCCGCGGATCGGTCGCCCGCCGTTGCGCTGGTGGTCGCGCAGCCATGTTTGGACCTGTTCGGCGTCGGTGATGTCGACGCTGCGGGCCACGACCGTGGCGCCGAGTTTCTCTATCGCGCGGATGGTGTCGACGGTCGCGCGGTGCGGGTCGTCCACGCCGAGTGTCGGCCACTGACCGCGGCCGGGCAGGGCTCGTCTGCCCAGCAGAATGACGTGCCGGGCACCGCGCTCGGCCAGGTAGGTGGCCGCGACACGACCGAGGGCCCCCGCACCGCCGGTGACGACGTAGGTCGCATCGGGCGTGAGCTTGGTGGGGAACGGGCTGGTCAGCGACGCGCAGGGACGCAATCGCGGGACGAATGTCGTGCTGCCGCGGATCGCGATCTGATCCTCGGATTCGTCGTCGAGGACATGGCGGCAGATGCGGGCGACTGTCTCCTGCGGGTTGTCTGCGATGTCGATGTCGACCAGTCCGCCCCAGTATTCGGCGAGCTCCTGGTGGCCGATGACCCGTCCGAGGCCCCACAGGGCGGCCTGATCGACGTGGCCCACCGCGCTGCCCGGTGTCGGCTGGGTGTTGGATGTGACGAAATAGATCAGCGGTTTGAGGGTGTCGTTTTCGGCGAGCGTTTTGACGAGACGGAGCACGGTGAACGCGCCCAGGTGGTGATCGTGGTCGGATCCCGCGATGTCGAGAGGCCAGCAGTTGATGATGCCTGCGAGATCTTGCTCGCTCTCGAGGTGCGCGGCGATGAGCTGTGCCATCTGCTCCGGGCTCCGGGGGTTTATCAGCCAGCCGCCGTCGGCTTCGGTGAGTACGTCCACCGCTCGGTGGCCCACGGTGTGGGCGCGCTGGCCGCGGCGGCGCAGATGATCGGCCAACAGCCGCCCCACGCCGGAATCGTCGTCGAGGACGAGCCAGGACCGTTCGTCGGCGAAGGGCTCGCGTTCCTCGTGGTTACCCTCATCCATGGCAGACCAATGGATTTCGAGAATTCCCTTGTCGATCCGATCCGGGGACATCCGCGACGAGGTCGCCAGCGACTGAACGGTGAAACCGTCGATGACCACGAGCGGGCGTCCCGTCCGGTCGCTGATGACGAGATTGCATTCCACCTGCTCGGCGCTTGCCGACACCACGTCGGCCCGGACCGTCATGTGTGCTTCCGGCCCGCCGTAGACCATGCAGCGGTGGATGCGGGTCGGCAAGTAGGGGTCATCTGACTCCTCCTGCCCGAGAAACGGGGCACCGAACAGTGTTTGGAATGCGCCGTCGATCAGCGCGGGATGGAAGTGGTAATCGCCGATGTCGTCGGCGAGGGTGATGGGCGTGTCGAGTTCGGCAACCGCCCAGTCGTGCCCGGCGGTCACACCCGTCACCGATCGGAACGCTTCCCCGTAGTCGAATCCGAGCGCTTCGGTGCGGGCGTAGAAGTCGTCGCGGCCGATCGAGGTGACGACGGTGTCGTCGGGAGATCCGGTCTGGACCCTTTGCGCCGGAAGCATGTTGAGCTCGGCGGTGGCCGTGATGGCCCATTTGAGGTCACCGTCGGCGTTGGCGGTGAATGCGGCGAACTCCAATGTGCCGTCATCCTTGTTGAGGGTGGTCCGCAGCAGGGGGTCACTGGTGTCGTCGAGAATCACCGCGCGCTGCAGGACGAGATTGTCGACACTGTGGTTCGAACCGTAGGTTTCCCTGGCCGCGGCCAGTGCCATCTCGATGTACACGGCCCCGGGGAGGACGACGCTGCCCTGCACTCGATGATCGGCGAGGAACGGGTTGAGCACCGTGCTCAGTTCGGCTTCCCAGGTGGGGTGCACGGCGCTGACCGCCTGCCCGAGGAGGGGGTGAACCGGTTTGTAGAACAGGAGTTCGGTCGCCTCCTGCGTGTCGTTCCAGTACCGCTTCGTCTGCCACGGGTAGGACGGGAGTTTGAGGAGACGAGCACCGTCAGCCGGGTTCAGCGCGTCCCACGCGACGTGGTGGCCGTGGCAGTGCAATTCGCCGACCGCGCTGAGGAACGTACGCACATCGTCCTGTTGTCGATGTTGCGTCGACGTGACGGAGATGCGCTGCGCGCCAGCTGTTTCAAAGATGGACGCGGCCAGCACAGGGTGAGGACCGAGCTCCAGGAACTGCGTGTAGCCGTCGTCGAGCATTCGACGTAACGCGGGTTCGAACAGCACAGAGGCGCGGGTGTTCTGCCACCAGTACGCGGCACCGGCCTCGTACTGTTCCAGCTGTTCGCCGGTCACCGTCGAGTACAGGGGAAGAGCGGCCCGCGCCGAGGACAGCCCCTCGAACGCTGCCAGAAGGTCCTCCCTCACCGAATCCATGAAATGCGTGTGATAAGGCACATTCCCGGCCAGAAACCGGTTGAAGATTCCGACGGTATCGAGCTGCATCGCGATGTCGTCGAGGATGTCGCTGTCGCCGGCGAGGGTGATTGCCGACGGGCTGTTGATGGCCGCCACCGAGACCAGGCGGCCGATCTCATCCCGGGCAGCGCCGGTCAGCGAATTCATGAGCGCGTTTGCGTCGGTTCCGACAGCGAGCATCCGGCCCTGTCCGCTGGTGCGCTGCTGGAGCCGACTGCGGTGATAGATCACCTCCACCGCGTCCTCGAAACTGAGCAGACCCGCGAGATGGTGAGCGGCGACTTCGCCTGCACTGTGCCCGATCACGGCGTCCGGGGTGATCCCGAACTGCGCGAGCTGCTCGGCGAGAGCCACCTGGATGCCGAAGTTCGCGGGCTGGGCGATCTGCGTCTCGGCCATCCGTGACGACGTTTCGTCGCGCCGTAGCTCCTCGACCAGGGACCAATTGGCGTGACGGGAAAGTTCGCGGTCGGTGCGTGCGATGCTCTCGGCGAAGGCCGGGAAGGTATGGGCGGCATCGAGCAGACCCCCGCACATTCGCCACCACTGCGGCCCCATCCCGGTGCACACGAACGCGAGCTTCGGCGCCGCGGTAGCCGTGCGGGCGGTGAGGATCTGTCTTCCCTCAGCGAGCCCGAGAAGTTGTTGTCGCGCTTCGTCGATGCTGTCGGCGATGACGGTGTCGCGGTGACTGAGGTGGGCGCGCCGACGACTGAGCGTGTAGGCGAGCGACCCGAGAGTGACGTCGGGGTGGGCGTCGAGGTAGTCGCCCAGCTGCCGAGCTGTCGCGGCGAGCGCGTCTTCGCTGCGGGCCGAGATCGGCAGCAGCATCGGAGGCGAAGTGTCGTCACGTTCGACGGAGGATTGCCCAGCGCGCGTGGGCGGTTCGGCAAGCACCACATGCGCATTCGTGCCGCCGAAGCCGAACGAATTGACGCCCACGACTCGGCGGGCGCATTCGGGGAAGGCTCGCCCCTCGCCGGAGATGTCGATCTTCAGCTCCGCCAGCGAGACATGTCTGGTCGGCGTCCGGAAGTGGACGGTGGCCGGGATGTGACCCTTCTTGGCCACGAGCGCCGCCTTGACCAGACCGGCCACCCCGGCTCCGGCCTCGAGATGCCCGATGTTCGTCTTGACCGACCCCACAACAAGCGGTTTGGTGACCGGCCGGTTCGACGTCAATGCAGCAGCAAGAGCGCGGATCTCGATGGGGTCGCCGAGTGGCGTTCCGGTGCCGTGCGCTTCCACATAGCCGACCTCGGCCGGCTGCACACCCGCTCGCTGCAGCGCGGTCGTGATCGCCGCGTGCTGGGCGTCCTCGCGCGGCACCGTGATGCCGTCGGTGTGGCCGTCCTGCGACACAGCGGTGCCGAGGATTTGGGCGTAGACGTCGTCTCCGTCGCGTAGCGCCTGAGAGAGCGGCTTGAGTACGACGACGGCACCACCTTCTCCGCGGGCATAACCGTCAGCGGAGTCGTCGAATGCTTTGGATCGTCCATCCGGGCTGAGAAACCCGCTCGTGGACTCGGCGATCGCGGTGTTGGGACCGCCCATGATGTTCACCCCGCCGACCACGGCGAGCCGGCACTCTCCGCTCCAGATGCTCTGCGCGGCGAGATGGACCGCCACCAGCGAGCTGGAGCACGCCGTGTCGACCGACATGCTGGGGCCGCGGAAATCGAATGCGTGCGAGATGCGGTTGGCCAGCATCGTCATCATCATCCCGGTGGCCGAGTGGGCCTTGAACCGGTAGCGGCTGCCGCGGCCATGGTTCTGCAGGAGCTGGTAATCCAGGGTGAAGCCGCCGACGAACACACCCACATCGGAGCCCGCCAGCCCGTCGGCAGGTATTCCCGCATCCTCCAGAGCTTCCCAGGTGGTCTGCAGCAGGAGGCGCTGCTGGGGGTCGAGTGAGTGCGCTTCCCGGGGTGAGATTCCGAAGAACTGCGGATCGAATTGGTCGATCTCGGCGAGAAATCCACCGCGCCGCGTGATCATCTTGCCGACCTTGGATCCGCTCGGATCGTGGAATCGCGCTGCATGCCAGCGTGTTTCGGGAACTTCACGGGTGGCGTCCGTGGCTTCGCACAGCAGCGTCCACAGCTCCTCGGCAGAACCGACGTCGCCGGGCAGACGACAGCCGATACCGACGATTGCCAGCGGCTCGTGCTCGTTGTTGTCGAGGACCATACCTGTCGCCATCGTCACGACGGCTGAAGAGCCGCTGCCGTGGGAACGATCCACCCGTCGCTGAGTGGATTGTCCGCCTGCGCATCGCGGTAGGCCGACCGAAGATCGCGCAGCAGCGAATCACTTTGCCACGCTTGCACTTGACGCACGACATCGTCGTTGTCGAACGTCGCCGATTTCTCGGCGACGATGGTCTCTACGAGCTGGCCGGCCAGCTGTCGCAGCAGCCGGGCGTTGGCGTCGAACTGTTCGTCGAAGGCAGGGCTCGGGTCGATCATTGCGGTGTGCAACGTGACCATGAAGTTCAGCGGCGCATAGAGATCAACGAAAGGCGCTGTTGCCACTCCGGTTTCGACCGAGGCCCACTCGCGCAAGAAGCTCTGTACCCGATTGCTGAGGTCGATGAGACCCTGCAGATAGGGCACGAACTCGGGGTCGTCTGCGATCCGGACGAACCGGTTGTTTCTGTAGAGCAGGCCGATGAATCCCCAGTAGAACGCGACATCCCAGACAACTTTGGCCGTCATCACCGAGGGCACGCCCATCAGTAGGTACTGGTCCTGGTAGATGGCCAACCACATGTCGGTGAGGGAGCGAAACAGCGTGTCACTGATCTGGGACCGCGCGACCACGTCCTCGCCGTCGAGTTCGCGGATGATCATGTCGGTGATGAGCCCGTTGCCGATGGCGACGAGATCCAGCCCCGATGAGTACAGCGGGTCCAGAAAGACCCCGGCGTCGCCGGTGAGACACCACCGCGCAGCCCCGTCGTACATCTTGGTCACACCGTGGCTGTACTTCTTCATGACCCGGAAATCTTGGATTGCGTCCCTGTGCTGTTCGAGAACATCTGCGCACTGGGGCTCGTGCTGTCGCAGCCACGCCAGGGCCTTCTCCAGCGTGTTGAACCCGTCGAAGGGATGAAAGGCCGGGTCCGCAACGATGCCGACGCTGGTGGCGCCGGAGGCGAGTCGAATGAGCCATACCCAATAGCCCTCACCCATAAGGTGATTCGTCGACATCGCCCTGTCCCCCTCCACAAGGCGGCTGTGAAAGCCTTCGTCGTCACTCCAACGATTGACGTCGATCTCCGTCGCCACACGCAGCCATGCGGCGTTGCAGTGGTGCCCGTTGCTCTTTCTCAGATCGAGTTGTCGAGGCAGCAGACGATTTCGCCCCGAGGCGTCGACAACCCACCGTGTCGTCGTCTCGGTCAGGGTGTCGCCGCTCTGGTACGAAATAGTGTGCGCCGATCCGTCGGCGCCGAGGGCGACGTTGCGGACCCGCCCGCAGACCAGCTGGATCCCCGCCGATCGGCAGCGTTGGTAGAGCTCGTTTTCCAGTCTGCCGCGATCGATCTGATAGGTCACCTGCGGTACGAACGAGGAGCCGCCGAGTTCCATTCGGCGCGCGATGTCGGTGTTTCCGTTGTTCGAGAAGAACATTCGCAGTCCCATCTTGCGGATCTGCGCCGTGCTCAGATGGTCGGCGAGACCGATGCGGTCCCGCAGGTAGTGCGCCGATACTTCGACGGTCGACTCTCCGACGGTGTGGGTGACTTCTGGGATCGGGTGGGTGTTGGGCTCGATTATTTGGACCCGCGTCGCCGGGCGGGCTGCGCGGATCTCGAGTGCGAGCGTGAGCGCAGCGGTCCCGCCACCGACGATGCTGACGTCGTGATCGGCAGTTGGCGCGCCGGGCTGAACCAGGCGCGACTTGATCCGTTGAGCCAGGGCTGCGCGCGCCTCTGGGCTCATCTGCGACATCTGCGCTCGGACGTCCACTCTCTACTCCCTCGGGGTCGTGTCGACGATGTACCCAGCAGCGCAACCGGTATGCAGGCAGCGAAGAACCCGGGCGCATCGAAGGACTCTCCCAGCGAATCACACGCTCGGGCCGCGGGCCGGGCAGGAATGATTACCGAATCCTGACGTGCACGCCCGCGTCAGTTATGGGCAGGTCGAAGATCAGCCGGCGATCCGTATGAGCTTCTTGTTGACGAACTCGTCGATGCCGAACCGGCCGAGCTCACGTCCGAATCCTGAGCGCTTGACCCCGCCGAAGGGCAGCTCGGCGCCTTCGGCGCCGACGGCGTTGACGAACACCATGCCGGCGTCGATCTTGTCGGCGACCCGTTTGGCCTGCTCAGGATCGGTGGTGAAGACGTAGGAGCCCAGGCCGAACGGGGTGTCGTTGGCCAGCTCGACTGCCTCGTCTTCGTCTGCCACCTTGTAGACGGTGGCCACCGGCCCGAACAGCTCTTCTTTGGCCGCGGGCGAATCCGGCGACAGGTTCGTCAACACCCCGGGCGGGAAGTAAGCGCCTTTGCGGGATCCCTCGGAAGCCAGCGTCGCGCCCTCGTCGACGGCGCGTTTCACCTGGTCGTCGAGTCTCTCGGCGGCCGCGACCGAGGACAGCGGGGCCAGACCGTCGGCCTTGGCGAGGACCTTCTTGGTGAACTTGTCGAGAAACTCGTCGTAGATGCTCTCGGCGACGATGATGCGTTTGGCGGCGTTGCAGGCCTGCCCGGTGTTCTCGAAGCGGCCGTCGACAGCGGCCTCGACCGTGGCGTCCAGGTCGTCGGAGGACAACAGGATGAACGGATCGGAGCCGCCCAATTCCAGCACCACCTTCTTCAGATTGCGACCAGCGATCTCGGCGACCGCGGCGCCGGCCCGCTCGGACCCCGTCAAGGAGACCCCCTGAACACGGGGATCGGCGATGGCCTGGGCGATCTGCTCGTTGGTGGCGTAGACGTTGACGTAGGCGCCCTCCGGATATCCGGCGTCGAGGAAGATCTGTTGCAGCGCGGCTGCGGACTCCGGGCACTGTGGTGCGTGCTTGAGCACAATCGTGTTGCCCAGTACCAGGTTCGGGCCGGCGAAGCGGGCGACCTGGTAGTACGGGTAGTTCCACGGCATAATGCCCAGCAGCACACCGACGGGTCCGCGGCGGATCACCGCACTGCCCTCCCCGTCGAGTAGTTCGATCGGCTCGTCGGCCAGGAACTTCTCGGCGTTGTCGGCATAGAACTCGTAGATGGCAGCACTGAATTCGACTTCTCCCTCGGACTGGTCCAGGGGTTTGCCCATCTCGCGCTGGATGATCTTCGCCAGCTCGGTCTTGCGCTCGTTGTGCAGGTCGGCGACCTTGCGGATCAGCTCGGCCCGCTGAGCGACCGTCGTCGATTTGGACCATTCCTTGAATGTCGTGTGCGCACTTGCCAGCGCTGACTCGATCTGCTCGTCGGTCGCGGTCGGATACTCCTTGACGACCTCACCTGTGGCTGGATCGACCACCGCGTACTGAGTCATTGTGTCGTGCTCCTATCGTGTGCGCCTCTGACGTCCGGTCCCCAGTGTTCCAGCGTCTCGAGTCCGACGTCGGCTGTTCGCGATCTGCCACGGAATCCGTAGGTGTGTCCCGGGCGAGCGGAGCGACGGGAAATGTGCCCAGGGACGGGAAATGCGCCGGCACCGCGGCCGTCACGTGGCCAGGATGAACGACAGAAAGAAGCCGCCGGCAGTGGCGAACGAGTTGAGCGGCCGTCCGTGCTCGAATGCTTCAGGCATCAGCGTGTCGGCCAACGAGGCGAGCACCGCACCACCGGCGAAGGCGAGGACGACTGCCAACACGGGCTCGGTGAGTCCGCCTGCCGTCACCCGTCCGACGACCACCGCGGCGGCCAACAGCACCGAACACCCGACCCACACCCCCACCACAGCCCGGGGACTCATCCCCGACTTGCGCATCGACATGGCACCCACCAGTGATTCCGGCAGATTCGAAAGGAAGATGGCAACCAACAGTGACAGCGACGCGCCCCCGACCAGGGAGACACCCAACGCCAGGTTCTCCGGCACGCCGTCGAGGGTGACCGCAGCGAGCAGTGCCAGCCCGACGCCGCGACGGGCGCCGTCGGCGACCACCTCGCGCTGCTCGGGTCCGGAGTGCCCGCTGACGTACTTGTCCAGCAGGCTGTCGGCGATCACGAACGTGGCGGCACCGGCAAGCAGACCGAGTCCAGAGTGCACCGCCCCGGCCAGGTGGAAGGCTTCCTCGAACAGTTCAAACGCCAAGGCCGAGATCAGTGCGCCGCTGGCGAACGCGAGCAGGACACCCGTGACCTTGGTGGGCATGTCCCAGCGCGCCCCGACGGCCGAGCCGATCACCAACGCGCTCGAGGCGGCTATCCCGAAAAGCACGGCGGTCAGCATGGGCGGCCCTCCCTGGTGAGCGGCGGTGACTGCGTCTACGGCAGGACTGCCCACCGAACCGCCCACGAAACCCCGGTGGGAGCCGACGGTCGTAGGCTGTTGCAGTGGTTCTCCCGGCCGAAGAGGGCAAGACCAGCTTCGAAGTCCCGTCGATCCGGTCGGCGCCCGATCGCGGTGCAGGCCGTCGGGGGGTCCGCTGGCGCGAGCGCAGCAGAATCGTGCGTACGGTGCGCCTCTGGCGCACACGGAACCCGCACACGTTCCGCGACAAAGTGCGCTACAAGATGCTGCGCGATCACCGCGCGCTGGTCGTCACGTTCGCCGACAAGGCGGCAGTCCGTGATTACGTGGCAGGTGTCGTTGGGGCACAATATCTTCCGCGCGTTTACGCGATCCTTGACGACCCGGCAGCCCTGCGGGAAGCGAGCCTGCCGGATGCCTATGTAGCCAAGCCGACACATGGTAGCGGAGCGGCGATCGTCGTCTCCGACCGCGCGCCGGATGACGCGCGATTACCCCGGGCACAGCACAGCTGGGTGTACCGGCACGTCCGGCCCGAGTTCGCCCACCGGGACGAGCTCGTCGAGATCGCACGGCACTGGCTGTCGCAACTGTACGGACAGGGACCCAACCGGGAATGGGTGTATGGGCGGATACCGCCGCGCGTTGTCGTGGAGGAATTGCTCGCCGATACCGACGGCGGCATACCCGACGACTATAAATTCTTCGTCTTCCATGGCAGGTGCCATTTCGTGCAGGTCGACAGCGGACGCTTTGGCCGGAGAACGCAGGACTTCTTCCGACCTGACTGGAGCCACCTACCCCTCAGCGGCGGAATACCGAGAGCCGGGTGCACGCCCGTCAGGCCCGCTGTCTTCAACGACATGGTCACGCTCGCCGAACAGCTGGGCGCGGACACGGATTTCGTGCGCGTCGATCTCTATGAGATCGGTGGGCGCGTCGTCTTCGGTGAGCTGACCAGCTTCCCCGCCGGTGGCGACAGCCCGTTCGATCCCGAGTACTTCAACGAGGAGTTCGGACGCCCGTGGACAGTGCCTCGGCGCTACGGCTGACAGGCGCCGGCCGCCCCACCGAACAACACCGGTGAAACTGCTCCAGTGCAACAGATTACGGCAGATCGTGACCCCTTGGCAGCGTCCCCACAGCGGGCGACCCGACAGGCGGGGCTTGGATCGATCTGCAGACGCCCCGGTGCAGCCATCGGGCCGTGGTCAGTATCCTGACTCAAGTGGTTGCAAGACGTTCCGGTCGGCTGGCGCGATATCTGCAGAGCACCTTGCCCGGGCAGCGCGATCCGGCACCCGATGCCGGGCAGCGCCGGCGTAGCGGGCAGGATCTGGACGAGCGGCATACTCGCGCGGTACTCGACCTGACGGTTCGGCTCGCAGAGGTCATGCTGTTCTCAGGGTCCGGCACCGCCGACGCTGTAGCCACCGCCAAGGATGTCGCGCAGGCCTACCGGCTCACCGACTGCGTCGTCGATGTCTTCTCCACCACCGTGTTCGTTTCCGCTCTACCCACCGCCGACAGCCCGCCCGTCACCATCGTTCGCACGGTGCGCATGAGGTCCACCGACTACACGCGTCTCGCCGATCTCGACCGGCTGGTCAAGCGCATCACTTCCGGAGGCGTCACCGTCGACGAGGCGCACCACGCCATGGACGAGCTGACCGAGCGGCCGCACGTCTACCCGCGCTGGCTGGCCACCGTCGGTTGGGCGGGCTTCGGGTTGGGCATCGCCATGCTCCTCGGCGGCACCTGGCTGACGTGCGTACTGGCCGCAGTCAGCGCCGCGGTGATCGATCGAATCGGCAGGCTGCTCAACCGAATCGGCACCCCGTTCTTCTTCCAGAATGTCGCGGGCGCGGCCATCGTCACACTCGTCGCGGTCGCGGCGTACTGGTTCGCCGGGCTGAACCCCACCGCGCTGGTGGCCACCGGCATCGTGATGCTGCTGACAGGATTGACCTTCGTCGGTGCGATGCAAGACGCCGTGACCGGCTACACCATGACCGCGCTGGCCCGACTCGGCGAGGCGCTGTTTCTCACCGCGGGCATCGTCGTCGGTATCGTCGCAGGACTCGAAGTGGCCGCGCTCGCCGGAATCAACATCGATCTGCATGTGGACGCGACGGTGAGCGTGATCATCCCGCACCAACCGCTGCCGATCGCCCTGGCCGTCCTGGGCGCCGGCCTGGCTGGGCTGTGTCTGACGATCGCGAGTTACTCCCCCCTGCGCCCCGCCGTCATCGGCGGAATCGCCGCAGCCGCAGCTGAACTCGTGCTGATCGGGCTCGGCCGTGCCGGGGTCGGTCAGGTGGTGGCAACAGGCATCGCCGCAGTCCTCGTCGGATTTCTCGCCACGCTCATCTCCATCCGGCGGCAGGCCCCCGCCCTGATCACTGCCACGGCGGCCATCATGCCCATGCTGCCCGGTCTGGCCGTCTTCCGCGCTGTCTTCTTTTTGGCCGTGGACGAGAACTTCGCCGATGGTCTGGCGCAACTGCTGTCGGCGACGGCGATCGCACTGGCGCTGGGCAGCGGGGTCGTCCTCGGCGAATTCCTCGGCTCGCCCTTGCGTTTTCGCGCCGGACGGGTGGGGGAATTCGTGCGCGCCGACGGGCCGCCCGGGCTGCGGCGCGCTGTCGGACGCGTTGTGCATCTGAGGCCGGCCCGACCCGAGTCCGTCACCGACGAGCCCGGCTCTGAGAGTGTGGCTTTGGAGCCAGTGCTGGGCGATGCCGTCGATACCTATGAATTCAAAGACATGGCGGTGGAGGACGACACCAGGGACCATCCGTGACAGGCGTGGTGAATCCTGCACAGCGACAGCGCCTGCCACAGGAAAGGGGATCAGAGGCCGTTGGCCGGCCGCGAGCACGTCACTCGCGGCGAGGGAGGTCCCATCTGGTCGACAAAGACGCCGTCCGCGGGTAGAGGATCGCCGGGCCGAGCCATCCAGCCAGGAAGCGGCGCAACTCGATTCCCTTCCGCGGGCGCGGCCCGGGATCGGTGAGAAGCGATTGCACGCTGCGGAGTGTCATTTCGGCCAACTCGGCGAGCGCGGCGGCGTCGAAACCGTGCAACCGCCAATTGACCTCGAAGCGGCCGAAGACCGACAAGCAGAATGAGACAGCAGTATCGGACGTCAGCGAGGTGGGGGCTTCGCCCTCCTGCCGCCTCGTCAGCAAATTCTCCAACTGTGGGTCACCGGCGAGGTTCTCGATTCCGAATGACACACTTTCGACAATCGCGACGACCGGGTCCTCGACCCCGCTGACGTGGTCGACGATCTGATCGATGAATCCGTTCGCCGCGCGCATCGCACTGGCGATGAGCAGCGCGTCGGCATTGGGAAAGTAGCGATACACCGTTTGGCGTGTCACTCCGAGTTTTCGTGCGACGTCGGCAAGACGGATCGCTGATCCGTGTTCGGCGACCACGTCGTCCACCGCATTGAGAATGCGATCAATCGCCTCGTCATCCGTACGCGGCGTGGAACCCGCCCAGCCACGGCTACGCATCGGCAGACACCCCCTCCCTGGCGAACACGACCGGAAGTGTCGTGGGACCTGTCATTCCCAGCACAGACTTCCACGGGGCAGGGCCGATGCGACGCGGCACCGGCAAACGTCGGGTGAGCACGACAAGCGCTTCTGCCAGCTCGCGCCGCGCGAGATTCGCCCCGAGGCAGTAGTGGGCACCGCCGCCAAAAGTCAGGATCGCCGGCACATCGTTGCGGGTGACGTCAAAGCGGTCGGCGTCGTCGTAGATCACCGGGTCTCGGTTGGCGGCAAGCGTGTTGACCAGAACGAAGGTGCCCGCCGGGAACATGTATCCGCCGAATTCGACGTCGTCGGCGGCTGCGCGCGGCACGATGCAGGCGGCCGGAGAATGGCGCATGCTCTCCTCGACCGCCTGCATCGCCAGCTCCGGGTGATCGCGCAGCTTTGCCCATTGATCCGGGTGGTCGCACAGCACCTGCACCGATGCGGCGAGCTGATTTCGCGTCGTGTCCGTCCCCGCCATCAAAAAGCCGGCCACCAGCATGCGAAGTTCGTCGGTGTTGAGACGCTGGCCGTCGCTCTCGGCGCGAATGAGCTCCGAGAGCAGGTCGTCTGTCAGGTTGTTTCGCCGGGATGCGACCATGCCGTCGACGTAGGCGTCGAGTTCACCCCATGACCGCATGATCTCGGACTCATCGAAAGTGACATCTGCCTGGAAGTTCAAGGCTTTGAAGATTTCTTCGGTCCAGTCGGCGAACAGATGCCAATCTTCGCGGCGTGCACCGAGCAGCGCGCACATGATCGGGGTGGGATACGGACGCGCAATGTCGGTCACGATGTCGCACCGACCGTCGTCCGCCACTCGGTCGACGAGTTCATTCACCACCGAGTGGATGGTCTCTTGAAGGCGTGCTGTCGAACGGGGTGTGAATGCTTTGGAAACCAATTTGCGCAGACGGGTGTGCGGTGCGCCCTCCAGCCCCAGGAGGCTGCTGGCCATCTTGTCGAACAGCGGGCCCGACGTGATGCCCTGCGCGGCCAGCGTGATACCGGGAGGGAGGCGGAATCGGTTGTCGCGCAGCATTTCACGGGCTAACTCGTAGGAAAGGATTTCCGGGCCCAGCGGACCGATGGCAATGGGTGCCTGTGATTGCGCCGCCCGGACATCATCGAAGATGTCGTGCGGGGTGGCGGCAAAGCTGTATGTGAACGTCGGCAAGCCGGCGTCGAAGACACTGGGGGCCGCGCTGGTCACGGTCATTGATGCTCAATTCTCGCCGCCGTACCGATCACATGGACATATTGATCCAAAACGTATGATCAGCTTCTGCGGTTGTCAAGAGATTCTGAGCTTTTTCAGTAGAACCCACTAGCGCTAATGCGCTAGGCCATACGTTGTTGCGTCTAGCGTCTAACGTCTGTTTCACCGAACATTGTGGTCGGCGCATGGGTTGTCATTCCTCGATCGAACCCGAGACCAGGGGGCGCGGAGCGCGCCGGTACGGCTAGGTGTCGCTACCGCTGTCGTCGGGCTTGTCACCGGGGGTATCGCTATCGGCTTCGTCCTTCACGGTTGTCGGATCGTCAGTTCCACCGGCGCCATTCGCGGCGGTTCGCCGCTCTTTGTCGCCGCGGGTGCGTTCCGTGGCCTGGCTTTCCGCGTCATCAGTGTTTGCTGCGGATTCATCGGCTTCGATGCGTTCCTTCGTGGTCTTGCGGTCACCGGAGGTGGAGCCTTCGTCCGCGTCCGAGTTGTCGCGTTCATCCCGAGTGGATAACTCGGACTCAGTTGGGTCTGTTTCTGCAGGTTCGGCTTTCTGCTCGGCGAGCTGCGAGGCTGGGTCGGAGACCGGCGCCGACAACAGTGCCGACTGACCCGCGCTGCCCCCTTCTTCCGACGTCGGCAGATAGGAACGGTCGTAGCCTCGCTCCACCATCTCTTTCAAGGGCTCGTTGAGGGCGTCGGCCAAACTCGTCAGACCTAGCCGTCGCAGTGGCTCGAGCAGCGGCAGGTTCTCGGTCGGCACAAAGACATAGGTAATGTTGCCCTCTTTCCAGACGATGTTGGCTTCGTCGTACATGTCCACATTCTCGTAATCGGTGTGGATGACCGTGAACGCCGCCAAGGAGTTGAGCAGGGCAAGCAAGTTCAATGGGTTGTCGGGAAAGTCCGAGGCCATGTCGTACTGACGCGTTATGTCGATCACCTGGTACTGCGTCTGCGGCATGACATCGCTGTCCGAGCCACCATGCAAGCGAGTGGGATTACCGATCATCACAAACGAAAGCTCGTCAGGCGACGGCGCATCGGCGTCGCCCGCGTGCTTGATCATCCACCTCGTGACCGACCGTGCCCCTTCGCTGTAGGAGAACACCACCTTCGTGCCGGGTGTGGCATCGATGGTTGCGTCAATCGTGGCGAGTCCGCTTGGATCCCAGAGGAATTGGTCAACACGGCGGCAGCCGTTCGGCGCTTGACAGAGACTTCCCTGAAGCTCGTCTTCCATCGACCCTTCCCACGGAAACACCGTGAGAACGGTGGCCGGACTAGGCACCACCACCGCTGCGCCGGCGGACGGTGCAGCGACAAGCGGTACCACAGCCGCGCTCACTGCGAGCCCCAGGGCCGTTCGCTTCGCCTGGTCCAAAGGTCCGTGACCACGGGACCGCGACGTCGCACTGCGCTCTCCACTGATCGAGTGGTCGGCAGACCGGCGCCCATCGCAGTCTGTGGACTGTCGACACCGCTGCGAATGACTACCCATTACCAGACCCCCAGAAAGTAGTGAACGTGTCGTCCCCCCGGACTGCTCCTGCAAACTACCGCCCGCACGCCGGCTCTTACCTTCACTGGCACCCCCGGTGCCGAGAATCGATAGGAGTCGGTTGTCGTGTCGAGGAATAACAATGGCGCGAAGGCAGAGGCCAGGGGTGGTCGGCAGTCCGAAGAATGATTGCCTGTCCCCCACCGCAAACCGCCGGCCAGAGCTCCCCTCGGTAGTAACTTCGGCTGAGCAACTATAGGCCGCAAACTGTCATAAAGGGAATGGGGAATATCCCTTGCGGGTCGGTCCTGAGCTTTTCAGGGGACAGATCGGTACGCAGTCGAGACGTGGGCGGATCTGCCATCGGCACACTGCAGCAAAAGATTGCCTGCGCTGTTCCCGCTGGTGTGGTCGCGCGTACTCCTCGTCCGAACGACTACGCCGGTGCTTGCCGCCGGGATTCTGTTGAACGTTGGGGCAATCGCGCCACGACCGACATGGGTAGGACAAACCCGACGGGTGCCAGCACCCCGCCGCCAAAGGCACGGAGATGAGGCTGTATCCGGCGCCCCACCAAAGGTTTTGCTTCATCGTGTGTGCCACGGTGCAGGGTGAACCACGGTCGACGTTCTGCACGTCTCCGCCCCGCCGGCATGGAGCAGGCCGTCATTGTTGGGATCGGTAGTCGGGCGGTTGGGGTCAGCTATGTCGCAACGACGCCACACGGCGTGGCGCTGCAGACATGGGGACACAGATGACCACTTATAAGATGAGCACTCGACTCTTGGCAGGTGCGGTGCTAGCGGGCGGTCTCGCCCTGACAGGTATCGCGGTGACTCCCGGTACTGCCGAAGCCCGGTGTAATGCGTTGAGCATGTGCGGCCAGGTTTGGTGCCCCGGGCAGCCGCTGCCGGTCGGTGGGTCGGGTATGGAACCGGACGTGAAGTGGGATATGAACGTCTGCCACACCTTCTTCTACGGTTTCGCCGATCGAACCGGTGCGACCAATGGGCAGGTGCAGGTAGGGTGGCGAATCCTGGAAGGCGAACCGTCACCCGTTCCCGGCCTCTACTGAAGAGGACGGTCTTCGTAGTTTGCTATTTGCCACATACGTGGCGTCGAACCTGGCGAGTGCTGCGTTGCAAGCTGGGTGTGGGAAGCAGGCCACATCATCCGCGACCAAATTAGGTCTCGCAGACGGTCGCAATGATGGCGACGCAAATGTGAATCAATCTCTGTGCACAACGAAGTCGGGTTGGCTTCGATGGCGAGTGTGCAACGGCAGCGGAGACCATGATCCTCTACGCCCCTTTTCGCCGGTTCGTCTCTGAACTGTGACTCGATACGGACCTTCTGGTCACATCGAGGAGACTGTACGGATGGATCCTCAATTCGAGACCCTCATGTGGACCGTCGACGACGGCGTGCTGACCCTCACCTTGAACCGGCCCGATCAGCTCAACGCCTTCAACCTCACGATGGCCAGGGAACTCGAGCAGGCTTTCCGCCAGGTGCGCCGCGACAACGCGGTACGCGCCGTTGTCGTCACCGGATCGGGCAGGGCGTTCTGCGCCGGCATGGATCTCTCGGCTGAGGGCAACGTCTTTGGACTCGACGAATCCGCAGCTCCAACGTCTCAACTGCTACGAGACCAGCTCACGGAACCTCCGTTTCAGGATGGCGTCCGAGACACCGGCGGCAAAGTGACCCTTGCCATCCACGACTGCGACAAACCTGTCATCGCGGCCATCAACGGCGCAGCTGTGGGCATCGGCGCCACGATGACGCTGGCCATGGATCTCCGGCTCGCTTCCACGGCGGCACGCGTGGGCTTCGTCTTCGGCAAGCTCGGCATCGTGCCCGAAGCGGCGTCCTCGTACTTCCTACCGCGGATCGTCGGTATGCCGACCGCCCTGGAGCTGATGTATTCGGCAGACATTCTGTCCGCGGACGAGGCGCTATCTCATCGCCTCGTGCGGTCGATCCACGAGCCCGACGACCTGCTGCCGAGCGCCTACGCGTTGGCGCACAAGTTCATCGATGGCAGATCCTCAGCTGCACTGGCGATGACGCGCCGACTGCTCTACGCGGGTGCCGGCTCCACGCATCCGCTCGAAGCTCACCGCCGCGACAGCCTCGCCATGTGGCATGCCTCAGTAGGCGATGGCAAGGAGGGCGTGCGAGCCTTCCTGGAGAAACGGCCACCAAATTTCACCCAGTCCGCTCAGGAGATTCCTGATCTCGGCTGATTCGAAGTCGGAAGCATCCGCCTCTCGACACTGTGAGAGCCCCCGATTGTCAACTCCCATCGGACCCGGTCGCGGCTTTCGGCCCCGGTTCGCGCGAGGCGAGCAATTCCCTTTCATCCGAATGCAATTCAGCGTCTGGTAGTTGTGCGACGAGGTATTCGGCGAGTCCGCCGATGGTGGGGTAGTCGAATACGGCGGTGGCGTTGATGGTGAATTTGCCGCCGAACTGGCTGTGGAGGCGGTTGCGTAGTTCGATGGCCATCAGTGAGTCGGTGCCCAGGTCGAGGAATCGGCTGGTTGCTGCGGGTGGGGAGGCCAGGCGGAGGAAGTTCTGGACTTCGCGTTGGAGGAATTCGGTGACGAAGCTTGCGCGTTGGGGCACCGGGATCTCCATGAGCTGTTTGAGCAGTTCGCTGTCGCCGGTGATCTCGCCGGTGGTGCTGGGCAGTACGAGGTCGAGGATCGGTGGACGCGAGGCGCCGAGCACTTTGGCGGCGCGCGCCCAGTTGGCTTTGATCACGGTGGCCTGGCCGGTGCCGTTGGCGATCACCTCGGCCAGCGCGCCCAGCGCGGCCGCTGGATCCAGCGCAATGAGGCCCTGGGCGCTGATGTTGGCGGTCGCGGCGTCGGAGGAGGCCATGCCGCCTTGGGCCCAGGGACCGAAGTTGATGCCCGTGGCGGGCAGCCCGTGGGCTCTGCGTTGTGCGACCAGGCCGTCGAGCAGTGCGTTGGCGGTGGCGTAGTTGGCTTGGCCGGGCGAGCCGAACAGACTCGATACCGAGGAGGACACGACGAAGAAGTCCAACTCGTCGTCGCGGGTCAACCGGTCCAGATGGCACGCCCCGAACGCTTTGGGCGCCAACGTGGTTCGGAAACGCTCCACACTCTGCTGCGACAGCAGGGCGTCGTCGAGGACACCGGCCAGATGGGCCACACCGGCCAGCGGCGGCAACTCCGCCCGGATCCGATCCAACAGCGCGGTCACCTCTGCTTCGTCGCCGACGTCGGCGCCGAAGACGTGGATGCGGCACCGGAAACGCTCGACGAGGTCGTCGATGACCTGCTGGGCGTGCGCATCCGGGGCACGCCTGCTGGTCAGCACCAGGTCCCCGGCGCCGAGCTGGGCCAGATA
>NZ_LWCS01000011.1 GCF_001650495.1 Mycolicibacterium iranicum | reverse complement strand
GGTGTTGCGCCCACAATCGAATCCTCCGGTACCGACACGGACATTGACCTTCTGGTGCGCGGCAAAGGCACTGGACGCGTCACGGTCACGAACCTGTCGGCGACAAGCGCGGTCTTGACGACACCGTGGATCAACAACATTCGCGACACGAACGGTGTTGTAGCTCTCGCTGTCACGCCGGCGACAACACCCGTCAATTATCTAGAACTCAGGAACGCCCCCACGAATGGACCGGTTCAACTAAACAGCCAGGGTTCAGATGCCAACGTGTCAATCCTGTTCTGGCCCAAGGGGTCAGGCAACGTCCAGATTTACGCGTCAACCGGACAAACTCCGACGCTGCAAGCCGTCGGCGCCGACGCAAACCACAATCTCGTGCTGATGCCGAAGGGCACCGGCTACACCGCAATTAACAGCGGGGCAGGCAACTCGATTGCGGTGTTCTCTAGCGTTGCTAGCCCCGTTAATACGTGGGAGCTCGTCAACGCTGCAACGGGAACTGATGTGCAAATGCGGGCCTTCGGCACCGACACGAACATCGGTCTGCACTTCCGCAGCAAGGGACTTGGCCCTATTGCCTTCCGTGATGGATCGACCACGGCAATTCTGAATCTTATTCCGGCCGCAAGTGCTGCGTCATATCTTGAAATACTGAGTGGTGTAAGC
>NZ_LWCS01000010.1 GCF_001650495.1 Mycolicibacterium iranicum | reverse complement strand
AAATGCCGTTTCATGGCCGGCCGCCGATCGCGCCGGCGACGACGACGGGGCCCGCGGCCGACCGTTCGAAAGCGTCGATGACAACCGGCCAATGCTCGGGGCAGAACCGCCAAACCGCCGCGCCGACAATGTCGAACGCATCGCCTTGGGTGAAGTTGTCGAGGGTGATGCCGTCGACGACGCCGAGGACACCGTCAGCCGTCGGAAACGTGGTGATGACGGGACAGATTGCGGTTGTTCCGAACGTGGCGGCGTAGACCAGTTCGGTGCCGGTCAGGTGGCCGTCGGCTTTGACGTCGGGGGCCAGCGCGCCGGCGGTCAGCATGCCGGCGGCGATCATGGCCGGTTCTCATTTACGACGGCCGGGCCGGCGGTGGAGTGGCGGCGACGAAGCCAAAGAATCGTCAGGTTGAGTTTGGCGATCGCGAAGAACAGCACTGCAATTACGGCTTTGTCCCAGTTGAATTCGCCGGTGGCGACCAGGCCGGTGACGACGTGTGCGACATTCCACAGGGCCGCGGCGATGAAGAGGCAGGGCCACAGATAGTGGACGGGCGAGGCGTTGTTGACGGCTGCCTGATTTGGATGATTGCTCACTTGCGGCCAGCTCCCTTATGGGTGATGGCCCGACGTCGACCGACACAGCCGGCGTCGGGGCCGACTTATGTGGTGGAGGGGCGTGC
>NZ_LWCS01000009.1 GCF_001650495.1 Mycolicibacterium iranicum | reverse complement strand
GAATTCTGGGGCTGCCAGTACCTGGCCGCGTTGGCCGGGTCGCCGTAGGTTGCCTGCAGTTCCAGATCACGGCGTGTCAACGTCAACGAACCCGCATACCCGAGCGCCTCGGGCACCACCGGCGAAGACGGCGACGACGGAACCACCGGCACCACCCGCGGCTGCACCCGCACCGTACGCAACGTCAACAACCGATCCCGATCCACACCAGCAGCCGCCCGACCCAACGACGGAACCCGCGTCACCGGAGCCGGATCCACCACCACCTCAGACACCGCCACCGGCGCCACCACCCCAGGCAYCGCCACCGGCTCGCTCACCACAGCAGCCGGCTCACCCACCACGGCGACATCATCMTCAGCCTCGGCAGACTCCCCGACAGAGGAATCCCGTTCCACCACAACCGAAGACGAAGCAGCATCAGAACCAGACCGACGGCCCGGACGCGTCACCGCATCCTCAGACTCACCCCCACTCGGCGCATCCTTGCTGTCCTCAGAGGACCCACCCGRAGACCCACCCTCGGACCCACCCGACGGCGCCGACGGCCGATCCGCACGCGACACCGACTCCCGAGACGACGAAGACGACCCCGCACGATCACGCTCACGCGAAGTCGACGCACGATCAGAATCACGCGACCGCTCCGACGAACTCGACGACGAATCACCCGAATCACCAGGCGAAGCCACCGCCAACG
>NZ_LWCS01000008.1 GCF_001650495.1 Mycolicibacterium iranicum | reverse complement strand
GGGCCCGCGGGCCGCCGCTGACCAGTCCCGGGCGAACTCAGCCATCCGCATATGCAGCTCGCCGAGAGCCGACCACGCCAGCGACGCTTGCGCGCCCACCGTCTTGTCGGCCAAGTCGGCGGCCTTCACAGCCGCGGCGTAGTGCCCGCGCGCAATGTCGTCGCGGTCTGACTTGGCGCCGCTCATCGGCCCGCCGGCGTTTCCGAGTCAGCCGGCGCGTCAGCAGTCGCAGCAGGACGCTCAAGCGTTTCCACGAGGCGGCGAGCACGTTCACGCCCGCGGTTTCGCTCGATCCGTTCCTCTTGGTCGAGAAGATAGTTGCCGGCGATAAGCCCGACAGAGCTGTCGGCGCTTGCAAGCTCGGCGAGAATCTGCGCCTCGGCCAGCAGGCCCCAATAGAGCGGTGGCAGAGGGTCGGCCAGGCCGCACTTCAATTCACCGCGCTCCGTGACCTTGAGGCTTTCGGCGGCCTTGAGGCGTTCTCGGGCGCCGACATAGGCGGCAGCGCGATCGTCGAATATCTGGTTGGTCATCGTGTTTTTCCTTTCAGGTGGCGGATCAGGTCAGTCAGGAACACGGCCAGGACCAGGACGGCCGGCGAGGGGCGCGGGCCCGCCATTTCGCGGATCGTCCAGAGCCGGCGCTGCTTGGCGTCGAGGTGGGCGCCGGTGTAGACGCGGTGACAGGTCCAGCAACGCGGCAT
>NZ_LWCS01000007.1 GCF_001650495.1 Mycolicibacterium iranicum | reverse complement strand
GCGCCCAGAGAGCTCAGCTCGGCCGGCGCCGGCCGCAGTGAGACCCACACCCGGCCGCCGCCGGCGATGTCCTCGTCGACGAACCGGTACAGCACATAGATCAGCACGTTTTTCGGTGTGCCGATCTTGTTGGGGGCCGACCCGGGCAGCACGATCTTGCGGGTTACCGAATTCCACTCCAGCGCAGTGAATCCGGTCTTGAGCTTGCCCTTCTTGAGCTTCGTGCGAAACGCGGGTCGGCCGAACGCGTCGTACTCCTTGACTTCCACCGACGGGGTTAGCGGGATACCCTTGGGGGCGTCGATGAGGCCGGTGTGCTCCCAGCCCAGCGCGGCGAGGTCGGCGGTTGCCGTCGCCGGAATCTTGGTCGAGATGTCCGCGCCGGCCAGTGCCGACTTGAGCATCAGCCAGACTTCGGCTTGATCCGGGATGACGGTGGCATCGGGGTTATTCGGCATTGCGAGTTCCCTCCTTCAAGGGCGATTGGTAGTGCTTGCCCTTACGGGCCAAACCCCCCGACCGGGTGGGCGGGGTGAACTTAAATGCGCTGGCGCGCCGCGTTATTGGGTGCGGGCGCGCGTGCGTGCGGTGAATGACGCGAGATCGGCGCGCGTCTTTGAGTCGCGGGTGTCAATAATGCCGGTGCCCGGCAGGACCGCGGCGATGCCTGGGATCCGCTTGGACAGCACCGCAGCCAGGGCGGCGTTGATGTAGCGC
>NZ_LWCS01000006.1 GCF_001650495.1 Mycolicibacterium iranicum | reverse complement strand
CCTGACAGGCCGACCAGCTTCGGCGAGGTCTTGTCGACCAGGCCGATGAACGACGAGAACGCCGGCGCCAGAGCGGTGGTCAGATTGTCAGTGATCGAGTTACGCAGATTCTTCACGGCGTCGAGCGCCGGCCCCAGCCGTTGGCCGATCATGGCGTCGAACGGGTCAATGCCCGACTGTCCCTGGTTTTGCGCGTCGGCGACGGCCTGCATGGCGTCGGCGAGCTGCTGCTGGGAGTCGATGACAGCCTGGTTGGCGTCGGCTACCCGCTGCTTGGCCGCGACGACCTCGTCAGAGCCCTCGACGCCGAGGCGGTTCTGCTCGGCCGACTGCTCGGCCAGATCGCCGTTGGATTCGACGATTTCGGCCAGCCGCTGCTCGGCCTGCTCGACCCGCAGAATGGCCTGTTCGCGGTCGATCATGTCGAACGATTGGCCATCCTTGCCGAGGTTGGCCAGGTCGCGCTTGGCCTCCAGCAGCGCCAAGTTGGCGTCTTTTTCCGACAGCGCAGCACCCGAGAGCGCCAGCTGCATGTCTTCGATTTGCTCGACGGCGTCTTTGCGGGCCCGGGTCAGATCCCGTTCGGCGTCGCGGGCGTCGCGCTTGGCGCGCTCGACACCTTTTTCGGCCTRCTCCACCTGCCTGCTGGCCGCCGCTACCGCTTTTGCTTGCGAGGCCCCGCCGTCGCTGGAGGTGTACGCCTTGGCGGCGTCCTGCATGCCTTTGAAGCCCAG
>NZ_LWCS01000005.1 GCF_001650495.1 Mycolicibacterium iranicum | reverse complement strand
CCACCGCCGCCCGCAGTCGGGGCTCCGCAGGCCCCCCCGCCACCGGCGGTCGAGGTCCCGCAGGCACCGCCACCGCCTGCCGACCCGAACGCGCCGCCACCTCCGCCGGTGGATCCGAACGCGCCGCCTCCGGCACCGCTGGACCCGAACGCTCCGCCACCGCCTGCCGATCCCAACGCTCCGGTGCTTCCGCCTCCCGAGCCCGGCCGTGTCGACAACGCCGCCGGCGGGTTCAGCTACGTCGTGCCCGCCGGATGGAAGATCTCGGATGCCACCCAGATCTCCTACGGTCAGGCGCTGCTCACCAAGCTGCCACCCGAGGGCTCGGCGCCTGACGCGCAGCCACCCAACGACACCAGCGTGCTGCTGGGCCGGCTGGACCTGAAGCTGTTCGCCGGTGCGGAGAGCGACAATACGAAGGCGGCTCAGCGACTCGCGTCGGATATGGGCGAGTTCTTCATGCCGTTCCCGGGCACGCGGATCAACCAGCAGACCATCCCGCTGGATGCCAACGGGATGACGGGCGTCGCGTCCTACTACGAGGTGAAGTTCACCGACACGAACAAGCCGAACGGCCAGATCTGGGCTGGTGTCGTGGGTGCGCCGACCGCTCCTGGTACGCCGCGCGGCCAGCGCACGCCGGAGCGGTGGTTCGTGGTGTGGTTGGGCACGGCGACGAACCCGGTGCCGCAAGGCGAGGCGGTCACGTTGGCGAACTCCATCCGACCCTGGAGTCCTCCGCCACCCCCACCGCCGCCGGACCCGAACGC
>NZ_LWCS01000004.1 GCF_001650495.1 Mycolicibacterium iranicum | reverse complement strand
CCGCCCGCGACACCGAAGACGCGTTCGTCCGCGCCCAGCGCCAGGAACGCGAGCGCGCCGCGGCGAAGCTGGAAAGGTTCTAAATGCCTGTCGCAACAATCACCCTGGAGTCAACCAACGGCGACTCGGTGGTGGTGTCCTCACCCCATGATGACTATTTCGACGACGAAATCATCCTGGACACCGACCCGCAGGGCCTCTACGACATGGGCTTTCAGGTCCGCACCGCCTCGGGCGCGTTCGAACGCGGCGGCCGCATCGTCGGCGAGACGGTGCCCATCCGCGAACCGATCCTGCCGTTTCACCTGACGCCAGAATCTCGCCGGCGGTTTCAAGCCCTGTGGGGCACGCCGGGCAACTTCCAGAAGGTCCGCTTTCACTATGACGGCCCCTCGGGCCGGCGATCGCTGACGCTGAAACTGGCCAAGGAAATCGTCTACACCACCGACGGCGGATTCGACGCCGACATCGACGACGAGATTCACGCGGTGGCCTCGACGCTGGCTCTCAATCCGATGTACGAAGGCGCCGAAGACGTCGCCCAGTGGGTCAACCCCGACAACCGGTTTACCGTGGGCGTGGTGGCCCGCGGCGGCACGTTCCCGCTGACAATCGGCGGCCAAACCGCTACGATCCCGTGGAATGCCACGGCCGCACAGGTGAAGTCACTACTTGAGGGTCTGTCGTCGGTGGGGGCCGGCAAGGTGACCGTGACGGGCACCCCGGCGACGTTCACCAACTTGGCGGTCTACACGGCGGGCAGCTATCTCATCGTGTTCGGCGCGGGTATCACCGCACCGCTGACAGG
>NZ_LWCS01000003.1 GCF_001650495.1 Mycolicibacterium iranicum | reverse complement strand
GGAATGGGCAGGGGTGGGGGCGCTGGGCCGCCGACATCTATGCCGACCTCGGGCTGCGGTTCGACGGAGAGCGCGCCGTGCAGATCTCGGAGGCGATGGCCGCGCTCGCCGACGTCCGCCAGGACGCGGCGCTGATGCTGCATGACGAACATCGCGACGTCGACGACGTCGTCGACTTCCTCAAGACGTGGCTGCTGGTGAACGACGAGCGGGCCCGCCAGTCGTTGCGGTTCCTGTCTTCGCCGCTCTGGCGTGCCTACACGAGCACCTACGTCGAGGGCTACCGGCTGCTGCGCGGATGGCTGGACGCCCGCCCTGACGGTGTGACGTTGACGGAACGTTTCGGGACGCTGTTGGACGAGCCGCTGATCCCGTCGTCGTTGCGGGCCGCCTGAGCGCGTCGAGTTCAGCCCCACGGTCCTCGTGAACAGCGCCGCGACGGCCATGGTGCAGAAGTGGGCGCGCAGCAGGACCGATAGGCTCGAAGGCATGACTGCCACGTCTGCTCCAGGTCAGGGCGCCGAGTACGCCGCCACCGCCAGCGAGGCCTACCAGGCCGCGCTGCGGGTGATCGAGTCCGTCGAGCCGCGCATCGCCGATGCCACCCGCAAAGAGCTTGCCGATCAACGGGATTCGTTGAAGCTGATTGCCAGCGAGAACTACGCCTCACCCGCGGTGCTGCTGACCATGGGCACCTGGTTCTCCGACAAGTACGCCGAGGGCACCATCGGGCACCGGTTCTACGCGGCCTGCCAGAACGTCGACACCGTCGAGGCGCTGGCCGCCGAGCATGCCCGTGAACTGTTCGGGGCGCAATACGCCTACGCCCAGCCGCACTCCGGCATCGATGCCAACCTCGTGGCCTACTGGGCCATCCTGGCCACTCGCGTCGAAGCCCCCGGCCTGGCCGAACTCGGTGCCAAGAACGTCAACGACCTCTCGGAGGCTGACTGGGAGAGCCTGCGCGCGAAGATGGGCAACCAGCGGTTGCTGGGGATGTCGCTGGACACCGGCGGGCATCTGACGCACGGCTTCCGGCCCAACATCTCGGGCAAGATGTTCTACCAGCGCCAATACGGGACGGACCCGGCTACCGGGTTCCTCGATTACTCCGCTGTCGCTGCGGCGGCCCGCGAGTTCAAGCCACTGGTGCTGGTGGCGGGCTACTCGGCATATCCGCGCCGGGTCAACTTCGCCAAGATGCGCGAGATCGCCGACGAGGTCGGAGCCACCCTGATGGTCGACATGGCGCATTTCGCCGGCCTGGTGGCGGGCAAGGTGTTCACCGGCGACGAGGACCCGGTGCCACACGCCCACGTGGTGACCACGACGACGCACAAGTCGCTGCGCGGCCCTCGCGGCGGCCTGGTGCTGGCCACCGAGGAGTTCGCGCCCGCCGTCGACAAGGGCTGCCCGATGGTTCTGGGCGGGCCGCTGTCGCACGTGATGGCCGCCAAGGCCGTGGCGCTGGCCGAGGCGCGTCAGCCCGAGTTCCGGACCTATGCCCAGGCCGTCGCCGACAATGCGCAGGCAATGGCCGACGGGTTCATCAAGCGCGACGCCGGGCTCGTCACCGGCGGCACCGACAACCACCTCGTGCTCCTGGACGTCACGTCGTTCGGTCTGACGGGCCGTCAGGCCGAGTCCGCGCTGCTGGACGCGGGCATCGTCACCAACCGCAACGCGATCCCCGCGGACCCGAACGGCGCCTGGTACACGAGCGGGATCCGGTTCGGCTCACCCGCGCTGACGACCCGGGGCTTCGGGGCCGACGAGTTCGACCGCGTGGCCGATCTGGTGGTCGAGGTGCTGAAGAACACGCAGCCGGCGACGGGTCCGAATGGGCCGTCGAAGGCCAAGTACACGATCGCCGACGGGGTGGCCGCACGTGTGCATGCCGCCGCCACCGAACTGCTGGACGCGAATCCGCTGTATCCGGGCCTGACCCTCTGACCCCGTCCTCGCCGAAACTGCATTCCACGCGGTCTTTTCGCGGTAAGGAGCGCACGGAATGCAGTTTCGGCGGAGGGTCGGCGTGTTGGGGGTCGAAATTTTACGATTCCCACAGAATTGGGTTACTGTAACCGCATGGCACAGAAACCTGTCGCTAACGCACTGACCCTCGAACTCGAGCCTGTCGTCCTGGAGGAACTCCGACGCCACCTCGACACCGAGGACATCTGGTACGCGCACGACTATGTGCCGTTCGACCAGGGTGAAAACTTCGCATTCCTCGGCGGTCGCGACTGGGAGCAATCGGATACGACGCTGCCCCGGCACATCACCGACGCCCTCGAGATCCTGCTGATCACCAAGGACAACCTCGCCGGCTACCACCGCGAGCTCGTCGAGCACTTCATCCTCGAGGACAAGTGGGGCCGTTGGATGGGCCGCTGGACCGCCGAGGAGCATCTGCATGCTGTCGCGCTGCGCAACTACCTCGTCGTCACCCGCGAGGTCGACCCGTCCGCCAACGAAGACGTGCGCGTCGAGCACGTCATGAAGGGCTATCGCGCCGACACCTACACCCAGGTCGAGACGCTGGCGTTCATGGCGCTGTGGGAGCGTGCGCACGCCGTGTTCTGTCGCAACCTCGAGGCGCAGGTCGATGAGCCGGTCCTCAAAGCCCTGGTCGGCAGGATCGCCGCAGACGAGGAGCGGCATGAACAGTTCTTCGCCAACCTCGTCGGCCACTGCCTGACCTACATCCGTGACGAGACGATCGACGCGATCGCACGGCGCGCCGCCGGCCTCGAGGTCGTCGGCGGAGACATCGACGCGTATCAGGACAAGGTCGCCGCGGTGGCGGCGGCGGGCATCTTCGACCGCGATCAGCTGGGCAAGGTCATCGCCGACCGCATCACGGCATGGGGGCTGGCCGACGAGGCGCGGCTCGCGCAGTTCACCAGCTAGTTACGCACCCGTCGTTGCGCCTCGGCGCGCCTGCAAGGCGTGATTGCTGCACCGGGAGTAGCGTCGTTTCCGATGGCTAGCGACATGCTCTGCTGTCCGGGCGGTCCAGATTCGAAAGGGCCGGCCCCGGTCCTGAGACCGCTTGTGTGTCCACCGAGTAGTTCGTGTGGGGCCGCACGAACACGCGCAGCCTCAAGGAGCGCTACGTGATCGATTCGCAGGGCCGGCCGAGCCGGCAATCCGGCCTGAGGACCTACGTGCTCGACACCTCCGTGTTGTTGTCCGATCCCTGGGCCATCACACGGTTCGCCGAACACGACGTCGTGGTCCCGCTGGTGGTGATCAGCGAACTGGAGGCCAAACGCCACCACCACGAGCTGGGTTGGTTCGCCCGACAGGCCTTGCGCATGTTCGACGACCTGAGGCTGGAGCACGGCAGGCTTGATGAACCGATTCCTGTTGGGACACAAGGCGGTACGCTCCACGTTGAGCTCAACCACAGTGATCCCTCGGTGTTGCCCGCCGGTTTCCGCAACGACAGCAATGACGCCCGCATCCTGACCGTTGCGGCCAATCTGGCCGCCGAAGGCAAACACGTCACGCTGGTCAGCAAGGACATCCCGCTGCGCGTCAAGGCGGGCGCCGTGGGTCTGCTCGCCGACGAATACCACGCCCAGGACGTCATCACCTCGGGTTGGACCGGGATGTCCGAGGTCGAGGTGGCGGGTGACGACATCGACATGCTGTTCGCCGAAGGCGAGATCGACCTCGAGGTCGCCCGCGATCTTCCGTGCCACACCGGAGTTCGCTTGTTGGGCAGCAATTCTCACGCCTTGGGGCGCGTCAACCCCGACAAGAAGGTGCAACTGGTCCGCGGTGACCGCGAAGTGTTCGGCCTCCGGGGAAGGTCAGCCGAACAACGCGTCGCCCTCGATCTGCTGCTCGACGAATCGGTGGGCATCGTCTCGCTCGGTGGGAAGGCCGGCACCGGCAAGTCGGCGCTGGCGCTGTGCGCCGGGCTCGAAGCCGTGCTGGAGCGTCGCACTCAGCGCAAGGTCGTCGTGTTCCGTCCGCTCTACGCGGTGGGCGGCCAGGATCTCGGCTACCTACCCGGCAGCGAGTCCGAGAAGATGGGGCCGTGGGCCCAGGCCGTCTTCGACACCCTCGAAGGTCTCGCCAGCCCCGCCGTCCTCGAAGAGGTGCTCTCGCGCGGAATGCTCGAGGTGCTGCCGCTGACCCACATCCGCGGTCGCTCGCTGCACGACTCGTTCGTGATCGTCGACGAGGCTCAGTCCCTGGAGCGCAACGTGCTGCTGACCGTGCTGTCGCGTCTCGGCGCCGGCTCGCGGGTGGTGCTGACCCACGATGTGGCGCAACGGGACAACCTCCGCGTCGGCCGCCACGACGGTGTGGCCGCGGTCATCGAGAAGCTCAAGGGACACCCGCTCTTCGCGCACATCACGCTGCTGCGCAGTGAGCGCTCGCCCATCGCGGCGCTGGTCACCGAGATGCTGGAGGAGATCAGCCCCGGCGCACTGCCATGACCGAGGGATTTCGGCGTGCGCAGTGGCGCTCAGCGCGACGGCGCACGCCGAAATCACTGGTGGTTGGCCTGCTGCTCGCGTTCGTCGTGACGGCGCCGGTAGCCGAAGCCGACGCGGTCGACTGCGCGCGGGTCAAGTGCGTGGCGTTGACGTTCGACGACGGACCCGGTCCGTACACCGACCGGCTGCTGCAGATCCTGGGCGCGCACGGGGCTCAGGCGACCTTCTTCCTGATCGGCGACAGGGTCGCGGCCGACCCCGCCGCTGCCCGCCGGATCGCCGCGGCGGGAATGGAGATCGGCAACCACACCTGGCAGCACCTCGACATGACGACGCTGCCACCGCAGGACGTCGCGGTCCAGTTCAGCAGGGCCACTGACGCGCTGGTGGCAGCGACGGGGCAGCGACCGGTGCTGGCCCGCACCGGTTTCGGTGCGATCGACGACGCGGTGCTCGCCGAAGCGGGGCGGCAGGGCCTGGCCGTCATCAATTGGGACGTCAACACGCTCGACTACAAGAACGACTTCGCCGCCACGCGCGACCTGCTGAGAACACAGGTCAGGCCGAACTCCGTGGTACTGCTGCACGACACTCTGGCACCCACTGTCGACCTGATGGCCGGGCTGGTCCCCGAGCTGACGGCCGACGGCTACCACCTCGTGACGGTTTCGCAGATGCTGGGCCCGCGTCCACCGGGCAGCCTCTACGGCAGCCGCGAAAGGGCCTGACAGACCGGTTACTGGCGGCGGCGTCCCTCGACGAAGAACCACCCCGCGGCCGCCGCGCCCGAGACCGCCAGCATTCGATCCGCACCCCAGCCGCGTCGGGCTTTCGACAAGTCCACCAGAGATGCCAGGCCCAGCATGACAAAACCTGTCCGCAGGGCGGGCTGGCTTGTCGCGGTCGTGACCAGCGCAGTAGCCGGGGTGGACGTGATTTCGGGTTCGAGAGTAGCGGTCACCGCGCCTCCTGAATTCGTACCTGACGGCGAGCCGCCGCCAGCCCGGGTGGGCTGACGGCGAGAGGGAAGTGCCCTAATCTTCTGCCTGTCTTGACGATTCGTCAGGCGTTTGGCCGATCTACCGGTACGAGAATTCGCGCGAGCGCTCGTCAGTATTTGTCGCTTCCTCGCGTAAGCGCTCGTCGGTATTTGTTGCTTCCTCGCGCAAGCGCTCGTCGGTATTTGTTGCTTCCTCGCGCAAGCGCTCGTCGGTATTTGTTGCTTCCTCGCGCAAGCGCTCGTCAGGCGTCGCCCTGCTTGACCTTTGCCATCTTCAGCACGTCAAGGCGCTTGTCCAGCTCTTCTTCGGAGAGCTTCTCGCCGATCAGGCCGCGATCGATGACCGTCTGCCGGATCGTCTTCTTCTCCTTGAGTGCCTGCTTGGCGACCTTGGCGGCCTCCTCGTAACCGATCGCCGAATTCAGCGGGGTCACGATCGACGGTGACGATTCCGCAAGCTCGCGCAAGCGCTCGTCGTTGGCGACCAACCCGTCGATGCACTTGGTGGCGAACAACTTCGACACGTTCGACAGCAGCTCGAACGACTCGAGGATGTTGCGCGCCATCATCGGGATATAGACGTTCAATTCGAAGGCACCGGAGAGCCCGCCGACGGCGACGGCGGCGTCGTTACCGATGACCTGCGCTGCGACCTGCGTAACTGCTTCGGGCAGCACCGGATTGACCTTGCCGGGCATGATCGAGCTGCCGGGCTGCAGGTCCGGCAGCTGGAGCTCGCCGAGGCCGGTCAGCGGGCCCGACCCCATCCAGCGGATGTCGTTGGCGATCTTGGTCAGTGAGACCGCGATGGTTTTCAGTGCACCCGACGCCTCGACCAGGCCGTCGCGCGCGGCTTGCGCCTCGAAGTGGTCGACGCACGGGCGCAGCTCTTCGATGCCCGTCTGCGACCGGAGCACCTCGACGACTTTGTCGCCGAATCCGTCGGGTGCGTTCAGCCCGGTTCCGACGGCGGTGCCGCCGATCGCAAGCTCGCCCAGCCGGGGGAGCACCGCGCGGACTCTCTCTATGCCGGCCTGGATCTGGCGCGCGTAACCGCCGAACTCCTGTCCGAGCGTGACGGGGACCGCGTCCATCAGGTGCGTGCGGCCTGACTTCACCGTCGTCTTCCACTGGCGCGCCTTGACCTGGAGCGACTCGTGCAGCACCTCAAGCGCCGGGATCAGATGCCGCACAGCGGCTTCGGTGGCCGCGATGTGCGTCGCGGTCGGGAAGGTGTCGTTGGAGCTCTGAGACATGTTCACGTCGTCGTTCGGGTGCACCGTCACGGGGGGATCGAAGCTGGCGGCAATACTTGCGATCACCTCGTTGGCATTCATGTTGGAGCTGGTGCCCGAGCCGGTCTGGAAGACGTCGATCGGGAACTGGTCGTCGTGCTTTCCGTCGGCGATCTCGGCCGCGGCCGCGATGATGGCGTCCGCCTTGTCGGCGGACAGCAGGCCGAGATCCTTGTTCACCTGCGCGCAGGCGCCCTTGAGGAGGCCTAGCGCGCGGATCTGGGTGCGCTCCAAAGGCCGGAACGAGATGGGGAAGTTCTCCACCGCGCGCTGCGTCTGGGCGCGCCACAGCGCGTCCTTGGGCACCCGGACCTCGCCCATGGTGTCGTGCTCGATCCGGTACTCGGTGGTGTCGACGGCTTTGTCGGCAGTCATTGGCTCCCTGTTCGTGTGTGGGTTTCGGGCGGACTTACGGCAAGGGGTGGGCGGCTGTCTTGTCGCCGGTGAAGTCGACGGCGGAGTACTCGTTGAGCTTGGCCAGCCGGTGATAGGCCTCGATCATGCGGACCGTCCCCGATTTCGACCTCATCACGATCGACTGGGTGGTGCAGCCGCCGCCGTAGTACTGCACGCCCTTGAGCAGGTCGCCGTCGGTGACGCCGGTGGCGCAGAAGAAGACGTTCTCGCCCGACACCAGGTCCTCGGTGGTCAGCACCCGGTTCAGGTCGTGGCCGCGGTCGATGGCCTTCTGGCGTTCCTCGTCGTCGGTCGGGGCCAGCTTGGCCTGGATCGCGCCGCCCATACAGCGGATCGCCGCGGCGGCGATGATGCCTTCGGGGGTGCCGCCGATACCGACGAGCAGGTCGGTGCCGGATCCGGGTCGGCATGCGGCGATGGCGCCGGCGACATCGCCGTCGGAGATCAGGCGGATACGGGCGCCGGCCTCGCGGACCTCGGCCATCAGCTTCTGATGGCGGGGGCGGTCGAGGATGCAGACGGTGAGGTCGCGGACGCTGGACTTCTTCACGGCGGCCACAGCCTTGATGTTCTCGGCGATCGGGGCGTTGATGTCGATCACCTCGGCGGCGTCCGGGCCGACTGCGATCTTGTGCATGTAGAACACCGCCGACGGATCGAACATCGCGCCGCGCTCGGCGACCGCCAGCACCGAGATGGCGTTCGGCATGCCCTTGCTCATCAGCGTGGTGCCGTCGACCGGGTCGACGGCGAAGTCGCACTCCGGTCCGTCGCCGTTGCCGACCTCTTCGCCGTTGTAAAGCATCGGCGCGTTGTCCTTCTCGCCCTCGCCGATGACGACGACGCCGCGCATGGACACAGAGTTGACCAGTTCGCGCATTGCGTCGACGGCCGCGCCGTCGCCGCCCTCCTTGTCGCCGCGGCCTACCCAGCGTCCCGCCGCCATGGCTCCCGCTTCCGTGACCCGCACGAGCTCAAGGGCGAGATTTCGGTCGGGGGCTTCACGCCGCGACGCCGATGAGCCGCTTGCGCGAAGAGCATCGGAGGATGAGCCGCTCGAGCGAAGAGCATCAGGAGACGTCATGGGCGAGATTCTCCCATTAGCGGTCCCGCAATTGGGAGCTGGGATACTGGCTGTCATGACGACGCCGCCCGAGCCGGGCCACGGTGTCCCCGGTGACCCGGGGCGCGAACCTGACAACGCAGGCCAGGACCATGTCGTAGCCCCCGCTGAGGGCTATGCGACGCCGGCGCCGAAGGTGGCCAAGTCGCGGCTTCTGCAGGACGGCCGCGACATGTTCTGGTCCATGGCGCCGCTGGTGCTTGCGTGTGTGGTGCTCGCCGGGCTGCTCGGAATGTGTTCGTTCGCACCGACGGGTCCCGGCCCGGGGCCCGCGCCCGACTACGACGCACCCGCCGCGCTGCAGGCCGACGCTGACGCGTTGAACATCCCGATCCGTGTGCCGCAGCTGCCCGAAGGCTGGGCCGCCAACTCGGGAAGCCGCATGGGGATCGAGGATGGCCGCCGGGATCCGGTGACGGGGCAGCCCGTGCGCGCCGTCGGCTCCGTCGTGGGGTACCTGGCGCCCAGTGGCATGTACGTGAGCATCACCCAGAGCAACGCCGACGAGGACAAGCTCGTCGCATCGTTCAGCCCGGATCTGGTGCCGACGGGCACACAGGACGTCGACGGCGTCAGCTGGGTGGTCTACGAGGGCGGGGAGCGTGACGGCAAACCGAGTGAGCCAGTGTGGACGACGGAAATCCGCGGCCCGACAGGACCTGCACAACTTGCGGTGAGTGGCGCCGCGGGTACGGATGAGTACCGTACGCTGGCTGCGGCGACCCAGTCCCAGGCGCCGCTGACGCTCACCTAGCCCGGAGGACGCCATGACCGACCGCTATGCCGGCCTGAAGGCTCCGGAAGCCGATCTCACCGGATGGACGGCGGCGCCGTTCTCCGCGGCCGGGTTCACCTACGACGTCTACCGCAAAGGCGAGGGTCCCGGGGTGGTCCTCATCCCGGAGATGCCCGGCCTGCACCCGGGAGTCCTTGCCCTGGGAAATCATCTGGTGGACAACGGCTTCACGGTGGCCGCACCCTCTCTCTACGGCACGCCGGGCGCACCGGGGGTCCGGCCGGGTGCCGTTCCGGTGATGTTGCGTGGCTGCGTGGCAAAGGAATTCGCGGCTTTTGCCACCAACGCCGACCGGCCGATCGCCCACTATCTGCGAGCCCTGGCCAGGGATCTCAACGAGCAGACGCCGGGCAAGGGTGTCGGGGTGATCGGCGAATGCTGGAGCGGCGGTTTCGCTTTGGCGGCCGCGGTGGACGACAGCGTGCTGGCGCCGGTGCTGAGCCAGCCGTCGCTACCCATCGGGTTGACCGCCAAGCATCGTGCCGACCCGGGTCTGTCGGAAGCCGAGCTCAGAATAGTCGAAAAGCGCGTCGCCGACGACGGGCTGTGCGCGTTGGGTCTGCGCTTCAGCGAGGACCCGCTGGCTCCCGGCGCGAGGTTCAAGACGCTGAAGAATCGGCTCGGTGACGCGTTCGAGGTGATCGAGATCAACTCGAAGAAGGGCAACGAGCATGCGTTCGGCAAAATGGCGCACTCGGTGCTGACGCTTGAGGTTCGCGAAGTCGACGGTCACCCGGCGTACGAGGCGCGCAAACGCGTCGTCGCGTTCCTCAAAGAGCGCTTGGGCTGATCAGGGCGGCTGCTCTGATCACGCAGGAGCCGGTTCGGGGTCGTCTTCTGTCTCCGGTTCCGCCGCCGGCTTGAGTCTCGGCTTGCCGGGCAGAATCCGGCGCCACCACGGCACCTGACGCTCCGCTTGGTCCTCCGCCGGGTCGGCGCTCGTGCCGGTCAACGAATCTGCCGATGCGTCCTTGTAGACGACCAGGTACACGCTGATCGTCGTGACGATCACGATCATCAGCACGGGGCCCAGGACGATGCCCCAGAACCCGAACATCTGCAAGCCCGCGAACACGGCGAGCAGCATCAGCGCGGGATGAAGATGGGCGCTCTTGGGCACCAGGAACGGGCGCAGTAGATTGTCGACGCTCGTGACGACGACGACATGGAACACGATGACGAAGATTCCGCCGGCGACGTTGCCGAACACCGCCATCAGGATGCCGACCGGGATGGTGACGATGCCGCTGCCCAGCGGGATGAAAGACAGTGCAGTCAGGAAGATCAGGAACATGAAGAAGCCGTCGTGGAACCCGGCGATGTAGATCGAGATGGCGCCCAGGGTGCCTTGGCAGACGGCGATGATGAACTGGCCCTTGACCGTCGCCGACACCATAGCACCCACCTTGGCGAGGTAGATGTCGGAAACCTTTTCCCCCAACGGGTTCAGATCCCGGAACAGGCCGACGACCTTGTCGCCATTGGTGAGCAGGGCCAGGAAGACGTAGAGGAAGACGACCGCGGCCGTGAGCGTCGCCACGAGTCCGCCCACTGAGTCGCGGGCCACGGTCAAGGCGAACTCGCCGGCGTTCTGCCCGACCTTGGTGGCCGCCTCGCGCACCGAATCCGGTGTGAGCGTGACGTTGATGAACGGGATGCGTGCCAACAGCTCGTTGGCCGAATCGAGCAGCCGCTGCGCCAGGGCGGTGAAGTCGGTCTGCTCGACCCAGTGGCCGATGCTGGTCACGGCCTGCGAGATCTGGAGGAAGGCCAGGAACACGACACCGGCCAGCGGCAGCGCCACCGTCGCGATGGCCGCGAACAACGTCAGCGTGGCCGCCAGGCCGACGTTCATCTTCGTGCGCAGCCGTTGGTAGAGCGGTTTGAACAGGTAGGCGAGCACCGCCGCGATCGCGATCAGCAGGATGTAGCCGCGCAAAAAGTACGCGCCGAACCCGAGCGCGATCACTGTCAGGATCGCCAGCGCTCGCTTCTGGGTGAGGCTGAAGTCGTCCTTCATGCGTGCCCTCCCGACCCCCGCGTTCACCTGCACCCTCGAGGGGCCGTCGCAACATTAACCCGACCCGGCGATCTCCGACGGTGATCGATCGTGCTGCCGCGTCCGCTGTCCCGCGACGAACTTCATGGCCATGCGGTTCATCAGGCCCGGTGCCAGTCGCGCCATCCACCACTGGGCGTGGGCCACAGTCGGTTTGACCAGGATCGCCTTGTTGCGTTCGATCGCTTGCAGGGTGTCGCGGGCGAGTCGGTCGGCGTCATAGGGCTTGCCGCCCTGGGCCTGCAGGAAGTAGTCACGGCCGACGAAACCGCCCACGGCGCCCTTGTCCAGGATCGGCGTCTCGACCGCGGCGGGACAGACCACCAGCACCCCGACGCCGCGGGGCACCGCCTCCGAGCGCAGCGCCATCGACAGACCCACCACTGCGTGTTTGGTCGCCACGTAACTCGTGACCTGCCCCGCGGCGGTGAGCCCGGCCATCGATGCGGTGTTGATGATGTGACCGTGGCCCTGACGGAGCATCTGCGGGTACGCGGCCGCGACTCCGTGCACGACGCCGCGCACGTTGATGTCGATGATCGAGTTCCACTGGTCGAGGGTGAGCAGCTCGGTGTCTCCACCCCACACGATCCCCGCGTTGTTGAACATCAGATCCAGCCGCCCCGTTCGCGAGACGACGTCGTCGACGGCCGCCTGCACCGCCGCGGCGTCGGTGACGTCGAGGCGCGCGGCACGGGCGCGGGAGCTCAGCGTCGACACCGTGCGGCCGGCGGCATCGTGATCGACGTCGGTGCACACCACGTCGGCGCCCGCGAGGTCGAGGGATCGGCACAGCGCTGCGCCGATTCCGGAGCCGCCGCCGGTGACGATCGCCTGCTTTCCGGCGAAGCTCACGAGGACTGCTCCATCAGGCGCGTGACGTGGCCCATGACGTCGGGGTAGCGCTTGAGATGGGCTCCTCCGTTGATGTCGAGTACCTCACCGGTCAGCCATGACGATCCTGGGGAGCACAGGTACACAACGGCATTGGCGATGTCCTCGGGCGTGCCGGCGCGTCCGAGGGCGGTGTTGTCAACGTAGTCCTCCACGACACCGGGCACCGACGCGGCGGCCGCGGTCAGCGGGGTGTGGACGAAACCCGGTGCCACCGCGTTGACCCGGATGCCGCGCGGGCCCATCTCGAGTGCGGCCACCTGGGTCAGCATTGACAGCCCCGCTTTGGCGGCGCAGTAGGCGCTCATGCCTGCTGCGGGCTGTCTGCCGTTGAGCGAGCTGATCTGGATCATCGAACCTCCTTCCCGCAGATGTCTTCCGGCGTGTTTGGCGACGATGAAGGCACCGTTGAGGCATACGTCGATGACGGCGCGGAAGTCCTGGGCGGCCATGTCGGTGATCAGGCCGACGGTGCTGAACCCCGCGCAGTTGACCGCGATATCGAGGGGGCCGATGCCGTCGAACAGTCGCTGGACCGAGTCTTCGTCGGTGACGTCGACGGTCGCGTGCGCGGCCCCCAGCTCCGATGCGCGGTCCCTGGCACCATCGGCGTTGCGGTCGGCGATCGTGACGCGGCAGCCTTCCGCCGCCAGGGCCCGGGCTGTGGCCCATCCGATGCCGGATGCACCGCCGATGATCACGGCCTCCCTGGCGACGCGATCGCTACTGTTGGTCATCCGGTTGGCCTCTCGACTGGGGACTGGAACGCGTTCCAACCTCACACTCGGTCGCTGAAAACGCAATAGCTGATGGCAGACTCGATGCCGTGACCGATTTGAAGCGATCAGAGTCGATCTCGGTGGCTGTTGCGCCGGACGAGTTGTACGCCATGGTGTCGGACGTGACCCGGATGGGGGAGTGGAGTCCGATCTGTAAGGCCTGCTGGTGGGACGAGGGCCAGGGTCCCGAAGTGGGCGCCTGGTTCACCGGCCGCAACGAGCTCCCGGAGCGGACGTGGGAGACGCGCAGCCAGGTCGTGGCCGCCGATCCCGGCCGCAAGTTCGCCTGGGAGGTCAACAACGGCTGGGTGTACTGGGGCTACACATTCGAGCCCGAAGGTGCGGGCACCCGTCTCACCGAGTCGTGGGAGTTCCTCGCCAAAGGCATCGAGGGTTTCGAGGAGCGCTTCGGGGACGCCGCCGACGCCGAGATCGCCAAGCGCAGCGACGCGGCGCGCGACGGCATCCCCGCGACGCTCGCGGCGATCAAGAAAGCGGCAGAAACCGCCTGAGCTCCGGATTGCGTCGGGCTCTCTGAGGTGGGTGCGTTAGCCATACCGACCGGTTGCGGCCGATAACTCCTCAGCTCGCCGGTGCAGGATGGCCAAAATCGAGATCGCCGATCGGTATTCGGATAGCGTCAATTGCCAGGAATGCAGTGGTAGGGCATGGGAGCGCGCCGTGGACGAACGCGGTTTCCGGCTTCTGACGAGGCCGTCGGCAGCGGTACCGGTCGGACTGACGGTCGGATTTGCCGTGCTGCTCGCGTTCGGTCGTGTCAGCGAGACGGTCCACGTTGCCTATGAATTCGCGACCGTCGGGCTGTCCACGTATGTGACGGTGTGTGCAGTGCGCGCCGCGAGGTCCGCCGAAGGACGACGACGCACGGCGTGGAACGCGATGGCGGGCGCCCTCGCCGCGTGGGCCATCGGTGATCTGATCTGGTTGGTGTGCGATTACGTGCTGCACATATCGCCCTATCCCTCACCCGCGGACTTCTTCTACTTCCTGTTCATCGCTCTCGCGGTCTACGCGATCCTGAGTCTGGGCTCCTTCGAGAGCGGTCCGAGGCGGCAGGCGCAGCTGCGCATCGCCCTCGACGGGATCACGGTCGCGCTCTGCGTATTTCTGCTGGCGTGGATTTTCGCCCTCAACCGCGTCTACGACACCTATCGCGATGACAAGCTGGACCTGGTTCTGGCGCTGCTTTATCCCGTTGCCGACATGGTGGCACTCGCGGTGGCCGTTGCCGTGCTTGCCCGCGCTGCCCGCGGTCAGCGATCCGTGCTGGCGCTGTTGGCCATCGCTCTCGCTGTCACGACTGCGAGCGATGTCGCGTTCGCCTACCTCGTGGCCGCCGACCGGTACGCCGCAGGCAGTTTCATCGACATCGGTTGGGTGGTCGCACTCTGCCTGTTCGCGGCCGCTGCCCTGTCGAGCCGCATCGCGCCGCAGCCGCGTCCTCGCTCATTGATGGTGCCGTCGAACGCATCGCTGTGGCTGCCTTACATCCCCCTGCTGCTCGCCGGGACGGTGGGGCCGATGATGATCATGTCCGGAGTCGAGAAAGTTGTGGTGCCCGTCGTTGTCGTCGCCGTATGCCTGCGGCAGGCGGTGGCGGCATGGGAGAACCGGCGGCTGCTGTCGCACGCGGCCAGCGAGGCTCTGCGAGATCCGTTGACGGGTTTGGCGAATCGGACGCTGTTCAACGACCGGTTGGAACATGCGTTGATGCTGCACTCGCGTGAGCGTCGCTGCGTGACAGTCGTGTCACTGGATCTCGACGACTTCAAACTGGTCAACGACAGTCTCGGGCATCCGGCCGCAGACGGCCTCCTCGTCCAGGCCGGGAACCGGATTCACGAGTGCGTCCGGCCCGGTGACACGGTGGCCCGCATCGGCGGCGACGAATTCGCGCTGCTTCTCGAAGGTGAGGTCGACGACGCGCATCTGGTCGCCCAGCGCGTCGTCGAACGTTTCAACGACCCGTTCGTCGTCGACGGTCACCAGATCCTGATGCGACCGAGCGTCGGCGTGGCGGTGGCACCGCCGGACGAGGCGGACGTCGATGCACAGACGCTGATCAAGCGCGCCGACATGGCCATGTACACGGCGAAGAAGTCACGTTCGTCGCGAGTGCACACCTATGACGCCGACATGGCAGTGCACGCGCACCACCCGTCCGAAATCACCGGCGAGGTCGAACAATTGCCCGGCGTTGCCGGCGCGGCCAAGGTGCAGTTGCTCGGCGAGTTGCGCAAGGCCATCGACCACGGCGACCTCACCATTGCCTATCAACCCAAGGTGTGCCTGCGCACCGGTCACATCGTCGGCGTGGAAGCCCTTCTGCGATGGCCGCATCCACAGCAGGGATTGCTGTTGCCCGGTTCCTTCATGTCGCTTGTCCGGCAGCACGGACTGATGCGTCCCGTCACCAATCTCGTCCTCGACAAGGTGCTCGACGACGCAGCCCGGTGGCACTCCTCGGGAACGCGGATCCCGGTCGCGGTCAACCTGTTTGCGCCGTTCTTCCGCGACATGCAGTTGCCTGCCAATTTGTGTCGCGCGCTCGCGCGCCGCGATCTGCCCACTGACCTCCTGACGGTCGAGATCACCGAAGATCTCGTGCTCAACGATGTCGGCGCGGTGACCGAGGTGCTGCGCCAGCTGCGAGATCGCGGGATACAAGTGGCCATCGACGATTTCGGCAGTGGCTATTCCGCGCTGTCCTACCTACGGGATCTTCCGATCGACGAGATCAAGCTGGACCGACACTTCATCGCGCCCGTGCACCGTGACGGCCGCGCCGCCGCGGTGGTGCGTGCGGTGATCGAACTCGCTCACGACCTGCAGATCACGGTGGTCGCCGAAGGGGTCGAGGAGGCCGAGACGGCAACCTGGCTCCGCGACACAGGATGCGACATCGGGCAGGGCTACTACTTCGGGCGGCCCATGGACGAGTCGGAATTGCCGGCACTGGTGCGTATTTCGAGGAACCTCACCGAGCCGATGGGACTCGGCTGAACCATCAGCGCTTGACGCAACGAAAACCGATGTGGCTCATCCCTGTGTCGACGGGTTGCGGACGGCGCGCCGCGGGACGATAGCGCAGACAGTAATTGTCGGCGCACAGAAACGAGCCCCCTTTGACCACTCGTCTGGGCACCGCGAACTGAGGCTGGCGCGGATCGTAGCTCTCGGCTTCGCAGCAGGACGCCGCGTCCCGGGTGTCGGTGTACCAGTCGCTGGTCCACTCCCAGACGTTGCCCGCCATGTCGAACAACCCGTATCCGTTCGGCGGAAAACTTCCGACTGGACGAGTGCGGCCGTAACCGCGGTCGGGCCGCCACGGGAACTCACCGTGCCAGTAGTTCGCCATCGGCCGCGCAGGCTGTTCCGGCTCGTCGCCCCAGGTGTAAATCGCGCCGGACAGGCCCCCGCGCGCAGCGGTCTCCCACTCCGCCTCGGTCGGCAATTGCATTGCCGCCCAATCGGCATAGGCTGCGGCATCTTCGTAGGCGACATGCACGACGGGATGGTCGGCCCGCTTCTCGATCGACGACGACGGTCCGACCGGGTGTCGCCAGTTCGCGCCGGGCGTCCACGTCCACCACAGGCTCAGGTGACGCAGGTCGACGGGTCCGGAGGTCCTGGTGAACACCATCGACCCCGGCTGCAGATTCTCCTTCGGTGCACCCGGGTAGTCGTCGGGATTGACCGGCCGCTCTGCGACGGTGACATAGTTGGTGGCCGAGACGAACTCGGCGAACTCGGAGTTGGTGACCTGAGTGGGCTGCATCCAGAAGCCGTCCACGTCGACGCTGTGCGCCGGACCCTCCTCGGGATAGTGTGCGTCAGACCCGAGCAACGCGGTCTGCGGCGGTATCCACACGAGGCCGGCGGACTCAGTCAAAGATCCGCGTCCAGTCGTCACGCATACTGGCCACCGTCCAGCCATGGGCGTCCGCCAGCTCGAGGGCCCTCTCCGCGCCTGCGGTGTAGCCGAATTCGCGCTCCGCATCGTCGTGGCGAACGAGCAGGGCCAGCGCCGGCCCGGGACCCGCGACGGTGAACTGCAGCATCTCGATGTCGCCGTTGGAGTTTCCGGCGGCAAAGATGGGTCGTCGGCCTGTCCGGCCCCAGATGCGCACCGGCTTGACGGGACCGTCGTCGAGGAACTCGGGCCGGTTCGTCGTCACCAGATGACCGTCGACGAAGTCGAGGCCGACGGAGCTGCCCACCACCCGTTCGGGCGGAACTCCGTAGATTGACCTGGTGACGGGCCGCATGAAGTCGCGGCCACCGCCCGAGACGACGTAGTTGGTGAACCCGTTGGCCTCCAGATACCGGAGCAGCTCGATCATCGGGGTGTACCCGCATGCCAGGTAGGGCCGCTTCAATGTGGGGTGTGTGGCAGAGTCGAAGAACGCCTTGACCCGGTCGGCATGCTCCTCGACCTTCAGCCCTGCATAGGCCGAGAGTATGGCTCCGACAAGGGTTTTGAGCGACGAGTCGTCGCCGTTGTAGTGCTGGGTGACGGCGTTGCCGAACCAGGCGAGGTCGCCGGACGCGGCCGCTGCGTAGGCTGGATTGCTGCGCAACGACGGGTCGGCCGCTGCCTGCTCGGCGAGCCTTCGGACGAGGAAGTCGAGCTGGATGTACGCAGGCTTCTCGACCCACAGGGTGCCGTCATTGTCGAAGACGGCGACCCGGTCCTCGGGTGAGATCTCCGTGACGGCATGTTCGACGAAGTCGACGATCGCCGCCTTCGTCGCACCGTCGTGCCAGGTGTCGAGCGCGGCCACTGTTACCCGGCAGTCGAGCCGAGGAACCGCTCCAGCTCTGCGACCGCCTCGTCGATCGTGAACGACGCGGGTTCCTGCCGCGGAGGAAATTCCTTGAATGTCTCCAGGAATCTCCTCACCAGCGCGGTGGCATAGAACATCAGGAAAATCCGCTCGATCATCCAGTCCCAGTAGGTGTTCGACGTGATGTCGGCACGCTCGAAGGGGTCGGTGCGCAGATTGAACAGCTTTGGCGCGCGCAATCGGGTGAACGGTTCGAACCACACCTGCAGGGTGCCCGGGCAGCGCTGCTCCATGAAGACGACCTTCCAGTTGTCGAACCGGATGCCGAGCACGTCGCCGTCGTCGGAGAAGTAGATCAAACCCTGCCTCGGGCACTTGTCGACCTCGCCGGTCAGATAGGGCAGCAGGTTGTACCCGTCGATGTGGACCTTGTAGGTCATGTCACCGACCGTGTAGCCGGCTTTGAGCTTGTCCACGATGTCGGGATCGCCCGCGGCAGCTAGAAATGTGGGCAACCAATCATGGTGTTGCACAATATCGTTGGAGATCACGCCGGGTTTGATCTTGCCCGGCCAGCGAATCATCTCCGGGATCCGGAACGCGCCTTCCCAGTTGGTGGCCTTCTCGCTGCGGAACGGTGTGGTGGCACCATCCGGCCAGCTGTTGGCATGCGGGCCGTTGTCGGTGGAATAGACGACAAGGGTGTCCTCGGCGATGCCCAACTCGTCGAGCAGATCCAGCAGCCGGCCCACATGGCCGTCGTGATCGACCATCGTGTCGTGGTAGGCGGACTGCCAGCGACCGGCCTGCCCCCGGCTTTCCGGCTTGGTGTGCGTCCGGAAATGCATGTGCGTGGTGTTCATCCACACGAAAAACGGTGTGTCCGCATCATGCTGGCGCTGGATGAAATCGACGCACGCCGAGGTGGTCTCGTCGTCGATGGTCTCCATGCGCTTCTTGGTCAGCGGCCCGGTGTCCTCGATGCGTTGTCTGCCGACCGGGCCGTACCTGGGGTCGACCTCGGTGGACTCCTCCTCGGTGGCCCACGAGTGAATCACGCCACGCGGTAGCAGAGCGTTGTAGAGGGCCGGCGCCTCTTCGGGTGTGGGGTAGTCCTCGTGCTCGGGTTCCTCCTCGGCGTTGAGGTGATACAGATTGCCGAAGAACTCATCGAAGCCATGTGCGGTCGGCAGATGCTTGTTCAGGTCGCCGAGGTGGTTCTTGCCGAATTGCCCGGTGGCGTAACCCAGTGGCTTGAGCAGCTCGGCAATGGTCGGGTCTTCCTTCTGGAGGCCGACGTCGAAGCCGGGCATGCCGACCTTGCTCAGCCCGGTGCGATAGACGCTCTGGCCGGTGATGAACGACGACCGGCCGGCGGTGCAGCTCTGCTCGCCGTAACTGTCGGTGAACAGCACCCCTTCGTTGGCGATTCTGTCGATGTTGGGGGTGGCGTATCCCATCATCCCTCGGCTGTAGCAACTCAGGTTCCAGATGCCGATGTCATCGCCCCAGATGACGAGAATGTTCGGCTTTCCGTTTGGCATGGCAATCCCCTTCTCGAATTGTCGGTGCCGAAGTGTGTGACCGACCCTAATCCTGTGCGAGGAACTCGTGCAGTTTTTCGACGGCCTGATCGACGCTGAAGCTCGCGGGTGGGTGCCGCGGCGGGAATTCCTGGAACGTCTCGAGGAATTTGGTCGCCATGGCCGTGGCGTAGAACACGAAGAAGTCGTGCCGCAGGAACCATTCGTAATAGGTGTTGGAGGTGATGTCGGCGAACTCGTACGGGTCGGTGCGCAAGTTGAACAGCTTCGGCACCCGCAGCGGGGTGAACGGTTCGGCCCACACCTGCAGCGTCCCCTTGGCGCGTTGCTCCTGGAAGACGATCTTCCAGTTCTCGAACCGCAGGGCCACCAGATCGCCGTCGTCGGAGAAGTAGAAGAACCCGCGCCGTGGGCTCGCTTGCACCTCACCGGTCAGGTAGGGCAGCAAGTTGTACCCGTCGATGTGCACCTTGTACGTGGTGTCGCCGATGGCATGCCCTGACTTGAGCTTGTCGGCGATATCCGGATCACCAGCTGCGGCAAGCAGAGTCGGCAACCAGTCGTGGTGCTGGACGATTTCGTTGGAGACGCTGCCCGCTTCGATCCTGCCGGGCCAGCGGATCAGCTCAGGCACCCGGAAGGCACCCTCCCAGTTGGTGTTCTTCTCGCTGCGGAACGGCGTGGTGCCACCGTCGGGCCACGTGTTGCGGTGGGGCCCGTTGTCTGTCGAGTAGATGACGATCGTGTCCTCGGCGATGCCGAGTTCGTCGAGCACATCGAGGACGGTGCCCACGTTCTTGTCATGGTCGATCATCGTGTCGTGGTAGGGCGACTGCCACAGCCCGGCCTGGCCGCGGCTCTCCGGCTTGGTGTGGGTGTAGAGGTGCATGTGGGTGAAATTGCACCAGACGAAGAACGGGTTTCCCGCGGCGTGCTGGCGCTGGATGTACTCGACAGTGGCGTCAGCGATGTCGTCGTCGATGGTCTCCATCCGCTTGGTGTTCAGCGGTCCGGTGTCCTCGATCGTCTGCTTGCCGACAGGTCCGAATTTCGGGTCGTCCGGTTCGGAGGACACCGTGTCGAGGGCCTTGCACTTCAACACCCCTCGCGGCTTCGCCAGGTTGTACAGCCTCGGGTACCGGTCTTCGTGCGGGTAGTCGAAGTTCTCCGGCTCCTCCTCGGCGTTGAGGTGATAGAGGTTGCCGTAGAACTCGTCGAAGCCGTGCACCGTGGGCAGGTACTTGTTCAGATCACCGAAGTGGTTCTTGCCGAATTGGCCGGTGGCGTAGCCGAGCGGCTTGAGGAGTTCGGCGATGGTGGGATCCTCGGCGGCCCAGCCCATATCGGCACCGGGCACACCCACTTTGCTCATTCCGGTGCGGTACACGCTTTGGCCGCTGATGAACGCGGCGCGGCCCGCAGTGCAACTTTGTTCGCCGTAGGAGTCGGTGAAGCGCATGCCTTCATTGGCGATGCGGTCGATATTGGGGGTGCGGTAGCCCATCAGGCCGTCGCTGTAACAACTCAAATTGCTGATGCCGATGTCGTCGCCCCAGATGACCAGGATGTTCGGCTTACCGTTCGGCATTACGGCTCCTTCACCATCGATGGGGTTCACCCTAGGACCGTGGCGGGTGCAGAGAGGTTGAAAGCGCCAAGGATTAAGCAATCGCTTGCTCTCCGTTGAGATCTCGCCCAGGCGCGGCCGGCATCGCCGGCCTTTCTGGCAAATCTTCGGATCGCATGTCGAGGCCTGTGCCTCCAGCTACCGCTCGACGAGTAGGCCATCCTGGGCGGCCCGGCGAGCAACGTTGGGGTGATGCCTTCGAGTACGCGGAATGCACAAGTTGCGTACTTCGAACTCGCCAGACCGCGGCGTAAAGGTTCTGCGGGGGAATCCTCGGTAAACGCGTCACTCCTTGCGGATCGACGCAGGGGCCCGCTGAAGTGGGTGAAGCGACGTCAGCAATGCCGTATGGTGAGCAAACCCGTGGCGTCCGTTCGAGTGCACGGTGACAGTGCATGGGGGCTTCGTGAGTATCGGCCGGTTGCGGCCTCTGCCGAGGCGCGGGGTGTGGATATCGATCGGACTTGTCGTCGGGCTGGCAGTCCTGATCGCCGCCGACGATGCGGGCGGGCTGGTGGTGCGGACCCTCGTCAACGTCATCGCGCTGAGCCTGTCCGGCTACGCGACGTTCAGCGCGGCTCTGGCAGCCCGGCATTCCACCGGGGGTCCGCGCCGGTCGTGGACTCTGATGGCTTGCGCGATGTGTGCCTACAGCGCCGGTGACCTGGTCTGCCTGCTACGGGAGGGCGCGGTGGACCCACGCCCCTTTCCCTCGCTGGCCGATGCCTTCTACCTGACCTTCACCGTACTTGCGGTGTTCTCGATGCTGACAATGGCCCGATACGGCATGGGCTCGACCCGGCACTCGACGCTGCGGGTGGCGCTCGACGGCGTCACCGTTGCGCTGTCTGCCTTTCTGCTCGCATGGATCATCGCGCTACAGGACATCTACGCCGACCATCAGGGTGATCGGATCACGCTGGTGATCGCGATGCTCTACGCGCCCCTCGACATCGTGGCCCTCGGGGTTGCGGTGTCGGTCCTGGTGCGTTCCGACGCCCGCTACCGGACTGTGCTGATCTTCGTCGTGGCCGCGTTCGCGCTGACGACCGTCGCGGATATCGGATTCGCCCACGCCGTGGTCAACGGTACGTACGTCACGGGCAGCATCCTGGACATCGGATGGGGTGCAGGCGTTGTCCTTCTCGCCGCAGCGGCACAGCAGGCTCGTTCCACCGCGATGCCTCGTCGGCGATCCTTTTCAGTGCCCCCCGGCGTGTCTGTGTGGTTGCCATACGCGCCTTTCATGGTCGCCGGCACGGTCGGTCCGCTGCTCGTCATGTCCGGCGTCGAACGCATCATCGTGCCCTTCCTCACCATGGCCGTATGCCTGCGGCTGTCGGTGGCCGCATGGGAGAACCGCCACCTGCTGTCACTGGCAGCCGACCAGGCATTGCGTGATCCGCTGACCGGACTGGCGAACCGGACGGTGTTTGACGACCGGTTGGCGCACGCGCTGACGCGGCAAGCACGTGACCACCGCTGGCTCGCCGTGGTCTCGCTGGATCTCGACGATTTCAAACTGGTGAACGACAGCTTGGGGCACCCGGTGGCCGACAGCCTCCTTGTCGGCGCCGGCCGCCGCATCGTCGACTGCGTGCGCGAAGGTGACATCGTCGCCCGAGTCGGTGGTGACGAATTCGCACTGCTTCTCCAGGGTGACTCCGATGCATCGGATCTGATCGCACAGCGAGTGGCCGAAGCATTCGCCCAACCTTTTGCGGTGGACGGGCACCAGATTCTTATGCATGCCAGCATCGGTGTCGCGGTGGCCTCGCCGGACGAGCCGGCGGTCGAAGCGCAGACGTTGGTCAAACGGGCCGATCTGGCGATGTACACCGCGAAGAAGTCGCGCTCGTCGCGGGTCCACACCTTCGAGGCGAACATGACGCAGCCCGTTCCCGATGTTGAAATGGTTGCCGACAAACCCGATCGGACGCCCGGTGCAGGCGCAGCCAAGGTGCAGTTGCTCGGCGAGCTGCGTCAGGCCATCGACGCCGGGGAGCTGGAGATGGCGTATCAGCCCAAAGTTGCCCTGCGGACCGGCGCCATGATCGGTGTCGAGGCCCTGCTGCGGTGGCCTCATCCGCGGCTCGGGCTGCTGTACCCGGGCGCGTTCATGTCTCTGGTTCGTCAGCACGGGCTGATGCGACCGGTTTCGGATCTGGTGGTCGAGAAAGTGCTCGACGCCGCGGCAGGCTGGATGGCGCGCGGTGTGCGAATGCCCTTGGCAGTGAACCTATTTGCGCCGACGCTGCGCGATGCGCAGCTGCCTCGGCGATTGCTCGCAGCGCTCGAGCAGCGCGGACTGGCGACGGACATGTTGACGGTGGAGATCACCGAGGACCTGGTCGTCGACGACCTCGGGACGGTGACCGATGTCCTTCAACATCTGCGGGGATGCGGGATCCGGGTCGCGGTCGACGATTTCGGTAGTGGTTACTCGGCGCTGTCCTACCTGCGCGACCTACCGATCGACGAGGTGAAGCTGGACCGGTTCTTCGTGGCGACGGTGTCGGAGGATCCGCGCGCCGCCGCCGTAGTGTCGGCGGTCATCGACCTCGCACACGACCTGGACATCACCGTGGTGGCCGAGGGCGTCGAAGAGGCTGCGACCGCATACTGGTTGCGTGACAAGCGGTGTGACGTCGCTCAGGGTTACTATTTCGGCCGGCCCGTGGCCGGGGATGCGGTGCCTGCTCTGGTCTCCTCCTTCTGCACGCCCTCACACCGAGTCGATGTGCTCGCGGACTAGGAGCGGATAGCGGCCACGGTCGGGACGGAATATGTCGTGCGGCGAATCCGCGAATTCGTGCATGCGGGCCGCCGGGAACAGGGCCCGGTACCGAACCCAGGCGTCGTTGCCGACCACCGGGGTGCTCGGGCTGCGCACCACCAGCAGCGGTGGCTGCCATCGCGCCAACGGTTCCCAAAGCGACTGCGCGCGAGCCGAACGCAGCGTGGCGATCCCGGCCTGGCGGTCAACCCGCGTGCTGACGGGTGTACCTCGCCACCGCCCGTCGAGAAGGCCGTAGATGACGTCGTCGGGCAGTTCGATCTCCTCGGGCACGTAGTCGCCGATGGACACCGACAGGACTCGTTCGAGATGGGCGAGCGCCCACAGCAACGCATACGGCGTGCCGCGCGAGAAAGTCATGAGGTGCACCGGTCCGTCGGTAACCGTGTCGATCACGGCGCCGACATCGCGGGCCAGCGCGTCGGAGTCGTAACCCGTGGCGGGACTGCTGCTTTGGCCGTGCCCGCGTAGCTCCACGATGATCGCGCGTCGACCCAGGAACGGGAGGATCTCGAGATAGTCGTCGGCGACGCAGGTGAACCCCGGCACGAAAACGACCGGTGCGCCGCGGTCGTCACCGCCCGAGTCGAGGTAGCGGATCTGCGCATCACCGGTGTAGGCGACGTGGAATTCCGGCATGTGCCCCCTTCGGTCGTCAACCGCCAATGATGACGACCTGGTGGCTCAGCCTTTCGGCGGGGCCGGTGCGGCGGCGTGCACGGCAGGTTGTCCGGCCTCGGTTTTCATCCGGTGGTACAGCTCGACGTAGTAGGGCGTGCACTGTTTGAGCGCCTGCTCGGTGGTGAAAAGCGGCTGGTAGCCGAGGTCGCGCTCAGCCTTGGCGATGGAGAAGTAGTTGTCGAGGTAAAGGCGTTCCACCGCAAGGGGCTCCAGAAGTGGCTTGGGCAACCCGAACTTGAAGTGGAGGAACTGCCAGATCGTCATGACGAACCAGACCAGCCGCCCGGGTACCCGGAACGTCGGCCACGGCTCGCCGCACGCTTCGACCACCGGCCGCGAGAACTCGAACATGTTGATCGGCTCGCCGTCATTGATGAAGTACGCCTGGCCCGGCGCCGTCCCGCCCTCGACGAGATGCTCGGCGGCGAGGATGAAACCGTGCACCAGGTTGTGCACGTAGGAGTTGTCGAGCTTGACGTCCTTGCTGCCGACCAGCACCTTGACGTGCCCCGCGAGCACGCTCTCGAACACTTTGCGGAACATCGTCTGATCGCCACGGCCCCAGATGCCGCTGGGGCGGACGGAACAGGTCAGCATCCCCGCCACACCGTTCTGGCCGAGGACGAACTTCTCCGCGACGACTTTGGTTTCGGTGTAGAGGTCGTTGAAACGTTCGGTGTAGGGCAGGGTTTCGTCGCCGCCGGCGATGGGCTGCCCGCCCATCACGACGCTGTTGGACGCGGTGTAGACGAACCGTTTGGTACCGGCCTTCTGTGCGGCATGCACGAGGTTCTTGGTGCCGTCGACGTTCACGGCGAAGCTGCGGCGGCGGTACTCCTCGGTGACCGATGCGCCGCCCATCAGGTCGATGATGGCCGCGGTGTGAATGACGGTGTCGATACCGTCGACAGCCGCCGCCACGTCGTCGACGTTGGTGATGTCGCCCTGGTACTCCTCGAGGCGCGGGTGCGCCGGCAGCGGCGACGGCACCCTGTCGAAGGAGCGCACCTGATGGCCCCGGTCGAGGAGTTCGGTGACGAGGTTCGCCCCGACGAAGCCTGAACCTCCGGTAACCAGCACCCGGCCGAGGTCTGTCCGCAGCGTTGCATCACCCATGCCCGGAAGACTAACTGAAACGTGTTCCAATTTCGAGATCCAGGCTGGGGTATCTTTGCCGGGTCAATCGCTTTCGGCGTCGTCGGCGGCGAGCGCTTTCTCCACCCGCTCGCGTGCGCCAGCTAAGTGCTTTTCGCAGCATTTAGCCAGTTCTTCGCCTCGTTCCCACAGCTTGAGCGATGCATCCAGGTCGAGTCCGCCGTGTTCGAGGCGCTCGACGACATCGATGAGCTCGTCGCGGGCTTCCTCGTATCCCAATTCACTAATGGGCTTCATCGTTCACCTTCACTCGTCGCCATGACCACGCCGTCGGCGACCCGAATGCGCAGCCGCGTCCCGGATGAGGCATCCGCGACGGACTGCACGACGTGTGGCTCACCGAAGTCCGGAACGGCCTGCACAACCGCATATCCCCGCGCCAGCGTCGCCGCGGGCCCCAGCGTGCTCAGCCGCGCCGACAGGTGGCCGATCCGGTCGGATTCAGCGGCGATCAGACGTGTGATGTCGCGTCGGGCAGCGGTGCGCGCCCGCCTGATCTCATCGGCGCGGGCGTCGATCGCCGACAACGGGCGGGCCAGCACGGGCCTGCTGCGCAATTGGGTGACGACGTGCGCCTCCCGGTTCACCCAGTTCCGCAGCGCACGGGCGCTGCGCCGGCGCAGGTCGGTGATCAAGGCCTGCTCGGCCGCGGTGTCGGGCACGATGCGTTTCGCGGCATCGGTCGGGGTCGCGGCGCGCAGGTCGGCGACCAGATCGCACAGCGGATTGTCCGGTTCGTGACCGATCGCGCTGACCACCGGCGTCGTGCACCGGGCGATCTCCCTGCACAGCGTCTCGTCGGAGAACGGCAGCAGATCCTCGACGCTGCCTCCGCCGCGGGCCAGCACGATGACGTCGACCTCCGGGTCGGCGTCGAGTGCCCGCAGCGCTTCCACGATCTGGGGCACAGCGTTCGGGCCCTGCACCACCGTGTTGCGGACGGCGAACCGCACGGCGGGCCACCGGCTCGACGCGACGGCGGTGATGTCGTGTTCGGCCGCAGAGGCCCGGCCGGTGATGAGCCCGATCGCGTTCGGCAGGAATGGAATCGAGCGCTTGAGGCGGGGGTCGAACAAGCCTTCCGCGTCGAGCAGTCTGCGCAGCCGCTCGATGCGAGCCAGCAGCTCACCGATTCCGACCGCTCTGATCTCGGTGACGCGCAACGAGAAGGTGCCGCGGCCGGTGTAGAAGCTGGGTTTTCCGTAGACGATCACCTGGGTGCCCTCCGACATCGTGACCGGCGCGTTGGCGACCAGGTCGCGCGGACAGGTCAGCGACAGCGACATGTCGGCGGCGGGGTCACGCAGAGTGATGAACGCGGTGTTGGAGTTGGGTCGCAGCGTCAGCTGCGCGATCTGGCCCTCCACCCACACGGCGCCGAGCTTGTCGATCCATCCCGCGACGCGGATGGCCACCCCGCGGACGGGGAACGGGTTGTCCGCAGTCTGTCCCGGCGCAGCGCCGTCGGCCGGGGTCACTTCGCCGATGCGCGGGTGATCCTGTTGGCCAGCAGCGTCTGGTAGGGGGCGCGCGCCTTCGTCGACTCCTCGTAAGCGAGCAGCGCCTCCAGCTCGGGGACGCGCAGGGACGTCAGACGTGCCCGCAACTGCGCCAGCGTCAACGACTCGTATTCGATCTCGGCGACGATCCCGGGGGCATCCTGGGAAACCTCGGACGTCGCGGACGACTCGGTCGTCTTCGCGGGCTCCGCGTCGCCGCTGAACAGCGCGAATCGCCCTTCGGTGAGGCGTTCGCCGTCGCGTACGGGCAGCTCGACCACGTCGGCGTCTCCGCTGTTGTCCGCACCGTCGGCGACGGTCAGATCCTCGTCGAACGTGGCCCATTCGGGCTGCTCGTCCTTGGGCGGGAAGATCGACTCCAGCGTCTCGTCACCCTTGATCACCAGCTCGGCCACGTCCTGCTGCATCTTCATCACCATCTGGGCGATCTGGCTGGCGATGGTCATGGGGTACATGAGGATCGTCTGGGGGAGCTTGCGGGTCTCCTCGATGGCGGTCACTGCCGCGCCCACGAGCAGGCGGACCCCATACGGTGCCGTTGACATGGCCACAGCCTACGGCTGGGCGGTTCGAGGGGCAGGTAAGTACCCTGGTGTCATGCCGCCGACTGTCAACATGGGGATTCCGGGCGCCGCGAGCTCGGTCGTTGAGAGGACGACCGGCAAACGAGTGCTGCTGGCCGAGCCGCGCGGGTACTGCGCAGGCGTCGACCGCGCTGTCGAGACCGTGGAACGCGCACTCGAACAGCACGGTGCTCCCGTCTACGTGCGGCACGAGATAGTGCACAACCGCTACGTCGTCGACACCCTGGCCAAGGCCGGGGCGGTCTTTGTCGAGCAGACCGACGAGGTGCCCGAGGGCGCCATCGTCGTGTTCTCCGCTCACGGCGTCGCGCCGAGCGTGCACGTCGAGGCCAAGGCCCGCAATCTGAAGACCATCGACGCGACGTGCCCGCTGGTGACCAAAGTGCACAACGAGGCCAAGCGCTTCGCCCGCGACGACTACGACATCCTGCTCGTCGGTCACGAGGGGCACGAGGAGGTCGTGGGCACCGCAGGTGAGGCTCCCGATCACGTCCAGGTCGTCGACAACCCGGATGCGGTCGAGAACGTCACGGTGCGAGACCCCGACAAGGTCATCTGGTTGTCCCAGACGACGCTGAGCGTCGACGAGACGATGGAAACGGTGCGCCGGCTTCGGGAGAAGTTCCCCACGCTGCAGGATCCGCCCAGCGACGACATCTGCTACGCCACGCAGAACCGTCAGGTCGCGGTCAAGGCGATGGCGCCGGAGTGCGAGCTGGTGATTGTCGTAGGGTCGAAGAACTCGTCGAACTCGGTGCGTTTGGTCGAGGTCGCGCTGAACGCGGGTTCGGACGCGGCGTACCTGGTCGACTACGCCGAGGACATCGATCCGGCCTGGCTCGAAGGTGTCACGACCGTGGGCGTCACCTCCGGCGCCTCGGTCCCGGAGATTCTGGTGCGCGGTGTGCTCGACCGCCTGGCCGATCACGGCTACGAAACCGTGCAGCCGGTGACCACCGCGAACGAGACACTCGTGTTCGCTCTGCCGCGAGAGATCCGCCCGGCTCGCCAGTGACTCTCCTGCGGCGCGGCACCGCGATGGTCCTGCTCGGGGTGCTGCTCCTGGTGTCGGGCTGCAGTGACGCCGAGGACCGCCTCACGTCCACGGTGCAAAGCTTCGCCGAGGCGTTGACCCGCGGCGACGCACAGGCCGCGGCCGCGTTGACCACCGACCAGACCGCGGCCGCCGACACCCTGGATACGCTCTACGCCAGCCTGGGCAAGGACGTGCAGTTCGCGGTCACCGGCTCGCAGCGCGACGAGAATCGGGCGACCTTCACGGTGTCGGCCTCGTGGAAGTTCGGGCCCGAGAAGAAGATCGAATGGAGCTACGCTGCCGACGGAGTGGCGACCCAGCAGGGCGACGACTGGAAGATCCAGTGGAACCCCGCCACCGTCGCCCCCGGGCTCGACAAAGGACCGCTGTCGTTCAGCACGCTCGTCCCCATCCCCGCAGCCCGGGTGCTGGACCGGACCGGCGCCGAACTGCTCACCCAGCACATCGTCACCCTGGTCGACATCGCGCCCGGGGTCGACGTGAATACCGTTGCGGCCCTGCTTAATTCGGTGGCTCCGACGATCACGCCGGAGTCGCTCGCCGGCGAGCTGGCCGCGGGCGAGCCGGTCACCGCGATCACGTTGCGCGAAGAGGACCTCGCCCCGATCCAGGAGCGGCTGTCGGCGCTGCCGAACGTCACCTTGCGGCCGCAGACCCGGCTGCTGGCCACCGACCGCGCACTGACGTCGCCGACGCTGGCAGGGCTGTCCGAGGTGTGGCAGCAGCGCAGCGATGCGGCTGCCGGCTGGGCGGTGACCGCGGAAACCGCCACCGGCCCGCAGCGGGTCGGCGGTCAGGACGCGGGGCCCGTCGGCGACATCGCCAGCACTCTCGACATCGGCATGCTGCTCGCGGGCGAATCGGCACTCGCGTCCCTTCCGACGCCCGCCGCTATGGTCGCGATCCAGCCGTCGACGGGCAACGTGCTCGCCGTCGCGCAGAACGCCCCCGCCGATGCGCAGGGACCGATCGCGCTGACCGGTCTCTACCCGCCGGGTTCGACGTTCAAGACGGTGACGGTATCGGCGGCTCTGCAGGCCGGGCAGGTCACTCCCGACAGCATTGTCGGATGCCCGGGCACCGAGAACATCGAGGGCAGGCAGATCCCCAACGACGACAACTTCGAGCTGGGCGACGTTCCGCTGCACACGGCGTTCGCGCGGTCGTGCAATACGACGATGGGCCGGCTCGCCGTCAACCTGCCACCGGACGCGCTGACCAAGGCGGCCGCGCAGCTGGGACTCGGCATCGACTTCGTCGCCCCCGGCATGACCACGGTCACCGGCTCGGTGCCCGTCGCCGACACCTCCGCGCTGCGTGTCGAAGAGGGCATCGGACAAGGCAAGGTCACCGCGTCACCGTTCGGGATGGCGCTCGTCGCCGCGACGCTGGCGCACGGCTCGGTACCTGCGCCGACCATCGTCGAGGGTGCACCGGGCGTCCCGGACCGCGCGCCGGACCCACTACCTGCGGCCGTGGACGAGCAGGTGCAGGCCATGATGCGCGAGACGATCACCGATGGCACGGCCACCCAGCTGCAGGACATCCCCGGCATGCTCGGCAAAACCGGCACGGCCGAGTACCTCGCCGAGGACGGGGTCACGCACGCCCACGGCTGGTTCGTCGGCATCCGCGGCGACCTCGCCCTTGCCGTCTTCGTCAGCGACGCAGGAAGTTCGACACCCGCGGTGGATGCGGCGGGCAGGTTCCTGCGGGCGCTGCCCTGACCGCTGCCGCGCCGAAACTGCATTCCGGTAGGGAAAGTGCGAGTAGGGGCCTGCGTAGTTACAGTCTCGGCGAACCGTTAGATGTCGTATTCCCAGCGGTCGGCGTCCGCCTCGCGGGGGGCACGCCTGCGGGCCCGGTACTCGGCCCGATCGTCGGAGTCCTCGCCGCGATAGCGCACCCGAGAGATCGGATGGTGCGAGCTGGACGACCCGTAAAGGTCCTGGGAGTCCCGCGGGTTGTAGTCGTCGTATCGGCTGCGCCGCGCAGGACGCTCACGCGGTGGCCCTTCGAAGCGGTCGTCACGCTCGTACCGCGCCCTGCGTTCGCGTGGCAGCAGCGGATCCCGCGAGTCACGCTCGCGCGGCTCCCGCGATGACGGCGGACGGGGACGGCGGCGCGGTTCGGACGGGGGCGGCTCGTTGAGCCGTTCGCGGCGCCGACGTGGGCGGTCGTCGACGACCGGCTCGATGATCTCGGTCTCGGGGGCACGCGAATGCCGGGACCTCGGAGGCGTCCGCCTCGCGGCCCGTTCGCCGCGTGCCCGCCCCGGTGTGGGTTTCGGCTGCCTGGGGCGGTGTCGGTCCGTGGCGCGCCGCTGCGGTACGTCGTCGTCCGAGTCGTCGGACTTCCCCCCGAAGAGCGCCGACAGCTTGGCCGCCAGGCCGGGTCCGGCATCCCGCGCCGCACGCTCGGGCTGTTCTGCGGCGTCCGCGCGGCCCGCCTTACCGAAGTACCACCGAGCCAGGCCGATCAGCAGGACCACAGCCGAGGTGAAGAACATCAACGGGAAGCGCTCGATCAGCGGGTAGCCGCAGTTGATCAGGATGTCTTTCAATCCCTTGATCTCGCTGCTGTGCATGAGGAAGTAGGCGCCGGGCACCGTGACGAACAGCACCAGTGGAGGCTGGATCACGGCCGTGAACAAACCCGACTGCCTGACCGCCAGCACCGCTGTCAGACAGCCGAGGACGTAGAGCGAGGCGAACACCGCAGTGAGTTGTCCGCCGCCGGAGCCTGCGTCGAAGGCGAAGCCGATCGCCGCTGCGAAAACGGCGGTCAGAACCGCACCCCACCACGGAATCCCTGCAATATTGGGGTGTGCGGAGCGGTGGTCGACGGCCGCTGCCGACCGTGTGCGCTGTCCTGACACACGTCGACCCTACTGGCTTGAGCAACTACTCGTCGCCAGCGCGCGGTGGCGTGGCGACCACATTGCCTAGACTGTGGTCCCCGTGGGCCTGAATCTGGGAATCGTCGGACTGCCGAACGTCGGTAAGTCGACTCTGTTCAACGCGCTGACACGCAACGACGTGCTGGCTGCCAACTACCCGTTCGCGACGATCGAGCCGAACGAAGGCGTGGTGGCGCTCCCGGACGAGCGGCTGACCGAGCTGGCCAAGATGTTCGGCTCGGAGAAGATCGTGCCCGCGCCCGTCACCTTCGTCGACATCGCCGGCATCGTGAAGGGCGCTTCCGAGGGCGCGGGGTTGGGCAACAAGTTTCTCGCCAACATCCGCGAAAGCGACGCGATCTGTCAGGTCGTGCGGGTGTTCGCCGACGACGACGTTGTGCACGTCGACGGCCGCGTCGACCCGAAATCGGACATCGAGGTCATCGAGACCGAGCTGATCCTCGCCGACATGCAGACGCTGGAGCGTGCGCTGCCGAGGCTGGAGAAGGAGGCCCGGACCAACAAGGACCGTCGGCCGATCTACGAGGCCGCCAAGGCGGCCAACGAGTTGCTCGACACCGGCAAGACGCTATTTTCAGGTGCTCGGCGGGATGTCGATGTCTCACTGTTGCGAGAGCTGAATCTGTTGACCTCCAAGCCTTTTCTGTACGTGTTCAACGCCGACGAATCGGTGCTGACCGATGAGGCGAAGGTGGCTTCGCTGCGCGAACTTGTGGCCCCGGCCGATGCGGTGTTCCTGGACGCCAAGATCGAAGCCGAGCTGCAGGAGCTCGACGAGGAGTCTGCAGCCGAACTGCTCGAGTCGATCGGTCAGACCGAGCGCGGCCTGGATGCGTTGGCGCGGGCGGGTTTTCACACGCTGAAGCTGCAGACCTACCTGACGGCGGGGCCGAAAGAGGCGCGGGCGTGGACGATTCACCAGGGCGACACCGCACCCAAGGCGGCCGGTGTGATACACACCGATTTCGAGAAGGGCTTCATCAAGGCCGAGATCGTGTCCTTCGACGACCTGATGGAGGCGGGCTCGATGGCGGCGGCCAAGGCTGCAGGCAAGGTCCGCATGGAGGGCAAGGACTACGTGATGGCCGACGGCGACGTGGTCGAGTTCCGCTTCAATGTGTAGACATGGGTAGTGGAGTCCTCAGCCGCCCTCCGGAGTAAGGCGTGAGTCACCTCGTGGTTTTTGGCGCCAACGGCCCCACCGGACGTCGGTTGGTCGAGCAGGCGCTGGCGGGCGATCACCGCATCACTGCAGTGACCCGCAAGCCCGATGAATTCCCCCTGCAGTCAGAGCGTCTTGACGTCGTCGCCGCTGACGTGACCGACCCCGACGGCGTCGACCGAGCGCTCGCCGGCGCAGAAGCGGTCATCTCGACCTACGGTGTGCCCTACAGCCGAACCGAGATCACGGTTTACTCGCAAGGCATCGCCAACATCACGCAGGCGATGACCGGCCGCGGCGTGCAGCGACTGGTGTGCGTCAGCTCGACCACGGTGGCGACGGAGGATGCTCCGGGCGACTCACTCGTCTGGCGCAAGGTCGTCGGTCCGTTCCTGCGCAACAGCCTCGGCCGCACGCTGTACGACGACATGGAACGCATGGAACACGTCGTCCAGAACAGCAACCTCGACTGGACAATCGTCAGGCCCGGTGGGTTGTTCAACGCGGCCGAGCCGACCGCCGACTACGAGGTCGGTGCCCCACGGCTCTCCGGACACGTCACCTCCCGTGCCGACCTCGCCGACTTCCTCATCAAAGAGGCGACCGAGCCGCGGCACCCGCGGGCGATCGTCGAGGTCATTACGCGGTCGGCTCGCCCGTCGCCCCTGAACTTCCTGAAGGAGGCCCTGGGCGGGAGCTAGATCTGGCGGCCGACGGGGACGGATGACGTCCGACTTCAACGTTTCACCGACAGGAGAAGGAGGCGGCGATGGACGTGGTGCTCATTACCGGCGGCGGCTCCGGCATCGGCGCCGGTCTCGCAGCCGCCTTCCACGCGCGGGGCAGCCAGGTGATCGTCGCGGGGCACCGGCGCGAGCGCGTCGAGGCAGTCGCTGAGCGCCACCCCGGAATGGAGGCCGAGGAAGTCGATGTGGCCGACCCCGAGCAGGTCGCGGCGCTCGCCGAACGAGTCGGCGAGCGTTGGCCCGAGCTGACCACCGTGATCAGCAACGCAGGCATTCAGCACCTGTTCGACTTCGCCGGGCCGGGGCCACTCGACGCTGCCCAGCTGGGGCGCGAGGTCGACGTCAACTTCAAGGGCGTGGTGTACGTCGCGAACGCTTTCCTGCCTCTGCTCAAAGCGCAGCCGGGCTCGCGGCTGGTCAACGTCGGGTCTGGCTTGGGCTACGTTCCGCTTGCGGCCGCGCCGGTCTACTCGGCGACCAAGGCCGCCGTGCACAGCTTCACGATCGCGCTCCGGCGCCAACTCCGCAGTTCCTCGGTACAGATCGTCGAGTTGATTCCGCCCGTCGTGGTCACAGACCTGCATCGAAATCTCGACCACATCCCGCCTCGCGCGATGGAGCTCGATGCGTTCGTGACCGCCGCGATGTCCGGCTTGGATGCGGGCCGTGACGAGATCGTCGTTGGTCTGGCCCACGCACTACGGGTATTCAGCCGCGCGGCGCCGTCGCTCGGATTGAGAGTGGTCAATCAATCGGCGGAGTAGGGCGGAACGCCGCGCGCGGCCACGTGGCACGTCGGAATGATTCTTGTCGAGACTCCGCGCCATGACGAGATCCTGTGTCTAGTTGAGCGGTGGCAGCTCTGCGGGCTGAGCGCTCTCGACGCCCATCTGGCGGCGTGTTAATGTCCGTGCGCGCTTCCAGGTGACCATCACCTGAATCATTGCGGAGGGGCCTGCGCCCGCAGGACATGTCCACGATGGGGTGCTGCACCTTCTGGTGCGTCGACTCCATTGCGCCGAGACTCATCGGCTGACGAAAGGACATGACAGTGGCGACCAAAGACGACAAGAACCTGCAGCAGGTCCTCGACAAGATCGCGTCGATGGATGAGCCGAGGCGAGGTGTCATGCAGCGCATGCACGACGTGATCGTTTCCGCCGCACCCGAACTCAAGCCCCGAATCTGGTACGGCATGCCCGGTTACGCGAAGTCGGCGAGCAGCCCTGTCCTCGTCTTCTGTCGCAATGACGACGTGATGAGTCTCGGCGTCAGCGAGAAGGCCACCCTCCAGCCCGCCGGAGGCGAGGACGGGCTGTTGATCCCTGCCGCCTGGTACTTCGACGGCCTCGACGACGTCACCGAGAAGCGCGTCGCCGAGATCGTGCGCAACGCGATCGAGTAGCTCGACGTGTTCGGAGTGGGCGTTTCAGTCGAAGATGACATCCAGCCCGCGCCGCGCCAGGTCTGACATCGCGTCATGCATCATCTGCCGCTGTTCGGGTGAATGGCCCACCCAGTTGGTGATCTCGCCGACGATCCGTACGGGCTCCTTCGTGCGATACGAGCGAGTTGGATTCCCGGGGAACTTCTTGTCCGTCACGTTCGGGTCGTCCTCCACCGCACCCGTCGGCTCCACGACATAGATCCGGCCCCGACCTTCGCCGATTGCCAACTCTGCTCCCCAGACCGCGGCATCCAGTGTCTGGGTGACATAGACGTGGTTGGCCCGGCGGCCGGGGTTGTAGTTCATCGGACGCCCGGGAATGAGCAGATCACCTATTGCGAGGTCGGCCTTCGTGCCGTGCAGGTATGCGCCCGAGCTATGCGGCTCAAAGGGTTTGGGGCTGTCTGGCATACATTCTCCGTCCGTCTGATCACATCGACGGACGATTCTGCAGCAGACCCGGGGTCTTGCCGCAAGCCCCCGGGTCTGCCATAGTCTGAGGCAGAGACACTGGCCCGCTTGGTGTTTCGCCGCGGTCAGCGCGGCTTCAGCCTGAAGATCGGAATCTGGCGGCCACTGTCTTGCGTCTTCTCGCGGTAGTCGCCGTATCCCGCGTATACGCGCTTCGCGAGTTCGTACAGGCGCTCGTATTCGTCAGCGTCGGTCACCTGGACGGCGGTGAAGGGTTCCTGCCCGAAGGTGCAGTCCTGGTTGGCCTTCAGGTTGTAGTACCACTGGGGATGCTTGCTCTGGCCGAAGTTCGAGGCGACCAGGATGACGTCGGAGCCGTCGTGGAAGTAGGTCAGCTGCACCTCTCGTGGCTTCCCCGACTTTGCGCCTACCGTCCGTAGCGGTGCATTGATGATCGGCCCCATGTTGACCCGCCCCTTCGTAAGGCGGAACAGGATCGGATCCGTGCGGCGGGCGACGTGGCGGGCCAGGAACTGGCCGACCTTGGAGCGCCCGAAATGAACTCCCTGTTCGTATCCCGATCCGCGACGGCGGTGAGGGTCGACGTAGCGCAGCGGCATTGACGCAACGTACCTGAGGTCAGCGCCCGATGAGCCGGAGCCTCCGTCGCGCGGAGCGCTGGAGGTGGCTCACCGCCAGGAGGGTGACCAGGCTGACCGCCTGACGTCCCAGCGCCACCCTGCCGGTGCGTTGACGCCATGTCGGGGTGCGTGACCCGCGGCGGTACCCGAGGACGTAACCGACGCCCAACGTCAGGACCAGTGCGGCGATCACGCCGATTGCGGTCATGGTCCGAGCCTTCACCATCGCGGTCGCAGCGCGGTCACGATGCGGCCACGCGTCGTCTCGATTCGGGCCGATACAGTCGAGCGTCCCAACGGTCAAGCAAATAGATGGCAGCCACGAATCTTTTTCAACCTGTCACCCGAGGAGAAGGTGGCTTGCATTGATTTGTCCGAGGGCATCGAGAATAGATGCGCGACTGCACATTTCGCGCAGCGGATAGTCCGCTGCGGTGCGGACTCCAGCGCAAGATGCGCATTTGGTGCTTCGCCCTTCGGATTGGCAAACGCCGACGGAAAAGCTAGCCTGCTCAACTAATACAGCTGTATTCGCGGGCCGCGACGCGACTACTGCATCCACCGACGAGAGAGGTTGTCAGTGACAGACGCGACGGCGAAACGTTCGGCACCATCGACAGCATGGACATCAGGCGGCGACACCACCACCTGAGCCGTCATGACTTACGAATTCAACGCGTTGCTTCGCCGACTGGTCGGATACCACTTGCAGTCAATACACCTCGCCGGTGGGTACATGCAGTTCACCTTCTCGTCGCTGTCCCTGCGTGACAACCCCGTCCTCACTTTCGAGGTGATGCCGGTCGTCGAGACCCCGGCCGGACCTGTGGTGAACGGGCAGTGGGGCTATGCCGATGCGATTCGTGCTCTGATCGGCCACCATGTGACCGACACCGAGGAATCCGCCGGTGAAGGCCTCCGGGTCGAATTCGCCGAGACGGCGCTGAACCTGCAACCAGCCGCCGAGGAGCTCCTCGGCCCGGTGATCGCAGTGCTGTCCGACTTCGCCGACGGCGGCGCGCGGACCTGGGAGCCAGGCGGACCGGCATTCGAATACCTTGCTGCATATGGGCCGGACAGACAGCGCGTCGCTGGTGATCGACGCCCCACGTGAGAAGGTCCTCGCTGCTCTCATCAATCCGACTGCGCAACCTCGACGGCTGCCGCCGGACGGGACGGCGGCCGGTCCGACCACTTCGACGCGCGGCGGCACCCGGGTCGACGTCAGCGCCGACGACGTCGCCGAGGTCGTTTCCGCGGCCGACCACCTGGCGGGAATGACGTCGTCGCCGAACAACCTCACCGCGTACCTCGCGGCGACGGCGCACAGCTAGCGTTTCAGCGTCGCGCGCAGCTGGTAGAAGCCGACTGTGTCGTCGCGGCCGGACACGTCGCGATAGCTGTCGACGAGGCTGTCGATGAACAGCGGGGCCTCATCGGACCCGAGGTGCGAGGTCCAGTCCCCGAACCCGACGGTGCACCACTGTGCGAATGCGTCGCGCGACCCGAAATCCCACCACCGGTCGACGACGGTCTGCGTGACGATCTCGAAACCCGCGGCTGTCGCTGTCTCGGCGAAGTGCTCCGGTGTCGGGTGCCGATAGGGAGGGGCAAAGCCTTCAAACGCTGTGCCCCAACGCTTTTGACGGGTGACGATCATGCCGATCTCTTCGACGGCGAGGCGCGGCCCGGCGCATACGAACGTCAGATACGCGCGCCCTCCGGGTGTCAGCGCCGAGGCCATGCACCGATATGCGGCGTCCTGGTCGCGCACCCAGTGCAACGCGTTGAACGACGTCACGACGTCGAACTCTCCGTCGAAGGTCAGGCTCGTGACGTCGCCTGCAACGAACGAAGCCGAGGTCGCCCGCCGGCCGGCGGCCTCGATCATTCTGGGGCTCGGATCCACACCGAGGACGGAACCGCGGGGAAGGCGTTCGGCGATCTGAGCGGTCACGTAGCCGTCGCCGCAACCGACGTCAAGGACCCGCTCGCCGCCGTCGAGGTCGATCAGTGTCAGTGACTCGGCTGCCGCCGCGCGTTGCAGGTCGCTGATCATTCCGTACTGCGTGCCATCCCAGTCCGCCACGACAGCATTCTCGACCAGGGGGCGCTCAGAGGGAAGGACTGTCAGCCCGCCCGGTAGTCGAGGACGGGGTCGCGACTCTGCAGGGACTCGCCGGAGAGGACGACGAGCTCGGTTGGGGAGAGTCGGTAGGTGGTTCCGTCGTTGCGTGCCTCGAATCCGGCCGCCATCGGCCGGACGTCGTCGAGTTCCAGCGCTGCACCGTCACGTAGCCGAATTCCCTGATATTCGTACGTGCCGTCAGATGCTTCGCACACGACCATCGTCGCGTGTTCGGTTCGGGCGACCGCGACGGCTCGCTGACCAGAATCGCATCGCGCGGAGTCGACATAGCCCTGCGCATCCATCGCGAGAGCGGGCGGTGCGAGAGCCGGCGGTGCGAGAGCCGGCGGTGCGAGTGCGGGCTGTGCGGGTGCGGGCGACATTGGTTCGGGGGAGGGGAGCACGGGAGCGGCAACTCGCTGCGGCGCCGTATTCGGTTGCGCAGGAATGGATTGCACGTGCTGAACCTCTTCGCCTGAGGTGAGGACGAGATAGAGGACGCCGAAGGTCGCGATCGACGCGACAACGACCGAGAGTGCCGTACGGGTGCCGAACCGCTCGCGGGCATTGCTGTCGTTCGCGGGGGCGTGGTGCTCCGTCGATGTCGACATGCCTGCGCTCCCTTGGGTGCCAAATGGTTCTGCTGTGCCACAGCAAAGCATCTGACCAGCGATGAGTGTGCGATATCGGTCGGCGTTTCGCTACCTGAATCCGGGCGGCCTGCGCTAGAGGACGACGGAGATCTCGTCTCCGAGGCTGTATCCGTCGGCCAGCGGCAGTTGGTCGCCGCTCCAGAAGGAGCCGGGATCGAACCAGTTGTGGTGCTTCTCGGTCTGCAGCAGTCCCATCTCCTCGTAGGTGATGGCGACCGTCTCCGCGCAATACGCCGTTTCGAGCCCGACCCTCGACTTGGCGGCCTTGCGCCGTTCGGCGGATTCGCGAACTTTGCGGTGGACGAACGGAATTCCCCGCGTGAAGTCACTGACGATCGGGACGCGGCCCCGCAACCAGCGTCCCGTCAGCCGCGCCGTCGACGGGAACGGGGTGCCGTCCATGCGCGCGATCACCTTCAGCATCCGGTCTTCTTGCTCACGGCCCGCGTGCGGTGTCAGCTGTCGCAGCCAGCACCGCTGGCTGTAGGTGTTGACCCATCGGTGGACGGCCTGCTGCAAGTCGTTGAGCTGAACCCCGCGATGGTAGGTGCCCGTCCACAGATCCAACAGCTTGTCGCCGAGCTCGGCGTGCCAAATGAGCGGAGGCATGTCGTCGATCGCGACGGTCATGCCGACGTGGTTGACCGGGCTGTTGGTCATCGACTGGATGGCCCGATCGGGCCCCGAATGCCCGCGGAACAGCCAAATATCGCCTGTGCGCGTTTCGTCGAGTGCGCGCTGCAGAGACACCGTGCTTGGATCCACCCCCGCAGCTTAGGCAGACTGAGAGGCATGCGCGGGATCTGGAAGTGGGTTGGGCTAGCCGGTGTCGCCGGTGTCGTCGCAGGTGGCGCCTTGGTCGTGCGTGACCAGCGACGCCGAAGGGCCTACACCCCCGACGACATCAGGGCGCGCCTGCATCAGCGGCTGGCCGAGGCCGAACGCACGGCGTAGAGGGTGTGGGTGCCGGCGAAACCCTTGAGCTCGGCGTCGCGCTCGTCCTCGACGCAGAGGTCGTCGCATTCGGAGATCGCTTCGTAAACGGTCCGACTGATCAGGATTTCACCGCCGTCAGCCTGACCTGCCACGCGCGCCGCCATCGCGACGTTGCGGCCGAAAAGGTCGTCGCCGCGCAGTACGGACTTGCCGGCGTGGATGCCGATTCGCACCCGGATACCGTTGTGCCGCTTGTGCAGCAACTGTTGGATGTCGACGCCACAGCGCACGGCCTGCTCCGGTTGGGCGAATGCCAGCATGAAACCGTCGCCCTGACTTTTCACCACGTAGCCGTCGTGCTTGTCGACGAACCTTCGCACCGACTTGTCGTGCTTGCCGATCATCCGCACGAACGCGCGATCGCCGATGCGTTCGTTGAGCGCGGTCGACCCTTCGATGTCGGAGAACATGATCGCCACCCGGCCATTGGGTGCCAACTTCGCGAGGTCGGGTCGTTCGACCTCGGCCCAGTCGGCGAGTTCCTCGATCGAGGATCGCACCGCGGCGCCGAAGCCATCTCTGCGCAAGATGTTGGCGGTCTGCCACACCGTCTTGACGGCCTTCGTCCCGCCGGACATCAGCATCTGACGGGTGTCCAGGCGGCGGCGCAACTCCGCGGCCTCTTCCTGGGCGGCTCGGAGTCGGCGGGTCTGCACCGCCACCGCGATCGCCAGGCCCGCGGCCAGCACCGCGACGACGCACAGTGCGATCAGCGTTGGAGTCACGCCTCCAGTATTGGATGCTGAGAGTGTGACGATCGGTAAGGCCCCCTATTACGAGAGTCGCTTCGTCCGGGCCAACGACCCCGACGGCTTCCGCGCGCTGTGGCTGCGCGAGACGCTGCTGCTGCCCACCGCGGGCGATCCGGCCGCCGACGTATGGGTGATGGCTTTCGACCCGGCCGGCCACCAGGCAATCAGGCAGCGCTACGCCGTCGAGGACGCCGACTTCGACGACCGTCCGTGGACGGTCCGTATCGCCTCCACCCTGCTGGACGACACCACCGCGACCGGGGCTCTGCCCCAGGCGCGCTGGGACCTGTCGATCAATCCGGACGGCGCCGAACCTGTCCGTGTGCTCACCGACCGCGCCTACGCGCGGAAGTTCCCCACCGCGAAGACGATGGTGCGACACCCCAGGGCGCGTTTCGACGGTCGCTTCGAACTCGCGGGACACGCTGTCGGTGTCGACGGCTGGGTGGGGAGCGTCAACCACAACTGGGGCACGCGGCACACCCCCGCGTATGCCTACGGACAGGTCTGTGGTTTCGACGGTGCGCCGGAGTCGACGCTGGAGATCGTCACCGCGCGCGCCGCACTCGGGCCCCTGTTGCTGCCCGGTGCGACGCTGTTCGTGTTCCGCCACGAAGGACAGGAGTTCGCGGTGCGCACGATCCGCGGCAGCCTGCAGACCCACGGTCGCTATGCACCGTTTTCGTGGACGTTCGGCGCGCGGGTTGGGGAGCAGATGATCGAGGGTGAGATCACCACGGTGCCCGCGGACGTGATCGGCCTGACCTATCCCGACACGCACGGCGGCGTAAAGTACTGCTACAACTCGGCGATCGCGAGCTGCCGAATGCAGGTGGCGGGCAAAGCTTTCGCGCGTACCGAGCTGGTGAGCCGACGGGCCATGTTCGAGATCCTCACCGATGACCAACTCGACACGGTGCCGCTTCTGGTCTGACTCCACGCCGCCGTGGCGCCGATGCACTCAGCGTCGCCGTGTAAATGAACCCCGCCAGAAGCGCTGACCCGACGGTGCTGACGTCGATGCCGCCGGCGATGCCTGCCAGCGGTCCGATGTAGAGCGTGGTGTTGACGGCAAGCAGCCCGAAAGCCGCGCCGGCCGACCAAGCGAGCACTGCCGGGATGTTCCATCCTGCACTGAACCAGTAGCGCCCGCCGTTGCGGCCGTCGGCGAATGCCTGCAGGTCCATCGGATCGAAGCTCTTGGTGCTGATCGCCCCGATCGCCAGGATCACAACCCACGGCGTGATGACGGCGTTGAGCGCGACGGTCATCGCCGTGACGGACTCGACCGCGTCGAACACGAAGACGCCGACATAGAGCAGCACGATGGCGACGCCCGCGGTGATGACTGTTGTCTGGGTTCTTTTCAGTTGCGGCGCAAGGCCTTCGAGGTCCAGACCGCTGGCGTACATGCACAGCACGCCCTGGCTCAGCCCGCCCAGCAGAGAGATCACGACAATGGGCACCACGTACCAGCTGGGCGCGGCTGCGACCAGGTCGTGCAGGTATGAGTCTGTCGCCTCGGTGAACGACAGCGCGGTGAAGGCTCCGAAGAGGCTCGGCAACAGGACGCCGAAGAACATCCCGACGCCCAGCGACGCGCAGATCGCGCCGTTGCCGAAGCGCTGCGCGGAGATTCGCCTCGTGTAGTCGCCGATCGTCGGCCCGTACGAGATCGGTGCCGCGGCGAACAACACCGTCGACAGCGCCCAGGTCTGCCATAAGCCACCCAGCGCATACTCGCCGGCGGCGGCTGACAGGTCAAAAGTGTCCGCAAACGCGACGATGCCGAGCGCCATCAGCCCACCGACCACCGGGACGACGATCTTCTGCATCGTGACGATCGTGGCGTGGCCGTAGAGCGCCACCGTCACCATCAGCGCCGCCACGACGGCGTATGCCAGGCCGCGGGTCACGTCGGTCTCCGGAGTGCCCAGGAGGCGGCCTGCCGCGGCGACGATCGCGTCACCGCTGGTCCACACCGTCACCGCGGCAAATCCCAGCGCGATCAACAGGGCGATGCCCGATCCGATGAACCGGCCCCTGATGCCGAAGAAGGCGCCGCTGGAGACTGTCATATTCGTGCCGGTGCGCGGTCCGATCGTGGCGGTGGGCAGCACCGCGAGCGTGCCGGCCGCGGTGCCGACCACCATCGAGGCGACCGTCTGCCAGAAGGACAGCCCGAACAGAATCGCGAACGCACCGAAAACGACGTTCGTCCACGTGAGATTGGCGCCGAGGAACACCGCGCCCAGGTTGCGGGGACGCGAGTCCCTGGAGTCCTCGGGCAGGTACTCGACACCCGCAATCTCCACCGCGCCGAGACGGTCGGTTGCGGGCAGTGCATCGGTGGTCAGGGCCATGAGCATCTCGCTTTGTTGATGGGTGCATCAATAGTGTTGATGTAGTGTTCAACAAGGTCTGGATTTCGTCAACAGGAAGGAACCGACTGTGACCGGCGCACTCCGCGACGCCAAGCGGAAATTGCCCGCAGAACGCCATGGCGAGTTGCTGGCGAAAGCCGTCGAGATTGCCCACGCCGAGGGCTTGTCGGCGGTGACATTGCGGCGTGTGGCAGCTGACATGGGCGTGACGGCAGGACTGGTCAGCCACTACTTCTCGGCGGCGGAGCAGCTCATCGCGGCGGCATTCCGCGCGGCTGCGCAGGCCGACCTGGACAGCGCGCGGGCGCGGGTCGGCGCCGCCGAGAGCGCCTCGGACAAGATGTCCGCGATGATCGACTACGTCCTGGCCGACGATGGCGACGAGGGCAGTGCGCTGTGGCTGGAGACCTGGACGCTGAGCCGCCGCAACGCCGCGCTGGCCGCGGCAGCCGACGAGCTGACCGACCGGTGGCTGGGCACTCTCGCGGAGATCGTCGCACTGGGCCGTGACGCCGGGGAGTTCACCGTCGCCGACGTCGACGCGGCTGCGCGACGGCTCCTGACGCTGATCGACGGTCTCGGCTCGCAGAAAGTCGTGCGCTGCGTGCCGGCCGACGACGCCCGACACATCGCGCACACCTACGTCGCGTCAGAACTCCTGCGCCGAAACTGAGGCTGTGGGCGACTTTTCGCCACAGTGTGGTGTCCTCGGTGCGAGGGCGCGAACTCTCGACCGCAGCGACTTTCGGCGTGTGATGTGCCGCCCTCGCCGCGTCTGCGTTGTTGTAATTCTCTCCGCGGCAAGGGATTGCCGTTGCGGTGAGGGTCTCGGCGCTCTACCATCAGGGCAATGTTTCAACAAGTCATGAAATAAGAGGCGGGCAGCGTGTCAGATACTGTTTCGGGCACCCAACCCGGTCAGCGCCAGCTGAACGGACCCCAGACCACCGGTAGGGAGTACCGCAACCTCAGCGAGCCCAGTTTCGGGTCCACTGTGGACGAGAATGTCGCGGTGCCGATGCGAGACGGCGTTGCACTGCGTGCCGACGTGCACCGGCCCCGGGCCGCCGGCAGGTTTCCGGTCCTGGTCGCCGCGTCGCCGTATCCGCGTCAGATTCAGGATCTTGGCGCGCCGGCGGGTTTCATCGAGGCCGGCGCGACTGACTTCTGGGTGCCCCGAGGATATGTGCACGTCATCGCCAATGTCCGCGGTACTGGCGGGTCGGGGGGCACATTCGGATTCTTCGACGGCCAGGAACGCCACGACATGCACGACTTGGTCGAGTGGGCGGCGGCACAGCCGTGGTGTGACGGCAATGTCGGCATGATCGGTATCAGCTATTTCGCCATGACGCAGTTGGAAGCAGCTGTGGAACGACCGCCGCATCTGAAGGCAATCTTCCCGGTCGCAGTCACCGCAGACCTCTATGAGGCTGCGGTTCACAACGGTCTGTTCAACTCGTCGTTCGTGACACCGTTCCTGGCGATGCTCGGGCTGACCGCAGAACCGTCCGACCGTGCCTGGCGCAGTCCGCTGACCGGCATGGCCCGGCACATCCTGACCTCGCCGCGGGTGCACCACAAATTCGCGACCATGAACGGCGAGGCGGCCGTCACCATGATGCACACTCTGCTCAAGCTTCCTCACGACCCTCATCCGTGGGACGACCTGTGGTTCGACGCCGCCATCCGCCACCCGACCCGCGATGAGTGGTGGGACGAGCGCAATCTGTTGCCGTTGCTGCCCAACATCGATATTCCGGTCTACCTCGGATGTGACTGGCAGAACGTCCCGTTGCATCTGCCGTCCACGTTCACCGCGTGGCAGGCCTTGTCGAACAGTCCCGTCGTCCGGATGGGCATGCTCGGCGAGTACGGTCTGACCTGGCCCTGGGAGAGCCTGCACATCGAGGCACTGGCCTGGTACGACCACTGGCTCAAAGGCCGCGATACCGGTGTCCTCGACGGCCCTGCGATCCGTTACGTGCTCCCCGGCGCCGAGGAATGGCATACCGCCGACGTTTGGCCCCCGGCGGCGGCCAGCCACCAGATGTTCGCGCTGAGCGCCGACGGTGGGCTCGACAGCGGTGAAGGGGCCGCCGGCAGTCGCGAATTCCTGGTGCTGGGCGCAGGTTTGGGCAGGGCGAAGGCCAGCCCGATCGACCCTCCGTCGACATTGACGTGGACCAGTGCGCCACTGGACGCGCCCCTCGACGTCGTCGGCACGATCGAACTCCAGTTGGTCGCTTCCGCGACCGCCGCAGACACCGCCTGGATTGTCCTACTGCGCGACGTCGCACCGGACGGCAGCGCCGAAGACATCACCGCGGGGTGGCTGCGCGCCAGCCTTCGTCAGGTCGATGAGCAAACCAGTACGCCGGGTGCGCCTGTCCTGCTGTGCCGAGATCCGGTCGCGGTGCCTATCGGCGAGGACGTCACGTATCGAATCCCGTTGGTGCCCAATGCTCGTCGATTCGACGTCGGTCATCGCATTCAGCTGCTCCTGGCCAGCGACGACCAGGACCCGTCGACCCCGGCCATCATGAACTTCCGGCACGCGAGCGTGGGCACCAGCAGCGTGAACACCGTCCATTCATCGTCACGGTTGTTGCTGCCTGTTATTGCCTGAAGCGGTCCGGTGGCGGCAAAGGTTCGCGACAGAAGTTTCGATGTACATCGCCGTCGACTGGTCGGGAAACAGTCCGTCGCAGCCTGCCGTCAGAATCAACCATCGGAGATGTCGAGCGCGTGTCCATCGTCAACTCCTCATATTTTGTTTTAACGAAATAGTTTCACGCTAGGTTGAAATCGGCGTCGAAGCAGGGATAATTTCACGCTATTGTGAAACCGATGGTGAAGAAACGGCTAACACCCGGCCCGCGCGACGAGCGGGGGGTGCTCGCGGCGCGAATTCTCACCGCTGCGCGCGGGGAGTTCGCCCAAACAGGTTGGGCCGGAACCACTATGCGCGCCGTCGCGCGGGCGGCTGACGTCGATCCCGCCTTGGTCTATCACTACTTCGGATCAAAAGAGGGCCTGCTCGACGCGGCGACAAATCCACCGCAGAAGTGGCTCGAAGGCGTGGCGACGACATGGGCGGAACCGATCCCGCAGCTCGGCCGCGCGTTGCTGAAGCTGTTGATGGCCAGCTGGGAAGACGATGACGTGGGGCCCACCCTGCGGGCAGTGTTGCAGACCGCCGCCCACGAACAGACCACCAGGGACAAGCTGAAGATGATCGTCGAACGGAGCCTGATGGGCGTCTCGCAGCTCGGCCTGGACGAACGTGACCGGATGGTGCGCAGCGGATTGATCGCGTCACAGATGATGGGCTTCGCGCTGATGCGTTACGTCTGGAAGATCGAACCGGTCGCCTCCATGGGCGAGGACGAAGTACTCGCAGCGATCGCCCCGAATCTTCAGCGCTATATCGAAGGCGATCTGACGGATGAGTCGGCAACGTAGTCGAATCGGGCAGGTGCGCCAAGGCGTCACTGCGGCGCGGCGAAGAATCCCGCGTCCCTCGGCAAGTCCCCTTCCGCCGGAACCGGCAGTTTCACCTCCCGGAACCTGATGATGCCGACCGGGTCGCCGGTCACGCGGTACACGGGCTGCTCAGCCAAGATGATCGATTCTGTGCAGGGCGCGACCTTGACTTGAAGAGTCTGGTCGAACTCGTGGGTGCCGGTCCACGAATGCCCATACGCCTGGGTGGTGGCGGGAACGAGGATCGCATCGCGCCTGTGCTCCCTGCCGTGAGTCGTGGCCATCGCGCGCAGCTACGCAAGTTCGCAGAGACTTCGGGCGGTACCTATGAGCGCTGGAGCTGATCGACAGGCTTGGTTGGCTTGCCGGTCTGCCGGACACGCCACGTGCATTGCGCCGCCGATGCCCGGGTACGGCTACCAGCCCTCGGTGAGCACCCGATCCAGAGTGTCGACGTAGAAGTCGGCAGCCTCGACGTCGATGCACAGCGGCGGCTTGGTCTTGAGGATGTTCTGGTGGTCGCCGGTCGGCTGGATGATGACCCCGAGTTCGAGCATCCGGTCGCAGATGGCCGACGTCTCCTCCGGCGCCGGCTCCAAGGTGTGCGGGTCGCGGATCATCTCGACGCCCAGGTACAGCCCGAAGCCGTGCACAGTGCCCACCAGCGGGTGCTTGTCGCGCAGCGCCTCCAACCTGGTCTTGAGGTGCCCGCCTACGCGAAGTGCGTTGTCCTGGAGGCCTTCGTCGCGCAACACGTCGAGCACCGTCAGGCCGATCGCACAGGACAGCGGACTGCCGCCGGTCGACGAGAAGAAGTATCCCTGGCTGGAGAACGCGTCGGCCACCGCGCGACTGGTGATGACCGCGCCGACGGGATATCCGTTGCCGACGGACTTGGCGACCGACACGATGTCGGGTACGGCGTCCTGCTGCTCGAATCCCCAAAACCATTGGCCGAGACGGCCGTAGCCGACCTGAACCTCGTCCGAGATCGCCAGGCCGCCCCCGGCGCGCACCGCGGCATAGACCTGTTGCAGATAGCCGTCGGGCAGTGCCATCCCGCCCGCATTGCCGTAGACGCTTTCGCAGATGAACGCCGCGGGCGGTCGGCCCGCGGCGATCAACGCTTCGACCTGGGCGACGGCGTCCGCGGCATACCTTGACGCCTCGGCGCCTTGGTACTTGCCGCGAAAGCTGTTCGGAGAATCCACGGTGTGCACCCAATCAGGCCGCGTGGCAAGTGCATTCGGGTTGTCGGCGATCGACGTCGACACCGCGTCGGTGCCGTAGGTCCATCCGTGATAGGCCTCGCGGACGGCAACCACGTCGCGCCGGCCCGTCGCAGCCGTCGCCAACCGGATCGCCAGATCACTGGCCTCCGAACCGGAGTTGACCAGGAACACGGTGTCCAGTGGGTCGGGTAGCAGCGCCGCAAGCCGTTCGCTGAACTCGACGACGGCCGCATAGTTGAATCGCGAGTTCGTGTTCAGCTTGCGCAGCTGCCGGGCCGCGGTCTCCGCGATACGCGGATGGGCATGCCCCAGCACAGTGACGTTGTTGACCATGTCGAGATAGCTGCGGCCTTCGGTCGACATCAGGTAATGCCCCCTGCCGCGCTCGATCTGGGGCGGGGTTCGGTAATAGAACTCCTGCACCGGCGCGAAGCTCGCCTCGCGTCGCGCCAGAAGATCGTCATGTTCGGCCTGCATCAACGGCGACAACCCGAGCAACGGCCGGGGATCGCGGGTGTGTGCCAGCCAGCCCGGCGCAAGGTCGGTACGCGTAAAGGTCGGCGCGACAGGCGCGCCCACCGGTTGCACCGTCAACCCCACTCGGGCGTGTGCCAGGCAGCGGCCCAGAACTTCTCCCGCTCTCAGTGCGCCCTGCGCACCCGGGGTGACACCCGTGACGGTCAGCTCGAACTTTTCGCCGCGCAACGTCACCCGTCCGGACGCGTCGTCGGACACGTCGCCGTCCCACGGAGCGACGAGGTCGGTGTCGGCCGCCGTCCACAGGTCGATGCCGGTGGCGACGACGTCGGGGGCGTCCTGGCTCAGGTGCGCCGCATTGCACAGCCTGGCCTCGCCGTATCGGGTGACGACCAGCGGCGCACCCTGCCGCACAGCGGCTTCGGCGGCGTCCTCGGGACTGGTGAACGCACTGTCGTACAGATCGGAGGTCGTGGACAGATCCAGGGTCACTGCGGCGGCCCTGTCGACGGCGACCATCTGTGCCTGCACCTTGAGGGGGTGCGGCCGCTCCGCCATCCCGAGGTGGGCTCTGATGACTGCCGTCATCACATCGACGGGCACCGACGTGGCGAGCTCGAACATCCGCATCTCGCCATCGGACTGTTCGGTCACGTAGTCGTTGTCCGGATCGAGGATCGCCTGCTGTGCGCCGCTGACGATCAGAACGGCGGTGCGCAACACCACCATCGGCCACAGCGCGTCGACTTCGGCAGGCGACAACGGCCGCACAGCATGGAATGCCGCTACTGCGGGCAGGATCGACGTCACATCGGCACCGGCATGTCCCAATACCGAGGACGCGGAGATCGCAAGTTCGGACACCGCCCACGTGTGCGAGAGGTCGCCGAAATCGATGACCCCGTCCGGTTCTCCGCGCGGGGAGACCACGACATTGGCGTCGGTGAGGTCGATGTGCGCGGCTTGACGCGGCAAGTCAGGGTCGAGCTTCGAGATGCGCGCCCAGGCCTCCTGGGCTGCTTTGTGCAGACGGGCGCGTAGGTCCTCGTCGGCGACGTGGGTGGCGAGTTCGCCGATCACTGCCATGGCGAATCGCAAATCCCACTGCAGGGTTCGGTCCAACCCGGGGTGGGTGAACTCTCGGAGCGCTCGACTCACCCGCCCCGCGACATCGCCCAGGCCGGCGACCTTGGCCGCTGTGAGGTATCCCGATTCGAGCAGCGTTCCGCCGGGCAGGTATTCGAGCAGCCGGACGTAGGCGGTTCTTTCGACCAGGTCCGTCAGGGGCGTGCACTTTTCGCCCGCGGCATTGCGCAGTGGTACTGCGACCCTGAGGGCGGGCTCGGCGTCGGCGATCAGCTCCGCTGCCGCGTCCTGGGCGGCGATCTCTTCGCCGGTGAACGCGGGGTTGGCGATCTTGAGGACGCCCAGCACGGTGCCGTCGTCCTCGTGCACGGTGAAGTTCTTGTCCTGCTGACTGCCCAGTGACGTGACGTGCGCGGCCAGGCCGTAGTGCGTGGCCACGATCTCTTGTGCCGCAGCCTCACTCACCTGCGGGGCGGGTAGCTCACGCTGTTCCAGGAAGTTGAAGCCCACCACTACCGCCGCAACACGAATTGGCTGACGACGTCGGAGAAGGCGTCGTTGTCGTCGCCGGCGGCGGTGTGGCCCGCCCCGGAGAGTTCGGCGAACTCGGCGCCCGGCACCTTCGCCAAGAAATCCTGAACCGCTTCTTCACTCACCACGTCGGACAGTTTGCCTCTGATCAACAGGATCGGGATCGTCAACTCGATCGCGGCCTGCTCGAGCAGCTCGACGCGGACGAACGGATCCTCGTTCGGTTTGGTCAAGAACGCCGGATCCCAGTGCCAGTACCATCGCCCGTCGCGGTGCCGCAGATTCTTCTTCAGTCCCTCTGGGCTACGGGGCTTGGACCTGTGGGGCAGGTACGCGGCGACAGCGTCGGCCGCCTGTTCGAGCGAGTCGAATCCGTGCACATGGCTGAACATGAACTCGCGGATCCTCGCGCTGCCGTCCTTTTCGTACCGCGGCACGACGTCGACGAGCACCAGTCGCGTCACCGCCTCAGGTCCGGCCTGTCTGGCCGCGAGAATCCCAGTAAGGCCGCCCATGCTGGCGCCGATCAGGACGGTCGGGCGGCCGATCCCGTCAAGCACGCTCAAGGTGTCCTCGCACAGTGCTTCGACGGTGTATCGAGCATCGGGGGAACGGTCGCTGTCGCCGTGTCCTCGGCTGTCGAGTGCGACGACGTGCAGGCCCTGCGAGGCCAGGATCTGCCCGGTCTTCTTCCAGGAGAAGCGATTCTGACCACCGCCGTGAAGCATCAACACCGACGGGTGAGACTCGTCGAAATCGGGCGTCAGATCCGGTTCGTTCCACTGGTCGGCGACCAGTGCGAGATCGTCTGCGCCGCGGAACGTCGCGGTCGTCGGCTCGCGGTGGTTAGCGCTCACAGGCGTCCTCTCGGCTGTCCCCGCTCGATCACGTTACCGAGGCTGCGAATCGCACCCATCTCGGGTCCGCGACGGTTCCACTTTCCCTAGTATTTACGTCCGTGCAAGCCCACTGCAGCCGCGACGACGAGCGCCGAAGTATCATCGCCGCCGCGTACCGGTTCCTGTCGGACTCCGACGGAGGCCCGGTGCCGATGGCGGTGCTTCTGCGCAGCGCCGGGGTGTCCAGCCGGGCGTTCTACCGTCACTTCGTCTCCAAGGACGACCTCTACCTCGCCCTGCTGGAGGAGGAGTGCCGCACGGTGGTGAGCCAGGTGAGTCGCGTCGCCGACGAAGCGATCGGATCCCCGGTCGACCAGCTCGCGGCGTGGATCGGCACGATGTTCGACATCGTCGGGGACCCCAGCCAACGGATGCGCCTCACGGTGATCGACTCCGAAGAGGTCCGGACGGCGAAGGGCTACCGAGAGGCGAGGGCGCGGCTGCACGCGGCCCGCGAACGATCGCTGGCCGAGATCCTGCGCAGGGGCAGGCGAGACGGGTCCTTCCCGCGCGCCGATCCCGACTTCGACGCGGTCGCGATCAATGCCACCGTCAGCCGGGTGCTCGGCGGACAGACCACCCACGACCCCCAGTCCCTCAAGCAGGCCCAGGTGAATGTTCTCGACTTCGCGCTACGCGCCGTAGGGGCGATCACCCGGCGGTGACGGATCCCGATGAGTTGCGGGTCCGCCAGGGGTCTGCACGGTATCGAGTGTTCCCGCCGACAGGAGATTTTCCATGCCCGCCATCACGCCCTCGCTGTGGTTCGACAACGACCTGGAAGACGCGATCGCGTTCTACAGAACGATCTTCCCGAACTCGTCGCTCGACTCGATCGAGCGTTACACCGACGCAGGTCCCGGCACGCCCGGCGAAGTAGTGTCGGCAACGTTCACTTTGGACGGGCAACGATTCATCGGGATCAACGGCGGCCCCCAATTCCCGTTCACCGAGGCGGTGTCGTTCACGATCTCCTGCCGTGACCAGGACGAGGTCGACTATTACTGGGACCGGCTGGTCGCCGGCGGCGAAGAGTCGCAGTGCGGCTGGCTCAAGGACCGCTACGGTCTGAGCTGGCAGATTGTGCCCGACCGGCTAATGGAACTCACCACCGACCGGGATCCGGCGAAGGCCGCGGCGGCCACAAAGGCCATGCTCGGGATGCGGAGAATCGTCATTGCGCAGCTGGAGGACGCCGTGGCAGCGGCTGGTGTGTAACCGTGCAGCCGCGTTCGTGTTGCTCGCCCAGATTTTGTTGATATACGGTTCTCCCTCGTCCTCACCTGTGTAACCTCAGCGGCACCCAAACTGGGTCCAGGCCGGTTGTTGGGGGGACCTATGTCGATGGGGTGCACCAGAGGAGGGACCCGTTAGATGGTCGCTTCCGGCGTGATCGCCAAGCCCGTGCGCGCTTTCGGCGGCTTCTTCTCGATGGCGCTCGACACGTTCGTCGTGATGTTCAAGCCGCCGTTCGCATGGCGCGAATTCATCAGCCAGTCCTGGTTTGTCGCGCGCGTCTCCATCATCCCGACGCTGATGCTCACGATCCCGTACACGGTGCTGCTGACCTTCACGTTCAACATCCTGCTCACCGAATTCGGCGCCGCCGACTTCTCCGGCACCGGTGCCGCGCTTGGCACCGTCCGCCAGATCGGGCCGATCGTCACGGTGCTGGTGGTCGCCGGCGCCGGTGCGACGGCTATGTGTGCCGACCTGGGCGCCCGGACGATCCGCGAGGAGCTCGACGCGCTGCGCGTGATGGGTGTCAATCCCATTCAGGCTCTTGTCGTTCCGCGGGTGCTGGCGGCGACGCTGGTGTCGCTGGCGCTGTCGGCGACGGTGATCCTGGTCGGCCTCGCCGGCGCCTACTTCTTCTGCGTCTACATCCAGAACGTGTCGCCGGGTGCCTTCGCGGCCGGTCTCACGCTGATCATCGGCGCAACCGACGTGATCATCGCGCTCATCAAGGCCGCGCTGTTCGGACTCTCAGCGGGCATGATCGCTTGCTACAAGGGCATTTCGGTCGGCGGAGGGCCCGCGGGTGTCGGCAACGCGGTCAACGAGACCGTCGTGTTCACCTTCATGGCACTGTTCGCGATCAACATCGTGGCCACAGCCGTCGCGGTCAAGGTGACGATGTGACCGTCTCGCGGCCCCACTCCCAGTTCCCCTGGCTCAAAGCCCGGTACCGCTCCATCGCGAATCCGTGGAATCAGGTTGGTGTGCAGACGAAGTTCTATGGTCGCACCCTGCGGTCCATCCTGTACGCCGTCACCAGGTACCGCATCGAGCTCATCCGCCAGATCGCGCAGATGGGCTTGGGCGCAGGTGCGTTGATCGTCATCGGCGGCACCGTGGCGATCGTCGGCTTCCTGACGGTCACCACCGGTGCGCTGGTGGCCGTGCAGGGTTACACCGACTTCTCCGAGATCGGCGTGGAAGCGTTGACCGGCTTCGCGTCTGCGTTCTTCAACGTCCGGTTGATCGCACCGGCCACGACGGCCGTCGCGCTGGCGGCGACGATCGGTGCGGGCGCGACCGCGCAATTGGGTGCGATGCGGATCAACGAGGAGATCGACGCACTCGAGGTGATGGGCATCCGCAGCATCGCCTACCTGGCGTCGACCAGGGTTATCGCCGGTCTGCTGGTGGTGATCCCGCTCTACTGCGTCGGCGTGCTCGCGTCGTTCTGGGCGGCACGCTTTGGCACCACGGTGATCTACGGCCAGTCGACCGGCGTCTACGACCACTATTTCCGGACGTTCCTCAATCCGACAGACCTGGTCTGGTCGTTTGCCCAGTGCGTCGTACTCGCCGTGGTGATCATGCTGGTGCACACCTACTACGGCTTCAACGCCAGCGGCGGACCCGCAGGCGTCGGCGAAGCTGTGGGACGTGCCGTGCGCACGTCACTGATCCTGTCTGCGTTCGTGCTCGTGATGATCTCCCTTGCGGTGTACGGGCAATCCGGCAACTTCAACTTGGCGGGCTGAGCGATGGACGACGACGGTCTCAAGCCAGGATGGTGGACGTTGATCCTGGTGGTCCTGTTCGCGGGGGCCATCATCCTGACCTGGGCGCTGTTCACCGGATCCCTGAAATCCACTGTGCCGGTGACGTTGACCTCTGATCGCGCGGGCCTGGTGATGGAGACCAATGCCAAGGTGAAGCTGCGTGGAGTCCAGGTGGGCCGGGTTTCGAACATCGCGGTGACGGGGCAGCAGGAGCCGGTCGTCGCGCTGCAACTGGAGATCGATCCCGATCAGCTGCAGTACATCCCGGCCAACGTGGAAGCCCAGATCCGGGCGACCACGATCTTCGGCGCCAAGTTCGTCGATCTCGTGTTCCCCGACGATCCCAGCAGTCAGCGACTCGAGGCCGGCCAGGTGCTGGTGTCGCGCAATGTGACCACCGAGGTCAACACCGTCTTCCAGAATCTGGTGGAGGTTCTCGAACAGGTCGACGCGGCCAAGCTCAACAGCACGCTGTCGGCGCTTGCCGACGGCGTGCGCGGCCAGGGGGAGCGGATCGGCCAGGCCACGACGGACGCCAATCAGGTTCTGTTGGCTCTCAACCCGCGCAACGAGACCATCACGGCCGACCTGCGGGCACTCGACGACTTCAACCGAACGTACAGCGCTGCGGCACAGGACATCCTCGCCACGTTGGACGCGGCGAGTACGACCAGCACCACCGTGGTCAACCAGTCCAAAGAGCTGGACGCGCTGTTGCTGTCGACCATCGGGCTGTCGAACAGCGGCATCAACCTGCTGGCGCCGAGCCAGGCGAATCTGATCAAGGCCGTCAACGTGCTCGCGCCGACGACCCAGCTTCTGTTGAAGTACAACCCGGAGTACACCTGCCTGCTGTTGGGGGCCAAGCACCTGCTCGACAACGGCGGCTACGAAAGCCCCGGCGGCAACGGCCGATCGCTGGTGCTCGATGCCGGGTTGGCGTTCGGTGACGACCCGTACAAGTACCCGCAGCACCTACCGATCATCGGCGCCAAGGGCGGTCCGGGCGGCAAGCCTGGTTGCGGCTCGCTGCCGGACGTTTCGAAGAACTGGCCGGTGCGCAATCTGGTCACCAACACCGGCTTCGGCTCCGGCCTGGACTGGCGCCCCAACCCCGGTATCGCATTCCCGATCTACGCCAACTACTTCCCGGTGACCCGCGCCGTGCCGGAGCCGCCGAGTATCCGCAACAACTTCGGCGGACCCGCCATCGGACCGATTCCGTATCCAGGCGCCCCCGCCTACGGTGCGCAGTTGTACGCGCCCGACGGCACCCCGCTGTGGCCCGGCCTGCCCCCGGCGCCGCCGCCGGGGGCTCCGCGAGACCCCGGTCCGCGCCCCGGATCCGAGCCGTTCTACGTTCCGAATCCGGCGCAGTTGCAGCCGACTGCCGTTCCGTACCCGTTCGTCCCGCCCCCGGTTCCGGCGCTGCCCGGCCCGCCTCGCTAGACCCACCTGCCCGCGAAACACACAGAGAGGTAACCGATGTCAGTCAGTGTCCGGCGCGACGCCACGCGACTCGGGGTGTTCCTGGCTGTGTGCCTGCTCGGTGTCTTCGGTTTGTTCGCGGTGTTCGGGCAGATGCGCTTCGGTGAGAAGTCGAACAACTACCGCGCCGAGTTCATCAACGTGACCGGGCTGGAGACCAACGATTTCGTCCGGATCGCCGGCGTCGAGGTCGGCAAGGTCAAGAACGTGGAGATCCAGCCCGACACCACCGCCCTCGTCGAGTTCTCCGCCGACGACTCGGTGGTGCTCACCGAGGGAAGCCGTGCCGTCATCCGCTACGACGATCTGATCGGTGGCCGTTATCTCGCGTTGGAGGAAGGCGCGGGCGGTACCCGCAAGCTCGACGCAGGCGACACCATTCCACTGGCCCGCACGTCACCCGCTTTGGACCTCGATGCCCTGATCGGAGGTTTCCGTCCGTTGTTCCAGGCGCTGGATCCCGACCAGATCAACGCGCTCTCAGGGCAACTCATCACCGCGCTGCAGGGCCAGGGTGGCACGGTCAACTCGTTCCTCGCGCAGACGGCGGCACTGACGAGCACGCTGGCAGACCGCGACCAGTTGATCGGCGAGGTCATCGTCAACCTGAACACGGTGCTCGGATCGCTGGGAGACCAGAGCGATCAGTTCGACAAGGCCGTCAGCTCGCTGTCCGAACTCGTCGAAGGTCTCGAGTCCCGCGGGCAGGACATCAGCGACGGTCTGGCGTACACGAACGCAGCCGCGGGCAGCATCACCGATCTGCTGTCGCAGGCGCGTCCGCCGTTGCAGAAGGTGGTCCAGGAGACCGACCGGGCGGCCGGGATCGTTGTGGCTGACCACGAATACTTCGACAACGTCATCAACACCCTCCCGGATGCCTACCGGGCGCTGGCCCGACAGGGCATCTACGGTGACTTCTTCAGTTTCTACCTCTGCGATCTTGTGCTCAAGACCAACGGCAAAGGCGGACAACCGGTTTACATCAAGGTGGCCGGGCAGACCAGCGGGAGGTGCGCTCCGCGATGAAGCCGTTCAGCGAACGCAACCAAATGGTCATCGGCGCGGTCGGCGTCGGAATCACCGCGGCCATCGTGCTCGGCGCCGTGAACTACGACAAGCTCCCGTTCGTCAATCAGGGCCGCGAGTACACCGCGCACTTCGCCGAGGCCGGCGGCCTGACAACCGATGCCGCCGTGCAGGTCTCCGGGTTCAAGGTCGGCCAGGTCCAGTCGATCGAGCTCGACGGCCCCCAGGTGCTGGTGACCTTCACCGTCGACAAGGACATCCGGCTCGGCGACCGCACCGAGGCCGCGATCAAGACCAAGGGCCTGCTGGGCACCAAGATCCTCGAGGTCGTCGCCCGCGGCGAAGGGCAGCAGGAGGACACGATCCCGCTGGATCGGACGACGTCGCCCTACCAGCTCCCCGACGCCCTCGGTGAATTGGCGACCACGATCAGCGGCCTGAACACCGATCAGCTCTCGGAATCCCTTCGTGTGCTGTCGGCCACGTTCGCCGACACGCCACCGCAGCTGAAGATCGCGGTCGAAGGGGTGGCGCGGTTCTCCGACACCCTCAACGAACGCGACGCCGAGCTCCGTAATCTTCTCGCCAACGCGAACAAGGCCACCACCGTTCTGGCCGAGCGCAGCGACCAGGTCGTCAGCCTGGTGTCGAACACCAATGCTCTGCTGGTCGAATTGCAAAGTCAGAGTGCGGCTCTGGATCAGATCTCGGGCAGCATCTCCGCCCTCAGTGCGCAGCTACAGGGCTTCATCGGGGAGAACCGGGACACCTTGAAGCCCGCGCTGGACAAGCTCAACGGCGTGTTGACGATCCTCGACAACCGCAAGGAACGGCTGCAGGAGTCGCTCAAGCTGCTGAACCAGTACTCGCTGTCTCTGGGCGAGTCGGTGTCGTCGGGTCCGTTCTTCAAGAACTACATCTCCAACCTGCTGCCCGGGCAGTTCCTGCAGCCGTTCATCGACGTCGCCTTCTCCGATCTCGGCCTCGATCCGAACGTGCTGCTGCCCTCGCAGCGCTTCGACCCGCAGGTCGGCCAGCCTGGCACCCCCGCGATGCCGGTGCCGTTCCCGAGGACGGGCCAGGGTGGCGAACCTCGCATGACGCTCCCCGATGCCATCACCGGCAACCCTGGTGATCAGGGTTGCGGACCCGGCGGCCCCGGAGGTCTGCCTGCGCCCGGACCGACGGGCTGCTACCCGTACCGCGAGCCGCTGCCCGCACCGCCACCCGGCGGGCCACCGCCCGGGCCTCCTGCACTCGCGCCGCCTGGACTCGCCTCGACACCCACCCCGAACACCGGGCTGCTCGTCCCGGCGCCGGGTGAGGCGCCTCCGCTCGTTCCCGTTCCCGGGGAGGCCACGCCATGAAAAACCCCAGAACCTGGGTAGGCCTCGTCCTGGTGGCACTCCTGGTGGCCGGTGTGGCCATCCTGGTGCGCACCACCGACAAGGTGAACCGTATTAACGTCGTCGGCTACTTCGACAACAGCAACGGCATCTACGTCGGCGACGACGTCCGGATCCTCGGTGTGCCGGTCGGCCGGATCACCGCGATCGAGCCGCAGCCGGAGCGAGTGAAGATCTCGTTCTGGTACGACGACCGCTACGACGTGCCGGCGGACGCGAACGCCGCGATCCTGTCACCGGCATTGGTGACCTCGCGGGCCATCCAGCTCACGCCGGTCTACACCGGCGGTCCGGTGATGGGTGACAACACGGTGATCCCGATCGAGCGGACCGTGGTGCCCGTCGAATGGGATCAGGTGCGGGGGCAGCTCGAACGGCTCAGCGAGACGTTGCAGCCGACCGAACCCGGCGGCGTCAGTCCGCTGGGATCGGTGATCAACACGACCGCCGACAATTTGCGCGGTCAGGGCGCCAGCATCCGAGAGACCGTCATCAAACTGTCGCAGGCCTTCTCGGCGCTGGGCGACCGCTCCACCGACATCTTCTCCACGATCAAGAACCTGGCCATCCTGGTGTCGGCGCTGCAGGACAGCACGGATCTGATGCGGCAGCTGAACCAGAACCTGGCATCGGTCACCGGCCTTCTCGCCGACGGCCCTGACGAAGTTGCCAGCGCGATAAGGGATCTCAACGCTGTCGTGCCCGAGGTGCAAGCCTTCGTCGCCGAGAATCGCGACGCCCTCGGCACCACCTCGGAGAAGCTGGCGGGCGTGACGACGGCGCTCAACGAAAGCCTCGACGACGTCGAACAATTCCTGCACAGTGCGCCCAACACATTCCAGAACTACGTCAACATCTGGCAGCCGGCCCAAGGTGGGGCCAGCGCGATCCTTGCGGTGAACAACTTCGCCAACCCGATCCAGTTCCTCTGCGGCGCAGTGCAGGCCGCATCTCGGCTGGGAGCCGAGGAGTCCTCCAAGCTGTGCGTGCAGTACCTGGCGCCGATCATGAAGAACCGCCAGTACAACTTCCCGCCGCTGGGTCTCAACCAGCTCATCGGTGCCTCCACGCGGCCCAACGAGCTGACCTACAGCGAAGATTGGCTACGGCCCGACTACATTCCGCCGAGTGGGCCAGCTCCGGCAGGGCCACCGCCTGCGGCGGCGGGTTCGCTGCCCGCACCGCCCGCTGGGCCTGCGCCGGACCCGGCCACGCTGCCTCCCGGTCAGGGCCCGCTGCTGCTCAACGCACCGCCCGGGGCTGCCGAAGCACCTGTGGCGACCAACCCCAATGACGGTTTGCAGGGGATGATGGTGCCGGGGGCCGGATCGTGACCGCGCACGCGAGGAGCGAAGAAGGCGCCAGGGCGCTGAAGCTGGTGGTGGCTGTTCTCGCAGTCGCACTGGCCGCATCCGGATGTGGTTGGCGCGGACTGAATTCCATTCCGCTTCCTGGCACTCAGGGGGGCGGCCCCGGCTCGTTCACCATCCAGGCTCAGATGCCCGATGTCGACAACGTCGAGCAGAATTCGCGCGTGCGGGTCGGCGATGTCAACGTCGGTACCGTCAGCAAGATCGAACGTCAGGGATGGAACGCGTTGGTCACCATGACGATCAACGGAGACGTGAATCTGCCCGCCAACGCGACCGCCAAGGTCGGTCAGACCAGCCTGCTGGGCTCCCAGCACATCGAGTTGTCGGCGCCGGCGGACAAGCCGCCGCAGGGCAGGCTCGGAGACGGTGCGCTGATCCCGCTGGAGAATTCCGGCGCTTTCCCGACCACCGAGCAGGCGCTGGCGGCGGTCGCACTGCTGCTCAACGGCGGCGGTCTGGGCAACATCGGCGACATCACCGAGGCGCTCAGCGTCGCGTTCACCGGTCGCGAGAATGATCTGCGCAGCCTCATCCAGCAGCTCGACATCGCGATCGGACACCTCGACGATCAGAAGAACGACATCATCGCCACGTCGGAGAGCCTCAACGACCTGGTGGGACAGATCGCCGAACAGAAGCCCGTGGTGGACAGGGCGTTGAAGACCATTCCCGACGCGCTCGCCGTCCTCCGCGACCAGCGCGACCAGCTGTCCGAGGCTCTCGTGCAGTTGGGCAGATTCAGCGCGCTGGCGGCCGATTCGGTGAACCAGACCCGGGAGGCTCTCGTCCAGGAACTCAGGGACATCGGTCCCGTGCTGCAGTCGCTGGCCGACGCCGGGCCCGCGCTCACGCGGTCGCTGAGCTTCCTGCCGACGTTCCCGTTCCCGAAGGAGACGCTGACCAACTGGTTGCGCGGCGACTACGCCAACCTCACGCTGATCATCGATCTGACCCTGAGCCGAATCGATCAGGGTTTCTTCACCGGAACCCGCTTCGAGTGCAATCTGACCTGGCTGGAACTGCAGTGGGGTCGCACCATCGGGCAGATGCCCAGCCCGTGCAACCACAACGTTCCGCCGCCCGGCGGGAATCCACTGGTAGCGCCGTATCGCTGGGATCAGGGGCGCTGACGCATGCGACTGACACGTCAGATCCTCATCCAGCTCACGATCTTCGCGGTGCTGGCCGTAACCGCCCTGGGGATCATGGTTTTCGGGTACATGCGATTGCCGGCCTTGATGGGTATCGGCCAGTACAACGTCACCCTCGAGCTGCCCGAGACCGGCGGCCTCTATGAGCGGGGCAACGTGACCTACCGTGGTTCGCAGGTCGGCATCGTCGAAGGCGTCGGCCTCACCGACCGCGGGGTCGAGGCGCGGTTGTCGCTCGACTCGGGTGTGGAGATCCCTGCCGATCTCATCGCGTCGGTGCGCAGCCAGTCGGCGGTCGGCGAGCAATTCGTCGAACTCGTCCCACAGAGCGCCGCAGGGCCCGTGCTGCGCGACGGTGACGTCATACCCCGCGACCGCGCGCGAGTTCCTCCGGACGTGAACACAGTGTTGGAGCTGACCAACGAAGGTCTGCGGGCGATCCCGCAGGAGAACCTGAAGACCGTGATCGACGAGTCCTATCTGGCGGTGGGCGGACTCGGCCCCGAACTGCGCCGGCTCGTCAACGGGTCATCTCAGCTGGCGATCGATGCCCGGCAGAACCTGGATTCTCTGACGACCGTGATCGACCAGGTGCAGCCGGTGCTCGATTCGCAGACCGACACGTCGGGCTCGATCCAGGCCTGGGCGTCGAACCTGGCCAACATCACGGGCCAGCTGCAGCGCGAAGACCAGTCGGTGTCGGGCATCCTGAGCAGCGGGCCCGGTGCGGCCGAAGAGGTGCGGGCGCTGTTCGATCAGCTGCAACCCACGCTGCCCGTGGTGCTCGCCAACCTGGTCAGCGTCGGCGAAGTCGCCGTCACGTACCAGCCGAACCTTGAGCAGCTTCTTGTCCTGCTTCCCCAGGGCACCGCGGTGACCCAGGCAGTGGGTGTGGCCAAGAACGGCACCAAGCAGGACTACATGGGTGACTACCTCACCCTGAATCTGAACCTCAACATCCCGCCCCCCTGCAACACCGGCTTCCTGCCCCCTCAGCAGCAGAGACCACCGACGTTCGAGGACTACCCCGACCGGCCCGCGGGCGACGTCTACTGCCGGGTACCGCAGGACGGGGCGTTCAACGTGCGTGGCGCCCGCAACATCCCCTGCGTCACGGTGCCGGGCAAGCGTGCGCCGACCGCGAAGATGTGCGAGAGCAACGAGAACTACGTGCCGTTGAACGACGGCTACAACTGGAAGGGCGACCCGAACGCGACGCTGTCCGGGCAGGCCGTTCCCCAGTTGCCGCCCGGTTCGCCACCTCCAGAAGCGGCTCCGCCCGCGGGTCCGGCGCCGCCACCGATGGCGGCCGCCGAATATGATCCCGCGAACGGCACGTACGTTGGACCGGACGGACGTGTGTACACACAGTCCAACCTGGGCCAGGGTGCCAATGAGGAGCAAACATGGCAGACGATGCTGCTACCCCCGACGGGGAACTGACCGACGCGGAGAAGAAAGCGCAGTCGCCCGAGGCTGATGAGGACTCGCACGAAGAGGATGTCGACACCGCGGAGGACGACGCGGAGGGTGACGCTGAAGCCGACGAGTCCGGTGACGAGGACTCCGTGCCCGCGAAGCCGCCGATGTCGCATGTCTCGGTGGCGCTCATCGCCGGTCTGGTCGGCGTGCTGGCTCTCTCCGGTCTCGTGGGGTGGCTGGGCTACCGCACCTACGAGTCGCACCGCGCCGAGGAACAGCGCAATGTGTTCCTTCAGGTCGGTCGGCAGGGCGCGCTCAACCTGACAACGATCGGCTGGGAGACGGCCGACGCCGACGTGCAGCGCATCCTGGATTCGGCGACAGGTTCGTTCTACGACGAGTTCCAGCAGCGGGCGGAGCCGTTCGTCGAGGTGGTGAAGCAGGCCCAGTCGAAGTCCGTGGGCACCATTGCCGAGGCCGGTATCGAGTCGGCAAGTGAGAACGAGGCGCAGGTTCTGGTCGCGGTGACGGTTCAGACGACGAACGCGGGTGCCCCCGAGCAACAGCCGCGGGCGTGGCGGATGCGGATCTCGGTGCAGGACATCGATGGAGACGCCAAGGTGTCGAACGTGGAGTTCGTGCCGTGACCAAAGACGTGAAGGGCGACGAGGCGACCGAGACCGTGGCAGACGAGACCACCGACACCAGTGTCGAAGACACCACAGCCGCACAATCCGAAGCCGAGGAGATCGAAGAGTCCCAGGCTGTCGAGGAGCCGGCCATCGAGGAGCCGGCCACCGACGACACCAACACCGAGGAGCCCGCACCGGCCGCACCCGCGAAACGCGGGATCCAGTGGTCCCGTGTCGTCGCGTTCGTGGTGCTGCCGGCCCTGGCTTTGGTGCTCGCGGCGGGCGCCGGCTACCTGAAGTGGCTCGACGACACCAACCGTGCCGGCACGATGTCGGCCGAACCCACCGGACACCTCTCGCTGGCCGAGACCACGGTGCAGGCGGCCCGCGAGGGCACGATCGCGCTGCTGTCCTACACCCCCGACAAGGTGGAGGAGCAGCTCGGTGCGGCCCGAGACCTGCTCACCGGCGAGTTCCAGGAGTCCTACACGTCGCTGACCAACGACGTCGTGATCCCCGGCGCCAAAGAGAAGCAGATCTCGGCGATCGCGACGGTTCCCGCCGCGGCTTCGGTGTCGCTGTCGGGCGACGAGGCGGTGGTGCTGCTGTTCGTGAACCAGACGGTGACGGTGGGCCAGGACGCGCCGACGGACACCGCGTCGAGCGTGCGGGTCACGCTGGAAAAGGTCGATGATCGCTGGCTGATCTCCCAGTTCGACCCTGTCTAGGGGAGCGATTCGGGTGTAGTAGGTCAACGTCGGATTGACCGACCACACCGGAACCAGGCCTTCTCGCGGCACGGCGTAGGAGAACCCCCATGACGGCGCTGCGGCTCACAGCGGTCGACGCACAGACGTACTGGATGTCCGATGCAGTCCCCAGCGACCAGTTTCTGCTCTTCGCATTCGGGGCCGGGACAACCGGCCTCGGCGACGCCCTCGGCGCAGCACGCGACCGGGCGCGCGCATGCGAGGACCTACGGCTGCGCATCGATGATTCGGGATCCTGGACCTATCCGGCGTGGGTGTCTCGGGAGGTCGGTGAGGATCAGTTCGTCGTGCATGCTCTTGACGAGCCCACATGGCGGGGTTGCCTGAACGCCGTGTCGGCGCTGGACGACGACCAGCTCGACGCACGGTTGCTCACATGGCGGCTGCACGTCTTTCCCGGCGTCGAAGGACTTCCGCGCGTGAGGGGCAGCGGCACGGTCGCGGTTCTGCAGATGAGTCACGCCCTCGCCGACGGCATTCGAGGGTCTGCTCTGGCGGCTCGGGTGTTCGGACGCGATGGCGACGTACCGTCGGTGGTCCCGACGCGGAGGCCTCGGGCGGCGATGCCTGTGCTCGCGGTTGCCGCGGCGCGCGCTCACCGGAGGCTGGTGCGCGATACCGAGTCGGGTTTAGTTCCCCCACAGGCGCTTCCGCGTCCGGTGCTGCGCACGAATCGGCAGCCCGAAGGGGACCGCCATCTACGGACGGTGGTGTGTGAGCGTCGTGTGGTCCGCGGCCCGACGGTCACAGTGGGCGTGCTTGCCGCGATGGGGACCGCTCTGGCCGCCCACCTTCGCGAACTCGGCGACGACCCGTCGCAGCTGGGTGCTGAGGTCCCCATGGCGAAAAGTGGCCCGCGACAGTCGAACAATCACTACGGAAATGTCGGGGTGGGGCTTCATCCTGACGTCGAATTCGGCCTACGCGTTCACCTGATCTCCGCCGAACTGGCGGCTCGCCGGCGCCGTGCGGCGCACCCGGCGATGCTTGCCGAGGACGCGGCGTTCGCCGCCGTTCCCGCGCGAGTGTTGCATTGGGGTGTCAGGCAATTCGATCCCACCGTGCGGTGGAATACGGCCATCGGCAACACCGTGGTCTCGAGCGTGAACCGTGGCGCCGGGGACCTCAGGTTCGGCGACGCGCCCGTGGTGTTCACGGCCGCATTGCCGGCATTGTCCCCGATGATGGGCGTGACCCACGGTGTGCACGGCATTGGTGACACCGTCGCGGTCAGCGTGCACGCGGCCGAATCGTCCATCGGCGACATCGATGCCTACGTCGAACGACTGGCCGGCGAGCTTCGCTAGCCCTGGTCGCTCACCGACGCGATCACCGTCTCCATCGAGCGCACGGCGGCGTCCCGCTCGTCGCCCATGCCGACGAGTGCATCGATGATCAGCGGGCCGAGAATCTGCGCGAGACCGTGACCTTCGTGGCCGAAGAAGCCGGCGAGTTCCAACATGACGGCGCCGTGGTTGATGCTCCACAGCCGGCCTGCGACCGCGAGTTCGTCGTCGTCGCGAATCCGGCCGGCATCCATCATCCGGTGCACCGCGTTGTGCAGCGCGCCGAACGATGCGGTCCATTCGGCGCGGTTGGTCGCGCTACCGGAAACGGTGATGTCGGTGCGGAACTTGGCAATCGACGAGGGCGACGTCGCGCCGAAGATCAGTTGATAGCGCTGAGGATTGGCAAGGGCGAACTGGTGGTAGGCCAGCCCCATCGCGAGAAAGTCGGCCACCGGGTCATCGGTCTCGGGAACCTGGGTGAGCACCTGGGTGAAGGTGACGAAGACTTCGACGGCGATTGCGTCGAGAAGTCCGGACATGCCGCCGAAATGTGTGTACAACGCCATCGTCGACGTTCCTGCTTCGGCGGTGACGCTACGCGCGCTCAGCGCTTCCAGGCCATCGCGTTCCATCAGCCTGATCCCGGCTACGACCAGCCTCTCCGGCATGGGTTCATGCTCCGAGCTCATGGTTGCCGCACTGTCATAACAGTGTTATACACAACGGGCATATAACGCTGTTATCGGAGGTCGGGCATGGGCAATCGATACCTGGAGGGCCCGCTGGCCCCCATTGCGCAGGAGTACACGCTGACCGATCTCGAGGTCGCGGGGACGATTCCGGAATATCTCGACGGGCGGTACCTGCGCAACGGACCCAACCCGATCGAGGAAGTCGACCCCGACACCTATCACTGGTTCCTCGGGGACGGCATGGTCCACGGCATCCGGATCCGCGACGGCAAGGCCGAGTGGTACCGCAATCGTTGGGTCCGTAGCCCGCAGGCGACACGGCTGCTGGGTGAGCCCACACGAGGCGAGCACTTCGGCACCGCCTCGGTCGGTGCGAACACCAATGTGATCGGGCATGCGGGAAAGACATTGGCGCTGATCGAATCCGGGGTGGCGAACTATGAGCTCACCGACGAACTCGACACCGTCGGCGTCTGCGACTTCGACGGCACGCTGACCGGTGGCTACACCGCGCACCCCAAGCGCGATCCCGACACCGGCGACCTGCACGCGGTCTCTTACCGTGTCCTGCAGGGAAACACAGTGCAATACTCGGTGATCGGCGCGGACGGACGTGCCAAACGGATCGTCGACATCGAGGTCACGGGTTGCCCGATGATGCACGACTTCTCGCTGACCGAGAAGCACGTGATCCTCTACGACCTACCGGTCACCTTCGACGCGCGTCAGGCCGTCGCGGCCACAGTGCCGCGTGGGCTACGACTGCCCGCCCGACTGATGTTGTCTGCGTTGATGACTCGAGTGCCCATCCCGGATCCGATCAAGGCGCGCAAATCGGGGGCCCCGTCGTCCGGCCAGAGCTTTCCCTACTCCTGGAACCCGAAGTACCCGGCCCGCATCGGTGTCATGCCCCGCGAGGGGAACAACGCCGACGTCCGGTGGTTCGACGTCGAGCCCTGTTACGTCTTCCACCCGATGAACGCCTACGACTCACCGGCAGACAACACGATCGTGCTGGACGTCGTGCGGCACCAGAAGATGTTCGCGACCGACCACCTCGGACCCAACGAGGGGCCGCCGACCCTGGATCGGTGGACGGTAGACCTGGCCGACGGCAAGGTTCGTGAATCGCGGATCGACGATCGGGGGCAGGAATTTCCACGTGTCGACGAGCGACTGGTCGGCAGGCGGCACCGCTACGGCTATGCCCCGCACGTGGCCGGGGGCGCCGAGACGACCGACACCCTTCTCAAACACGACCTCGTCGGCAGCGGCTCCATGAGCCGGTCGCTCGGTGTCGGGAAGACATTGGGGGAGTTCGTCTTCCACCCGGCCACGACAGACGCCGCCGAAGACGACGGGGTGCTGATGGGTTACGTCTACGATCGCGCGACCGACCGCAGTGAGCTGGCCATCCTCGACGCGAGCACTCTGGGGGACGTCGCTCGCATCAAGCTGCCCCACCGCGTGCCTGCGGGATTCCACGGAAACTGGGTGCCCGCGGCATGAGGGGGGTGGGCGGCGGCGTAACAGATGTTCTAAGTTTTGTTACATGACTGCCTACGATGTCGGACTCCTGATCCTGCGCGTCGTCCTCGGCCTGACCATGGCCGCCCACGGCTACAACAAGTTCTTCGGCAAGGGCGGGCTCAAGGGCACCGCCGGCTGGTTCGACAGCATGGGGATGAAACCGGGCATGTTCCACGCCCGGGTGGCCGCGACCACCGAGATGGCCGCAGGCCTCGGGTTGGCAGTCGGATTGCTCACCCCGATCCCCGCCGCCGGCTTCGTCGCGCTGATGTTCGTCGCGGCCTGGACCGTCCACAGGGCGAACGGGTTCTTCATCGTCAAGGAGGGCTGGGAGTACAACCTGGTGCTGGCGGCCTCGGCCGTCGGCATCGCCACCACCGGCGCGGGCACGCTGAGCCTGGACTACGCGCTGTTGCGCAACTCCGGGGTCTACGACTACCTGCACGGCTGGTGGGGTCTGCTGATCGCTGCGATCCTCGGGCTCGCAGGCGGCATCGGCCAGCTGGCGATCTTCTACCGGCCGCCCGCCAAGCAGGGCGCCGCCTGAGCGATTTCGGCGTCGGCGGACAACCTCAGCGTGACGAACTACGCCCGAATCGCTCGGAAGAACTGGAACACGTTCTAATCTAGCCGGCATGGGTTTTCTCAAACAGGACGCGCCCGTCGTCGACTATGCGGAATGGAGCAAGGGCACCCGCGCGGAGCGGATCGTCCCGATGGCCCGGCACTGGGCCGAAGTCGGCTTCGGCACACCGGTCGTCATGCACCTGTTCTACGTCGTGAAGATCCTGCTCTACATCCTCGTTGCGTGGGTGATCGTCGTGGCCACCACAACCGGTATCGACGGCTTCGCGAACGTGGCGGCCTGGTACCACGAGCCGATCGTCTACCAGAAGGTCGTCTTTTACACGATGCTTTTCGAGGTCGTCGGCCTCGGCTGCGGCTTCGGTCCGCTCAACAACCGCTTCTTCCCGCCGATGGGGTCGATCCTTTACTGGCTGCGGCCCAAGACCATTCGGCTGCCACCGTGGCCGAACCGCGTACCGCTCACAGCAGGCGACACCCGGACACCGCTCGACGTCGCACTCTATGCAGCACTTCTGGTCACGCTGGTGGTCGCGCTGGGGTCGAACGGCACCGGCCCCATCCCCGAGATCGGCTCCGAGGTCGGCGTGCTGCCCGTGTGGCAGACCGCGACGATCATCGGCCTGCTCATCGTCGCGGGTCTTCGCGACAAGGTGATCTTCCTGGCCGCCCGCGGCGAGGTGTACGGCTCGCTGGCCGTGTGCTTCCTGTTCAGCGGCGCGGACATCATCATCGCCGCCAAGCTGGTCTGCCTCGTGATCTGGATGGGTGCCGCGACATCCAAGCTGAACAAGCATTTTCCGTTCGTCATCTCCACCATGATGAGCAACAACCCGGTCATGCGGCCGCGCTGGATCAAGCGAAAGTTCTTCGAGCATTTCCCGGATGACCTTCGCCCCGGTCGGCTCTCACGGGTGCTGGCCCACTTCTCGACCGCCATCGAAATGCTGGTGCCGCTCGTGCTGTTCTTCAGCCACGGTGGCTGGCCGACCTACGTCGCCGCGTTCGTCATGCTGGTCTTCCACTTCGGCATCCTGTCGGCGATTCCGATGGGGGTGCCGCTGGAGTGGAACGTCTTCATGCAGTTCAGTGTGGTGGCACTGTTCGTCGGCAATGCGAGCGTCGGCCTCGGGGACCTGCAGAGTCCTTGGCCCCTCGTGCTGTTCGTCGCCGTCGCAGGCACCGTCGTGGTCGGAAACCTGTTCCCCCGCAAGGTGTCCTTCCTGCCCGGCATGCGCTATTACGCCGGCAACTGGGACACCTCACTGTGGTGCGTGAAGCCGTCCGCGGCGGAAAAGATCACCAGCGGCATCGTTGCGATCGCGAGTATGCCGGCCGCGCAGATGGAGAAGTTCTACGGCAGCAAGGAAACCGCCGAGATGTATCTGTACATGGGGTACGCCTTCCGGTCTTTCAACACCCACGGCCGTGCGATGTTCACGCTGGCGCACCGGGTGATGGCCGGGTACGACGAAGCCGACTACGTGCTGACCGATGGCGAACGGATCTGCAGTACGGCCATCGGATGGAACTTCGGCGACGGCCATATGCACAATGAGCAGCTGATCAACGCCCTCCAGAAGCGATGCCACTTCGAGCCGGGCGAGGTGCGTGTGCTGTTGCTCGACGCGCAGCCGATCCACAAGCAGCGCCAGGAGTATCGCCTCGTCGACGCCGCGACCGGCGAGTTCGAGCGCGGATATGTGATGGTCGCCGACATGGTCACCCGTCAGCCGTGGGACGACACCGTGCCCGTGCACGTGACATGGCGCCAAGACGCCGCCAAAGACTGAGGGCGCCTGACGGGGTTTGGGGGCGCCTGACTTCGCCGGTCGAAATCCACCTTTTGCAGACGTCTGCTCGAACTTTCGCTGCAAAGAGTCGATGTGGGCGAGCAGGACGCGGCTGCAGACCTGTCAGCCCATCACGTCGCGCACGGGCACGCTCTCCAGGCCCGTCAGCAACAGCTCGCGTGAGGTGTCGAGGTGCTTGCGCCAGTGCGCCTCCGCGCCCGCGGCGTCGCCGGCGCGCAGGAACTGCATCAGCTTGCGGTAGGACCGCATCAGCTTGTCGTAGTCGGCCTTCGACACGGGGCGGCGCTCGTTGAACACGAAGGCCGTGTGCCTGACCGTGATCTCATGCAGCATGCCCGCGACGATGCCCAGCGTGGCGTTGCCGGACAGTTGCACCACCCGCAGGTGGAACGCGCCGGTCGCCTCGGCAAGCCGGGGGGATTGGTAGCCGTCGGTGATGAGCTCTTCGAGCATCTGCTCAAGCTCGTCGAACGCTTCTGCTGACCCTGATTCAGCGAGAAGGCGAGCCGCCATCGGCTCGATGCCCGACTTGGCGGTCAGCAGGTCGGCGATGGTGGCGCCGGACAGCTCCAGCAGCAGGCCGGCGGGGCGGGCGACGACTTCGGGGCCGGGAACGCGAACACGCGCCCCGGTGCGTGATCCTCGGCGTACCTCGACGAGGCGCTCGGACTCCAGGACACGGACCGCTTCCCGCAATGTCGGCCTGCTGACGCCGAAGTGCGCCATCAGTTCGGCCTCGTTGGGGAGGAAATCGCCGTCTTTGAGTTGCCCCTCGACGACCATGCGACGCAACGTTCCGGCGACGAGTTCAGCGGTCTTGGGGGAGCGGACGGCAGCGCGGGATGCGACGGCGTCCGGCCCGATCATCGGCGCCAGGGGGGTACTGCGAGCCACTGCACCTCCTCCACGGTCGACTCAGCTGTGCAACTCAGTAAACCATGTGAGGTTACTCAGGCTTGATCATCCGGTGTACGCGCAGGTAGACGGTGATTCTGTCACGGAGAAAAGAAGCGGGTACGGGAGCCCGTCGACTCCCGTACCCGCCTTTGCGTCGGCTACGACCTATGTGCTGCTGGAGCCGCCGTCGTTGCCGTCATTGCCCTGGTTGCCGTCGGCGGCTCCGCCGCGGCCACCGGCGCCGCCGTTGCCTCCCGTGCCCGCCTTGCCCGCATCCGGCGTGGCGTTGCCGCCGTTGCCGCCGTTGCCGCCGATCCCGGTGCCTTCGGCAGTGGCAGATCCGCCGTCGCCGCCGTTGCCGCCGTTGCCGCCGCGCGCGGTGCCACCGGTGGCGTTCCCGCCGTTACGGCCGACGCCACCATTGCCGCCGAGCTTGCCGCCGTCGCCGCCGTTGCCGCCGCGGCCGCCGGTGGTGTTGCCACCCGCAGTCGAGGTCGCGCTGCCGCCGCTGCCGCCGCGACCGCCGAGGCCGGTCAGCTCAGCGCTGCCGCCGGATCCGGCCGAACCGCCGGTGGCAGTACCCGCTTCGGAGGTAGCCGCGCCGCCGCTTCCGCCGTTGGCAGCGCGGGAGGCCAGTCGGTCGCCGCCGTCGCCGCCCTCGCCGCCGACGGCCTTGCCGGCTCCGTACGCGGTGCCGGTGCCGCCCTTGCCGCCATTGCCTTCCAGGTCCGGCGTGGCGCCACCGGACACCAGGCCGTAGCCGCCGTCGCCGCCGCTGCCGCCGGTCGCGGTCTGGGTGGACGCCCCGGTTCCGGTGCCGCCCGAGGCGCCAGGTGCGCCGACGGTTGCCGAGCCACCTGCGCCGCCCGCACCGGGGCCGTAGTTCTCTTCAGGGGTTTCGCCGGGCAGCGGCAGGCCGATGTTGGCGCGGCCGCCCGCACCGCCGGCACCGCCGACGGCGTTGCCGTTCAGCGACGAGGCTGCGCCGCCGGCGCCGCCGGCTCCGCCGCGGCCCGGGAACAGCTTGGCGCCTTCGCCGCCCGCGCCGCCGGCGCCACCGACAGCGTCGGCGTTCGCACCCGCAGCGCTCGTGTTGATGTCGGCGCCGCCTGCGCCGCCTGCGCCGCCGGAGCCGCCGAACAGTCCCGCGTTGCCGCCCTTGCCGCCCGCTGTGGCGGCCGAGATCAGGGTGCCGTCTGCGGCGTACACGGCCGCCTTACCGGCTGCACCCGCACCGCCGCTGCCCCACAGCAGGCCGCCGTCACCGCCGTTGCAGGCAGCGCCTTCGCAGTCTTCGGCGGCATCGAGGCCGTTGCCGATCAGCCAGCCGCCGTCGCCGATCATCGGCCGGAAGGCGGGATTGGCGCTCGTGGCGGCGAGCAGTGCTGTCGGGCTTGCGGTCTGGCTTGAGGAGCCGGCGCAGCCGATGAGTCCGCCGGGCACGCATTCCTGGCTTGCGACCAGCTTGATCTCGGCCGTATGGGCCGAGATCGTGGTCGGTTCGTCGGCGGCGCCCGCGGCGGCGACGACCAGTGCGCCGAGACCGACCATCGCCGCGCCTGCGACACCGGTCGCTACGTGCTTGGGCACGGAACGCGGAATCACGTTGTGGCGCGAGGACTTAACGTACATACAACCCCCATGGTTGAAGGGCCTGGCCGCTATGGCAGGCGTGGATGCTTGCAGTGTCTGAGCAAATGCAGCGTCAGAATGGGGTTGGCCTTCTTGCCGGTCAAGACCTACGTCCGGCACTTCAGACCCGGATCTCCCGCGAAACGTACCGCCTCGCGCTGACGGCATCGTAAAAAACAGCAGGTCAGAGCCTCAGGGGCTGCGACGCCACCTCCGTCGGTGCCCGGAAAAAAAAGATCTTGAAACATGGGGGCTCATCAGGCGCCCACGATCACCCGGCGACGAAACCCTTGTTGCGCATCAGGAAGTCCGCGAGGAATCCGTCGTGCGGAATCTCCGGGGCGGCATGGTGAGTGGGAACACTGCCGCGGTGCACGTTGACGATCGTGGGGTCGTGCACCAGACGGTCGATCAGTTCTCCGTCGGAGGTGATCGCGGTGAGCACGAGCGAATCACGCAGTGGGGTCATCCCGTCGCCGCGCGACCAGGGAGACACCCAGACGCACGGAAAGGGCAGCTCCACGCCGAGCGTCCGGGGGTCCGGGACGGAAAGCAGGTGCACCGCGGGTCGCAGGGCGGCGAAACCGTCGCCGACATCGGCCACCACCTGCTCGGCACCCAGGATGGCCGTCGCCGCCGCAGCCTTGCGGGCGAGATGCGCCGCGAGCTCGCAAGCACCCTTGACGGGCATCGTGGGTAGCACCGCGCGCGGATCCGTGTTGGGTAGCGGCTCGAGGAGCGCCAGTCGTTCACCGATGGCGCGCGCCAGCGGTGCCGCATCACCCTCGTAAAGCACCGCGGTGGCGTTGACACACGCCATACCGCCCAGTGCGGCAACCGAATCCACCACGACGTCGAGGTGGTCGCGCCAGTCCTGCTCTGCGGTGATGAGAATCTTGCTGCGGCCCGGCCCGTTGACGAACACGGTCGGATCCGCCTCGTAATGCTCGGCGACGTCCGGGCCGCCGTACACGAGCGCGAGGTCGGCGGCGTGCACGACGGCGTCCGCGCCCGTGTGCCCGGTCGGCAGGTAGCACGCATCGGTGTCGGCGAATCCTGCGCGCCGCAGCGCAGTGACGAGCCGGTGCGCGGTGAGCGGCTCGCGCCGGGACGGTCGCACAGCGACGCGAAAGCCGAGCGCCAGCGCCTGCGGCCACAGACCGTGCACACCAGGCGCATTGCCGGGTGCGTGCACCGCGAGCACCTCGCCGCGGCGCGCCCATACTGCACCCGCGTCCTGGTCGCGCCAATCCATCGTTGTGCCGGCGGGAAGGGCGGTGCGCACCGAGTCGAACGCCGTCGTCAGCGACGTTGCCACCACATCGGCTCCGGCTCTGGCGACGGTCAGGGGGAGGCCCGAGACGCGACAGGTCAGGTCGACGTAGTGATCGAAATCCAGGCCCCCGATCGTCGCCGATACGAAGATCTCAGCAGCGCGACGCAGCGCGGTGGCACGCTCGGCGACGGGAAGTGGCGCTGCTTTACGTTGTGCGGCAATGGTTCTTGTCACATAGAGCCGTGGAACGACCGACATGTCGAGCAGTGCCTCGCCGCGGGTGTCGGCGATGATCACGCGCTGGTGGGTGCGGTACGGGCCGTCGGGTCCCAATGCGTCCACCCCGACAAGATCGCCGGCCACGATCAGTACACCCCTTCGATCACCGGTTCGCCGTCGAACACCGCGACGGGTGCGATGTCGCTGACGGAGTCGCCGACCTGGCCGTCGGGTCCGGGCCATCTGATCGCTGTGTCGCGCTCCAGGTTGTTCGGTATGAACATCCCCTTGCTGAGGTGATTCATGACGACCTGGCCGCGGTCCCCGTAAGCCACGGGAGCTCCGGTGTCGGGGTCGACGACCCAGAAGACGACGTAGGGCGAACGGGGGTCGAAGACGGCCGTGTCACCGACGGTGCGGGTCGCAGCTTGCGACAGAATCATGGTGCTGCCGAATGCGATTGCCATCGACACGGCGGGAAAGATGTCGCGGAACAACGCCATCGTGTCGATGTCGACGTGTGCTCCGCTGAGGAGTATGTAGCGGATCCGCCGGTTGACCAGGTCGGTGAGGTGCTCATCGTTGGCGATGGCTTCCAGAAGAGGGGGTGTCGCATGCAGATTCGCCACGTTCTGCGTTTCCAGAATGTGGCGCGTCTGCTCCAGGACGTGGCGGACATAGAGCGTGATCTCGTTGTCGGCCGCCCGATTACCACGCGAGGCAACCTTCTTCACCCAGCGCGGATCCAGGTCGATCGCATGGAACGCCGCGCCCAGCCGTTCGGCGACCACACGGTCGAAGTGGCCCACCCCATGCGGCCCGCTCGGCATCATGCACAGCAGTCCCGCACGGGGCACGAAGCCTCCAGCACTGAAATCCTCTACCTGCCAACGTGTCACCTGTTCGATCCAGTCGGGCAGCTGCGCGGTGCGCTTGGGTGGGCCTGTGGTGCCGCCTGATTCGAAGATTCGGGGGATCGGAAGCGGGTGGCCGTAACCGCGGGGGATGAGGTCTTCGACAGGGACATCGCGAAGCTCGTCGACCAGATTCGGGAACAGCCGGAGGTCGTCGTGGGTCTGCACCTCGTGGACCGGGTCGAAGTCGAGCTTCGACGCCGCGCGCAGCCAGAACGGTGAGCCGGTGTCCTCGCCGAAGTGCCAGGTGATCGCCGCTCGGAGGTACTTGCGCGGATCCGGCGGAGTCTCCCGCGGCACATCCAGAACCGCAAAGCCGCGTGAACTCATCGGGGCATCGTGACAGCGCGAGTTGGCCGCTCGGTGAATTCGCGGGGTCGAACCAGGACGGCATGGCAGGGTATCGGCCATGCCCACCGAGCTCACCGCAGATGAAGCCGCCGCGCGACTCGATCCCGCCGACACGGTCGGGATCCCGCTCGGCCCCGGCCAGCCGCCGTCGTTCCTGCGCGCGCTCGGTGAGCGGACGGACTGGACGGACCTGCGTGTCTACGGCGCTCTGCTTGCCGTCGGCACCGAACTGTTCTCGCGGCCCGGAGTGCGCTACCTCTCCGGATTCTTCGGCCCGCTGGAACGGGCGCTCGGCGACGCGGGTGCCGACATCGAGTTCACCCCGGCAGACTTCCGCCGGTTCGGTCCGCTTCTGGAGCGTCAGTCGCCGCATGTGATGACGACGGTCGCCACACCCCCCGACAGCGACGGTTGGTGCTCGCTGTCGCTGCATGCCGGCGGCACGGTCGAGGAACTGCGCCGCGCCGGAGCAGACCCGCAACGGCTCCTGGTGGTCGAGGTGTCTGACGCGTACCCGCGCACGTTCGGCGTCGGCGACCAATACCGGCACGCTCTGCACGTGGACGAGATCGACGTGCTGATCCGTTCGACGGATGCTCCATTGGCGTTGCCGGGACCGCCGCCCACTGACGCAGACAAGGAGATCGCCAGGCACGCCGTGTCGTTCATTCGTTCGGGCGCGACACTGCAGACGGGCATCGGGTCCATCCCGAGTCAGATCGCCGCCCTGCTGGCCGACGGCGACGGCGGAGACTACGGGCTGCACAGCGAGATGTTCACCGACGGCTGCATGCAACTGCACCGGGCAGGCAAGGTCAGCAACGCGGCCAAGCGACTGTACGACGGTGTCAGCGTGACGACTTTCGCGTTCGGCACCGCGGATCTCTACCAGTGGCTCGACGAGAACACCGACGTCGCGTTCCTGCCGGTCGAGATCGTCAACTCCCCGGAGGTCATCGCCGCCAACCACAACATGGTGTCGATCAACGGTGCTCTTGCGGTCGACATCCAGGGTCAGGTCGTCGCCGACACCATCAACGGCAGCCAGTTCAGCGGCATCGGCGGCGCCGAAGACTTCGTGGCGGGTGCCGGACTGGAACTCTCGGATCGCTCGCTGATCTGCCTGCCGTCGACCTACGAGAAGGACGGCGTGCTGCAGTCGCGGATCGTGCCCTGGTTCGGGCCTGGCGCGGTCATCACCACACCGCGTCACCACGTCGACGTCATCGTGACGGAGTACGGCGCCGCCGAACTGGAGGGCAGGACGGTGCAGGAGCGTGGACGCGCCCTCGCCGCCATCGCCCACCCCCAGTTCCGCGCCGAGTTGGAGGCTGCCGCCGACCGCGCGGCAAGCGGCCGATCTCCGGTCCTCTGAGCTGCTGCTAACCACCTACCAACCAGTAGGTTGACCTAGTAAACCTTGTTCGTTTACGTTCGGGGGAAGACCCGTTCAACGAAGGAGCATCCCCATGGCTGAAGCCGTCATCGTCGAGGCTGTCCGGTCGCCCGTCGGCAAGCGCAACGGCGGTCTGTCCGGTATCCACCCGGCCGAACTGTCCGCCCAGGTACTCAACGGTCTGGTCCAGCGCGCAGGCGTCGACCCCGCCCTCGTCGATGACGTCATCTGGGGCTGCGTCATGCAGGCCGGCGAACAGGCGCTCGACATCGGCCGCACCGCGCTGCTCACCGCCGGATGGCCTGAGTCGGTCCCCGGTGTGACCGTTGACCGTCAGTGCGGATCCAGCCAGCAGTCGGTGCACTTCGCTGCCGCAGGTGTGGTCGCGGGCCACTACGATGTCGTCGTCGCCGGCGGCGTCGAGTCGATGTCGCGGACGCCGATGGGTGCCTCGCTGGCCAGCGGCGGCAACCCGTACCCCGGCGGCTTCAAGGACCGCTACAACCAGACCCCGAATCAGGGCGTCGGAGCCGAGATGATCGCCGAGCAGTGGGGCCTGTCGCGCACCCAGCTCGACCAGTTCTCGCTCGACTCCCATGAAAAGGCCGCCGCCGCACAGGATTCCGGCGCGTTCGACGACCAGATCGTGGCGATCAAAGATCAGGACGGCAACCCTGTGCTCAAGGACGAGGGTATCCGCCGCGGCACCACTCTGGAGAAGATGGGTCAGCTCAAGCCCGCCTTCCGCGAGGACGGTGTGATCCACGCGGGCAACAGCTCCCAGATCTCCGACGGATCGGCCGCGCTGCTGTTCATGTCCGCCGAGAAGGCCAAGGAGCTGGGCCTCAAGCCGCTGGCCAAGGTGCACACCGCGGTGCTGGCCGGAGCCGACCCCGTCATCATGCTGACCGCTCCGATCCCGGCGACGCAGAAGGCCCTCAAGCGGTCCGGTCTGAGCATCGACCAGATCGGTGCGTTCGAGGTCAACGAGGCGTTCGCGCCTGTGCCGATGGCGTGGTTGAAGGACATCGGCGCCGACGAGAAGAAGCTGAACCCCAACGGCGGGGCGATCGCGCTGGGCCATCCGCTGGGCGGTTCCGGTGCCCGCATCATGACCACATTGCTCTACCACATGCGCGACAACGGAATTCAGTACGGATTGCAGACCATGTGCGAGGGCGGCGGCCAGGCGAACGCCACCATCCTGGAGCTCCTGTGACAGAAGGCCAAACCCCCGGGGCGCTCGTCGAGCGCCGAGGCAACGTCATGGTCATCACGATCAACCGGCCCGACGCGCGCAACGCGATCAACTCCTCGGTGTCGATCGCGCTGGGGGACGCACTCGACGAGGCACAGCAGGACCCCGACGTCTGGGTCGTCGTGGTGACCGGGTCCGGCGACAAATCCTTCTGTGCCGGAGCCGATCTCAAAGCGCTGTCGCGCGGTGAGGACATCGGGCATCCCGACCATCCCAAGTGGGGCTTCGCCGGGTACGTGCGGCACTTCATCGACAAGCCGACGATCGCAGCCGTCAATGGCACAGCACTCGGCGGTGGCACCGAGCTCGCGCTCGCCAGCGACCTCGTCATCGCCGGGGAGAGTGCGAAATTCGGTCTGCCCGAGGTGAAGCGAGGACTGATCGCCGCGGCGGGCGGTGTCTTCCGGCTCGTGGATCAGATTTCGCGCAAGGTCGCGCTGGAGATGATGTTCACGGGCGAGCCGATCACGTCGGCCGAGGCGTTGAAGTGGGGTCTGATCAACGACGTCGTGCCGGACGGCACCGAACTGGAGGCCGCTCTCAAGATGGCGGAGCGGATCACCGTGAACGCCCCGCTGGCCGTGCAGGCCAGCAAGCGGGTTGCTGTCGGTGCCGACGAGGGTGTCGTCGCCGACGACGAGCCGGGGTGGAAACGCACCAGGCGCGAGGTCGCCGTCGTCTTCGCATCCGAGGACGCCAAAGAGGGGCCGTTGGCCTTCGCCCAGAAGCGTGAACCGGTCTGGAAAGCCAAGTAAGCCAAGTGGGAGAACAGATATGAAGCGCACGATCTACGACGAAGAGCACGAAGCCTTCCGCGACACCGTTCGCGGGTACATCGAGAGCGAGCTCGTCCCCAACGCCGAGAAGTGGGAAGCCGACCGCCTGGTCGATCGGTCGGCCTACGTGGCCGCGGGCAAGCACGGCCTCATCGGGTTCAACATGCCCGAGGAGTTCGGCGGCGGCGGTACCGACGACTTCCGGTTCAACGCGATCATCGACGAGGAGATCGCCAAGGCGGGCGTCCCCGCGCCCGCACTGAGCCTGCACAACGATGTCGTCGGCCCGTACTTCAAGGATCTCGCCAACGACGAGCAGAAGCAGCGCTGGCTGCCCGGCATCACCAGCGGTGACCTGATCATCGCGATCGCGATGACGGAGCCGGGCGCGGGCAGCGATCTCGCCGGCATCCGCACGTCCGCGGTGCGCGACGGTGACGACTGGATCGTCAACGGTTCCAAGACCTTCATCTCGTCGGGCATCAACAGCGACCTCGTCGTCGTCGTCGCCCGCACCGACCCCGAGGCCGGCCACAAGGGCTTCTCGTTGCTCGTCGTCGAGCGCGACATGCCCGGCTTCACCCGCGGCCGCAAGCTGGACAAGATGGGCCTGCACGCCCAGGACACGTCGGAGCTGCACTTCGAGAACGTCCGCGTGCCCGGTGCCAACCTGCTCGGCAAGGAAGGCCGCGGCTTCTATCACCTGATGCAGAATCTGCCCTCGGAGCGACTCTCGATCGCCATCTCCGCGATCGCCGGTGCTCGCGAAACCTGGCGGCAGACACTGCAATACGCCAAGGACCGCAAGGCCTTCGGCCAGCCGATCGGCAGCTTCCAGCACAACCGGTTCCTGCTCGCCGAGATGGACACCGAGCTCGAGGTCACCGAGTGCTACATCGACCGCTGCCTGCAGGGTGTCGTCGACGGTGAGCTGACCGCTGTTGAGGCGGCCAAGGCGAAGTGGTGGGCGACCGAGGTGGCCAAGAAGGTGGTCGACCAGTGCGTGCAGCTGCACGGCGGCTACGGCTACATGCTGGAGTACCGCGTGGCTCGCGACTACGTCGACGGCCGTATCCAGACCATCTTCGGTGGCACCACCGAGATCATGAAGGAGATCATCGGCCGCGACTTAGGCCTCTAGACAAGCGATTTCGGCGTGTTCAGTCGCGGCTATCGCAACTGAACACGCCGAAATCGTTAGGAAAACTAGCCGATCGGCGCTTCGGCGGCCGGCGCGGGGGCCGGCGTGGTCGCCGGAACCTCGGCCGGCAGCGGCGCGGGCGGCGTCGTGGTCGTCGTGGTGGTCGCGGTCGACGTCTCGCTGGTGCTGGTGCCCGTCGGCGTGATCGGCGCCGGAGCCTCGGCCGGGTTCAGGACCGCGTCGACGATGTAGATCCGCGCGTTCTGCGCCTGGATGCCACCGCAGACGACCTTCACGGTCTCGTTGACCTGGATGTCGCCGCCCGAACCGGTCACCTCGATCTCGGTGCCCTCCTGGGTGGGGCGCTGACCCTTGACGTCGTCAGGGCCCAGCAGACCGAGGAACGCGTGGTAGTAGACGAGGCTGGTCAACGCCGCCGGATCGGTGCGCAACATCTCCAACTGCTCGGGCGGGAGCGCCGCGAACGCCTCGTTGGTGGGCGCGAAAATGACGTACGGTCCGTTGTCGAGCACGCTGGTGATGTTGACGGCAGGGTTGAGCTGCCCGGAGATCGCCGAGTTGAACGTGCTGATGCTGGGGATGCTGGAAAGGGCGGTGCTCACGGGCAGGTCTGACAGACCCTTCCAGTTGGGCAGGGCTTCCTTGAAGGCGCCACAGTCCGGGCCTTGGGGGTCGGGAACCTCGGTGACCTGGGTGGTCGGCTGGGCGTAGGCGTTGACGGCCAGCGGAACAGACAGGGCGATCGCGGCGGCGCTGAGCGCTACGCCGAGGGCCTTGCTGGTGCGGGTCTTCACGGTGTGCTCCTCACATATGTCAAGTCGCAAGGATGGTATGTGCACGAATTGGTAACGGCCAAGTCGAGGATGGGCATCGGCGGGCCGATCCACGGCCTCCGCAACGCTGTGAACTGCGGATTCGCCCGAGTCTGGCGAGAGCGGATTCACCGGCCTCGCCGGTGGTCAGAAGCCGCGATCCGCGGGTTCGGGCAACAGCGCAGCCACCATCCGCGCGGCGTCGTCCGCGGCGTCCTCAAAGGTCGCCGACCCCGAGCTGGCCTGGACCATCGCACCCACGAGTCCGAATTCCAGCGTCTCGGCCACCTCGGGCCACGCGGCTGAGCCCAGCATGGTGCGCACCCGGCGATGGAGTTCGGCATGAATACGTTTGCGGATCGCCTGCACCGACGTCTCGTGCGAGATCATCGCGCTCGCGCACGCTGAGGCCAGTCCGGGCTGGTCGGCCAGCAGCATCACCAGCTGGTGGAACAGCGCTGCGACCCGCGCCTGCGTCGACTGCTCGACATCGACCGCCAGCGGTGCATCGCGGAGCAGGCCCAGATAGACCTCTGCGATGATCGCGTCCTTCGATCGGAAGTAGATGCACAGATCCTTGTGCGCGACACCCGATCTCTCGGCGATCAATCGGGTGGTCAGATCGTCGTACTGGACGTTGCGCAACAATTCGACGGTCGCGTCGAGGACGGCGCGCACCACGTCATGGTCGTCGCGGTCGCGGTCACCGTAGGAGCGAAGGTAGATGACCTTCGCCGACGTCGTCACGCACTTGAGCCTAGGCTGCGTGCGCTCGACGTGCAGAGGTGTTCCGAAAGCGCCCACAGCTGAAGAGCACGTGACTCGTCCACCGCGTACGGTGCCGCCTCGGCGACGCCGCAATCCGACAGATACAGCGCCCCACGGCCGTCGAGTTCGTCGCTGACCGCTGCCCATACCTGGGTGGCGGCTCCGTGTTCGGGCATCGTGAACTGCTTGCGCACATCGATCTTCGGTTTGCCCGGTGACCGCGCACTGTTCAGGGCAGTGAAGTCGTCACGCGTCATGTGCCGGGCCAGTGCGGTGGCCACGATCCCAGGATGCACGGCGAATGCACGGACACTGCTGTCGCGCAGCCGGCGGTCCAGTTCGACCGCGTGCAGGACATTCGCGGTCTTGGACGCGCCGTAGGCGGCGAACTTGTCGTATTCGCGGTGCTCCCAGTCGGGGTCCTGGAAATCGACGTCTGCCATCCGATGTCCGTCCGAGGACAACACGACGATTCGCGCACCGTCCGCAGCGACCAGCGCGGGGAACAACAACCGGGTCAGCTCGAAGTGGCCGAGATGATTTGTGCCGAACTGGTTTTCGAAGCCCTCGGTGGTCCTGCTCAGCGGTGTGAACATCACGCCTGCGTTGTTCATCAGCACATGCACGGCGGGTGTCAGCTCGGCGATCTCCGCTGCGGCGGCCGCGACGCCGGCCAACGACGTCAGGTCCAGATGGATCAGCGAAAGCCGCGCATCGGGGATGTCGCCGCGCACCCACGCCTCGGTCTCGGACAGTGCTGCAGCATTGCGCGCCGCGAGGATGACGTGCGCGCCGGTGCTGGCCAGTGCTCTGGCCGACTGGCGACCCAGCCCCGAAGAGGCTCCGGTGATGACACAGGTCTTACCGCGCAGATCGATCCCGTCGACGATGTCGAGCGCAGTCGGGTTTGACGTCGTTGTCACGCGGAGAGGATTGCACGCCGCACCCCGCCGCCGCGAATTCCTCTCGTCTGGTCGACCCCTACGATGACGCCCATGGCCGAGCCACTCATTCTGTCCATCGCCGGACGCTCACCCCAACTGCATCCCGACAGCTGGGTGGCGCCCAACGCCACCGTGATCGGCCACGTCGTACTCGCCGAGGGCGCGAGCGCGTGGTACGGCACGATCATCCGGGCCGAGGCCGAGCCGATCGAGATCGGCGCGGGCACCAATATCCAGGACGGTGTGACAATCCACGTCGACCCGGGCTTCCCGGCCCGCATCGGGGCCGGTGTGAGCGTCGGGCACAACGCCGTGCTGCACGGTTGCACGATCGAAGACGACGCCCTCGTCGGCATGGGTGCAGTGGTACTCAACGGCGCCGTCATCGGTTCCGGGTCGCTGATCGCCGCGGGCGCGGTGGTGCCGCAGGGTGCGGTGATCCCACCCGGTTCGATGGTCGCCGGAGTGCCGGGGAAGGTGCGCCGGGAGCTCAGTGGTGACGAGATCGCCGGGATCCGCACAAACGCACTTCTCTATCAGGAACTGGTCAAAGTGCATCGTGATGCAACCAACGTCTGATCACCGGTTCTGAATCGGCGGGTCGGGGTACAGGCCTACCGTGAAACCAGTGCGCACCCTCGTGACCGGCGCGACAGGCTACATCGGTTCTCGACTGGTCACTGCGTTGCTCAACGACGGCCACCAGGTGGTGGCCGCCAGCCGCAACCCCGCCCGTCTCGCAGACTTCGGTTGGTATCACGACGTTTCCACGGTGGCGCTCGACGCGCACGACGAGATCTCGACGCAGCAGGCCTTCACCGAGGCGGGCCCCGTCGACGTCGTCTACTACCTGGTGCACGGCATCGGGCAGCCCGGCTTCCGCGAAGCCGACAACCTGGCTGCGGCCAACGTGGCGACCGCAGCCAAGGCCGCCGGTGTCAGGCGCATCGTGTACCTCGGCGGCTTCGTGCCCGATGACGATTCGCTGTCCGAGCACCTGACCAGCCGGGCCGAGGTTGCGGCGGCGCTGACCGTGGACGGCGGACCCGACGTCGTGTGGCTCGGCGCTGCCATCGTCATCGGCGCCGGTTCCACGTCTTTCGAAATGCTGCGCTACGTGGCCGACAGATTCCTGTTGCTGCCCATGCCGGAGTGGTCTGCCAACCCGATCGATCCGATCGCGGTCACCGACGTTCTGCACTACCTCGTCGCGGCGGCCGACCCGAAGGTTCCCGCCGGTGCCTATGACATCAGGGGTCCGGAGACGACGACGTACGGCGACCTGTTGCGCACGTATTCGCGGATCGCGGGCATTTGGCGGACACCCGTCCCGGTTTACGGTGTCGACACCGGCCTCGTGTCGAAGGTGACTGGCCTCATCCTTCCGGTCCCCGCCGGTCTGGCCGGCGATCTCGTTGAGTCGCTTGACTTCCCGATGATCGCCTCGGCAGATGGCCTGCGTGCCCTCGTCCCTGACCCGCCCGACGGCTTGGTGTGCATCGACGATGCGATCCGCCGCGCCGTCACCAGTCCGCCGCGGCGCCCGGTCGACAAACTGGGAGATCCCCACCACCTCGCCGATACCGACCCCGACTGGGCCGGAGGCGATACGCTGCGGCTGAGGCAGCTGGCAAGGGTGGTGACGCCGCCGTTGGCGTGGCCGGTTCTCGGTCTGCTGGGATTCGTGCCCAGACCGGTGGCTGCCGCAGTTCGTACCGGTATCGACCACGTCCTGGGAGTGATCGGATTGGAGCTCAAGAGGATTTCCGCGTGAGCGCGCCGACGAACTGGGGCGGGCAGCTGCGCAGAATCGCTCGCGGCAAGGCAGCGCCCTACAACGAGCCGCCGTCGGTGGTGACCCGGCGCAAGTTCATCGTGGCGGCCGTCTTGCTCATCGGAGCCGCACTGCTCGGATATTCGTTGAGCAGGCCACCGGGGGACCAGACGTTCATCTGGCTCACCCTCGCGCTGGCCGGTGTCTGGGCCGCAGGAGCATTCGCGTCCGGACCCCTGCACATGGGGCACATCCCCTTCCGCGGACGCAACCAACGCCCGGTCATCACCGGCACTGTCGCGGGCGTAGGGCTGGGCGCTGTCTTCGTCGTCGGCGGACTGGTGGCGCGGGAGATTCCCGGGGTCAACGATTACATCCGTGAGGTGCTCCAGTACTCGAATGCGGGGCCGCTGTATCTGATCGCGTTCATCACGGTGATCAACGGTCTGGCCGAAGAAATGTTCTTCCGCGGTGCCGTCTACACCGCGCTGCTGAAATTCCATCCGGTGATCGTGTCGACGGTGCTGTACGTCATCGCAACCGCCGCCACGACCGGCAATCCGATGCTGGGTTTCGCGGCGATCATCCTCGGCCTGTTGTGCGCGCAGCTGCGCCGCGCCACCGGGGGAGTGCTCGCACCGATGCTGACCCACTTCTTCTGGGGTCTGATCCTGGTGCTCGCACTGCCCCCGATGTTCGGCGTCTAACTCAGCGGGTGCGCCAGCTCGTCGCGGTGCATCTTCGCCGCCCAGATCGCCACCGCCGCCAGCAGCACCGGCACGATGCCCGCGGCCAGGAAGATCGTCTCCATCGCCACGACCTTGGACAGCGGGCCGACGATCGCGAAGGACACCGGCATGAACGCCAGCGAGACGAAGAAGTCCAGGCTCGACACCCGTCCCAGCATCTCCGGTGGCACCCGCCGCTGAAGCAGCGTGCCCCAGATGACCATCGCGGCACCGTCGGTGACCCCGATGACGAAGGTGGCCAGCGCCATCAGCGGAAACGACGATGTCATCCCGACGACGATCAGCGGGATCGATCCGGCGCCCCACATAGCCATCATCGTCGTCAGATAGCGGCGCGGCATTCGTCGCGAGGAGACCGTCAATGCGCCCAGCGCGCTGCCCACTCCGAAGAACGCCAGAATGAAGCCGTACGACTGCGCGCCGTGGGTGAATCGGTCCTGCGCGATGAAGGGCAGCAACACCTCGATCGGACCGAGGATGACCAGCACGAAAATGCTGGCGAACAGCAGCGTCCACAGCAGCCAGGGCGTTCTGCGCACGAAGCTGAAACCGTCGCGCAGGTCCCGCAGAAGATGAGGCCTGGGCTGGTCCGGTTGTGGGTCAACATCTTTGACCATCGCTGGACGCGTGGCCACTAGAAGTATCAGACCGACGCCGAAGAGCATCGCCACTGTGACGGCGCCGAGCGACGGGTACGTTGCGCCGATCAGGAGTCCCGCGACCGCCGGGCCGACGGCGCGCTGGAACACCGGCCGCACCATGCCCTCGATACCGTTGGCTGCCAACAGTTGCTCGGCAGGCAGGATTCTGGGCAGGATCGCGCTGTAGGCGGGAAAGAAGAAGGCCGCCGCGATCCCGAGTGCCGCGGCCCCGACCGCCATGTGCCAGATGCGCAGTGCACCAACAATTCCGAGAACGGCGATGACAGCGACGACCGCGGTGTTCACGGCCTCGACCGCGATGATGATCGCGCGCTGGTTGAGCCGGTCAGCAGCCAGCCCTCCCACGAGCACGAACGCGACCAGGCCCGCGCCCAGACATGCCGCGACAAGAGACAGCGCCGCGGGGTCGTTGGACAGCTCGATGACCTGCAGCGCCATCACAACGGCCCACATGCCCTCGGCGAAGATCGACAGGGACACGGCCGTGATCAGGAGGCGGTACTCGCGGATCCGGAAGGGTGCGAGCACACGCCAGCGACCGGGCGTCACCGGCTGAATGTCGAATTGAGTGCTCACCGCTCGATGGTGGCGCACGGGTGTGGCTGTAGTCGAACGATTTTCGGCCTAGGTCAGATGCCGAAATCGGTCACGCTCGTGTCGATCCTCAGGAGTCGGTGAACGTCGCGGGCCGCCGCTGCTGGAATGCCTTGGTGCCCTCGCGGAAATCCTGTGAGTCCAACAGCTCGAGCTGGCCCTTCTTCTCGCGTTCGAGCGCGCCTTCCAGTTCGGTGAGTGTTGCGGCGTTGATTGCGTCCTTGGTCTTGCGCAGCGCGACTGCCGGACCCGACACCAACGTGCCGATCACCTTGTCCACCTCGGCGTCGAACTCGTCGACGGGGTAGACGGCGCTCACCAGTCCCCAGCCGTAGGCCTCGGATGCCGGGATGCGCTCGGCCAGCAGCGCCATCCGCATCGCCCGGATCCGGCCCACGGCCGCGGCGATCAATGCCGAGGCGCCGCCGTCGGGCATGAGCCCGATCTTGGTGAAGGCCAGCATGAAAAACGCCTTCTCCGAAGCGAGTACGACATCGCAGGCCAACGCCAGCGACGCTCCCACCCCGGCGGCCGCGCCGTGCACGACGGCGACGGCGGGCTGCGGAAGCGCGACGATCGCCCGGATGCAGCGGTTCGCGGCGTCGAGTACGTCAGCCGGAGTGCCTGCTGCACCCGGGTTGGCGTGGTCTTGCTCGCTGATGCCTGCCCCGGAGGAGAAGCCGCGCCCTGCACCGCCGATGCGGACCACTCGCACCCGGGAATCCGTCGCAGCACGCTCCAGCGTCGCTGCGAAGGTCTGAAGCATCGGCGCGGTCAACGAGTTCAGGCTGTCCGGCCGGTTGAGCGTCACCGTGAGGACGCCGTCGGCCAGGGCTACGCCCAGGTCGGCAATTCCCTGATAAGCGGCGTCGTACCCGTCGGTGGAGGTCAATGTCGTCCCCTGGTGTCTGGTGGTCTTCACTGCTGAAGCCCCGTGGCCGGTACGACTTGGTTATACAAGTAAGCTATGTCGCGGTCAACCGAGCGATTCCGATGAAGGGCGGTCAACCATGGCTGGACCACTACAGGGACTACGAGTTGTCGAGCTGGCGGGCATCGGCCCCGGGCCCCATGCGGCCATGATTCTCGGCGATCTCGGAGCGGATGTCGTGCGTATCGAGCGGCCCGGTAAGGGTCCGGGACCGGCCACCAAGCCGGGCGGGGACTATCTGCTGCGCAACCGTCGGTCGGTCGCGGCGAACCTCAAGAGCGAGGACGACCGCGACATGGTGCTCCGGCTCATCGCGAAAGCCGACGTGCTCATCGAGGGCTTCCGGCCGGGCGTCACCGAGCGGCTGGGCCTCGGGCCCGAAGACTGCGCCAAGGTCAACGAGAAGCTGATCTACGCCCGGATGACCGGCTGGGGCCAGGACGGCCCGCGTGCGCAGCAGGCCGGTCACGACATCAACTACATCTCGCTCAACGGCACGTTGCACGCGATCGGCCGTGCCGGCGAGCGGCCGGTGCCTCCGCTGAACCTGGTGGGTGACTTCGGCGGCGGCTCGATGTTCCTGCTGGTGGGCGTGCTCTCCGCGCTGTGGGAACGTCAGCGCTCCGGCAAGGGGCAGGTCGTCGACGCCGCGATGGTCGACGGATCGAGCGTGCTCTCGGCGATGATGTGGGCCTTCCGCGGCATGGGGATGTGGAGCGATGAGCGCGGGGTGAACATGCTGGACACCGGCGCCCCCTACTACGACACCTACGAGACGGCCGACGGAAAGTATGTCGCCGTCGGAGCGATCGAGCCGCAGTTCTACGCACAGGTGATCGCCGGCCTCGGGCTCGAGGCGGCGGACCTGCCCGACCAGAACGACATGAGCCGCTGGCCCGAGCTGCGTGAGGCGTTCACGAAAACCTTTGCCGCCCAGGACCGCGACCACTGGGCGAAGGTGTTCGCCGGCACCGACGCGTGCGTGACGCCGGTTCTGTCGTTCGCCGAGGTGGAGTCCGAGCCCCACAACACCGAGCGCGGCACCTTCTACAGCGAGAACGGATCGCTGTACCCCGCACCCGCGCCGCGCTTCTCGCGCAGTGTGCCGTCTGCCCCGAAAGCGCCGGGTGTGCCCGGAACCGACACCGAAGCTGTTCTGCAGGAATGGGTTTGACCTCTTAACCAAGAGAGAAGGGAAACGATCTGTGGAGATCAAAGACGCCGCTGCCGTCGTCACCGGAGGTGCTTCCGGCCTCGGGCTCGCAACGACCAAACGGCTGCTCGACCGGGGTGCCTCGGTCGTCGTGATCGACCTCAAGGGTGAGGACGTCGTCGCCGAGCTGGGCCCACGAGCCAGGTTCGTCGAGGCCAACGTCACCGACCCCGAGCAGGTGACCGCGGCGCTGGACGCTGCCGAGGAGTTCGGCCCGCTGCGCATCAACGTCAACTGCGCCGGCATCGGCAACGCGATCAAGACGCTCGGCAAGGACGGCCCGTTCCCGCTGGACGCCTTCACAAAGGTCATCCAGGTCAACCTCATCGGCACGTTCAACGTGCTGCGGCTGAGCGCGGAGCGGATCGCGAAGACCGAACCGGTCAATGGCGAGCGCGGCGTCATCATCAACACCGCGTCGGTGGCTGCGTTCGAGGGCCAGATCGGCCAGGCTGCCTACTCCGCGTCCAAGGGCGGCGTCGTCGGCATGACCCTGCCGATCGCGCGTGACCTGTCGCGCGACCTCATCCGCGTGTGCACGATCGCGCCGGGCCTGTTCAAGACCCCGCTGCTGGGTTCGCTGCCCGAGGAGGCGCAGGCTTCCCTGGGCAAGCAGGTGCCACACCCGGCGCGCCTCGGTGACCCCGACGAGTACGGCGCGCTGGCCGTGCACATCGTCGAGAACCCGATGCTCAACGGTGAGACCATCCGCCTCGACGGCGCCATCAGGATGGCCCCCCGATGAGCATCACCACGAAGTTCACGGAGACGTTCGGGGTCGAGCATCCGATCGCCCAGGGTGGTATGCAGTGGGTGGGTCGCGCGGAACTCGTTGCGGCCGTAGCGAATGCGGGTGCGCTGGGCTTCATCACCGCATTGACGCAGCCGACGCCTGCCGATCTGGCCAACGAGATCGCCAAGACGCGGGATCTGACGGACAAACCGTTCGGGGTGAACCTGACGATCCTGCCGGCGATCAATCCGCCGCCGTATGAAGAGTACCGCCAGGTGATCGTCGACGCCGGTATCAAGATCGTCGAAACGGCGGGCTCCAACCCTGCGCCGCACCTGCCGATGTTTCATGACAATGGCATCAAGGTGCTGCACAAATGCACATCGGTGCGCCATGCGGTGAAGGCTCAGTCGCTGGGGGTGGACGGCATCAGCATCGACGGTTTCGAGTGTGCCGGTCACCCTGGTGAGGACGACGTTCCCGGTCTGGTGCTGATTCCGGCGGCTGCCGACAAGATCGACATCCCGATGATCGCGTCCGGCGGGTTCGCCGACAGTCGCGGTCTGGTCGCGGCGCTGGCGTTGGGTGCCGACGGCATCAATATGGGCTCGCGGTTCATGTGCACCGTCGAATCGTGTATCCACCAGAATGTCAAGGAAGCGATCGTGGCGGGTGACGAGCGGGGGACGGAACTGATCTTCCGCAGCCTGCACAACACAGCGCGGGTGGCGTCGAACGTCGTCTCGCGTGAGGTGGTGGAGATCCTCAAGGGCGGCGGTCAGTTCGAAGACGTCAAGGATCTGGTCGCCGGTGTGCGCGGCCGCAAGGTGTTCGACGACGGCGACATCGACGCCGGGATCTGGACCGTCGGAACGGCCATGGGGCTGATCAACGACATCCCGACCGTCGGCGACCTGGTGTCACGGATCGTGGGTGAAGCGGAAGAGATCATCAGCGGCCGTTTGGCCGGCATGGTCACGCCGGTGGCGCAAAGGGTCTGAACAGGACGCGTGGAGCGTCAGGCAAACCGAAGAACGTCAGAACGCGCGCCCTGTGGGGCGCGCGTTCTCTCACACTGCGGTGGGAAGGGCCTGGTCGTCGTCGAGCTGTTCCGAGGTCAGACCTTCGACGAGGAAATCGCCGTGATAGAGCGCCTCGAAATCAACTTTGATGACATCAGCATTGGTGTCGTCGATCCACATGTACTGAACAGTAACCACGGGCTCTAAGAGTTCTTTGAGCCTCGGTTCGGAAAACTGTGGCAATTCTTACCGCTGGGTAGGGTCGCCGATCTACCGGCGAGTAGCAATCACTGGCCGGGGGGCGCCGTCGGCGCGGTGAAGTGGATCGGATTGCTGCCGTTGAGCGCGACCCAGGTCACCACCGCCACCACGAACGCGAGCGCCAGCAGGGCCAGCTTCAACCGTGGCGACCAGGTGAGACGCCCGAGGGCGCGGGCATCGACGGAGTACGCGCCCGCCCCGGTCAACAGCAGGGCTGCGCCGCCCAACCCGATCAGGAACGGAACGTTGAACGGCTCGGACCAGAACGCGGCGCCGGACACGTTGACCGCCCACGCGCACAGCATCGCGCCGAGAGCCGCGCTGCCTGCGAGAGGCGTGAGAACCCCGAGCAGCAGGCCGATTCCGGCCAGGGTCTCGGCCGCGGTGACCATGAACGCCGCGAATCCGGGGAGACGCCATCCGGCGTCGGTCAGGAACTGCACGGCCACCCCGAAGTCGGCGGCCTTGATCAGGCCCGCCTGCAGGATGGCCGCGCCGATGCCGAGGCGAAGGAGCAACAGTCCTGTGCTCACGGTGGTGTCGGCGGATACTCGGGTGGCGGTGTCGGTCATGCCGGTTCGACCTCAGACCGTCCTGAAACTCATCGCTTGGTCGGGCGCCGTTCAGTTATCGCTGATAACTTAGCGGCGATATCTTAGGAGGTCGGCTCGGGATGTTGCATCGCATCGCCCTGCTCGCCATCGCCGCGCCGCGTCGGGTGCTGGTCGTCGCACTGCTGGTCATGGCCGGGTGCGGCATCTTCGGCGTCCCCGTCGTCACACACCTGTCAGCGGGCGGTTTCCAGGACCCCACGTCCGAATCGGCACGCGCCACGCAACTGCTCGTCGACAAGTTCGACCAGGGTGACATGGACCTCGTCATCGGCGTGACTTCGGCCGACGGCGCCGACAGCCCGGCAGCACGCCAGGTCGGAACCGACCTGGCCGCCCGGTTGTCCGAATCGCCCCACGTCGGCATTGTGACGTCGGCGTGGACGGCGCCGCCGCCCGCCGGGACCGCACTCGTCAGCGAGGACGGAAAGACAGGGCTCATCATCGCGGGGATCACCGGCGGCGAGAGTGGCGCGCAGAAACATGCCAAGGCGCTCGCCGACGAGCTCGTGCACGACAGAGACAGTGTCACCGTGCGCGCCGGCGGGGTGGCGATGACCTACGTGCAGATCAACTCTCAGACCGAGAAGGACCTACTGATGATGGAATCCATTGCGATTCCGCTCAGTTTCGCGGTCCTGGTGTGGATCTTCGGGGGTCTTCTCGCGGCGTCGCTGCCGTTGGCGGTGGGCGCATTCGCGATTCTCGGATCGATGGCCGTGCTGCGCGCGTTCACCCTCGTCACCGACGTCTCCATCTTCGCGCTGAACCTGTCCATAGCGATGGGCCTGGCGTTGGCGATCGACTACACCTTGCTGATCATCAGCCGCTACCGCGACGAACTGACCGACCGCGGCGACACGGGGCCCGCCGGTCGCGAGGCGGCACTGATCCGCACGATGGTTACCGCCGGCCGTACGGTGCTGTTCTCGGCGTTGACGGTGGCACTGTCGATGGTTGCGATGGTGCTGTTCCCCATGTACTTCCTGAAATCGTTCGCCTACGCGGGCATCGCGGTCGTCGGATTCGCGGCACTGGCGGCGATCGTCGTGGCGCCCGCAGCGATCATGCTCGCTGGGGACAGGCTCGACTCGCTGGACGTGCGCAAGCTGGTCCGACGTACCCTCGGCAGACCGGAGCCGAAGGTCAAGCCCATCGAGCAGATGTTCTGGTACCGGTCGACGAAATTCGTTATGCGACGGTCGATTCCGATCGGCATCGCCGTCGTCGCGCTCCTTGTTCTGCTCGGCGCGCCGTTCCTCGGCGCCAAATGGGGATTCCCTGACGACCGGGTCCTTCCGGATTCCGCCTCGGCCCGGCAGATCGGCGATCAGCTGCGCGAGGACTTCGCCGTCGACTCGTCCACCAACGTCGTCGTCGTCCTGCCCGATGTCGGCGGCGTCGCCCCCGGCGAGCTCGACGGTTATGCCGCGGAACTCTCCCGCATCGACGACGTCTCCTCGGTGTCGGCACCCGGAGGGACGTTCGCCGACGGAAGGAGGGTCGGGGGCCCCTCTGCGGCAACGGGATCGGCCGACGGCAGCGCTTTTCTCACCGTCGCAAGCACGGCTGCATTGTTCACCGACGCGTCCGAGACCCAGCTCGACCGATTGCACGCCGTCGCACCACCCGGTGGCCGCGACGTGCTTGTGACCGGGCTGGCACAGATGAACCGCGACAGTGCCGACGCGATCACGGATCGGTTGCCGACCGTCCTCTTGGCGATCGCAGCGATCACGTTCGTGCTGCTGTTTCTGCTGACCGGTAGCGTCGTGCTTCCACTGAAGGCTCTGGTGCTCAACGTCTTATCGCTCACCGCGGCATTCGGGGCGCTGGTGTGGATCTTCCAGGACGGCCACCTCGGGGCCCTTGGCACCACGCCGACGGGAACGCTGGTGGCCAACATGCCGGTGCTGTTGTTCTGCATCGCGTTCGGCCTCTCGATGGACTACGAGGTGTTCCTGATCAGCCGTATCCGTGAGTACTGGCTGGCGTCGGATCAGACCACCGAAGGCTCTGGCGGTCTCGCTCCTCACGAGCGCAGCGACGAGAGCGTCGCGCTGGGCCTGGCGCGGACCGGGCGGGTGGTCACTGCGGCGGCGCTGTTGATGTCCATCTCGTTCGCGGCGCTGATCGCGGCGAAGGTTGCGTTCATGCGGATGTTCGGTGTCGGGCTGACGCTGGCCATCCTCGCCGACGCTACGCTGGTCCGGATGCTGTTGGTCCCCGCGTTCATGCACGTGCTCGGTCGGTGGAACTGGTGGGCGCCCAAGCCGCTGGCGCGCCTGCATGCACGCATCGGGTTCAGTGAGTCGGTCCCCGACAAGGACCCGCCCGCGTCAACGTCGGAGCCCGTCGCCTCGGGGAGTGCCGTTGACTGAGCTGAGTACCCGTCGGCGCCGCGCGCCCAGGGGTTCCGGGGAGCAGCTTCGCGACGAGATACTGACCGCGGCAACAGATCTGCTGATAAAGACCGGGGATGAGAAGGCCGTGTCCATCCGGTCGGTGGCACAGCGGGTCGGGGTGACTCCACCGTCGATCTATCTGCACTTCGCCGACAAGACCGCGCTTCTGGACGCCGTGTGCTGCCGGTACTTCGAGAAGCTCGACGAACAGATGCAGGCGGTCGCGGCCGCATGTACGTCGGCGATCGAGGTGCTGCGGGCCCAGGGACTCGCATACATTCGCTTCGCGTTGCAGACCCCCGAGATGTACCGCATCGCGACGATGGGTCACGGCGAACCCGGCAGCGGGGTCGATCTGACGCTGAAAAGTTCCGCATTCGTCCACATGCGGGCGACAGTGGAGGCGTTGATCGCCGAAGGTATTTATCCGCAGGCAGACCCCACGACGCTGGCCCTCGAACTGTGGACGTCCGCCCATGGCGTCGCCGCACAGCTGATCTCACGTCCCTACCTGCCCTGGGGGGACGTCGAAGAGTTTGCAGGCCGTGTTCTGCGCGCGGTGTGCCTGGGGCACATCGCCTCCGCCGGTATCGGAGCCGAAGAAACTCCCATGGAGACGGTGCGCTGGTTGAAGGAGACCGTTGATGAGCGAGCACGTCGATAACCCGTTCTTCGCGCGGCTGTGGACGGCGATGTCGTCCAGAGAGCCCGAGTCGCTGAGGCGGCTGCGGCGGGAGAACCTGGCCGGACTGAGCGGGCGTGTTCTTGAGGTCGGCGCCGGAACCGGCACCAACTTCGAGTTCTACCCGGCGACGGTGACGAAGGTGGTGGCTGTCGAACCCGAACGCCGGCTCGCAGCGCTGGCCCTGCAAGCGGCCGATCGCGCCGCGATCCCGATCACCGTCACCACCGACACCGTCGAACAGTTCGACGACGCGGAGCCCTTCGATGCCGTGGTGTGCTCGTTGGTGCTGTGCTCGGTGGAAGACCCGAAAAGCGTTGTCGGCCAATTGCTGTCGCGGTTGAAGCCAGGAGGAGAGCTTCGCTACCTGGAACACGTCGCAGGGCCGGGCGCCCGCGGCCGCCTGCAGCGGTTCGCCGACGCCACCTTCTGGCCGCGCCTGCTCGGCAACTGCCACACGCACCGTCACACGGAGGAGACCATCGTCGGGGCGGGATTTCGCATCGCCGGCGCTCGGCGGGAGTGGACGTTCCCACGATGGGCCCCCGTTCCGGTCGCCGAGTTCGCGCTCGGTGTCGCCGTCCGGCCCTAGCGGGATCGAGGGGATGGCGACGTTCCGATGGCGACTGGCCGTCGCTGCGTGAAATCTGCTGTTGCGCAACGCTAGACGACGCGCGTCGCGGCATCCCGGAGCATCGCGATGCGCTAGTTGAGCAATGAAGGCAGGCGCTGCAGCAGACCGGGCAGCGCCGTGGCGGCCTTCTCGCGCAGACTGACCGTCGCGCTCGCCGACAGCGGGGTCGGCTCGGGGTTGACCTCGATGACGGGCGTGCCGTTGGCCACCGCGAGTTCGGGTAGGCCCGCGGCGGGATAGACCACCGACGACGTCCCTACCACCACAACCAGATCAGCGTTGACGACCGCGTCAACCGACTGCTGCCAGGCGTCGTCGGGCAGCGGCTCTCCGAACCACACCACGTTCGGCCGGATCAGGCCGCCGCACAGGTCGCAGCTGGGTGGGTCGATCGATTCGACCGGCTCCAACATGTCGGGTACCTGCCCCGCGAATGCGGATCGGCACTGGTCGCAATGGAATTCGAACAGACTGCCGTGCACGTGATACACCTGGTTGCTGCCTGCGCGTTCGTGCAGATTGTCCACGTTCTGCGTCACGACGTGCACGTCGGCGTAGTCCTCCCATGCGGCGACGGCCCGGTGCGCGTTGTTCGGAGCCACGGCGCTCATCATGTGATGGCGCCACAGATACCAGGCCCACACCCGGTCGGGATGTGCCCGCCATCCTTGGCTGCTCGAAATCTCGTACGGATCGACTTTGGCCCACAAACCGGTCTCCACGTCGCGAAAGGTCGGCACGCCGCTTTCGGCGGAGATCCCGGCGCCGCTGAATACCGTCACATGCACTCCACTAAATTAGCTGCTTTGGGTGATACTGGGCACGTGGCCGAGTTGGGGGATTGGGTACGCGTGGATCCGAATGCCGCCAGACCTCTGTTCGACCAGCTCAGAATGCAGATCATCGCGGGGATCCGGGACGGGGAGCTTTCTCCCGGCACCCGGCTCCCGACGGTCCGCGAGCTGGCCGGGCAGGTCAATCTGGCAGTGAATACCGTGGCGCGCGCGTACCGCGAGTTGGAAGCCGCCGGAATTCTGGAGACCAGGGGGCGCTTCGGTACCTTCGTGGCGCGCGCCGATCCGGCCGACGCCGCGATGGCGACCGCGGCGAACACTTACGTGTCCGCGGCGCGGGCACTCGGCGTCGACAAAGGTGACGCGCTGAGGTACGTGGAGATGGCCTTCGGCTGAGCCCACACTGGGCACCGCGCTGCTCAGCCGAATTCGAGGAGCGTCATCGTCGGCCGCAGCGGGTCGAGCACCTGAACACGCTGCATCGTCCACAGCAGCGCGTTGATCAACCGGCCGCGGGCGCGTTCGGCGGGGATGTCGTGCACGGCTCGCACGCCCGGCACAGTGTTCACGAGGTCGGCGGCCTCGGCGACGGTCAGGGTGAAGGGCATCGGCGGCACCCGGTACCGCCGGGAGGTGCGCATGCCGCGGCGTGCCAGCGGTGCGAACGCCGACGGCGGCAGATCGAACATCATCCTGCCGCCGGGGAAACGAGCTGCGCACTCGGTGATCAGCGCCATCGCCTCGTCGGGCTGCAGATACATCAGCAGCCCCTCGGCGGTGATGAACACTCCCTCGCCGGCTCCGGCCGAATCGACGCCTCCGGCGTCGGCCACCCGGTCCATCCAGCTGAAGTCCAGCGCGGACTGGGCGATCAGCTGTACGCGATCGGATGCGGGCAGTAGCGCGCGGCGCAGTTCGATGGTCGGCGGGAAGTCGATGCTCACCCAGCGGAAGTCGTGGCCGATGTGGGCGTTCTGCGGGGTATCGGCGTCGAGACGGTAGAACGACGTCTGCATGCCCTCGGCGAGCGCCACGACGGTCGCCTTGGGATGGTCACGAAGGTATCGCCGCGTCTGTTTGTCGAAAGCCAACGCGCGCAACGCCATATCTTGTCGACGGGTGAAGCCGAACTTCGCGAAGTCGACATCGAGGGAGTCGACCAGATGGATCGCCATGGGGTCGTCGATGAGGGAGTCGGGTCGCCTCGCCTCGCTCGCCCGTACCTGCAGCGTCATCAGTGCCGTCTCGGGAACCCCGGTCAGGTCCGCGGGGTGCTTTTCGGTGTGTGTCATCGGTATCCCATTCTGATGCCGGTCATGTGTCGAAATGCAGCACGGTGATGCTCGGGCGGTTTCTGCGCATGAATCCGCGGTCCAGCCGCGGTGATGTCGTCAGCCTGTACGCGCCGCGGCCCGGCGGCAGCGCGATGTCGCGTGCGGCGGCGATGCCGGGGATGCGTCCCGAGAGCGCGAGTGCCTCGTCGGCGGTCAGCGCAAACGGCATCTGCGGCGCAACGTATCTGTTGGACAGCCTCATGCCGCCAAGCGTCCGACGGCTCAACCACGGCGGGATCGAATCGAACATCATCGCGCCGCCGGGAAAGCGTTGCGCGCAGTCACGGATCAGTCCGAGTGCGTCGTCGGGCGGCAGGTACATCAACAGACCCTCGGCGGTGATGAAAACCCGGTCGCTGGCTCCGGCCGAATCGACGCCTCCGGCGTCGGCCACCCGGTCCATCCATCCCGAATCGAGGGCCGACTGCGCCAGCGGGAGGATGCGTTCGTCAGGGGGTAGTAGTTCGCTGCGCAGCTTCATGACCGGCGGCAGGTCGATCGAGAACCAGCGGCATCGGTCAAGGATCCCGTCGCGGTCGAGGCGCCAGAAACTCGTCTGCAGCCCCTCGGCGAGAGCGACGACGGACGCGGTCGGGTGATCGGTCAGATAGGCATGCGTGACCGCGTCGAAAGCCCGCGCGCGCAGAGCGTGCGCTTGATTGGGCCGGCCGAACTTGGCGTAGTCGTAGTCGATGGCGTCATAGGCGGTGATCGCCCAGGGGTCACGGATCACCCCGTCGGAACGCTTGGCCTCCGCGGCACGGTTACGCAGGGTCCACAGGGTGGTCGCGGAGACGCCGTCGAGAACATTGCCGTCGATCGCGGTGAACCGGCCCACGCCGTCCATGTTTCCAGACGCACAAAAGCCGTAGGCTCGTGCCATGACCCGCGACGTCTTCGACGACAAGCTGCTGGCGCTGCTCGCAGGCAACTCGCTGGGAGTGCTGGCCACGATCAAGCGCGACGGCCGAGCTCAGCTGTCGAACGTCTCCTACCACTTCGACGCGCGCACTCTGACGATCGCGGTCTCCATCACCGAACCGAGGGCCAAGACGCGCAACCTGCGCCGTGACCCGCGCGCCGCGATCCATGTCAGCTCGGATGACGGATGGGCCTACGTCGTCGCCGAAGGCGACGCCGTCCTGACCCCGCCCGCCGCCAACCCCCACGACGACACCGTCGAGGGCCTCGTCGACCTCTACCGCATGCTTGCCGGGGAGCATCCGGACTGGGACGACTACCGCAGAGCGATGGTCGACGACCGGCGGGTACTCATGACCCTGCCGATCTCGCATGTGTACGGCATGCCTCCGGGTAAGCGCTGAGCTGAGCGCGCAGCGCGCGATTCGCGGCGCGCGGGCACTCGAATTCGGCTGACTCGGGACTACGCTGCCGGTATGGCATCAAACGAGTCCGGCCCGCCTGCCGAGGACGACAACAAGCGCAAATTCCGTGAAGCGCTGGAGCGCAAGAATGCCAAGGCCAGCAGCGGCTCGGCCCACAGGGATGGCGGAGCCAAACAGTCCAAGGGTGCGCATGGGCCCGTCGAGAACCGCCGGGAGTTCCGCCGCAAGAGCGGCTAGCGGGCGAGCGCCCTCGCCGCGACCAGCGCGGTGACCATTGCCGCGGTCAGATACAGGCCGAGGTCCTTGAGACCCCAGCCCACGGACCCCAGCGTCGCCGTCCCCGCCACACACAGCAGCGAGCCCACCGCAGCGCTGCGCAGACCGGGGCGGGCGACGAAGCCGCCGTCCCACAACGGAAGCGGATCGTTCTCGAGCGGCCGCAGCACCACGAACGCAACGCCGACGGCAAGGGTCATGATCGCCGTCTGCAGCACCGACAGCGCGAAGAAGTGTGGCGCGTCCGGGAACCGCGGGTAGCCGAGGTAGTCGAAAACCAAGTGCATGCCCAGCAGCAGCGGAATGTGCCACAGGTAGATCGTCATCGCCCCCGAGTTGCCGATCACTGTCAGCCACCAGACCCGTGGCCTGCGCGCCCACCGCGTGATTGCAGGTGCGGCGGCAATCGCCAACGCGCACATCATGATTGCGTGGCCGGCGAGCAGCAGCGACGGCGGTGACATGTTCTTGAGGTGCTGGGTCTCGATACCGACCAGGCTCAGCTCGTACGGGCCGAAGGCGACGAGTGTGGCGTTGGTCGCGAACATCGCGGCGCCGGCGATCAACGCCGCGCGCGCCGACAGGAGGCGGCGCCGGTAGGCGACACCGAACATGCCGGGAATGAGCCACATGGACAGGTTGAGATAACCCACCAGCGGCCACACATCGAGATTGATCCGAATCGCGTCGACGACGGCAACCAACGTGTATGCGGTCGCCGCCGCGACGACGAACCGCCCCGTCGTGGTGATGCGAGCAAGTGCGGGGATGGCGGCGAGCACGAGGACATAGGCGCCGAGAAACCAGAGCAGCTGCGTCGAGATCCCGGCGACGGGCTCGTAGACGTGAACCGGTAGCAGCAGCCTGAGCGTCACCAGCGTCACCGCCCAGAACGCCAGGTAGTAGAACACCGGCCGGTAGAGCCTGGTGCAGCGCCGCATCAGCCAGTTGCCCCAGCTGCTGCCGGAGTTCCAGGACTGCACCGATGCGGCGACGCCGGCGAAGAAGAACAGCGGCATGATCTGGAACACCCATGTCAGGGCCTGGAACACCGGCGAGGCGGTGAGCAGGTTGCTCCAGATGAAGACGTCGTCGCGGATGATGCTCGTCGCCATGACCGTGTGGCCGACGACAACAGCGACCAGGGCGGTGATCCGGATGACGTCGATGGCGCGGTCACGGTCTGGCGGGGTGCTTGCCTCGACATCGCAGAGGCGAGGAAAAAGCGTGGCTGCGCTCATGCCCCAATTCTGGACCCGCCCGCCTGCCCCGGATCTGAGTAGAAGCACCTAGAGGCCGAAACTGCATTCCGCGCGGTCTTTTCGCGATTTTTCACGCACGGAATGCAGTTTCGGCGAAATTGTCTAGTGGGCGATCGCCTTTTCGGCGCCGATACCGGTCAGCGAGCGGACCTCCATCTCGGCGTTGATCTTCGGATCACCCCGGTCCGGCGACGTCAGCGTGCCGACGATGCCGAGCAGGAATGCCAGCGGGATCGAGACGATGCCCGGGTTGGCCAGCGGGAACCAGGAGAAGTCCGCACCCGGGATCATCGCCGTCTTGCTGCCCGACACCGCGGGGGAGAAGACGATCAACACGATGCACGAGATCAGGCCGCCGTACATGCTCCACAGCGCGCCGCGTGTGTTGAACCGCTTCCAGTACAGCGAGTACACGATGGTCGGCAGGTTCGCCGACGCCGCGACCGCGAAGGCCAGTGCCACCAGGAACGCGACGTTCTGGCCGTTGGCCAGGATGCCCAGGCCGATCGCGAACACCCCGAGCACCACCGCGGTGATTCGCGAGACCTTCACCTGCTCGGCTTCGGTCACCTTGTGCGACTTGAGAACCGAGGCATAGATGTCGTGCGCGAACGACGCCGACGCGGTGATCGTCAGACCCGCCACGACCGCAAGGATCGTCGCGAAGGCCACCGCCGAGATGATGCCGAGCAGAATCACGCCGCCGAGCTCGAACGCCAGCAGGGGTGCCGCGGAGTTCACGCCGCCGGCCGCGCCCAGGATCCGGTCGGGACCGACCAGCGCCGCCGCGCCGTACCCCAGCACCAGGGTGAACAGGTAGAACGCGCCGATCAGCGCGATCGCCCAGACGACGGACCGCCGCGCTTCCTTGGCGGTCGGCACCGTGTAGAAACGCATCAGCACATGCGGCAGGCCTGCGGTGCCGAGCACCAGCGCCAGCGCCAGCGAGATGAAGTTGATCTGGGAGGTCAGCGAGCCGCCGTACTGGGCGCCGGGTGCCAGCACGTCCCGGTCGGCGACGCCCGCCGTGGTGGCGCCACTGATCGCCGACTGCGCCGAGGCGAGGATCTCCGAGAAGTTCACCCCGAACTTGACCAGCACCATGACCGTCATGAGCCCGGCACCGGCGATGAGCAGGACGGCCTTGATGATCTGCACCCACGTGGTGCCCTTCATGCCGCCGACGAGGACGTACACGATCATCAGGACGCCGACGACCGCGATGACGATCGCCTGGCCGCTCTTGCTGGTCACGTCGAGCAGCAGAGCCACCAGACCGCCCGCGCCCGCCATCTGCGCGAGCAGGTAGAACAGTGACACCGTCAGCGTGCTCGTGGCAGCTGCCAGCCGCACCGGCCGCTGCTTGAGCCTAAAGCTCAGCACGTCGGCCATCGTGAATTTGCCTGTGTTACGCAGCAATTCAGCAACAAGGAGCAAGGCGACCAGCCAGGCGACAAGGAAGCCGATCGAATACAGGAAGCCGTCGTAGCCGTAGACGGCAATTGCCCCGGCGATGCCGAGGAAGCTTGCGGCCGACAGATAGTCACCCGCGATCGCGATGCCGTTCTGGGGGCCGGAGAAGCCGCGGCCGCCGGTGAAGAACTCGTCGGCGGTGGCGTTCTTCTTGCTCGCCCGGATGACGACGATCATCGTGACGACGACGAAGAGGCTGAAAATGCCGATGTTGGCGGCCGGGTTGCCGACGGTTTCGGCGGCCAGCACGGTGGTGGTCATTTGATTTCACTCTCCAGTTGGGTGCGCAGCGCCTCGGCGCGCGGGTCCAGCTCACGATTGGCGAAACGCACGTAGAGGCCCGTGATGATGAAGGTCGACAGGAACTGGCCGAGGCCGATGATCAGGCCGACGTTGATGTCTCCCCAGACCTTGGTGGCCATGAATTCATTGGCGAAAGCGCCGAGGAGCACGTACACGCCGTACCAGATGAGGAACACCGCCGTCATCGGGAAGACGAAGCGGCGCAACCTACTTCGCAGTTCCTGGAACTCGGGGCTGGCCTGTACTTCCAGATAGCGATCGCCGCTGATGGCTTCCGGGCGAATCGGAAGGTCTGTTTCGGACACCTTGATCTCACGCTCCTACGACGTTGTGAACCGGCTCTTGGGTGAACGTAGTTGAGATACAGGTCACATACCCAGCGTCGACGCAGGTCACACGGTGAGCTCGGTGGTGTGTGCGGTGAGCGGTCGATGGGCGGCGACGAACGGCGGCGGTGGGTCGACCTAGGCCCGCGGCATGCGCTCGATGCCCATGCCCAGGTTCTCGGGCACGTGCATTCGCGCGAACGTCTGCGCCACGTCGCTCGGCACGCTGGCCCGAGTCAGCCTGCTGACGACGATCATCGTTGCGAAGGCCAACGGCACGCTGACCGCCGCGGGGTAGCCGATCAACATCGCGGGCCAGCCGCCGAGCACGTCCTCGGCGACGCCGCCCGCCACCGCGACAGTCACCGCCACGCCGGACAGCAGCCCACCCACTGCAAGGCCCCACGCCGCGCCTCTGGCTGTCAAACCCCGCCACCAGATGCCCAGCACCAACAGCGGACACAGAGTCGACGCGGCGACCGCGAACGCGAGTCCGACGCTGCGGGACAGTTCCAGCCCGCCAGAAGCGGCCAGTGCCAACGGAATCGGGATCAGTCCGCCGAGGACCGCCGCGACGCGGAAGTCCCGTACGCGGCCCGGCAGCACATCGGTGGCCAGTGCCCCGGCGAAGCTCACCAGCAGCCCCGACGAGGTGGCCAGGAAGGCTGCGATCGCGCCTGCGGCCACCAGTGCGGCCAGCAACTGGCCGGCCACCCCGCCGATCGCCGAGCTGGGCGCGAGAAGCACTGCCGCATCGGCATTTCCGGTGATGAGCAATCGGGGCACATACAGTCGGGAGAACACCCCGAGCAGCGTCGGGAAGACATAGAACAGCGACAACAGTGCGATCACTGCCAACGCGGTGCGGCGTGCCGCACGGCCGTCGGGATTGGTGTAGAAGCGCACCAGCACGTGCGGCAGCCCCATCGTCCCGAGGAACGTCGCCACCATGATCGACAGCACCTGATAGAGCGGATGCTGACCGCCCAGCCCGCCGCCGGACGCAATCCAGTCCGACCCGGTGCTCGGTGTTCCCGCCACCACGGGGGCGGCCGCGCCCTCGGCCAGGCTCAGGGTGCTGCCCGCGCTGAGAGCATGCTCGCCGGCGCCGGCGATCGTCGCCCCTTCCACCGGACGCCCGTCCAGGGTGCCCGTCACCGTCAGTCCCCGAGGGTCGTCGACCTGGACTACGACATCGGTCTCGATCGCGACGACGGTGTCCTGCTGAACGGTGGGAGGAAGCGGTCCGCCGAGTTGTCCGCCGGGGTCGCTGAAGAACAAGCCGGTCAGTGCCAGCGCAGGAATCGCGACGGCGGTCAACTTGAGCCAATACTGGAATGCCTGCACAAAGGTGATCGACCGCATGCCGCCGGCCACGACATTGGTGATCACGATCGCGCCGACGACGACCGGGCCGAGCCACACGGGCGTGCCGAGAAGGGTTTTCAGTGCGAGGCCCGCTCCCTGGTACTGGGGTACCAGGTAGAAGATGCAGACCACGACGACGACGAGCATCGCGACTTTTCGCAGCCGCGCCGAGCCTAGTCGGAACTCGGCGAAGTCTGGGACGGTGTAGGCGCCGGAGCGCCGCAGCGGGGCGGCGACGAACAGCAACAGCCCCAGATAGCCGGCGGTGAAGCCGACCGGATACCACAGCGCATCGGCGCCGTATTTCGCGATCAGTCCCGCGACACCGAGAAACGATGCGGCCGAGAGGTATTCACCGGAGATGGCGGCGGCGTTCCACTGCGGGCCGACGGTGCGTGACGCGACCAGGAAGTCGGATGTGGTGCGGGAGAACCGAACCCCGTAGGCGCCGATCGCGACGGTGGCCACGGCCGCGGCGATCAGTGCGGCGGCCGTCAACGGCGAGCCGGTCATGGCTCGGCGTCGACGACGCCGACGAAGTCGCGCTCGCCCTGCTCGGCGAGCCGAACATAGAACCAGCCGATGCCGTACAGCAGCGGATACACCAGGCCGGCCAGCACAAGCCAGTTCAGCCGAAGCCCGAACACGGTGACAGCGCCCAGCCCGGGAAACGCCGCGTTGAGCAGCGGGATGGCGCCGATCAGCGCGACCACCACGGCGGCCAGCCGCAGCGCCAGACCGAGCTGCGCACGCACGAGCCCGCGGACCAGCGCGTCACCGACCTGGGTCTGTTCCTGCACCTCGACGCGGGTGCGCACCATGCGGGCGCCGCGCCGGTGGGCCAGTACAACCCGCTGCCGTTGTGGCGGTTCGTTACTGGTCATCCGAACTCCCGGCGGGCCGTAGGCTCCGCATCGGGTTGCGCACCAAGCGGTCTCGCAATTCCCGGGCCTGCCGTCTGCTCACGGGAAGCTCGACGGCAGGCGACGCACCGTTGGCCCGCAGCCGCACCAGAACCGCGCCGTCGGCGTTACGCAGGCCGGTCACCAGTCGCAGCGCCACCAGATAGGATCGGTGAACACGCTGAAAACCGTGCTCGCGCCACCGGGTTTCGAGCGTACTGAGGGGAATGCGCACCAGGTGCGCGCCTGACGCGGAATGCAACCGTGCGTAGTCTCCTTCGGCTTCGACCCAGCCGATGCTGTCGCGTGGGACGAGGTGGGTGACGCCGCCGAGCTCGGCGGGGATGACGTCGGACTCCGGTTCCTCTTCCTCGGGCAGAGCTGGTGTCGCGGTAGGCGTGGCAGCGGCCCGGCGCACCGCCTCGTCGAGACGGTCTTCGCGGATCGGCTTGAGCAGGTAGTCGACGGCGCCGACGTCGAAAGCCGCGACGGCTTTGTCGTCGTGGGCGGTGACAAAGACGATCGCAGGCCGCTGCGCATAGTTGGCCAGGACACCGGCCAGCTCGATCCCGGAGAGGCCCGGCATGTTGATGTCGAGGAACACCGCATCGATGGAGTGCAGATTGAGTTCTCGCAGTGCCGAAGTAGCGTCGCCGGCGCGGAACACCTTGGCGATGCACGGATGCCGGTCGAGCAGATAGGCGAGCTCGTCGAGGGCGGGGGCCTCGTCGTCGACGGCGAGCACCGTGAGCGGCTTCGTCACTTGCCCACCCCGAATCCACCTCCGCTGGCCCGAACCCCTGACCGGAACTTGGGCACCCTCATGATGACCTTGGTGCCCGCGCCGATCGCGGTTTCGACCACCAGACCGTAGTCGTTGCCGAACGCCGCGCGCAGGCGATGGTCGACATTGGTCAGCCCGACGTGGGCGCCCGTCCCCTCGGAAGCCTCGGCGCCCCCGGAGAGCGCGTCACCGGGTCCGGCGCGCAATGCCTCGGGATCCATGCCGACGCCGTCGTCTTCGACGGTGATGACGCAGTCGGAGCCCTCGTCGCGCGCGATCAGTTCGATCGATCCGCTGCCCCGTCCGGCGAAGCCGTGCCGGACCGCGTTCTCCACCAGGGGCTGCAACGCAAGGAACGGGACGACGACGTTGAGCACCTCGGGGGCGACGCGAAGCGTCACCTTCAACGCCGTCCCGAACCGAGCGCGCTCAAGGGTCAGGTAGCGGTCGATGTTGCGCAGTTCGTCGGCCAGCGTGGTGAATTGGCCGGCGGCGCGGAACGAGTAGCGGGTGAAATCGGCGAACTCGAGGATGAGCTCCCGGGCGCGGTCGGGATCGGTGCGCACGAACGACGCGATCGTGTTGAGCGCGTTGTAGATGAAGTGCGGGCTGATCTGCGCGCGCAGCGCCAGCACTTCGGCGCGGTCGAGCCGGGCGCGCGACGCGTCGAGCTCGGCGAGCTCGATCTGGCTGGCCGCGTACCGTGCGACTTCGCCGACGGCGCCGAGCGTTCCCGGCCCCGGGGAGCGCGTCGTGACGATGACCAGAACCCCGAGCATGTCGCCGACCTCGTTGACCATCGGTTGGCCGACCACCACCGAGGTCCTGCCGTGGGTCATCACCCGGCGTTCACCGGAGATCGACTGTCGTGCTGCGCGCTCGCAGGCCTCGGCGAGGTCGTCGTCCCAGTCGTCATCGGGGTCGCGGGCGAGCAGTTGTCCGTCGCCGTCGAACACCGCCAGGGCGTCGCTGCCGGTGAGCCCGCGCAGGAACGGCGCGGCGGTGTGGGCGGAGGCGGTGTCGAGGCCCTGGCGTAAGGCGCGGGCGGCCAACGACGCGGTGTGCAGGGCGGCGTGCACGGCCCGTTCGGTGGGGGTCGCGACGACGCGTCGGGTACGGACGGCGAGGACGACGGCGGCAACGGCAAGAAGAATCAGTGCGGCGGTCAGAGCGATCGCGAGCTCGCCGGGCATCAGTTCTGCTCCTCGCGTGCGGTTGGCCCCACCTTAGACTGACTCACGTGGCCAAACTGCAGTTAGTTCAGGAACCCGCGGCCGACGCGCTTCTGGAGAACAATCCGTTCGCACTGCTGGTCGGCATGCTTCTCGACCAGCAGATCCCGATGGAGGTGGCGTTCGGCGGTCCGAAGAAGATCGAGGACCGCATCGGTAGCTTCGATGCCCGCGTGATCGCCGACTACGACGCTGAGGAGTTCGCCGCGCTGTGCGCGCAAACACCTGCGGTGCATCGCTTTCCGGGGTCGATGGCCAAGCGGGTCCAAGCCCTGGCTCAGGTGATCGTCGACGAGTACGGCGGCGACGCCGCGGCGTTGTGGTCCGACGGTGCCGACGGTGCCGAGGTGTTGCGCCGCCTGAAGGCGCTGCCGGGCTTCGGCGAGCAGAAGGCCAAGATCTTCCTCGCCCTGCTGGGTAAGCAGTACGGCGTCAACGCCAGGGGCTGGCGGACGGCTGCCGGCGACTACGGTAAGGCGGGCACCCACATGTCGGTGGCCGATGTGAAAGATCCGGGGTCGTTGCAGAAGGTGCGGTCGTACAAGAAGGAAGCGAAAGCCGCAGCGAAGGCCGCCAAGGCCTGAGCCATGGATGGGGCGAAGGCCGCCAAGGCCTGAGCCATGGATGGGGCGAAGGCCTGACAGGGCGCCCGTTTCAGGACCTGTGCGCACTCTCGGTGGGGCCGACGTCGAGCTTGGCCAGATCGGTCAGCACTTTCGCCACCACGCGGCCCGTCGACGTGGCCGTGTCCAGACCGTTCTGCAGACAGCGCAGGGTGATTCCGCGGGTGGTGAGGTCGGCAACGGTCTGGGTCACCTCGGTGACGGAACGGCCGAGTCGTTCCAGCGCCGCCACGACCACGACGTCGCCGGGGCGGGCGTAACTGAGTAGCGCGAGCAGCCCCGCACGCATCTTGTCGGCCGAGCCTGCTGTCCTGTCGGTGAAGATCCGCCGCGGATCCACGCCCGCTTCGGCGAGCTGGGTGAGCTGCTCGTCGAGGTCGCCGCAGCCGGGACCGGCTGTGGCATAACCCAACGTGACCGTCACCTCTTCAAGGTCTCACGCCGCGGGCCCGTAGTACCAGAGACTCGCCGTCAATCGTGGCCGAAGAGGTTGCTACTGACGCGCAGCCACTCGGCCGCGAGATCGATCTCACCTTCGGCTTCAAGCCATTGCAGCTGTAGGCCGTCCATCAGTGCCACAACGTGACGGGCCAACGCCTGCGGATCCGCGGCGAGGGTGGAGAATGCCGCCGAGAACAACTGCAGCGTCCGCCTTCGACGTGCCTTGAAGAAGTCGTGCGCCGGGTGGTCCGGGGTGAGCGCTTCGGCCCCGAGGACGACGAACAGTCGGATCAGTTCGGGCTGTTGGGCGTTGCGTTCCATGATGGCCGCGCAGACGTTGTGCGCCTGCGCACCGTCGAGTGCCGTCGGCTCCAGCGTCGCGCCGAACTGGGCGGCCAGCGCGGCGGCGTCCTCGGTGTCGCGGTGCTCGAGTACTGCGAGCAGCAGGTCGTCCTTGGAGGGGAAGTGGTGCAGGACTCCGGGCACCGTGAGCCCGCATACGTGGGCGACGTCCTGCACGGACAACCCGAAGTATCCGCGCTGCGCAATGAGAGTGCCTGCTGCGGTGAGGATTTGACGTCGCCGGTCGGCCGCGGGCAAGCGCGTACGCGTGCGGGGAGCTACTGGTGCGGTCATATTGCGCCTCTCGTGCAGGCCATCTTACCTAGTACCTTATAGGTAATAGGTAATAGGTAAAAGAACGGAGACACTGTGCCGACGACAGAACAGCTCACGCTCGACGAAAAAGCGGTACTGCTGACCGGGCGCGATTTCTGGAGCACCGCGCCCATCGAACGCGTCGGTGTCCCGTCGATCGTTCTGACCGACGGGCCGCACGGTGTCCGTCTGCAGGACGGCTCGCCGGATCATCTGGGACTACATGACAGCCGCCCCGCAACATGCTTTCCGCCTGCCGTGGCGGTGGGAAGCAGCTGGAACCCGGACGTCGCAGCACGCGTCGGGTCGGCGGTGGGCAGGCAGTGTCGGGCGTTGGGCGTGCACGTGGCCCTCGGGCCCGGGGTCAACATCAAACGCTCACCCCTGTGCGGCCGCAATTTCGAGTACTACTCGGAAGACCCGCTGCTGACCGGAGCGCTCGCGGCCGCACATGTCCGGGGACAGCAGGCGCACGGTGTCGGAGCATCGGTGAAACATTTCGCGGCCAACAACCAAGAGACCGAACGCATGCGGGTCAGCGCCGACGTCGACGAGCGAACGCTGCGCGAGATCTACTTCCCAGCCTTCGAGCACGTCGTCACGGAGGCCCGACCCGCGACGGTGATGTGTTCCTACAACAGAGTCAACGGCATCCACGCGTCCGAAAACCGTTGGCTGCTTACCGACGTGCTACGTGAGCAGTGGGGGTTCACCGGGACGGTGGTGTCGGACTGGGGCGCTGTGCGCGACCCCGTCGCGGCGGTGCGCGCCGGACTGGATCTGCAGATGCCCGGGACGGGAGGAGTGGGTGCGCGGCGCATCGTCGACGCCGTGGAGGCGGGTGAACTCGACGAGTCGGTCGTCGACACGGCGGTCGAGCGATTGTTGGCGTTGACGGAACTGGCGGACACGTCCGGTGGTGAGGTCGATTTCGACGCCGACCATGCGCTTGCCCGGGAGCTGGCGGCCGAGTGTGCGGTTCTGCTCAAAAACGACGACGACACGTTGCCGCTTGCGGTCGATGCGCGCATCGCGGTGATCGGTGAGTTCGCCCGCACGCCCCGGTTCCAGGGCGGCGGCAGTTCCCATATCAATGCCACCCGGGTCGATGCGGCGCTGGATGCAATCCGCGAATTAGCCACGGAAGAGGTCGAATTCGCGCCCGGGTTCACCGCTGACGGGTCCGGAGACGCCGGTGCGATGCGGGACGACGCGGTGGCGGTCGCTCGCCGCACCGACGTCGCCGTCGTGTTCGCCGGACTCGCCGAAGCCGACGAGTCCGAGGGCTTTGACCGTGACGGGATCTCGTTGCCCGAAACCCAGATCGGGCTGATCCGCGCCGTCGCCGCCGTCGCCCCCCGAACGGTCGTGGTGCTGTCCAACGGCGGCGTGGTCTCGCTGGAACCTTGGCACGACGACGTCGACGCGGTACTCGAAGGGTTCCTGCTCGGCGAGGCCGGCGGCGGTGCCCTGGCCGATCTGTTGTTCGGCGTCGCCAACCCGTCGGGACGACTGGCTGAAACCATCCCGGTGCGGTTGGCCGACACCGCCAGCTACGTGAACTTCCCCGGCGAGCAGGGCCATGTCCGCTACGGCGAAGGCGTGATGGTGGGCTACCGCTGGCATGAGTCCGTGGGCCTGCCGGCGCGTTACCCCTTCGGGTACGGCTTGTCCTACACCACGTTCGACGTCGGAGCGCTTTGCGTGGACGTCCTCGGTGAGGACACCGCGCGTGTGTCGGTGACCGTCACCAACACCGGCAGTCGTGCGGGAAGCCACGTCGTCCAGGTCTATGTCTCGACGTCGGCCGGTCCCGTCCGCCGACCACGGCGCGAGTTGCGCGGGTTCGCGAAGCTGCGCCTGGAAGCCGGCGAAAGCCGAACTGTGACAATAGATCTGAACCGCCGGGCCTTTGCATTCTGGGACGTCGAACGTGACGGGTGGAGTGTCGCACCCGGTGAGTACGCGGTGCAGGTGTGTGAGAACGCGGCGAGCGTGACACTGTCGCAGGCGGTCACGCTCCGTGGTGACGACGTGCTCGACGCGCTCACCATGGAATCGACGGTCGAACAATGGTTCACCCACCCCGTCGTCGGTCCTACGTTGCTCGCCGAATTCGCGGACAGAGCCGACGCTTCGGAGCGCGCGCCCGACATGCTGCGGATGGTCGGGTCCATGCCGATGAGAACGGTGGTCGGCATGCTCGGCGACGCGGCTCCGGTCACCAAGCTGGAGCAGATGATGGAACTCAGTCGCCGAGAGGCCGACCGTCGAATTTCTCCCGCGTGACGAAGTCGGCGACCGGATTGCGGGTCAACTTGCTGACCTGGTGCTGCGGCTTGCCCAGCGGCAGGACGGCGGCGACGGCGTAGCCGTCGGGGATACCGAGCAGTTCTTTCACCCGCGGCTCCTCGGCGACGGCCATCGTGGTGAGGACCCCGCCGAAGCCTTCGTTGCGCGCAGCGAGCAGCACGTTCCACACGAACGGGTAGACCGACGCACCGGCAATCACGCCGATGCGGTCGAGGTCCTGGTCAAATGCGGCCACCACGCCGAGGTCGACACACACAACGAGGACCACCGCCGAGGTCAGCAGCGGCGTCGACAGTTCGGCGGGCACCTCGGTGGCCGCCAGCTCGTCGGCGGATATCTGCATGGGTTGCAACGGGTTCCACGGGCTTTCGCCGTTGCGCTTCTGCGCGACGTAGCGGCGCGCAACCGTGACGCACAGTTTGCTGAGTGCGTCCCGCGTGCCGAGGTCGCGCAGCGCGATCACCCGCACGCCCTGGCGGTCGCCGCCGCTCGGCGCAAAGCGGGCGTTGTCGAGGATCCGCTCCAGCACGTCGTCGGGAAGGGGGTCGTCGGTGAATCGCCGGACCGCGCCGGTCGTTCGCATCACGTCGTAAAGGTCCATGTTCCCGATCTTGTCTGATGGCACGGCAGGCGCTGTGCCATTGTGAACTCATGAAGACTCACCTCAGCTGCCCTTGCGGCGAAGCCATCACCGGTAAGGACGAGGACGACCTCGTCGAGAAGGCCCAGGCGCACCTGTCAGAGGTGCACCCGGGTCGCGACTACGACCGCGACGCCATCCTGTTCATGGCCTACTGACCCCTCGCGAAATAGCATTCCGGGCTGTGTCCGGCGCACGGATCACAGCCCGGAATGCTATTTCGCGGACAGGGGCTCAGGGGACGACGGTCGAGCCGATCGTCGGCATGAACTGGCACTGCTTCTCGGTCGTGGTGACCTGACCGAAGATCGTCGACATGATGCTGCCCGATCCCGTGTCGGCGATCGCGGTGAGCGTTGTCGGGCCCTGCGGGTTCAGGTCGGGGCGCGGCTTGAGGGTGACGCTGCCGGACTTGCCGGTGGTGAGGTTCACCCAGGTGGCGTTCAGCGGCAGCTTCTGCTCGGCCGCGGGGCCGGGGGTGCCGATCGCGGTGAACACGTAGGCGGTCTGGCCGGGGCCGGGGCCGGGCAGCGGGATGGCCGCCGGACCCGCCACCGAGATCGCGGCCGCGAGCACGTTGCCGCCATCTGCGAGACAGCCATTGCTGATCGACGGATAGAGGAAGTCCTGCGTGACGGGAGCGTTCGGGCCGGTCAATCCCGTGGGAGCTCCAGGAGCAGGAGCGGCTGCCGGCACGGGCGCCGGCACGGCTGCCGCCGGCACGCTTACCGGGGTCGCGACCTCAGGTCCGGGTAGCGGCCCCGGCGCCGGGCCGGGTGCAGCGCCGGGCGCTGGCACCGCGGCGGGCTCGACGGCGGCCGGCGCGTGCGCCACCTCGGGCAGCGCCTCCACGGGGCCGACCGCGTTGGCTGGGTTGATGCCCGCGGGCAGATGCGCTTCCACGCCCGGAACCGCGCCAGCGGCGGGGACGTGGGCGACGGGCTGAGCGACGAAGGTGTTGACCGCCGACGCGACGTCGCGGGAGGGCTGCGGGGCAGCCATGTCTCCCGCGAACACCGCGGCGGCGGCCATCAACATCGATGCCGCATTGGTGGGATCAGACGCGGCCTGCTGGATCACCGGGCCGAGGCTCTGCATCGCCGGCAGGCCCGGGGCCAAGCTCCCGTCGATCGGCAGCGGTGCAGGCAGCGGCGCCGCCGGTTGGGCGTGAGCCACTCCGGTCACGCCGACCGTCAGCAACGCAGCGGACGTGCACACTGCCATCGCGGTGATGGACCGGTTGGTGGTCATGATCCCCCAATATGTTTGTGATGCAATGAGATTCGGAAGGATTCGATGTGTTCAGCGCGTCACGGCAGGGCCGACAGCGGGGTCAACATCGGCGGGACGGTCACTGACGCGTTCGCTGCCGGCGTCGCGGCCGGCGCGGCGGCGACCGGTGCCGTCGCGGCGGTGGGCAGCAGGCCCGCCAGCGGATTGCCATCGGGCATCAGACCCGCAAGTCCGAGCTGATCGGTCAGACCGGCGAGCGGCGACACGGGGGCCGCGGCCGGCGCCGTCGTCGTGGTGTTGGCGACCGGCACGGTGGTGACGTTTCCGCCGCCGATGGGCGTCGCGCCGGGCAGGGTCGACTGGGGCAGAATGCCCGTGGGCAGCACGTTCGCCGGCTGCGGCAGGTTGATCGATGCGGTCGCGCCGGGGCCCGCGACGGGGGTCGCAGGTGTGGTGGCCGTGGTGGCCGCAGGGGCCGTGCCGGCGTTGCCCATCAGGTTGGCGAAGCCCTGCATCAGCTGCGTGGCGGCCGCGGGGTTGGCGGCCAGCTGCTGAAGGAACGGCAGGCCCGGGATTTCGGGCGCGGGCGCCGGCGCGGGTGCGGGCTGCGCGGAGGCCGAGGCGCTGAACGCCACCGCCGCCGAAACCACCCCAGCTGCGGCGATCATCGTTGTTGCGAACAGTTTCGGAGTGCGGTGCATCAGAGATCTCCCAATCCTTGGTCGGCCGTGAATGACATCGATGTCATGCCTGCACCCGAAGCTAGCCTGTTACTGGAGTTACTCAAGTGACACATGTGGCATTTATCCAACCGTTACGGCGTTGAAGGCAGATGGTGATCGCTCGCTAGAGTCAGTCGGATAGACACCACCGAATCTGACGCGCCGACGCTCGGAGCCCGTCTGGCACGGCTTGCGCCCGCATTGTTGATCCTCAGCATCGCCGCCCGGCTCGCGTGGACCTACCTGGTGCCCAACGGCGCGAACTTCGTTGACCTGCACGTCTACGTCGGCGGGGCAGCGGAACTGGACGGCCCCGGCACCCTCTACGAATACGTCTACGGCGACCAGACCCCGGACTTCCCGCTCCCGTTCACCTATCCGCCGTTCGCGGCCGTGGTGTTCTATCCGCTGCATTTCGCGCCTTTCGGGCTGGTCGCGTTCGCCTGGCAGGTCGGCATCATCGCGGCGCTCTATGGCGTGGTGCGGCTGAGTCAGCGACTTCTCGGCGGGGGTGACCGGCGTGTCGCGATGCTGTGGACGGCAGTCGGGATCTGGACCGAACCGCTGCGCAGCACCTTCGACTACGGGCAGGTCAACGTTGTGCTGGTGCTTGCGATCCTCTCTGCGGTCCACACGTCGAGATGGTGGCTCTCAGGTCTGCTCGTTGGGATCGCCGCGGGCGTGAAGCTGACCCCCGCGGTGGCCGGCCTCTACTTCGTCGGGGCGAGGCGCTGGGCCGCGGCGGCGTTCTCTGCCGCCGTCTTCTTCATGACCATCGGCGTGTCGGCGCTTCTCATCGGTGACCAGACCCGCTACTACTTCACCGAACTGCTCGGCGACGCCGACCGCGTCGGCCCCGTCGGGACGTCGTTCAACCAATCGTGGCGGGGCGGTGTCTCGCGGATCCTGGGACACGACGCCGGCTACGGCCCGGTCGTGCTGGTCGGAGTATTGACGACGGCCGTGCTGGCGCTACTGGCGTGGCGCGCGATCGGGGGAGCGACGGACAAGCTCGGCGGCATCGTCGTCGTTTCGCTGTTCGGTCTGCTGCTGTCGCCGATTTCGTGGACGCACCACTGGGTGTGGCTCATCCCGCTGATGATCTGGTTGCTGCACGGACCTCTGCGGACGCGGTTGGGTGCGCGAGTACTTGGGTGGGGATGGCTGATTCTCACCCTGATAGGCGTGCCGTGGCTGCTCAGTTTCGCGCAGCCGACGATCTGGGTGATACCGCGGCCGTGGTATCTCGCGTGGGCCGGTCTTATCTACATCGTCGCGACGTTGGCGACGCTGGCCTGGATTGCTATCCGAGGATCCCGTCGATCTCCCGCGCCATCTCCAGGTCCTTGTCCGTGATTCCGCCCTCGGAGTGGGTGACCAACGCGAAAGTCACTGTCCGCCAGCGGATATCGATGTCGGGATGGTGGTCCTTGTTTTCGGCGTGCTCAGCCACGCGCCGGACGGCGTCGATGCCGTCGAGGAACGCGGGGAACTTGACCGATCGCCGAAGTGCGCCGTCGGCACGCTCCCAGCCGTTCAATTCGGGCAGCGCAGCGTCCACTTGTTCATCCGTTAACACAGCCATGTCCTCGAAGGTATACCGTCTGCGCCGATGCCAAACCTGATCGTGGTGGCGGGTGCGCTGATCGAGGCCGGGTCGCTGCTCGTCGCCCAGCGCAGCCGTCCGCCGGAGCTCGCCGGGCTGTGGGAACTGCCCGGCGGAAAGGTCTCGCCAGGCGAGAGCGACGGTTCTGCGCTTGCCCGCGAGTTGCACGAGGAACTCGGAGTATTCGTGACGGTCGGGGACCGCCTCGGCGGGGATATCCCGTTGAGCATCACGACGACCCTGCGGGCCTATGTCGTCACTCGCACCGGTGGTGAGCTGACGCCCCACGACCACCGGGCGCTGCGGTGGGTCCGCGCCGACGAACTCGATGACCTGCCGTGGGTGCCCGCTGACCGGACGTGGCTGCCGGACCTGGCGCGGGCGCTCGGCGCGGTCGAACGCTGAACAAGGCGGTGGTGAAACTGCCGTAACGAGGTGCCCGTGCAGCGTGGAACAATCGAGCGAACTCCGTACGAGCAGAGGTGGGTGTGGCGCTTTCTCTCTCAGTCGTGGAGGCATCGCGTCCTGAAGCTCTCAGCGATGCTGCGGATCGGTTGCGGGCCAAGCTGACCGACATCGACACAATCATTGGCGGGCAGCGCGATGCATTGCGACGGCTCGACGAAGCGTGGCGTGGTCCGGCAGCCGACGCCGCAGCCGATCGGGCGAAGCGCGACCTTTCGCGACAGCAGGCGGTGCGCAGCCGACTCGCCCGGGTGCATTCGGCGCTGGGCACCGGGGGTGCTCAGCTCTCCTCAATTCGCACCGCTGTGTTGTCGATCGTTGACCCGCTTCGGGCTTCTGGATGGCAGATTCACGACGACGGAACTGCAATCGCGCCGCCCTATCCAGAGATTTTCCAGTCGCTAGAGAGAGCCTTTACCGCCATCATCACGAGACTTCTCGATTTGTTCGGCAGGACGGACACAGCAGCCGCCAGGGCGATCAACGTGGCGATGACACCACCAGAGGAATTGCTGGGCGTCGATGCGGTGTCCTATGGCATCGGCCCGGTCGATGTTCCGCTGAGCCCGATGGCCGGGTCGGAAGAGCAGCGCCAGAATCAGATCGACGCGTTCAGGGAGGCGACGGGGCGCGATCCGCGGACACCGAACGATTGGCGAACCGCGGCGATGCTGGACGAGGTCAACTACTCGGATAAGAACGGAAACGTGGCGTCCACTGTCGTGGTCGGGCAGATAAAGCCTGTTGCTGGCCAGGGATCGGTCCAGACCAACCTGTTCATCCCCGGAGAAGAAGCGTGGTATCCAGATCCCCTGGGTGGTCTTTCTGGACACAACCTCGGCGACAACAGAGGGTTCGACCCGAATGCCGGGCCGGAGGCGTCGCGCGTCACCCTTTACGTCGACTATGAGAACGGCCTGGTGGTCGCGCGTCAGAACCCGTCCGTCGACACCAGGACCGGTGACATCAAGGTCGGTACGCCTCAGGTCAATGTCAGTCAGAACCCCAACGGTTCGATACTCGTCGACTACAAGGCCGCCGACCCGTTCTCGCCCGGAGGTGAGGATCTCGCGCTGTCGTCACCGTTCAACGTCAACGGACAGTTGGTGATCAAGCCGACCGAGAACGGGCCCATCGCCGGCGGGATCGTGTCGTCCTTTCCAGCGATCGAGATCTACCACCACGGTGCCGCAGGAACCTCCGAGATCGCGAAGATCATGCCGCAAAATATCTCTCAGGCCGGGCCGCTCCTGGGTCTGCCACTTTCGCAGAACATCGGCGTGCCGCTTATGGGCGAATTTCCGGATACTGTTCTACCGCCACTCTTCCGGGTCCCAGACCTCGATGTCGGGCCAGCGAACGATCCACCAGTGCTACAGATTCCTGAGCCGTTCGTGATCCCCTACCCTTCAATCGAGCTGGGCCCGGTCGGTGACGGCGTCAACGTTCCCGTGGGGAGGTGACCGTGATCCCTGCAGCGGTGAACTGGCGTTTGGCGGTCTATGTCGGCGGATTGGTCGGTGGGCTGTTGTGGGCCGTCCTCATCGGTACGGCACTGACCGAAACCGACTCCGGTGCTATCGAGTTGACGTCTGTGAACTGGTGGCGGCCAATCATGGTGTCGGCAGCTGTATTGATCGCCGGCGCGGCCGCTTCACTGTTCGCTCGCAGCATTGTGTTGCGCAGTCTGGGAATCGCGTTAGCGGTCGGTGCCTTCAGCGGCTGGACGCTCATAACCGCAGTCACGCTGTGGGTGGTTTAGCGATGTCGTGGGAGCTCGAAAGCGCCAAGCGTCGGGGCTTCGGGCGACGGGCCGGTTCTCCATGGCAGCTGCTGGGCTTCGTTCTCGGCCTGGTGTCCCTGTCGAACGGCTTCACGCTGTACTACTGGATCTTCGCCTGGATCGCTCCGCTTCTGCTGGCCGCACTTCTCGTCCTCATTTCGCTCGGCACGGGACGTCACGGTGCGAAGTTGGTACATGTCGCCGACGGTGCCGTGGCCGCCGCCGTGTTCGCGGCGACCTTCGGCGTCGTCGGACTCGTCTTGTTGTCGAACTTGTCTTAGCGTCCCGTCGGCACGGGGCTCGGTACCACCAATTTGCGTAACGCTGCGGTGGTTTTCGGGGCCGTTTTCCGCCACTGCGTTACGTAACTCGGCCGGTCGGGCCGGCGCGCGCACTATTGTCCCGATCCATGCGGGTACTGCAGTTCGTATGGCGAGGGGTCCTCGCCTTCGACCGGATCGGATCGCGCATCCCGCAACTGATCCAGATGTGGCTCGTCGAACTGTTCTTCGCGCTGCCGCTGACCTTTTTCATCGCCAAGGTCATCGACATCCGCGGGGCCTTCGGTGTCCCCGGTACGGGCCAGTCGATGCCCGGGGTCTTCTGGGGTGCACTCGCGGTCGCACTGCTGGCGGGCTTCTTCTACGTCCGCAGTCTGGTCCGCCCGCGCGTGGTGCAGGGATCGTGGACCCCGATGGTCAAAGCCGACGTCGGCGACTTCACCGTCTTCGCAGGCAACAGATCCTGGACCGCGCACTACATCTACCTGACGAGCCACCCGTCCTATGCGCTGCTTCTATTGCTGACAGCGCCGATCCCGGCGACGATGGTGCTCGCGACCGAGAACAACGGCGACAGCACGTTCTACTTCCGGGTGGCCGGATTCGTCGGCCTAGCCGTGCTGGCCCTCATGGCGGTCGCTCGCCTATTGGCCTGGTATGTCTTCAGATTCGGACGTGCCAAGCTCGACGCGCAGACCGCTGAGGCGGGGGTGTCGCAACGCAGGCTCGGCTGGGAGATCGCCTGGAAACCGGTGCTGATGCTGATGGTGATGATCTACGCCGTCGTCGCGATCCCGCTGGGGTGGATGTTCTGGCAGGAGAAGCGCACCATCGACGCGTTGCCGGTGGTAGCCGTCGGCGACGACGCCCATGCCGGCGAATATCGGCGTGTAGAGGGGCGATTGGCAGAGGCGCCGGTGTACTGGGCGCCCAACGGCGCCGGCCGTGGCGGCAACAACTTCGCGGGCGCCGGTGTGCTGATCGACCTTCCGGCCGGTGGGGAAGCGCTGCTGCTGGCCGAGTCGTTGTCGGTGCCCGATTTCGTCGGCGTCATGAAGGACATGCGTGATGGCACGGTGCACACCCAGGGCAGGATCATCGACGACATCACCGACGAGCAAATCCAGTACTACGGCTTCGATCTCGACGACTTCCCGGCGCCGTCGGCAGACGGACGCGTCATGGTGCTGCTGTCCTATCCCTGAGGAGCTTGACGTCACGACAGCCGATTGTGGACGGCGCGAGCAGGATTGAGGCGCCGCCGCAGATCGACAGCGCTCGCCGCCGCCGCGATCGTGACCCGGTACAACTAGAAGCGCAGGCGGTCGCCGACGACCCGCACGTCCTTGCGCGCACCCGGGTGGGACATCGCGTGGATCGGATGAGTGAGCACCGGATGCCGGCACTGGGGGCACGACGCCTGGTTGCGATTGGCCGAGCTGAACGTCAGATGACGACACTCGCTGCACCGCACCACGTAGAACGCGTCTATCCAGTTGGCCAGACCCAGGAAGATCGCCAGTGTCGTGAGCGTGGCCAGCACCGTGATCAGAACGATGGTGAGAACCGCGTAAACCGTCATGAAGGCACCTCCAGAAAACGCCCGACGGGTGCTGTCAACGCTACGCCTGGACCGGAATCACCGTCAGGCTTTCCTGGCTCGCTTGTAGACCTTTTCGAGCTCCTTGCCCCGAATGCCCAGCAGTTCGGCCTTGTGCACCTTGTGGAGGACAAGCGGGCACCGCCTGCAGCGGGGCTTGCTGCGGCAACACTTCTTCTTCGGTTTGGCGCTGGCAAGCTTCTCGATTTTCAAGTGACGGGAATCTCTCGTTTTCGCGATCGGTGCACTGCACTGCGACAATCACCGGCGTGAATTCGCGCCAGGACTTCCGCAACGTCGCCATTGTGGCCCACGTCGACCACGGTAAGACGACCCTGGTCGACGCGATGCTGCGCCAGTCGGGTGCGTTGAGCCACCGCGGTGACGACGCGATCGAGCGTCTGATGGACTCCGGTGACCTGGAAAAGGAAAAAGGGATCACCATCCTGGCCAAGAACACGGCCGTCCACAGGCACCATCCCGACGGTGGCATGACCGTCATCAACGTCATCGACACCCCAGGTCACGCTGATTTCGGCGGTGAGGTCGAACGCGGCCTGTCCATGGTCGACGGCGTCGTGCTGCTCGTCGACGCCTCCGAGGGGCCGCTGCCGCAGACCCGCTTCGTGCTCCGCAAGGCGCTGGCAGCGCACCTGCCCGTCATCCTGGTCGTCAACAAGACCGACCGGCCCGACGCCCGCATCGCCGAGGTTGTCGAGGAAAGCCACGATCTACTCCTCGACGTCGCGTCCGACCTCGACGAAGACGCCCAGGCCGCCGCCGAGAAGGCTCTCGACCTGCCCACGCTCTACGCGTCGGGGCGTGCCGGCATCGCCAGCACCACCGCACCGGCCAATGGTGAGAACCCCGACGGGGAGAACCTCGACCCGCTGTTCGACGTACTGCTTGAGCACATTGCGCCGCCCCAGGGCGATCCCGAGGCGCCGCTGCAGGCGCTGGTCACCAACCTCGACGCGTCGGCCTTCCTCGGCCGGCTGGCGCTCATCCGCATCTACAAGGGCCGCATCAAGAAGGGTCAACAGGTCGCGTGGATGCGCGATGTCGACGGCCACCCCGTCATCACCAGCGCCAAGGTCACCGAACTGCTACGCACCGTCGGCGTCGAACGCACCCCCACCGACGTTGCCGAGGCCGGCGACATCGTCGCGATCGCCGGTATCCCGGAGATCATGATCGGTGACACGCTCGCCGACCCCGACCACGCGCACGCACTGCCGCGCATCACCGTCGACGAGCCCGCGATCTCGGTGACGATCGGCACCAACACCTCGCCGCTGGCGGGCAAGGTGTCGGGCCACAAGCTGACCGCGCGAATGGTGAAGAGCCGCTTGGATTCCGAGCTCGTCGGCAACGTGTCGATTCGGGTCGTCGACATCGGCCGCCCGGACGCGTGGGAGGTGCAGGGGCGTGGGGAGCTTGCGCTGGCCATCCTGGTCGAGCAGATGCGGCGCGAAGGCTTCGAGCTGACCGTCGGCAAGCCGCAGGTCGTCACCCAAACCATCGACGGCAAGCTGCACGAGCCGTTCGAAGCGCTGACCATCGATGCCCCCGAGGAGCACCTGGGCGCCATCACCCAGCTGATGGCCGCCCGCAAGGGTCGCATGGAGCAGATGACCAACCACGCCGCCGGCTGGGTGCGGATGGATTTCATCGTGCCCAGCCGCGGACTGATCGGTTTCCGGACCGACTTCCTGACCCTGACGCGCGGCACCGGCATCGCCAACGCCGTCTTCGACGGCTACCGGCCGTGGGCGGGCGAGATCCGGGCCCGCCACACCGGGTCGCTGGTGTCCGACCGCAGCGGCCAGATCACGCCGTTCGCGATGATCCAGCTCGCCGACCGCGGGCAGTTCTTCGTCGAGCCGGGCCAGGAGACCTACGAGGGTCAGGTCGTCGGGATCAATCCGCGCGCCGAAGACCTCGACATCAACATCACCCGCGAGAAGAAGCTGACCAACATGCGCAGCTCGACCGCCGACGTCATCGAGACGCTGGCCCGTCCGCTGGAACTCGATCTGGAGAAGGCGATGGAGTTCTGCGCCGAGGACGAATGTGTCGAGGTCACGCCTGAAATCGTGCGGGTTCGCAAGGTGGAGCTGACGGCCTCGCTGCGGCTGCGGGCGAAGGCGCGCGCAAAGCAGCAGGCGCAGTCGTAGGGCAGCCGGTCGCGAGCGCTCGATACGCTGGCACCGTGCCGACGACTCTGCGACGTGCCAGCGCCGGCGTCGGAGCAGTGGTCATGACGCTGGCGATGATCACCGGTTGCACGGTCAGCCCGCCGCCCGCGCCGCAGAGCACCGACACCACCGAATCGACGCCGCCGCCGCCGATGAAAGCAACGCAGATCATCATGGCGATCGATTCGATCGGGCCCGGCTTCAACTCTCATCTGCTGTCGGACCAGTCGCCGGTCAACGCGGCGATCAGCTCACTGGTGCTGCCGAGTTCGTTCCGGCCCGTCCCGGATTCCCGAACACCGACGGGCTCCGCATGGGTGATGGACACCTCGCTGCTGGAATCGGCCGAGGTCACCAGCCAGGACCCGTTCACCGTGACCTACAAGATCCGGCCGGAAGCGCAATGGACGGACAACGCGCCGATCGCCGCGGACGACTTCTGGTACCTGTGGCGACAGATGGTCAGCCAGCCCGGTGCCGTGGACCCTGCCGGCTACGACCTGATCACCGGAGTGCAGTCCGTCGAAGGCGGCAAGACGGCGGTCGTCACCTTCTCCCGGCCCTACCCGGCGTGGCGCGAACTGTTCAACGACATCCTGCCCGCACACATCGTCAAAGACGTTCCCGGCGGTTTCGCCGGCGGGCTCGCGCAAGCGCTGCCGGTGACCGGCGGGCAGTTCCGGGTCGACACCATCGACCCGCAGCGCGACGAGATCCTGCTTGCGCGCAACGACCGTTACTGGGGTGAGCCCGCCACCCCCGACCTGATCCTGTTCCGCCGCGCCGGCACCCCCGCCGCACTCGCCGACTCGATCCGCAACGGTGACACCCAGGTCGCTCAGGTGCATGGCGGTTCTGCGGTCTTCGCCCAGCTTTCGGCGATCCCCGACGTGCGGACCGCCCGCATCGTGACCCCGCGGGTATTGCAGCTGACGCTGCGCGCCCAGCAGCCCGCATTGGCCGAAACCCCGGTCCGCAAGGCCGTGCTCGGGCTGCTCGACGTCGACCTGCTCGCCGCGGTCGGGGCGGGTGACGACAACACCGTCACGCTGGCCCAGGCGCAGGTGCGTTCGCCCTCGGACCCCGGTTACGTGCCCACCGCCCCGCCCGCCATGACGCGCGAGGAGGCCGTGGCCCTGCTCGGCGAGGCCGGCTACCAGATCGAATCGATCGAGGCGCCGGACCCACCCGCACCCGCGCCGCCCGAGAACAGTCGCGGCAGGCTCGTCAAGGACGGTGAGCCGCTGACACTGGTGCTCGGCGTCGCCGCCAACGACCCGACGTCGGTCGCCGTCGCCAACACGGCCGCGGACCAACTACGCAGCGTCGGCATCGCGGCGTCTGTGTCGGCGCTGGATCCGGTGACGCTGTACGGCGAAGCGCTCGTCAACAACACCGTCGATGCCGTGATCGGCTGGCATCCGGCCGGCGGCGACCTCGCGACGGCGCTGGCATCCCGTTACGGATGCCCGGCCCTGCAGGCCACCGCCGTCCAGACCACAGAGGGGGCGCCGTCACCCACCCCGGACGCGCCGGCACCGCCCCGAACGACTGAGCCTCCCCGCACCACCGCGACACCTTCGCCGCCCGCGCCTGCGCCGGAATCAGGCGAACTCGTTCAGGCACCCAGCAACATCACCGGAATCTGCGACCGCAGCATCCAGCCGAGGATCGACGCCGCGCTGCACGGGACCGCCGACATCGCCGAGGTGATCGACGAAGTCGAGCCGCGGCTGTGGGAGATGTCGACGGTGCTGCCGATCCTGCAGGACACAACCATCGTCGCGGCAGGTCCCAGCGTTGCGCACGTGAGCCTGACCGGAGCGGTGCCGGTCGGCATCGTGGGAGACGCCGGTGCCTGGGTCAAGCTTCCGCAGTAGTGCTCGGGCGGTTCGCCGCTCTTCTGCGCCGCAGGACGGCGATCCCGTACGACGCGTACGCGCCGATCGCGAACACCACCAATAGCCAGACCGGCGGACGGGCGAGCTCCCAGACGAAAAGCGCGGCGAACAACGGAGAGCGCTGCGTGATGGCCAGCACGCCCGCCGCGCAACTCAGCGACACCGCCGACACATGCAATTGCGTTCCCGCCCAATGGTTCAGCGCCACCGTCACCAGCGCGCCGGCCGCCGCCCCGGTGGCCAGCGCCGGCGTGAGCAGACCACCCACCGCACCCGCCCGCAGGAACAGTGTGGTCAGCAGTGGCTTGAGAATCAGGATGAGCGCCGCCGAGGTCATTGTCAGCTCGCTGTTCATGCTGACCTCAAGGATGCTGCGGCCGTTGCCCGGCAGTTCGGGCAACCAGATCGAGCAGATCCCGGTCAACAGACCCGCGGCGGCGATCCCCGGAATCACCAGCCACGAGTCGAGCGTGAGCTTGGGTGCCGAATCCATGACGCGGTTGAACGCCAGTCCCACGGCCACCGCAAGGGGGGCCAGTGCCAGCGCCAGGAATCCCATCAGGTACGACAGCTTGGCGTCGGGCCACGACAGAGGGTGCTCGAGATGGGTGACGGGCGCCGCGACTGCGACCGCGAGGCTCGACGTGATGAGCGCCGCGCCCAGCGCGCGGGGATGCCAGGTGCCGAGCAGGATGCGCGCGGCGAACACCGCGCCTCCGAGGGGCACGCTGTAGACGGCGCCGAGGCCGGCGCCCGCGGCGCAGGCGAGCAGGATCGTGCGGTCGGCGTCGGTCAGGGCGAGCCTGGAAACGCCGAAATCGCCCCAGGCGGCCGCGAGTTGGCGCGGTGCGCCCTCTCGGCCCAGCGAAGCCCCCGAGCCGACCAGAAGCACCTGCAGGCCCGCATCGGCGGACATCAGCAGCCGCGGAACGGGCCGCTCTCCAGCCAGAGTCGCCGACAGAGACGGCTGCTGGTACCGCCTGCGTATCACCCACCAGCCGCAGCCGGCGAGCGCGCCGCCGAGCATGGGGCCGACCGCGCGGCGGACGTGGTTGCTGCCTTCGACGCCGTCGAGCAGAGAACCAAACGTGTAGTGGTAGGTGAGGTGCTCGAAGGCGTGCAGCAGCAGGGTGGTGGCCGCGCCCGCGACGCCGGCTAACAAACCGATGACGACGACCGCGCAGCCGAAGTGGACGGCGGGGCGGTGCACGAGGGGCACGAAAGGAAATGTATGTCAGGGCGGGCGTCGGCGGCGGCCAACGACGGGGCAAGCTGGAGGGATGGAGACGCCGCGGCTGCTTTTCGTCCACGCTCACCCCGATGACGAGACGATCATGACGGGCGCCACCATCGCGCACTACGTCGGGCGCGGGGCGCAGGTGCAGGTGATCACGTGCACGCTCGGCGAGGAGGGTGAGGTCATCGGTGAGCAGTGGGCACAGCTCGCGGTCGACCACGCCGATCAGCTCGGCGGCTACCGCGTGGCAGAGCTGACGGCCGCACTGGCAGCGCTGGGCGTCGACGGTCCCCGGTACCTCGGCGGTGCGGGCCGCTGGCGCGACTCCGGTATGGACGGCACCCCCGCCCGGGCGCAGGAACGGTTCGTCGACGGCGACTTCGCCGAGCAGACGCAGGTGTTGGCGGCGAGCATCGACGACTTACGCCCGCACGTCGTCGTCACCTACGACCCGAACGGTGGATACGGCCACCCCGACCACATCCATACCCACCGGGTGACGACCGCGGCGGTCGGCCAGTCCGCCTGGCAGGTGCCCAAGCTGTACTGGACGGTGACGTCGGCGACGGCTCTTGCTGCCGGTCTCGGCGATATGGGCGACGTGCCCGACGGGTGGGTCAGAGTCTCCGCAGACGATTTGCCGCACTTCGGTTTCGCCGACGACGCAATCGACGCGGCGCTGGATCTGGCGCCGCACTCGGCCGCCCGCGTGGAGGCGCTGCGGGCCCATGCCACGCAATTGACCGTCGCCCCCGATGGTCGTAGCTTCGCGCTGTCGAACAACCTTGCGCTGCCCATCGACTCGACGGAGTATTACGTGCTTGCCTCCGGGGAGGCGGGGGAGCGAGATGACCGAGGCTGGGAACCCGACCTGCTGTCAGGTCTGACCCTGGGTTGACGGCATCTCCACCGGGTAAGCTCCCCGCTACCGACCGCGTACGGAAGGGCACGACATGGACCCGGATCTCGATCCCAACCTGCAGCACTGGCAGGACCGTCTCGACAACTATCAATGGGTCGTCGGCTCGCTGGTCTCGCTGCTCGACAGCATCCCGACCTGACGGCGTTGGTATCGCCGGCGTCCGGCCGGCTTCGTCCCGTTCTCCTCGCGCTTCTTGCCGTCGACGGTGTCCTCTCGGCTCTGATGGCCGTCTTCTTCCTTCCACTGCGGATCGGCTCGGTCCCGTTACCGATCAGCGCGCTGCTCAGCGGCACCCTGAACGCTGCTCTGGTGTGGGCGGCGTTCCAGTGGACCTCGGTGCCCCGTCTTGCCGCACTGCCGCTGTGGACGTGGCTGGCGACGGTCGTGATGCTCACCGTCGTCACCCCTGGCGACGACATCGTCTTCGGCGGCAGCGGTGTGATGGAGTTCGGCTCGGTGCTGCTCGTCGCCGTGGGAGCTCTGCCCGCGGCCTGGATCGTGACCCATCCGCCGATCCGTCACCGCTCACGCGAAGAGCGCTGTCGAGGTGGGGCGGACGCCGATGGGCGCGTCCGGTGACTACTGTGGCCTTTATGTCATGCGTACGGAAGGCGCACGCTGTTTCAAATAGTGAGACGGCTGGATGATCCGACACGACGCCGGGGTTACAGGGAAGTGGCTCTGAACAACCAGCGCGGCGCGGATCTGCCCAACCCGGTAGTTCCACCGAAGTCCGATGCCCCAAGTCCGGCCGCTGTGCGGCGGGTGTTGCGGCGTGCGCGGGACGGGGTGGCCCTCAACGTGGATGAAGCTGCGGTCGCGATGACCGCGCGCGGCGAGGACCTCGCCGATCTGTGTGCGTCGGCGGCACGGGTGCGGGACGCCGGCCTGGACGCAGCGGGGCGCCGCGGGCCCGGCGGCCGCCTGCCGGTGTCCTACTCGCGCAAGGTGTTCATCCCCGTCACGCACCTGTGCCGCGACACGTGCCATTACTGCACGTTCGTCACGGTGCCCGGTCGGTTGCGCGCCGAGGGGCGCGGCATGTTCATGGAGCCCGACGAGATCCTCGACGTCGCGCGCCGCGGGGCCCAAATGGGTTGCAAGGAAGCGTTGTTCACCCTCGGCGACCGGCCGGAGGCGCGCTGGGACGAGGCGCGGCAGTGGCTCGATGAGCGTGGCTATGACTCCACGCTGGACTATGTGCGGGCGATGGCGATCCGGGTGCTCGAAGAGACCGGGTTGCTGCCGCACCTGAATCCGGGCGTCATGTCCTGGTCGGAACTGTCCCGGCTCAAGCCGGTGGCCCCGTCGATGGGCATGATGCTCGAGACCACTTCCCGGCGGTTGTTCGAGACCAAGGGCGAGGCGCACTACGGCTCGCCGGACAAGGACCCGGCGGTGCGGTTGCGCACCCTCGACGACGCGGGCCGGCTCTCGATTCCGTTCACCACCGGTCTGCTGGTSGGYATCGGCGAGACCCTGACCGAGCGCGCGGAGACGGTGCACGCAATTCGCCGCTCGCACAAGGAGTTCGGGCACGTTCAAGAAGTCATCGTGCAGAACTTCCGCGCCAAGACCCACACCGCCATGGCCGGTGCCCCCGACGCCGGGCTGGAGGATTTCCTGGCCACCATCGCGGTGGCGCGGCTGGTGCTGGGCCCCAAGATGCGCATCCAGGCGCCCCCCAATCTGGTCTCGCGCGCGGAGTGTCTGGCGTTGATCGGCGCCGGGGTCGACGACTGGGGTGGGGTGTCGCCGCTGACCCCCGATCATGTGAACCCTGAGCGGCCCTGGCCGGGGTTGGACGAGCTGGCTGCCGTCACGGCCGAGGCCGGCTACGAGCTGGTGCAGCGGCTCACCGCGCAGCCGCAGTACGTGCAGGCCGGGGCGGCATGGATCGACCCCCGCGTGATGGGGCACGTCAGTGCGCTGGCCGATCCCGACACCGGCTACGCACTCGATGTCAACCCGGTCGGGCGGCCCTGGCAGGAACCCGACGAGGCGACCGAGTCCCTGGGCCGGACCGACCTGCACTCTGCGATCGATTCCGAGGGCCGGCGCACCGAGACCCGCAGTGATCTGGGCAGTGCGTTCGGCGATTGGGAATCGATCCGGGCCAAGGTCGAGGAGCTCGCCGCGCGCGCCCCGGAACGCCTCGACACCGATGTGCTGGCGGCGCTTCGCGCTGCGGAGAAAGATCCTGCCGGATGCTCGGATGCGGAGTATCTGGCGTTGGCGACCGCCGACGGTGCTGCGCTGGATGCGGTGGCCGCGCTGGCTGATTCGTTGCGTCGCGAGGTGGTCGGCGATGACGTCACGTTCGTGGTGAACCGCAACATCAATTTCACCAACATCTGCTACACCGGCTGCCGGTTCTGCGCGTTCGCGCAACGCAAGGGCGACGCCGAYGCCTACTCGCTGTCGACGGCCGAGGTCGCCGACCGTGCCTGGGAGGCCCACGTCGCCGGGGCCACCGAGGTGTGTATGCAGGGCGGCATCGACCCCGAGCTGCCCGTCACCGGGTACGCCGACCTGGTGCGCGCGGTCAAGGCGCGGGTGCCCTCGATGCATGTCCACGCGTTCTCCCCGATGGAAATCGCCAACGGTGTCACCCGCAGCGGCACGTCGATCCGCGACTGGCTCACCGCGCTGCGCGAAGCCGGCCTCGGGTCCATCCCCGGCACCGCCGCCGAGATCCTGGACGACGAGGTCCGGTGGGTGCTCACAAAAGGCAAGTTGCCGACCTCGATGTGGATCGAGGTCGTCACCACCGCCCACGAGGTCGGGCTGCGCTCGTCGTCGACGATGATGTACGGCCACGTCGACACCCCCAAGCACTGGGTCGGACATCTCAACGTGCTCAAGGGGATTCAAGACCAAACCGGTGGATTCACCGAGTTCGTGCCGCTACCGTTCGTGCACCAGTCCAGCCCCCTGTACCTGGCCGGCGGGGCACGGCCGGGGCCCACCCACCGCGACAACCGCGCCGTGCACGCGCTGGCGCGAATCATGCTGCACGGSCGCATCCCGTCGATCCAGACCAGCTGGGTCAAACTCGGCGTCGAACGCACCCAGGTCATGCTCAACGGCGGCGCCAACGATCTCGGCGGCACCCTGATGGAAGAAACCATCTCCCGCATGGCCGGCTCGGAGAACGGCTCCGCCAAAACCGTCGCCGAACTCGTCGCCATCGCCGAAGGGATCGGCCGCCCCGCACGCCAGCGCTCGACGGACTACACCCCGCTGGCCGCATAGGTTTCGTTGCTCCGCGAGCGCGCGTGTGTGCCCGCCGGCGCGCCGCGATCGTTGGCTCTTCGCGCGTTCGCGGCGATCGAGCGTGCGTGCTGCGTCGGCGGGCTGGTAGGACGGACACATGAAGCTGCGTCGCGTGATCGCCGACGATCGACTGGAATTGCAAGCCATGAGCGCCGACGGTTCCTGGGCCCCCGCGCCAGACCCGTCGGCACTGGGCGGCCCGGTGTTCGCGCCCGACTGGGAGCTGGCCAACGCTCAGCGCCACCACGAGTTGTCGGGTTCTGTGCTGCCGTTCCAGCCCGCCTCGTTCCGCGATTTCATGCTCTACGAAAAGCATGCCGTCGACGCCGCGCGTGGACTGGTGTCCCGTTTCATGCCTGCCGCAGCTCCGGTGGCCGCGGTCTTCGAGAAGATGTCGAAGAAGCCGTTCCCGCCGTTCAAGCCGAAACCGCTGTTCTACCGGCAGCCGATCTACTACATGTCGAACCATCTGACGTTCGTGCCCAGCGGCACACCGGTTGCGTTTCCGGACTATTCCGAAGCACTGGACTACGAGCTCGAGATCGGATTCGTGCTCAAGTCACCGTTGTTCAACGCGACGCCACAGGAGGCGCTCGCGGCGATCGGCGCCTTCGTGGTCGTCAACGACCTGAGCGCCCGCGATGTTCAGCGCGCCGAGATGGTCACCGGGCTCGGGCCGCAGAAGGCCAAGCACTTCGCGTCGTCCATGTCTGCGGTCGCAATCACCGCCGACGAGATCCTGCCGCGTATCGACAGGCTCACCGGCTCGGTGGTCATCAACGGGCGCGCCGTGAGCACGGTTTCCAGTGCCGGCCCGCAGTGGACGATCGGCGACATGCTTGCCCACGCCTCGCGTAGCGAAAGACTGTATCCCGGTGAGCTTTTCGCTACCGGAACGTTGCCGGGCGGCAGTGGAATGGAAACCGGGAACTGGCTCCGCCCCGGCGACGAGGTGATGCTCACGATCGACGGCATCGGCGAAATAGCCCACGCCATCACGTGATGAAGCCGCTGCGGTGTCGACCGCAGCGGCTTCGCCACGTCGTCAGGCCTGCTTGAGAGCCTCGATCTCGAGGGTGACCGTGACCTTGTCGCCGACGACAGCGCCGCCGGTTTCCAAAGGCGCGTCGAAGCTGATGCCGAAGTCCTTGCGGTTCAGCACCACAGACGCCTCGAAGCCGGCGACCTCGCCGTGTCCCATGCCGGGGTTGACGCCGTTGAACTCCAGCGCCAGAGAGATCGGGCGCGTCACGCCCTTCAGCGTGAAGTCACCGTCGAGGACATAGTTGTCACCGTCGCGCCGCACCGCGGTCGATGAGAACGTCGCCGTCGGGAAGTTCTCGACGTCGAAGAAGTCCGCGGCCTTCAAGTGGGCGTCACGCTGCTCGTTGCGGGTGTTGACCGAGCCGACCGCGATCTGCGCGCTCACCGACGGGCTTCCGTCCTCGGCGACGGTGATCGCGCCGCTGAAGTCGTCGAAGCCGCCTCGTACCTTGCTGACGACGAGGTGGCGTACCGAAAACGAGATGGAGGAATGCACTGGATCGATCGCCCAGGTTCCGGCGGGCAGCTGCGTGGTGGCGGTGGTCATGGACTTCTCTTTTCCTCGATTGTGGCCGGCGGATCCGGCAGCTTCACACCGAGTAAACGGACCGCAGTCCGAATTGATTCCCGGCTAGTCTCCCGATATGGCGTCCGGAAGCTTCGACGAGCGTTTCTCAGAGATCGACCCCCACATCTGGACCACCTCCTACCTGCCCGCATGGAGTTCCCGCACGGCCGCGGCAGCGACGTTCGACGTCGGCCCCGACGGGCTGGACCTCTCGATTCCGGTGTCGCAGGGCTTGTGGTGTCCCGATCTGCACGACGGGCCGCTGCGCGTCTCGGCGATCCAGAGCGCGAACTGGTCCGGCCCCCTCGGATCGACCGACTCCCCCCAGCCGTTCCGGAACGGGCTCGTCGTCCGCCAGGAGCAGCCCACCGTGTTGGGCTTCGTCCCGCACTTCGGCACCCTCTCGGTGACCTGCACCGCGCACCTGAGTCCGCGGTCGATGTTCTCGGCGTGGATGGTCGGTTTGGAGGACGAGTCGGACCGGTGCGGCGAGATCTGCATCATGGAGGTGTTCGGGGACACGGTGTCCGACGGCCGGGCCGCCGTCGGGCAAGGCATCCACCAGTTCAGGGATCCCGCTCTCCGAGAAGACTTTTCGGCTGAAATGCGCAACATCGACGTCGAGCAACCACATACGTACTCGGTGGACTGGCGGCCCGGCTCAGTCGAGTTCTCCATCGACGGAGTGATCACCCGCACGGCCGACCAGGCGCCCGACTACCCGATGTTCCTCTTCCTTGGGGTGTTCGATTTCCCCGACCGGCCGGGACCCGCCGACCACGTGCCGCACTTCCGCGTCAGCGGGCTTCGCTATGAGCCGCTCACGTAGCGCCCGCGGGTTTGCGAGCGCACCCGAAATGCCAGCTGACGCGGCGTGCCGCGGTGCAGACACGCGTCTCCGCGGGGCGGGGTGACGAACGAGCTCGGTGTGCCCCCCGGGCGGCGTGGGTACTAGGCGAGCGGTAAGTGCGACGTTTAGTATCTGTAACCACGCGCAACCCTTAACCGGGTCGCGCGGAAGTTAGGGCACACTGAGACACGCGTCCAGCTAACGGCATGGATACTTGCTGGGATTGGTTGCGCGATCAGCTGAGTCCTGCCTATCTGCAGCCCACTGGACAGGTAGTTCGAGAGAACTTGAGGAGTAGTTCGTGACGTACGTCATTGCCGAGCCCTGCGTCGACGTCAAAGACAAGGCGTGCATCGAGGAGTGCCCCGTCGACTGCATCTACGAGGGCGCTCGCATGCTGTACATCCACCCGGACGAATGCGTCGACTGCGGCGCCTGCGAGCCGGTGTGCCCGGTGGAGGCCATCTACTACGAGGACGACGTCCCGGATCAGTGGGGCTCATACACCCAGAACAACGCGGACTTCTTCGCGGAACTGGGTTCGCCCGGCGGCGCGTCGAAGGTCGGCCAGACCGACAACGACCCGCAGGCAGTCAAGGACCTGCCGCCTCAGGGTGAGGACTGAGCACGTCTGAGTTGACCCGACGCCCGCGCAGGTCGGCGTCACTGCCGGTGTTCCCCTGGGACACCCTCGCCGAGGTGACGGCGGCCGCACGCGGCCATGAAGACGGCATCGTCGACCTGTCGGTCGGCACGCCCGTGGACGACGTGGCCCCGGTCATTCGCGACGCCCTTGCCGCGGCCAGTTCGGCACCTGGCTACCCGACGACACACGGCACCCCCGCGCTGCGGGAAGCGGCCGCGTCGGCCCTTCACAGGCGCTATGGAATCACCGGTGTCGATCCGGCCGCCGTGTTGCCTGCGATCGGCACCAAAGAGCTCATTGCGTGGCTGCCCACACTGCTCGGCCTCGACGCTGGTGACACCGTCGTCGTTCCCGAGCTGGCCTATCCGACCTACGAGGTCGGTGCGCTGCTCGCCGGAAGCGCGGTGGTGCGCGCCGACTCCCTGACCCAGCTGGGGCCTTCGGTTCCAGCATTGGTGTACCTCAACTCGCCCAGCAACCCGACCGGCAAGGTGCTCGGCATCGAGCATCTGCGCAAGGTCGTCGGCTGGGCCCGGGAGCGGGGCGTTCTGGTCGCCTCCGACGAGTGCTATCTCGGTCTGGGCTGGGACACGGAGCCGCTCTCGATCTTGCATCCCGATGTCTGCGATGGCGACCACACCGGTCTGCTGGCGCTCCATTCGTTGTCGAAGACCTCGTCTCTGGCCGGTTACCGCGCGGGATTCATCGCAGGCGACCCCGATGTCGTGGCCGAATTGCTGGCGATCCGCAAGCACGCCGGGATGATGATGCCGACACCGATCCAGGCCGCGATGGTGGCCGCGCTCGGCGACGACGATCACGAGGCCGAACAGCGCACGCGGTATGAGCGTCGCCGAGATCTGTTGCTTCCGGCGCTGCTCGCGGCCGGGTTCACCGTCGATGACTCCGAGGCCGGGCTGTACTTGTGGGCGACGCGAGGGGAGCCGTGCCGCGACACCGTTGCCTGGCTCGCGCAGCGGGGCATCCTGGTCGCGCCGGGTGAGTTCTACGGGCCGCGCGGCGCGTCGCATGTGCGGGTGGCGCTGACGGCGACGGACGAGCGGGTCGCCTCTGCGGTGCAGCGATTGGGCTAGGGCTGCGGTGCAGCGATTGGGCTAGGGCTGCCGAACACGCTCGATTCGCCCCTGTCAGGGCACAGCAAGGTCTTTCGGTACGACGGCGGCGAGCGCCTGCCGGCATGCCCTGATGGCCGGTGTCTGGCTGAGTGCGGCCCTGGTCGCGGTGAACACCGAGCGGCGTCGTGAGTCGACGTCGATGACGCGCAGGGCCGGTCGACGGCGCACCCGCATGAGGTCGGGGAGGATCGCGACTGCGTTCCCACTTTCGATGAGTGCGATCTGGGCCTCCAGGTCGTCGGTGACGAATCGCACGTCGGGCTCGAATCCGGCTCGGCGACAGAGTTGTTCGGCCCAGTGACGCGAAGCGGTGCCGACCGGTTCCATGGTCCACGGCAGGCCGGCGGTCTGCTCGACCGAGGTGATGTCATCCCACGGCTCGCCGCTCGGCGGAACCGCAAGGCGCAGCAGGTCCGTGGTGAGGGGTTCGCGGTCCAGGTCGGGGAACACGCGTGCGGCGTGGCCCGGATACTCTTCGGCGATCACGAGGTCGAACTCACGCATCCAGGTCTCGTAGAGCGCCTGCTCGGGCTCCCGCTGGGACATCGTGACGCGCAGACGTGGGTGACGCGCCGCCAGCTCGGTCAGCATCTGGGGCATGAAGGCCGAGGCGGCGGACTGGAATACGGCGAGGCGGACGGTCCCCGCCGCCTCGGAGCGCTGTGCGGCGACTTCTGAGGCGGCCAATTCGAGCCGCTCCAGGATCGCTGCGGTGTGCTCGACGAGCACCTCGGCCGCCGGGGTCAGCCGGACGCGTCGGCCGGCCTTCTCCAGCAGCGGGACCCCGACCTCGTGTTCGAGCTGAGTCAACCCTTGCGACACCGACGACGGGCTCTGGTGCAGCGCCTCGGCGACCTCGGCCAAGGTGCCCCGCAAGCTCAGTTCGTGCAGCAGTCGGAGGCGGCGGGTGTCGAGGAGGTCGGGTCGTCGATTCATCAGGTGCGCTTACTGGTTATCGTCACAATTCATCGCTTTATTCTAAGGTTCCCGCGGGCTGATCATGAGTAAATGACGGTTATGGGTACCGATGATCAGGTTCTGACAGAGGTCGAAACCCTGGTCAGGCAGTGGCTTGACGACGCGGCCGGCCAGCGTGTGGCCCCGGCTGCCCGCCGACTCGCTGACGTACTGCGCGACCCCGCGGGACTCGGCTTCACCGTCGGGTTCGTCGACAGGGTGATCCGTCCGGACGACAACGCGGTGGCGGCGGCCAATCTGCGCGATCTCGCCCGCAACACTCCCGGCTTCTTGCCGTGGCACCTACGCCTGATGATCAGGCTTGGCGCCGTGCTGTCGCTCGTCGCGCCCGGGGTCGTCATCCCGATCGCCGCGCGGGCTCTGCGCGAGATGGTCGGGCACCTGTTGGTGGACGCGATTGATGCGCGCCTCGGCAGATCCATCGCACGCATCCGCGAACGCGGCGTCGCGCTGAACATCAATCTGCTCGGCGAAGCCGTGCTGGGTCGGCGCGAAGCTGCCCGCCGTCTGAAGGGCACCGAGCAGTTGTTGGCGCGCCCCGACGTCGACTACGTGTCGATCAAGGTCTCGGCAACCGTGCCACCCCACTCCGCGTGGGCGTTCGACGAAGCCGTCGACCACGTCGAGCAGAGCCTGCTGCCGCTGTTCACCCTTGCGGCGACGTCGTCGACGAAGAAGTTCATCAACCTCGACATGGAGGAGTATCGCGATCTGGAGATGACCATGGCGGTGTTCACCCGGCTTCTCGACCGGCCCGAACTACTGGATCTGGAAGCCGGCATCGTGCTGCAGGCCTACCTGCCCGATGCGCTCAGTGCGATGATCCGCCTTCAGGATTGGGCCCGCGCGCGCAGACAGCGCGGCGGTGCGGGCATCAAAGTCCGTCTGGTCAAGGGTGCCAACCTGCCGATGGAGCACGTGGAGGCCTCACTGCACGATTGGCCGCTGGCGACGTGGTCGACCAAACAGGACACCGACACCAACTACAAGAGGGTGCTGAACTACGCACTGCAGCCCGACCGTACCGAGAACATCCGCATCGGCGTCGCCGGTCACAACCTCTTCGACATCGCCTACGCGTGGACGCTCGCGGGACACCGTGGCGTACGCGACCGGGTCGATTTCGAGATGCTCCTGGGAATGGCCGAGGCGCAAGCCGAAGCCGTCCGCCAGACTGTGGGCGGACTTCTGCTGTACGTGCCCGTCGTGCACCCGAAGGACTTCGACGTCGCCATCGCCTATCTGGTGCGCAGACTCGAAGAAGGCGCGAGCCAAGAGAACTTCATGTCCGCCGTCTTCGAATTGCACAGCGACAGCCAGCTGTATCGCCGGGAGCGGGATCGGTTCATCGCCTCGCTGCGGGCACTCGACGCTGCCGGCACCGGCGAAGTCCCGCAGCCCAATCGTTGCCAGGACCGGCGGATGGACAACCCAGAAGATGCCGTGCAACAGCCCTTTTCGAATGTCGCCGACACCGACCCCGCGTTGCCCGGCAACAGGGCGTGGGGACGAGCGATCACCGACCGCATCGCCGGGTCGACAGCCGGTATGGCGTTGGTCGACGAGCACACCATGACATCTGCCGAGGCCCTCGAAACCGTCATCGCGACGGCCGCTACGGCGAGTTGGTCGGCCCGCTCAGGGGCCGAACGCGGCGCCGTCCTGCGCCGCGCGGCGGCCACCCTTCAGGCGGCCCGTCCCGCGCTGCTCGAGGTGATGGCCGCCGAGACCGGCAAGACCCTGGACCAGGGCGACCCCGAGGTCTCCGAAGCGATCGACTTCGCCAATTACTATGCGGGCCTTGCTGAAAAACTCGACGAGATCGACGGAGCGACGGCGGTGCCGGTGGGCCTGACCGTCGTCACCCCGCCGTGGAACTTCCCGGTCGCAATTCCCGCCGGCTCGACCTTGGCCGCGCTGGCCGCAGGCAGCGCGGTGATCATCAAGCCCGCGACGCAGGCCCGCCGGTGCGGATCCGTGATGGTGCAGGCGCTGTGGGATGCCGGAATCCCGCGCGATGCATTGCAATTGGTGCACGTCGACGAAGGCGAACTCGGCACCCGCTTGGTCTCGGACCCGCGAGTCGGCAGGCTGATTCTCACCGGTGCGTTCGACACTGCCGCACTGTTCCGCAGCTTCCGGTCCGATCTGCCCCTACTCGCCGAGACCAGCGGCAAGAACGCGATCGTGATCACGCCCCACGCTGACCTCGATCTCGCCGTGAAAGACCTCGTGTACTCGGCGTTCGGGCACGCGGGCCAGAAGTGCTCGGCCGCATCGCTGGGCATCTTGGTCGGCTCTGTCGCGCGGTCGAAACGATTCCGCGATCAGCTCGTCGACGCGGTCACGTCGCTCACAGTCGGCTACCCGTCGGACCCGACGGCGCAGATGGGCCCGATCATCGAACCGGCCCACGACAAGCTGTTACGCGCACTGACGACCCTGGCGCCGGGGGAGCAGTGGCTCGTCGAACCGAGAAGGCTGGACGACACCGGTCGGCTGTGGTCACCCGGCGTGAAGACCGGTGTCCGCCGCGGATCCGAATTCCACCTCACCGAGTACTTCGGGCCCGTCCTCGGACTCATCGACGCCACCGACCTCGACGAGGCGATCGCGATTCAGAACCAGGTCGACTACGGCCTCACCGCGGGACTGCACACCCTCGACCGTGAGGAGACCGAACGGTGGATCGACCGGGTGGAGGCGGGCAATGCCTACGTGAATCGTTCGACGGTCGGCGCGATCGTGCGACGCCAGCCGTTCGGCGGATGGAAGAAGTCCTCGGTCGGCGCCGGCGCCAAGGCCGGGGGACCGAACTACCTTATCGGACTCTGCGACTGGGCCCCCGCACGCGCGACCGAGGCGGGCCGAATCACTGCGGCAGTCCAGCCTCTTCTGGACGGTGCAACGGAATTGGGCCTCGCCAGAGCGGACATGGAGTTTCTGGAACGATCGCTGAAATCGGACGCCCGGTGCTGGGAACAGGAATTCGGCCTCGCCCGTGACGTTACGGGGCTGGAGGCGGAGAAGAACGTGCTGCGCTACCGGCCGGTGCCGGTGACGGTGCGCACCGAGGACGGCATGACGGCACCTCTGTTGCGGGTGGTCGGCGCGGGGCTGCTCGCCGGTTCCGACATCACGGTGTCGACGCCGGTGCCACTTGATCCCGCGGTCGCCGAGCTTCTGCGATCGCAGGGGGTCGCCTGCCGCGCCGAGAATGCCGACACATGGCGAAATGCTTTGCGGGACAACCCACCCGATCGCGTCCGGTTGCTCGGGGGAAGCCGTGGAGAATTCGCGGAGGCCAGTCGCGGGCGGGCGGACATCGCGCTGTACGCGCAACCCGTCGTCGAGGCCGGCCGCGTCGAGTTGCTCACTTTCCTGCGTGAGCAGGCGGTGGCCGTCACGGCGCACCGGTTCGGGTCGCCGACGCCGCTCGTGGAGGGTCTGTTCGGCTGACGGTCGTGCCGGAGCGCTACTCCCTGCTCCGCTTCGAGAACCGGCCGTCGGTCACCTCGTCCCACTTTTGGCACACCTGATCGACCTGGGGATTGCCCTGCGCCCTGATCCATTCGCACGTCGAGGCGGAAGTCGACGGGTTGGTGACTATGACCGTGTGCCATTCGGGACGCTCCCTGGCCAGTCTCTCCAGTTCGTCGGGCGGGGTGGACGGATCGGCGGCCCGCAGTGCGTCCAGCGGATCGGGCAGCGCGCCGCGAGGTGCGTCGTGAGCTGAGAGATCGTCCTGGTCGGTGCCGCGACTTCCGTTGTTCAGCAACAGGTTCAGGGCGATTGCGGTGATCGCTCCTGCGGAGATGCCCGAGTGGAAGATGGTCTGGAACCAATCGGGGAATTGTGTGTACAGGTCCAATACGACATTGACGGGAGTGTCTCCCAGGGTTCGGTCGGTGTAGTACAGCTTGGCCTCGGTGAGCATCGCGACCCCAACGGAGATGGCCACCACCAGCACATTGGTGTTGGTGAACCGCACCTTCGCCAGCGTTCGCACGCCGCTGGCCGCGACCATGCCGAACAGTGCCACCCCGGCGCCGCCGAGAACCGGCAGCGGGATGCCCTCGACGACCGCAGCCATCTTCGGCAGCACACCGAGAAGCACCAGGATCAATCCGGCGACCGTCGCGACATGACGAGTCCGCACGCCGGTGATTGCGACGAGGCCGACGTTCTGCGCGAACGCGGTGTACGGGAAGGTGTTGAAAACGCCGCCGATCACAGTGCCCAACCCGTCAGCGCGCAGACCGTCCGCGAGCCGCTGCGGGGTGATCTTCTCGTCGACGATCTCGCCGACCGCGACGATGTCACCGGTCGTCTCGGTCATGATGACGATCGCGACGATGATCAGCGCGATGATCGAGCTGATCTCGAAGGACGGCAACCCGAACTGGAACGGGGTGACGACGCCCACCCATCCGTAGTCGCCCATGTGGCTCCAATCGGCCATCCCGACCGGGACCGCGACGAGCGTTCCGACGATGAGCCCCAACAGGATCGAGACCCGCCGCAGACTTTCGGGTGCGAACCGCTCGATGGCGATGATGACGGCGAGAGTGAAGAATCCCATGCCGATCGAGGCCGGCGAGCCGAAATTCGTTCCCGCGGCGGTTCCGCCGCCGAACCATCCCGCCGCCACCCGCATGAGCGACACTCCGATGATCAGGATGATCGTGCCGGTCACCAGCGGCGGGAAGAACCGGATCAGCTTCCCGAACACCGGTGCGAGCAGCATCATGAACAGGCCGCAGGCGATCACCGAGCCATAGACGGTGGTGATGCCGTGGTTGGTGCCGATCGTGATCATCGGCCCCACTGCGGCGAACGTCACGCCCTGCATGAGCGGAAGCCTGACGCCGAACCGCCAGAACCCGACGGCCTGGATGATCGTCGCGATGCCGGCGACGAACAGGTCGGCCATGATCAGGTGGACGATGTCGGACTGCTCGAGCTGTCCCGCGCCGACCATCGCCCCACCGACGATCAGCGGCACCGCCACCGCTCCGGCGTACATCGCGAGCACATGTTGGATGCCAAGGGGCAGAAGTCGTTTCAGCGGCGGGATCTCGTCGACCGGGCGGGTGGCCGCCCTGCCCTCGGTGAGGATCTTGGTGATCGTGGCCATGCTCCGCCTCCTTGCGACCCGGATGGATGCCGACCGGGCCGACCCTCATCCTCGAAGGCCTCGGTTTCGGGAGCTTTCCGGCGCTGTGACCGCGGGGTTACGCTGGATAGGCGGCGACGGGCATGATGACGGTGCCCTTGCACACGCCCTCAAGGATTTCGGTACGCCACGTCCCGAACATGGAGCCGTCCAGCGTGGGCGCATAGAACACCAGCGACCGCGCGTCGGCGTACTCGCGCGGCACGTCGTCGCCGCGGAAACATTCCCACTGCCAGTTGTAGTTGAAGATCCACTGCCGGCCGTCCCACGTGTAGCGGGTCGGCTGGGGGATCGTCGGGTTCGTGGGTGCCGGACCGTCCGACGCGGTGGCCACGCACTGGCCGGAACACGAAGTGGTGAAGGTGTACTGGGCGCTGAAGTCCGGCTCCGGCTGCCGCGTCGCGATGCTGGTGCCGATCTTTTCTGACGCGAACGTCACCACCGTATACCGTCCGCTCCACTCCGCTGGAGCAGCCAGCGCGGTCGCCTCGCCGCAAACACATGCGGCCGCAACGACAATCGCGGATGCAAGCGTGCGGCGGGCCGCTAGGGCAGACATTGTTCCTCGCTGTTCTCCAGTAGCACTAGAACGGTAATCGCCTCACCGGTCAAGGTGCCTCACCGACACGGCCGGTTTGGGCACAGTTGGATCACGTGTTGGTATCGGAGCTCATCTCGGTCCCCGGGGCCGAATCGTGTTCGTGCGGAACGGACCTCGGCGTACCGGTGCGCGGGGGCGCGAGCTCAGTGCCGCGCCGCCGCGGTGAGTACCAGATCGACGGCCGCCTCGATCACCGCGTCGTCAGGCAGCGTCCCGAACATCAGAGTGGGGCAGGCGACGACGCCGGTGAGCATCGACACCGCAGCCTCGAGTTGGGCGTCCCCGAGCTTTTCGGCGAGCATGCCGCGCAGGGGGCGTTGGCCGTCGCTGTTGATCCGGTCGCGTACGCGTGCCATCTCTTCGACCGATGCCCATTGCGCCATGACCGACAGGATGTGGTCGAGTCGCAGGTCGACGACCGCCTGACGGAAGACGTGTAACTCGCCGATCAGATCCGCCCGTAGGTCGCCGGTCCGCTCCAAATGCGGCATCTCGCCCAACGCATCGAGTGCCAACATGATCAGGTCGAGGCGGGCCGGCCAATGGCTGTACAGGGTGGTCTTGGAGTAACCGGCGATTTCGGCGACATGTGCGTGCGACAGAGCCTCGCACCCTTCCTCGATGAGGACCTGCAGGGCCGCCCGGCTGACGTCTGCTCGGGTGCGCGCCACACGTGCGTCCGTGCCCTGGGTCTCCGAGGACCCGTCGTCGGCCGGCGCCACCGTCACCTCCCTGCCGAAGCGCACTACTGGTCCGCAGAAGCTATCTAATGGACTTTTTGTCCATTAGTGGTAGACAAGTTCAGGAATGAACGCTTGGATCAGTACTGTACTGCTAGTTCATCAGCGGAGCTGGCGTTATCACGGAATCGACAGCGCGGGGACCCGACGGGCGCTGCGCACAACCGGAAGGACTGCCATGTCCGCACTGCTCTTCGGCTCCATCAGCACCGTGGCCGACACCTCTGAACTGCAACGCCGCGCCTTCAACGAAGCCTTCGAAGCGCACGGTCTGGACTGGAACTGGTCCCGCGACGAGTACGTGTCCATGCTGGGTAGCAACGGGGGCCGCGACCGCATCGCGCAGTTCGCCCGCGGCCGCAATGAGGACGTCGACGCCGACGCCGTGCACAGCACCAAATCGGCAATTTTCCAGGAGATGTTGTCGTCGGCCGGGGTATCCGCACGGCCCGGAGTGGTCGAGACGATCGAGCGCGCCCGGCAGGACGGTGTGCGATTGGGATTCGTGACCACGACGTCGGCGGACAACGTCGAGGCGGTGCTCGCCGCGCTGGCACCCGCGATCGGCCCGGACACCTTCGATCTCATCGTCGACGGCTCCGCGGTCTCCACGGGCAAGCCCGACCCCGAGGTCTACCGCTACGCGCTGGACAAGCTCGGCGAGGACGCCGCGCACGCCGTTGCCATCGAGGACAACGTCGGCGGGGTGCGCGCCGCCACGGACGCGGGTCTGACCTGCGTCGCCTTCCCGAACGAGAACACCTCGGGCGGCGACTTCACCGCGGCCGAGACGACGGTGGAAGCGCTGCGCCCCGACGACATCGCCGCGCTGATCAAGCTCTGACCCAGCGACACGACACTTTTCAGGAGATTGATGATGAGCACCATGAAGGCCCGAGTCGCCGTGTCCGACAGCACGTTCCACGTCGAGGGCTACGAGAAGATCGAATATGACCTGCAGTACGTGAACGGAGTCTTCGACATCGGGCAGTCGGCGCTGGCCGATTGCTACCGGGCCTACGGGCGCACCCTGATGGTCGTCGACGAGACCGTCTACGCGCTCTACCGCCCCCAGATCGACGAGTACTTCGCGCACCACGGCATCGCTTTGACGGTGATTCCGATTCAGATCAGGGAAACAGCCAAGTCGCTGGAGACGTTCGAGCGGATCGTCTCGGAGTTCGACGCGTACGGGTTGGTGCGCACCGAACCCGTGCTCGTCGTCGGCGGCGGCCTGACCACCGACGTCGCTGGGTTCGCCTGCGCGAGCTACCGGCGCAACACCCCGTACATCCGGATTCCCACCACGCTGATCGGGCTCATCGACGCCAGCGTGTCGATCAAGGTGGCCGTCAATCACGGCAAGCACAAGAACCGCCTCGGGGCCTACCACGCGTCCAAACGGGTCTTTCTCGACTTCTCCTTCCTGCGAACGCTTCCCGAGGATCAGGTGCGCAACGGGATGGCCGAGCTGATCAAGATCGCGGTCGTCGGCAACGCCGAGATCTTCGATCTGCTGGAAGCGCACGGCGCGGATCTGCTGCGTACGCGGTTCGGTCACCTCGACGGAACCCCCGAGCTGCGGCGGGCTGGTGACCGGCTGACGTTCCAGGCCATCGCGACGATGCTCGAGCTGGAGGCGCCGAACCTGCACGAGCTCGACCTCGACCGCGTCATCGCGTTCGGTCACACCTGGAGTCCGACGTTGGAGCTCACCCCGGAGCGGCCGTTCTTCCACGGGCACGCGATCAACATCGACATGGCACTCTCGACCACGCTCGCCGAACTGCGCGGCCATGTGACCACCGCCGACCGGGACCGGGTGTTGGGGGTGATGAGCACGCTCGGGCTCGCGCTCGACAGCGACCATCTGACACCCGAACTGCTTGCTGCAGCCACGGATTCGATTCTGAAAACGCGTGACGGGTTGCTGAGGGCTGCGGTGCCGGATCCGATCGGACGGTGCCGCTTCCTCAACGACGTCACCCCAGAGGAACTGGCCGAGACCCTGACCCTGCACAAGAAGCTGTGCCAGGGCTTCGACCGCGAGGGCGACGGCGTGGACATGTTCACACCCGCCGAGGATCACGCCGGGTGAGCGGGCGTACGGCTGCCAGGATCTCCCGACCCGTCACGCCGACGACAATCCTGGCCGCCGAGCTGGACGACCTGGTCCGCGACGTCGACGCCGTCGGCGGCATGCCCGAAGATGTCGCCGACCGGTTGCGCCGTGCCCGCGACCTGGCCGCGGGCCTGGACCCGTACGTGACCGAATGCACGACCCCCGAGTCGGCTGACCTGGCACGGTTGGCCGAGCGAACCGCGCAGACCGACTGGGCCAACCGGGATGCGCCCGACGGTGCGGTATTCCTTGAGCAGGAGATGCTGTCCGGGCATGTCGAGGGGCAGGCGCTGAAGTTCCTGGTGCGGCTCAGCGGTGCGCGGCGCGTCCTGGAGATCGGCATGTTCACCGGCTATTCGGCGCTGGCGATGGCCGAGGCGCTGCCGGAGGACGGGTCGCTGCTGGCCTGCGAGGTCGACGCCGAGGTGGCCCTTTTCGCACAGCAGAGTTTCGGGTCCTCCCTTGCGGGACAGCGCATCACGATCGCCGTCGGACCGGCGATGAACACGCTGCAGGCCCTGACCGAGGCGTTCGACGGCGCAGCGTTCGATCTCGTGTTCATCGATGCTGACAAAGCGGGCTATCTCGACTACGTGAACTACCTGCTGGAAAGCCCGCTGTTGAGCCCGGATGCCGTCATCGTCGTCGACAACACGCTGATGCAGGGTCAGCCGTACACGGGAGCGCAGCGATCGGCCAACGGGGATGCTATCGCCGCGTTCAACAAGGCGATCGCCGACGACCCACGGGTGGAGCAGGTCCTCATCCCGCTGCGTGACGGGGTGACCCTGATTCGTCGGGCCGATCGGTGACTGGCGTCGTGCACCTGCCGCGTGCCGCGGCGACCGCCGCTGGTTCCGCTAACTCGGGACGCACCGTGTTGGCACTGGCCGGTCTGTTCGCCACCCTGCCGGTCGACGCTGCCGTCGTCGCGGTGGCCCTCGCGCGCGGCGCGATGTCGCCCCGGCCGCGTGGCGCCGACGGCGATACCAAAACCGTGCTCATCACCGGTGGCAAGATGACGAAGGCACTGCAATTGGCACGGTCGTTCCATGCCGCAGGACACCGCGTCGTCCTGGTCGAATCCGCCAAGTATCGCTTCACCGGTCACCGCTTCTCGCGGGCTGTCGACGCCTTCCACATCGTTCCCGAACCCACGCATCCCGGCTACGGCCGCGCGCTGGCCGATATCGTGCACCGCGAGGGCGTGGACGTGTTCCTGCCGGTGTCGAGCCCGGCCGCCAGCGTGTATGACGCGGAGGTCGGGGATCTGCTGCGCGGCTTCTGCGACGTGGTCCACGCCGATGCCGACACGGTTCGCTCACTGGACGACAAAGCCCAATTCAGCGCGCTGGCGCGTTCCCTGGGGTTGGCGGTGCCCGACTGGCGCCGAATCACCGATCCCGAACAAATCGAGCACTTCGAGTTCCCTGCCGGTCGCAGCTACATCCTGAAACGCATCGCGTACAACCCGGTCGGGCGTATGGACCTCACCCGCTTGTCCGCTGACACCCCGCGGCGCAACACCGAATTCGCCCGCTCACTGAACATCTCCGAGGACGACCCGTGGATCCTGCAGGAGTTCGTCGAGGGCCGGGAGTATTGCACACACAGCACCGTGCGTGACGGCACCGTGCAGGTCTACGGATGCTGCGTGTCGTCGGCGTTCCAGGTCAATTACGCGCACGTCGACCACCCGGAGATCCGTTCCTGGATACAGCGTTTCGTGGCGGCGCTGCGCCTGACAGGGCAGGTGTCGTTCGATTTCATCGAGGCCGCCGACGGCGGCGTCTATGCGATCGAATGCAACCCGCGCACCCACTCGGCCATCACCATGTTCTACGACGATCCCCGTGTGGCCCAGGCGTACCTCGACGACGGGCACCCGACCGTCGTACCGCGACCCGATGCGCGCGCGACACACTGGATCTATCACGAGCTGTGGCGTCTGCTCACCGAACCTCGGCGATGGAAACGGTTGCGCGGCATCATCTCCGGCAAGGATGCGATCTTCGACCCGAAGGATCCGCTACCGTACCTGCTGGTGCACCACCTGCAGATCCCGTCGCTGCTGGTGCACAATCTGCGGAGCCGGCGCGGATGGAGCCGAATCGATTTCAACATCGGCAAGCTGGTGGAGCCAGGTGGCGACTGACCCTGGGCCCGTGCGCACGGTGCTCCAACTCGTCGGGTCTCCGGTCGACGAGTTCTTCGCTGATCTCTCAAGGCTCTACGCCGGGGCCAGCATCGAGGCATTGGCGGATACGGGGCGCTACCGCATGCATGTGGCCTACGTCGCACCCGGTGGCTGCTGGTCCTTCCCGGCCGACCTCGCGCCTTGCTCCTTGGCTTCGGCATCGCCGATGTCGTTGCCGCAGGCGATATCTCACATCGTCAGACTCTCGCCGGACGTGATGGTCCCGCAGATGTTCTGCCGTCCCGGTATGACCGTCTACCGGTCGCTGTTCGACGCGCTCCGGATCCCCTACCTCGGCAGCCGCGGTGACGTGATGGCGGTTGGAGCGGACAAGGCGAAGGCTCGCGCGATCGTGGCTGCGGCTGGCGTCAGAGTGCCCGCGGGCCGTGTGGTACGCGACCGCACTCGCACCGATCTGAGCTATCCCGTTGTGGTCAAACCTGTTTCGTCGGACAACTCCGTGGGGGTCACGCTGGTCGACTGTGACGACGACTACGATGCGGCCGTCGATGAGGCGTTGGCTCATGACGACGCGGCACTGATCGAGACGTTCGTCCCGCTCGGTCGAGAAGTGCGGTGCGGCATCCTGGTTCGCGACGGAGAGCTGATCGGTCTACCGCTGGAGGAGTACGCCGTCGACGCGGTCGCGAAACCGATCCGGACCCGCGAGGACAAACTCGCCCGCGACAAGGACGGTGAACTGCACCTCATGGCCAAAAGCGCCGACCGGGCGTGGACGGTACCCACTGACGACCCTGTGACGCAACGGGTCTGGGCCGCGGCACGGCGATGCCACCGGGCGCTGGGCTGCCGCGACTACAGCCTGTTCGACTTCCGCATCGACCCGTCGGGCGAACCCTGGTTCCTCGAGGCCGGCCTGTACTGCTCGTTCGCGCCGAGCAGCGTCGTCGCCACGATGGCCGCCGCGGCAGGCGTGGATCTGCAGACATTGTTCGAAGAATCCCTGGCCGAACTCGCCGGAAGGTGAACAGCTGTGCATGTCAATGCCCTGAGACCCCTTGGTGCCGAGGTGACCGGAATCCGCGTCGACACCCTCGATGCGCCGGCTGTGATGTGGATGCGGAGGGCGCTGGCCGAACACGGCGTCGTCATCCTGCGGCAACAGCAGACCGACGACGACGCGCTGGTGCGTTTCCTGCGAAGCTTCGGGGACATCCAGTTCACCGCCGGTGAGACGCCGGTGCCCAGCCACCCCGATCTGAACGTGGTCAGCAACGTCGGGCGCAGCCGCGCGCCGCGGTCCACCTTCCACGTCGACACCAGCTATGTGCGCACCCCGCCCGCCTACACCGCGCTGCGCGCGGTCGCTGTGCCGGAGGAGGGCGGGCACACGCTGTTCAGCAATCAGTACCGTGCCCACGACACGCTGCCCGACAACATCCGGAACGGACTCGAGGGTCGAATCGTCACCCATGTCGCCACCGGTGTGACCCTCACCGACGGACAGGAGTGCCGCGCCGAGCATCCCGTTCTGCGCCGGCACCCCGTGAGCGGCCGGATCGCGCTGTATCTGTCCGCGCTGCAACGCTGCGCGTCACTGAGCGGGATGACAGCGGAGCAGTCGGCACAGACACTGTCCTACCTCTTCGCCTTGTCCACCCGCGCCGACAACGTGCTGCGCCACCGGTGGGCCCCGGGAGATGTGGTCATGTGGGACAACAGGTGTGTGATGCACCGAGCGGACCACTCCGGCGTCGTCGGCGACCGCGTGTTGCACCGGGGGATGGTCAGCGACGCGGTCACCTAGTCACGGAGCAGCATCAGCGTCCACGCCGCCATCGTCTGCGCGTCGGTGATGACGCCGTCGCGCATCATGTCCTCGACCTCGGCCCGTGCGAACCAGGCGCTGTGCATGTCCTGCTCTTCATGCTCGCGGTCGTGCGGACCCTCGGTGAGGTCGGTAGCGAGAAAAACCCGCCCTCGCTGACTGCTTATCCCCGGGGCGACGTCGAGCAGACCGATCTCGGTCATCGTCGCCGCGATCAACCCCGTCTCCTCCCGCAACTCACGAGCGGCGAGCTCGGCGACGTCGAGTTCCGCCCGGCCCGGCGCCGTGCCCTGCGGGAACTCCCAGCGACGCAGTCCCAATGGATAGCGATACTGCTCAACCAGGTGAAAGCGGTCGCCGTCGCGCGGAATCACCAGCGCGTACGTCGGCCTGTCGACCACCCCGTAGATCCCAGTACTGCCGTCCGCTCTGCGGATGTCGTCCTCGCGGACCGTCATCCAGGGATTTCGATACACCTCGCGCGAGCCGACGGCCTCGATGTAATCCACTGGACCAGTATGACCAGCCATTGCGGGTAGCCTCACGTTCTGTGTTGCTGGCGTCCTTGAACCCCGCGGCCGTGGCGGCGGGGGCTGACCTCGACGACGCGGTGCGCATCGACGGGGTGTCCTTGAGTCGAAGCGATCTGGTCGGGGCGGCGACGTCGGTCGCCGAACGCGTCGGTGGCGCCTCGCGCGTCGCGGTGCTGGCGACACCGACCGCCGCGACGGTGCTCGCCGTAGCCGGCTGCCTGATCGCCGGCGTGCCCGTCGTTCCGGTTCCGGCCGACGTCGGCGAGGCCGAGAGGCGCCACATCCTCACCGATTCCGGGGCCCAGGCCTGGCTCGGTGAGCTCCCCGAGCACACCGGCGGGCTACCGCACGTCCCGGTGAGGCTGCACGCGAGGTCGTGGCACCGCTACGCCGAACCGCCGCCGGACGCCGCCGCGATGATCGTCTACACCTCCGGCACCACCGGTCTGCCCAAGGGTGTGGTGGTCAGCCGCCGGGCCATCGCCGCCGACATCGACATGCTGGCGCAGGCCTGGCAGTGGACGCCCGACGACACCCTCGTGCACGGGCTGCCGATGTATCACATCCACGGCCTGGTACTGGGCTTGCTCGGGTCGCTACGGATCGGAAACCGCTTCGTACACACCGGGAAACCCAAGCCCGAGTTGTACGCCCACGCGGTCGGCGAGCTCGGTGGGACGCTGCTGTTCGGGGTTCCGACGGTGTGGTCGCGGGTGGTCGAGAGCGGTGACGCGGCGCGCGCGCTGGCGCCGGCCCGGCTGCTGGTGTCGGGAAGCGCCGCGCTTCCGGTGCCGGTGTTCGACGGATTGTCCGCTCTCAGTGGACATGAGCCGATCGAGCGCTACGGCAGCACCGAGACGCTGATCACGCTCAGCACGTTGGCCGCGGGGGAGCGCAGACCGGGCTGGGTCGGCCTGCCGTTGGCGGGTGGGTCCGCACGCGTTGCGACGCGCGTGGTCTCCGACGATGGCATGGAGCTTCCCCACGACGGAGAGTCGATCGGTCAGTTGCACGTGCAGAGCCCGACGCTTTTCGACGGCTATCTCAACCGCGCCGACGCGACGGCCGAGGTCCTCGGGGACGACGGCTGGTACCGCACCGGTGACGTCGCGGTCATCGACGAAGGCGGAATGCACCGGATCGTGGGGCGTGAGTCGGTCGACCTGATCAAAAGCGGCGGATTCCGGATCGGCGCCGGTGAGATCGAGACGGTGCTGCTGGGGCACAACGGTGTCCGCGAAGCCGCGGTCATCGGAGCGCCGGACGCCGACCTCGGACAGCGCATCGTCGCGTTCGTCGTCGGTGATGCGCAGCCCGACGAGCTGATCAACCATGTTGCACAGCAACTCTCGGTGCACAAGCGACCGCGGGAAGTCCGCATCGTGGACAGCCTGCCGCGCAACGCGATGGGCAAGGTGCTGAAGAAGGAATTGGCGCAATGGGTTTGAAGCTCACCGAGGTGTGCATCGATGCCGCCGACATCCACGCCCTGGCGTCATGGTGGTCGACGGTGCTGGGCTGGCCCGCCGAGGACACCGAGGACGGCGACGTCCTGCTCAGGACACCCGAGGGTCAGGGGCCGAACTGGCTGTTCCTCGCCGTGCCCGAGGGCAAGGCCGTCAAGAACCGCATTCATTTCGACTTCACCCCGGACGATCAGCAGGCCGAAGTGGATCGCATGCTGGGCCTCGGCGCGCGCCGCGTCGACGTCGGGCAGACTGAGCAGGACAGCTGGGTGGTGCTTGCCGATCCCGAGGGCAACGAGTTCTGCATCCTGGCGGCCCAGGGGTGAGGGTCGCTCCGCGGACGCGCGTGTTTGCACCGCGGCGCGCCGCAATTCCTGGCATTCCGCGTGCGCTCGCCGCGATCGGCAGCGCGGTGGCGGCCGCGCTGGTGTCGGCCTGCGGCCATCCCGAGGTGATGCTCGTGCAGACCAGCATCACCGTGCCTCCCGCGCCCATCCCGCCGGCCCCGCCCGCCGACACGCTGTCCATCGGTGCCGCGGCCGTCGACACCACCGGCGGCTGGCTCCCCGACGGGACCATGCTCTCCCCGTTCGACACAGCCAATCCGATTCTGTCGCAACTGGATCCGAACCTGCTCACAGCGGTGCAGAACGCCGCCCGTGCCGCGGAGTCAGCCGGTGTGCAGCTCATGGTCACATCGGGTTGGCGCTCGAAAGGCTTTCAGCAGAGGCTCTTCGACGATGCCGTGGTCAGCTACGGCAGCATCGAGAAGGCCGCTGAGTTCGTCGCCACCCCGGAGACGTCCAAACACGTGCTGGGCCAGGCCATCGACATCGGTCCGGTCGCCGCCGACCAATGGCTGATCGCCAACGGCCGCCAGTTCGGCCTGTGTCAGATCTACGCCAACGAGATCTGGCATTTCGAACTCGCTGTCGACGCGCAGGGGAACTGCCCGCCGTTGAAACCCAACGCGGCTGGGTAACGCTCGCGGGGGCGGGGCGGCGAACCTAGTTGGCGTGCAGGGCGTCGTTCAGTGTGATGCCCGTGCCGTCGCGCTTGACCACCTCGACCGCGCCGGTCACCGAATTGCGCCGGAACAGCAGGTTGTTGGCCCCCGAGAGCTCGCGGGCCTTGATCGTCTGACCGTCCGACGTCGTCACCTTGGTGCCCGCGGTGACGTACAGCCCGGCCTCGATCACACAATCGTCGCCCAGCGAGATTCCCAGCCCTGCATTGGCGCCCAGCAGGCACCGCTTACCGATCGAGATGACCTGTGTGCCACCGCCGGAGAGCGTGCCCATGATGGACGCGCCGCCGCCGATATCGGAGCCGTCGTCGACCACGACGCCCGCCGAGATGCGGCCCTCGACCATCGAGCTGCCCAGCGTTCCCGCGTTGAAGTTGACGAATCCCTCGTGCATCACGGTGGTGCCCGCCGCGAGATGGGCACCCAGGCGCACCCGGTCGGCGTCGGCGATGCGCACGCCCGAGGGCAGCACGTAGTCGACCATGCGCGGGAACTTGTCGACGCCGTACACGGTCACCGGTCCGCGCCGGCGCAACCGGGCACGGACGGTCTCGAACCCCTCCACCGCGCACGGGCCGTGGCTCGTCCACACCACATTGGTCAGCAGGCCGAAGAAGCCGTCGGCATTGAGCCCGTGCGGTGCCACGAGCCGGTGCGACAGCAGGTGCAGCCGCAGGTATGCGTCGTAGGCGTCGACAGCCTTGTCGTCCAGCGACGCGATGGTCGTACGGACGACCACGACGTCGACGTCGCGGTCCTCGTCGCGGCCCGTCAGCTCGGCCAGCTCGGGCGGCACTTCGGCCACGGACAGGCGCACCGTTCCCGTGTCGCCGTCGCCGCCCAGTTCGGGTGCGGGGAACCAGGTGTCGAGAACGGATCCGTCGGCCGCGATGGTGGCGACGCCGATGCCGGACGCTCCAGATGCTGAAGTCACGGTGCCCAAGGCTACCGGTGGGCCTAGCATCGCCTGACGGGTCCCCACCAGGCCAGGAGGTAGCCACGACCGCCGGAGCCCACGCCGTGACGTTGCGTCAGCTGCGCTACTTCGCCGTGCTCGGCGAGGAACTGAACTACCGGCGCGCCGCGGAGAAGCTCTTCATCACGCAGCCGGCACTGTCCACCGCGATCAAACAACTGGAGCACCAGTTCGGCGTCGTGCTCTTTCACCGCAACACCCGCGAGGTGGCACTGACCGATCTGGGCGCCGCCTGGCTGCCGCAGGTGCAGCAGGCGATCTCCGGGGTGGACGCGATCGTCGACAACCTCATCATGCTGTCGGGCACCCGCCGCGGGGTGCTGCGCGTCGGCTACCTGATCGGCACCGGTGCCGATCTGCTGTTCCGGCTCGTGCGCCACTTCGAGGCCGCCTACCCCGACGTCACCGTCGAACCCATCGAGTACGACTTCTCCGATCCGACGGCCGGGCTGGCCGACGGCACCACCGAAGTCGCCATCGTCCGGCCGCCGGTCGACCTTCCCGACCACCGCATGCTGATCCTCGACTCCGAGTCGTGGGTGGCGTGCTTGCCGCGCGACCACCGGCTGGCCGAGCGACACGAAGTGGAGATCGCCGAACTGCTTGACGACCCGATCGTGTGCGCCCCGCTGACCGCGGGCTCGTGGCGTGACTACTGGCTGGCGATGGACGTCCGCGGCAACCGGCCACCGACGATCGCCGCGATCGCGGCGACCTACGAAGCGGAGACGACCGCGATCGCGCGTGGGCTGGGGATCAGTTTCACGACGTCGTCGGTCGCCAGGTTCTACGACCGGCCCGGCATCGTCTACGTGCCGATCAGCGACCGACCACCCAGCCATACCGCGCTGGCCTGGAATCCGGCCGAGCTGACGCCGCAGGCCGATGCGCTGGTCAGGCACGTGCAGGCGCAGTGGAGCTTCGGCGACAGCCACGATTGATAAACGCAGATTATGAGTAGATCAAAACATGAAACTTCCGGTGTCCTCCGGATGGCGGTTTCCTTACCCCAGGTGTTCCTTCCCCTCCGTTCGACCTGGAGTGACCATGACCGACGCAATAGCCCCTCCCACTCATTCACCGCGGCGCGACCTCAGCGGCGAGGACGCCAAGCTCGCCGAACTCGGATACACGCAGAAGCTTGACCGCTCGGTCGGCAAGCTGGCGTCGTTCGCGATCGGCTTCGCCACCATCAGCGCCACCACCGCCGTCTTCACCGGATTCGGCGCGGGCTACTTCACCGCCGGCGCCCCGTTCGTCTGGACGCTGCTGCTCGCCGGCGCGGTGTTCGCGTTGTGGACCTTCATCGCCGCCGACCTGACCGCCAAGCTGCCGCTCGCCGGCTACTCCTACCAGTGGATCAGCCGCATCAACGGGCCGAGCCTGGCCTGGTTCACCGGCTTCATCGCACTGATGGGCTGGGTGTGCGGAATGACCGGTGTCGGCTTCATCCTGTCGGGCTATCTCGGCGGGCTGATGGGGTGGAGCATGACGCAGACCACGCAGATCCTGCTCGCGATCGCCGTGGTGTTCGTCTGCGTGCTGATCAACATCTACGGCGTGCGCTTCGCGACCATGGTCAACAACATCGGCGTCAGCCTGGAGCTCGTCATCACCGTCGGCGCCACGGCGCTGATCGCCATCATCGCGTTCTCCGCACCGGAAAACCACCAGCCGCTCTCGGTACTTTTCACCGGCGGGGAATCCGGTGACAAGGACTCCTACATGCTGGCCTGGCTCGCCGCCGCGCTCGGTCCGTTCTTCGGCCTGATCGGCGTGGAGTCCGGCGCCGACGTCGCCGAGGAGACCAAGGACGCCCGCCGCGTGGTACCGAAGACGATGTTCTACGCGCTGGTCACCTCGATCGTCATCGAGTTCCTCATGTACGTCGTCTACGTGCTGGCCATCAAGGATCCCGTTGCGGTGGAGGCCAACTCGGCTGCCCCCATCGAGGAGATCATCACGCAGCAGGCCGGACCCACCGTCACGAAGATCGTCGTGGCCATCGCACTGACCAACATCCTGGCGTGCCTGCTGGCCAACATCCTGGTGGCGACCCGGCTGACGTACTCGATGGCCCGCGACAACATGCTGCCCTTCTCCCACGTGTGGCGGCACGTGTCCCCCAAGAGCAAGGCGCCGACCTATGCCGTACTCGGATTGGGTTGCCTGTCAACGGCTCTGCTGCTCTCGGCGCTGGTCAACGAGAAGGCGTTCAACTACATCATCGGCATCGCGTCGCTACTGTTCTTCTTCGTCTACATCCTGCAGACCATCGGCCTGCTCGTCGGCTACCGCAAGGGCACCATTCCCGCGCCGGAACCCGGAACGTTCGACCTCGGGAAGTTCAGGTTGCCGCTCTACATCACCGCGCTGGTCGTGTTCCTCGCCGTCGCCGTCGCACTGCTGTTCCTTCCCCAGTTCACCAACAACAAGTGGGTCTTCCTCGGCATCGTGGTGCTCGCCGCAATCTGGTGGGCCACCGGCCTCAAATCACGCTTGAGCAAGGGTGACGCCGGCGCGAACTACGCCAAGACCCACGGCCTGTAATCCCGGGTCGCGGACCTTCGAACCTCGAAAAGGACTCAAAGACATGACTGTTACCGACCAAGGCACCTCCAACCTCGTCGCCGTCGAACCGGGCGCCATCCGCGAGGCCACCCCTCCGGGTTCCGTGATCCAGTACAGCGACTACGAACTTGACACCTCCAGCCCGTTCGCCGGCGGCGTCGCCTGGATCGAGGGCGAGTACATGCCCGCCGAAGAAGCCAAGATATCGATCTTCGACACCGGCTTCGGGCACTCCGACCTCACCTATACCGTCGCGCATGTCTGGCACGGCAACATCTTCCGGCTCGGTGACCACCTCGACCGCCTACTGGACGGGGCCCGCAAGCTGCGCCTCGACGCAGGCTATTCGAAGGACGAGCTCGCGGAGATCACCAAGAAGTGCGTGAGCCTGTCGCAGCTGCGAGAGTCCTTCGTCAACCTGACCGTCACTCGCGGTTACGGAAAGCGCAAGGGGGAGAAGGACTTGTCCAAGCTCACCCACCAGGTCTACATCTACGCGATCCCGTACCTGTGGGCGTTCCCGCCCGCCGAGCAGATCTTCGGGACGACGGCCATCGTGCCGCGACATGTACGCCGCGCAGGCCGCAACACCGTCGACCCCACCATCAAGAACTACCAGTGGGGCGACCTCACCGCCGCCAGCTTCGAGGCCAAGGACCGCGGCGCCCGCACGGCCATCCTGCTCGACTCCGACAACTGTGTCGCCGAAGGACCCGGCTTCAACGTGTGCATCGTCAAAGACGGCAAGCTCGCCTCCCCGTCACGAAATGCGTTGCCGGGCATCACCCGCAAGACAGTGTTCGAGCTGGCCGACCAGATGGGCATCGAGGCGACGCTGCGCGACGTCACCAGCCACGAGCTCTACGACGCCGACGAGATCATGGCCGTCACCACTGCCGGTGGCGTCACTCCGGTCAACACCCTCGACGGCGAGGCGATCGGAAGCGGCGAACCCGGGCCCATGACTGTCGCCATCCGCGACCGGTTCTGGGCGCTGATGGACGAACCTTCGCCGCTGATCGAGGCCATCGACTACTGATTCGCCCCGAGCAGGCGAAGGGCTAACGTAGTCCTGTGCTCGACTTACACGGAGATCCGATCGCCCTGACCGCGGCCCTGGTGGACATTCCCAGCGAGTCGCGACAGGAGAAGCGGATCGCCGACGAGATCGAGACCGCCCTGCGCGAGCAGACGACCGGCTTCGAGGTGATCCGCAGCGGCGACGCGGTCCTCGCACGCACACACTTCGGGAGGCCGTCGCGGGTACTGCTCGCCGGACACACCGACACCGTCCCCGCCGCGGACAACGTGCCGAGCCGATTGGCCGACGGGGTCCTGCACGGCTGCGGAACCTCGGACATGAAGTCCGGCGATGCCGTGTTCTTGCACCTGGCTGCCACCGTCACCGATCCGGCGCACGACATCACCCTCGTCATGTACGACTGCGAGGAGATCGAGGCGTCGGCCAACGGTCTCGGCCGCATCGAGCGCGAACTTCCCGACTGGCTGGCCGCCGACGTCGCGATCCTCGGCGAACCGTCCGGCGGATTCGTCGAAGCCGGATGCCAGGGGACACTGCGGGTCGTGGTGAGCGCTGCAGGCACCCGTGCGCATTCGGCACGATCCTGGTTGGGCGACAACGCGATCCATAAACTCGGTGCGGTTCTGGCCCGCCTGCGGACTTACCGGGCGCGCAGCGTCGACATCGACGGCTGCGTCTATCGCGAGGGGTTGTCGGCGGTGCGGATCGACGGCGGTATCGCAGGCAACGTGATCCCCGACGCCGCGACGGTCACCGTGAACTTCCGGTTCGCGCCGGACCGCAGCGTCGAACAGGCCTACGCGCACGTGCAGGAGGTGCTCGACGGACTCGACGTCACGACCGAGCTCACCGACTCCGCCGCGGGTGCCCTGCCCGGCCTGACCCGACCTGCGGCGGCGGCGCTGGTCGAGGCCGCCGGGGGACAGGTCCGCGCGAAGTACGGCTGGACCGACGTGGCGCGGTTCGCGGCGCTCGGCATCCCCGCCGTCAACTACGGTCCCGGTGACCCGAACCTTGCGCACCGCATCGACGAGCACGTCGAGGTCTCCCAGATCACCGTCGTCACCGACGTGCTGCGGAGATACTTAATCGGTTGACCGCGCCGATAACCTGAACACATGCTCTCGCGCTGACCACCCCCGGGTCTTCCGTTCGCACCACACGAGAGCTTCTGCATGCCGTCGATCACCTGTACCCATCTATCGTTCGCATGGCCCGACGACACGCCACTGTTCACCGATCTGGCCTTCACCGCGGGCCCCGGCCGCACCGGACTGGTCGCGCCCAACGGCGCAGGCAAGAGCGCACTGTTGCGACTCATCGCCGGTGAACTGCACCCCGCCACAGGCACGGTGACCGTCGACGGCGTCATCGGTTACCTGCCTCAGACACTTCCTCTGCGCGATGACCGCAGTGTCGCAGAAGTACTCGACATCGCCGCCGTCATCGACGCGCTGAATGCCTTGGCCACAGGCGATTCCAGGGAGGAGGTGTTCACTGCGATCGGCGACGACTGGGATGTCGAAGAACGCGCCCGGGCGCAGCTCGACCGGCTCGGACTCCAGCACGTCGGTCTGGACCGGTCATTACGGTCGCTGTCGGGCGGTGAGGTCGTCACGCTCGGGCTCGCCCGCGAGCTGCTCCGTCATCCCGACATTCTTCTGCTCGACGAACCCACCAACAATCTCGACATCGACGCCAGGCGCCGGCTGTACGAGGCGCTCGACGACTTCGCAGGCTGTCTGGTGTTGGTCAGTCACGACCGGGTGCTGCTCGACCGCATGGAGCGCATCGCCGAGCTCCACCACGGCGAGATCACCTACTACGGCGGCAATTTCACCACCTACCAGGAAATGGTGGCCGAGTCGCGGCGTGCGGCCGAAGATGCGGTGCGCAATGCCGAGCAGACATTGAAGCGCGAGAAGCGGCAACGGCAACAGGCCCGCGAGAGGGCTGACAGGAAATCCAGCACCGCGGCACGCACCGTCAAAGATGCTGGGCTGCCGAGGATCATCGTCGGTGCGATGAAACGCCGGGCGCAGGAGACGGCCGGGCGCACCGACGACGTCCACGCCAGACGGATCGACGACGCCAGATCGCGCCTCGACGACGCTGAACGCGCACTACGTGACGACGACGCTCTTGTCGTCGACCTGCCCGGAACGTCGGTGTCTTCCGGACGAACAGTGCTGGAAGTCAATGGGTTACGGATCACCAGGGGTAGCCGTGACGTGATCGACGGCGTCGACCTGATGGTGCGCGGTCCGGAGCGGATCGCGTTGACCGGAGCCAACGGGGCGGGAAAGACGACCCTGTTGCGCGCGCTTCTGGGTGAGCTCGAGCCGGATGCGGGTACGGTCACCGTCGCCGACGGGAGAGTGGCGTATCTGTCGCAACGGTTGGACCTGCTCGACGACGACTGCACCGTCGCGGAGAACCTCGCGGCTTCTGCCCCGAGCCTGTCGGCCACGCGACGCAGACACCTCATGGCGCAGTTCCTGTTTCGCGGTGACGCCGCGGACCGTCCGGTACGGGCGCTGTCGGGCGGGGAGAGATTGCGAGCCACGCTGGCGTGTGTGATGTTCGCCGAACCGGCGCCACAGCTGCTGCTTCTGGACGAGCCGACGAACAATCTCGACCTGGTCAGCGCCGAGCAACTGGAGAGCGCTCTGCTCGCCTATCAGGGAGCGTTCATCGTCGTGAGCCACGACGCGGCGTTTCTCGACGCGGTCGGTGTGGATCGTGTTTTGCGGCTCGACTCCAGTGGGCTTCGGGAGCTCTAGCCGATCGCAGGTCGAATCGGTGCGGGTTGAGGCTCGGCGGGAGGTGGCGGGGCGGGCTCGGTGGAACGCTCCGGGCCTTCAGCCGCACCTTCTTCGGCGCGCTCGTCCCGATTCTCGTCGGGATCCTCGGCGTCCTCGTCGTCGCGCTTCCGTGACCTCTCCTCGTCCACGGGTTCCGCAGTGGGTGGCGCCTCGGGAATCTCAGGGGACTCTGAACCCGTTGCGCCCGAACCGCTCTGCTTTAGAGCCTGCATCAATTGCTGGGGAAGCTGCTGCAGGGGTTGGGCGAGGGCCGCCAGCGGCGCCGCGAGCGCCTGACCGATCTGGCCGAGCTGACCCAACTGTCCGACCGTCTGGCCGAGGGCGTCCGTCGCGCCGCCGCCCGGCGAACCGGTGGCAGCGCTGCTGCCCGGCGAACCCGTCACAGCACCGCCCGGCCGCTGCGAGATCTGATCTGCCGCCGTACGGATCGCGTCGCCGCCCTGTTGGTCACCGCGCTCGTAGGCCGCCGCGGACTGGCGCAACAACTCGGAGATCAGTTCGCCGGCGGACTGCGCGCCGGCGATCGTGCTCGATCTGCTCCCCAACGCCGCGTTCAGGGCGGTGTCGACAGCCGCGGCGATGGTTCCATGGGAGGCGCCGACAGAACCGGGCGGTGTGGCGGCGAGTGATCCAAGACCTGCGGCGACACCGGTATGGATGTCTCCGAGGGAGCGCACCCCATTCGCATCCACCGACAGGGACTCGGTCATCAGGACACCTCCGGACTCGTCGCCTCGAGTTTAAGAGCGCATCGGCGGGGCTCGGCGCACCAAAGTCTGCCGTCGCCCTGGGCGGAGACATCGGCGACGACCAGCCTCCGCGCTAGCCCCGACCCGCCGCTTTCGCCAGCGCCTCACGTCCGAACGCGCAGTCGACCTCCCGGGACAAGCGTTCCAGTGATTCCCCGGCCCTCGGGTCACCCAACCGCACGCCGTCGAGCGACGCCCTCAGTGCGACCGCTGTCTGTCCGCCGCGCTCAGCCGCCTTGACGGCTTCTCGTACCGCTGCCACCGCCCCATGGTCGTCGCGGCGGGCCGCCATCGTCCACGCCCGTGCCAGCGCCAGCTCCGGGGCGAACAGCATCGACTTGAGGCCGTGCCGAGACTCGGCACGCGACAACGCTTTTCCCGCCTCCGCTGTCTGGCCGAGCTGTCCCAACGCCTGCGCAAGCAGCATCCATGCCAACGGCCCCCACGAATACCCGGTGGGGGCCAGCGTCGCCGCGGCCTCGCGCAGCAGCGTCACCGCACGCGGCAACTCACCCGCAGCGATCAGGGCATCAGCGATCAGCACCTCGCCGATCGCGCGCCCCGGCTGACGACGCTGGGCGAAATCGGTCAACCGCTGGGCCAGGTCGAGGGCCTCCTCCGGGTCGCCGGTCATCACGAGCGTCGTCGTCTGACCGAACCCGCTGGTGAACCGCAACAGCCCCGGCTGGCCGGCGCTCAGCGCCCGCTCGGCCAACGCGTCGACGTCGGAAAACCGGCCCATCCGCGCCGAACTCAGCGCCGCCGCCGATGCTGCCCAACCCACTGCGGTGTCGTCGGCATCCGGCGAGTCCAACACCTCTGCGGCGATTTCCCTTGCCCGGCTGACGTTTCCGGCATTCATCGTGAAAGTGGCCGACAACGCGTCCAACGTGATCCGCGCCGACGGTGACGACACCTTTCCCCGGGTGGCACGCAGAAACGCCGTCGCGCGTTCTGGTTCGGACAGCATCCAGAACTGATTGGCCGCCGTCGGCAGCGCCCACGCCATCAACTCGTCCTCGGTCAATCCGCCGGGATCGATCGCCGCGAGGACGGAGTCGGCCTCCCGTCCGCGGCCCTGCCACGCGAGCGCGTAACCGACGGTGAGCCGGGCATCGAGATCCGACGACTGCCCGAGCGCGGCCCGGCCCAGACGTTCGCTGAGTTCCAGATCGCCAAGCCGCAGCGCCTCCCGGGCCGCGGCACACACTTCCGCGGTCGATTGAGGTCGGTCGCTGCCGATTGCCAGCGCCGCCACCCGCAGTTGCCCCACCACTCCGGCGCTGCCCGCCGACAGGCGTTCGACCATCGCGGTGCGCAACCGCCGCAGATCGGGCCCGCCCATCGCGTCCCGGACCGCGTCGAGGAACAGCGGATGGGCCGGGCGCAGCCCGTCGTCGGTGTCGACGACCGCACCACTGTCGAGCGCCGCGCCCACCGCGTCGGGGCTCGCGAGCGCTTCCGCGTCAGCGCGGGACAGCGGATCTGCCACCGACAGAAATTCCAGCACCTGGTGCGCTTCGGCCGGCAGCGTCTCGACGAACCCGTCGACCTGCGCCATCAACCGGCTGTCGTCGTGCCCCGGGGGATGCAGGTCGACCCGCGTCAGCAGACCGTCGTGCCACAGAGCGGTCACCTCGGCCGGCACCGGCCCGGCGTCGGCCGTCGCGGTGACCAGCAGGCGCACCGTGCCCGCCAGAGCCAGCTGATAGACCAGCGTGGCTGACAGCGGATCCAGCAGGTGCGCATCGTCGACGATCAGCAGCCGCCCGTCGCCGAGTGCCTCTCTGGCCGCCCGCAACACCGTCGTCGTCGTGCCCGTCTCCGGTACATCGAGGAGTCTCTCGAACGCGGCGAACGGAACCGCCTGCCGCGACGCCGTCGCGCACACCCAGTCGACGCGGGGAAAACCTGCGCCCACGCGTTCGGCGGCCAGCCGCACCAGCGTTGTCTTGCCGACACCCGCCGGACCGATCAACACTGCGCCCGCGCGGGCGCGCACCCCGAATTCGAGCTGGTCGAGAGCCGGTTCGGCGGGAGCGATCACCCATCCGAGAGGCAGAGGCGCAGGCACACGCCGGAGTCTATGTCGCTAGGTTGGTGATGTGTCCCGAGATCCAGACCGTGAATGGGCAGTCTGCGTCTACTGCGCATCGGGCCCGGTTCACCCCGGCCTGTTGGCGCTCGCAGGCAAAGTCGGAAAGGGCATCGCCGACCGCGGGTGGACCCTCGTGTCGGGCGGGGGCAACGTCTCGGCGATGGGAGCGGTGGCGGCCGCAGCGCGCTCGCACGGCGGATACACCGTCGGGGTGATCCCCAAGGCTCTCGTGCACAGGGAAGTCGCCGACACCGAAGCCGACGAGCTCGTCGTCACCGACACGATGCGGGAACGCAAGCAGGTGATGGAGGACCGCGCGGACGCGTTCATCGCGCTGCCGGGCGGCATCGGAACCCTCGAAGAATTCTTCGAAGCCTGGACAGCGGCCTATTTGGGTATGCACACCAAGCCGATCGTGATGCTCAACACCGTTGGGCACTACGACGGTCTCCTGGCATGGCTGCGGGGGTTGGTCGGAACCGGGTACGTCGCTGAGGGTGCGATGCGGCGTCTCATTGTCGTCGACGATGTGGACGACGCTCTGGCCGCCTGCGCTCCACCGCTAAGGTGACCCACAAAAATCGAAGCGGAGGAAGTACGGCCGATGACCGAGCAGAAGTCCGGGACCCGCAACAGCGTCGGGTTGATCGACATCGCCAAACAGGTGCCGGGTCTGCTGAAGGACACGCCCACAATGGTGCGCGGCGTCGTCACCGGCTTTGGTGCCCGACCGTCGGCGAAATCCTCGATCGGCAAGGTCTTCCAGGAGCGCGCAGCACAGTACGCAGGCAACGTGTTCCTCAAATTCGAGGACACAGAGATCACGTACGGCGAAGCCAATGAGATGGTCAACCGCTACGCGGCGGTGCTGGCCGCCAAGGGCGTCGGCCACGGTGACGTTGTCGGCATCATGATGCGCAACTCACCCGAACCGATCCTGCTGATGCTCGCGGCGGTCAAGTGCGGGGCTATCTCGGGGATGCTGAACTTCCACCAGCGAGACGAGGTGCTCAAGCACAGCCTCGGCCTGCTGGACGCGGCGGTGGTGGTCGCCGAGACCGAATTCGTCGAGCACATCACCGACTCGGGCGCCGACACCGACGGGCTCATCACACTCGATGACCTCAAACAACTCGCCGAGACCGCGCCGACCACCAATCCCGCCACGACTGCGGCAGTGCTCGCCAAGGACAAGGCGTTCTACATCTTCACGTCGGGCACCACCGGCATGCCGAAGGCCAGCGTCATGACGCACTACCGCTGGCTGCGAGCCCTCGCCGGATTCGGCGGTCTCGGGATGCGGCTCAACTCGCACGACACGCTGTACTGCTGCCTGCCGCTCTACCACAACAACGCGCTGACCGTCGCGCTGTCGTCAGTGGTGAACACGGGTGCCGCCCTGGCTATCGGCAAGTCGTTCTCGGCGTCGAAGTTCTGGGATGACGTGATTCGCTACGACGCCACCGCGTTCGTCTACATCGGCGAGGTCTGCGCGTATCTACTCAACCAGCCGGAGAAGCCCACCGACCGTAAACACAAGGTCCGGGTCATCTGCGGCAACGGGTTGCGGCCCGCGATCTGGGACGACTTCACCAAGCGCTTCGGCATCAAGCGGGTCTGCGAGTTCTACTCCGCCAGCGAGAGCAATACGGCGTTCGTCAACTTCTTCAACCTCGACAAGACGACGGGTATCTGCCCCAGCCCGGTGGCCTTCGTCGAATACGACGAATCCGGCGATCCGGTCCGCGACGACAAGGGTCGCGTCAAGAAGGTCAAGAACGGCGACCCCGGCCTGCTGCTGTCGAAGGTCAGCAGCTTCCAGCCCTTCGACGGCTATACGGACAAAAAGGAGTCGGAGAAGAAACTCGTCCGCGACGCCTTCAAAGAGGGTGACGTCTGGTTCAACACCGGAGACCTGATGCGGGCGCAGGGCTTCGGGCACGCTGCGTTCACCGACCGGCTCGGGGACACCTTCCGCTGGAAGGGTGAGAACGTGGCCACCACCGAGGTCGAGGCCGCGCTGTCGACCGATCCGCAGGTCGAGGAGGCCACGGTGTTCGGCGTCGAGGTGCCCGACACCGGCGGTAAGGCCGGAATGGCTGCAATCCAGCTCAAGGACGGCAAGGATTTCGACGGCAAGGCGCTGGCGAACGCGGCCTTCGACAAGCTTCCCGGCTACGCCGTGCCGCTGTTCGTGCGCGTCGTCGAAGAACTGGCCCACACGTCGACTTTCAAGAGCCAGAAGGGTGACCTACGCAAGGAGGGCTACGGCGGCTCCAGCGGTGAGGGCGACGACGACGACGTCAAGGTCGAGGACCCGATCTATGTGCTGTCCGGGCGCGACGAGGGTTATGTCGAGTTCTACGAGGAGTACCTCGTCGAGGTCAAGGACGGCAAGAAGCCGAAGTAGTGCGGATTCGGTGTATTTTGGTCCCCCTCGCGCTGACAAAGTACGCCGAGATTGCCGGCTCGGCGGGCCCGTAGCCTGGTGGCGTGCAGTCGACGTTTCTGGGACGCCCGGTCGCGGGCGATCGCGCGATGATCATGGCGATCGTCAACCGCACCCCGGATTCGTTCTACGACCGAGGCGCCACGTTCACCGATGACGCCGCCAAAGAAGCTGCGGGCCGCGTCATCGACGACGGCGCCGACATTGTCGACGTCGGCGGGGTCAAGGCCGGTCCGGGCGCGATGGTCGACGTCGACGAGGAGATCGCACGGGTCGTGCCGTTCATCGAATGGTTGCGCGCCACTTTCCCTGATCAGCTGATCAGCGTCGACACCTGGCGCGCCGAGGTCGCCAAGCAGGCATGCGCGGCCGGCGCGGACCTCATCAACGACACGTGGGGCGGGGCAGACCCTGACCTGGCGGGGGTGGCGGCCGAGTTCAACGCGGGCCTGGTCTGCTCCCATACCGGCGGTGCGATTCCGCGGACCCGGCCGTTCCGCGTCAATTACGGGCTGTCCGAGCGGGGTGTCGTCGACGACGTCATCGCCGAGGTGACCTCGGCGGCGGAGCGCGCCGTGGCCCTGGGGGTGCGACGGGACGGGATCCTCATCGATCCGACCCACGACTTCGGCAAGAACACTTATCACGGTCTTAGTTTGTTGCGCCACGTAAAAGACCTTGTAAAAACTGGATGGCCGGTCCTGATGGCGCTCAGCAACAAGGATTTCGTCGGGGAAACTCTGGGTGTGAGCCTCACTGAACGCCTGGAGGGCACCCTTGCCGCGACGGCGCTCGCTGCCGCGGAGGGAGCCGCGATGTTCCGGGTCCACGAGGTGGGGCCCACACGTCGGGTACTGGAGATGGTTGCGTCGATCCAAGGCGCCCGTCAGCCGAAACGCACGGTGAGGGGATTGGCATGACCGTTCTGTCTGATCGCGTAGACGAATTGACCGCGCACGGGGTGGCCGACCATCCCTGGCTCAGTGATCACAGCTGGAGCCGGCCGAGCTGGACGATCGCCGAGCTGGAAGCCGCCAAGCGCGGACGCACCGTGTCGGTGGTGCTTCCCGCGCTCAACGAAGAGGAAACCGTCGCCAGCGTCGTCGAGACGATCACCCCGCTGCTGGGCGGTCTCGTCGATGAGCTGATCGTGCTCGACTCCGGTTCCACCGACGACACTGAGATCCGCGCCGTCGCGGCGGGGGCCAGGGTGGTGAGCCGTGAGGTCGCGCTGCCCGAAGTGGCGCCGCAGCCCGGAAAGGGCGAAGTCCTGTGGCGCTCGTTGGCCGCGACGACCGGCGACATCATCGCCTTCGTCGATTCCGACCTGATCGACCCCGATCCGATGTTCGTGCCGAAATTGCTCGGCCCGCTGCTGACTGCCGAGGGCGTACATCTGGTCAAGGGCTTTTACCGGCGCCCGCTGAAGGTCAGCGGCAAGGAGGACGCCAACGGTGGTGGCCGCGTCACCGAGCTGGTCGCACGTCCGCTGCTCGCCGCGTTGCGTCCCGAGCTGATGTGCCTGTACCAGCCGCTCGGTGGCGAGTACGCCGGCACCCGCGAGCTGTTCACGGCGGTGCCGTTCGCTCCCGGCTACGGCGTGGAGATCGGGCTGCTGATCGACACGTACGACCGGCTCGGGCTCGATGCCATCGCGCAGGTCAACCTGGGGGTGCGCACCCACCGCAACCGCCCGCTGACAGAGCTGGCATCGATGAGCAGGCAGGTCATCGGCACGCTGCTGTCGCGCTGCGGCGTCCCGGACTCCGGAGTGGGGCTGACGCAGTTCTTCGCCGACGGTGAGGACTACACCCCGCGGACATCGACGGTGTCTCTGGCCGACCGCCCTCCGATGATCACGCTGCGCCCGCGCTAGGAATTCCGCCGAAACTGCATTCCGCGCGCGCGAAAGCCGCTAAAGGCCGCGCGGAATGCAGTTTCGGCGCCACTGGGGGACCGTTGTCGCCGCCTTCGGGCAGTATCGAAGCGTGACTCTCGTCCTGCTGTATCTCGTCGTGCTCGTCCTCGTCGGCATCGTGCTCTTCGCCGTCGGCAGCGTGCTCTTCGGCCGCGGTGAGGAGCTCCCGCCGCTCCCGAAGGGCACCACCGCGACAGTGCTGCCCGCGTCGGGCGTGACCGGAGCGGACGTCGACGCGGTCAAGTTCACCCAAACCCTGCGCGGCTACAAGACCAGCGAGGTCGACTGGGTGCTCGACCGGCTGGGGCAGGAACTCGACGCGCTGCGGGGTGAACTGGCGGCGGTCCGCGCGGCGCACGGCATCCCCGATCCCGCCGACGAGGACCGCGAACCTGCTCACGCCCTGCCGGCCGAACTCGCGCGGGACGACACGTGACGGCGGCCGAGGCCGACGCCCGCGTCCGCTGCGGCTGGATCGACCGATCACGGCTCTCCGCAGACGACTTCGCGCTCTATTGCGACTACCACGACACCGAATGGGGCCGCCCTCTGCACGATTCGGCGGCCCTGTACGAGCGGGTGAGCCTGGAAGCATTCCAAAGCGGGCTGTCCTGGCTGATCATCCTGCGCAAGCGGGAGAACTTCCGTGCCGCCTTCGACGGGTTCGACGTCGAACGCGTCGCGCGCTACGGCGATCGCGATGTCGAGCGCTTGATGAGCGATACCGGAATCGTGCGCAATCGCGCCAAAATCGAGGCGACGATCGCCAATGCGCGCGTCGTCGTCGACATGGCCGACAGCGGGTCCGACCTGGCCGAATTGCTGTGGTCGTTCGCGCCCCCCGACCGTGCGACGCGAGCGCGGCCTGCCAGCCTGTCGGACGTCGCGGCGGTGACGGCCGAATCCACCGCGATGGCCAAGGAACTCAAGAAGCGCGGCATGCGTTTCGTCGGCCCCACCACGGCCTACGCGCTGATGCAGGCCACCGGCATGGTCGACGACCACGTGGCCGACTGTTGGGTGCCGCGACCGCAGGGCTGATGAAATCCACGTGAGGCTTTGAGGCCGATCGTGTTTCGCCGCGGGCCGAGCTGCGGCCCTTTTGTCGGGCCGATCGGTCACGGCGATGGAGTGAATCGGAAGGTGCGACCCGGGCGGCTATAGCCGGGTCTTCGCACACGAGCTGGCCTGGATAGGGAACAATAGAGCTCTGTAGCAGTTCAGAGTCGGGTGCTGTCAGTGCTTGTAGATGGTGCCTGATGCCGGCTCACAAGCAGACCAGGCCCTGACGGGCGGCCCATGGTGGAGGGAGCACTCGATGGCGGCGATGAAGCCCCGGACCGGAGACGGTCCACTGGAAGCAACCAAGGAGGGGCGAGGCATCGTGATGCGGGTTCCATTGGAAGGCGGTGGCCGCCTTGTCGTCGAACTCACGCCGGAGGAGGCAGCCGCGCTCGGCGATGAGCTGAAGGGCGTGACGAGCTAGCGTCGCCTATCGCTAGGCCGAGACTTTCCGGTAGATCTCCAGGGTCTGCTCGGCGATCTGTGCCCACGAGAATTCGTCGATGCACCGTTGGCGTCCGGCGAGGCCGTATTGGCGGGCTCTGTCGGGGTCGGCGACCAGCGCATTGACCGCGGACGCCAGCTCTCGCTCGAAGGCTTCCGTGTCGTTCGGGCTGTAGTGCACCAGCAGGCCGGTCCGCTGGTCGGCGACGACCTCGGGGATCCCGCCTACGTCGGAGGCGACTACAGCTGTGGCGCAGGCCATTGCCTCGAGGTTGACGATGCCGAGCGGTTCATACACCGATGGGCAGACGAAAACTGTTGCCGCCGAAAGTATTTCGTCAATCTTGGGTTGAGGCAGCATTTCCCGGACCCAGAACACGCCGGTGCGGGAGTTGGACAGTTCTTGGACCGCCGACGCTATCTCCTCGGCGATCTCGGGGGTGTCGGGGGCGCCTGCGCAGAGCACAAGCTGGACGTCGGGGGCGAAGTGATGGGCGGCCGCCACCAGGTGTGCCACCCCCTTCTGGCGCGTGATCCGGCCGACGAACGCGACGATCGGCCGCGACAGATCCACCCCGAGGGCGGTGAGCACGGAGTCCTCGCCGCCGGGTTCGACGGGGTGCCACTTGTCGGTGTCGATCCCGTTGAGAACCACGTGCACGCGCTCGGCATCCAGCGTCGGATACGTGCGCAGTACATCCTCACGCATCCCCGAGCTCACCGCGATGACGGCATCGGCGGCCTCGACGGCCGTCTTCTCCACCCAGGACGAGATGCGGTAACCGCCCCCGAGTTGCTCTGCTTTCCACGGCCGCATCGGCTCGAGGGAGTGGGCGGTGAGAACGTGGGGTATGTCGTACAGCATGGCTGCAAGATGTCCTGCCATTCCGGCGTACCACGTGTGCGAATGAGCGAGTGTCGCCGCCGAGGCGGCATTGACCATCGTGAGGTCGGCCGACAGCGTCGCAAGAGCGGCGTTGGCGCCGGTGAGCGCGGGGTCTGGCTGCGCGGCGGCGGCGCCCGGCCGAGGGGCGCCCATGCAGTGCACATCGACCTCGCACAGCCGTCGCAGCTGGGCGACGAGTTCGGTCACGTGTACGCCCGCGCCGCCGTACACCTCGGGCGGATATTCCCGTGTCATCATCGCCACCCGCATGCTGTGACCGTATCCAACTTCGCCACGCGGTGCGAAGCATCCCGAATTGTCTTGACGGACAGCCCGAGAACTCGCCGCAAAAGCACGAATAGGTGGCCACTGCCCGTACCTGCGGATAGGTTGGCATCATGAGGGAAGCGCCACATGTGCTGGGCATCGTCCTCGCCGGCGGAGAGGGGAAGCGGCTCTATCCGCTAACGGCCGACCGTGCCAAGCCCGCCGTTCCCTTCGGCGGCGGCTACCGGCTGATCGACTTCGTACTCTCCAATCTCGTCAATGCCCGCTTCTTGCGTATCTGTGTGCTCACGCAATACAAGTCGCATTCGCTGGACCGCCACATCTCGCAGAACTGGCGACTTTCGGGGCTTGCCGGCGAGTACATCACGCCCGTTCCGGCGCAGCAGCGGCTCGGCCCCCGCTGGTACACCGGGTCGGCTGATGCGATCTACCAGTCGATGAACCTGATCTACGACGAAGATCCTGACTACATCGTGATCTTCGGCGCCGACCACGTCTATCGCATGGATCCCGAACAGATGGTCCAGCAGCACATCGAGAGCGGCGCCGGGGCCACCGTCGCGGGAATCCGGGTGCCCCGTTCAGAAGCCAGCGCGTTCGGGTGCATCGACGCCGACGATTCGGGCCGGATCCGCGGCTGGGTCGAGAAGCCTGCGGATCCGCCGGGCACGCCCGACGACCCGGAGATGACGTTCGCCTCGATGGGCAACTACATCTTCACCACCAAGGTGTTGATCGACGCCATCCGTGCCGACGCCGACGACGAGGATTCCGACCACGACATGGGCGGCAACATCATTCCGAGGCTGGTCGAAGACGGTATGGCCGCGGTGTACGACTTCAACAACAACGAGGTACCCGGCGCGACCGAACGCGACCACGGGTACTGGCGCGACGTCGGCACACTTGACGCGTTCTATGACGCGCACATGGATCTGGTGTCCGTTCATCCGGTGTTCAACCTTTACAACAAGCGCTGGCCCATCCGTGGCGGCGCCGAGAACCTGGCGCCTGCGAAGTTCGTCAACGGCGGCTCCGCGCAGGAGTCGGTGGTCGGGGCAGGCAGCATCATTTCTGCTGCGTCGGTACGCAATTCGGTGCTGTCGTCCAACGTCGTGATCGACGACGGAGCGATCGTCGAGGGAAGTGTGATCATGCCCGGAGCCCGCATCGGGCGCGGAGCGGTGGTCCGTCACGCGATCCTGGACAAGAACGTCGTCGTCGGTCCCGGGGAGATGGTCGGGGTCGATCTCGACAAGGACCGCGAGCGCTTCTCGGTCAGCGCCGGAGGTGTGGTCGCGGTCGGCAAGGGTGTCTGGATTTAGCCCGACCGCACCGGGACCCTGATCGCGGCGGCCTCGTCTGCCCACCGGGACGCCGATCGCGGTGGCCCTCCGCCCACCGGCACGCTGGGACGTGCGAAGTGCGGGAGGAATCCGCCAATAACTGACGTTAACGAAAGCTGACGTTCCAGCAAAGATTGCGCTGACTCCGGTGAACTCTGCCCCCGGCCCCTAAATTCACATATTTCTGTGAACCTCGCAGTGATAACTTCAGGCCAATTCTATCGCTGCTGCGTAGGCAAATGGGAGGCTAGCGTGGATTCAGCAAAGCATGCCGCTCGGTTGGGAGCGTCGATCGTGGCGCTTGGTTTGGGCGTGGCGGTGGCAAGTGGCCAGAGCGTGGCCAATGCCGAGCCCGGTGAGGCCACCGATGCGTCGACTACTTCGACCCGGACGGGCGCCTCGGGCTCGAAACAGGACGCAGCGTCGCGTAGCTCCAAGGCAGACCGCAGCGCAGCGCACACCGATCCGCTGTCGGAGGACGTGTCGGATTCGGGCACCACGGAATCAGATGCCGACGATGCCCCCAAGACGTCCGACGCCGGCGCCGGGACCGACTCGGGCGACGAGGACGCCCAGGAAACGCCGCAGCCTCTCGATCCACCCGATGAATCCGATTCTGCAACAGCGACTTCGACGTCGGCGCGCACCGACGCGAAGAGTCGGGGGTCGCACAAGAAACCGAGCCACGTGGTGTCGACCCCTGAGGACGCGTCCACACCGGCGGACGTGGACCCGGTCGCCGACGCGGTAGATGACGGTGACGGCCGAGAACCGTCCGCCGCCGAATCGGTGGTCAGCCCGCGCCTGCTTCCCGCGTCCGACGCGGAGACCACCGCCGCGCCGTTGCCGGCATCGTCACAGCTCGTGCCCGCCCCGCCCACTGAAGTCACGGCGACCATCGCCGGGCCTGCAGGCGCGAACCCCTTCGCCGCCGACGATCCGCTCGCTCCGGCGGGGTCGCTGGCGCAGGCACTTGAACTGGCATACGCTTCGCGCCGCTCGAACCGTTTCGCGTTGATCAACGGTGCTCCGACCGCTACCTCGGAGCCCTCCGGTCAATCAGGCGAAGGGGTCGTCACGGGCGCGGTGGTCGCGGTCGATCCAGAAGACGACCCGTTGAGCTACCGCCTTGCCAAGGCCCCGGCCAAGGGCGTGGTGGAACTGTTGTCCGACGGCACATATCGCTACACGCCGGGAACCGCGTTGCGGCAAACAGGCGGCGACGACCACTTCGACGTCATCGTCGACGACAACGTCGCCTCTCTGATTCACTACGGCGACAGAGGACTGAGTCTGTTCGGCACTGGGCGCACACTCGAGCGAATCACGGTGTCCGTCAGCGCTGTCAACTCCGCGCCGACTGCCATCGCCGTTCCGACGGTGGGTATCCCGAACTCGGTGACCGGCGAGGTGAGCGGCCGCCTCAACGTCGTTGATCCCGACGCCGACCCACTCCGCTACGCGCTGTCCAAATCCCCTGCCAAGGGCCAGGTGTCGGTCGACGTCCTCGGCACCTTCACCTACGAGCCCTCCCTGGCCGCGCGCCTGAGGGTCGCGTCGGTGACTGCAACCGCTGCCGATCGGCAAGACTCGTTCGAGATCACCGTCAGCGACGGCAAGTCCACCACCACCGTCGCCGTCAGCGTCCCCGTCACCGCGCCGCACAACGTGGTGATCGCCTCGCTGCAGGCCACCGGTAAGTTCCCGGCGGGCGTGGCCGTCAGCAGCGACGGCGCCCGGGTCTACGTCAGCCACTCCGACAATGGCTCCGTCTCGGTCATCGACACCGTCACCAACGCGATCACCGACACCATCGACGTCGGCGGGAAGCCGCAGGCGGTGGCCGTCAGTCCGGACGGCGCACACCTGTACGTCGCCAACATCGTCAACGACGTCGTGACGGTGATCGACACCGGCACCCGCACCGTCATCGGACAGGTTGCTGTCGGGGACACACCCACCGCACTCGCGGTCAGCGGCGACGGAAGCAAGGTGTACGTCACCAATCTCTACGGCGAGAGCCTGTCGGTCATCGATACCGCCAGCAGTACGGTGGCGGCGGTGGACGTCGGAGTCGGGCCCACTGCAGTGGTGGTCAGCGCCGACGGCCGCAACGTCTATGTCGCCAACACCGGCGACAACACCGTGACAGTGATCGACGCGACCTCCAACACGGTGCTCGCCACCGTCGACGTCGGTGCGGGTCCGCAAGCCCTTGCTGCGTACGACGATCGCATCTACGTCGCCAACTTCCGCGACGATTCCGTCTCGGTGATCGACGTCGCCTCCAACGAGGTCACCAAGACGATCGACGTCGGCGCCCGGCCCGACGCGCTTGCGGTCACGCCGGACGGCACCGAACTGTACGTAGCCAACTACGCCGACGGCACCGTGTCGGTCGTAGACACCGAGACGTTTGTCGCCGGCGCCCCCATCGCCGTCGGCCCAAATCCGACCGCCCTGGCGGTCAACCCGGCCGGCACCCGAGCCTTCGTGGCTGGTGTCGGCGGTGCGGTATCGGTGATCTCGATCGATCCGGCCCTGGGGGCGACGCCACCGCTTGGATCCACCCGCGGCTTCACCGTGTTCAACCAAACCAGCCACACGCTGGAACTGGTCAGGTACGACGAACGAGGGGACCTGGAGAACGGCGGCCCAAGCGTGGGCACCAAGATCCCTCCCAACGGAAGTCTTCGGATGGAACTGGTGTGGAAGTTCTTCGGGAACAACACAACCAAGCCTGTGTTCGCGGCCCTCGACAACGGCGCCATCTACAGCGTGGAGTTCCTGGTCGGTCCCATACTCGCGGTGGAGTGGTCTCGGTGCACCGTCTCCGGGCCGGGTCAATGCGGACCCAAGGACCTCACATCCGACCTGGACAGAGTGGTACTTCAGGACGCCGCGGAGACCGTGACGCCGGTTCGCGGGAAGTGGTTCAACACCCTGCCGACTGCAAATCCTGCGCAGCTCGGCCAAACCTCGACCGGTGAAGTCAGCGGGACCGTAGGCGCAATCGATCGCGGCGGCGATCCGCTCTCCTACCAGGTGAGCCGGACGCCGAACAACGGTGTGGCTACGGTGGATTCAACCGGTAAGTGGACTTACGTGCCGAGGGAGGGATTCACGGGCACTGACTCGTTCGCAGTGACGGTCGACGACAACGTCAGGTCGCTGCTGCGCTTCGGCGGTGGTTTTCCGCTGAGCTTCTTCAACGGCACCGGAAAGATCGTCAAGAACATCACTGTTCAGGTGAAACCGAACGCGGCGCCCACGGCCCCGGCCGCGCCGACGGTTGGCGTACCCGACGCTGCGACCGGCGCGGTGCGCGGCCGGCTCAACGTGGTGGACCCCGACGGACATCCGCTGACCTACATCGTGCAGACGGCGCCCGGCAAGGGGCAGGTCGGGGTTGACGGTACGGGCGTCTACACCTATGTCCCGGCTCCGGTGGCCAGGCTACTGGCGGCGTCCCCGAACGCAGCCGATCCGGACAAACAGGACTCGTTCACGATTGCGGTCAGCGACGGCGCGGCGACCAAGGAGGTCACCGTGACCGTTCCTGTCAGCCCACAGGCTGACGCCGTGCTTGCCACCATCGACGTACCCGGGGACTTCCCGGTGGCAGTGGCACTGAGCCCGGACGGCACCCGCGCGTACGTCACCGGTACCGAGGTCACGGTGGTCGACACCGCGACCGACGACGTCCTCGGCACCATTCCCGTCAAGGCATTCGCATACGGTGTGGCGTTGAGCCGCAATGGTTCTCGCGCATACGTGACGGACTCGTCGGCCGGCGAGGTGTCGGTGATCGACACCTTCGACAACCACGTGGTCTCCACGATAAAGGTGGGCAACGATCCCCGCGCGGTGGCGCTGAGTGCCGACGATCGATGGGCCTACGTCGCCAATTCCGCAGACGGCACAGTGTCGGTGATCGACACGGCAAGCACGTTGGTGACCGCGGTCATCCCGGTCGGCAACAGGCCGACTGCGTTGGCGCTCACCCCTGACGGTCAGCGGCTGTTCGTCGCCAACGCCGCCAGCGGCACGGTGACCACGATCGACACGTCCAACAATCTCGTCGACGAAACAATCGGAGTGGGACAGGATCTCGATCGCAGCAGCCCCGAAGGTGTCATCTTCAGCCCGGACGGAGCTCGCGCCTACGTCACGGACTCCGCCTCGAACCGCATCGCGGTGATCGACACCGAGAACGACACCGTCGTCGACTTCATCGACCTGAACCTGGGATCCCAGCCCACCGGGGTGGCGATAAGCGCCGACGGGAAACAGCTCTACGTCACGGAGTTCGGTGCGGGTACGGTGACGGTGATCGACACGGCCGGCAAGAAGGTGATCACCCAGATCGGGGTCGGCGGCAGCCCCAATGCAGTCGTCGTCTCGGCCGACGGCACCCGGGCCTTTGTTGCCAACGCCGGCGCCGACAGCATCAACGTTCTGGCGATCAACCCCGATCTCCGTGCGGGTGAGGCAGATACAACGCTTCTGGGCTCAACACGAGGCATTCTCGTCTACAACCTGAGCCCCGACCCGCTCACCCTGACGGCCTATCTCGGCAACGGTGTCCTCGAGAACGGCGGCCCCGCGATCGGCACGGTCATTCCCTCGGGCGGGGTGATCGATTTCGAGGTGGTCTGGTACTTCTTCAGCGAAAACAAGGTCACCCCGGTGTTCACCGCGCCCAATGGGGCAAAGTATGTCGTCGACCTGGTGGTCCGTGCCGTATTCGGCGACACCATGGCCGGCTGCACAGCCAGCGGAGGAGTGCAGTGCTCGCCGACAACCCTCCAGTTGGGCGCGACATCGGTGAAACTGCTCGGCGTCCCCGGCACGGTCATCGATATCCCCCCATCCCAGTCGACGGCGCAGGCCGCAGTGCTGGACAAGCTGTGCTACGACGGCTCGCCGGCCGTCTGCAAGTTCAAGGCGACATCGCAGGGGACCGCATTCACTGAGCCCAAGTTCGTCGGATTCGTCGAGAACGGAACCTCGGTCAGCCAGCCGCTGAAGACCACCACGACCGACACGGTCACCCAGAAGGACTCGATCTCGGTGACGGGAAAGGCGTCGTTCAAGGTTCTGGAAATCGTCAACATCGAGATCAGCGCGACCTACGGGCATGAGTGGACCGGCACCCACACCTTCACCGAAGAGCTGACCCTCAACACGCCTCCGCACAAGCGCATCGACGTCTACGCAGCGGAACCCCTGTTCCGGGTGACGGGCGACTTCACCCTGACGATGGGAAACACCACATGGATCCTGCGCGGAGTGGTGTTCGACACGCCGGACCCCAAGGGCCGCCGCAGCTACTCCTTCAGGGAGTCTGATTACCCGCCCGCGTTATAGGGCCGAGGTCGCTTGCGCGGCAGGCTTTTCCGACGCCGCCGACGGATGATCCCGACCGCCGCCCAAGCCAGCGCGACCACGGCCACCAGCACGAGAATCGGCACCAGAATCGCGAGGAACACCAGCACCACGCTGGCGATGTCCTCGACAGTGCTCAGCACGGGTGCGGCCATTCCGGCGGTCGCGACGTTGGCTGCGGGCCGCACTGTTGACTTCGTCAGCGACACCGCCAAGGCGACGACGACTCCGATGGCCACCGGAATCCATTGGCCGGACTGGGCGAACGCCTCGGGATCGGTGACCGTCGCCGTCTGCGCCGCAGTGCCGGATCCGAAGACGATGCCGCCGGACGTCGGCCGCACGAACGTCTGGACGATGTCGTTGACGCTGTCGAGGGCGGGCACCTTGTCGGCGACGATCTCGACGACCAACAGGACGGCCACAATCGTCATCACCCAGCCGTTCTCCAGCCAGGCCCACCCCGCGGGCAGCGCCACCAGGTCGGTGAACCGCGCCAGGAGTCCGAGCGCGAGCAGCGGGATGTAGGCGTTGAGGCCCGCCGCTGTCGCCAGGCCGAACCCGGTGAGGAGCTCCATGACGTCAGTATGCGGCGGGCCGGGCCCTTCCTGCGCTCACCACACCCCGGGAATCAGCCGATACCGCACCTGCTGCGTGTAGTCGCGATAGCCGGCGAGTTCGGCGTTGAGCATCTTCTCCTCGTCGAGGATGCGAGCCGCCAGCACCGGGACCGCCGCCACGACTGCGAGCAGACCCCACAGAGAATCGAGCGCCGGTGGTGTACCGATCATCATGATCACCGTGCCGAGATACATGGGGTGACGCACCAGCCCGTACAACCCCGTAGAGACCAACGGCTGGTCGGCTTCCACCCTGATGGTGGCCGCGGCATAGTTGTTCTGGACGATCACCAATTGAGCGATGCTCAGCCCGACCGCCACCAGGATGTTGCCGACGATGACGAGCCAGGTCGGCACCGACGACCAACCGAAGCGGTGATCGAGTGCCGACAGCACGAAGGTGACGAACACCAAACCTATCGTCAGGCTGATGATGATCCGTTGCGCAGGACGGCTTTCCGCCGCGGGACCGGCCTTCATGCGGCGGGCAAGCGCGTCGGGGTAGCGCACCGCCAGCACCAGGCTGGGGATCATCGTCGCCGTCGCGAAGACAGCCACAAACACCCACGCCTGCCAGTAGTGGACCGTGCCCGCGGGCACAAACAGGGCGACACCGAAGAACGCGATCCCGAAGATCGTCGACACCAGTGCCTGTGCGGCTGTCTTCATCGTCCTCCTAAACCGCATCCCGCTGCCGATAGAGGAAACCGGCGACGACCGTCAAACCCGTTGCCGTCACAAGCATCACGATCAGTGCGGGGGCCGGCACGTCGAGCGGTACGGTCGTGCGGCCCACCGGTGACAGGTCGATCAGCCAGCGGGGCAATCGCAGCAGCGCGCCCAGGTAGAGCGACAGCACCACGAAAGCGACTGCGGACCAGCCGATCCAGACTTGACGCACGGCAACGGCGAGCGCGGCCACCCCGGCCAGCACTGCGAGCGCCGGGACGTAGCCGAGGCCGGCGAGCGTCAGCTTCGCAATGGTGCCAAGGTCGCCGACTGTCACGCCGGCGCCGATTCCGTTACCGAGGCCAGCGAAGAACATCAGCACCGCTGCCCCCAGCGTCGCCGATACGACGGCCGTCGACAACCAGACCCACCGCGATACCGCGCCTGCCAGTACCACCTCACCGAGTCCGGACTGTTCGTCGGAGTAGACCCGCAATACCGCCGACACCACACAGGCGCCCGCCGCTGCGGCGAGGAACTGGGTCATCGTCGTATAAACGCCGTCGGTGCCCTGCGTCGAGATCACCCGCGCGATCAGCTGGTTCTCCTCGGCGTTTTCGATGAGTGCCTTCGTCATCGACCCGAATGCCAGGCCCGCCACGAACAAGCCGACCGACCAGCCGATGATCTGGCCGCGCTGCAGGATCAGGTGGAGACCGAGCACCCCGCAGACCGGGCGAGCATCGGGCCGCTCGCCCCGGGAGGCGACGGTGCCGTCGTCGTACTGGCGACGCACCTCAAGCACCGCTGCCAGCGCGACCAGACCCACCGTAAGCCCGGCCAGAAGGGCCAGGGGCCACCAGCGCAGGTCGACGAACGCCCGCATCTGTTGTGCCCACGCAATAGGGGAGAACCAGCTCAGCGCGGAGCCGGAATGGTCGATGACGTCGCCGATGCCGCGGACGAACGCGGCAAGAGCCAACGCCGCCATCGCAGCGCCTGTCGCTGCGCGGCCGACGCGCCACATCTGAGCCGTCACCGCGGCGACGGCGCCGAACACCGTGGCGACCGCCGTCACGCCCAGACACATCGCCGCCGAGTCCGCGACGGAGAAGCCTGCGGTCGCCATCGCCGCCGTCATCGCCACCGCGAGGACGACGTTCACACCGATCACGACGGTCAGCGCCGCGGTGGTCCGGGCGTAGCGGCCGACGACTGACGCGAGGACGAGCTCGGCGGCGCCGCTCTCTTCTTCGGCGCGGGTGTGCCGAACCACCGTGAGAATTGCCAGAATCGACGTGGCGACAATGAGCGTCAGCATCAGCTCGTTGGCAATCATGGCACCGAGGTCGGTTTCGTTGCCGCCGAACATCGGTCCGCCCAACATCATCCCGGCGGGCGTCTTGAGCAGATCGACCCTGGCTTGGCGCTGTGCCTCTTCGGGATAGGCGAGCCTGACGGCCGGGGGTGCGTAGAACATCATCAGCGTCAGACTGGCGACCCAGACGGACAGCCGGACTCTGTCGCGCCTGAGCGCGAGCCGGATGAGGTGGCCGGTGCCGGTCCACGGTGACGCCGACGGCGAGGCCGCGTGCCTATTCGGGGCAGCCACGGTCGCCACCCCTCTGCTCTTCGCGCGAGCGCTCATCGCCAGCCCTCTGCTCTTCGCGCGAGCGCTCATCGCCACCCCTCTGCTCTTCGCGCGAGCGCTCATCGCCAGCCCGCCCCGTGGTACTCGCGGAGGAACATGTCCTCCAAAGACGCCGGTGTAACCGTCAATTCTTCGATTCCCAGCCCGGCCAGATCGGACATCGCGCGATCGAGATCATCGCGATCCACCGAGAAACGCCACAGGCCGTCGTCGGCGCGCAGATCGTGAACGTACGGCGCATGCCCGAGGCTGCGTGCGTCTCCGCGGATACGCGCCTTAATCGCGGTGCGCATCAAGTGCCGCATCTCCACCAGCGTTCCGGAGCGGACCGTTCGTCCGGCGCGGACGATGGTCACGGTGTCGCAGAGCTTTTCGACCTCGGCCAGGATGTGGCTCGACAGCAGCACCGCTGCACCCTGTCCTGCGACTTCCCGCACGCACTGTTGAAAAGCTTGCTCCATCAACGGGTCCAGGCCGGAGGTCGGTTCGTCGAGGACGAAAAGCTCACTGCGTGTGCTGAACGCCGCCACGATGGCGACCTTTTGCCTGTTGCCCTTGGAGTAGGTGCGAGCCTTCTTGTGGGGATCGAGCTCGAAGCGGTCGATCAACGCGTCTCGGCGTCTTTCGTCGACGCCTTCGCCGCGCAGGGCAGCGAGAAAGTCGATGGCCTGCATCCCGGTGAGGTTGGGCCATAGGGTGACATCGCCTGGCACGTAGGCGATCCTGCGGTGCAGGGAGACGGCGTCGCGCCACGGGTCACCGCCGAGAAGTCGCGCTGTGCCGCCGTCGGCGCGTAGCAGACCCAGTAGGATTCGGATCGTCGTGGACTTTCCCGCGCCGTTGGGTCCGAGGAACCCGGCCACATCGCCGGGGGCCACGGTGAGGTCGAGGCCGTCGAGGGCTTTGGTGCGGCCGAACGACTTTCGCAAAGCGCTGACGTCAACCGCGAATGAGGGATCAGTCATCCTGCGCTCCTTCTGTCGAGGTGAACGGAATGCCCTGGTTACGTTGCGCGAGAAAGGCCTCATACATCGTCGGCTCCGCCATCAGCCCGTTGGTGTAGAGCTCGAGCGCCGGCAGCACCATGTCCTCGCCGTAGTCGCGCAGAACGACACGCAGATCGGAGCTGTCGTGCAACTGGAGGTAGAGCAGGAAGCTGCCACCGTTGGCCATGGCCAGAAAGCGCGCGCGTGCCTGCGGATCGGCGCTCGGCTTGACGGTGCCCGCGTCGACACCTTCCTGCATGTACCGCTCGACATTGTCGATCATGTTGCGCCACAGCTTCTTTGCCAACTCGCCGCCGGTTTGGAGGCTGCGGACCAGATAGGCCATCAGCGGCGCGTACTCCTCGATCTCGGCCATCTGCGACAGCCAGGTTGCGGGATCGGATGTCTGAATCGACGCGCTCTTGCTCGCGTACACCGCTTCGGTGACGTAGTCATCGCACGCCTTGCGTAGGCCGTCTTTGGAGCCGAAGTGGTGGATGACCAGACCCGGGCTCACCCCAGCCGCCGTGGCAATGGCGCGCACGCTGACCCCGAAGCCGTCACGGCCGAACAACTCGATCGCAGCATCCCGGATCCGGGCTGCCGCGGTGAGATCGTCGGCTGAACGCATGTTTAGGACGTTAAACAGTTGTTCAGTGCTTGGTCAAGGGCGTTACGCATCAAGAAATCGTCAAAATCGGCCCGTCGCTCCGCGAGAGCGCGCGTCGGAACGGCGACGCGCCGAAGACAGTCAGTCGCGGGCGGCGGCGAGCAGTCCGTCACCGAGCGGGATCAGCACCGGCGTCAGGCGCTCGTCTTCGGCAATCAGGCGCGCTGCCTCGCGGACCGCGGCCACCTCGTTGTCCTTGGCAGCGGCATCGCCGGCCCGCCCGCCGAGCGCGGCGCGGTGGACCACGATCGCCCCGCCTTCGCGCAGTAGGCGCACACCCTCGACCACAAACTGCGGTTGGTCGGCGGGTTCGGCATCGATGAAGACCAGATCGTAGGACTCGTCGGCCAGTCGGGTCAGCACTTCCTGGGCGCGTCCGCTGATCAGCCGCGTCCGGCTCGGCCCGACACCGGCCTCGCTGAACGCCTGCTTGGCAATGCGCTGATGTTCGGGTTCAACGTCAATCGTGGTCAGCACGCCGTCCTCGCGCATACCCGACAGCAGCCACAGCCCGCTGACCCCGGCCCCGGTGCCGACCTCGACCACCGCTTTCGCTCTGGTGAGCTTTGCCAGCACACACAGCAGCGCGCCCACGGCCGGCGTCACCGCGCCTGCCCCGATGTCGACGGCACGTTCGCGCGCGGCCGCCACGATCGCGTCCTCGGAGATCGAGTGTTCGGCGTGATTGACGATCGCTTCCGCCTGGCTTGCCCGCGCGGCGGAATCGCCCGAGCCGGCTCCGGGCTCATCGGTGCTGGCCATGCCCGCAGCGTAGAGCCAACGCCGGTCGCCGACAGTAGCGACACGCCCGGTGCTCTCAGCTGGGTTCACACCCGTTTCTGCTGGTGGAAAAAGGGGTAGCGCTCTTTCTCAGGAAATGTTCAGTTTGCTCATATGCCTGCCACACGCGTACAGGAGACGGTGATCGCATGACAGACGGCGCGCCCAGCGCACGCATCGACACCGCGCACCCGGGGAACAACACCGGATCCGGTCGCGTTGTGAATTTCAAGCGGTCACCGTCAATAGACCGCGGCCATCACGATCTGGAGGATCCGACGACCACCTCGACCGGTCCCGCGACCGTCAATGCCCCCGTGACCATGGCACATCTCGAGCAGTACACCGAAGCCGAATGGGTGGAGCCGAGCGACGAGTTGACCGGCACGGCGGTCTTCGACGCCACCGGCGACATCGCTGCGATGCCGAGCTGGGACGAACTCGTCCGCCAGCACGCCGACCGCGTCTACCGACTGGCCTACCGGCTCTCCGGTAACCAGCACGACGCCGAGGACCTGACGCAGGAGACGTTCATCCGCGTCTTCCGCTCGGTGCAGAACTACCAGCCGGGCACCTTCGAGGGCTGGTTGCACCGCATCACGACCAACCTCTTCCTCGACATGGTCCGCCGGCGCGGACGCATCCGCATGGAAGCGCTGCCCGAGGACTACGACCGCGTGCCCGCTGACGAGCCGAACCCCGAGCAGATCTACCACGATTCGCGGCTGGGTCCGGACCTGCAGGCGGCGCTGGACTCACTGGCGCCCGAATTCCGCGCAGCGGTGGTCCTCTGCGACATCGAAGGTCTGTCCTACGAGGAGATCGGCGCAACGTTGGGCGTCAAGCTCGGCACCGTTCGCAGCCGCATCCACCGCGGCCGGCAGGCGTTGCGCGAGTACCTGGCCCGGCATTCGGATGCGGGCAGTTACCGCAACACGGCCCGATCCGCCTGACGTTCGCGCGATGTGGCGCAGCATGCCGCGCTACATTCGAGGGGAAGACTTCCGACTGGGCAGGCGGCACGACACCGACTGGAGAGGAGCTGGGTGGTGTTCGATCCCGGACATGCATTCCGCCGAGCGTTCTCCTGGCTACCGTCGCAGTTTGCTTCGCAGAGCGACGCGCCGGTAGGCCCGCGCCAGTTCGGGTCCACCGAGCATCTCTCCACCGAGGCGATCGCCGCGTTCGCAGACGGTGAGCTCCGCATGACCGCGCACCTGCGCGCCGCCCATCACCTGTCCCTGTGCCCCGAGTGCGCGATGGAGGTCGACGCGCAGCGACAGGCTCGCGAGGCATTGCGCGATTCATGTCCGGTTGACATGCCGAGTTCTTTGCTGGGGCTGCTGTCCCAGATCCCGAACCACATTCCGGTGGATACGCCGGATTTGGCCGAATCGGCGCAGTTGGCCGACGGCGTGGAGCGTGCCCGTCGGAAGCGCCGGTAGGGTAGGTACAAAGCTGATCGTCGTTGTGTGGTGGCGATTGCTGGCACCTCGGTACCGAGAGCGACGGCGTGGTTGACGGAAGGGCGATGAACGGGTGACCAATCTGGATGAGACCGGTCGGGAACGTCTTGCGCCGCGGCCGGTGTCGCGGCCTCCTGTGGACCCTGCGGCGCAGCGTGCGTTCGGCAGGCCGACCGGAGTCGATGGTTCTTTCCAAGGTGCCGACAAGTACCGGGATCAGGGTGAGTTCACACCGAAGGATGCGCCTCCCGACCCCGTGCTTGCCGAAGCATTCGGCCGGCCGTATTCCGGTGGCGACTCGCTGCAGCGTCACCCGACCGATGCCGGGGCGCTTGAGGCCGAACGTGCCGGTGACGTCGACGAACCCGACGATCCGTGGCGAAATCCAGGTGCCCCCGCGGCGCTGGGCACGCCCGCGATCCCGCAAACCGCACCCGTCGCCGCCGCGGGCCCCGTGGGCAAGCTCGGGGTTCGTGACGTGCTGTTCGGAGGCAAGGTCTCCGTCGTCGCTCTGGTCATCCTGGGCGTCTTCGCGCTGGTGATCGGCGTGGTCGGTGGTGTCGTCGGACGCAAGACCGCCGAGGTCGTCAGTGCGTTCACGACGTCGAAGGTGACGCTGGAGACCAGCGGCGAGGGTGGCGAAGAGGCGCAGGGCCAGTTCGCCAAAGTTGCTGCCGCCGTGGCTGATTCGGTAGTAACGATCGAGGCCACCAGTGAGACCGAGGGCTCGCAGGGCTCCGGCGTCGTTGTCGACGGCCGTGGCTACATCGTCACGAACAACCACGTGATCTCCGAGGCTGCCACCAACCCCAGCGACTTCAAGATGTCGGTGGTGTTCAACGATGGCACCGAGGTCCCGGCCAACCTCGTCGGCCGCGATCCCAAGACCGACCTCGCGGTTCTCAAGGTCGATAACGTCGACAACCTCTCCGTCGCGCGCATGGGCGATTCGGAGAAGATCCAGGTGGGCGAGGAAGTCATCGCCGCGGGCGCGCCGCTCGGCCTGCGCAGCACGGTCACCCACGGCATCGTCAGTGCGCTGCACCGACCCGTGCCGCTGTCGGGCGACGGCTCCGACACCGACACCGTCATCGACGGTGTCCAGACCGACGCATCTATCAACCACGGCAACTCCGGCGGCCCGCTGATCAACATGAACGCTGAGGTCATCGGTATCAACACCGCGGGGAAGTCGCTGTCCGACAGCGCCAGCGGCCTCGGCTTCGCCATCCCGGTCAACGAGGTCAAGCAGGTCGTCGAGACGCTCATCGAGAACGGCAAGATCGCCCACCCGACGCTCGGCCTGACGGCGCGGTCGGTGAGCAACGACGTGTCCAAGGGTGCGCAGATCGCCGACATCAAGCCGGGCAGCCCCGCCGAGCAGGCCGGCCTGGTCGAGAACGACGTCGTCGTGAAGGTGGGTGACCGCGAGGTCGCCGACGCCGACGAGTTCATCGTCGCGGTGCGCCAGCTCAAGATCGGTCAGCCGGCCCCTATCGAGGTGTTACGTGATGGGCGCCCCGTGACCCTGACGGTGACGCCCCTCGGCGACGACAGCACGTAACCATGTTCGCCAACGTCGGTTGGGGCGAGATGTTGGTCCTGGTGATCGCCGGGTTGGTGATCCTGGGGCCTGAGCGGTTGCCCGGTGCCATCCGCTGGACGGCGGGCGCGGTACGCCAGGCGCGCGACTACGTGACAGGCGCGACGAGCCAGTTGCGCGAGGATCTGGGTCCCGACTTCGACGATCTGCGGGAGCCGCTGTCAGAACTGCAGAAGCTGCGGGGCATGACTCCGCGCGCAGCGTTGACCAAGCACCTCCTCGACGGTGACGACTCGATCTTCACCGGCAAGTTCGACTCGCCCCGCGCAGGACAGAACGGTCAGAGCGGGTCGGAGAAGCCGGCCGAGAAACCGCAGTCCGGACCCGGTCCTGAGCCGGTCAGGCAGCCCCCACCCGTGGAACGACCGGAGGCGACGGCGTCGACGCCCTTCGACACAGACGCGACCTGAGTCTGTCGACGAAACTGCATTCCGCGCGCGGAAAATCGCCAGAAGGCCACCTGGAATGCAGTTTCGGCGGAGTGCTCAGCGACCGGCCGGGTCCAGACCGAGCGACATCCCGGCGAGGCCGCGCTTGCGGCTCGAGAGGGCGTCGGCGATCTTGCGGAGCTCCTTGCCCGCAGCCGAGTCGGGAGCGCTGAGCACGAGCGGGACACCCGAGTCGCCGGCGGCCACCAGATCGGGATCGAGCGGAACCTGGCCCAGCAGCGGCACGTCGGCGCCGACGGAACGCGACAGGCTTTCGGCGACATGCCGTCCGCCACCCTCGCCGAACATCTTGATGACCGGCCCGTCGACCATGTTCTCCACGACGCCTGCAATGCGCTGGCGCGTCTGCAACGCGATCGCGCCCGCGCGCTCTGCGACTTCGGCTGCCGCCAGCTGTGGGGTGGTGACCACGAGGATCTCCGCGCCGGGTATGAGCTGCGCGACCGAGATCGCGATGTCGCCAGTGCCCGGGGGTAGATCCAGCAGCAGCACGTCCAGATCGCCCCAGTACACGTCGGCGAGGAACTGCTGAAGTGCCCGGTGCAGCATCGGTCCGCGCCACACCACGGGTGTATTGCCCTGGGTGAACATCGCGATAGAGATCACCCGCACCTCATGTGAGACGGGCGGCAGGATCATGGAGTCGACCTGGGTCGGCCGGTCGGCGGTGCCCATCATCCTGGGTACGGAGTGGCCGTAGATGTCGGCGTCCAGAAGCCCGACGGACAGGCCGCGAGCGGCCATGGCGGCGGCCAGATTCACGGTGACACTCGACTTTCCGACACCACCTTTACCGGATGCGACGGCGTAAACCCGGGTCAGCGAGCCCGGTTGTGCGAACGGGATGACGGGTTCGCGGGAATCGCCGCGCAGCTGCTTGCGCAACTCGGCTCGCTGCTCGTCGTTCATCACATCGAGGGTGACCTTGACCGAGCCGGTGCCGGGCACGTCCTGCACGGCACGGGTCACCTGCTCGGAGATCTCCGTCTTCTTCGGACAGGCCGCCGTGGTCAGGTACACCTCGACGTGCACCGAGGAGTCGGCGTCGACGGTGACGTTCTTGACCATGCCGACTTCGGTGATCGGCCGCCGGAGCTCGGGGTCGATGACCTTGTTCAGCGAAGCGCGGACAGCTGCTTCCAGGTCTGACGGAGTTGAGGACATCACCCACGAGTCTAGGCGTCGGTGTCGTCTAGACCCGAATTCGGGAGTCCGCTCAGCCGACGGGGCCGGGAGCAGGCCCGGGCGCCGGAGGTGAAGCGGGCATCAACGGGCCGGGCGGCGGAGGCATCGGTCCCGCCGGGATGCCGGGTAGCGGCGGCGCGCCTGGCACCGGCGCGACTCCGAGAGGACCCGCGGGGGCAGGCGCCGGGGCCAGGCG
>NZ_LWCS01000002.1 GCF_001650495.1 Mycolicibacterium iranicum | reverse complement strand
CTCCTGGCGACCTTGGTCAGCCTGTTCATCGCGTACCTCCAGCTTCGGCAGGCAGCAGCGGACCCGACGGCGCCGCGGGCGCGGGGCCGGGTGCCGGCGCAGCTGCGGGCGCGCCGAGGGGACTTCCACCACCGGGGATCACCCCGGGGGCGGGCGCCGGCGGGGGACCCGGCTGCGGGTACCACGGCGGCGGCAACGGATTGTTCTGGTCGAACGCGTTCGGCGGACCGGGCAGGTTCCCGTTGCGCGTCGTCCCGAAGGCCGGCGGAGCGGCGGGCGGCACGATGTCGGGCCCGCCCATCAGCTCGGCCAGCGACTCCGGAGTGAGCATGTTGGCGGTGAACGGCTGCACCTCGACGCCCTGCATGCCCGGCGCGACGATCCAGCCCGGCTCGTGGTTGCCGTGCGAGAATAGGGTGTCGCGAGACCAGATGCCCGGCACGGTGGTGTCCTTGTATCCCGGAGGCGGCTGCAGTCGCGGCTCGGAGTAGGCGATCTGCTTGGGCAGCGTCATCGCTGCCTGCAGCTGATTGGCGCCGAACGGCAGGTAGTTGAACTTGATCGCGTCGAGGATCGGCCCCAGGTACTGGGCGCACAACTCCGCCGACTCCTGGTAGCCGAGGCGGCTGCCGGCCTGGATGGTGCTGCAGATGAATTCCATCGGGTTGGCGAAGTTCGAGATCACCGGCATGTTGACGATGCCGCCTGAGTTCGCCGACGCGATGTTCAGGATGTTGGCGGCGAGGTTCGGGTACACGTGCAGACCCGTCTCCAGGCCGTCGAGGGGTTCCGGCTGCAGGATCGCATTGGTGGTGTCGGCGAGGTTGTTGATGTCGGTCGCGAGCACCTCACCGTTCTCCTCGATGAATCCGCGCGTCGTCGACAGCAGCTCGTTGAGGTCCCGCAGCGCGTCGGCCACCTCGCGGTCGGTGTTGGTGAACGCGTTGGTGAACTGCGCGAGGTTGTTGTTCAGCGACACAAACTGCTGGTCGCTCTCGTGCAGGGCGTTGACGAAGAGGGCCAGGCGCTTGATGACGCTGAACAGGTCGCCGCGACCCTGGTTGAGCGCGAACAGCGCCTCCGACAGTCCGTTGAGCGTCCTGTTGAGCTGCTCGCCCTTCCCGGCGAAACCGTCGGCAGCGGACTCGATGATGTCGCCGAACGGCCCCTTCGGTTGCTCCGGCGTCGGGCCGAGGTCCCGCAGGAGCCGGCTCACCGAATCCCTCAGGTCGTCGTACTCGACCGGCACCTGCGTGCGGTCGGTGTCGAGCACCGCGCCGTCGGGCAGCGTGTTGCCCCCGGTGTAGGGCGGTGAGAGCTGGATGGTGCGCGACGCCACCAGGCTCGGATTGAGGATCGAGGCGCTGGCGTTCTCGGGAACCTTGTATTTGTCCTCGTAGTGGAAGGTGACCTTCATCTTGTCGCCCGCCGGTTCGATCTTGTCGATCGAGCCGACCTGGACACCCATGATCTGCACCTTGTCCCCGGGATACAGCGCCAGGGTCTGCGTGAAGTACGCGACGACGGTGTTGGTGGTCGCCTTCTTGTAGAAGTGCCAGCCGAGGAACGCGCCCGCAACGGCGACGATCAGCACGAGGGTCCCGATGACCAGGGCGGTGCGCGAGACACCCGACAGTTTCATGTTCCGGACATTGAAGATGGTCGACATCGTCTGCTACCCCCTATCCCTGTGATCCCGGCGGAAGAAACGGTGGGTTGCCCGGCAGGGGCGGCTGCCCGGCAGGGGCCAACTGCTGCCCCGGACCCGGCACCACCGGAGCGGGAAGCGCAGGCGGCAACGGTGCGATACCCGGGGTGAAGTCCGGCGGCTGCGGCTGCGGGGCCAGCGGCACGGTGCGGGCACCGGGCGGCGCGGGCGGCAGCGGCGGGTTGGCGCCCGGAACGACAGGCGAGAGCTGACCGGGGATCGCCGCGGCGGGAACACCCGGACGCGGTTGCGGCCCATCGACATTCGGCGCCGAGGTGACCACGTTCGGCGGCGGGTAGCCGCCCGGGACAGGTCCGTAGGGACCCTGTGTCAGATCCGCGCACGGCAGCGGGTCGCCGGGGCTCGGGATGCCGTCGGCCGGCGGGGTGTAGGAACACGGCGAGCCGGGCGGCACGGCGGGGCCCGGGTCGGTCGGGGTGCCCTCGATCGGCGTGGGTGCCGGTGGGGGCGCGCCGTTTTCGAAGCCGACCCCGTTCGGATCGGGGAAGCGGAACGACGGCAGGCCCGCGTTGCGCCAGAACTCCTCCGGATCGATGCCGCGCTTCTTGAACGCCGCGTCGACGAACGGCTGCAGGATCCAGTACGGCGCCAGGTTGACGAGCATGACCTTGAAATAGGGTCCCGAGGCCACCGCCTCACCCAGCGATACGGTGAACTTGGCGAGCGCCGACAGCGCGTCCACGAGGTCGAACTTGCGCTCCCGCAGCACATCGCTGACGACGCGAAGCTGTTCGAGGACCCTGTTCAGATTCGGGTTGTCGTCGATGACGCCGCGCACCTGCGTCGAGAATTTGTCGACGCGCTCGAGCAGCTGACTGACGGCGTAGTTGCGTTCGTTGACCGCGGCGAGCAGCGTCTGCGCGTTGACGAACAGCTGGTTGATCTGCTCGCTGCGGTTGCCCAGCACGCCGGCGACCTTGTTGGCGTTGGCGAGCAGCTGGGTGATCTCGTCGTCGCGCTTGCCGATGGTGTCCGAGAACCGGGCGACACCGTCAAGGGCGGCGCTCAGGTGCGGGTAGGTCTGATCGATGGTCTCGGACAACACATTCAGCGAGTCGCGAACGGTCTTGGTGTCCCAATTCGCCGCCGAGTTGCTGACGTCGAAGAACGCATCGTAGATCTGATAAGGGGTCGTCGTCTGCCCGAGCGGCAGAACACCGTTGGCCTGCAGCGGTTCGTCGCCGCGCGGTTCGATCTCGATGTTGCGCCGGCCCAGGATCGTGTCGGTCCGGATGGCGGCGCGGCTGTCGGTGCCGATCTCGGTGCCGTCGAGTGAGTAGCCGATGACGACGCGGTCGCCGTCGATGTCGGTGGACTTCACGACGCCCACGTCCACGCCGGCGATGCGGACCTTGTCGCCGACGTTGATGCCACCGGTGTCGGCGAACTGCGCGTAGTACGTCGGCTTCGCGAACAGCATCGGGACGCTGGCGAAGCTCTGCCCGACGCCGATGACGACGACCAGGATGATGATGCCCATCAGCCCGCCGCGGACGCGGTTGGAACCTTCGAGGACTCTCATTTCGGTGTGCACCTACCTGACGGCTGGCTCCAGACCTTCACGGTGCGGACGGGGCCACCCGGCTGTAAACCGTTGAGCATCAACGAGACGTCGCAGGCATAGAAGTTGAAGAAGTCACCGTAGACGCCACCGGACCGACCGATGATCTTGAGCGCCTCGGGGAAGCGGATGAGGAGGTCGTTGAGCTGGTCCTTCTGATCGACCAGCGGCTGCTGGATGGTCTCCAGCCGGCCGATGGTGCTCTGCAGCAGCGGACGGTTGTCGGCCAGCAGGTCGGCGACCGTGCCCGCGGCGTCGCTGATGTCGCCCACCGAGTCCGCGAGTGGGTCGGCGCGGTTCTTCAGACCGGTGATCAGCACTTCGAAGTTCTTGATCGTGTCGTCGAACTGCTGCTGATGCTTGACCGTGGTGTCCAGCACCGTGTTCAAGTTGTTGATCACCTCGCCGATGGCCTGGTCCCGGTCGGCCAGCGCCGAGGTCAGCGTCGCGGTCTGGTCGAGGATGTCGTTGATGGTGCCGCCCTGACCCTGGAACACCGTGATGATCGACTGCGCGATGGTGTTGACCTTCTCGGGCTCCAGCGCCTGGAACACGGGGCGGAAGCCGCCGATGAGTGCGTCGAGGTCGAGCGCCGGTTCGGTGCGCTCGATCGGGATCGTCGATCCCGCAGCCATTCTCGTGTTGCTCTCACCGCGCTTGAGTTCCAGGTAGCGGTCGCCGATGAGGTTCAGGTACCGGACCGATGCGGTGCTCTCGTCGAAGAGTTCGAGCGAGCGGTCGACGTTGAAGTCGACCCGGACCTGCGAGCCGCCGTCGATCAGAGTGACGTTCTCGACCTTGCCGACCTCGACGCCGGAGGCGCGGACGAACTGTCCGGACCGCAGACCACTGGCATTGCTGAAGATCGCCGAGAAGTTGTTGGTGCGGTCGAATCGCATCTGACCGAACACCACGATGATGATGCCGGTGAACAGCAGCAGCACCAGTGAGAAGGCGCCGAGCTTGATCGCGGTTCCGGTGATTTTCATGGGTTGATCGTGTGCTCCCCGACTTGGCGGCCCCAGACGTACTCAGTGAGCAGCGGCTGGCCGAGTTCAAGGTGGTTGTACGGGGCGATCGACGCTCCGGTGTCCAGGACCAGGTACGGCGCCGGCCACAGGTCACGGGTGATGGGCTGCCAGCAGCCGGGCCGTCCGCCCGGGCCGCCCTTGGCGTTCACGCGGGGCAGGTTGTCCGGGTAGACGTAGGCGTTTCCGGCGCCCAGGCCGAGGACCTCCGAGCGGGTGCGCAGCGAATAGCCATTGCCGCCCAACGCATCTGCAATCTTCGGCTCGACATCGTGGTAGTTGCGGATCGTGCAGAACAGCGACGGGCTGTACTCGTCGAGCAGTTCGGAGGTCGGGATCAGGTCTTCGACGCCGCGCGCCAGGTACGGACCGCTGCGCTCGAAGACCTCGCCGCCGGTGTTGCCGAAGCCGACGGCGGCCATCAGGGCCTGGTCGACGTTGCCCTGCTGTTCGTTGAGTGTGCGGGCGGTCGTCACGGCGTTCTGGAGTCCGTCGAACAGATCCGGCGCCGCGTCGGCGTAGACCTCGCCGAGGTCGGCGAGCAACTGATTGTCCCTGCGCAGGTCGGGAAGCCGTGGGTTGACCTCGGAGAGGATCTGATTGCCGTTCTCGATCGACTCGCCGAACCGGTCCCCGAGTCCGTCGAGGGCCTGCGCGGTGGCGGTCAGCGTCTGGTTCAGCTTGATCGGGTCGACCTGGGCGGCGATGTCGACGACGGTCTCGAACAGCGTGTTGAACTCGGTCGTGACCGAGGTGACGTCGATGACGTCCGACGCCGTGATGCGCTGCGGCGACGGATCCGACGGCGAGCGAAACGATACGTACTTGTTGCCGAACACCGTCGTCGCGCTGATGTCGGCCTCGACGTTGCGCGGGATCAGATCGAGGTACTTGGGGTCGACCTCGAGGATGATCTTGGCCCGCGGCTCCCCGTCGACGTTGGTCTCTTCGACCTCGCCGACGCGGCCGATCTCGACGCCGTTATAGGTGACCTTCGCGCCCGGGTCCATCGACAGACCCGACCTCGCCGAGACCATCGTGAGCTCGGTGCGGGGCAGGAAGTCGCCGCGGAACTGCAGATACACCAGGACCAGCGCGATGATCGCGACCAGCGCGAGGACCAGGCCCGCGATCTTGTACGGGGGCTGCCGCTTGGAGTTGATGGGTGCTGTCATCGCCGCTACACAGTCAGGTTGAAGTTCGGGTCGACGCCGTAGAGCGCCAACGAGGCGAAGAGCACCACGCACACGATCGCCACCAGTGAGGCGCGCATAGAGCGGCCCACCGCCTCGCCGACGCCGACGGGGCCGCCGCTGGCGTAGAAGCCGTAGTAGCAGTGGTTGAGCATGACGATCACCGAGATGATGACGGCTTGGACGAAGGACCAGAACACGTCGTCGGGACGCAGGAACGTGCGGAAGTAATGCTCGTAGGTGCCGGTGGACTGGCCGTAGAAGATCGTGGTGGTCGCCTGGGCGGACAGGAACGACATGATGATCGCCATCGCGTAGAGCGGGATGATGACGACGAAGCCGGCGACGATGCGGGTCGAGACCAGGTACGAGATCGACTTGATGCCCATGACCTCGAGGGCGTCGATCTCCTCGCTGATCCGCATCGCGCCCAGTTCGGCGGTCGCGCCGGCGCCGACGGTGGCTGCCAGCGCCTGACCGGCGACCACCGGCGCGGCGATACGCACGTTGATCAGTGCGGCGAAGAAGCCGGTGAACGCCTCCACACCGATGTTGCCCAGAGACGCGAAACCCTGGATCGCGACCAGCGACGATCCCGACAGCGTCACGAAGCCGACGATCGCGACGGTGCCGCCGACCACAGCCATCGCGCCGGTGCCCATGCCGATCTCGGCGATCAGCCGCAGCATCTCCTTGCGGTAGTAGCGCACCGCGTGGCCGATCGAGCCGACCGCGGTGACGACGAACCACGCGACATGGCCGATGCTGTCGAGCCCGCGCGACGGCGCGCCCACGATCCTCTCGGCGCGGGCCACCCCGCGGGGGAAGCGCTGCCGGAGGACGGAGGCCGTCTCGGATTTCACCGCCATGTCAGCTCCCCGTTCCGAACCGGACGCCGATGGTGGTCAGCACGACGTTGACCGCGAACAGCGCGATGACGCACAGGACGAGGGTCTCGTTGACGGCCGTGCCGACGCCCTTCGCGCCGCCGGCGACCGTGAGGCCGCGGTAGCAGCCGACGAGGCCGGCGATCAGGCCGAAGGTCAGAGCCTTGATCAGCGAGATGAGTACCTCGGGAAGGCCGGTGACCAGGGTCAGCGTCGAGACGTAGGCGCCAGCAGAGACGTTCTGCAGGTACACGCCGAAGATGAAGCCACCGACCAGGCCGATGGTGATGACCGCGCCGTTGAGCAGCATCGCGACGAACGTGGAGGCGATCACGCGGGGCACGACGAGGCGGTGGATCGGGTCGATGCCGAGCACTTCGAGGGCGTCGATCTCCTCGCGGATGGTGCGTGCGCCGAGATCGGCGCAGATGGCGGTCGAGCCGGCGCCGGCGACCACGAGCACGGTGACCAGCGGCCCCAGCTGGGTGACCGCGCCCAGCGCGGCGCCCGCGCCGGAGATGTCGGCCGCGCCGAACTCGGTCAGCAGGATGTTCAGCGTGAAGATCAGTAGCACGGTGAGCGGGATCGACACCGCCACCGTGGGCAGAAAGGCCACGCGCAGCAGGAACCAAGCCTGCAGGATGAACTCGCGCCATTGGAAGGGCGGGCGGAACGTGGCCTTGAAGACCAGGACGCACATCCGCACGAAGCCGCCGACGGCCGTCAGGCCCGGCTGGATCTGCTCACGGACGTAGCCCGTGAGCCCCGAATTCGTCGTCACAGGACAACTCCCGCGACTGCTCGGCGACTGGCATCGCAACAAGCAGAGCGCACCGGCAGCATCTGTCGCACGCTCCCTTCCAGCCCCAACCCCGATCGTGTGAGCACGGTCTCCCTACCGGTCAGTAGTAAGACAGACCACCGGACTGTACCCGATGCTGTAGCCCCCGCGTACCGCATCTGCGGGATTGAGCACCCAACCGTTAGCAAGTAGCTCTCCTCGCCGCTAATCCTGTTGCGCCGCAGCTGAAACCGTTGGCGGAGTGGAACTTTCGCGGGCGTCAATGGAAGCGGCTGCGCTGAAACGCGCCCTCAGTTCCGTCTTGAGGACCTTCCCCGCGGGGTTTCTGGGCAGTGCGTCGACGATTTCGAGGGCTTTCGGATGCTTGTAGCGGGCGAGCCGGTCGCCGAGGAACCGCTCGAGATCGGCCAGCGCGAGACTTTCCCCGGCGGTTGCTCCCAGCGAACTCCGCACCACCGCCACAGCAACGGGAACCTCTCCCCACTTCTCGTGGGCGCGGCCGATCACCGCGACCTCGACGATGTCCGGGTGTGCTGCGAGGACGTTCTCGACCTCGGCGCAGTAAATGTTCTCGCCGCCGGAGATGATCATGTCCTTTTTACGGTCGACGACCCAGATGTAACCCTCGTCGTCCTGACGTACCAGGTCACCGGAGTGGAACCAGCCACCGGCGAACGCATCGGCGGTGGCTTTCGGGTTGTTCCAGTAGCCCTCCATCAGTGTGGGGGCCCGGTAGACGATCTCACCGACCTGGCCGATCGGGACGTCGTTCATCTCGTCGTCGACGATGCGGGCGGACACCGTGGGGATCACCTTGCCCACCGATCCGAGTTTGCGGATCGCGTCGTCGCCCAACAGCATGCAGGTGACCGGCGACATCTCCGTCTGGCCGAACGCCGCGAGGATCTGGGCGCCGGGGAAGGTCTGCGACATCTGCTTGAGCAGGGTGTCCGACGCGGGCGCCGCACCCCAGGACAGGAACCGGAGCTTCAGGTCACGGGGGTTGGCCTGCTGCGCGGCGCACACCGCCTGCCATTGCGCGGGCACCAGGAAGATGCCGGTGACCTTCTCCTCCTGCAGGACGTCGAGCAGTTCGTCGGGGTCGAACGCACCGAGGGGGTAGAGGACGGTCGGCCGCCCGAGCAGCAGTCCGGAGACGATGCTGCCGACGCCGGCGATGTGGAAGAACGGGACGCCGATGAAGCCGATGTCGTTGTTGATGTCCGCGCCATTGGTGAACAGCAGCGTCATGACCTGGCCGGCCAGGTTGTTGTGCGTGAGCACCGCGCCTTTGGGCTTACCGGTCGTCCCGGAGGTGTACATGATGAGCGCGGGCGAGTCGTTGGGGATGTCGACGGTGACCTCGTCGGGGGACACCGCGCTGCCTTCGACCAGCGCCGCGTCGTAGTCGACGGTGTCGTCCTCGGCTGAACCGCCCGCGACGATCACCGTCGCCAATCTGGCATCGATGTCGCGTACCGCGGTGGCGACCTTCGCGAGCACCGACTCGGTGACGATGACCTCGGCTTCGCAGTCAGAGACCAGGAACGCGATCTCGGCGGGGGTCATGCGGAAGTTCACCGGCACGGCGATGGCGCCGAGTTTGTTCGTCGCCAGCACCGCCTCGAGGAATTCGGTGCGGTTGAGCATGAGGACCAGCACGCGGTCGCCGAATCGGACGCCGCGCTCGTGGAGGAAGCCGGCCAGCGCGGTGACCCTACGGTCGAGCCCACCCCAGGTGGTGGTCTGGCCGAGGAACCGCAGCGCGGTCGCTTCGGGCTGCATTAAGGCGTGCCGGGTGAGCTGGTTGGTCCAGTTCTGGCGGCGCGCGAGATACGGCTGTTCGGTCGCGGTCCCGGGGTCGGTCAACGTTCTCCGCTCCAGCTCGGTGGGTTGCGCAGGATTGATATTTGATCAAACATCGTGTTGCCCCGGTCACACTATGGCCCCTGCGCCGACGGGACAAGAGCCACTTCCAGAGGCGGGGAAAGGCGGCAACCGCACGATGAGCGCTGGCGCGAAGAGCAGACAGCAGCGATGAACGCCCCTGCCGGAATCCCGGCGTCGGCCAAGGTGCGACGCGAGCAACTCTCCGACGAGGTCGCGGCCCGGCTGCGGGTCGAGATCATGACCGGGGCGGTGCGGCCGGACACCTACATCCGGCTCGACGAGACGGCCGCGCGGCTCGGCGTCAGCATCACCCCCGTGCGCGAGGCGCTGCGCACCCTGCGCGGCGAAGGCATGGTGGAGCTGGAACCGCACCGGGGCCATCGGGTGATGCCGCTGTCGCGTAGCGACATCGAGGACATCTTCTGGCTGCAGTCGACCATCGCCCAGGAGCTGGCCGCGACCACGGCTCGGCGGATCGCCGACGACCAGATCGACGAGCTCGCGCGGCTCAATGCGGTGCTGGCCGACGCGATCGAACGTCGCGACCCGGGCCCGATCGCCCAGGCGGAGTTCGACTTTCACCGCACCTTCAACCGGGCCGGCGGCCGGATCAAGCTGGCGTGGTTCCTGCTGCACGCCACGCGCTACCTGCCACCGCAGCTGTTCGCCTCGGACGAGACGTGGGGCGCCGGCGCGGTGGCCAGCCACCTCGATCTGATCGACGCGCTCCGCCGGCGCGATGTGGAGCGGGTGGTCGAGCTGACGCGGGGTCAGTTCACCGACGGGCTCGCGCGGATGACGGCCTACCTCGACCGCGTCGGGCTGTGGGCCTGACGCACAGCTACGACGTCGCGAGCTGTTCGGCTCGCGCCTTGAGGTTCTCGGCGAGGTAGTCGAGCGTGTCCCCGATGACCTTCTTCACCATCATCGCGGGGACCGGCATGCTGACCTCCACGTCGAGGTCGACGGTCAGCAGCGAGGTGGGCCCCATCGCGACCACGGAAAACCGCTGTTCCTGCTTGGTGAAGTGGTCGCCCTGCTGCAGCATCGTGAAGATCTGGTTCTCGCCCGGGTAGTAGACGGCGGTGATGAAGGTGCCGGCCTGCCCCTGGATCTCCACGTCGAGGCGCAGTTGGCTGGGCCGTCCGTCGTTGTAGCGCGCCAGGATCCAGCAGCCCTTGATCTCGGTGTTCCACTCCGGGTACTTCTCGAAGTCCGCGACGATCGCCATGATCGTGTCCGCTGAAGCCGAAACCTCGACCGTCTTGCTCACCAAAGGCATCGGGCGAGCATATCGAGTGGGGACCGCCGCTCACGCGGCCATGGCGGCGCGCAGATCCCATGCGTTGCGGACGGCGTTGCCGCCGAGGTCGTTGTTGAAGTACACCAGCACATCCCGGCCCTGCCGGTCCCATTCTGTGATGCGGTCGGCCCACCACGTGAGGTCGTCGGAACCATAGGAACCCCCGTACATGGCGTGGGGGTCCGGGCCGTGCAAACGCACGTAGACGAAGGACGCGGTCGCTTTGAGGATGCAGGGCAGGCCCGCCCCGCTCATCACCACGTAGGCGGCGTCGTGCTTCTCGAGGATGGCGTACACCGCAGCGTCGTCCCATGACCCGTGCCGGAACTCGACCGCGACCGGGATCTCGTCGGGCACGGTCGCGAGAAAGTGGTCGAGCCGCTCGTCGTCGCGCTCCAGCGCTGGGTGCAACTGCACGAGCAGTGGGCCGCCACGGTCCCCGAGCGCGCGCCAGCCCCGCGCCATCCGTTCGGACCACTCCTCGGGCGAACGCAGTCGGCGCGCGTGGGTGAGGCCGCGGGCCGCCTTGACCGCCATGAGGAAACCCGGCGGCAGTTGATCGCGCCAGCTCTCGAACTGCTCGTCCCGCGGCCACCGGTAGAAGCTGCCGTTGAGTTCGACGGTGTCGAATTCGCGGACGTAGCGTTCCAGCCGTCGAGCAGCGGGCAGCCCGGGCTCGTAGAGCACGTTGCGCCAGTGGTTGTACGACCACCCCGACGTGCCGATACGCACGGTCACCAGGGCCGGGTACCCGGGTTTGGGCCGGCCTCTCCCGGCAATCTCAAGGGGATGACCGCCGACGAGCAGGACTACCGCAAGCTGCTGCAGGAGTTGCTGCTCGAATACGGGCCCTGCGGACAGGAGGACGCGGTCCGCGACATCTGTCGCCGGGAGCTCGAACCCGTGGTCGACGAGACCTGGGTGGATGCGGCAGGCAACCTGGTCGGAGTGCTGCGCGGCGGCGACGGGCCCGCGATCCGCGTCATGGCCCATATGGACGAGCTGTCGATGCTGGTGAAGAAGGTCAACCCCGACGGCACTTTGAACCTGACACCGCTGGGCACGATGTATCCGGGCAACTTCGGCCTCGGCCCCGTCGCCGTACTCGGCTTCCACAAGACGCTGTGTGGGGTGCTCGCGCTGGGCTCGGAACACACCACGGCCGAGTCGCCCAGAATCTGGCAGACGAAACCCGACCAGGGCGACAAGGCCCTGGACTGGCCCGACGTGTACGTCTTCACCGGGCTGAGCCCCCTCGAGCTTGAGCAGGCCGGGGTCACCGCCGGAACCCGGGTGTGCATCGATCGCAGCAGGCGCGCCCTCGTCGACGTCGGACACGACTATGTGGGCTGCTACTTCCTGGACAACCGTGCCGCCGCCACGGCGGCATTGCTGTGCGCCGCGGAATTGCGCAACGGGCCGGGCCCGGCCGGCGACGTCTACTTCGTGTTCACCACCAACGAGGAGATCGGCGACCTCGGCGGCACGTTCGCCAGTCGCACCCTGCCCGGCGACCTGACACTCGCGCTGGAGGTCGGTCCGACGGAGCCCGAGTACGCGACCACGGTCACCGGAGGGCCGATCGTGGCCTACAGCGACGCGATGTGCATCTACGACAAATGGGTGGCCGACCGGCTGATGGACGTCGCCGACGAACACGGGTTCGCACCTCAGGCCGCCGTCCTCGGCGCGTTCGAATCCGACGCGTCGCACTCCAAGGCGAGCGGAGCCTGCGCGCAGGCCGGCCTGCTCTGTCTGCCGACGATGAGCACCCACGGCTACGAGGTGATCGCCGCCAGCGCAGTTCCGGCGATGGCGGCAGTGCTAGTTGGATTCCTCGAGCGTCCGCGCCGGGACGTCGAGTTCGACGCCCAGCGGTGACATCTCGCGCACACCCTCGTCGCGGATGAGCCCCCGCAGCAGTGCGGTGCTGAACTCCACGGCGATCTCCTGAGCGCTGCGCCTGCCGTGCGGCCGCAGCCACCGGTACGAACCCAGGGTCATACCGATGTAGCCCAGTGCCAGCACGTGCGAGTCGCAGTCGTAGAACTCGCCGCTGGCGATGCCGCGGTCGATGACGTCACGGACGTGCTCGTAGACCTGGGCTTCCTTCTCCCGGATATAGGCCACCTGCTCCTCGGTGAACCATTCCGTTATGTAGGGCCCCTCCTGGAAGTAGACGGCCGCGCGCTCGATGTCGCTGGCGATGCCGACCAGCAGGCGGCGGGTGAAGTGGTAAATGGTCTCGCGGGCCGATGCCGTCGGATCGTCGTGCAGCGCGTCGACCGTGAAGTCGGCGGCACCCTTGTAGATGTCGTAGAGGATCAGCGACTTGCTGGCGTAGTAGTGGTAGACGGTCGCCTTGTTCAGGCCGACGGCGTCGGCGACGTCATCCATCCGGGTGCCGTGATATCCGCGCGCGGCGAACAGCTTGGTGGCTACAGCCAGCAGCTCCTCGCGGCGGGACATCCCGTTGCTCTGCCCGGAGCTGACGGTGGATTCAGACATGGCGACTCACTATAGGCATCGGCAGGCACTCACCGGGCCTGGACCTACTAACTGGTTGGTTCAGTCTAGGCCGTTGCAGTGTTCTCATGGGCCGCGCAGGTCTAGACTCGTCCCAAGCCGCCGTCGTGTGGCCAGAGGTAACGGAGAGGTGGCGCAGTGGACCCGAACCCGGATTACGACGCAAGCGACGAGCTCGAGTACGGCATCAACTGGTTCGCGTGGATCCTCCGCGGGGTCTATCCGCCTCCCGCGTACCCGCCGGTCTGACCCAGCATCCGCGCCGCACGGCGCTCGTTGACCCATGTCCTGGTGAGTTCGTACGCGCCCTGCACGTGCCGACCCAGGGCATCCAGCTCGGTTTTGCTCCGCGCGGCGACCACGGTTAGCTTCTCCCGCGCCTCGTTGACCCAGTCGCGCTCCGGCTCCGGAAGCCAATCGGGCGGCCACCGAAGCGACTCCTCCACCACCGCAGGAAGATTCGCTACGGGCCGACTGTCCTCGCTGTAGCACTCTCCGCACTTGCGGCAGCGCACCTCGTAACGTAATCCGTTGGGTGGCCGCTTCAACGTCTCGATGAAGACGTAGTCGGCTACCGCGACACATCGGGGGCACCGGGCCAGCCCGCGTTCGACAACCATGCTCACGCCGATATCGTGCGGCCCGTGGCGCGTCCGACGCACTAGCACAGTGAGGTCGATGCACGATCGGTGCCGTTTCGAGACCTGCGCACGCAGGCTCAGGCCGCGCTGCGGGTGGCCTCCCGAAGCGCAGCACGCAGGCCTCGGCGCGGCCCGTTGCCCGCGGGGGCCGTGTCAGCGAACCTCTTCTCCGAGTTCGTCTCCGGGGCGTTGTGGCTGTCGGCCCGCAGGTACCGGTCCGGCAGCGCGAGCTTGAGGATCGTCCAGAACGACTGCCAGTACTGACGCAGCAGCGGCCCCGTGGTGTAGGGCAGGTCGTACTTGTCGCACAGCGCGCGCACCCGCACGCTCATCTCCGCATACCGGTTGCTCGGCAGATCCGGGAAGAGGTGGTGCTCGATCTGGTAGCAGAGGTTGCCGCTCATGAACGCCATGACCGGTCCGGCGTGAAAGTTGGCCGACCCCAACATCTGTCGCAGATACCACTCGCCGCGGGTCTCGTTCTCGAATTCCTCGACGGTGAACTTCTCGGCGCCGTCGGGGAAATGACCGCAGAAGATCACCATGTACGCCCAGTAATTGCGGATCAGATTCGCCACGACATTGCACTTGAGCGTGTGCTTCCAGTTCGTTCCCGCCAGCGCCGGGAACACCACGTAGTCCTTACCCACCTGCTTGCTGATCTTCTTGCCCGCCAACCGCATGTCCTTGCGCGCTTGGGCCCAGGTCTTCTCCTTCTTGCGGATCTTGTCGACCTCGATGTGGTGGGCGGCCACCCCCCACTCGAACAGGGTGCCCAACAGCAGGTTGTAGATCGGATTGCCGATCATCCACCGTTCCCACGGCTCGTCGCGCGTGACCCGCATGATGCCGTAACCGACATCGCTGTCGAGGCCGACGACGTTCGTGTACTTGTGGTGCACGAAGTTGTGGGAGTGCTTCCAGTGCGCGGACGGACACGTGGTGTCCCACTCCCACTCCGTCGAATGGATCTCCGGGTCGTTCATCCAATCCCACTGGCCGTGAATGACGTTGTGCCCCAGCTCCATGTTCTCGATGATCTTCGCCGACGCCAGCATCGCCGTACCGGCGTAGCGCGCGATGCGGCTGCTGCTGGCGAACAGGGCGATCCGGCCGCCCGCGGCCAGTGCCCGCTGCAGCTGGATCGAGCGGCGGATGTAGCGGGCGTCCCGCTCACCCCTCGACTCTTCGATGTCGGCGCGGATCTGGTCGAGCTCTTTGGCCAAGGCCTCCACATCCGCTTCGGTGAGGTGTGCATAGGCCTTGATGTCGGTGATCGCCATGTCAAAGTCTCCTCAGATGTTGATGGTGCAGTTGCCCGAAGCGGTGGAAATGCAGGTCTGGATACGGTCGCCGGCGCCGTGTTCGGTCCCCGATCGGATGTCGCGGACGTGTCCGTCCTCGAGTGGGAGCACGCAGGTCTGGCAGATGCCCATCCGGCAGCCGAACGGCATCTGGATGCCGACCTTCTCACCGGCCTCGAGAATTGATGTCGCACCGTCGATCTCGACCGACTTGTCAGCGTGCGCGAAGGTCACCACGCCACCCTCACCGCCCTTGTCGGTGGCCGCGATGGTGAACCGCTCCATGTGCAGGTTATCGGCGAGACCTTCTGCGGTGAAGAGGTTTTCGACGGTGTCGAGCATCTCCCCGGGACCGCAGACCCACGCCGACCGGTCGCGCCAATCGGGCACCAGCTCGTCGAATCGGTCGAAGTCGACCTTGCCCTGATCCTTCGTGAGGTGCAGATGCAGGCCATAGCCGTCCTGGGCTTGCTCGAGTTCGCGGAGTTCGTCGCAGAAGATGACGGCATCCTCGGTCGGCGCCGAGTGGACGTGCACGATGTCGGGGCGCTGCCCGCGGGCGCGCAGGGATCGCAGCATCGCCATGATCGGGGTGATGCCGCTGCCCGCGGTGATGAAGAGCAGTCGCGGGGGCAGCGGATCGGGCAGGGTGAACTCCCCCTTGGGTGCCGCGAGCCGGATGATCGTGCCGGGTTCCACGCCGTCGACCAGGTGGGTCGACAGGAATCCCTCGGGGGTGGCTTTCACGGTGATCGAAATCTGGTCGTCGGCCTGCTCGGGCACCGAGGTCAGCGAGTACGAACGCCAGTGCCAGCGACCGTCGACCCGCAGGCCGATGCCGACGTACTGACCGGCGGCATAGTCCGCGGAGAACCCCCACCCCGGCCTGATGATGACGGTTGCCGAATCCTCGGTCTCGGGCTTCACCGCGACGATCTCGCCGCGCAGTTCCCGCGCCGACCACAGCGGATTCAGCAACGACAGGTAGTCGTCGGGCAGCAGCGGGGTCGTCGCCCGCGCGGCCAGCCCCCGCACCATGTTGACCCAGCTGCCCGACGGCGCCTCCACGTCGCGGGCGGGCGCCTTGCTCCAGCGCGCCACCGTTTTCACCAGTCCGGCCACGAACCCGCCCTTCCTCGCTGCGTATCCGCTGTGACCGCTGTCACATCGTCGCAGCGAGGTGTAGCCCTACCAGCCGGTAACTAAACCCCGACACGGCGCGCCGTCAGACTCTTTCCAGGCGATTCCCAGGACGAACCTGCTCAGCGTGGACCACCGGAACCCGTCCGGCATGCGCCCACGTCAGCAAACCAGGGCTTCGCGGCTACGCCGCGGCTGCCTTGACCGCGCGGCCCACCTCCGCGCGCAACTCCCCGTACTCGGGGGAACGACGGAGTTCGTCCGGATCCACCCCGGTGCGCGGGAGATCCACGGGGATGTCCAGCGCAACCTGGCCGGGCCGACGGGTGAGGACGACGATGCGGGACCCGAGGAAGGCGGCCTCGTCGGCACTGTGCGTGACGAACACCGTGGTGCGCCCCGACTCGGCGCTGACCTGACGGACGTCCTCCTGCAGACGTTCGCGGGTAAGCGCGTCGAGCGCCGCGAACGGCTCGTCGAGCAGGAACAGCGGTGTCTCGGCCGCCAGGGCCCGGGCGATCGCGACCCGCTGTTGCTGGCCGCCGCTGATCTCCCAGATCCGCCGCTTCGCCGTCCCTGCCAGTCCGACGCGGTCGAGTAGTTCGTCGCGACGTTCGACTCGCCTGTCCCGCGGCACTTTCGCGTACTTGAGCGCCAACTCGACGTTGCCCCCGACGGTGCGCCACGGGAACAACCGTGGCTGCTGGAACACCACGCCGGCGGTCACGCCGGGGGTCGGCGTCTCCCCCGCGATCTGCACCGAGCCCTGGCTGGGCGACTCGAATCCCGCGAGCAGACGCAGCAGCGTGCTCTTGCCGCACCCCGAGGCGCCGACGAGGACCAGGAAGGATCCGGGGTCGACCGTCAGATCGACCGGACCCAGCGCGGTGATCTCGTCGTCGCCTTTGCCGTAGCGGTGCGACACCGACCTGATGTGGATCGCACCGTCACTGGCTGAGGACACCGGGCAGGCCCTTGGTGTAGATGGCGTCCTGGAAGGTCTTCAGCGGTGCCGCGGCCGGGATCTGCTTCTGCTCGGCCAGGAACTCCGACGCGCTTTCGAGGTTGACCGCGATGTTGCCCGGATTGCCCTCGGAGCCAAGCCATTCGACGGAGGCGACCTCCTGCGGGGTGAGGTAGACGCCCTGCTTGATCTGCCCGGCCGTCTCCTCCGGGGTGAGGCCGATCTCGGCGGAGATCGCCTTGGCCGCGGCCTCGGGATCATTCTTGATCAGATCGAGCGCGCGGGCTTCCTGCTGACGCCAGATGTCGACGACCTCGGGGTTCGCCTCGGCAAATTCCTTCGACACCACGCCGAGATCGAGGGTGGGCTTGCCGTCACGTGCCAGCTGGCGGCTGGTGATCAGATCTTTGCCGGTGGCGCGCAGCTGATCGAGGGTGGGCAGCCACGTGTAGGCCGCATCGATGTCCCCGCGCTCCCACGCCGCGAGGATCGCCTGCGGCTGGAGGTCGACGAGCTGAACATCGTTGGGCGACAGACCATTCTGGTTCAGGGCGGCGAGCAGGCTGTAGTGCGCGGTCGAAGCGAACGGGGTGCCGACGCGCTTGCCCTTTAGCTCGGGGATCGTGTTGATGTTCGACTCGTTGCGCACGACGAGCGCCTCGTTGTCACCGGCGACGTCGAGCACGAACGCAACCTGGTAGGGGATGTTCAGCGGCTCGGACAGCCCGCGCGCGACCGGACTCGACCCCAGTGCGCCGAAGTCGAGCTCCTTGGCGATGAACGCGGTGTTCACGTCGGCGCCGGAATCGAATTTCGTCCACTTGATGTTGTAGTCGGGCAGCGCTTCTTCGAGCCACTTGCTGTTCTTGACGATCAGGTCGCCGCTGGGGAACGTCTGATAGCCGATCCGGATCGTGGGCTTGTCGGCAGATTGCCCACTGTTGTCCACCGAGCAGCCCGCCAGGGCCAGCACGGCCGCGACGAGTGCTACGAGAAGGGCTTTCAGTTTCATGATTTTGCTAAACCTTTCCAATCCAGGGAACGCTGCGGCGTTCGATCGAACGCAGCAGTGAGTCGATGACCAAACCCGAGAACCCGATGGCGAAGATGCCGACCAGCACGACGGGGGTGTTGTTGTAATTGCTTGCGTCCTTGACTAATCCGCCGATGCCGGGGATGCCGTTGAACAGCTCGGCGGCGACGACCGACGAGTAGGCCATACCGACGGCGAGCCGGATGCCGGTGAACGTCTCGGGCAGCGCCGACGGGACGACGACGTCACGAATCACCTGACGTCGGGACGCGCCGAGCGCCCGCGCCGCCTCCTGCAGCCCGACGGGCGCGGCGACGACCGCGGCGGTGGTTGCGACGGCGGCGGGCGGCAGCGCGGCGAGCGCGAGCAGAGTGATCTTGGGTGCCTCGTCGATGCCCAGCCAGATGACCAGGAGGAAGAAGTAGGCCAGCGGCGGCAGGGCTCGCAGGAACGTCAACCAGGGTTCGAGCACGCTGCGGATCCAGCCCACCGAGCCCATCAGAAGTCCGAGCAGCACGCCGAGCACGACACCGATGACCACACCGGCGAGGACCCGCCGCAACGTCATGTAGAGGTGCTCCCACAGGAGATAGCCCGCGTAGCCGCGGACACCGTCGTGGGTGGTCGAGACATCGACGAACGCGTTCCACACCGTGGCCGGATACGGCACGAACGTCTGATTCCATACACCGCTGGCGGCGGCCAGCTGCCACACGATGCCGAAGACGACGACCGACAGCAGCGGCAGCGCCGCTCGGGTCAGCAGACCGCGCCAGCGGCGTTGTGCCGGGCCCGCGTCAGTCCCCGGCGCAGGGGGTTCGGCGACAGGGTCGGAACCCGGCGCGATATCGACGAAAACGGACACCGGGAGACATTGACGGATCCGTCATGATCCGGGAATAGCTGCGATCAGCGCGAGCAAAACTCCGATCACCACGTCAGCACCGGTTTGACCACTCCACCGGTGTGCTGAGCGGTGACCGCGACGTTGACGTCGTCGTGCGCGAAGGATGTGACGAGCCGCTCGACGGGAAACCGGCCTGCGGCATGAAGGGCCAGCAGCTGCGGGATGAAAACCGAAGGTACCGAGTCGCCTTCCAGGCAGCCGTGCACGCTCTTGCCGCGCATGACCAGGTCCCGCAGATCGATGGCGGGCACCCCGGCGCCCAGGCCGACCGCCACGGCGGTCCCGCCCACCGCGAGCGCCTTCACCGCATCGGCGAGCACGCTCGGGCGCCCGGTGGTGTCCAACGCGTAGTCCACTCCTGCACCGGTGATCTCGCGAATCGCCGCCACCGGCTCCTCGGTAGGGTCCAAAGTCGCACGCGCACCCAGACTTTCGGCGAGCAGCCGCCGCTGCGCCGACGGTTCCACCACGATCACGGTGTCCACCTCGGCGGCCAGCGCCGCGAGGACACCGGCCAATCCGACTGCACCCGCGCCGAATACGGCCAGCGTCGCCCCGGGCCGCGGCTTCATCAGGTTGAGGACGGCCCCCGCCCCGGTCTGGAATCCGCAACCCAGCGGCGCCGCGATGACCGGATCGACGTCGCCTCCGACGACCACGGTGTTGTCCTGATGGGACAGCGCGTAGCCGGCGAGACTGGACTGGCCGAAGAACCCGTCGAGCACGGGTCGCCCACCGACAGTGACCCGTGGCGTGCCGTCGTCGCGTGCACCGAAGTTGTTCAGCCTGGCGGCGTTTCGGCAGTAGGCGGGACGCCGGGCCTCGCAGTTGACGCATCCGCCGCAAGAGCGGAACGACAGCACGACACGGTCGCCCGGTTTCACAGTGCGCACCTGCTCGCCGACCGCCTCGACGATCCCGGCTCCTTCGTGACCGAGCAGAACCGGTCGATCCTGATTTCCCGCAACGCGATTGACCAGATCGGTGTGACAGACACCGGCCGCTTCGATGCGTACCAGAATCTCGTCGCCTCGTGGCTCGTCCACCACGACATCGGCGACAACGAACGGATCCGCCTGCGCATACGACAACACCGCGGTGGTTTCGGGCATGCGCTACCGTAGCGTCCTCTTGACGCCCGTCAACTGGCACTTTGTGCCGGCCACCGACCGCGTTACAGTCTCGCGTCCATCCGTCACGCGAATTGTCTAGCTGTGCTACAGAACGCGACCGTCGGTACCAGGAACTCTTACACTGACCTTTTCCATGCGCCGTGGGCGAACTTAGAACGGACTGACATCGATGATCATCGGGATACCGAGAGAGTCCCTGCCTGGGGAGACGCGGGTGGCCGCGACCCCGGCGACCGTCGGCCAGCTCATCAAGCTCGGCTACCAGGTAGTGGTGGAATCGGGCGCCGGTGCGGCGTCGAGTTTCGCCGACGGCGCCTACGCCGAGGCGGGCGCCAGTGTCGGCGATCGCGACGAGGCACTGTCCGCCGATGTCGTTCTCAAGGTGAACGCACCCGATGACGCCGAGATCGCCACGCTCAAGGACGGCGCGACCCTGGTCAGTCTGATCTCGCCCGCGCTCAAGCCCGAACTCGTCGAGACGCTGGCCCAGCGCCCGATCACGGTGCTGGCCATGGATGCGGTTCCGCGGATCTCGCGCGCCCAGTCGCTGGACGTGCTGTCCTCGATGGCCAACATCGCCGGCTACCGCGCAGTGGTCGAGGCGGCCCACGAGTTCGGCCGGTTCTTCACCGGCCAGGTCACCGCGGCGGGCAAGGTGCCGCCGGCCAAGGTGCTGGTGGTGGGTGCCGGTGTGGCGGGTCTGGCCGCGATCGGGGCGGCAGGCAGCCTGGGTGCGATCGTGAAGGCCACCGACCCGCGGCCCGAGGTGGCCGATCAGGTCAAGTCACTCGGTGGGGAGTACGTCTCGGTCGATCCGAACGCCGGTGAGGTCTCGGCGACTGGATACGCCAAGGAAATGGGTGAGGACTACAAGGCCCGCGAGGCGGCGCTGTACGCCGAGCTGGCCGAGGACGTCGACATCATCATCACCACAGCGCTGATCCCGGGTAGGCCGGCGCCGCGCATCATCACCGCCGACATGGTCGCCGCGATGAAGCCGGGCAGCGTGCTGGTCGACATGGCCGCGGCCAACGGCGGCAATATCGAAGGCACCGTCAAGGACCAGAAGGTCGTCACCGACCACGGCGTCACGATCATCGGCTACACCGATCTCGCAGGCCGCCTGCCCGCGACCGCATCGCAGCTCTACGGCACCAACCTGGTCAACCTGCTCAAGCTTCTGACGCCGGAGAAGGACGGTCAGCTAACCCTCGACTTTGACGACGTGGTGCAACGCTCGGTGACCGTGATCCGCGACGGCGAGGTCACCTGGCCGCCGCCACCGGTACAGGTGTCGGCCGCACCGGCGGCGAAGGCCGCCGCTCCGGTCGAAAAGACGGAGCCGAAGACTCCCATGTCCGCGCGACGCCGCCTCGGCGTGACATTCGCTGTCGCGGCGGCACTGTTCGCGTTGATCGCGCTCTCACCCGCGGCACTGCAGGTGCACCTGACGGTGTTCGCGCTGGCGATCGTCATCGGCTACTACGTGATCGGCAACGTCCACCACGCGCTGCACACCCCGCTGATGTCGGTGACCAACGCCATCTCCGGCATCATCGTCGTCGGCGCCCTGTTGCAGATCGGGCACGGCGACATCATCGTCACGTCGCTGGCCTTCGCGGCGATCCTGCTCGCCAGCATCAACGTCTTCGGCGGCTTCGCGGTCACGCGGCGCATGCTCGCCATGTTCTCGAGGAGCTGACATGTTCACACTGGAGACTGCCGCCACCGCGGCCTACGTCGTCGCCGCGCTGCTGTTCATCCTGGCGCTGGCCGGGCTGTCCAAGCACGAAACATCGCGTGCGGGAAACAGTTTCGGCATCGCCGGGATGGCGGTGGCGCTGGTCGCGACGATCGCGCTGGCGTTGGCCCGCCACATCGAACCGCTCGGCCTTGCGCTGCTGGCCGTCGCGATGGCCATTGGCGCCGCAATCGGGTTGTGGCGCGCCAAGATCGTCGAGATGACGGGCATGCCCGAGCTGATCGCATTGCTGCACAGCTTCGTCGGCCTGGCCGCGGTGCTGGTCGGGTGGAACGGCTACCTCCACGTCGAGGGTGACTCGGCGGGTGCCGAAGCCGCCCAGCTGGCCACCGAAGGCATGCTGGGCATCCATTCCGCCGAGGTCGTCATCGGCGTCTTCATCGGCGCGGTGACCTTCACCGGCTCGATCGTGGCCAATCTGAAGCTCTCGGCCAAGATCAAGTCGGCGCCGATGATGCTGCCCGGCAAGAACTTCCTCAACGTCGGCGCGCTGGTGCTGTTCGCGGCGCTGACGGTGTGGTTCGTCATCGACCCGCAGCTGTGGCTGCTCATCGTGGTCACCGTGCTCGCTCTACTGCTGGGCTGGCACCTGGTGGCCTCTATCGGCGGCGGCGACATGCCCGTCGTGGTGTCGATGCTCAACAGCTACTCCGGTTGGGCCGCTGCGGCGTCGGGCTTCCTGCTCGGCAACGACCTGCTCATCATCACCGGAGCGCTCGTGGGCTCCTCGGGTGCGTACCTGTCCTACATCATGTGCAAGGCGATGAACCGGTCGTTCATCTCCGTCATCGCAGGCGGTTTCGGGATCGAGGCGGGGCCGTCCGAGGACAAGGACTACGGCGAGCACCGCGAGATCAACGCCGAGGGTGCGGCCGAACTGCTCGCGGGCGCCACCTCGGTCATCATCACCCCCGGCTACGGCATGGCCGTCGCCCAGGCCCAGTACGGGGTCGCCGACCTGACCCGCAAGCTGCGCGAGCGCGGCGTCGAGGTCCGCTTCGGCATCCACCCGGTCGCGGGCCGGCTGCCCGGCCACATGAACGTGCTGCTGGCCGAGGCCAAGGTGCCCTACGACATCGTGCTCGAGATGGACGAGATCAACGACGACTTCGATGGCACCTCGGTGGTGCTCGTCATCGGCGCCAACGACACCGTGAACCCCGCGGCCTCAGAGGATCCCGGCAGCCCGATCGCCGGCATGCCGGTGCTCACGGTGTGGAACGCCGACAACGTCATCGTGTTCAAGCGCTCCATGGCATCCGGCTACGCGGGCGTGCAGAACCCGTTGTTCTTCCGGGAGAACACCCAGATGCTGTTCGGCGACGCCAAGGACCGCGTCGACGCGATCAACGCCGCACTGTCGGTCGGCGAGAAGGTCTAACTTTCGGGCGGCGACGTCACCGTCACGCTGGTGCCGTGCTCGTCGGCATCGATGCGCATCGACCCGCCCATCGCCTCGAACCGCGCCAGCAGCGAACCGAGGCCGATATGCCCTGCGGCCAAAGACGTTCCGACGTCGTCCGGGTCGAACCCGCGGCCGTCGTCACGGACGGTGAGGACCACACGGTCGCGCTGACGGACCAGGTCCACCCACACCGTGGCGGCACCGGCGTGCTTGCCGACGTTGGTGAGCAGTTCGCGCGCGGCCCGGTAGAGCAGCGCCTGCGACTGGGGCTTGCCGACCTCCTCGAGCGTGGCGATCACCGTCACGTCATGACGACTCTGGAACTGCCGCAACAATTCTCGCACCCCGTCGGTGAGGCCGAGCTGGGCCAGCACCTGCGGATGCAACTCGGTGACGGTGGAGCGCAGCCCCGCGGCGGTGTCCTGCAACGCGGTGTAGACGGCGTCGAGTGCCGGGTCGGGAACTCGTTCGCGGGCCTCGTCGAGTTCCAGTCGCGCCGCCAGCAGCGTCTGCAGCGGGCCGTCGTGAAGGTGTTCGGCGACGTCGCGGTTGTGTCGCTCGTCGGACTGCATGGCCTCCGAAACCAGTTGGCGCCGAACCTCTTGCAGTGCGACCAGATGCGCCGCGCGACGGGCGAGCACGAAACTCAGTGCGGTCGTCGCGATGCCCATCCAGACGATGAAACCGAAATGGGTGTAGACCATGTTCGGCAGCCCGACGTTGTCGTCGCGTTTCGAGTAGAAGATCCAGACGGCGAGGTACCCCAGGGCGGTGATGGCCCCGACGATCGCGGTCAGGCCCGGCCGGTCCTGGAAAGCCACCGAGATCGGCAGCAGGAAGAAGACGGGCAGCAGCGCCGCGGTGGCGCCGCCCGAGACGACGCACAGCGCGATGACCACGGAGAGGTCCACGGCGGTCGAGGCCCAGTCGGCCCAGCGCGGGACCGGTCCGCGGAACACGGCCACCAGCCAGACGACCGCGGCGACGGCGTAGCTGCCCAGGATCGCCGCGTACAGCCCGGGCAGCCAGTGGTTCACGTCCCAGATCCACACGAGCACACCGATGAGTGCGATCAACGGCAGCCGCAGTACTGCCGAGACCCGGACCGGCTCACCTGCCAGGTAGTCACGAAAAGCACGCAGCTTGAGCACTATTGCGGTCACACTAATCCAGAAGCTTGCGCCGCATGGCCTCCGCGACGGCGGCGCCCCTGTCGCTCACGCCGAGCTTCTCGTAGAGGCGCTGGACGTGGGTCTTGACGGTAGACGGTGCGAGGTAGAGCTCCTTGGCCATCGCGGGGATGCTGCGGCCCGCGGCGATGAGCGTCAGCACTTCCCGCTCCCGAGGGCTCAGCACGGGCCCCTCGGGCTCGGCGCGCCTGCGGATCTCGCCGGCCAGGCCCGCGGCCAGGCCGGGCGCCACCACGTCGCGGCCTTTGGCACAGTCGAGCACCGCGTTCACCAGCTCGCTGCGGGTGGAGTCCTTGCCCAGGAAGCCGGCGGCACCGTCCTGGAGCGCGCGGTAGACGATGGCTGCCTCGTCGTGCGCCGAGACCAGCAGCACCCGCGTCGGCAGCGCGTCGCGCACCACGGCCGCGGCCACCTCGGCGCCGTCCATCGCGGGCATGCGGTAGTCCAACAGCGCCACCTGCGGCCGGTGCTCACGGATCGCCGCCAATGCAGCGGTACCGTCGGCGGCCTCGGCGACGACGTCGATCGAACCGCTCGACAGCAATGCGCGCACCACTCCGTCGCGGAACATCGGGTGGTCGTCACCGACGACCACCCGCACCTTTTCGCTGCTCACCGCCCCACCATGCGATCAGCTTCGCACAGCAAGTCCGCCGGGGTCGCCGATCAGGTCACCGGTTCCTGCACTGCCACGCTGGACGACCTCGCCTTTTGCCGAGACGGGCACGAGAGGGGGTTTGCTTCATCAGCAACTGCCCGGCCCGGTATTGTGGGCCGCTCGGGGGTCAAGCCAGCGCCCCGTCGCCGCGAACCACACCAGGTAGCAGCATGCATTCAGCACCGACGTCCCTGACGTCCGGGGACAATTTTCATTTCGACAGCAACGACCTCGGAGAAACCGAGGAGTTTCTGGTGCGCGCCTACACGAAGATGACGATCGCCGCCGGCGAGGGCGAGACCGCCGCGGCACGCATCGATCGGCGTTGGCTCGGCCAGGTCAGCTTCGACGAACTCGAACTCGACTTCCACATGTCCTACGACGCCGATCCGCTACAGCGGGTCTGCCTGTGCCGGGTGCACACCGGCCGGATCGAGGAGAACTTCATCGGCCAGGGCCAGGACGTCTTCGCACCGGGCGATGTGACGCTGCTGACGCAGCCAGACCTGCCGTACTCGGGTCGTGTCTGTCAGTCCAGCTACGACCTGACGATGTTCGACGCCGCCCTGCTCGACAGGGTCGCCACCGCCGACGAGGGTCGCGGCGAGACCAACGTGCGCCTGCTCGGCCACCGTCCGGTGTCGGAGCAGGCTCAGAGTCGCCTCGGGGCGGCCATCGACTACGTGCGCACCGTCGTCTGCGCCGAGGACGCCCAGCCGACTCCTCTGGTCGCGTCCACCACTGCGTCCATGCTCGCCGCCGTCGTCGTCTCGACGCTGCCGACCAACGTGACGACGGAACCGACCTCGCGTGACCGGCTCGACAGCAGGCCGCCGCTGCTTCGGCGCGCCATCGCCTACATCGAGAGCAATGTGGAGGAGGACATCGCACTCGCCGACATCGCCGCGAGCGTGCATGTGACTCCCCGGGCCCTGCAGTACATGTTCCGCAGGCACCTGGACGTGACGCCGATGGAGTACCTGCGTCGGGTACGGCTCGACCACGCGCACCGCGAGCTGCGCGCCTCTGACCCGTCCACGACGACTATTCAGATCGTCTCCGCGCGTTGGGGTTTCGGACACACAGGGCGGTTCGCGTCGATGTACCGGAAGGCGTACGGCCGCAATCCGTCGGACACGCTGAAGAACTGACTCAGCGCAGGCCCCGGGTCGCCGGCCCCTCCAGCAGAGCCCCGTCCGGTGCGAACCGAGAGCCGTGCAGCGGACATTCCCAGGCCTTGTCGGCGTCGTTCCAGTCGACGATGCCGCCCAGATGGGGGCACACCGGCGACACCGTGCGCTCGACGCCGTCGACGACGCTGGTCGCCCGCAGCCGCCACGGCGGGCCGCTGACACGGCCCTGGCCCTCGTCCGGCGTCTCGGACGGTGTCGTCGCCGGAGCAACCCAGCCTTTCGCCAGGTTCACGCCGACCTCGAGGTTCGCCTTCAGCGCGCTCGGTATACCGCTGAGTTCGTGCGGACTCCAGCTGGCGAAGGCCTGCGCCCAGTCCATGCGGCCGCCCAGGATGCGCGAGGACAGCGCCAACGCGGCCGCGACACCATTGGTCATCCCCCACTTGTCGAATCCGGTTGCCACCAGGATGTTTTCGAGTTTCGGTAGCAGTGGGCCCACGTAGGGCAGTTCGTCTGCGGGGTGGTAGTCCTGGGCAGACCAGAAGTGGGTCTGCGCAGCACCGGGGAAGTGCAGCGTCGCCCACCGCGCCAGCTCGTCGACCGCGTTCTTGGGATGGTCGGCCCTGCCCACGGGATGTCCCGCGCCGCCGACGATCAGCTTCTCTCCCGACGGGGTCGGCGCGTACCGCACCGAGCGGCTCGGCGAGTCGACCGAGATGTACATCGATCGTGTGATGTCGCCGGGAACGTCGAACGCCATGCAGTAGGACCGCATGGCCTCAGCCCGGGCGAAGAAGAATCCACGATCGAGCACCGGCATGCCCGTGGCCAGCACGCAATGCTGGGCCGTGATGGCGAACTGTTCGTCCCGCGTGTCCTGCGGCGCGTCGGTCATCCTCAGGTGCACGGTCACGGCGCGCGTGCCCGACACCGACGTGGCACGCACCCCCTGAAGCAGTGTGCCGCCGTGCCTTTCGAGCTCGGCCACCAGGCTCGACAGGTACGGCATCGGATCGATCTGCGCCTGCTCGCGCAGGCGGACCCCACCGGCGAACGGGAACGGCACGTCGGCTTCGTCGACCCAGAGGGCATCGAGCTCCGCTTCCCGGCAGGCCGCCAGGATCTTTCTCGCCGAGCCAAGGCCTTTGTCGTTCTGGGCGTACGCGTGGTCGTCCTCGCGCTGCACGCTCACGCCGTGCTCGTCGCAGTACCGCAGCAGCCAGTCGCGGCCTTCGGTGTTGCCCGTGACGTAGGCGCGCAGCGTCGCCGTGCTGTGCTTGGATGCGATGTTCGACAGCTTGCTGCCCTGCAGCACGCTCACCTTGCCGGTCGTGTTGCCGGTCGCGCACGCGCCGACGTGGCGCGCCTCGACGACGACCACCCGCTTGCCTGCGCGGGACAGCAGCAGGGCGGTGGTCAACCCGGTGATGCCCGCACCGACGACGACCACGTCGGCGCTGCGTGCGTCGGCGACCTCGTCTGGGCGCGAGGGTGTTTCGATGCGACCGTCAGTCCACAGGGAGGCCATGGCGCGCCGTTTACCCGGTGCCGAACCGGCCAAACGCACCCCGGGTGGTTCACGACCCACTGTCGTCCGGCCGTTTCAACGGCCCGGAACTGGGCAGCCGGGGCGCATGGCCACCATCTCGGAACTGACCACGCTGCCCATGCGGGCCGGAGCGGCGCTGCGCGACAAGCGGTTCTTTCACCCGACAGGCATCCTGTGCGGCGGTACGGTGACGCGCACCGCCCCCGCAGGCGAAGGGTTGCCGCTGGTGTCCGGCGACGTCGTCGGCCGCATCTCGAAGGGCGTCGGGAGCCCTGGATCGCTGCCGGATTTCGCTGGCCTGGCCTGGCGTATGCAGCGCGACGGCGACGGCGACCAGCCCTGGGATGTCCTGACGGTGTCGTCCGCGGCCCGTGTCGCGCTGCGGCCCGTCGGATCGTGGGCCGCCGCGCAGTACTCGACGCTGATGCCCCTCGGCTATCCCAGCGGCATCTTCTGGCTGCGCGCGACCATGACGACGGACCTCGACGGCGACGGACTCGCACTCGACGCCATCCGCGAGCGTCTCGCCACGGGACCGATCGAGTTCAGCGTCGAGCAGGCCTATGGCATCGGGCCGTTCTTCCCGCTGGCCACGCTGACGTTCGACCGCGAGCTGTGCGGCGACGAGCCGGGCTGCGATCAGCCGTTCGATCCCACGCAGCGCAGCGGCACCGACGTCACATTGCTGCCCGGATGGCTGACGACGCTTCGCCGTGCCGCCTACCGCAACAGCCGCGAAGGGCGCGGAGCGGAGTCCTGAACAGCCGAAGCACCTCCGGGAAGCTCACTTGTTTAGACATGTCATATCGTGGCGGTCATGGACTTCGCGATGTCGGCCAAGGGCCAGGACTACTACGACCGGCTGACCGACTTCATGGTCGAGCACGTCTTCCCGGCCGAGGCGGCCTACGACGCCTACCGCGAGGAGAAGGGCCCGAAGGACCACACGGTGCCGCCGGTGGTCGAGGAGCTCAAGAAGCTGGCGAAGGACCGCGGACTGTGGAACCTGTTCCTGCCGTCGGAGTCGGGCCTGACGAACCTGGAGTACGCGCCGCTGGCCGAGCTCACCGGCTGGAGCATGGAGATCGCCCCCGAGGCCACCAACTGCGCAGCCCCCGACACGGGGAACATGGAGACGCTGCACCTGTTCGCCACGCCAGAACAGAGCGAGCAATGGCTCAAACCGCTGCTGGCTGGTGAGATCCGCAGCGCGTTCGCGATGACCGAGCCCGCCGTGGCCTCCTCGGACGCGCGCAACATCCAGACGACCATGCTGCGCGACGGCGACGACTACGTCATCAACGGCCGCAAGTGGTGGATCTCCGGCGCTGCCGACCCGCGCTGCAAGATCCTGATCGTGATGGGCCGTACCAATCCCGATGCGGCCAGCCATCAGCAGCAGTCGATGATTCTGGTGCCCACCGATACGCCAGGGGTGTCCATCGAGCGGTCGCTGCCGGTGTTCGGCTGGCAGGACCAGCACGGGCACTGCGAGGTCAGCTTCGACGACGTGCGGGTGCCGGTGAAGAACCTCCTCCACGAGGAAGGCAGCGGGTTCGCGATCGCGCAGGCCCGGTTGGGACCTGGTCGCATCCATCACTGCATGCGCGCGATCGGCGTCGCCGAGCGGGCGTTGGCGTTGATGGTCGACCGGGTGAACAACCGCATCGCATTCGGCAAGCCGCTCGCAGAGCAGGGTGTGGTGCAGCAGCAGGTGGCGCTGTCGCGCAACGAGATCGACCAGGCGCGGTTGTTGTGTCACAAGGCGGCGTGGGTCATCGACAAGAAGGGCAACAAAGAGGCCCGCAACGAGGTGGCGATGATCAAGGCCGTGGCCCCGCAGATGGCCTGCAACGTGCTGGACCGGGCTATCCAGGTGCACGGCGCGGCGGGCGTCAGCGACGACACCGTGCTGGCACGGCTGTACGGCTGGCACCGGGCGATGCGACTCTTCGACGGTCCCGACGAGGTGCACATCCGCAGCATCGCCCGGGCCGAACTGGGTCGTGAGAAATCCGCCTTGGCTGCCGCGGTGAACCGCGCATCCGCCAGAGCGGTGACGGGCTAGTGGTCTCGTCCGGAGACGAGCTGTCGGGGGCGTGGAACTTCCGCGACGTCTCAGAGCACACCGGCATCGCGCCTGGCCGGTTCTTCCGCGCCAGCGAGCTCTCGAAGCTTGACGACGCGGGTCGCGCAGCGATGAGTGGTTACGGCATCACCGACGTCGCGGATCTTCGCTCGCTGCCTGAACTGGAGAAGCACGGCAGGGGACTCGTCCCTGCGGGCGTCGACATTCATCACCTGCCGTTCGTAGAGACTGTCGCGTCCGACGACGAGGCACCGCACGAGCACGCCTTCCAGCGGATGATGACCGAGAAGCCCGCCGACGAAGCGGTCGCAGACGCCGCCGCGCGGTACATGACCGAGGAGTATGGGCGCATCGCATCGGCTCCGCTGGCGCAGAAGGCAGTTCGCCAGGTGGTGACGCTGCTGGGTTCGGATCGGCGGGTGTTGGCGCATTGCTTCGCGGGCAAGGACCGCACGGGTTTCACGATCGCCGTGGTGCTGGAAGCGGCCGGCGTGTCCCGAGACGCGATCATGGCCGACTACCTGCGGAGCAATGTCGCTGTTCCCCAGCTGCGAGAGAGCATCCTCGTCAACGTGCGGGCGAGGGCCGCCGACGCTCCCGAGATCATGGAGCTCGCGCAGGCCCGCCTCACGGATGCGGTTCTCGGCGTACGCGAGGAGTACCTGGACACGGCCCGGCGCACGCTGGACTCCGAATTCGGTTCTCTGAGAGGCTATCTCGAAGCGACGGGCCTCACCGAGGATGACATCGTCCGCCTGCGCAAAGCCCTCAACGGCTGAGGTCCTCCGCCATGCGCACACTGCTGCCATGGATGGGCCCTTCATCGAGATGGATTGGATCGTCATCAGGGTGACGGCAGCAGATACCGAAGCCACCATCCGTCTCAGACTGGCGGACGCGTGGTCGCGTCGAGTGCGCGCGGCGAGCTAAACCAGAAAGAGCCCGACCACCCAGGCGATGGTCGCCAACAGCGCACCCGACAGCTCCACGCCGACGGACAGCGCAACACCCTTGAGGGCGTGCCAGGTGGACGCCCACGCGCGGGTGACATCCCCGCGGATGCTGAGCTCGGCGGCGAAAACCCCCAGCACGAATCCGATGAGCAGACCGATCACCGGAATCACGAAGAAGCCGACAACGCCCGCGATGCCGCCCACGACGAGCACAGAGGTGCGCACATCAGCCGCACGCATCCGTTTGACCGGCCACGTGTACTTGATGACCTGGGACACGACGAAAAGCGCTGCGGCGACACCGAACACCACCCAGGACACGGCGGTGTTCTCGACGAACGCCCACACCCCGATCGCACCGATCACCAGGATTCCGCCGGGCAGAATCGGCACGATGATGCCGACGAGGCCCACGGCGATCGCCAACGCGACGAGGACGATGCCGACAGTGCTCACGGCAGCGAGCCTACGGGGTTACGGCTTCCTGCCGCGCACCCACTGAATCGTGCCGGCGTTCTTGGTCCGCACGCTCGTCAGTCCAAGGCTCTCGAACATGTCGCCGAGTTCGTCGTCCTCGAAAACGTGGGCACCCGCATTCGGCAGGTAGCGGAGCACGGCCGCGCCAGGGCCGGCCGTCGGCACCATGACCGCCATCCGGCGGCCGGGCCGCAGCACCCGTACCATTTCCGCGACGGCCACCGCCGGGTCGGGGATCAACTGCAGCATCGCAATGGACACGACAGCGTCCACCGACTCGTCTTTGAGGGGCAGACGTTGCGCGTCGGCCCGCAGGAAGCCGACGTTCGACGCCGCCTCTGCGCTCACAGCGCGGCGCAGCATGGGTTCGGAGATGTCGATGCCGAGTGCCAATCCCCCTGGGCCGACCGCGCGGCCCAGTGCGGCGGTGACGTTGCCCGGTCCGCTACCGACGTCGAGCGCACTGCCACCGACCGGGATGCTGAGCCAGTCGGTGGGCTGCTGCCACGCCGTCATCACTCGGCGCGCGAGCGTCTGCGCGTTGTCGTAGAACAGCGAACCGAGCCGCGAGGCCCACAGCGCCTGGATCACTCCGGTGTTCTGGTCGGCACCTGCGGGCCGGTCGCCGAGCAGATCGAGATAGCCGTTGCTGACGTCGGGGTTCACCGGAGGGTCGACAAGCAACTTCTCGGCCAGCCGCAGGGCCGGTGACAAGGTCGTTGTTGTGGTCATGTCGTCCACGCTACGCGCGCGATCAGGCACCCAACTTGTCGGCGAGATCGAGGAAATCGTCTGCCATCACGTCGAATTCGCCGTCGGCGGGTTTGCGCAGTGTGCGGGCCGGACCATGTTCGCCGGGGCGGAAGACGAACGCAGTCCGCAAACCGGCGTCGCGGGCGGCACGCAGGTCAGCGGGGTGGGCGGCCGCAAGCATCAGCTCGTCGGGGGCGACGTCGAGGATCTGGGCGCAGCCGAGGTAGGCCTCGCGGTCCGGTTTGTAGTGCCTGAAAATCTCGGACGAGAGCACGCAATCCCACGGCAGTCCCGCACGTTTGGCCATGTTCGTCAACAGTGACACGTTGCCGTTGGACAGCGTCGTGATGGTGTAGCGCTGCTTGAGCCGCGTCAGACCGGCGACGCTGTCGGGCCACGGGTCGAGACGGTGCCAGGCCATGTTGAGGTCGTCGATCTCGGCGTCCCCGACGGTGATCCCGGCGGCATCGAGCAGTTCGACGAGCCGCGCCCGATGCAGGTCGTCCAGCCGCGTCCAGGGAAGCTCGCCGTGGCGCACCCGATCCATCGCCGGGACGTAGCCGGCGCGCCAGTCGTCGGCGAACTGCGCCCAGTCCGCGTCGACGCCGTTGCGGCGGCCGAAGGCCTCAAGCTCGGCGATGACGCTGGAGCGCCAGTCGACGACGGTGCCGAACACGTCGAACGCCAACGCCTTGATCACGGCAGGAATACCAGCTTTCCGTTGATCTGGCCGTCGGCGAGCGCCTGCAGTGCCGCCGCACCGTCGGACAGTGGAAAACGCACGGGGGCAGGCGGTCTGAGGCCGGCGTCGACGAGCGAGGCCAGCGCGGCACCGACCTGAGCCTGCGCGCCCGGGATGCGGTTGACGAACTCGCCCCACCCGACACCGACGACGCTGACGTTGCGCAGCAGCAGTCGATTCACCTTGACCGTCGGGATGCCACCCGCGGCGAAACCGATGACGAGCAACCGGCCTTCGGTGGCCATCGCCCGGATCGCGTCGTCGAACACGGATCCTCCGACCGGGTCGACGACCAGGTCGACACCGCGCCCGCCGGTCTCCTGCTTGACCGCATCGAGCCAGCCGTCGGTCAGCGGTAGCACCACGTCGGCGCCCAGCGACTCGACGAACGAGACGGCCGAGGGCCGGTGCACCATCGCGATCACCTTGGCGCCCAGGGCTTTCGCGATCTGCACCGCCGCGGTCCCGACACCGCCGCCGGAACCGAGCACCAGCACCGTCTCGCCGGGCTGCAACGCACCTCGACGCTGCAGGGCGAAGTACATCGTGTAGTAGTTGCCGAGCAAGCAGACCGCCGAGCCGTCGTCGAGCGCGTCATTGGTCGGAACGACGGCGTCCGCCGGCAAGGCGACCTGCTCGGCCCACCCGCCGAGCAGGCTGAATCCCGAAACCCGCTGTCCGGCAGTGAAACCCGAGGAGTCGGGAGCCGACCGTACGGTCCCGGCCACCTCAAGGCCGGGAATGAACGGTGGCGGCATCTTCATCTGATACTCGCCTCGCAGCATCAGCAGGTCGGGGAAGCAGACGCCCGCGGCGCCGACGTCGATGACGACAGCAGAGTCACTGGATATGTCATCGACGTCGGTGTACGCCAGCGCTGCAGGACCCGAGAGCTCTTGCGCTACAAGCGCTTTCATCGCCGTTCAGCCGAGGCTGAAAGTGGCTCGCTCAGCCGCCGACAAGTCGGTGATCTCGCCCCACCTGCCCGCGATGTCGTCCACCGAGGGGACCTCGGTGAAGGTGACGCCGCTGTTCTGGAACAGCGCGACGCGCTGCACCTTGCCGCCACCGACGATGAACACCGACGCGGTGTCGGGCAGTTCCTCGGTGCACAGATAGCCGATCACCGGTGCCACGTACTCCGGCGTCAGCTTCTCGAAAACCTCTGGCGGCAGGATGTCCTGGGTCATCCGGGTCGCGGCGATCGGCGCGACGGCGTTGGCCTTGATGTTGTACTTCGCGCCCTCCTGGGCCAACGTGTTGATCAGGCCGACGAGGCCGAGCTTGGCGGCGCCGTAGTTGGCCTGGCCGAAGTTGCCGAACAGTCCGGACGTCGATGTCGCGACGACGACGCGGCCGAAGCCGTTCTCGCGGAAGTGGGGCCAGGCGGCGCGGATGACGTTGTAGCCGCCGTAGAGGTGCACCTTGAGCACGGCATCCCAATTGCCGAACTCCATCTTGTGGAACGTGCCGTCACGCAGGATGCCCGCATTGCTGACCACACCATCGACCTTGCCGAACTCGTCGACGGCGGTCTTGATGATGTTGGCGGCTCCCTCGGGCTCGGCGACGGAATCGTAGTTGGCGACGGCGCGGCCACCGGCGTCCTTGATTTCTTTGACCACCTCGTCGGCCATGTTGTGCCCGGCGCCCGTACCGTCGCGCGCTCCGCCGAGGTCGTTGACGACGACGCTGGCGCCCTCGCGGGCGAGGGTCAACGCGTACTCGCGCCCGAGGCCCCCTCCGGCACCCGTGACGACGATGACACGGTCCTGCACTCCTGGCACTGGTGTTCCTCTCGTTGAATTCAGATGATGACGGCGCTCACCCTAGAACAGCTTGCGCGCCAGCTTGAACGCCTTCTCTGTATACGGCGGGTAGATGATGGCCGTGAGGTCGGGTCGGGTCGGCTTGGTCAGCACTGACTTCTTGTGGCTGAACGTCTCGAAGCCGAACTTGCCGTGGTATGCGCCCAGACCGGACGGTCCGACGCCGCCGAACGGCAGTTTGTGGGTGGCGAAATGGAAGATCAGGTGGTTGACCACCATGCCACCTGCCGGCACGTCCCGGATCACCCGCTCGCGAACCGCCTTGGCCTTGGTGAACAGGTAGGCGGCCAGCGGCTTGGGCCGCGCATTGACGAACGAGATTGCCTCATCCAGGTTTTGGACCGTCACGATCGGCAGGATCGGTCCGAAGATCTCGTCGGTCATCAAGGGCTCGGCGGGGTCGGGGTCGACCACGACGGTCGGCCGGATCTTGAGGTTGACGGCATCGAATTCGCCGCCGACCGCCACGGTGCCCTTGGTTGCCGCCAGCGCGTTGGCGAGTCTGTTGAAGTGACGCTCGTTGACGATGCGCTTACCTGTGTTGCCCGATTCGAACTTGTCGATCGACTTGCGGAGCTCGTCGACGAGCCGGTCGCGGATCGACGCGTCGGCCAGGACGTAGTCAGGAGCAATGCAGATCTGGCCGGAGTTGATCAGCTTGGTCCACGCGATTCGCTTGGCGGCCACCTCGATGTCGGCGTCGGCGGACACGATGACCGGGCTCTTGCCGCCCAGTTCCAGTGTCACCGGGGTCAGGTGCGGCGCCGCGCCTTCGTAGACGCGCCTGCCGACCTCGGTGCCGCCGGTGAACAGCAGATGGTCGAAGCCCTGTGCGATGAGCTCCTGGCTGACCGCGCCGTCGCCTTCGATGACGGCGATCGCGTCGTTGTCCAGGTAGCGGGGAACCAGCTCGGCCATGAGTGCCGACGATGCCGGGGCGACCTCAGATGGCTTGAGCACCATCGTGTTTCCGGCGGCGATCGCGCCGACAGCTGGCCCGAGCGTGAGGGCGAACGGGAAGTTCCAGGCACCGATGATGAGCACGGTTCCGAAAGGCTCATATTCCACCCAGCCACGGCCGGGCAGCTGCGACATCTCCAGCAGCCGGTGCCGACGCTTCATCCACTTACCGACATTCTTGGCCGCGTAGGCGGCTTCTCCGGTCGTGCTGGCGATATCGGCCAGCCAGGCCTCGAACGGAGAACGACCGAGGTCCTTCTCGAGAGCATCGGTGATGGCCGCCTCGTTCTCGGTCATGAGGCGTTCCAGCGCGTGCAGCTGCTCCCTGCGCCATTCAACGGTGCGGGTGCGGCCGGTGGCGAAGGTCTGTCGAAGCCGGGCGACGACGGCAGGAATATCGGCTGCGGCGGCAGCGCCCTGAGCAGGTGCGACGAATTCGGTGGTCATGATGGGGGTCCTTCCTGACCTCGGAGTACCCCGAATCGTAACCAACCAGCCGGTTGGTGAACAGGTGTCAAGGAGCTGTCAGAGTTTGACCCCGGTGGTGAACGTCGAGAATGCCTGATCACCGTGGTCGGGGATGACGACGAGGCGGTTGAGCCGACGCATCTCGTCCCGGGAGTCGATCGCCTGGGAACGCCAACCGTTGGCGGCCAGCCAGTCCGCCACGTCTGCCCGATCGGGATCGTCGTAGGTGAGCTCGGTGATGTCCATCGGGTCGGCGGCCAGTTCCGCGGTGATTCGGTCGAAGCGCTCCCGCACCCGTTCCCAGCGGTCGGGGTCGTGGGGTCCCATCGACTCCGCGGCGACACGACTTCCAGGTGCGCTCAGCTCGGTAACTTGAGCGAACAACCGGTCCTGAGCATCGGCGGGCAGGTACATCAGCAGGCCTTCGGCGAGCCAGGCCGTCGGCTGGCCCGGGTCGAATCCGGCCGATTTCAGAGCGGCCGGCCAGTCTTGCCGTAGGTCGATCGGTACTTCGCGCCGGTCGGCGGTGGGGGTGGCGCCCTCGGCGGCCAGGGTGGCGGACTTGTACTCCAGTACCAGCGGCTGGTCGATCTCGAAGACCGTGGTGCCGGCCGGCCAGGGCAGGCGGAACGCTCTCGAGTCGAGTCCAGAGGCCAAGATGACGATCTGGCGGATGCCGGCGTCGACGGCGGCGGTGAAGTAGGAGTCGAAGAAGTGTGTGCGGACGGCCTGGTAGTTGCCCATGTGCTCGAAGAGAGCGGCGATCTCGGGGTCCTGCTCTGCGACCCTGGCCCGGAAGCTGTCGTCACCGATGAAGGCCCAGGCGCCCGAGCCCGCGCCGGTGACGAGGACCTTGGCGTAGGGATCTGTGATGATCCGGTCCGGGCGGTCGGTCTCGGCGGCGCGGGCGGCCGCGACCATGACCGCGGTGGCGCCCACGCTGGACGCGATGTCCCAGGTGTCGTTGTCCGTGCGAAGTGAACTCACAGCAGGTTCCCTCCTGGCATGTGACGGGGCGCTGATGAGGGCCTTATTACATTGCAAGGCTATCTAACTGCCGGCGCTGTCCAGGCCCGCTGTGGCCCATGACACACGTCAGAGGACAGACCCACAGGAAGTGATCAGGAAAAGAAGCGAACTACTCGCTCAGGTTCCACAGTTTGTTGGCGAGCAGGAGCTCAAGCTTGTGCACCACCGCGCTCAGCTCGGTGCGATCACCGACGAAACCGGCATAGAAGCCCATCCCCCACACCACGGCGACGAGCATCTCGACCAGGTGGTCGACATCGGTGTCAGTGCTGAGCTCGCCGCGGCTGATCGCGTCGTTGACCGCCCAGGAGACGAAAGCACGCGAGTTCTTCAACGAGTCGTGCTCGTCGTTGCTCAGCTCAGGGTGACGTTGCGACTCCAGCACCGAGGTCACCAGGAATGCTGCGGCGGAACGTTCCTCGGAGTCAGCCTGCGTCGCCACCGACAGGAATGCCGACAGACGTTCGATCAACGTCAGCTGTTCCTGCGCCCTGGCGATACCGGCGCTGACAATGCTGGCGTTGGTCTGCTCGACGACCTCGCCCCAGAGAACGCGCTTGCTCGCGAAGTAGTGATTGATCGCTGGACGGGTCAGATCAGCGCGAATGGCGATCGCCTGAAATGTGGCAGCGTCGTAACCAAGTTCGCTGAACACCTCGCGAGCGGCATGCAAAATGCGCTCCCGTGTTTCAGCGGCCTTCGCTGCGGGAGGACGTCCTGGACCTCTACTAGCCGTATACGGCACGCACAAATTGTGCCACACGTCACCTGGCACTTAGACACGGGACTTCCCCCCGTTACCCGAGAGAGACCCACCAGCAAACGGCTGGCTGTCCTGACGTCACCCGGTCCGGCACTACCGGACGACGGCCTGTCCGGGTCGGAGTCGACGAAGAACTAGGTTTGACGCATGGGGGCGGTGTCATCACGGGACGCATTCTTCGGCGCAGGCCTCGCCGCCCTGTCCGAGCTCGGGTACGGCGGTCTCAAACTCGCCGAGGTGTGCCGGCGACTCGGAGTGACCACCGGGTCCTTCTATCACTACTTCTCCAACTGGTCGTCCTACACGCAGCAGTTGGTGGCGCACTGGCAGGAGGGGATGACGGTCCAGGTCATCGCGGCCGTGCAGGCCGAGCCCAACCCCCGGCTGCGAATCGACCGCCTCATCGAAGCCGGACTGACGCTGCCGCACAGCGCCGAGTCCGCCATCCGGGTGTGGAGTGCGATCGACCCGCAGGTGTATGCGGTGCAGGCTGCCGTCGACAGGCAGCGCTTCGACGCGGTCTACGAGTCGGCGCTGGCCATCCTGCAGGACGCTCGCCAAGCCGAACTGTTCGCCTCCTGGGCGGTCTACCTCCTGGTGGGTTACGAGCAGGCGATCCTGCCGCCGGATACGCCCGGGCTGCGGTGGATCGTCGGCCAACTCCTCGAATCGCTCGACTCGGGCCGGTTCAGTTCGGTGCAACGCGATGAATGACGAACGTGGGCAGGTCACCGAACGCCCGCTTCGGCCTTCGAGAGCGCCTTGCCCACAGCAAACAATGACAGAACCGTTACTCACGGGTGTCGGGTGCTCGCAAACCGGCGTCGAGACCCGTAAACGCTGATGTCTGCTCTGCTGCACGAGACCCGACAGCGCATCGTGAGGCGAGCCGCCCAGCGAGACCCCGACAACGACGCGTTCCGGCGAGCTTTGCGCGCCGCCATGGTGGTGCCGCTCGCCGGCGCGCTGGGCTTCCTCATCGGCGACGGCAATCCACAGACAGCGCTGTTCACAATTTTCGGTTCCGTAGCACTGCTGGTGTTCTCCGACTTTCCCGGTAACCGGCAGAACCGGGCCGTGGCCTATACGTGGCTGGGCGTCAACGGGTGCATCCTGATCACCCTCGGCACCCTTGTCGCACCGCATCCTTGGCCGGCCGTGGCGACGATGTTCGTCCTCGGAGTCGCTGTCACCTTCTCGGGGGTACTCAGCGAGACGATCGCCGCGGGACAGCGCGCCACACTCGTACTGTTCGTGCTCCCAGCATGCACGGCCCCCGGGCCGATAGAGGAACGTCTTCTGGGCTGGGCGATCGCACTGGCGGTGTGTGTACCTGCCGCTTTGTTCCTCTTCCCGCCAAGGCATCACGGTCAGCTTCGCAGCCGGGCGGCGCGGGCATGCGCGGCACTTGCCGACCAGCTGGACGGGACCGGGACCGCCGACAAGGTCAGCAGGGCAATGGATTCCCTGCGTCAAACGTTCCTCGAGGCAGACTTCCGCCCGGTCGGTCTGACAGCGGGCAGCCGAGCGCTCGTCCGCGTCGTCGACGACCTCGAATGGGTCGCCGATCGGACGGGTCCACACGCCGGTGTCACGCTGCGCGATAAGGACGCGGTCGGACGTGTATTGCGCAGCGCGGCTGCCGTGCTTCGTATTTCGCGCTCCAGCGACCGCGAATTGGCGCGGGCGGACCTGGCTGCGGCGCTGACGGTGCTGCGCGCCACGGCGCAGGGGCGTTGGCGGGAGGACCTCGATGCGATATTGGCTGCACCCAATGACGATCAGGCGGTGGCGCTGGGCCGGGATCTGCTGCGGAGGCGCACGATCGCCGCCACCGTGGGTGCCACCGGCCGAATCATCGCGGCCGCAGCCGCCGCCGACGCGCGGCCGGTGTGGGCGCGCGCGCTGGGACTGCGGTTGCCGCCCACCGGCGCGTCCGACAGGTTGCTGCCCGAAACAGTCGCTGCCGCGCAGATCGCATCCGGATTTTTGGAGAACAGGGCGGTGGCTGTCCGCAACAGTCTGCGTACCGGCCTCGGCCTAGCGCTCGCGGTCGCCGTCACACACGTCTTCCCGATCGAGCACGGCTTCTGGGTGGTGCTCGGCGCGCTGTCCGTGTTACGCAGCAGCGCACTCACCACCGGTACGCGAGTATGGCGCGCCGTGTTCGGCACCGGAATCGGCTTTCTGCTCGGCGCCGTGCTGATCTACCTGGTCGGTGTAGACCCGGTGGTGTTGTGGATTCTGATGCCGGTGGTCGTGTTCGGATCGGCCTACGTGCCCGAGATCGCGTCGTTCACGGCCGCGCAGGCTGCGTTCACGATGATGGTGCTGATCTTCTTCAACCTGATCGCGCCTACCGGTTGGCAGGTCGGCCTGGTTCGTGTCGAAGACGTGTTCGTGGGTGCACTGGTGGGCGTCGCGGTGTCGCTTCTGCTGTGGCCGCGCGGCGCAACCGCGTCGGTGACACGTCAGATCGATTCAGCCCGAACGATTTTCGCGCGGTATTTACGCGCAGCCGTATTGCGCATCACCCGAGGCGCCACGGAAGCGCGCACCGATGAGGTGGCAACGCTGAGCCATGAGGCACTGTCGGCGTCCCGGGTGATCGACGACGCAGTCAGGCACTATCTTTCGGAAAGCAGTGGCGAGACGGACTTTCGCGCCCCCATCGTGCGCTCCTTCAACCGGGCTATCCGGCTGCGTGCAGTCGCCGACTTGATCGCCGACATCCCCACTCCGCCGCCGCTGGGCTCTTACCCCAACGTCCGCGCCGTCTTGGAGTCCCACGTCGACGCCATCTGCGATCGCGTGACCGGTCAATGGGATGCCGTGGACGCCTGGACCCCGATCAGCGACGACTTCGTGCGGGCACTGCGGGCGGAGGCCCGGGACGACAGTCTCGGGCTCTCCGCCGCGCTGCCACTGCTCACCGCGGCCGCAGCCATCGGCGAGTTGGAGTTGATCTACCCCTTGAAGGCCGACCGCTGAACTCAGCGTAGCGGGCGATGCGGCATCAGCGCGTTCGGCGGAATCGCACCGAACTTGCCGGACTGGTAGTCCTCGACGGCCTGGATGATCTCGGACTTCGAATTCATCACGAACGGTCCGTACTGATAGATCGGTTCACGAATCGGCCTGCCGCCCAACAACAGAACCTCGAGAGCGGGTCGGTTCGAATCTTGGGATGTATCGGCGGTGACGGCGATCCGGTCGCCGGGGCCGAGTACGGCGAGCTGGCCCTGTTGGACGGGATGCCCGACGGGACCGACAGCCCCGCGTCCGGACAGGACGTAGACGAGGGCGTTGAAGTCGCGCGACCACGGCACGTCCAGGCGTGCGCCGGGCTCGACGGTCGCGTGCGCCAACGTGATCGGCGTGTGGGTGGACCCTGGGCCTGCCTGGCCGTCGATGTCGCCGGCGATGATTCTTACCAGCGCACCGCCGTCGTGGGACGAGAGCAGTGTGGCTTGTGTGCCCTCGATCGCCTGGTAGTTCGGGTCGGCGAACTTGTCTTTCCTGGGCAGGTTCACCCAGAGCTGGATGCCGTGGAACATCCCGCCGCTCTCGACGAGTTCGGCGGGCGGCGTCTCGATGTGCAGGATGCCCGATCCGGCCGTCATCCACTGGGTGGCGCCGTCGGCGATCAGGCCACCGCCACCATGGGAGTCCTGGTGCGCGAAGCGGCCGTCGATCATGTACGTGACGGTTTCGAAGCCCCGATGGGGATGCCAATCGGTCCCACGCGGCTCCCCGGGCTGGTATTCGACTTCACCCATCTGATCCATGTGGATGAACGGATCGAGGTCACGCGCGTTCACGCCGGCGAACGCGCGGACGACGGGGAAACCCTCGCCCTCGAACCCACGGGGGCCAGTCGTCACGGAACGCACGGGACGTTCGGTATCTGTCGGCGCGGGTCCTGCGATGCGCGGAAGAGTGAGTGTGTTGGCGGCGATGGCTGGCATGTTCCTCTCAACCGGACTGTGGTCCGATTCATTCCTGGCAGACCTCGCTGCGAATCGCACCAAACGGTAGCGGAAGCCGAAGTGAACAGAATCAGGGAGGGACGCTGAACATCACGCGATTGCTGCGCAAGTCTTCCGGAACCTGCACTAGCGTCACACTTGCCGTTTGACGCCTATGTTCGCTTGGGGAGACATGTCTTCAGCCATTCATTCTCTGTTTGCTGCCATCACCCCTGACGACACCGCGGAGTCGACTCGACATGGGCGCTACGTCGGCCGCGTCGGTGCGCTTGCTGTGGCCCTCGGGGTGGGATTCGCAATCGTCTCAGGACAGGGTGCCGGTCTGGCTCGCGCCGAGTCCGACACCACGGCAAGCGAATCCGAGGCGTCGGCATCGAACGCGGGAGGCGACGAAAGTACTTCTGAACAGAAGGAAAGCGCGAGCACCGGCGCCGCCGAAGACGACGATCCGGCAAACGCCACCGAACAGGTGAGCTCTGATGATTCCGTCGACGACGATACCGCCGCAGAACCGGCGGACGGGGATACCGCCGTCGACGAAAGCGGCGACGAACCGCCAATCAACGGAGTCGGCGACGAACCTGTCGTCGACGAAAGCGGCGACGAACCTTCCGTTGACGAAATCGGCGACGAAGCCGGGGATCCGTCGCCGTCGCCTGACGAGGACACCCAGACCGACGAGCCATCGGCTCCCACCGCCTCGACCGGCGGCACGGCCGAGGCGGCGAGCTCTGCGGTCCCCGACGTCGCATCCATCGAGGACGACGATGCCGAGTCAGCCGTGAAGTCGCCTCCGGTTATCACAGAGGACCTGCCAGCGGCTTCCGAACCATCCGCCGAGAGCTACTCGGCTGCAGCGACCCCGGCAGCGCCGGGCACCCCCGCCCCGGCTCCATTGGTAGATCAACCGAGGACACCGCTCGCGGCAATTCTGGGCGGCCCCGTGCAACTGCTGCGCATCGCCGCCGAAGCCCTCGACATGCTGTTCACCTATGAACCATCAGCGCCCGCCGACCCGCCAGTCTTGTTGGCAGTGCTGCTGTTCGCCCGCCGAGAGATTCAACGAACCTTCTTCAACTCGGCACCTGAAGCCACGGCCGATCAAGCCACCACTGCCGAGGACAATCCGGTCACCATCGAGGTCCTGAACAACGACGTCGACCCCAACCTGGACGCCGGCGATGTACTCACCATCACCGACTACACCCAAGCCGCTCACGGCACCGTCGTACTCAATCCCGACGGGACGTTCACCTACACGCCCGAACGAAACTTCTCCGGCACCGACACCTTCACCTACACGGTGTCCGATGACGCCAGCCCCTGGCATATTGACGGTCTCGTCAGCTTGTTATCGCCGAAGGTCCACACCGCGACCGTCGCCATCACGGTCACTGCCGTGAACGATGGGCCGACGGCCGCCGGCGACACTGCCTCCGTCAGCGAGGATTCCGGTGGCACCACCATTGACGTGCTTTCCAACGACACCGACATCGACGGCGGGCCACTCACGGTCACCGGAGTGACCCAGCCGGCGCGGGGCTTGGTGACCCATACGACAACCGGCGTGATCTACACGCCTGCACAAGATTTCAACGGTGTGGAGACTTTCACCTACACCATCACGGATGGCCGCGGAGGTACCACGACCGCCACCGTGACCGTCACCGTGACCGCCGTGAAAGATGCTCCTGTCGCCAATCCCGACACCGCCACCGGAACCGAAGACGGCCCGACCCTCACCGGCAACGTCCTCACAAACGACACCGACGCCGACGGCGACACCCTCACCGTCACCAACCCCGGCACCAAGATCGGTGCACACGGCACCCTGACCCTCAACGCCGACGGCAGCTACACCTACACACCCGCCGCCAATGCCTCTGGTACCGACACGTTTACGTACGTCGTCTATGACAATCGCGGTACCGTCAACTCCACCGCCACACTGACGATCACCCTCAACGCCGTCAACGACGCACCCGTCGGAGTCGCCGACATCGCCACCGGAACCGAAGACGGCCCGACCCTCACCGGCAACGTCCTCACAAACGACACCGACGCCGACGGCGACACCCTCACCGTCACCAACCCCGGCAAAACAATCGGCAACCACGGCACCCTGGTACTCAATTCAGACGGTAGTTTCACCTACACACCCGACGAAAACGCCTCAGGCACCGACACCTTCACCTATCAGGTCGCCGACACCCAGGGCGGCACCACCACCGCCACGTTGACGATCACCCTCAACGCCGTCAACGACGCACCCGCCGGAGTCGCCGACACCGCCACCGGAACCGAAGACGGCCCGACCCTCACCGGCAACGTCCTCACAAACGACACCGACGCCGACGGCGACACCCTCACCGTCACCAACCCCGGCACCACAATCGGCAACCACGGCACCCTGGTACTCAATTCAGACGGTAGTTTCACCTACACACCCGACGAAAACGCCTCAGGCACCGACATTTTCCTTTACCTGATCGTCGACGGCCGGGGTGACCGCGCCACCGCCACACTGTCGATCTTCGTGTCTCCGGTCAACGACGATCCTGTGGCCCCGACGCAGGGGATCGCCATCGACGAGGATTCCACGGCTCTCGCCGGGAATCTGCTTGCGGACGCCTCCGACCCGGATGGCGACAGACTCAGCACGGTCCCGCTCGATGTGACCACGGCACTCGGCAGGCTCGTTCTGGGCGACGACGGCCGCTACACCTACACCGCCGCGCCTGACGCCAACGGGACGGAAACCATCACCTTCTCAATCATCGACCCAAACGGCGGATCGGCGACCGGCATGCTGATCGTCAGCGTGGCCGCGATCAACGACTCTCCGGTACTGACGTTGAGTGCCACCTCTGCGACCGGCTCAGCCCCCGCCACTTTTGAGGCTATCGCCTCCGATGTCGACGGCGACCCAGTCGCATTGGCCGTCACCGTCCAACCCACAAAGGGCAGTCTCGTACGCACAGGCGACACGTTCACCTACACCCCGGACCCTGCCGTCTTCGGCCCCCGCACCGGGACCGACACATTCGTGATCAGCGCCTCGGACGGCAGCGGTGGCATCGCCACCCAGACGATCACCTACAACTACGTGCCAAGTCCCACGATTGACCTCGGCGCGCCCCCAAGAAATATCGGCTCCAGCGACGACGGAAATCTCACCTACGCACTTTTGGATAGTGGCACGGTCGACGTCTTCGACACCAGCGGTGACGTACCGGTCAGACTCGGCCGCATCGATGTTGGTGGCCCCACGGGCAGCCTGTCAATGACCGTCAGCGCCAGCGGAACTCGCGCATTCGTGACGAACTCGAGTACCGACACCGTCACCATCATCCGCACAGACGGAGGTGCTCCGACAGCGTTCGTCATGAGGGTGCCTGACGCGCCGCGCGACGTCGCCGTGAACGCGGACGGCACCCGCGCGGTAATCACCCATGGCAGCAGCGTTGTCACCATCATCTCCATCGACGCCGCTGGGCCCCGCACGTCATTTGTTAGCGGAATACCGCCAGGCGGCAATGTTGCGATCAATGCAGCAGGCACAAGAGCGTTCGTCGCGTCACCCAACAACGGTTCGATTGTGGTTCTCGACGTGATTGAGACCGGTGCTACCGTCCGGACATTCAACGTCGGAGGTCGACTCACGGAGATCAAAGTGAGCGACGACGGAAACACCGCGATCGCCTACAACGTTGCCAGTCGGTCAGCTGTGATCGTCAAGATGAACGCCAACATGCACTACCGGTTCAATCTGCCCGATCCGTCGTTCGAGAACGGTCCCGGGTTCATCGCCATCAGTGACGACGGCACGCGCGCCTTCGTCACGACCCATCCGCCGGAAGCTTCGGGGCGATTCGGTTCCTTGATGGTGTTCGACACCGCGTCGCCGGGGATGCCGTCCATGAGGCGGATAGATCTGCCCGACTGGCCGCACTCCGTCGCCACAGACGCCAACGGCAGCAAGGCGTACGTGCTCTCGCACGCCGAAGGTATCTACGAGGTCGACGTCGCGAGCGGATCGTTCACGCTCATCAGTGCTGTTGGAGACAGCTACAACAGCAACTTCGATCAGGTGACGGTGAGCGACGACGGCTCGCGAGTGGTCACGGCAGGTCAGAGCAGGGTGCTCACGGTCCGAACGCTGACCCCTCCGGTGATTTGATCAGCCCAGTACGGCCAGTGCCGCAGCGCGGCCTTCGGCAGCGCTGGCGGTGCCCAGCACGGCCTCGGCCGCATCGCGGCACTGCTGCAGCGTGACCTGCGACAGTTTGGCGCCCACTCCCTGCACGGCTGCGGCGGCCGCCGACAGTGACGTCACACCCATGCCCGTCAGGACACACGCGAGTAGCGGATCAGCCGCGGCTTCGCCGCACACCCCGACCGGTTTGCCTACGGCCGCACCAGCTTTCACCGTCATAGCGACGAGCGCCAGTACCGCGGGCTGCCACGGATCGGTCAGCGTCGCCAGTTCCGCCGACATCCGGTCGGCGGCCATCGTGTATTGAGCGAGGTCGTTGGTGCCGATCGAGAGGAAGTCGACGTGCTCGAGGATTCGGTGGGCCAGGAGCGCGGCGGCGGGCACCTCGATCATCACGCCGGGCGTCAAACCGTGTGAGCGCGCCTTGTCGGCGAAGTTCTTCGCCTCCTCCGCCGTGGCGATCATCGGCGCCATGACCCACGGTGGATTACCGGTGCGTTCGGCTGCTCTCGCGATGGCTTCGAGCTGATTGCCAAGAATCGCGGGATTGTTGGCGGCGATGCGGATTCCGCGTACACCGAGGGCAGGGTTGGCCTCGTCGGGATGGCCCGCGAACTTGAGCGGTTTGTCCGAGCCTGCGTCGAGCGTTCGAATGACCACCTTGTTTCCGGCGAATGCGTCGAGCACCTCGGCGTAGATGCTTGCCTGCTCCTCGACGGTCGGTTCGGTGTCGGTGTTGAGGAAGCAGAGTTCGGTGCGGAACAGGCCGACGCCCTCTGCGGGGGTCTGGCGCGCCGACCGCGCCGCCGCACCGTCCTGGACGTTGGCGAGCACGGCGACGGCGTGCCCGTCCGCCGTGGTGCCCGGACCCGACCAGTTCGCCGCGGCCTCGGCGACGCGCCTGGCCTCGGCGACGGCTTCGCGGGCCTGCCCTTCGTCGGGCGAAACGGTGACGGTGCCCCGGGTGCCGTCGACGAGCACCATCGTGCCGGCCGGCACGTCGTCGAGGCCTGCGACGGCGACGACGCAGGGAATGCCCAGCTGGCGGGCGATGATCGCGGTATGGCTCGTCGGGCCGCCGAGCGTGGTGGCCAACGCCACCACGAGCGTCGGGTCGAGACCAGCGGTGTCCGCCGGCGCGAGGTCCTCGGCACAGAGGATCGACGGCTCGTCGGGCAGCGGTACACCCGGTTCGGGCAGACCTTTCAGTTCGGCGACCACGCGGTCGCGGATATCGCGCAGGTCGGTGACACGCTCGGCCATGAGACCGCCGAGCTTGGTGAACATCTCGACGAACTGATCGATTGCGCCGTTCACGGCGCGCACGGCCGGAGCGCCGTCCTTGATGCGCTTCTCCGCCGCGCCGAGCCATCCGCGGTCGGTAGCAAGCGTCGCCGTTGCTGCGAGCACCTCGGAGGCTGCGCCGGTCGCGTGAGCAGCACGTTCACGCAATCTCGCGGCCACCGTCGCGGCTGCGGCAGTGAAGCGCTCACCTTCTGCGGCCCGTTCATCTTCGGCGATCTCGCCGGCGGCGTCGGTATCGACATCGGGGAGCGTTCCCGGGCGGATCACGGGCGCGTACTGAACTCCGGTCACAACGGGAACACCGTGCAGGACCGTGTGTGAGGTGAGCGGGGACGTCACAGTCATGTGAACCAGGTTACAAGAAACCGTTGACAAGTCAACACGTTCAAGAGTAAAACCAAACATATCAACATGAAATCGGCCCGATACCCACACGAGTCCTCGCGGAGTCCCATGTACCCGGAAGAACGGCAGCAGGCGATTGCGTCGCTTGTCATGACCAAGGGCCGCGCCTCGGTGACCGAACTCGCACAGACCTACGACGTCACCACCGAAACCGTCCGGCGCGACCTCGCCGTCCTCGACAAGGCAGGCATCGTGCGCAGGGTGCACGGCGGAGCGGTGCCCGTCCGGGCCCTGCATCTCGTGGAACAGGGCGTCGGCGAGCGCGACGTCACTCGCGCCGAACACAAGGACGCCATTGCGGCCGCCGCCGCCGAGTTCTTCCCGCTCAGCGGCGCCAGCGTGCTCCTCGACGCCGGTACCACCACGATGCGGATCGCCACGCAGGTACCGACCGACCGTGACCTTCTCGTCGTGACCAACTCGATTCCGATCGCAGCCCGGCTGGCCACCGTTCCGTCGGTGTCGCTGCAACTGCTCGGCGGCCGTGTCCGCGGCGTCACCCAGGCCGCGGTGGGTGAGCAGGCGCTGCGGGTTCTGGACACTCTGCGCGTCGACATCGCCTTCATCGGCACCAACGCGATCAGCGAGCGCCACGGCCTGTCCACCCCCGACAGCGAGGAGGCCGCTGTGAAGCGGGCGATGGTTCGGGCCGCCAATTACGTTGTCGTGGCCGCGGATTCCTCCAAAGTCGGCCGTGAAGACTTCGTCAGCTTCGCGCCGATATCCAGTGTCGACACCCTCATCACCGACCCCGAGATCTCTGCCTCCGACAGCGCCGAGCTGAGCGAGTGCGGCGTCGAGGTCATCCGCGCAGGAGGCCACCCATGATCGTGACCATCACCCCCAACCCGAGCATCGACCGCACCGTCACGCTGCCGTCTCCGCTGACGCGCGGCGCCGTACATCGCGTCACGTCGGTGACCAATCAGGCCGGCGGCAAAGGGGTCAACGTCGCCAAGGTGCTGACGATGGCAGGTGTCGATGCGCTGGCCGTAATGCCCGCTGCCATGAACGACCCGCTGCTGACCGCACTGGCGCATGCTGCGGTCCCCTATCAGATCGTGACGACCGATCAGCCGGCCCGGACCAACCTGACGATCACCGAGCAGGACGGCACGACCACCAAGATCAACGAGCCCGGCGCGATGATCGACGGGGCGACGTTGACGGCATTCACCGACGCCGTGATCAACGCCGCCGAGGACGCCGACTGGGTCGTCATGTCCGGCTCTCTGCCGCCCGGCATGCCGACGTCCTGGTACGCCGACATCGTCGCGCTGCTTTCCCCGCGGCCCTGCCGGGTGGCCGTCGACACCTCCGACGCGCCGCTGGCCGCGCTCGTGAGTTCACTCGACCGTGGCGCACCCGACCTCGTCAAGCCGAATGCCGAAGAGCTGGCCAGCGTTCTCCGCCTCTCCTCGGAGACGCTCGAAGATGCTGTCGCTCAAGGTGATCCGACACCTGTCGTGGCTGCGGCCCGACAACTGATCGACCGGGGAGTCGGCGCTGTGCTGGCCACCCTCGGTGCCGCCGGCGCGGTGCTGGTCGACTGCAACGGCGCCTGGATGGCGAGCCCGCCACCCATCACGCCCCGCAGCACCGTCGGTGCCGGCGACTCGTCGCTGGCAGGGTATGTGCGCGCCGAAGTCGGCGGCGCGGTCCCGCCCCGACGGCTCCAGATGGCCGTCGCATATGGCAGCGCCGCCGCCGCACTCCCGGGTACGACGTTGCCCTCCCCAGCCGAAATCGATCTGAACGCCGTTGCGGTGTCGCCGATTTCGCCCATCCCCGCCACTCAGTGAAATCAAGAGACAGGGTAGTTCCATGACCACCTCCACCACCCCGATCATCACCCGCGATCTGGTGCTCCTCGATGCCGCAGTCGACGGTGACAAACAAGCCGTCATCACGCGCCTCGTCGAAACTCTGGCTGCCGCAGGGCGGACCAACGACGCCGACGGGCTCGTCGGCGCTGCGATGGCGCGGGAAGGACAGTCCGCCACCGGGCTGCCCGGCGGCATCGCGATCCCCCACTGCCGATCACCATATGTCGACGCGCCCACCATCGGATTCGCCCGTCTCACACCAGGCGTCGACTTCGGTGCGCCGGACGGCCCGGCCGATCTGGCGTTCCTGATCGCTGCGCCGGATTCCGGCGGCCAGGAGCACATGAAGCTGTTGTCCAGTCTGGCAAGAGCTTTGGTCCGCAAGGACTTCGTCGAATCCCTGCGCAACGCATCGTCGGCCGATGAGGTGGTCGACCTGGTCGAAGGGGTGGTCAGCCCGGCCCCCGCAGCGACGCCAACGGCGACTGTCGAGAAGCCCGCCGCCAAAACGCTCGTCGCGATCACCGCCTGCCCGACCGGCATCGCCCACACCTACATGGCGGCCGACTCGCTGAGCCAAGCAGCCAAGGATGCCGGCGTCACGCTGATCGTCGAGACCCAGGGTTCTTCGGGCAGCACACCGATTCCCGCCGACACCATCGCCAAGGCCGACGCCGTCATCTTCGCCACCGACGTCGGGGTGAAAGACAAGGGCCGCTTCGCCGGCAAGCCCGTCATCGCGTCCGGCGTCAAGCGCGCCATCAACGAGCCGGCCAAGATGATCGCCGAAGCCGTTGCCGCAGCCGACGACCCGAATGCCGCGCGGGTCCAAGGCTCGGGTTCAGCGTCATCCGAGGCACCCTCGGGCAATGTCGGCTGGGGAACACGAACCCGGCAGATCCTGCTGACCGGCGTGAGCTACATGATTCCGTTCGTGGCCGCGGGCGGTCTGCTGATTGCGCTGGGTTTCCTGTTCGGCGGCTACGAGATCGCTGACACCGGCAACGACATCGCACTCAACAATTCGCTGACCAACCTGCCTGCCGGCGGATTCGCCCAGTATCTCGGCGCCATCCTCTTCACGTTGGGCGGGTTGGCCTTCAGCTTCCTTGTCCCCGCCCTGGCGGGCTACATAGCGTTCGCCATCGCTGACCGGCCCGGCATCGCTCCCGGATTCACCGCAGGCGCTCTCGCTGTATTCATCGGCGGCGGCTTCATCGGCGGCATCGTCGGCGGTGTGCTCGCCGGCTTCGTCGCGCTGTGGATCAGCAACATCAAGGTCCCGCAATGGCTTCGCGGTCTCATGCCCGTCGTCATCGTCCCGCTCGGGGCGTCCCTGGCGGTCGGCCTGATCATGTTCTTCCTCGTGGGCCGCCCGCTGGCCAATATCAACACCGGGCTGACCAACTGGCTCAGCGGACTGTCCGGCACGTCGGCGATCTTCCTCGGGATCATTCTCGGCTTGATGATGTGCTTCGACCTCGGCGGCCCGGTCAACAAGGCGGCGTACGCATTCGCCACCGCCGGCCTCGCGGCGAACACCACGGCCGCGTTCGAGATCATGGCTGCTGTCATGGCCGCAGGCATGGTGCCGCCTCTCGCCATGGCGCTGGCGACGACCATCCGTCCGCATCTGTTCAGCGAGCCGGAGAAGGAGAACGGCCGCGCCGCATGGCTTCTCGGGGCATCGTTCATCTCCGAAGGCGCCATCCCGTTCGCCGCGGCCGATCCGCTGCGCGTCATCCCGTCGATGATGTTCGGCGGCGCCATCACCGGCGCGCTGTGCATGGCATTCAGCGTCGGATCACGTGCACCCCACGGCGGCATCTTCGTGCTCTTCGCGATCGACAACAAGCTCGGTTTCGTCATCGCCATCGTCGCCGGCACCATCGCGTCCGCTCTCGCGGTCGTCGCCGCCAAGCAGTTCATCAAGGCCGGAGCCAAGGACGAACCCGAACTCGTCGCCGCCTAACCGTCCGAGCACCACCAACCCCCAAAGGAGAATCATGCCCAGCAAGACCGTCATCGTCGGCTCATCCATCGGCCTGCACGCCCGCCCCGCCGCGATCATCGCCGAGGCCGTCGTCGAAGCCGGTGTTCCCGTCACCCTCTCGGTCGACGGCGGCGAGCCCGTCGACGCCGGCTCGGCACTGATGATCATGACCCTCGGCGCCGGAAACGGCGCCGAGGTAACCGTCGCCTCCGACGACGAGGCCGCGCTGGCCAAGATCGCCGAGTTGGTGCAGAAAGACCTCGACGCCTGATCGCCGGCGTCCCGGTGGGGCCGCGGCAAGAAAGCGGAATGACCCCTACCGGGACCCCCTTAGGCTGTCTGGGTGTCTCCCACGCGTAGCCTGGACCTGACTTTTTGGGCTCTGACACCGTGGTCAGCGAGTTTGCTGGCCACGGTGAAGCACATGTCGGGTGTTTCGGGGGGTGACATCGCGTGCGCCGAGTGGGTGCGCTGATCGCGGCTCTGTTCCTCGTGCTGCTGACGGCTCCGCCTGCGGGCGCGATCGAGCAGCCGATCATCGATCCGGCGGCGATCCCCCCTGATGAGACGGGCCCGGACCAACCAATGGAGCAGCGCCGCATCTGCGCTGCCCCCACGGTCTTCCCGAACTCGAACTTCGCGGACCGACCCTGGGCGAACGATTACCTGCAGCTGGCGGAAGCGCAGAAGTTCGCAACCGGCGCAGGCATAACTGTGGCGGTCATCGACACCGGCGTGAATGGCTCACCACGGGTGCCCGCGGAGCCTGGCGGCGACTTCGTCGACGCCGCCGGTAACGGCATGTCGGACTGTGATGCGCACGGCACTCTCACCGCCGCCGTCATCGCCGGTCGCCCCGCCCCGACCGACGCCTTCATCGGCGTCGCGCCGGACGCGCGGATCCTGTCACTGCGCCAGACCTCGGACAGCTTCTCCCCGGTCGGTGCCCGCAACGATCCCAATGATCCCAACTCCACCCAGACCGCGGGCTCGCTGCGCAGCCTCGCCCGGGCGATTGTGCACGCAGCCAACATGGGCGCACAGGTGATCAACATCAGCGAGGCCGCTTGCCATCGTGGTCACGGCGCCACCACCGGCAGTCCAGGGTCCGATCGGGCCGGCTCAGCGCATCGACCATGGCCGCGACTTCGGGGTGCGGGTCACCGTGAGCGGTCAGAACGCCTTGAGCAGTCAAGTCGCGGGCCACCTGGTCCCAGACGATCTTGCGTTGATCCTCGTAGGGAATGTTGGGGAGAATCCCCAGCGACAGCGGGAAGTCGACGAGATGGAGCCGGTCGGCGATCACCAGCATTCCGTCGATCGTCACCTCGACGCCCACAACATCGTCGTAGTGGGTCGGCTCGACCTCCCCGAAGAGTGGACTCACCATCAGCGCGAGAACCAACCCATGTCGCGCCGGGCCTGGACGGTGCCGTCGAATCGAGCGGCCGCGGAGCCTTTGCCAGACCGCCTGAAGTTGCCAAGCATAACCATGTGTCGCACCCCTTCCGTCGGGAGCCTACCAGCGCAAATTGAGTGCTCATGACACTAATTCTTCACCCGGCGGTGTAGCTCCGACCAGGAACTGTTGCCCCTGCAGCTACCTCTTAACCGCCATTTAAATGCATAGTCACATCTTCAGCAAAGGCAAACGAGCAGCTACCCGGGTGGGACACGTACTTGCTGCACATCGTGAGCTGTGGCTTGCCCGGATGCCCGTACGGCCCGCGCCCGGCCTCCGGACAGTGCGGCAGGGCCGTTTGCTGGACCTGCTTTGCCGCTAGCCTGGCCTGGAAAGGCTTGTATCGCAGTGAGGAGGAGACCGGTGGAGACCGACCGCGACGAGACCGCGCGGGGCGACGACCCCGTGACCAATCAGTTCCCGGCGTCGCCTCCACCTCCGGAAACCCGAGGGATGTTCCGTCAAGAACCGGCCTCGGGTCACCGGCAGCAGGGTTGGGACGGCATTCAGCAGCAGGGTTGGTCGGCACCGACCCGGCCGGTGCCGCCGCACCCCGCCCCCACGTACCCGTCACCTCCTCAGATGAGCGCCCCGTGGCCGGACCGCACTCAACACCTGCAGGGTCATCCGCAGCCGACCTCGTACGCCGAACGCATCCGTCCCGATCAGCTCGTCCCGACCCGCAAGGCCGTCCCCGGGCACGGATGGCGTGCTGTCCTCTACAGGGCGACCTTCGGTCTGGTGAATCTCGGGCCGTCGCCCGAGGAGCGTCGGCTCGCCGAACTGGAGGCCGTCATCCGTGGACCTCTGCGCGGGCGGTTCAAGATCGGCGTGATGGGTAAGGGCGGGGTCGGTAAGACCACCGTGTCGGCGTGTATCGGCTCGCTGCTGGCCGAACTTCGGCCCGACGACCGGGTGGTCGCCATCGACGCCGACACCGCCTTCGGAAAGCTCGGCAGCCGCGTCGACCCGAACGCTCAGGGTTCGTTCTGGGAGCTCGCCGCAGACCACCACGTGGAGACGTTCGCAGACGTCCGTAACCGCCTTGGTCACAACGCCGCTGGGTTGTTCGTCCTTGCCGGCGAAGCGACACCGGCGCGCCGGAGGGTGCTCGACCCGGCGATTTTCCGAGAAGCCGCCACTCGCCTCGACCGTCACTTCTCCATCGTGGTGACCGACTGCAGTTCCACGATGGACTCACCGGTGACGCAGGAGGTTCTTCGCGATCTGGATGCTCTCGTGGTGGTGTCCTCGCCCTGGGTGGACGGTGCCGCCGCGGCTGGGCAGACCCTCGACTGGCTCGCCGCACGGGGCATGACAACGCTGCTTGAGCGCACTGTCGTCGTCCTCAACGACTCCGACGGCCACGCCGACAAGCGCACCAGAAGTGTTCTTGCCCAGCAATTCTCGGGCCACGGCCAACCGGTGATCGAGATACCTTTCGATGGCAGCCTGCGGCCGGGCGGCGTCATCAGCGGAACGGCCCAGATGTCGCGGGCGGCACGCCGCAAGCTCGTCGAAGTGGCCGCGGCACTGGTCAGATTCTTTCCTCACGACGACCGCCCACGGGACCGTTTCTGAAGCTCAGGCGATCTGAGCGACCAAACCTTCGATGGCCTCGACCTCGGTGTCTGAGACGGGTTCGCCCGCTTCTGCATGTCGGATCGCGTCCTCGGAAACTCCTGCCGCCTGTGCTGTTTCGAGGACTGTGAGGTTCGCGCCGCGCCGGACGGCATAAAGGCGGTGCCCCAGCGACGCGTCTGGCGCAGCGGCGGCGCGCAGCATCAGGTCGTCATAGAGGCTGCGAACGGTACTGAGCGCCTTGATGAGAGCGGGGGTCACCCGGCCGATCCGGGCGGCGCGGGAGGCAACCGCCTCCAGCTGTCGCAGGTCGGCGAGGATCGCAGTCGTCCGAGGCATGAACCCCGGATCGCCGGCGGGCGGCAGGGCGTCGGCCGTTGAGCCGAGGGCGCCGACAGCGGTGATCACCGCCTGGGCGATAAGCGACGCCTCGTCGTGGCTCGGAGTCGGAGGTGCCGCTACGTCGGGCTTGTTGGCAGGGACCGGTTCGCCCCGGCGCAGCCGCGCGATGGTGCCTGGCGGCCACTGCAGGATTTCCTCGAGGCGTGCCCTGGTCCGCTCGCGGGGCCAGCTTCTGCCCTTCTCGAACGCGATCAGTGCGCCGGCGTTGATGATGCCCTCGGCGGCAAGGCTGCGCTGACTGATGTCGAGCTCTCGGCGCCGTGCCGCTGCGGCTGCCCCCGCCCGACGCATGCCGGCGTCCGGTGCCCCGGTCGACGTGTCGACCGGTTCAGCGTTCGTCATCTACCGGAATCCCTCATGCGATATGGCCAGGCGGGCGCGGATCGAGCGCCGCAACACGTTAAAAGTACATCACTTCGCTGGTCTATACCGTAACAACGCGATGGAAATTTCTGACCAATCCGTAGCAGCGCCTTAAAGCCGCAGCAGAATAGACGCCGCAGATCAACGCGATTTTTCCGGCTCAGCTGTTGCGCTCCCGGTGCCGCCCGCGCACGTGACCGAAGCACAAACTGTTGCACTGCTACGGTTTGTTCGTTACGTTGTGCGTCATCGCGGCGATCGCGCCGCCGGCATAGGTAAGGAGCACACCGATGAACGCAAGATCCTGGGATGAGACGCCGGTCGGCGAGTGCACGCGCGACCCCGAACGCTGGACCACCACCGCTGACGACGAGGCCAAGGCGATCTGCCGTTCGTGCCCGCGCCGCTGGCTGTGCGCCCGGGAAGCCTACGAGTCGCCCCGCGCTGAGGGCCTGTGGGCAGGGATCTACGTTCCCGAGGCCGGCCGAGGCCGCACCTTCGCGTTGCGCCAGCTCAAGTCACTGGCCGAACAGAACGGCTACCCCGTCGGCGAGCGCAGGGTGTACTACGCCGACATTGCGTGATACCGAGCCGTCCGCCGCCGATCGGGGGGTCGGCGGCGGACGTCCCCGGAATAGTTCGCACCACCCGGCGGTTAATGGATTCGTCGGTGCCGGGCATGCCCCGGGCCCCAACCCCATAGTCGCTTCGAGCGACCACGTGCCGAGAGGCGCAGGCGGCACCGACCCGAACACTCACCACGTGTCGATGAACCGGCTCCCCACGGGAGCCGGTTTTTTCGTGGCCGCCAGAGTCGATGCGATGACCGACCGGGTTTCCGCAGGGTCGATGACATCGTCGATCTCGAAGAGCATCGCGGCATTGAGCGCCTTCGCGTTCGCCTGCGCCGCCGCGGTGGCCATTCGCACACGTTCCTCTCGCTCCTGCTCGTCGGCAATCGCGTCCAACTCCTTGCGCATCCCCAACCGGACCGCCCCTTCCAGCCCCATCGGCCCGAGATGCGCACCCGGCCACGCGACCGTCAACACGGGCTCGTGCAGGCTGCCGCCGGCCATCGCCTGAGCGCCGAGACCGTAGCCTCGGCGCAGAATCACCGCGATCAGCGGCGTGCGAAGGGCCGCACCGGCCACCAACATTCGTGATGCCCGGCGTACCAGAGACTCAGCTTCGGCAACCGGGCCCACCATGTATCCAGGGCAGTCGATCAGCGAAACCACGGGCAGCCCGAATGCGTCGCACAGCTGAAGGAAGCGGGCTGCCTTGTCGGAGGCGGCTGCTGTGATGGCCCCCGCGGTGAAACGCGTGTCGTTGGCGATCACACCGATCGGCCGTCCCTGGATCCGCACCAGAGCTGTCACCATCTCCCGCGCGAACCGTGGGCGCAGGAACGTCACCGATCCTTCGTCGGCCAGGGTTTCGATGACCGGCGCCACGTCGTAGGCGCGGCGCGCACGCTCGGGCACCGCTGTGCGTAAGGCGGTTTGGTCTCCGACGGTCCATCGGTCGAGCCCACCCTGGAAATAGCCGATGAGACGTTTGGTCACCGTCACCGCCTCGGCTTCGTCGGCGACGACGATATCGACGTTGCCGTTGGGTTCCTGCATCGACATCGGGCCGACGTCGTCGGGTGGGACGTCACCGAGACCACCCCCGGCGATCATCGCGGGTCCGCCCATTCCGAGTGAGGCGTCACTGGTGGCGACGATCAGATCGGAAGCGCCTGCGATGACGGCGTTTCCGGCGAAGCAGCGGCCCTTGACCACCGCGATCCGCGGTACGAGGCCGGAGAGTTTGGCCCAGAGCGCGAACGCCCGGGTATCGAGGGACGACACGGCGGGGTAGTCCGTGTCGCCTGGTCTGCCGCCCCCACCCTCGGCAAAGAACACGGTGGGCAACCGCATCCGCTCGATGAGTTCGAACAGGCGGTCCTTCTTGCGGTGTCCGACTCCACCCTGTGTGCCCGCGAGCACGGTGTAGTCGTAGGTCAGCACCGCACACGCCGCGTCGTCGAAGAGCGCTCCGTTGATGCGGGCCGTGCCCGCGATGAGCCCGTCCGCGGGTGTGCGGGCTATCAGGTCCTCGATGTCGCGGCGCGCACGCTGCGGCGCCACGGCGAATCGTCCGTACTCGACGAACGATCCGGAGTCGACGAGGTCGTCGATGTTCTCGCGGGCGGTGCGACCGCCGGCGGCGTGTCTGCGGGCGACGGCGTCGGGCCGTGCGGCGTCCTCGGTCAAAGCGCGGCGGGTCAGCACCTCCGCCAGATCCTGACGGATGTGCGCCTCGTCAGGCATCGAGTTCGGCGATGGCCGTGGCGATCTCGTCGAGCAGGGCATCGACCTGGGCGTCGTCGTAGCCGCGCTTTCCGAAAGGCGGCTTATTGAACCGGACGCCGCGCACATCGTCGGCGGTGAGATGGCCCCGCCCGTCGAGTCGACGTGCGCACAGCGCCACGAAGTCGAGCACTGCTTTCTCGCTGTACCCGCGCTTCCCGAGCGGCGGCTTGTGGAAGGGGAAACCCCGCAGGTACTCAGCCGTGACGGCGCCGTCGCTCATGGCGACAGACTAATGCGCCAGTTATCCACAGGGCCCCCGGTTCATGGCTGTGGCATGTCGGGCGCCCGGCATAGCCTGCGGCTATGACGAACTGGATCAACACAGTCAGCCGCGATCACGTCGAGCGCGCGGTTCGCGGCCGCTTCACACAGGCCAACCACGGCAAGCCACACATGCTGCGCAAGATGGCTCGCGGCGACTGGATTGTCTTCTACTCGCCGAAGGCCGTGTACCCCGATGGCCCGCCGCTTCAGGCGTTCACCGCCATCGGCCGGGTCGCCGATGACGAGCCCTACCAAGCGGACGTGTCGCCGGATTCCCAGCCATGGCGACGCAACGTCGACTACCTCACCTGCGAGGAGACGCCGATCCGGCCCCTGCTGAATGACCTCGATTTCATCGAGGACAAGGCGCGGTGGGGATACAAGTTCCGCTTCGGGGTGTTCAAGATCTCCGACGACGACCTCGACGTCATCCGTTCGGCGATGGTCCGGCCCGGCAAGGAGTCTAGTCTGGGGGCATGAGCAACACGGATGCTGCACCGGCCGAAGTCGATTGTGCAGCATCGAGATTCGCCGCCAATCTGCACGGTGTCCTGCATCCCCGCGAGGTGCCGCTCGGCGGTCCGCGGGCGATCCGGGTTCGGCGTACGCTGCCGCAGCGCGAGCGCTCCCTTATCGGTGCCTGGTGTTTCGCCGACCACTACGGGCCCCACGACGTACGCGCCGGCTCGGGCATGGATGTGCCTCCGCATCCGCATACCGGACTTCAGACGGTGAGTTGGCTGTTCAGCGGCGAGATCGAACATCGCGACAGCGCCGGCGTGCACGCGATGGTGCGGCCGGGCGAGTTGAACCTTATGACGGCGGGTGCCGGCATCTGCCATTCCGAAGTGTCCACCGCGTCGACGACGCTGTTGCACGGTGTGCAGCTGTGGGTGGCACTACCGAACGCCGACCGTGACGCCGACAGGGACTTCGCGCACTACGCACCGGCGGCGCGCAGCGTTGGCGACGCGGTGGTCCGGGTGTTCCTCGGCGAACTCGACGCCGGCCGGTCGCCGGTACCCACGTTCACGCCGCTGCTGGGCGCACAGGTCGACCTCGAGGCCGGAGGCGAGGTCACCTTGGACGTCGACACGGCGTTCGAGCACGGGGTCCTGGTCGACCAGGGTGACATCGTGGCGGGCGAATCCACGCTGCGGCCGGGCGATCTCGGCTATCAGGGCACTGGACACGGCCAGCTCGTCATCACCAACCGAGGTGAGACGGCGGCCCGGGTGGTTCTCCTCGGCGGCACACCGTTCGCCGAGAATCTGGTGATGTGGTGGAACTTCGTCGGCCGCAGCCACAGCGATATCGCGGGTTACCGCGAGCAGTGGCAGCAGCACGACGAGCGCTTCGGTTCTGTCGACGGATACCGCGGCGCCGTCGCGCGGTTGCCGGCGCCACCGCTCCCGAATGCGACGCTGCGTCCACGGCCCAACCCCGGGGTATAGAGAGGTCATGACCACCGACAAAACCGGCGCGCCCACCGAAGTCCTTACCGAGTCAGACCGCTTCAGCATCTCGGTCGACGGCCAGAAGGCCGGCTTCACCGAGTTCATCGACGTGGGCGATCAGAGAGTCTTTCCGCACACCGAGATCGACGACGCCTTCGGGGGACGCGGATTGGCGACCATTCTGGTGAAAGAGGCCCTCGACCGGACCCGTGCCGAGGGGCTGCGCATCGTGGCTGTCTGCTCGATGGTTGCGGGCTTCATCGACAAGCATCCCGAGTACGCAGACTCGGTCGACCCCCTCACGACCGATCTGAAAAGAGTCCTGGCCCACCGCTGAGCAACCGGCACCGCGGTGAGGCCCCGTCTTTCTTCGCGCCAGACGGCGCCGACGGTGGGGGTTCGCCCCGACGGGCTGGGCACGCGGGCCGTGGGGTGAAACGATCAGCGGCAACCACGTCGGCGGCGGCCTGATTGAATGACGACGTCGTGCCGCTCGTGTGGACCTACGGCAAAGACGCGACACCCGGGCTTCGGGCTGGGTGCTTGGGCACATTGCGCGCCGAAGAACATCTGGGCCTACGACCTCGGGCCGATGGTGGACGGCGGGGAGCTTACCCCGAGGGGCCGTATCCGGGCTGGCCGCAGGTTCAACCCGCCGAGGGTTCTGATCGGTTGAGGAATTGGGCCGTGCTCCCGGCCAGCGGCATACCCTGCAACCCGAGCTTGCGGTGATCCCAGCTGCGCATCCGCGAGGGCACCACCCGCACGGAGACGCGGTTGTTCATCATCTGGTCCACGAACGGCTTCATCTCGTCGGTGTAGGGACCGGTGTAGCGCTCCCACACACTGATTCCGACGCGCAGGTTTGTCTCCGGGTCGTCGATGATCTCCGCGCGCCCGTCGATCGACACCCCGCGCAGCGTGTCGTAGGTGAGGCCGTCCTCGATCATCACCGTCACCGTCGGATCGCGGCGAAGGTTGACGGCCTTCTGCGACTTCGCTTTCGTCTCGAACCAGATCTCTCCGTCGAGGACGGCGTACCACATGGCCACCAGGTGCGGCCGGCCGCTCGGCAGCACGGTAGCCATGGTCGCGGTGCGGCTGCGTTCGATGAACTCGGCGATCTCACCGTCTGACATCACGATCTTCGCGCGTTCGTTGTTGCCCACGCGTCGATACTGGCAGGCGGCGGTTCGCAGGACGACGCGGGCTGGTCATTTCCGCTGACGTGTTTCGAACATACATGCGACGGGCATCCAGACGCCATGAGCGACAACAACACCACGCAAGCACCGCAGGAAAACGCCGAGAAGGATCCCTCTGACTGGGTCACCGGAGACGAACCGATGACCGGACCGCAGCGCAGTTACCTCCAGACCCTGGCGCAAGAGGCCGACGTCGAGGTGCCCGACGATGTGACCAAGGCCCGTGCCTCCGAACTGATCGACGAACTGCAGCAGAAGACCGGGCGCGGCCAATGACCGCGAAACCCGTTGTCTGTCAGTAGAAGTTGACCGGCGGCAGCGGCCGGATGCCGCCTCCACTGTTGCCGCCGGAGAAACGCGCAGGCCCCTGATGCGGCTTCTTCAGCAACAGCGTGCCGATGGAACGGAACCGGCCGACCGGCGAGCTGATGACGAAGCTCAACTCATCGCCGGCGGCGAACCGTACATCGGGCCCCTCGGTCGACGTCCTGACACCGAACAACACCGGTTGAAGTCCGGCGAGATAAAGCCACAGCGAGGAGTACAGCGGCGCGACCGGGTCGGCGGGTAGTACAGCGTGGTGAAGAGGCGCCCCGTCACCGGATGACGCGAGCAGGAAATCCTGATCGCTTCCGGTCCCGTGCGCATCTGGGAGTTTCACGAGCAGCCACCGCGGTTCGGTCCCCGCCCGGTCGGGCCCTGCCTGCACCACGGCCTGGTGCGAAGAACCTGGTTCGAGTATGGAGACTCCGCCCGGGACATCAGCGTCATCGTCGATTGTCAGGACCGCGTCGAACGTTTTCGCATCGGTGGGCGAAACGGCGTCCAGCTGACCGATGACGGCGGCCACAGTCGCTCTGACCGCGCGCGACCCTGCTGAGAGAGTGCCTGCGTCTGCGATTCGCATGTGCGACGTTCTACCCCGAAAGGTCTGCCATTACGCGCACGCCGGGTCGAATGTCAGACCTCGGTAAGGCTCGATTTCCCAGGACCTTCGAAGGCTCGCGCTGTATCGACGATGTGCGCGAGCACGTGGTGCACGTCCCACCCGGGGCACAGCGACGGAGTCGTCCACACCCGGTCCGGCAACGCCGCAAGGTCGTCGGCGAGCCGCGCGCTCGCGGTGAACGAATGCCCACACCTGGGCCTTGGAGAGCTTCATGCGGGATAGTGACTCTCGCGCGATGCGGATGTCATCGCTCAGCGGTCGGTGAGCACCGCCTCGAACGCCACCCGATCGCCGCGGTAGAGCGCGCGCACCACCTCGATGGGCGCGCCGTCCACGTCGAGGGATCGGCGGTTGAGCAGAAGCATCGGCATCGCCGTCGTCGACTCGAGCAGGCCCGCCTCCCGGGGGGTCGGCAGCACGGTCTCGATGCGCTCGGTCGCCGTGCCGAACTCCACTCCCCTGGCCCGGATGGCGGCGTACAGCGAACTCGTCGGATCGAAGTTCTCGGCGAGGTCGGCGAACCTGTGCAGTGGTAGATAGGTGCTCTCGAGGCCGATCCGCGTGCCGTCGGCGAGCAGGACACGCTCCAGGTGCATCACCCTCGATGACGCCGAGACCCCCAGCGCGGCAGCCACTTCCGCATCCACCGTCACGTTCTCCCACGTCACCAACAGTCGGCCCGGTGTCCGGCCCATCCGCTGCGCACCCTCGGTGTAGGACTTCAGCGACAGCGGCTGGACGAGCTTGGGCCGCGATACCACGGTCCCTCGGCCGCGGCGCTCGATGCGGCCCTCGACCAGCAGTTCGTGCACCGCCTGGCGGACTGTCTCGCGTGCGACGCCGAAACGCGCCGCCAGTTCCCGTTCCGGAGGAAACCGATCCCCTTCGAGCAGGTTATCGAGAATCTCGTCCAGCCGGGTGCGAACGAGATAGGGCTTCGGGACGCTCACCGGACGAGTTTCTCCGCGATCTCCAGCACCACGGCCAGCGGCGCGCCGACCGCAGCGGGGTCCTTGGCCGCGTCGTCGTAACGGCGCAGCCGCAACGCGTCGTCACACCACGGATGATCGGCGAACCCCGGGTCGAGGCGCGGGCCGCCCTGTTCGGCCAGCGACGCCACCGACGTCGGAGTCAGCGCGGCCGCATAGGCGGGATCCACGGCGGCCAGGTGCCGTTTGGCGGCTACGTGCGCCCACGCCAACCACCCCACCCGCGCCCCGAATCTCGGCACGATCCAATCCCGCGCCAGCCCGGAATGGTCGGCGATACCCGGTCTCCCGAGAAGCGGACTGTGCCCGATGTCGTGCAACGCGGCAGCCAGCACGAGTTCGTCGTCGGCGCCGTCGTCCAACGCCCTCGCCGCCGATTGCAGCGCGTGGTCCCACTCGTCGACGGCCTCTTCATCCCACACGCCGCGCAGAGACTTCAGGACGACCGCTGTCTCGGCACGGACCACTTCGGCTCGTGATGGCATGCAACAAACCATACACGCAATTGGTCTATACCAATTGTTAACCGGCTGTTCCCGCGGCCCACATCGCCCGATTGCGGCACGGACGTTCGCACCGGGTTATCTCAGCGCCCATGCGGGTCACGATCATCGGCGCCGGCATCCTCGGAACCGCCCACGCGTGGCAGGCGGTCCGGCGGGGCCACGACGTCGTCCAGCTCGAGCGCGAGGCCGAGCCGCGCGGCGCCACGGTCCGCAACTTCGGACTGGTCTGGGTGTCGGGCCGCTCGTCGGCCGAACTGGACGCGAGCCTGCGCTCCCGAATCCTGTGGGAGGAGCTCGGCACCGAAGTGCCCGCCATCGGCTTCCGCCCGTGCGGATCGCTGACGTTGTTGCGTACCCCCGCCGAAGTTGCTGTCGCCGAGGAGGTCTGCAGCCGGGCCGACGCGGGACGGCGCGGCTTCCGCCTGCTCGAACCTGGTGCCGCGCGGGCCGTCAATCCCGTCCTGCGGGGCAAGTTCGTCGCCGCCCTGCACTGCAAGCGGGACGGCGCTGTCGAGTCACGTCAGGCTCTGCCCGCGATCCGCGCCGTCCTCGGCGCTACCGGACGCTACACGTTCGTGCCCGGCACCGAGGCCCGCGACGTCGACGGGACCCGCGTTCGCGACGACCGCGGCAACACCTACGACGCCGACGTCGTCATCGTCTGCGCCGGGGCCGCCCACGGGGGGTTCGTCCGTGACCTCGCCGGCGACATGCCGGTACGCCGGGTGCGCCTGCAGATGATGCAGACCGCTCCCCTCGACGAACAGCTCACCACCGCGATCGCCGACGGCGACAGCCTGCGCTACTACCCCGCCTACGCGGGTAATGCGTTGGATTCCCTGCAGCGCAGCGAGAATCAGGACCCGGTGGCCTACGAGCACCGCATGCAGCTGCTGTGCGTGCAGCGCCTCCACGGAGGCCTCACGATCGGCGACACCCACGAGTACACCGAGCCGTTCGCGTTCGACGTGACGGAGGCGCCGTACGCCTACCTGACGGGCGTCGTCGAGGAACTGCTGGGCCGTCCGCTGCCGCCGATCCGACAGCGGTGGGCGGGCGTGTACAGCCAGTGCGTCGACCCCGGCCGGTTGGCCTACCGAGCGGAGGTCGCCCCCGGAGTGTGGGTCGTGACAGGACCAGGCGGGCGCGGCATGACGCTGGGTCCGGTCATCGGTGAACACACCGCCAACGAGATCGGATTGTGAGCATGCAGGACAGCGAAATTCAATTGGCTGTAGTCGACATGGCGGGCACCACCGTCGCCGACGACGGCCTCGTCGTCGAGGCCTTCGAGGCCGCCGCCGACGCTGGTGGCCTCCCCCCGAGCGGGCCGGAGCGCGAGCACGCGCGCCAGTACGTCCTGGACACCATGGGACAGTCCAAGATCACGGTGTTCCGCGCGCTGTTCGACCACGAAGACACCGCGCAGCGCGCCAACGCCACGTTCGAAGAGTCCTACGCCTCGCTGATCGCCGCGGGCCGCGCCGAACCGATCCCCGGCGCCGCGGAAGCACTTTCGCGGCTCCGCGGCGGCGGGATCAAGGTCGCGCTGACCACCGGATTCTCGCCCGACACTCAAGGCAAGCTGATCTCAGCGCTCGGCTGGCACGACATCGCCGATCTCGTCCTCGCACCGGGTGAAGGCGTCCGCGGCCGCCCGTACCCTGACCTGATCCTCACCGCCCTGCTGCGGACCGGCGCCGACAGCGTCCAATCCGTCGCCGCCCTCGGCGACACCGCGAGTGACATCGAAAGTGCGCTGCGGGCCGGATGTGCCGTTGCTGCAGGAACTCTCACCGGCGCTCACGGGGAGCGCCAACTGGTCGCCGCCGGCGCCACCCACATCGTGACCTCCGTATCCGACTTCGCAGACCTCCTCCTGAAAGGCTGACCATGAGACTTCGCAAGACACTGTCGGTGATGGCCGTCGCCGCCGTCGCCACGCTGTCCGCCGCCTGCGGCGGAACCGGATCGTCCGGCTCCGGTGACGGCACGACACTCACCGTGTACAGCGCTGACGGCCTGGCCGGCTGGTACGAGCCGACGTTCAAGAAGTTCACCGAAGAGACCGGCATCAACGTCAATCTCGTGGAAGCCGGTTCGGGCGAGGTTGTTTCACGCGTCGAAAAGGAACAGTCCAATCCGCAGGCCGACCTGCTGGTGACCCTGCCGCCCTTCATCCAGCGGGCGGCGCAGTCGAATCTGCTGCAGCCCAGCGGTGCCGACACCAGCGGGATCGCCGAAGATCAGGTCGGTCCGGACGGCACGTTCGTGCCGATCGTCGACAACGCGCTCAGCTTCATCGTCAACCCGGGCGCCAACCCGCCGCCCGTCACGTGGGACGATCTGCTCAAGCCCGAGTTCAAGGGCAAACTCCAGTACTCGACACCCGGCCAGGCCGGTGACGGCACCGCCGTCCTGGTCCTGCTCCAGCATCTGCGGGGCAAGCCCGGCGCGCTCGAGTACCTGAAGGCATTGCAGGCCAACAACGTCGGACCCTCGTCGTCCACCGGAAAGCTGCAGCCCAAGGTGAGCAACGGCGAACTGCTGGTCGCCAACGGCGACGTGCAGATGAACCTCGCGTCGATCAAGGACGATGGCTCCAAGTTCGAGATCTTCATCCCGGCCGACGCCGACGGGAAGCGCACCAGCATCTCGCTCCCCTATGTGGCAGGCGTGACTGCGGGCGCCCCGCACGCCGAGGACGCCAAGAAGCTGTTGGCCTTCCTGATCTCCGAGGACGTCCAGAAGACCGTTGAGCCCGACGCACTGGGGATTCCGGTCCTCGAATCGCTCAAGGGCTCGGCGTCCACAGAGCCGAACACGCCGATGGCCGTGCTCGACGGCGTCGACGTCTGGGTGCCGGACTGGGACGCCGTGCTCGCCGGCCTCGACGCCGACCTCGCCGAGTACCAGAAGGCCACCGGTAGCTGACATGGCCGAGACACGGGTCACCCCCGCGAGTCAGCGCCTCCAACCGGCAGCGGCCGATCCCGGCACTGCGGCAATACTCTTCGACCGCGTCGGAGTGTCCTACGGCCGCGGAAAGAAGCTCACGCACGCGCTCGTCGACTTCAACCTGAGGGTGGCACCGGGTGAGACCGCCGCGCTGCTGGGCCCCAGCGGATCCGGCAAGTCGACCGCGTTGAACGCACTGGCAGGTTTCGTCCGGCCGACTTCGGGGCGGGTGCACCTGGCCGGCCGCGATGTCACCGACCTCCCGCCCGCACGTCGCGGCATCGGGGTCGTCCTGCAGTCCTACGCACTGTTCCCGCACCTGTCGGTCGCCGACAACGTCGCGTTCGGGCTGCACGCCCAGAAGGTGACCCGCCGCGAGATCACACCTCGGGTCAACGAAGTGCTGGACATGGTCGGCATGTCGGGTTTCCAGAAGCGTTTGCCGCGTGAGCTTTCCGGCGGCCAGCAGCAGCGCGTCGCGATCGCCCGCGCCCTGGCGATCCGACCGTCCGTGCTGCTCCTCGACGAGCCGCTCGCCGCGCTCGACGCCCAGCTGCGCCAGTCGATGCTGGCGGAGCTGCAGCGACTCAAAGAGGCGCTGCCCGACACCGCGATGCTCTACGTCACCCATGACCAGGCCGAGGCGCTGGCGTTGGCGGACCGCATCGTGGTGATGAACAACGCACGCCTGATGGATGTCGACACCGCGGAGAACCTGTGGAAGCGACCACCGACAAGCTTCACGGCGGCGTTCCTCGGCGGGGCGAATCTACTGCCGTGCGAAGTGGGCCGCGTGATCGGCAACTCCGCGCTGGTGAGCGTCGGCTCGCGCACCGTCAATGCCGAAGCGCCGCAACCCGCGTTCGGCCATGCCGACTGGGCTCCCGGGTCGCCCGCGCTGCTGTGCGTGCGTCCGCACGCGATGCAGGTGGTGTCGACACGTGAGCGGGATGCACTGCACGCCCATGTCAACGCCGCAGTGTGGCGCGGAGCGGTGACCCGCCTGGTCCTTGCCGTCGAGTCTCTTCCCGACATCCTCGTCGACGTCGACGTACCCGGGCACACCCCATTCGAGATCGGCAGCGTCGTCGGGTTGCGTCTCCCCGAACCTGCCGGTGTCCTGGTGTCGCCGGGCACCGCGGCATGACAGGTCTTCTGGAGCGGCCCGAAACCACACCTCCGCCGTCGACCGGAGCCGCGCCGCGGTCGACGGCTTGGCTGTGGGTATTGCCACCGCTGCTGCTGGTTCTGCTGGTCGTGCTCTACCCGCTGGTGCGGGTGTTCATGGAATCGTCGGTAGACGGGTCGTGGGGCGCGGTCCTCGGCTCGGAGATGTTCCGCGACGCGCTGTGGCGCACGGTCGCCATCGCGGCGACATCCACTCTCGGCTGCCTCATCCTCGGCACATTCCTGGCCATCGTGCTCGCTTTCGTCCCGTTCCCCGGCTCGGCGGTGGTCGGACGCCTGATCGACACGGTGCTGGCGCTGCCGTCCTTCCTCATCACCCTGGCGTTCACGTTCCTCTACGGAAGCGCCGGCGCGGTCAACGCGGCGATCTCGGCCATCACCGGCTCTTCGTCGCCGATGCTCGACTTTCTCTACACCCCGGCGGGTGTCATCACTGCCGAGATCACCTTCTTCACACCGTTCGTGGTGCGTCCACTGCTCGCCGCGTTCTCGCTGATTCCCGCGGCTCAGCTGAACGTCGCTGCAAGCCTGGGGGCTTCGCCGTGGCGGGTACTCAGAACGGTCATCATGCCCGAAGCCTGGCCTGCCCTCGCCGCCGGCGGCAGCCTCGTTCTGCTGTTGACACTCAACGAGTTCGGCATCGTGCTGTTCACAGGGGCCAAAGGCGTCATCACCCTGCCGGTGCTGATCTACACGCGGGGCATCGTCACGTTCGACCTGCCCGGCGCCGCCGTGATAGCAACCGTGCAGGTCCTGCTTTCACTCGCGCTGTACGGCCTTTACCGGGTGGTCTTCGCCCGACTGACAACCCGAAGGGGGGTTGGCGATGCTGCTGTGGAGCCCCCGAAGTAGAGGGGTTGCGCTCGCGATCTTCGGAATCGTCGTACTGGTGGTGTTCGTCCTGCCGCTGGGTACCGTCGTGCTGGCGGGGCTCGCAGGTTCATGGACCGGGCCCCTGCCCTCCGACCTGGGCTTTGCCCGGTTCGGGGACGCGCTGTCCGGCGAGGATCTCGCCAGCCTCTCGGTGAGTCTCCAAACTGCCTTTTTGGCAGGAGGTTTCGCACTGGTCATCGGCACCTGGGCCGCACTTGCCGCGCGGGAGGCGCCCGACTGGCTGCGCCGCAGCACCGATGCCGTGTTCCATCTCCCCATCGCTGTCCCGTCGGTCGCGATCGGGCTGGGACTGCTCATCGCTTTCAACTCGAAACCGTTGCTGCTCGGCGGGACTCGCTGGATCGTGATCCTCGCCCACGCCGTCCTGGTGCTGGCGTTCGCCTTCAGCGCCGTCTCCGCGGCTCTGGATCGCCTCGACCCCGCCTACCGTCAGGCCGCCGAGTCGCTGGGAGCCAGCCCCGCGCGGGTACTGATACGGGTCACGCTACCGCTGCTTCTGCCCGCCCTCGGCGCGGCTGCCGGTCTCGCCGTCGCTCTGTCGATGGGCGAGCTGGGCGCCACCGTGATGGTCTACCCCGCCACGTGGAAAACGCTGCCGGTCACCATCTTCGGGCTGACCGATCGCGGTCAGGTATTTCAGGCGGCGGCCAGCACCACCCTTCTACTGGCCGTCACGCTGGTGTCGTTGATCGTGCTCGGCCGGATCAGGGGGCGCGCCGCGCTGCGCTGATCTGCGCTCCACAGTGCGTCATGCGACCGTCTCGGGACCGTTACGATCTGCCCAGCATCTCGAGCCGAGGAGTGTCATGCCGCCCAAGACCTCTATAGCCCTGCGGGCAGCTCTTATCGAGCCCGGACAAGACGGTCTCAACGACTGGCTGAAGGCCGTTCCGGAGCCTGCAGAACGCAGCCACCAGTTGGCGAAACTGAGCAGGGCCGAGCTCGGCAAGCTCGGGGAGGTTCTGGATACGAGGAGCGCCAAGGTTCTGCTGGAGTCGGTCGACGATGAGCTGGCCGCACGTGCGATGTCGGCGATGGAACCCGCCGTCGCGGCTCCACTGATCTCGGCACTCGATACCGACCATGCCGCCGACATTCTGCGCGGGATGCCCACGGCCGCACGTGAATCCGTGCTATCTCGGATACCTGCGAGGCGGGCGGCGACGCTGCGCCGGGTACTTCAGTGGCCCAAGGATTCCGCGGCAGCCCACATGAACCCGGAGGCGCTCACCATCTCCTCCAGTCTCACTGTCTCCGACGCCGTCGAGCTACTGCGTCTCCACGCCGCAGAGCTCGCCGCCGACACAGAGACAACCGCCTACATCTATGTGACCGACTCGCACGGACGGCTCGTCGGCGTCGTTGCATTCCGGGATCTGGTTCTCGCCGAGGCGGACAGGGTCGTTGCGGAGCTGATGAACGACGACCTGCTCTGGGTATCGCCCCTGACCGGTGTCGAGGACGCCATCCGTGCGCTCGAAGACCTTCACCTCGTCGCGGTGCCCGTCGTCGACGCGGACATGCGGCTGCTCGGCATCCTCACCCTGTCAACGGCCGCCGAGCTCGCCGGAGAAGAGGCGACCGCCGACGCGGAGCGGCAAGGTGGTTCCCAGCCGCTCGAGATCCCCTACATGCGGGCGTCACCGTGGCACCTGTGGCGCAAGCGAGTCGGCTGGCTGCTCCTGTTGTTCGTGGCCGAGGCATACACCGGCACGGTGCTGCGGCACTTCGAGGAGGAGATGGAAGCCGTTGTCGCGCTGGCCTTCTTCATCCCGCTTCTCATCGGCACCGGTGGCAACACCGGCACGCAGATCACCACGACCCTGGTGCGCGCACTGGCCACCGGGGACGTCAGGTTCCGCGATGTCCCGTCGGTCGTGGCCAAAGAGCTGTCCACGGGCATGCTGATCGCGCTGACGATGGGTCTGGCCGCGGTGATCCGTGCCTGGACTTTGGGGGTGGGCCCAGAGGTGACGCTGTGTGTGGCGCTCACGATCGCGGCCATCGTGCTCTGGTCGTCGTTGATCGCGTCGATCCTGCCGCCGTTGCTCAAGAAGCTGCGGCTGGATCCAGCACTGGTTTCCGCACCTGCCATTGCCACCATCGTCGACGGCACCGGCCTGATCATCTACTTCATGATCGCCCACCTGACGCTGGCGCAACTGCAGGGCTTGTGAGTTCCGAGCGCCGAGGGTGTCGATGCGAATGCGTTTGAGACGCATCTGCGCGAGACCTGATGCGATGGTTAGGCCTTGCCCGTACGTTCGCGGTGCTTGCACCCCGGCCAACAGCAGGGCCGGCGCATACCCTCTTCCAATTCCTCCTGGGTACGCCGGATCCGTCGCTCGCGGGTCTTGTCCTGCTTGGCGTCCTCCACCCAGCAGATGAACTCGTTGCGCGCCAGCGGCGTGATGTCCTTCCACGCGGCCAGCGCGTCCGCGTTGCCGGCGAGGGCGGTGCGTAGATCGGCAGGCAGCTTGTGCACCACACCACCGGGAATCCGCGGGCTGTTCACCTGGTTAGGGTATCGCGCGGCCATCGCTGACCTAGTGTGCTCACAGATCACGATTTCGAGCGATCCGGCGATCTGACCGCACACCAGACGCCGCGCGAAGCGTCATGGGGGACACATGGAATGCACACCGGCGATCATCATCCGTGCCGCTTCAACCGTGAGAACCGGTCTGAGTCAGCTCGAACACTCTCCCGACGACGCCGAGGTCGTCGTCGTCGACGACTCAGGCCGTGCGACTCAGTACTACACGTTCGGTGTGGCCGACGTCCGGGCGCGGCTTTCCGCGCACGATCCCGACGCCACAGTGTTCGCAGCCCTGCGGCTCGACGAGGCCCCCGACACACTCGCACTCCAACTCGGTGACGACACAGTCGAACCCGGAGGCATCGTCCTCAACGGTGACCTGGTTGTCGGTATCGCGAGCGGGGACGTTGGCGAGGTGTTCGGGGGTGGCGGACCGATGCCGGAGTTCACGACATTCGACGACGGGTTTGCTCCCCCGACCGCAGACCTCACGCTTAGAGGTCCGGAGCTCATCGAGGAGGACTTGGCGGTGTTCCGGGCCTACCCCGACGTCGACGCACCCGCACAAGTCTCACCCGGGCAGGAGTTCGCCGTCGTTGCCGGGTTCGCCGCCGAACCGGCCGACCACATGGAGATCGCCGGACCACCAGTGCTTGTCACCACCGGTCCCAGGCCGGATTTCCGTTTGCAAATACTGGGATTCGGTTTCCGCTTCCCCGACGGCATCGAACGCACGCTGACCGTCGACCGGGACCATCCCGACTCCAGCCAGGTGCGATTCACCGTCATCGCCGACCCGGGCGAAGCCGCCGCAAGGCGGATGCTCGAGATCAGCTACGAGTACGCGGGTGTCGTCGTCGGACGCACCTGGGCCACAGTCGAAGTCGTCGCGCAGGCACCGGCGGAACCGGCGGAGCGGGCGGCCATTGGAGCCAGCGGGCTGATCGGTGAGGTGCCGCCCGGCGAAGCCCCCCACATGAGTATCGACATCACCACCCGCGGCGGCGACGCCACCGTGCACTGGCGGTTCCACTGCCGCTACCCGGACGTCGTCCGACCCGGTGCGGTCACCACCACGTTGACGCAGGGGTCGGCACAGGCCTTCGCCGAGCAACTGATGCGGCAGCTGCCCAACACCCTGTCAGGGCCGTTGTTGTCGGCCACCGTCCGAGGGGTGGGTGACGAGGTCGCCGACAACCTTCCCGCCGAGTTCTGGGATATGTTCGAGAACGTCTGGCGGCGGGCCGAAGACGCCGGCGACGAGCCGCGCCTGTTGATCACCACCAGTGAGCCGTGGGTGCCGTGGGAGCTGGCGTGGATCGAGCCCGAGCGACTCCGGCACCCCGAGCTCCTACCCCCCGAGTTCTCTCACGGCGCCACGCTCGGCCAGCTCTGGCAGGTGTCGCGGTGGACGATGCCCACCCGTCAGCTTCCCGGCGGCGCCATTCCCGTCGCTCCGCCACCGCTGACCATCGAAGCCGATGCGATGGTGGTGATCAAGGGCGAATACACCGGGGCCGCCGGCCTGGCTGCCCTGCCCCATGCCGAGGAGGAGGCCGACACCATCGCGCAGTCCTACGGCGCTCTCTCGGTGTCGATTTCGCAGGACGACGTGGCCGCCCTGATGGAGTGCACGCTGCAACGCGACGGCGCAGATTTCCTGCCCACGATGCTGCATTTCGCCGGTCATGCCGAAACCGATGTGAACCACCAGCAGTTCACCGGATTGAAGTTGGCCGGCGGAGCACGGCTGAATCCGCTGATGGTGCGCGGCTTCCACCTGCTGGCACGCCAGCGGCCGTTCGTGTTCCTCAACGCGTGCGAGGCGGGTGCGCCGGCCGAGACTCTCACCCAGTTGGGCGGTCTGGCCGGAGCGTTCCTTCGCGAAGGCACCCGGGGTTTCGTCGCCCCGCTGTGGAAGGTCAACGACGTGGAGGCGCGCGACATCGCGTTGGAGTTCTACCGGCGAACCCTTGACGAGGGCGAGACCGTCGGCGAAGCGATGCGTGCGATCCGGCGCCGGTACACCACGCAATCGAACACCGCGTCGGCGATCGCCTACGTGTTCTACGGGAACCCTGACCTGCGCCTCGAACGGAGCACACGATGACCGAACTTCACGGCGGCACCGATCGCATCGCGCTCGGACCCGACATCTACGTTCAGGCCCCGGGGCTCGTCGGCTCGGTAGAGCTGGCTGAGCGTGCAGTTCTGGGCACTCGTTCAGGTGAGGAAGCTGCGACGCCGACTTTGGTGGCGGCACTGGATCGGCAAGACTTCGCCGTCCTGCACTCTCTGGAGATCGCCGCGACCCCCGTCGTCGGAGTCGGTCCACAAGCCAATCGCGGCACGGACGATCGCCCGCTGCTGAGCCTGGAAGTTCCCGGTGTCGGTGCGCCCGGTCCCACCCCCGACCAGATCCAGGTGGCGCTCCTCGCCGACGAAGAGGGCATCGTCAGTTGGCACTATCCCCAGCCCGGCTCCATGCCCAACCTGGTGCGCTTCGACGTGCCCGCCGATACGGTTGCCGTGCAGGAACTTGCGCCGAGCGACGGGACACGGGGTCTGGTCTCCATCATCGGGAAGAAGCTGCTCTCGGTGCTGGTGTTCCCTCTCATCGAGGCGGGTGCGGAGTACATCGGTCAGAAGATCGCCGAATGGTGGGAGAACAACAACCGCCCGTCCGGGGTACGCCGGTTCATCGGACCGGCAGACGGCACGGCGCTGACCCCGATCGACGGACACGGCTGGTCGCGACTGGCCGAAGGCCGTGCGCTGCTGTTCGTGCACGGCACCTTCAGCAGCAGCCACGGCGGGTTCGGTGCACTCGACGAGTCCGCCTGGGGCACATTGAGTTCCCGCTACGGAAGCCGCGTCTTTTCCTTCGACCATCCCAGCCTCTCGGTGGATCCTCACGCCAATGCCTCGACGCTGCTGTCATTCGTCCCGCCGGGCATCCAGCTCGACGTCGATGTGGTCACGCACAGCCGCGGCGGTCTGGTCGCCCGCGCCCTCGCGTGCGCGGCGCCGATCGATTCCAGCCCGATCCGGGTCGGCAAGATCATCCACGTCGGCGCACCGAATGCGGGCACAGCCCTGGCGGATGTGGAGAGCCACGCCAAGTTCGTCGACCGGATGTCGACCCTGCTCAACCTCGCTCCCGACGGTCCCCTTTCGACGGTGGCCGACATCTTGGACGGGGTTCTCACCGTGGTGAAGATCATCGGGTGCAATGCGGTCGGCGCGCTTCCCGGGTTGAGTGCGATGGACCCGCGGAAAGATTGGCTGCCCGAACTCGGGCAGAGACAGGCGCAGCCTTACACCGGCTACGCGATCGGGTCGGATTACGAACCCAAGGGCGGACTGCTCAAGCTGATGCGCGGTGCCGACGGGGTTGCCGACCGCGTCTTCGGCATGCTTCCCAACGACGTCGTGGTCCCCTCACACGGGGTGTACGAGGCTGCCGGCGCGGCCGGCTTCCCCGTGCCCGCCGAACGCCGTATCGGTTTCGACCGGCACGAAAGCATCTGGCATTGCGCCTATTTCGGTCAGAGCAGAACATCCGACGCGCTGCTCAACTGGCTGGGGGGCTGAGCCCGAACGCAGCAGGCGAGAAGCCGACAAGGGTGAAACTGCCCCACAGCGAAGGACTACGCCACGTACCGACAGTGCCGCCGAGATACGTCCGGACGGCGTGTTGCAGCGCCGACGCCGCGTCGTGGCCGTCCCGGAGGGCGACGCACAGCGGCTTGATCAGTTCCGGGGCAACGCGATCGGAGACCGCCCACAGCGGCCCGATGACGGCTTTGGCGCCTGCCTGGTGGAAGGCCGCCTGGAGTCCGTAGACGGTGTCGGTGCTCAACCGCGCAAGTCCGCGTGCCGACACCGCTCGCTTGCCGGCGTGGCAGGCCGACAGCACCACCACGTCTGCCGTCAGCGACCAGGTGATGATGTCGAGGCCGTCGACAGGTCCGTCAGCCAGGTACAACTTGGTCTCCATGGGTGCGTTGGCCACGTCGGCATCGGCGACGTCGCTGCCGTGCAAAGCGAGGTGGACCACCCGGGCCGATCCGAGCGACGCGCGGAGGTCTGCGGAGTCCACGTTCTCCCGCGTCACCGCTGAGCCCAGCAGGGTTCTCGACGGTGTGCCGAAAAGCTTTGCTGCTTGCCTGATCTCACGCTCGACGCCGGGCAACGCGGGCTTGGATTCACCGTTCTCGTCGGACGCCGATCGGGTGGCGATGCCGAAGTACGCCGTCGTCGACGATGGTGGCGCGGGTTCGGCGAGCAGACAGGTGAGGTTGGGGACAGCACCCACGGGCTTGTGTTCGATCAAGGTGGCCCCGGCGAAGGGCAACGCGGCGAAGGGCACCTGGTGCAGCGCCTGGTGGGGACAGACGATCACCTGCGGTGCGGCATCGACCTCGGCGGCAAACGCGGGAGGAAGCAGCTCGGGGGCCAACGCGCTCAGGTGACGTTCGACGTCCTCCGAGCCCGCAGTCGCACAGGCAAGCCCATCGAGAGCGGCGATAAAGGCTGGGTGTTCCTCTACCGAAACCTTCTCGCACAGAACCGAATCGCCGGTGATACAGATACGCAGCAGAGTGCTCTCCGCCAGGAAGTAGTACGCGAGTACGACGGCGCGACCCGAAATGCGGCGTTGCAACGTGGCAAGATCGAAGCGGGGCCTGCGGTGCTGCCGCCCGATCAGCAGCCGTTCCCAGATCGCTTGGCGCTGCAGACGCCGGTCGTCGCGGTTGGCAGCCACGACGAACTCCGCCGACAGCTGCCGCAGTTCGGCGAGCAGGGGACCATCGGAATCGACCCGGGACGCAGGACTTTGCAATGCCCGTGTTCTGAGTAACTCGGTGCGCTCGAGCATCAGCTGCCAGTCCCCGCAGCGGCGAGCCGTCTCGATGCCGAGAATGTAGGGGCTGCAGAGAGCCGCCATGAACGCCGATTCCAGGTACGGCGCGGTGATGCGGCTGCGGACCTCCTCGACGCGGTCTATTGCCTGACCACACAGATGCGATGCGGCCGCGTTGTCGCCGAGGGTCACCTGCTCCTGGATGAGGAGGTGCCACGCCAGGATCTCCGCGTCGTGCTCGTGGGCGCTGCGCGCCAGGGCAAGTGCCGATCGTAAGTCGGGCCGGGCCGCATCCCAGAGCTGCCGATCGGTCAGGGCCTTGGCAGCCCGCACCGCCGACCAGGCTCGTGAGCTCGGCACCAAGTCCGGATCCGCAGCGAGGGACCGCCACCCTTCGACCAGCTCGTCGGAATTCTCGCCCGCGTCGTATCGCCGACAGAGCGCCCGGAACCGTTCATCGGCGGCCCGACCCGCCGAGAAGTCAGGTGCGACAAGGGAAGGCGTTGCGTCCGGCATTGCGGCCGCGGCCGCCAGCAACTCGCCGTCACTGACTTCGGCTGCCTGTTCACGCGTCGACATCTCTTCGAAGAGCACGCCGAGCCGTCCCATGCGGTCCTGGTGTGAATCGTCGCCCGTGCCGAGTTGGACGTGCAGGGCATGGATCATCAGCCACCCGGTGAGAGCACTGTGCACAGCGGCCAGCGCCCCGGTGCGGTCCGAGACGTGACGCTGCGCGGCCGAGACCCAGACCGGCAGAGCGTCGAGATAGTCGCCGGAGGCGGTGTCGGCGAAGCCCAGTCGCTGCAACTCGCGTTCGAGGCGGCGCCCCATATCCTGCGCTGCGATCGCGTCGCCATGGTTGAGATAGAACCTAGTCAGGTAGGTCAACATCTCTGCGCGCTGGATGTCCGGCGGTCCGCTGAGAACTCGTTCGACGAGCGGGAGAAATTGCTGCAGGGCCTCGTCGGGATCGGAGCGGCCGATCCACTCGCAGTAGCGCCGCACCGTGGACAGCAGGAGCGACTCGATCGGGCGGGCGGCGCCGAGCGCGCGGTGCCAGGCCGCTGACGCTGCGTCCTTGTCACCGAGGTCGGTGTGGATGCGGGCCGCGGCCCTCGCCAGGTCCACGCGGACGGATGCGATCTCTTGCAGCCGAACTGGGGGTAGGTCTGCAGGCAGTGCGTCCACGGTGGCCTCGGCGGCAGACAGTTCACGCAGCCAGGTCCTGGGATCCGGCGGCCCGCCGGCCTGCCACTGACGCAGTAACACCGCCGATGCCGCGTCCAGCACGGTCGTGAGCTCGTCGGGGGGCTCGACATAGCCGGCGGCGTCAAACTCGGCGAGTCCCCTGGACCGGGCTTCGGCGGCGACCGCCGCCTCGTGCGAGGACAGTAGCGGTGCGGTCCGGACCAGGTAGAGCAGCAGTGCGACGCACTCGTCAGGAAGTTCCTGCAGAGGCGGCAACGGGCTGCCTGCCTGCAGAGCGGTGCACAGCTGATAGGCCATCGCGCCTGGATGACGGATCAGCATGTCGAAGGCTTGCCACCCGGCGTCGGCCGCCATGCTCGTCAGACTAACGGCAGTCTCATCACGTCAATATGAAACGATCGACAGTGCCGCTTTGGGAGGGAACTTGTCGGTATCGATATCGACGGTGCGGGCGTCGAAGCCCGACCAACTCGTCGACGCCGCGGATGTCATGCGCGGCAAGCACTCCGAACTGCAGGCTGTCATCACCGGCGGGCGGGAGATGCTGTCGTTCCTCCAAGGCCGCTGGTCGGGCGATGCCGCGACCGCGGCCATCGACAGTGGCCTGAAGGACATCGCCGAACAGGAACGGGTCGCTCGCCGCCTGCTGAACCTGGAGTCGGCGCTGCGCAACGGTGGCCTGCAGATGGGCGCACTGCGCGACGCGCTGCTGGATCTGGTGGCGACCACCGAACGCTTCGGGTTCGCAGTCGCCGACGACGGCACCGTCACCCCCGAGCAGTGGCTGGTCGGCGATCTGCTCAAAGGCATCGCCGACAATCTCAGCACCTTCCTCAAAGAGATGCTGCGGCTGTTCACCGACCTCGACGAGAACACCGCCTCGGCGATCGACCAGGCTGCGGGCGTCGACATTCCGAATCCTCCGGTCGAGGTCGGCGGAGCGCTCATCCAGATCCCGTCGCCGGACACCGACCCCGCCGACGTCAAGAGGTGGTGGGACTCGCTCAGCGAGCAACAACAGCAGGAGCTGATTGCCGAGCATCCGCCAACTCTCGGCAATCTCAACGGAATTCCCGCCGATGCCCGCGATCCCATCAACGTGGCAGTGATGGACGACGACCTCGACCGGGTGGAGAACGCCGCCAGGGCCAACAACGTGTCCGCCGACGAGGTGACCGCCAACCCCGGCCGGTACGGGCTCTCCGAGAACGACATCACGCAGTACCACAACGCGAAGAAGACCCAAGAGGGCCTGATCCACCAGATGACGGGTGCCAACGAGCTCACGGGTCCGGACGGGCAGCCCCGGCGCTACAGCGACGTCACCGCCGAGGAGCGGATGCGTGAGAACTGGCGTCCGACGATGCTGTGGGCCTACGACCCGCAGGCCTTCGACGGCAAGGGGCGCGCGGCCGTCGCGATCGGCAACCCCGACAAAGCTGTGAACACCGCCGTCATCGTTCCTGGCACCAGCGCCAGTGTCCGCGACGGCTGGCTCTCCGACGGCCACAATGACGCCATCAACCTTTTCGACGAAACTCGGGACGCGGCTCCTCGCGAGCCTACTGCGGTCATTTCCTGGATGGGCTATGACACCCCGGAGAGTTTCACCGACCCGAACATCGCCAACACCGGCCTCGCCCGCGCCGGCGGGGACGCGCTGGCGTGGGATGTCAACAGCCTCAACGTGACTCACGAACCGGGGGTACCTCAGCACCTCACCGTCGCAGGCCATTCCTACGGCTCGACGACGGTCGCGGACGCGTTCGCCAACAGCGGCTTGCAGGCCAACGACGCGATCCTGCTGGGCAGCCCGGGCACCGACGTCGCCCGTAACGCAGGCGACTTCAACGTCGGCGGCGGCCAGGTCTACATCGGCGACGCATCCACCGATCCCGTCGGCTGGCTGGGTCAGATGGGCAACACTCTGCCCAATGAACTGAACGAGTCGCTCGGCAACATGATTGGGCCCTCGGCCGGACTCGGCGCCGACCCGGCCTTCGAGGATTTCGGCGCGACACGGTTCCGGGCCGAGGTGCCCGGCGCCGACATGATCGACCCTTCCGACCATTCGTACTACTACACCTCCGGCAGCGAGTCGCTGCGGAGCATGACCCAGATCGTGACGGGAAACGGCGACGGCCTCGGCGATCTGGGCCTGCTGGCGCAACCGCGCACCGAAGTGTCGTTGGCTACGCCGCAGAATCTCGACGTGCCGATCTTCGGGGAAGTACCACTGCCCCATCTTTCGGTCGAGACACCGATGATCTACGACCCCGAATGGGACCGCCCCGCACAATGAGTGACCAATGCCGATGAATTTCATGACCAGGCGCCGCACCGCGGCGCTGCTGCTCCTACTCGTCACCGCACTGCCCGCGACAGGAGGATGTTCGGACATGTTCCCGTTCAAGCAAGACCGGCCGGAGCCGACCCCGATCTCCGACGAGGAATCACGCGCCCAGGTGGTCGACGCCGCCAAGGCCATCGTGCAGGCCGCCGATCTGGACATCACGTATGCGAGCTACGGCTGGGAGTGGTGCAACGACCAGGGCGAGCCTCCGTACCGCAGTCGCGTCGACCTCGCGTTCGTTGTTCCGCCGGGCACCGACAACGTGGACATGAGCAAGCAGGTGGCTTCCACCGTCGCGGCGCAGCCCGGGTGGGAGGCGGGAACCCCGCCAGGGATCCACACCGCCGGTGACGCCGTCCACCAAGGCAATGTGTGGGCGGTGGTCAGCCCCGGCAACTACCCCGAACGCGGTGGCGTCCGGATCTTCGGGGAGTGCCGAAACATGAACGACCACCGGAAGAGCGGCGGGGTCGAGATCACCGACGAGATCCGGGGCGGGTAACGGGGCCTCAAGGGGGACGTGCTGCAGGTACCGCTTGGTCCGAGATCGCCCCGCGGCTAGCAGCGGGTGGGGATGCGGGTGAACATGTCGTTGCCGCACACGGTGCGGCCCGACCCTGCCGGCGGGTTCGGACCGTCCCAGACATTGCTGCCCTCGGCAGAGACGGTGCCGGCGAGGTGTTCGTACGGCACATTGCCCTGCCCGGGAGCACCCACAGCGGCGATGGTCTGCGGGTGATCGGTCGATCAATAGCCATGCTGTACATACTTGCTAAGGTCGTTTCACCGACGGGGCGTCCAACCGGAAAAGCAGGTGGTGGCCGATGAGGATCGCGCAACTGTGGCGCTTCCCCGTCAAATCTATGGGCGGCAGCTGTGTCGACCGGGTGCGGATCGATCGTCGGGGCGTTCACGCCGATCGGCTGTGGGCAGTCCGCGACGTCGAGCGCGGTGTCACCGCCTCAGCGCGGCGGGTTCCGGCTCTCCTGGGCTGCACGGCGCGCTACGCCGACGAGCCGGCGGCCGATGCGGGTCCGGGCAACGTCCCGGGTGTCGTCGTGACGTTCCCCGACGGGCGCGATCTGGCCAGCGACGACCCGGCGATCCACGACGCGCTCTCCGAGCTCGTCGGCAGGTCGATGCGTCTGGTGGCGTTGCCTCCGGTCGGCGACACCAGTCAGCACCGGATGACGGTATCGGACTCGTTAGCCAACTTTCGAGCCTCTCAGGTGCGCAAGGACTTTGGCCTTGGCGAGACCGAGGCGCTCCCCGACACGTCGGTGTTCTCGACGAAGGACATCGTCACGCTGGCCCGGTTCTCGACGCCGCCGGGCGCGTTCTACGATCTCAGCCCGGTGCACCTGATGACGACCGCGAGCCTGCGGGATCTGGCGCCAGACGACCAGGGATATGACGCCCGGAGGTTTCGCCCCAACGTGCTTGTCGACGCCGGCGAGACCGCACGTGAATTCCCCGAAACCGGCTGGGTGGGTGGCGAGTTGGATGTCGGAACGGTGCGGCTGCACGTGACGATTCCGACGATCCGATGCGTGGTGCCCACCCGACCGCAACCCGACGTCGAACTCGACAAAGGCATCACCCGGCAGCTGGCCGACCGCACCAACCGATTCCTCGGCGTGTACGCCGACGTGACGAGGCCCGGCGTGGTCAGCGTCGGCGACGAGGTGCGGGTGCACCTCGCGAAGCCGCCCGGCGCGCTGCAACGGGCCGCGACGGCCGTCAACAAATCCGCGACGAAGGGCGTGCAGCGCCTGCTCGAGGCGACAGTCCTGCGCGAGAAGGATTAGTTCGCCAGCAGGTCCCCGAGGCCAACGGGAGGACCTGGGCGCGTTCGATTTTGTCTCCGGCTGCCGGCTGGTGGGTTGCTCAGCACCCACGCGGCCGGGTCGACCAGCGTCAGAGTCGCAAAGCGATGGGGTGTTTCCGCCGCCGCATGACGGGCTGGCCACCCTCCGTAGGAGTGTCCCACCAGATGCACTTCGCTGAGGTTGAACTTCGCCAGTACCGCGGCAATGGATCGTGCCGCATCTGCGGGAGCGGACACCCGTTTGTCGCGGACCTCGAAGCGCTGATCCCCAAGCCCGGCGCGCTATCTGGCGCCACGGCGCTCGAACAGGCCTGCGCTGCAGAGATATTCACCGCAGCGCACAGCGCCTGGAGTGCCGCGGCATGCAAAATATGCGGTGACGCTGACGAAACCAGCAAGTTCTTGGCGCACCGACGAGGCGGATCAGCACGCAGTGGGGTCTGTCTCGATTGCAGAGAATGGGGACGGCTCAGATCTTGTCTCTGTAATCACGCGTGGTGCGGCGTTCGTGGTCGATGCGTGTGGTCGATCCCTGGACGAGGCTGTGCGGTCTTCGGCGGCAGCAGAGCAGTCGGCCCCGGATGGCAACTCTCCTCACTTGCCGGAGTCGCTTATGGATGGCGGTTCTCGAGCGGGGGCGAATGACACGGAGAATCACCGAAACCGCGTATCGGGGTTGAGTTTGCTTAGATGGGCAGCATGCTTGTCCGTGATGCACGATGACTCATTCCGGCGAGTACCCGCTAACACCGACACAGCAGCGTGCCTGGCTGAACTTTATGCGGGTCTATCACCAGCTCGAGTACGAGGTGAACCATCACCTGCGCACCGAGTGCGGCCTTTCGCTCTACGACTACACGGTACTCAGTACGCTCTCGCGCGCACCGGATCGCCGCCTGCAGCTGACCACGCTGGCCACGGTGATCGGGTGGGAACGCAGCCGGGTTTCTCACCACCTGATGCGGATGGCACGCCGCGGCCTGGTCGAGCGCACAACCTGTGACACCGACGGGCGCGGGACTGTCGTCGTCCTGACCGACGAAGGCTGGGACCGGCTCGCCGGCGCCGCCCCGGTGCACGCTGAGTGGGTGCGCCGGGCGTTCTTTGCCGATTTGGATCCCGAGCACGAGAATGCCCTCGCCGACATCCTCGCCGTTGTACACGAGAGTCTGTTGCGCGAGGGCACCTTGCCGCGTCCCGACTTTAGCTAGACCTGATTCATACCCCCGTCGACGAAGATCTCTGCACCTGTCATGAAGCTGCTCGCATCGGAGCCGAGGAATACCGCCACGGCGGCCAGTTCGGCAGGATCACCTATCCGCTTCATCGGGTTCGTCGCCAGACCGTCGAAGAACGCCTGCCGCTCGTCTTTGTCAGGCACCAGTTCGGTGAGTCCCTCGGTCAAGATGGGACCGGGTGTGACTGTGTTGACCCGGAAGCCACGCTCGCCTAGTTCGGTGGCCCAGGTCCGGCCGAAGGACCGGATAGCAGCCTTTGCCGCGGCGTAGGCGCCGAATGCCGGGGTACCCCTGGTGGCCGCGGTGGAGCCGGACAGAATTATCGAGGCACCGGGATTGAGTAGCGGCAACGCCTTCTGCACGGTGAACACCGTCCCGCCCACGTTGCGGTTGAACGTGTCGATGAGGTGTTCGGGTGTCTCGTCCTCCAGCGTGGCGAACTCGCCACTGCCGGCGTTGGTGAAAACGATGTCGAGGCTGGCACCTGCGTCGCGGATCGCTCGGACAAGTCGATCCAGATCCTCGGTGCGGGTGACGTCGCTGGCAATACCGACGACACCGGAACCCAGTGACGCCGCGGCGGCGTCGACGCGCTGTTGGGTGCGCCCGGTGATGAACACCTTGGCGCCCTCGTCGGCGAAGGCTCGCGCCGTCGCATAACCGATGCCGGATGTGCCGCCGGTGATCAGTGCTGTTTTTCCTTCAAGCTGAGCCATCTCGTCCTCCTGTAGTCCTAAAACGCTTGTTGCGATTCAGTTCCCACAACTACGTGACATGACACGTTATTCCGGGACATGTCACCTACTATGGTGTTCTACTCCCCCTGTCGAGAACGCCCCGGCCGAGCCCGTGGCCTACGATTTCGACGAACTGGCCCCCGACGCCGCGAGCGCACCCGCAAGGACCTCGCCGAACGCCTAGCGCCCTGGCGCAGGACCGCATTCCCCAACGTTCGTGTCAAAGGGGTTGACCCACTGCAACAGGAGCGGATGGTCCTTGATTACGTCAGCGCGTACGGATCAATCAATCGGAGCCAGGCCGCCCTGCTCTGCCAGACGACTCCGGTACAAGCGCGCGCAACGTTGAAGCGACTGGTCGACGACCGGCGCCTAACTCTCCAAGGCGAACGCCGAGGGGCTCGCTACGTTCTGACCAACTCGCAAGGCTGTTGACCTGAGAACCGGTCTGCGTTGTCAGGGATTCGCCGACAGCAGGTCCCCTATGCCCCGCTGAATCCACATCACTTCGACCAACCCCACCAAACACAAAGGTCACGACCCATTTCTGGATCGTGACCTAAGCGCCTGGAGTTCGTAGAACTCGTCGTGGTGGGCGAAGGGGGACTTGAACCCCCACGTCCCGAAGGACACTGGCACCTGAAGCCAGCGCGTCTGCCATTCCGCCACTCGCCCGAAACAACCGGGGGAGCCTATCACGCAGGCAACCCCACTTCCCAACCGTACTGGCGCACCCCCACCATCTCCAAAACCCGGCGAGACGGGTCTGTGACCTGCGCCGATGCGATTCTCATAGATTTGCTTGTGCCTGGTGGGTACACACGGCCGATAGCATGCATGGGAGCATCGCTGCCAGCCGACACGCTGGTGGCCGACAAGACGGGGGCGAAAGCCCTGCACATAGAGAGGGAGGCGATCGGGGTCATGGGACTAGTCGGCCGCTTCGAGCGCAAGCTTGAGGATTCGGTCGGCAATGCCTTCGCCCGCGTGTTCGGAGGATCGATCGTCCCGCAGGAAGTGGAGTCGCTGCTTCGCCGCGAGGCCGACATCGGTGCCCGCGAACTGCACGGCGGGCACGTTTTGGCCCCGAACGACTACGTCATTACCCTCAGTGTGCCTGACTATCACAAAGTGATCGCCGACCCGGACATCACCGCGACCACCTTCGCCAAGCACTTGGAGGGATACATCCATGAGCAGGGACGGCAAACGTATGGTGATGTGGTCGTCAGATTCGAGCAGTCACCCAGCCTGCACACCGGACAGTTTCGCGCGCGTGGCGCGGTCAATCCCGACGCGACCACAGTCGAACCCGCTCCACCCCCACGAGACGTCACGTCCCACGCAGAACCAGGAGTACCAGCGATGACCGACAATCCGAGCTACCGCGCCGGCCAGGGACAGGGTCGGCCCGAAGACGAGTATTACAACCGCACGGAGAACGAAGGCTACAACCGCGGCGACGATCAGCGCGGCTATCCGCCCGCTGAGCCGGGCTACCCGCCGCAGGGCGAACACGGTTACCCGCCCCGTGGCGGCTACCCGGAGCAGGGTGGCTATCCGGAGCAGGGCCGCTACCCCGACCAGGGTGGCTACCCGCCGCCGCCGTCGTACGAGCAGCGTCCGCCCGCGGGCTACGGTCCTCCTTCGGGCAACTATCCCCCGCAGTCCTACGAGCAGCGTCCTGCTGCCGGGGGGTACGGACCTCCGCCCGGTGGGCAACCCGGCTACGGCGCCCCCTCCAACGACTATGACTACGGACGCCAGGGCGGTTACCCCGATCGCGGCGGCTACCCCGATCAGGGTGGCTACCCCGAACAGGGCGGTTACGGCCAGCAGTCCTACGGCCGCCAGGACTACGCCCAGCCTGATTACGGTCGCTACGGCGAGGCCCCTGCCGGTTACGCAGACCAGGGCTACGGCGACCAGCAGGGTTACGGGGACCAGGGATATGGTGCCCCGGCCCAGCAGGGCGGCTACAGCGGCTACGGCGCCGGCCAGGGCGAGTACCCGGGTGGTGCCACCGTCACCCTGCAGCTCGACGACGGCAGCGGGCGCACCTATCAGCTGCGTGAAGGCGCCAATGTGATCGGCCGCGGGCAGGACGCTCAGTTCCGACTTCCGGACACGGGTGTGTCACGACGCCACCTGGAGATCCGCTGGGACGGTCAGGTCGCGCTATTGTCAGACCTCAATTCCACCAACGGCACGACAGTGAACAACGCTCCGGTGCAAGAGTGGCAGCTGGCCGACGGCGACGTCATCCGGCTGGGACACTCCGAGATCATCGTCCGCGTTCACTGAGGACTGGCCTCGACGCCCCAGTAATGTGGCGGTGCCGAAAGGACGGGACGGAGAGGACGTCAGATGCAGGGGCTTGTTCTGCAGCTGACCCGTGTCGGCTTCCTGTTGCTGCTGTGGCTGTTCATCTGGTCGGTGCTGCGCATCCTGCGCACCGACATCTACGCGCCGACCGGCGCGGTAATGGTTCGTCGCGGGCTGGCGCTGCGCGGATCACTGCTGCCCAGTCGGCAACGCAGGACGGTGCCCCGCCAGCTGGTGGTGACCGAGGGTGCGCTCGCAGGCACCCGCATACCGTTGGGAACCCAACCCGTGCTGATCGGCCGGGCCGATGATTCCACTCTCGTGCTGACCGACGATTACGCCTCAACGCGCCACGCCAGACTCTCGCCACGGGGTCCGGAGTGGTATGTAGAGGACCTAGGATCGACGAACGGCACATACCTCGACAGGGCGAAGGTGACGACAGCGGTACGAGTTCCGATGGGCACACCGGTGCGAATCGGCAAGACGGTGATCGAGCTGCGCCCGTGACGCTCGTACTTCGATACGCGGCCCGTAGCGACCGGGGGTTGGTGCGCGCCAACAACGAGGATTCCGTGTACGCGGGGGCGCGTCTGCTCGCGCTCGCCGACGGCATGGGCGGTCATGCCGCCGGTGAGGTGGCCTCGCAGCTGGTGATCGCCGCGCTCGCACATCTCGACGACGACGAGCCCGGCGGTGATCTGCTGAGCAAGCTCGATTCCGCGGTCCGCGAAGGAAACTCGGCGATCGCCGCACATGTGGAGGCCGACCCCGAACTCGAGGGCATGGGCACCACGCTGACAGCGATCCTGTTCGCCGGGAATCGCCTCGGCCTTGTGCACATCGGCGATTCGCGCGGCTACATGCTGCGCGACGGTGAGCTCACCCAGATCACCAAGGACGACACCTTCGTTCAGACCCTGGTCGACGAGGGTCGAATCACCGCCGAGGAGGCGCACAGCCATCCGCAGCGTTCGCTGATCATGCGCGCGCTCACCGGCCATGAGGTCGAACCCACGCTGATCATGCGTGAGGCCCGCGCCGGCGATCGCTATCTGCTCTGCTCCGACGGTCTCTCCGATCCTGTCAGCCAGGAAACCATCGCCGAGGCGCTCCAGATCGAGGACGTCGCCGAAAGTGCGGACCGCCTCATCGAATTGGCGCTGCGCGGCGGCGGACCGGACAACGTCACCGTGGTGGTGGCCGACGTCGTCGACTACGACTACGGGCAGACGCAGCCGATCCTGGCCGGTGCCGTATCGGGCGACGACGATCAGAGCGCGCCACCGAACACCGCCGCGGGCCGCGCGTCGGCGTTCAATCCGAAACGCAACGCCGCCAAACGCGTTGTACCGCAACCTGAAGAGCCGCCACCGCGCCCCCGGTCGCGGCGGCGCATGATCATCGCCGCGGCGGTGCTGGTCCTGGTGGTGCTGGCAGGCCTGGCAGTCGGTCGCGAGATCGTGCGGAACAACTACTACGTCAGCGAGCACGACGGCACCGTCTCGATCATGCGGGGTGTTCAGGGCTCCTTCCTCGGAGTCGCCTTGCAGGAGCCTTACCTCCTCGGATGTCTGAACAACCGCAACGAACTCTCCCTCATCAGCGCCGGGCAAGCCGGCGGCAATCTGGACTGCCGGCTCCTCAGCGTCGGCGACATGCGTCCCCCCGAGCGGGCACAGGTCATCGCGGGTCTCCCATCGGGCTCCCTCGACGAAGCGATCAGCCAGATCGAGGAACTCTCCCGCAGCTCCGTGCTTCCGGTGTGCGCCCCTCCGGCGCCGACGTCGACGGCCTCGCCGGCACCGTCGCCACGTCCAGCGCCTCTCCCCGGCGCCACCACCACGGCGAGGTCTGGCGCCCCGGAAACGCCTGGGCCGAGCGCCAATCCGACCAGCACACCGCCGGCCACACCGCGCACCTCGGGTGCCGCTCCGGCACCCTCACCAAGCCCTGCATCGCCGACGCCCGGTTCGCCGGCACCATCCCCGTCACCTTCACCGTCGCCGACGGTGACGGCACTCCCTCCCCCACCACCTGAGCCGGGAACGAACTGCCGGGAAGTCTCATGACCACCCAGCCGCAGCCTGTCGTCGCGGTGACTCCAGCGCTACCGAACCGCCGCAACGCCGAGCTCTTTCTCCTCGGCTTCGCCGCGGTGATCACCACCATCGCGCTCCTACTCGTCGAGGCCAACCAGGAACAAGGGCTGCGCTGGGACCTCGTCCAGTACACCGTCGCCTACCTTGCACTCTTCACCGGTGCCCATCTGGCGGTCCGACGCTTCGCCCCGTACGCCGATCCTCTGCTGCTCCCCGTGGTGGCTCTGCTGAATGGCTTGGGACTGGTCATGATCCACCGCCTCGACCTGGCCGAGGGGCAGCCACTGGCCCAGGGTCTGGGTGGCACGGCCAATCAGCAGATGCTGTGGACCCTCGTCGGCGTTCTCGGATTCTCCGCGATCGTGATCTTCCTGCGCGATCATCGCATGCTGTCGCGGTACGGCTACGTGTGCGGCCTGACCGGGCTGATCCTGCTGGCGATCCCGGCCGTCCTGCCTCGAAGCATGTCCGAGCAGAACGGCGCCAAGATCTGGATTCAGTTCGAGGGCTTCTCGATTCAGCCCGCAGAGTTCTCGAAGATCCTGCTGCTCATCTTCTTCGCCGCAGTCCTGGTCTCCAAGCGCAGCCTGTTCACCAGCGCCGGCAAGCACGTCCTCGGAATGGACCTTCCCCGCCCCCGCGACCTTGCGCCGCTACTGGCCGCCTGGATCGCGTCGATCGGCGTGATGATCTTCGAAAAGGACCTCGGCACGTCGCTGTTACTCTATGCGTCCTTCCTGGTGATGGTGTACATCGCCACGGAGCGGTTCAGCTGGGTTGTGTTGGGCCTCGGGCTTTTCGCCGCCGGCAGCGTCGCCGCCTACTACGCATTCGACCACGTGCGCGTGCGCGTCGAGACGTGGCGCGATCCGTTCGCCGACCCCGACGGCGCGGGCTATCAGATGGTCCAGTCCCTCTTCAGCTTCGCGACCGGCGGCATCTTCGGCACCGGTCTCGGCAACGGGCAACCCGGCACGGTTCCCGCCGCGTCCACCGACTTCATCATCGCTGCAATCGGGGAAGAGCTTGGCCTGGTTGGGCTTTCGGCTGTTCTGATGCTGTACACCATCGTGATCATCCGCGGGCTGCGCACGGCGATAGCGGTCCGTGACAGCTTCGGCAAGCTGTTGGCAGCGGGCTTGGCGGCCACGCTGGCCATTCAACTCTTCATCGTCGTCGGCGGTGTCACAAAGCTCATTCCGTTGACGGGTCTGACCACGCCCTGGATGTCCTACGGCGGATCGTCTCTGGTGGCCAACTATCTGCTGCTGGCGATCCTTGTCCGCATCTCGCACTCGGCGCGCAGACCCATCGTCACCAAGGGGCTTCCGGTGGGCAACATCGCGGGAGCCAGCACCGAGGTGATCCAGAAGGTATGAACACCTCACTGCGCCGAATCTCCGTCATGATCATGGCTTCGATCGTGCTGTTGTTGGCCAATGCCACCCTGACCCAGGTTTTCACCGCCGACGGGTTGCGGTCGGATCCGCGTAATCAGCGCGTGCTTCTCGACGAGTACTCCCGTCAGCGCGGCCAGATCTCGGCGGGCGGGCAGCTGTTGGCCTATTCGGTGTCGACCGAGGGCAGGTTCCGTTTCCTGCGCGTGTATCCGAATCCGATGACGTATGCGCCCGTGACGGGCTTCTATTCGCTCAGCTATTCCAGCACCGGACTTGAACGGGCCGAGGACACGATTCTCAACGGCTCCGATCAGCGCCTGTTCGGCCGCCGACTGGCCGACTTCTTCACCGGGCGCGACCCCCGTGGCGGCAACGTGGCCACCACCATCAATCCTGAGGTCCAGCAGGCCGCGTGGGATGCGATGGAGGACGGCTGCAACGGGCCGTGCAAGGGCGCCGTGGTCGCGCTGGAGCCGTCGACCGGAAAGATTCTCGCGTTGGTGTCCGCCCCGTCCTACGATCCAAATCTGTTGGCCACCCACGACATTGGTGAACAGGCCGAGGCGTGGCAGCGGCTGCGGGACGACCCCGACTCGCCGCTGCTGAACCGCGCCATCTCGGAGACCTACCCGCCCGGCTCGACGTTCAAGGTGATCACCACCGCGGCGGCGCTTCAGGCAGGAGCAACACCCCAGACGCAGTTGACCGCGGCCCCACAGATCCCGCTGCCCAACAGCACGGCGACGCTGGAGAACTTCGGCGGCGCACCCTGCGGGGCGGGACCGACCACGACGCTCGAGTACGCCTTCGCGCACTCGTGCAATACGTCGTTCGTGCAGCTCGGCATCGACACCGGCGGCGACGAGTTGCGCTCGACCGCACTCGGGTTCGGCGTCGGCGCACTGGCCCCGACGATCCCGCTGCAAGTGGCCGAATCCACGGTCGGCCCGATCGCCGACGACGCCGCTCTCGGTATGTCCAGCATCGGACAGAAGGATGTCGCTCTGACGCCCCTGCAGAACGCGATGGTCGCCGCGACCGTCGCGAACAAGGGCGTCACGATGCGCCCCTACCTGGTCGACAGCCTGAGAGGCCCCGACTTGGCGAACATCGCCACCACCGCCCCCTCTGAACAGCAGCGGGCGGTGCCAGAACAGGTCGCAGATACACTTACGGACTTGATGGTCGCCGCCGAGCAGGTGACTCAGCAGAAGGGAGCCATCGCCGGCGTGCAGATCGCATCCAAGACCGGCACTGCGGAGCACGGCACGGATCCGCGCAACACGCCGCCGCATGCCTGGTATATCGCCTTTGCACCCGCTCAGGCACCCAAAGTCGCGGTCGCGGTGCTCGTCGAGAACGGCGGGGACCGCCTCTCGGCTACGGGCGGTGAGCTGGCCGCGCCGATAGGGCGCGCGACGATCGCGGCCGCGCTCCAGGAGGCCTCATGAGCCGCCATGCCGGAGGCGAGAACATGAGCCACCTCGCCGGAGGCGAGAACATGAGCCACCTCGCCGGAGGCGAGAACATGAGCCACCTCGCCGGAGGCGAGAAATGAGCCCAAGAGTCGGCGTCACCCTCTCCGGTCGCTATCGCCTGCAGCGGCTGATCGCCACGGGCGGCATGGGCCAGGTCTGGGAAGGGATCGATTCACGGCTTGGCCGTCGCGTCGCCATCAAGGTCCTCAAAGCCGAGTATTCGACCGACTCCGAGTTCGTCGAGCGGTTCCGCGCCGAAGCGCGCACCGTAGCGATGCTCAACCATCCCGGGATTGCGGGCGTCTACGACTACGGCGAGACCGACATCGACGGCGAGGGACGTACCGCCTACCTGGTGATGGAGCTGGTCAACGGTGAACCGCTGAACTCGGTGATCAAGCGGACCGGTCGGCTCTCGCTGCGGCACGCTCTCGACATGCTCGAGCAGACGGGCCGCGCGCTTCAGGTCGCCCACACCGCGGGTTTGGTGCACCGCGACGTGAAGCCGGGCAACATCCTCATCACGCCCACCGGTCAGGTGAAGCTGACAGACTTCGGCATCGCCAAGGCCGTCGACGCCGCGCCCGTCACCCAGACCGGCATGGTGATGGGCACCGCGCAGTACATCGCGCCCGAGCAGGCTCTCGGCCATGACGCCACCGCGGCCAGCGATGTCTATTCGCTCGGCGTCGTCGGGTACGAAGCGGTGTCGGGCAAGAGGCCGTTCACCGGTGACGGTGCACTGACGGTGGCCATGAAGCACATCAAGGAGACCCCACCCCCGCTGCCCGCGGACCTCCCGCCCAATGTGCGGGAGCTGATCGAGATCACGCTCGTGAAGAACCCCGGCATGCGCTACAAGTCCGGTGGGCCGTTCGCCGACGCCGTCGCCGCCGTGCGTGCCGGCCGCAGGCCCCCGCGGCCGAACGCCGCGCCATCCATCGGCCGTGCCGCGCCGGCCGCGGTGCCGCCCGCCATCGCCAACAGGCCACCGGAGGCGACCGGCCGTGCGCCGGCGCCGACGTCGCGAACGCGGGCGACGGGCAGTCACCACCGGTCGCCCCAGCCTGCGCGACGGACGTTCTCGTCGGGTCAGCGGGCGCTGCTGTGGGCCGCGGGTGTGCTCGGCGCCCTGGCGATCGTCATCGCGATCCTGATCGTCCTCAACGCTCAGGACCGCAGGGACCGCCCCGCTCCCACCACCATCACCGAGACACCCAGCAGCCAGACTTCCGCCCCGGGGGCCCCGCCGGAGACGCCGGGCGCAGCTCCGCCGGCGACACGCGATCATGTACCCGACCGAAATTGGGTATCCCGACCCGTTGACGAGGCATCACCGTCGGTGATGCTGCACGCTTCAGAACAGATAGTGCGATGACAACCCCACAGCACCTTTCCGACCGCTACGAAGTCGGCGAGATTCTGGGCTTCGGCGGCATGTCCGAAGTTCATCTGGCCCGCGACCTGCGCCTGCACCGCGATGTCGCGATCAAGGTGCTGCGCGCAGATCTGGCCCGCGACCCGAGCTTCTATCTTCGTTTCCGTCGGGAGGCCCAGAATGCGGCTGCCCTGAACCACCCCGCGATCGTCGCGGTCTATGACACCGGTGAAGCCGACACGCCCACGGGACCGCTGCCCTACATCGTCATGGAGTACGTCGACGGTGTGACATTGCGCGACATCGTGCACAGCGACGGACCGATGCCGGCGCGGCGCGCCATCGAGGTCATCGCGGACGCCTGCCAGGCGCTGAACTTCAGTCACCAGCACGGCATCATCCACCGTGACGTCAAACCGGCCAACATCATGATCAGCAAGGCCGGGGCGGTGAAGGTGATGGACTTCGGCATCGCGCGGGCGCTTGCCGATGCGGGCAATCCGGTCACGCAGACCGCCGCGGTGATCGGCACCGCGCAGTACCTCTCCCCCGAGCAGGCCCGCGGCGTCAAGGTCGACGCCCGCTCCGATGTGTACTCGCTGGGCTGCGTGCTCTACGAACTCCTCACCGGTGAGCCGCCCTTCGTCGGTGACTCCCCCGTGGCCGTCGCGTATCAGCACGTCCGCGAGGATCCGGTGCCGCCGTCGCAGCGGCACTCCGACATCTCCCCCGAACTCGACGCGGTGGTGCTCAAGGCGCTGGCCAAGAACCCGGACAACCGCTATCAGACGGCCGCGGAGATGCGCGCCGATCTCGTCAAGGTGCACAGCGGCGAAGCACCGGACGCACCCAAGGTGTTCACCGACGCCGAACGCACGTCCATGCTCGCCGCCGCGCCCACACACCACCGGACAGAGCCGATCGATCCCGCCGGCGAGCATCAGCCTCGCTACGAGGAGCGCGAGCGCGGCGGGTCACTGGGCCGATGGCTGATCGCCGTCGCCGTGCTGGCGGTGCTGACCGTGGTCGTCACGATCGGCATCAACATGTTCGGCGGCGAAACCCGCGAAGTGCAGGTGCCTGACGTGACGGGGCAGCCTTCTGCCGACGCGATCGCCGCGCTGCAGAACCGTGGTTTCTCGATCCGCACCCAGCAGAAGCCGGATTCAGAAGTTCCGCCGGATCACGTCATCGACACCCAACCGGGCGCGAACGCGTCCGTCGCCGCAGGCGACGAGATCACACTCAATGTCTCCACCGGACCTGAGCAACGCGAGGTGCCCGACGTTTCAGGGTTGAGCTACTCCGACGCGGTTGCGCGGTTGACGGATGCGGGCTTCGAACGCTTCCGGCAGACCACCTCGGCATCGCTCCCCGAGCAACGAGACCGCGTGCTGTCGACGGTGCCGCCGGCGAACCAGACGTCGGCGATCACGAACGAGATCACCATCGTGGTGGGTAAGGGTCCCGCGACGGCGGTCGTGCCCGAGTGCATCGGCCAGACGATCGAGGTGTGCCAGCAGATCCTGAACGCGTCCGGGTTCACCAAGAACGTCCCGGTGGAGGTCGACAGCACGACGCCCGCCGGGCAGGTGGTCGGCCTGGAGCCCGGTGCGGGCCAAACGATTGCCCAGGACACGGTGATCCAGATCCAGGTGTCGCGTGGGAATCAGTTCGTGATGCCTGACCTGACCGGCATGTTCTGGACCGACGCCGAGCCCCGCCTGCGGGCACTGGGCTGGACGGGGGCGCTCGACAAGGGCGCCGACGTGCAGAACAGCGGCCAACGCACCAACGCCGTCGTGAACCAGAGCCCGGCGCCGGGAACGGGCGTGAACTACGACTCGAGGATCACGCTGAACTTCGCGTCGTAGCGGCGTGCACAGCGGACGCCACCTCGTCCTCGAGCTCGCGCACCAGCGCCTCCGCCGGTGCGGCGCCACAGAAGGCCAGCCAGTTGGCGAGCATCCGGTGCCCGCCCTCGGTCAGGATCGACTCGGGGTGGAACTGCACTCCGTGAACCGGGAGCTCGACGTGGCGGACGCCCATGATCACGCCGCCCTGTGTCGTGGCGATGACCTCGAGCTCATCGGGCACCGTGTCCGGCAGGATCGTCAGTGAGTGGTAGCGCGTCGCGGTGAACGGATCCGGGAGACCTTTGAGCACTCCCGCGTCGGCGTGGTGGACCGTGCTGGTCTTGCCGTGCAGCAGCTCGGGGGCCCGGTCGACAGTGCCGCCGAACGCGACGCCGATTGCCTGGTGCCCGAGGCAGACGCCGAGCAGCGGGGTGCCCGTTGCAGCGCACGCGTGCACGAGCGGGATCGATGCTCCGGCGCGCTCCGGCGTGCCTGGGCCGGGGCTGAGAAGTACGCCGTCGAACTCGTCGGCGACCGTGGCGATGTCGGCATCCGTGGAGAGCCGGTCGTCGTCGTTGCGCCATACCGTCGCGTCCACCCCGAGCTGACCGAGGTACTGCACGAGGTTGAACACGAAGCTGTCGTAGTTGTCGACGACCAACACCTGCATCCGAACAGGCTACCGCCAGGGTTCTCGGTGTTTCCGCCTCAGGCGGCGACCTCCGACGTGCTCCTGCTCGGGGCGTCGTTCTCGGATGCCTCGGCGGTGGCTTGGTCTTCGTCGGCTTGGTCTTCGTCGGCAACGTGGTCGTCGTCGGCGGGGGTCTCGTCCTCGGCGGCGCTGTCCCCGACCTCGTCGGCGGACTCGTCGAGGTCGACCTCGTCCTGCGGCTCCTCCGTCTCGTCGGTATCCGTCGCGACGTCAGACCGGCTGGTCCGCTTCACCGCGGGCTCCTCGTCTGAAACGGAAAGCGTTGTGGGAGTGTCGGATTCGTCGGCAAGGACCTGGACCTCGTCGTCATCGGACTCCGAAAGGCTCGGTGGTGGATTGCCGTTGCCCCAGTCGGCTCCTTCGCCCTGAGGCACATACGCCGGGCGGTCGTAATCGCGTTCCACGAGCGGGCGGTACCTGGCGTCCAACTCGGCAAGCCGCTCCTCGGTCACGAACGGTTGGATCCAGCGGAGCATCGGCAGCGTCTTCGCCGGTATCAGCATGTAGGTGGTGTTGCCCTCTTGGTAGACGAGGTTCTCGGGGTCGTTGACGTCGAGGTCCTCCTCGAAGTAGGCGAAGTGCCGCGAGAAGATGGCCGTGTTGACCCACGAGTAGAAGCCGAATCTGGTCGGGTTGTCCGCGACGCCGTCGTACTGCGCGACGACGTCGAGGTGCTCGTAGGGCTGCACCGTCGGCAGTCCGGTGTCGATCTGGCCGCGGTTCTCGCCGCCGAACTTGTTCTCGGGGTTGCCGAAGGTCACGATCAATGCGATCCGGTCCGGATCGGGGGCGAGCCCCGGATTTCTCTCCCACTGCCGCAACCGGTCGTACATGCCGGCGCCGCCGACCGAGTACCCGGCCAGGATGAGCTCGCCCGGCGTGGCGTCGACCGCTGCCTGGATCTGCTGGGAGGTGAGCTTTCTGGTCACCGTCCCCCTGCCGAGCGACCGGCAGGTGTTCTGCGCGCAGAACGCTCCACCGAATGCCGTCTGCGCTTCACCGCTCTGCCGCGTGGCGCCTTCGGCGAACAACGCAGTGGCCGCGCCTGCGGCGGGGGTGACGGGTACCAAGCTCAGACCTGGTACAACAGCGGCTGCCAGTGCAGCGATACCGGCTTTGTGGCGATGGTGGTTCATGAGAGTCCTCGGCGAGTCGATCGAAACGCCCCGCACGATCGGATCTCGGTATCCGCCGCCGGAAGTGAACGAAACTGTTGCTGGTGAAACTGTGGCGAAGGTTTTCCCAACGCCTCAACTTTGAAACGTGGGACTTTCGCTCCGCGCGGTCTCGTAGTTAAGACATTGACAGATCTTGATTTTGGGCCGCGCGGCGGAAACCTTCCGCTTCAATCTACTGCCACTGGCAGCAACACAGGCTTCGCTAACTCTTACGCAGTTGTGACACCCATGTCGGGTCACGTCTCCGGCGAAGACTCCGTGCCCTGTTCGCTGTCTGGGCTTGCTGCCGACACCGAGTGGCGGTCAGTATCGTCGACGCTGTCCTCGGCCGACGTTTCCGGCTCGGGCGCGGACTCCTCCGACCGGCCCGTGCGCTGCACGTCGCCGTTCGTGTCCGTCTCGGGATCTGCCTCGCCGACCGTGCTCGAGTGCGCCTCAGAACTTTCCACGTCGACGGCTTCCACCTCGGCGTCTTCGGATCCGTCTTCATCGTCGAAATCTTCGTCATCGGCGTCTTCGTCATCGGCGTCTTCGACGCTGATGGCCGGCGGCGGGTTGCCGTTGCCCCAGTCGGCCCCCTCGCCCTGCGGCACGTAGGGAGGACGGTCGTAGTCCTTCTCGATCAGCGGCCGGTACTTCGCATCGAGTTCGGCCATCCGCTCGTCGGTGATCCACGGGTCCATCCACGCAAGCATCGGCAGGGTCTCAGCTTTGATGAGCATGTAGGTGGTGCCGTCCCCGTCCCGGTAGACGAGGTTGTCCGGGTCGTTGACGTCCACGTCTTCGAAGTAGGCGAGGTGCCGTCCGAAGGCGATGTTCATCTGGGAATACCAGCCGAAGCGAGTGGGCACGTCTGCCACGCTGTCGTACTGCATGGTGACGTCGAGGTGCTGGTAAGGCTGCACGGCCGGCAGTCCGGCGTAGTAGTTTTTCCGGTCATCGCCGCCGAATTTGTTCTCGGGATTGCCGTAGGTGACGACGAGGACGACACGGTCGGGGTCGGGAGCCTGTGCCGGGGTCTTCTCCCATTCGCGCAATCGGTCATAGATGGTCGCCGCCCCCAGCGAGTAACCCATCAGCACGATGTCGCCGCGGGTGGAATCGACAGCGGCCTGCAGCTGCCGGGATCCGGTTTTGACGTCGAAGGGGCTGCGCGCGTTGTTGATCGACCGGCACGTGTTGTGCCCGCAGAACTCGCTGTTGAACGCGGTCTGCGCATTGCCCCTCTTCTGTGCCGTTCCCTCGACGGCCAGCACCGTCGCCGCCGGCGCGGACGCCGGCTGGACGAGAAGGACGGCGCAGGGCATGGCAAGAGTGGATGCCAACGCACGACGGACCCGACGATTCACGAGACCCCCTGTGTCAACCCGCGCCCGGACGGCTCGGCAATAGACACCTAGATTAACTAATTGACTCGAATGACTAATGCCGTCCGGGCAATTCGAAATTGCGACGATGCGCACACGGGCTTGCTAACGGCTGCCAGTAAACGGCATAACATCGCGTTAACGGTATTGAGCGTGCCCTGGCCTGGCATCGGTGATTTGCCAGGAAGCGCTGCATCTCGACCGCGCATTCGCTATCTGGATTGTTGCGTAGATCAATAGCCGAGCGGTCCGATCGGCTGAGCGAATTTCATACGAACCGATTCGCTGTGACCGACCAACTCGATTTCCCGAACCTCTTCGGTGTAGCCGAGCCCGAACCGGACGGCGTAGCGCTTGTACAGCGTCACAAGCGGAGCGGCGGCCAGTGCCGCCTGCATGGCACCCGCATCCCCGATCGCGGAGATCACGTACGGGGGGCTGTACGTCCTGCCGTTGAGCAGCAGGGTGTTCCCGACACACCGGGGGGCGGACGTCGCGATGATCCGTTGATCCTGTACCTGGATGCCTTCGGCCCCTGCGCTCCACAACGCGTTGATCACCGCCTGGATGTCCTGCTGGTGCACGACGAGATCGTCAGGAGACGCGTCCCGGGGAAATCGCCCCTGAGCGTCGCGCTGAGCATCGTTGAGGGTCACCACCAGGCCGGGACCGCGCAACGGTGTCAGACCCGCCTCGACGGCCAGCAGGTCGCCGCGCCGGGTGATCGCTTCCAGTGCGGCGTCGGTACCGGGCGAGCCGCCGTGATGGTTGTCGATCATCAAGGCCAGCGCACCCTGCTCAGCGCTGAGCCGGTCTACGGATGTCTGCGCCTCCCGCACCAGATCGACGAGCCGGGGGGAATCACTGCGACGGATCTCGTCGCCGCCGGAGACCCCGTGGGTGGTGCCGAGCAGCAGGCCCGCGGCCACGCACACGACCGGCACCCCGAAGCGCCACACGGATCGCTTCCGTCGGGTTGCGGTGTCGTCGGCCATCGGAGTCGCGGCTCCCCTCGATGATCAGAATTGCTCAGGCCGCCTGCGTTAGGCTTTCCCTACACATCGTCGCACTGACCGGTCGTTCGTGGCACCGGAGACAGTGGCGGCGCCGAACGTTCGAAGGTACGCATGCCCAAGTCCAAGGTCCGCAAGAAGAACGACTTCACCATCAACCCGGTGAGCCGGACTCCGGTCAAGGTCAAGGCTGGACCGTCGAGCACCTGGTTCGTCGTGCTGTTCGTGGGGCTGATGCTGATCGGGCTGGTGTGGCTGATCGTCTTCCAGCTGGCGGGCAGCGGGCCTGACGTTCCGTCGTTCCTGCAGTGGATGGCCGACCTGAACGTCTGGAACTACGCGATCGCGTTTGCCTTCATGATCACGGGGCTGTTGCTCACGATGCGTTGGCGCTGAGGCCGGACTGGCCTGAGATGAATTCATCTCGGTCGCCTGGTGTTACCTGTCCGGCAACGTGGCAGTCATCGGATCACACGAATGTGATTCATCCCCATTGGGGATAGCACTTGTGGATAACCCCATCAGCCCGGGTAGGAGGGTGTGTGGAGCCCGTGCAGCAAACACAGTGGCAACCTAGGACTGCCGGCGTCGTGGCAGCGGGAATTCTCGGAATCCTGATGGCAGTCGGCGCTGTGACGCTGGTCACAGACGTGCCGGGCCGCATCCTTATCGGGCTTGCCGCGTTCGGGTTGATGGTGTTTGCGCTCATGTCATGGATCGCACGACCTAAGCTGGCAATCTCGGGGAACACGCTGAGCTACCGCGGCTGGTGGAAAGTGAGACAGCTCACACGCGACGACATCAACCGCATTCGGATCACCGAATTCCGGCGGATAGGTCGCAAGGTACGACTGCTGGAGATCGACACCACAGATGACCGGCTGCTCGTCCTGAGCCGATGGGACCTGGGTACAGAGCCCCTTCACGTACTCGACGCGCTGACCGACGCCGGATTCGCCCCCGGCGCCGGATCAGGAGGCGGCCGCTAGGAGATGGTGATCGACTCGATGACGACCGGGTCGGTGGGACGGTCACTACGGTCGGTCGCGGTCGTGGCGATCGCATCGACGACCTTTTGCGATTCGGGGTCCACAACCTCGCCGAAGATCGTATGGCGCCGGTTCAGGTGCGGCGTCGGGGTGACCGTGATGAAGAACTGCGAACCGTTGGTGCCGGGTCCAGCGTTGGCCATCGCGAGCAGGTAGGGCTTGTCGAACTGCAGCTCGGGGTGGAACTCGTCGGCGAACTTGTAACCCGCATCGCCACGCCCGGTGCCGGTCGGATCACCGCCCTGGATCATGAAGCCCTCGATGACGCGGTGGAAGATGACGCCGTCATAGAACGGGCCCGAGGAGCCGCCGGACGCGTTCTCGGTGCTGTACTCCTTGGTGCCCTGGGCCAGTCCGACGAAATTGGACACTGTCTTCGGGGCGTGGTTTCCGAACAGCGCGATCTTGATGTCGCCGCGGTTGGTGTGGAGGGTCGCGGTCGCGGTCTGAATGGGACTCGTCACGGACCGAGTGTGCCACGAGCGGTCTGACGGCCAACCGGGCACCGGCACCTAGGCCGGGGTGGCAGGCTGATAGGGCGACACCCGTCACTGAAGAAAGAGGTGGGCTATGAGCTCCAAGACCCGCGTACGCCTGACCCCGAGCCAGCGGCTCGGCCGCGGCCTGAAGTATTCGACGGTCGGCCCGGTCGATGTCGGCAGGGGGGCGGTGGGTCTCGGAGTCGAGTCGGTACGTAGCTCGACCTCCTGGGTCGGGGACCGTTACCGCCGCAGCAAGATCGCCCGCGAGCTGAAGGCCGACCTTGCGTCGGCCCAGGAGACGATCGCCTCCGAGGTGGCCGCCGCTCAGGAGGTCCTCGCGAATCTGCCTGCGGCACTGAGCAATGCGCGCAAACCGCGGCGCCGCGGACGTCGACTGCTCTTCGTCGGTGTCGGCGTCGCGGTGCTCGCCGGGGGAGCGGTGACGTTCTCGATTCTGCGCCGGTCCGCGCAGCCCGAGCCGTCGCCCCTGCCGCCGAGCGTCGAAGTCGCGCCGAAACCCTAGCGGAATGGCACCGCCGTCATGACCGTCTCGGTGTTCGATCTCTTCTCGATCGGCATCGGCCCGTCGAGCTCACACACCGTTGGCCCGATGCGGGCGGCGCGTCGCTTCGTGGAGCACCTGAGCCTCGACGCCGTTGCGCAGGTGCGCGTGGAGCTGTACGGATCGCTCGGAGCTACCGGCGCCGGCCACGGGACACCGGGTGCGGTTGTCCTCGGACTCGAAGGGGTGGACCCTGAGACGGTCGATCCTGACGCAGCGCACGCCCGCATCGCCGCGGTGGCCTCCGAGCAACGGTTGCAGCTCGGTGGTGAGCACCCGATCGACTTCGACATGTCCGCCGACATCGTTCTGTCGTTGCAAGTTATGGACTTTCACAGCAACGGCATGGTCTTCACGGCGTTCGACGGTGCCGGGGGAGTGCTGGCGCAGCGGACCTACTACTCGGTGGGTGGCGGATTCGTCGTCGACGAGGACGAAGCGGCGGGCGGTGTGCCCGAGGACGTCACAGTGCCGTATCCATTCCACACCGCGGCCGAGATGGTGGCATTCGCTATCGAGAACCGTTGCAGTATCGCCGACCTCGTGGCGCACAACGAAGCGGTGCTGGGCAACGGAGCACGCCTGCGTCACGATCTGCTGCGGATCTGGTCGGCGATGCGCGAGTGCGTCGACCGGGGTCTCGCCGCCGACGGCACGCTGCCGGGGGCCCTGCACGTGCGGCGCAGGGCTCGGGCGCTGGCGAAAGCTCTCGAGTCGAACCCCACGGATCCGCTGTACGCGATGGACTGGGTGACGGTCTACGCGTTGGCGGTCAACGAGGAGAACGCCGCGGGCGGTCGCGTGGTGACGGCGCCGACCAACGGGGCTGCGGGCATCATTCCCGCTGTCCTGCACTATTACTGGCGGTTCGTCCCGGGAGCTGACGAGGACGGCGTCGTCGAGTTCCTGCTGACGGCCGGCGCGATCGGACAGCTGTTCAAGGCCAATGCGTCGATCTCCGGTGCCGAGGTGGGGTGTCAGGGCGAGGTCGGCTCGGCATGCTCGATGGCCGCCGGGGCGCTGGCCGCGGTACTCGGCGGGTCACCCGCTCAGGTGGAGAACGCCGCCGAGATCGGGATCGAACACAACCTCGGGCTCACGTGTGATCCGGTGGGTGGGCTGGTGCAGATCCCGTGCATCGAACGCAACGCGATCGCATCGGTGAAGGCCATCGCCGCGGCGCGGATGGCGCTGGCGGGCGACGGCACACACCACGTCAGCCTGGACACGGCGATCAAGACGATGCGCGACACCGGCGCCGACATGGCCGACAAGTACAAGGAGACGTCGCTCGGGGGATTGGCCCTCAACGTCGTCGAATGCTGAGTTTGTGGTGACTCAGTCGTCTGTCGCGCTGACGCCCGGGAGCTTGCCCTTGCCGGCACCGACGGTGAGCGCGTAGGCGGTCGCCAGTTGTTGCAGCCCTGCGGTGGACGCACTCGGGGTGGCGGCGCGGATCGCCTTCAGCAGCGCGTCCTTCGCGTCCTTCTCCAACTCGGCGGAACCAGCCATCGCGTGACCTCCTCGTCGCGTGTCGCCGCACCGTCGCGGCACGTCGAGGGGTCTACCCGAAGAGGAGTTCGGTGAATCCGGATCGAATGTGATTGTGGAGCCTAGGAGATTCGAACTCCTGACATCTGCCTTGCAAAGGCAGCGCTCTACCAACTGAGCTAAGGCCCCTCGGGGGGAGGTGCATCGGAAGCTGTGTGCCAGACCTCGGGTCCGTGCTGGGTTCGCCACACGGTTACCGCAGCGGCCGCGACACCCGCCGCGAGCAGAAGCACCAGCTTCATGACATGTACCTTTCCGTGGGGCTAGGAGGACTCGAACCTCCGACCTCTTCGTTATCAGCGAAGCGCTCTAACCGCCTGAGCTATAGCCCCGTCAACCGCACGGGCCGAGCGACGAGATTACCGCACGGAGAACCTGTCACCCAAACCGGAAGCCAGGAGGTCAGTCCCGGTCGGCCAGAGTGACCTCGACACCGCCCACGAGGTCGGTGGTGAGGTTGTAGATGAACGCCCCGATCGTCGCCGCCGCGGTCATCAACACGATGTTCACCAGTCCGATCAGCGCAGCGCCGCCGAAGATGGTTCCGCTGGACACCAGCTCGCCGCCGGAGCTGCCGCTGGCGCTGGTCAGCAGATCACCGACGTTGCTGTTCAGCTTGGTCCACACGCCCATTCCGCCGAGCACCAGGTACAGGAACGCGACAGCGATCATCCACACGAAGAACAGCACGATCGACAGCAGCAGCGACACCTTCAGCGTGCTCCACGGATCGACCCGGCGGATCTGCATACTCGCCCGCACCGGGCCTCTGTGCTGCTGGCGGGTGCCCACCTGCACCGCCCGGTTCCCCGCCGAAGACGTGCCTTTGACCGCAGACTTCGCCGGCGGCTCGGTCTGCTGACGCTCCACCGGCTTGCGTTGCTGCTGCGGCGGACGGGGGAGAGGCCCGGAAAGGTCGGGGATCTCGCTGGCGTAGGCGCTCGCCTGGTCGGGCCTGGCTGCGGCAGCCTCGGGACGGTTGCCCTCGGTGCGGACAATATCCGTACGGTCGTTGCGCGGCGCCGGGTCCGGGCGCGGCGCGGGCTCCGGTCGGGGCGCGGGCTCCTTGCGCGGGGTCTGCTCGGTATCCGGCGCGGCTGCCGAGCCGCCTGCCATGAAGCGGTTCAGCCTGGCATCGAGGCCGGCCGGGTTGCCGCCGCGCGGTCCGTCCGGACGAGATATCTCCTGCGTCGGTTGCTGCTGCCTGGCTCGTGCCGCCGGGCCCCGCTGCCACGGGGGCAGATCGCCGGCATCGGCGGTGTGGGCCGCTCGTGAGCCGCCGTCGGGTCCGGCGCCACCGGATCCTTCACCGGCGCGCGGGGGTCCCGGCTCATTCGGTGAGCTCACCTACGACTCCTCACTCGATTCCTCGTTCTCCACAACCGCGTCGACGTCAGTTACCACCTCGTCGGTGCTGTCGCCGGCTTCGGCATTGCGTGCGATCGCGATAAGTGTGTCGCCCTCGCCCAGGTTCATCAAACGAACGCCCTTCGTCTGGCGTCCAGCCTTGCGCACCTGCCGCGCCGCGGTCCGGATGACACCGCCGCCAGACGTGATGGCGTACAGCTCGGTGTCGTCGTCGACGATCAGCGCGCCCACCAGCGTGCCACGCCGCTTGTCGAACTGAATGGTCAGCACTCCCTTGCCGCCGCGGCCCTGCACGGGATACTCCTCGATCGCAGTCCGCTTGGCGTAGCCGCCAGATGTCGCGACCAGCAGATACGTATCCTCGCGAACGACGTTGAGGGACAGCAGTGCGTCGTCGGCGTTGAAGCGCATCCCCTGCACACCCGAGGTCGCGCGCCCCATCGGCCGCAGCGCCTCATCGGTTGCGGAGAAGCGGATCGACTGCCCGTTCGCCGACACCAGCAGCAGATCCTCCGCCGAGGAGCACAGCACTGCGCCGACGAGTTCGTCGCCGTCGCGCAGGTTGACCGCGACGATGCCGCCCGACCTGTTGGAGTCGAAGTCCACCAGTCGGGACTTCTTCACCAGGCCGTTGCGGGTCGCGAGCACCAGGTAGGGGGCATCCTCGTAGCCCTTGATCTGGATGACCTGGGCGATCCGTTCCTCGGGCTGGAACGCCAACAGGTTGGCCACGTGCTGTCCCCGCGCCGTGCGGGATGCCTCGGGCAGGTCGTAGGCCTTCGCCCGGTACACGCGTCCCTGCGTGGTGAAGAACAGGATCCAGTCGTGAGTTGAACACACGAAGAAGTGGTTGACGATGTCGTCCTGCTTGAGCCCGGCACCCTGGACGCCCTTGCCGCCGCGCTTCTGGCTGCGGTACAGGTCGGTCTTGGTGCGCTTGGCGTAGCCGGTCTCGGTGATCGTGACGACGACGTCTTCGCGTGCGATCAGATCTTCGTCGGCGACCTCACCGTCGGCGGCGATGATCCGGGTCCGCCGGTCGTCGCCGTACTTTTCGACGATCTCCTTGAGTTCGTCGTGCACGATCGCCCGCTGCCGTTCCGGCTTGGCGAGAATGTCCTCGAGGTCGGCGATCTCGGCTTCGATCTTGGCGAGGTCGTCGACGATGCGCTGCCGCTCCAGGGCGGCGAGACGCCGCAGCTGCATGTCGAGGATCGCCTGGGCCTGGATCTCGTCGATGTCGAGCAACTCGATCAGGCCGCTGCGCGCGATCTCGACGGTTTGAGACGCTCGGATCAACGCGATCACTTCGTCGAGCGCGTCGAGCGCCTTGACCAAACCGCGCAGGATGTGAGCCCGCTCGTTGGCTTTGCGCAGACGGTATCGAGTCCGTCGGATGATGACGTCGAGCTGATGGTTGACGTAGTGCCGGATCAGCTGGTCGAGCCGCAGCGTGCGCGGAACCCCGTCGACGATTGCCAGCATGTTGGCGCCGAAACTGGTCTGCAGCTGGGTGTGCTTGTAGAGGTTGTTCAGCACCACCTTGGCCACGGCGTCGCGCTTGATCTCCACGACGATGCGCAGACCCACACGGTCGCTCGACTGATCCTCGATGTTCGAGATTCCGGTCAGCTTGCCGTCACGGACCTGCTCGGCGATCGAGGTGATGAAGTTGTCGTGATTGACCTGGTAGGGCAGTTCGGTGATGACCAGAGATGTCCGGCCGCGCGAATCTTCCTCGATCTCGACCACGCCGCGCATCCGGATGGACCCGCGCCCGGTGTTGTAGGTGTCGGTAATCCCTTGTCCACCAACGATCAAACCGCGCGTCGGGAAGTCAGGACCCTTGACGCGCTCACAGACCGCCCCAAGTGTGGCCTCTTCGTCGGCCTCGTGATTCTCGAGGCACCAGTAGACGGCCTCCGCCAGCTCCCGCAGATTGTGCGGCGGGATGTTGGTGGCCATACCGACAGCGATGCCGCCGGAACCGTTGGCGAGCAGGTTCGGGAAACGGCTCGGCAGAACCGTCGGTTCCTGTACCCGGCCGTCGTAGTTCGGGATGAAATCGACTGTCTCCTCGTCGATTTCACGCAGCATCTCCATTGCCAGGGGAGTGAGCCGCGCTTCCGTGTAGCGCATCGCCGCCGGCGGATCGTTACCAGGTGAGCCGAAGTTCCCCTGGCCGTCGACCAGCGGGTACCGCAGCGACCACGGCTGGGCCATCCGGACCAGGGTGTCGTAGATCGACGAGTCGCCGTGCGGGTGATAGTTGCCCATCGTCTCGGCAACGGAGCGTGCAGATTTCGCGTGTCCGCGGTCCGGCCGGAAGCCGGAGTCGAACATGGCGTACAGCACGCGACGGTGCACCGGCTTGAGACCGTCGCGGACCTCGGGAAGTGCGCGGCCGACGATGACGCTCATCGCGTAATCGATGTAACTGCGCTGCATTTCCTGCTGGATGTCGACCGGCTCGATCCGGTCGCCGGACTCCCCGGCGGGGGGCAGCGTGGTGTCAGTCATTCAATTTGTCCTAGCTGTCTTGAGGCATACGTCGAAGATTAAACATCCAGGAAACGAACGTCTTTGGCATTGCGGGTGATGAAGCTGCGTCGCGCCTCCACGTCCTCACCCATCAGAATCGAGAACAGTTCGTCGGCGGCCGCGGCATCGTCGAGGGTTACCTGCCGCAGGACGCGCACCGACGGGTCCATGGTGGTCTCCCACAACTCTTTGGCATCCATCTCACCGAGACCCTTGTAACGCTGGATGCCGTCCTCGACGTTGATCCGCTTGCCCGCAGCCCGACCGGCCTCCAGCAGACCATCGCGCTCACGATCCGAATACGCGAACTCAGGTTCGGAGCGCTGCCACTTGAGCTTGTACAGCGGAGGCTGGGCCAGGAAGATATGGCCGTTCTCCACAAGCGGTTTCATGAACCTGAAGAGCAGCGTCAGCAGCAGGGTCGAGATGTGCTGGCCGTCGACGTCGGCGTCGGCCATCAGCACGATCTTGTGGTATCGCAACTTGGAAATGTCGAACTCATCGTGGATACCCGTGCCGAGGGCGGTGATGATCGCCTGGACTTCGGTGTTTTTGAGTACGCGGTCGATGCGTGCCTTCTCGACATTGATGATCTTGCCGCGCAGGGGCAGGATCGCCTGGAACATCGAGTCGCGCCCGCTCTTGGCCGAACCACCGGCCGAATCACCCTCCACGACATACAGTTCCGACTTACTCGGGTCGGTAGAACGGCAGTCTGCGAGCTTGCCGGGCAGACCACCGATATCGGTCGCGCTCTTACGGCGCACCAGCTCGCGCGCCTTGCGTGCCGCAATGCGTGCCTGAGCCGACGAAACCGCCTTGTTGATGACGGTTTTCGCCTCGGCCGGGTTCGACTCGAACCAGTGGGTCATCTGCTCGTTGCAGATCTTCTGGACGAACGACTTCACCTCGGTGTTGCCGAGCTTGGTCTTGGTCTGGCCCTCGAACTGCGGTTGCGACACTTTCACCGAGATGACTGCGGCAAGGCCTTCACGAATGTCGTCGCCCGTGAGATTGGCATCTTTTTCCTTGAGGAGCTTCTTGTCCTTGGCGTACTTGTTCACCACGGTGGTCAGCGCCGCCCGGAAACCCTCTTCGTGCGTGCCCCCCTCATGGGTGTTGATGGTGTTGGCGAAGGTGTGCACCGACTCCGAGTAGCCGGCATTCCATTGCATCGCGATCTCGACCTCGTGGCCTTCACCCTTGCCGTCGAAGTCGATGACGCTGGGCTGGATCGGGCTCTTCGTCCGGTTGATGTGCTTGACGAAGTCGACCAGCCCGCCGGGGTAGTGAAACACTCGGTGTTTGACCTTGTGGGCGGCCTCGGCGGCCTTCTCTTCCGCGGTCTTCGGTGCTTCGGCGTGGTCGCTCACCACATCGTCGACGACATCGGAGTCGGTAACCCGCTCGTCGGTCAGTTCGATGGTCAGGCCCTTGTTGAGGAATGCCATCTCCTGAAGACGTCGGGCAATCGTCTCGAAGTCGTAGACAGTGGTCTCGAAGATGCCGGGGTCGGCCCAGAACCGAATCGTCGTTCCCGACTTGGTGGTCTTCTCACCCTTGCGCAGGGTCCCGGGTACCGACCTGTCGTAGGTCTGGAACCATTCGTAGCCGTCCTTGCGGATGTCGGCCTCGAGGCGCGTCGACAACGCGTTCACCACCGAAACGCCAACACCGTGCAGACCACCGGACACCTGGTAGGCGCCCTCTTCGAACTTGCCGCCTGCGTGAAGCACTGTCATGACGACGTCGACAGTCGGGATTCCCGTCGCGTGCATGGCAACGGGAATGCCGCGGCCGTCGTCGGTGACCTCAACGCCGCCGTCCTCGAGAATTCGCACGTCGACGCGCGTCGCGAAACCCGCCATCGCCTCGTCGACGGCGTTGTCGACGACTTCCCAGATCAGATGATGCAGGCCGCGCTCACCGGTGGAACCGATGTACATGCCTGGCCGTTTACGGACCGCCTCCAGTCCCTCGAGGACTTTGATCGAATCGGCGCCGTACTCGGCCGGCGCATTCTTCTTCTGGGCAGCCACGTTGGACGCGTCTCCTTGGTCTATGACAGGGGGTAGTCGGCGGAGGAGTCGACAGCCCCTCGCGGATCACCGACACAGTCTACCTTTACCTACTGTCAGGACCCATTCTGCAACGGCGTTTCCAGATACCTAATCGCGCCGTGCGCGGAATTTTTCGAATCAGGCTAGGTCTTGACGGCGACGAAACAGCTCAGTCGTCTTCTGGCGGCTCTCAGCCGTAGGTGTCTCTGGGCCCGCGGCCTGGCACGCTCCGGGGGCCTTTGCGCCACGAAGGACCCACCGGGCCGATGATCTTCACAGACTTCACCACACCATCCCCGACTGCCGCGGCGATCTTGGCGAGAAGCTGTGCCTGCACCATCCGCAGTTGTGTCGCCCACGCCGTCGACTCGGCGGAAATGGTCAGGACTCCATCGTGCAAAGCCGTCGGTTCGGCGTGAGCGGCTATCTGGTCCCCGACGACCGCGCGCCACCTCCCGAAGACAGCGCCCTCGGCAACGCGGCCGGACCAACCGCGCGTCTTGGCCACCTCGTTGGTCAAAGATCCCAACAGCTGGGGATCGCGATTGTCGGGCCCGGGGCCCGACCACCGCCGCCTACCGGAGCCCGCGATCCGCCGCGGTTCGGGTGCGTGCCTGCCGCGGCCGACGTTCTTTCCCTGCTGCCGTGCCGCGCCCCGAGCTTCCTCGAGGGTTCGCCGCACCAGGTCCATCCCTTTGAGCCCTTCGAGATGGGCAGGCGGCCTGAACTCGTCGTCATCGTCCGTCATGACCGAACCACCGAAATCCGTCCCGAATCGCTGTCCTCCATGGCGATCTCGACCAGGGTCGCATCCGAGTCGACCGGAATGTCCTCGTGCACGGCAGCCGTGACCAGGACCTGCTCCGCGGATGCCGCGACCTGCCCCAGTGCCTGTCTGCGTGCACTGTCCAGTTCTGCGAACACGTCGTCGAGCAGTAACACCGGATCGCTTCCTTCCGCACGCAACAGCTCATATGCCGCCAGCCGCAGCGCCAGAGCCATCGACCACGACTCACCGTGACTGGCAAAACCTTTCGCCGGCTGGTCACCCAGTTTCAACTCCAGATCATCCCGGTGAGGGCCGACAAGACAGACGCCGCGCTCCAGTTCGGCGTCGCGACGACGACTCAGGGAATCCAGGAGTGCTCCCTCGAAGACATCTGGATCAGAATTGCCGGCCGCGGCCTCCATCTCGACGACGTCCACACCGCTGCGGTACCGGATCGATGCCGCTCGCGACGCGGGTGCCAGCAATTGATAGGCCTTCTCCACCTCCGGCGCGAGTTCGTTGACGAGTTCCACACGCGCGGAGATCAACTGGGCACCGTGGCTGGCCAGGTGCCCGTCCCAGACATCCAGTGTCTCGAGCGCCCCACGGTCGCCGCGGTATCTGGCGCCGGAGGCGGTCTTCAACAAGGCGGTGCGCTGGCGAACAACTTTGTCGTAATCGGCCCGGATGCCCGCGATCCGCGGCCGCCGCGTTGTCGCCAATTCGTCGAGATAGCGCCGACGTTCGCCCGGATCCCCTCGGACGAGCGCCAGATCCTCAGGGGCGAACAACACCGCGCGCAGCGCCCCGAGAATCTCTCGAGCCGACCGGACGGGGGAGCGGTTGAGCCGTGCCTTGTTCGCCCTGCCCGATGTGATGTCGAGGTCGACGGCAAGTTCACGACCTTCGTTCACGACGATCGTCGACACCACGGCACGGTCAGCCCCGGCTCTGATCAGCGGTGCGTCCGAGGCCACCCGGTGCGACCCCAGTGTCGCCGAATACCACAGAGCCTCAACAAGATTCGTTTTCCCGAAGCCGTTGGGCCCCACGAACACCGTGCGCCCGGGGGCAAGCTCGAGCTCGACCCGGGACCATGACCGGAAGTCAGTCAGCGCAAGGTGACGTACATGCACAGAGCGCTCAGCCTGACTCACTGACTCGTTTGACGGCATGGCCGCCGAACTGGTTGCGCAACGCTGCGACGGCTTTCATCGTCGGCGAGTCCTCCTGCCTGGACAGGAACCTGGCGAACAGTGAGGCAGCGATGCCGGGAACCGGCACCCGGAGTCGGATCGCCTCTTCGACCGTCCACCTTCCTTCACCCGAATCCTCTGTGTAACCGCTGATCTCGGCCAGATCCGGATCCTCCTTGAGGGCCTTCGCGAGCAGTTGCTGCAGCCACGAACGCACCACCGTGCCGTTACTCCAGGCTTGATAGACCGCCTGGGGATCCTTCACCAGGTCCTCGGCGGCCAGCAGCTCGTAGCCTTCTGCGTAGGCGGTCATCAACGCGTATTCGACGCCGTTGTGTACCATCTTCGCGAAATGGCCCGCACCCACGGGACCGACATGGACGAATCCGTCCTCCCGCGGTCCCGGTGGGCGCAGCGTTTCGAAGATCGGCATGGCGCGAGCGACGTCGGCGTCACTTCCGCCGACCATCAGGCCGTAACCTTCCGTCAAACCCCAGATACCGCCGGATACACCTGCGTCGACAAACGCAATTCCCTTCTCGGCCAACAGTTTGGCATGCTTACCGTCTTCGGTGTAGCGCGAGTTCCCTCCGTCGATCACGAGATCGCCCTCACCGAGCACCTCGGCCAACGCTGCAATAGTGCTCTCAGTGACCGTGCCCGAGGGGACCATCACCCAGACCACGCGCGGCGACGACAGTTTGTCGGCCAGCTCCTCGAGTGATGCCACATCCGAGACCTCGGGGCGCGGGTCGTAACCCACGACCTCGTGTCCCCCCTCGCGCAGACGTTCGCGCATGTTGAAACCCATCTTGCCGAGGCCGATCAGACCCAGCTCCATTGTCAGCGCCCCTTCGCCTGTGGACTCGACCGGCTAGCCAGGGAGGCGCACCGGCATCAACAGATAGACGTAATCGGTTTGTGCGGCCGGAAATGGGCCGCCGGCTGCGGCACTTCCATCATCTTCACCCGCCGGCCGCAATACCGCCGGGCGACTGGGCGTTGTGAAGCCGAATGTGACGCGTTCGGCGTGCAGCGAACCCAGACCGTCGGTCAGGTAGGTGGGGTTGAACGCAATCGTCAGCGGGTCACCCGAGAATTGCACGGGTAGATCCTCCTCGGCGCGACCGACGTCGTCGGCCCCGGCAGACAGACGAAGCGCGTCGTCGGAGAATTCCATCCGGACCTGAGCGCCGCGATCCGCGACGAGCGCAACACGCTTGATCGCTTCGGTGAGCTCGGCCACGCCGATGGTGGCGATCGCGGTGTGCTCGGTCGGAAGCAATTGACGGAACTTCGGGAACTCCGCGTCGAGCAGGCGGGTGGTGCTGCGCTTGCCCCTACTACGGATACCGAGCAGACCCTCCTTGCCCACGCTCGGACCCTGGCCCAGCGACAGATGTACTTCGGTCCCGTCGGTCCCCGCCTTCGCAGCTTCGGCGAGCGTCTTGGCCGGAACCAGGACGGCGGCTTCCACGCCGGCCGCTCCCGTCGACCAGGTCAACTCCCGCACGGCAAGGCGGAACCGGTCGGTCGCGGCCAAAACAACCTTCTCGCCGGAGATCTCGACTCGGATGCCGGTCAGCATGGGAAGGGTGTCATCACGGCCGGCGGCCACCGCGACCTGGCCGATGGCTTCGGCGAACAGTTCCGAGGACACCACGCCGGTCTCGTCGGGCAGTGTCGGCAACGTCGGGTAGTCCTCGACGGCCATCGTCGGCAGAGAGAACCGCGCACTGCCGCAGGTCAGGGAGACCCGTGTGCCCTCGGCGCTGACGTCGACCGGTTTGGCGGGGAGCGAACGCACAATGTCAGACAGCAACCGTCCTGACACGAGAACGCTTCCGGGAGAAGCGATTTCAGCTGGAATCTGAACTTCGGCGGAGACTTCGTAGTCGAATCCGGAGATCGTGAGACCTTCGTCGGACCCGGTGAGCAACACGCCGGCCAGGACAGGGACGGTCGGTCGGGATGGCAGGTTTCGTGCCACCCATGCGACAGCGTCGGCGAAGTCTTCGCGAGTCAGCCGGAATTTCAGATCCGACAGACCAGCCGTTGTCGCCACGTTCATAGCGTCCCTTCGATGCACTTCCAGCTAGAGCAACAACCAGCAGAACGGCTGCCGCTGAACCACCGTAGAGCTTTCGGCCCCAACTTGAAAGCTAAACGGCGGGGCTGACATGCAGGGAGGTCACGCCCCTGTCGGACCGTCGAAGTACAACTTTCCCCAGGGCCCTTCTTCTAGAAGAAAGTGAGAGAGATAAATGAGTATTAGTGATAGCCGTTGTGCAGATTGGGGATGAAGCGGGCCCGTTGCAGGCCAGCGTGCCGTGGGGGATGTTGGCAGCATGTGGATATCTGTCGGGCGGCTGCGGAGCAATTGGGGATGGACGCGCAGCTGGGGAGTGAACGACGAATAGGCAAGAGGTTGACCTCAGGTTATTCACAGGGCGGTGCACAAGTATCGGTGTGACTCGTGAGACGCCAGGGGCCAAAGATTCTCGAGGACCGGCGGCAATTCTTGTTGCGACACGCGGACGACACGCACGCAACAAACGAGGGGTGAAGAGCCGGTGAGGTGCGAGGAAAACTGAGCAGCTGTCAGCGCTTGGCGCGCTGACGGATGCGTGTGGTGAGTTCTTTGACGTGGTCGAAAACTTCACGCCGCTGCGCCATTTCGGCGCGGATCTTCTTCTCCGCGTACATGACCGTGGTGTGGTCGCGGCCGAACGCCTGGCCGATCTTGGGCAGGGAGAGATCGGTGAGCTCGCGGCACAGATACATCGCGATCTGCCGGGACTGCGCCAGGGCGCGGGTCTTACCGGGACCGCGCAGCTCCTCGACGCTGGTTTCGAAGTATTCGGCCGTGGCCGCCATGATCGCCGCGGTGCTGATCTGCATCGTGGTGGCGTCGGAGATGAGGTCCCGCAGGACGATCTCGGCGAGCGACTTGTCGATCGACGTCTTGTTCAGCGACGCGAACGCCGTGACGCGGATCAATGCGCCCTCGAGCTCGCGAATATTGCGCTCGATCCTGCTTGCGATCAGCTCGAGGACGTCGTCGGGGACATCGAGACGATCCATCTGAGCCTTCTTGCGCAGAATCGCTATTCGAGTCTCCAGCTCGGGAGGCTGGACATCCGTGATGAGCCCCCACTCGAATCGTGTCCGCAGGCGGTCCTCGAGGGTGGCCAACTGTTTCGGCGGCCGGTCTGACGAGATGACGATCTGCTTGTTCGCGTTGTGCAAGGTGTTGAAGGTGTGGAAGAACTCCTCTTGGATGCCGTCCTTGCCTTCGATGAACTGGATGTCATCGACCAGCAGCACATCGATGTCGCGGTAGGTGCGCTTGAACGACGCACGGCGATCGTCGCGCAGCGAGTTGATGAAGTCGTTGGTGAATTCCTCGGTCGAGACGTACTTCACGCGCATGCCCGGGAACAGTCGCTGGGCGTAGTTGCCGGCGGCGTGCAGTAGGTGCGTCTTTCCCAGACCGGACTCACCCCAGATGAAGAGAGGGTTGTATGCGCGGGCCGGAGCCTCGGCGATCGCCAGTGTCGCCGCATGAGCGAACCGGTTGGACGCGCCGATGACGAAGGTATCGAACGTATACCGCCGGTTGAGGGTGACCGAAGCGGTGTCGTCCTCGGTCTTGGCTCGGTTGAAGTAGGACGGCCAACTCTCCTCGGCGCTGGCCCTGGCGGCGAGGTCGTCATCGACGTCATCTTCGTCTGACTCGGCAACCAGGGTCGAGACCGTTGCGGTCGGGAGCAGGTCGTCGGAACCGTCCGAAACCGGATCGGCGATGCGGACGCCGAGTTCGACGCGCTGGCCGAGCTGTCGGCTCAAGGCCGCGACAATCGGTTCCCGAAGGTGACGTTCGATTTCGTTCTGGACGAACGGTGTCGGAACCGACAGGAGCGCGAAGCCCTCGGTGATGACGAGCGGCCGGACCAGTTTGAGCCACGCGCGCTGCTGTGGTGTCAAGGCTCCATTGCCCGGACCGCCCGCGCCGTTGAGTTCGGTGACTACGTTGTTCCAGATCGCCACAAAGGGTGGATCGGGGTCAGTTGTCAACGACACTTACCCCCTTGCGGTCCCGTCGGGACTGCCAATAGAACGAGGACGAACTGTCCACAAACTTATCCACAGGCTGTGGAAAGAGGACACTCGCCGCCGTTCGGTTGTCTACCGGCGAGAACACCTCGTTGCCGGAGCTCATCACGGGTTCAATCAGTGGGCTCGCGACGAAGTGTGGGCGTCCTCGCTTCGTTGTCTTGCGCCGATCCGGCGTGGAATCGGCATTGCCAGAAGCTAACAGTTTTCTCTCCGAGTGCCAACAGTTCTGCAACATTGGAAGGAAGCGAAATCAGGTCTGGCTCAATCGTTCCAGATGAACGTGACGGCTGTGATTGATGTGATGCTTCTGACGTGGTCCGCAGGCTTCTGTGACGGTTGCGTAAGGCCAGGGGAGCAGGTTTGACCCAGCGAATTCTCGTCAGTACCCTCGAACAGTCGCCCGCACGTGGCGATACGGCTGCGACCGGCCCCGGCCGGGGACCGCGCCGGCTGCTTTGCGAGACCGATCGAGCTTAACAACGGCCGACCGTGTCGGACTGCCATGCACGCCATGGGAGTGTCGGCACGGGGGCCAAACCCAACAAGGAGTGACTGCCGTGGCCAAGGGCAAGCGGACCTTCCAGCCCAACAACCGTCGCCGCGCGAAGGTGCACGGGTTCCGGTTGCGGATGCGTACCCGCGCCGGCCGCGCGATTGTGACGGCCCGGCGCGCTAAGGGCCGTCGTTCACTGACTGCGTGACGCGGTCAGGTCTGACGCGGTGCTTCCGGCACAACACCGGATGACGCGGTCGGCCGAATTCGGTGCCACAGTCAGTCGAGGGAAGCGGGCAGCCCAGCCCGACCTTGTCGTGTACACGTTGCGCTCTGATGAGGCGGGCGAACCCGGGCCCAGAATCGGTCTGATCGTTTCCAAAGCAGTCGGCAACGCCGTTCAGCGCCACAAGGTGTCGCGCAAGTTGCGACACGCCGCACGCGCGATTCTCGATGAACTCGACCCTGCCGATCAGATGGTGATCCGTGCTCTACCGCCGAGCCGCGATGCGATCTCGGCGCGGCTCGAGCAGGAACTGCGTATTGCACTGCAACGCATCAGGCTCCGGAATGGATCACCGTCATGACCGGTCGCTCATGGGCGGTGCGCGCCGTGGTTTCGGCCATTCAGCTCTACCGCCACACGATCTCTCCGCTGCGGCTGCCCACCTGTCGATTCACTCCGACGTGTAGCCAGTACGCCGTCGATGCTTTGAGCGAATTCGGACTCATCCGGGGCGGTTGGCTTGCCCTGAAGCGTCTGCTCAAATGCGGTCCATGGCATAACGGAGGGTGGGATCCGATACCCGACCGCGAAAGTCACAGTGACGGAACGACTGAGTGCGCTGTTGACGTAACCCAACACCGGCCCAGCCCGGTACAGCAAGGGAAGAGTCAGACGAGTGTCGTTTAATTGGTTCAGCCTCGACATCATCTATTACCCGGTGTCGGCGATCATGTGGGTTTGGTACAAGGCGTTCGCCTTCCTGCTTGGCCCCACCAACTTCTTCGCGTGGGCGTTGTCGGTGATGTTCCTCGTGTTCACCCTCCGCGCGATCCTCTACAAGCCGTTCGTCCGCCAGATTCGGACTACGCGGCAGATGCAGGAGTTGCAGCCGCAGATCAAGGCGCTGCAGAAGAAGTACGGCAAGGACCGCCAGCGGATGGCGTTGGAGATGCAGAAGCTGCAGCGGGAGCACGGCTTCAACCCGATCCTCGGCTGTCTGCCGATGCTCGCGCAGATTCCGGTGTTCCTCGGTCTCTACCACGTGCTGATGTCCTTCAACCGGACGCAGACGGGGATCGGTCGGCTGGGGTTGTCGGTCGAAGAGAACCGCATGCTGCCGAACTATCTGTTCAGCGCCACGGATGTTCAGCACTTCCTCGATGCCAACCTGTTCGGCGCGCCGCTGGGCGCGACGATGATCCAGCAGCACGGTCTGGACGCCTTCACCGAATTCAATCGGCTGTCGGTGATCCTCGTCGGCGTACCCATCATGATCGCCGCGGGTATTGCGACGTACTTCAACAGCCGTGCGTCGGTGGCGCGCCAGAGCCCTGAGGCAGCGGCGAATCCGCAGACCGCCATGATGAACAAACTTGCGCTGTACGTCTTCCCGCTCGGCGTCGTCGTCGGCGGTCCATTCCTGCCGCTCGCGATCATCCTGTACTGGTTCGCGAACAACATCTGGACCTTCGGTCAGCAGCACTACGTGTTCGGCAAGATCGAAAAGGAAGAAGAGCAGAAGAAGCAGGAGGCGATCGAGCGGCGTTCCCAGAACGCGCCGGCGCCGGGAGCCAAGCCCAGTCGGAAGAAGAGGACAGCGACGGAGTCGGTTCCGGATGTCTCGGGCGAGGAGATCGCCGAACCTTCCGAGGGTGTGGATGAGATAAGTGACGGCACGGTGGGGCCGAAGCCGACGACGCAGAGTCCCACCAAATCCGCAGCGCAGAACGGGGCGACGAATCGCACCCCGAAACCTGGCGCGCGGCCCAAGAAACGGAAGCGTTGACGCGCGGGCGACCGCGAACAAGGAGAGGTGTGAGCAATGACTGATGTAGACCACGAGACCAACGGCGTCGCTGCCGAGCCGGCCGATCTGCTGCCTGCCGATGAGGACGCCCAGGTGTCCGAGAACGGCGCAAAGGGATCTACCGAAGACCTTGAAGAGAAGTTGGTCGTTGAAGGGGAGATCGCCGGCGACTATCTCGAGGAACTGTTGGACCTCCTGGATTTCGACGGTGACATCGATTTGGATGTCGAAGGTGACCGCGCCATCGTGAGCATTGATGGCGGCGGGGATTTGACGAAGCTGGTCGGTCGCAAGGGCGAGGTGCTGGATGCGCTCCAGGAGTTGACCCGGTTGGCTGTACACCAGAAGACGGGGGAGCGGAGCCGGCTGATGCTGGATATCGCCCAGTGGCGTCGGCGGCGCCGCGACGAGCTGGCGGCCCTCGGTGAGAAGGTTGCGCAGCGAGTGTTGCAGAGCGGCGAACGCGAAGAACTGTCCCCCATGACGCCCTTCGAGCGGAAGATCGTGCACGACGCGGTCGCAGGCATCGTCGGTGTCCACAGTGAGAGCGAGGGCGTGGAGCCCTCTCGCCGCGTGGTTGTCCTCGTCGACTGAGAGTTACATTGGTGTAGTTCTCCGTCGTCTTAGAGGGAGTGGTTTGGTGGTTGCGCCGCGACGAGCCGGAGGATGTTTCACGTGAAACATGCGGACGTACCACCGCCCCCACCGTCTGCTGTTGAACTGTTCGGACCGGCGCTCGACGCCGCCAGGCGCTACGCGGAAATACTCGCGGGTGCCGGCGTCGAGCGGGGTCTGTTGGGTCCCCGTGAAGTCGATCGACTGTGGGATCGCCATCTTCTGAACTGCGCCGTAGTGGCCGAGCTCCTCAGTTCCGGTGAGCGAGTCGCGGACATCGGCAGCGGAGCGGGTCTGCCCGGGATACCGTTGGCTCTCGTCAGACCGGATGTGAAGGTCTCGCTGATCGAACCGCTTCTCCGGCGCAGCGATTTTCTTCGCGAGACGATCGATGAGCTCGCCATCGACTGTGTGGTGGTGCGTGGCCGTGCCGAGGATCGAAGTGTGCGCGAGGAGGTGGGGGCGGCGGACGTCGTCGTATCGCGCGCAGTCGCTTCGTTGGACAAATTGGCGAAGTGGGGCGCACCGCTCCTGCGACCCGGCGGACGAATGCTCGCGATCAAAGGGGAGCGCGCCGATGACGAAGTTCGTGAGCACGGTCGCGCGATGGCGGCGCTGGGGTTGTCCGATGTGAAGGTGGAGAGATGTGGCGGTCGATTCGTGGATCCGCCCGCGACGGTGGTCGTAGGGTTTCAGGGAGCGGTGTCAGGGAAGCAACCCCGGTCGGGAAGGAAGCAGCGCTGATGTCAGGCCCGAACGATGCGGGGGTTGCCGATGTTTCACGTGAAACGTGGAACTCGCAGGACGTCGATACACCAATAGGGGCGGAAGCAGAGCGCGCAGTCCGGCTCATGCAAGCCGCCGTTCAGGGGCAATTGCCGCGGCCGAAGAAGCAGCGCGTGTTCACGATCGCCAATCAGAAGGGCGGTGTCGGCAAGACGACCACCGCCGTGAACATTGCGGCTGCGCTCGCGCTCCAAGGATTGCGCACATTGGTGATCGACCTTGACCCGCAGGGCAATGCCAGCACTGCGCTCGGGATCGAGCACCGCCCCGGCACCCCGTCTTCCTACGAGGTACTGATCGGCGACATCAACGTCGAGGCCGCACTACAGCGCAGCCCCCACAGCGAGCGGCTGTACTGCATCCCGGCGACCATCGACCTGGCCGGGGCCGAGATCGAGCTCGTGAGCATGGTGGCGCGGGAAGGTCGGTTGCGGACCGCGCTCGCTGAACTGAAGCGCTACGACTTCGACTACGTCTTCATCGACTGCCCGCCGTCGCTTGGGTTGCTGACGATCAATGCCCTCGTCGCGGCCCCCGAGGTCTTGATCCCGATCCAGTGTGAGTACTACGCCTTGGAAGGAGTGGGCCAATTACTGCGCAACATCGAGATGGTCAAGGCACACCTCAATCCGGAGCTCGACGTCACCACTGTCGTCCTGACGATGTATGACGGACGCACGAAGCTCGCCGACCAGGTCGCGATGGACGTGCGCGAACACTTCGGCGACAAAGTGCTCCGCACCGTGATCCCACGCAGTGTGAAGGTCTCCGAAGCGCCGGGTTACGGGATGACGATCATCGACTACGACCCGGGCTCGCGTGGAGCGATGAGCTATCTCGACGCCAGCCGCGAGCTTGCTCTCCGAGGCGGGCAGGGCCAGGACCGATGAGAAACCGAGCACTATGGGCACTGGGCGAAGGAGAACGGGATTGATGAGCAAGCAGGCTGGCAAGCGCAGCGGCCTCGGCCGCGGACTCGCATCCCTCATTCCGACGGGTCCGGTCGAGGGTGACGAGCCCGCCACCTTGGGCCCCAAGATGGGTGGCGCCGCGGCCGACGTTCTGCTCGGCGGCGCCCCGTCGCCCGCGACGCCGGCGGATGCCAATCCGGTTGGCGCGGTGTACCGCGAGATTGCTCCGTCGCAGATCGACCCCAACCCGCGGCAGCCTCGACAGGTGTTCGATGAGGAAGCACTTGCAGAGCTAGTGCACTCGATCAAGGAATTCGGCCTCATGCAGCCGATCGTCGTGCGGGCGACCGCAGGCGACGAGGGAAGTCCGCGCTATCAGCTCGTCATGGGGGAGCGGCGATGGCGCGCAGCGCAGGAAGCCGGGTTGGCGACGATTCCCGCGATCGTTCGCGAGACGACCGACGACAGCATGTTGCGCGACGCGCTGCTCGAGAACATCCACCGCGCACAGCTCAACCCGTTGGAAGAGGCCGCGGCGTATCAGCAGCTACTCGAAGAGTTCAACGTCACCCACGAGGAACTGGCATCCCGCATCGGCCGGTCACGCCCGCTGATCACCAATATGATCCGCCTGCTTCGCCTGCCGATCGCGGTCCAGAGGCGGGTCGCAGCGGGGGTGCTGTCCGCCGGGCACGCGCGCGCACTGTTGTCGCTGGAAGGTGGCCCGGAGCTCCAGGAGGAGCTCGCCGCGCGCATCGTGGCGGAGGGATTGTCGGTCCGCGCCACCGAAGAGGCAGTCACCCTGGCCAACCGCAACGGAGGAACACCGTCTACGGCGCCGCGGCGGAAGCCGATTCAGATGCCGGGGCTGCAGGACGTAGCCGAGCAGCTGTCGACCGCGTTCGACACCCGGGTGACGGTCAGCTTGGGCAAGCGCAAAGGCAAGATTGTCGTCGAGTTCGGCTCGGTGGACGATCTGCAGCGAATAGTGGAGATGATGAACGCGTCCAAGCAATGACCAGTCACACCGGCGAATTACGTCACTGTGACACACCGGCACGCCGCTCTGCGGCCGCGCCGACAAGGTGGCGGAATTACGTTCTGCACCAGGTGAATTGGATTGAGAGCGCAGTCAGAGACGGTTCGGGTGGGCGGATCGAGCCGCGGTGGCGGCGGCGCTCTATCCTGGAAGGGCAGCTGTCGGTTCTGAAACGGCGGAGAGACCGGGGGGTTTAGTGGCCGCACGTATCTCGCCCCTTCGGCTCGAAGCGTTCGAGCAGCTCCCGAAGCACGCGCGCCGCTGTGTTTACTGGGAGGTCGATCCCGGGATCATCGGTGGGGGCGACCAGCTCTCCGATCCCGAATTCGAGAAGGAAGCGTGGCTGTCGATGGTCATGCTCGAGTGGGGGTCGTGCGGCCAGCTCGCGATCGAATGTCCCACCACTGGCCTAGACGAGGCACCCCCGCTCGACACCGACGACGACCTGTGCCTGGGTTACGCGTTCTATGCGCCACCGCGTTCGGTACCGCGTGCCGGGCGGTTTCCGACCGGACCCGTCAGCGCAGATGCCGTCCTGTTGACGACGTTGGGCGTCGAATCGGGACAGAGCACCGAGGATTTGTCGCGCGCACTCATCGCCGGCGTCGTGACGGACCTGGTCCGTCGAGGCGTGCGAGCTCTGGAGGCTTTCGGTCGAACCGCGGAGGCAAGCACACTGCCCGGGTTGGAATCGGTGCCGTCCGATGTCCGCCCTGTCGTCGAGGCGCTGGGGGACTGTTCAGTCGAGCAGTGTGTGCTCGACGCGGATCTGTTGACCGACGCCGGCTTTGTGGTCGTGTCGCACCACACCTACTTTCCCCGCCTACGGCTCGAACTTGAGCAGGGGCTGGGCTGGAAGGCAGGCGTCGAAGCGGCGCTGGAACAACTTTTGCAGAGTGCGCAGCTGCCGGAGCCCGTGGGCGCCGGGGCGAGCCCCTGCCTGTAGGACCTCAGCCGCGGCGGGTCTGCTCCACGGAGAGTTCGTGCGCGAGGAGTTCGGCGAACGTGAAAGTCCCTGTGGGACGGTCGTTCTTGCCAAGTAGATACAGCCGTTTGACAGCTGCCAGGATGCCTTCGGCGAGCGCATCGCGCGACTCCGGCGACACCAGTGTCGCGCGATCGTCAGGATTGGTGATGTAACCGACGTCGACCTGGACGGTGGGCATGCGGGTGAGCCGGAGGAGGTCCCACGTGCGGCCGTGCACGCGGCAGTCACGTAAACCGGTGCGCGCCACAACTTCTCGTTGAATGAAGTCCGCGAGATTACGCCCGATGGTCGAGACGGAGCCGTGCGAGTTCCCGAAGTAGAAGGACGCCACACCGTTGGCGGCCGGACTGGGCTGGGTGGCGCACCGAAGACTGATCATCATGTCGGCGCCGACGGTGTTGGCGGTCGTCGCCCGCTCGGCATCGGTGGGTGACGCGTTGACCGGACGCGACAGGAACGTCTCGATCCCGATCGCCGTCATCCGTCCCTCGAGGCGACTGGCCAAGTCCCACAGGATGTCGGCTTCACTGATCGGTCCGGACGGTCCGTTCATGATCAGACCGTGGTCGGCGCCGCCGCGGCCCGGGTCGACGATGATTCGCTTGCCGGAGAGCCGGGGCCCGCTGCTGCGGACAAGTTCTTCCTCGCGGATGGCGTGCGGAGAGCCTCCGGTGACACGGGATCCGAGAAAGTACAAGGAGCGCAACGTCTCTGGGCCGCAGATACCGTCTGGGTAAAGGCCGTATTCGCGTTGGTAGGACGACAGCGCGTTGTGCGTCTGCAGACCGAAGTGCCCGTCGACAAGACCGGTGTAGAACCCGAGGTCCTGCAGGCGTGCCTGCAAGGTAGCCACATCGTCGCCGTACATCGGTGCGCCGAACTGGTGGTTGAGGGTGCGTGCCCCCAGCCGGTAGGAGGCTTCCTTCAGCGCGCGATATGTGGCCTCGCCGACAATGCCGTCCACGAGAAGCCCACGGTGCTGCTGAAACGCGCGTACGGCGTGATCGAGGTCGTCGTCGAACATGTCCGCCGCGAAATGCTTACCGGTGGTCAGGTCCTCGTCGGGATCCCCGAGCATTCCGAGCGCGGCAAGTGCGGCCCGGATCTCGGCGACCGCACCACCGCGGTCACCGCGACGCAGACTCGACATAGCCAGCATTGTCTCAGACCGTCAGGGGATTCGGAAAAAACCCAGGCGGCGTAGCACGCCACTATTTACGGTAAATCTGGGGTCTCTAGATGACCTCGGCGAGCTCACGCAACAGCGCAGCCTTGCCTTTCGCGCCGACGATTCGCTTCACCGGCTGACCGTCTTTGAACAGGATCATCGTCGGGATCGACACCACCTGAAAATCACGCGCCGTGGCGGGATTCTCGTCGACGTCGAGCTTGGCGACGGTCAGCGAACCGGCCTTCTCGGAAGCGATCTCCTCGAGTACCGGCGCGACCATCTTGCACGGCCCGCACCACGTCGCCCAGAAGTCCACCAGAACCGGTGTGCCGCTGGACAGGACGTCGTCGGAGAACGAATCGTCCGTGACCGTCTTTGTGCTGGTTCCGCTCACTGCTGTGCTCCAATCAGGTCTGTGTCATCTGTTGTGGTAGAAGTTCTTTCGCCGGGCTCGGCATGGTCGGCCAGCCAGCGTTCGGCGTCGATCGATGCGGCACAACCACTTCCGGCTGCCGTGATGGCCTGACGGTAGGTGTGATCGACGAGATCGCCTGCGGCGAAGACGCCTTCGACCGATGTGTAGCTGGTGCGACCCACGACCTGGACGTATCCCTCGTCGTCCAGGTCGACCTGACCACGGACAAGCTCCGAGCGGGGGTCATGGCCGATCGCGACGAACACGCCCGTCACCGCGAGGTTGGATTCCTCGCCGGTCACGCTGTTGCGCAACTTGATTCCGGTCACCTTCGGGTCGCCCTCGATCCCGGTCACCTGGGTGTTGGTCAGGATCGTGATCTTCTCATTCTCCTGCGCGCGCTCCAGCATGATCTTCGAGGCACGGAACTCCTCGCGCCGGTGGATCAGTGTGACGCTGCGAGCGAACCGGGTCAGGAACGTCGCCTCCTCCATCGCGGAGTCCCCACCGCCGACGACGGCGATGTCCTGATCGCGGAAGAAGAAGCCGTCGCATGTTGCACAGGTGCTGACGCCCATGCCGAGCAGATCGTCTTCACCGGGCACACCCAGATGACGGGCCGCAGCGCCCATCGCCAGGATCACCGCACGCGCCCGGTAGGTCTCGTCGCCGACCGTGACCGATTTCACCGGGCCGGCGAGGTCAACGGAGTCGACATCTTCCATGCGCAGGTCCGCGCCGAAGCGCAGCGCCTGTTCGCGCATCTCGTCCATCAGCTCGGGACCGGTGATGCCGTTGCGGAAGCCGGGGTAGTTCTCGACCTCGGTGGTGGTCATCAGTGCCCCGCCGAACTGGGAGCCCTCGAACACCAGCGGCTTGAGCTGGGCGCGGGCGGCGTACACGGCGGCCGTGTAACCGGCGGGGCCGGATCCGATGACGATGAGGTCGTGAACGGTCTCTGAGGAGGTCATGCGAACCTTTCTGCCTGGGGCAAGAGTTCTCCAGAACCGCAGCTGGGTAAACACCTGCAGTCTCTAAACAACAGGGTAGGCCGGGGTGTTCCCGCTGCGTCACCGGGCGTGATCACCGGCGTAACGAGACGTCGGCGAGCACGGCGGTGTGCGCGGCGCTGCACCCCGGCTCGACGACGACGGCGTCGACCTCGCCGGGCGTCTGCCCCGGGAGCAGCATCAGCACACCTGACCGGCCGAAGACGTCGAGTCGGCGACCGCCGAGCACGTCGATCCCCGGCGCGTAGCCGAGGCCGGCCAGGCACGAAGCACGCCGTCGGGCATCCTGCAGCGCGCCGAGGTCAGGCGGCGTGTCGAGTGCGGCGCGAAGTTCGTCGTCCGAAAGCGGAAACGGCGGCGCCGACACCGTGATCTGCGAGGCGGTCGGTCCCGGGGGAAAGGCGGGCGACGAACGGTCGGCCAGCACGAGTGCCCCGACGACTGCCGCCAACGCCGCGGCGCCGAGCCCGACGAGCAGGCCCACCCCTTGTGCGCGGCTCAGGGGCGGCCGGGCGAGCCCATGTGCGGCGGGGCTCGGTGCCGTCCGCAGGGCGGCGGTGACCCGCGCGCTGACCGCGGGCGGGACCTCGGCGGCGTTGCCGGCACCCAACTGCGACAGTTCACGGCGGATGCGGATCACCGTGGCGGGGTCGTCGTCTTCTTCTTCACTGGGCTCGATCGCTCGAGGCTAATCGACAGACTCAATCTGCGGCGGCGCCGGTGGCCAGACAGTGCAGCGATGCGGCGAGTTTCGTCCTGGCGCGGGAACACCGCGACTTCACCGTCCCCTCGGCGACACCGAGCAGTCGAGCTGTTTCGGCCACGGAGAATCCCTGCATGTCGACTGCGACGACCGCGGCACGCTGCTCGACGGGCAGGCGCATCAGTGCGCGTTCGATCAGGATGGTCGTTTCCAGCCGCGCGGTCGGGTCCACGGAGCCGCACAGCTCGTCGTCGAGAGCATCCCAGGCGCGAGTCTTGTTGCGGCGCAGACGATCTAGGCAGGCGTTGACCACGATGCGGTAAAGCCAGCTGCTGACCGCAGAGTCGTGCCGGAACAGTGGGGCGGTGCGGTGGGCCGCCAGCATCGCATCCTGCAGAGCGTCGGCGGCGTCGTCAGGATCACGACTGGTCAGTTGCGCGAGGCGGTAGAGCTGGCGCTGGTGGCGGTTGAAGAGTTCCTCGAAGGCGTACCGGTCTCCGTTGACATGTGCGGTCAACAGATCGGCGTCTGTGCGCGGCTGCCCCGCCGGCCGCGGATCCGCCCCGAAAATCCCCACAGCCGAACACTAATCGGCACCAGGGCGGGGTTCGGACACCAGTTTCGGTGCGACGTTCAGGAGCGTGCGTTGAGGGTGATCTCGGCGATGTCCGAGCGGCTCTCGCCACTCACCTGTCCGAGGGTCGTGACCCACACCAGGACATTGGAGGTCGGCTCTGCGTCCGGCACGTCGATGGTGTTGGAACCCGGCCGCAGCGGGGTCGGATCGGTCAGCGCCGTGGTGTCTTCGAGCGACGACGGTGTCGCGGTGTCCGACGAACGGATCTGCACCGACGTACCCGTGCTGTTGAGGTTGATCGTGACCGAGCCGATGGTTGCCGGTTCGGGCAGCTGCAGCATCAGGCCCACACCGTTCTTGAAGTTCGGGAACGGCACCGGGTCGGTATAGGTGTCGATCGGCCACACCGTCGTCGGGTCGCCGTCGATCGCCAGCGGGGCGAGGTCGGGTGCGTCGGCTTCACCCTCGGGCGAAAACACCGTAGCTCGAACAGGTTTGATCACCGATCCAGTCGCAGTCGGGCTCTCTGACGTCGACGACGAGGGAGCGTTGAGGCCCAGCTCGTCACCTCCCAGTCCGTTGCCGACATCGCCGAAGATCCGGCTGAGCACTGTCGCGAGCAGGACCACCGCGACGACGACGATGACGCCGGCAACCGTCAGGCCAATGATGAGGCCCTTTCGTCGCCGGGCATCGGCATCGACATCGGGCTCAGGCAGGGGGTCGCCGTCGCGCTGTCCCGGGGCCGGATCGTCGATGGGTGCGATGTGGTCGGTCCGGTCCGCGATCGCGGTGGCCTGCTGCAGCAGGTTCAGCAGCGTCGGGGCGCTGCGGATACCGCCACCCTCCTGTACTGCGTGTGCCGCGGCGGCCGAGATCTGGAAGGGGATGTCGCGGTCGACCGACTTGGGCTCGACAGGCTGACCGGCGGCGTCGAGGTCCGCCTGGGCGAGACCGCTGGGGTCACCGGTCTCGGGCAGCGGCCACCTGTTGATCAACAGCGCGTAGAGCGCGGCCCCGATACCGCGGATGTCGTCTTCGGGGGACGCGTCGGGCAGTGTCGCGGGGAACGCGAGGGCGACGTCGCCGTCGATGCTGACCCGGATCCGGTTGGGGTGGTCGATCGAGAGTGCCACGCCGTTGCGGTGGGCGACCTCGGCCGCCGCGGCCAGCGACTGGATGGCGCGGGCCCCCCCGATGGGCGACGGATGGGTCTCGGCGACCTCGGCCAAGGATCCACCGCGGATCCACTCCGAGACCACGAGGCCGCCGCCCCCCGTCTTCACGACATCGAGCACCCTGGCCACGCCGGGCATGTCGATCCGGCTGAGCCGCTGCGTGCGGTCGAGGATCCCCTGGATCGTCTGCGCAGGCATCGTCGACTCCGGGTCGACGAACGTCAGCGCAACCTGACGATCGAGGGCCGTGTCCAGGGCCTGCCAGAACTGGAGGTTGGCAGGTCCACCGTGGGAGACCAGGAGGCGGTAGCGCCCGCTGACGGTGGCGCCTGGGATCAGCTGGAGTTCCTCGGCGGAGGTCGCTGTCTCGATCGCGGGCTCACGCGGCGGATCGAAGGCGAGCGTCTCGCGGGTGGGGTCACCGCCGTAGTCCGACGGCGGCCGCGGCGGGGAATCCGCCGCGGGCCGGACAGTCGGGATGGCCGTGGGGATGGCTGACGTGGCGGAGTCGTCGGCGGGGGTGTGCCGGCCCTCGTCGGGAACGTCGGGCTGGAAGTCGTCCGGTCGAACCGCCGAATCCGGTGCCGACTGTCGGGTGATCCTGGTGGTCGCGGCGGGATCGGAGGCAGGCGAAGAATCGCTGGTGGGTTTGTCGCTCACCGCCGGTCCTCTCCGCCTCCCGTCGTCGGCAACCTCGGCCGATGGTCGCCTCCGATCAGGGTACGTGAGCGGTCTAGGCGGTATGGCCCGGACCGGCGGTGCCGCCACCGGTGCGCGGCTACCGAGGCGCCGCCGCACCGCGGCGAGCGCGGCCCGGGCGTCAGGGACCTTCGCAGCAAGCATCACGGCGGCGATGATCGGCACCATCACCAGGCCGAGTGCCAGCAGCCGCAGCAGCGAGCCGGCGGCCCCCCAGTGCTCGGTCAGGTTCTCCAGGCCGATCAGCTGGTCGAGGCTATGGGCAATGAGGCCCGCGGCCAGCGACGCGGTGATGGTGACCAAAATCGTGCGGACGACGTCGTGGCCGACGAGCCGTCCGTCGGGCGGGTCGAGCCGCGCCCGCAGCAGCAGATAGCCGACGGTGGCTCCGGCGAGGAAGCCGAGACCGTTGGCCAGACCGAGGTAGCCGGCGACCAGTTCGGGATCGTCGGTCAGGTGTGGCGCTGCCAGCGAGGCGGCGACCTTCACCACGGTGATCACGACGATCAGCACGATCGGTGTCCACGGTTCCTGTCGGGCGTAGAACACCCTCAGCTGTAACAAGACCAGGGCATACGGGATGAGGGTGAACGACGAGAGGGTGATGGCCATCCCGAGATATCCGGCGTCGACGGCGCCGAAGTTTCCATAGGAGAACAGCGCGCTGCCGATGGCGGGCCCGCCGACCGTCATCATCGCGACCAGCGGAATCAGGGAGACCATCGTGAGGCGGGTCGCCAGCGAGAGGTCGGCCAGCACGGCCGGGCCGTTCTCGGCCGCGGCGTTGCGTGAGAGCCTCGGCATCACCACCGTCAGGACGGTGACGCCGACGATGCCGAAGGGCAGTTGCAGGATGAGCCAGGTGTAGTTGTAGATCGCCGGCCCCGATGCGGCAGCCGAGCTGGCTACCTGATTGCCGACGATGAACCCGACCTGACTGATCAGCACGTAGAGCACCATCGCCACGGCCATCATCCCGAACTTCTTCAGCCGGTCGTCGATACCCCACAGCGGCCGCAGGCTGACCCGTTCGCGCCGGATCGCCACGAACAGCACCGTGGCCTGCGCGACGACGCCGAGTGTGGTGCCGACACCGAGGACCAGGAGCTTGGCATTGCCCATCTCGACCGGGTTGAGTGAGAGTTCGCCCGGGACGAGGACGTACAGCACCAGCGTGAGGATGGCGACGACGTTGTTGACCACCGGCGCCCAGGCCGGTGGCCCGAAGATGTTGCGGGTGTTCAGGATTGCCATGAATACCGAGGACAGCCCGTAGAAGATGATCTGCGGCAGCAGCAGGTAGGCGAACGCGGTCGTCAGTGCGCGGTCGACGAGCGGATCGGGTCCCAGCATCAGATCCACGAGCAGCGGAGCGGCCACCGTCGAGATCAGCGTGACGACCAGCAGCAGCGTGGTGGCCAGCGTCAGGAGCCGGCGGACGAAGGCGGTTCCGCCGTCCGGGTCGTCGCGTTCGGCGCGGGCGAGCACCGGCACGAAGATCGCCGTGAACGTCGCCTCGAGGACCAGCGCGGCGATCATGTTCGGCAGCTGGTTGGCCACGGTGAATGCGCTCGACAGTGCCGCGCCGAGGATCGCGGCGAGCAGCACGATGCGTGCGAACCCCGTCAGCCTGCTGACGAGGGTGGCCAGCGCCATGCCCCACGACCGCGACACCACCGCCGCGTCGGACATCTCCGGGCGCGCCGCCGCCCGGGGTGGACGCGCCTCACGCATCGGCGGGGGTTTCGTCGTCGCGGTAGGAGAGTGCGACCTCGATGGGGTCAGGCCGATCGAGATCTGCGCGGTCGGGCTGGCCGCGGAATCGGTGCCACAGGCGGCGGCCGACCAGCAGCGCGAGCACCACGCCGCCGGTGAGCGTGATGAAGAACAGCACCTTGCCGTAGGCGTTGGAGTGCACGGACAGGCGTACCGGCTCGCCGAGCGGCACGCCGTCGGCGGTGCGCAAAGCGACGTCCACAGCGACGCGCTGGGTGAAGTGCACCTCGATGGGGACTTTGAGCGGCAGGAAGCCCGGCGGCAGCACGATCTCGCCCATGTCGGTCACCGTCATCCCGGGTGGCGCGTCGATGTCCAACCGGACCCGGATCGGCACCGGGAGGTCGTTGCGCAGCGCCAGCGGTAAGGGGCTGCGTTCCGTCGCGAGCGTGTAGGACCCGCCGGGGTTCACGATCGTGACGGCGTTGAAGAGGTCCTCGACGGTGCGCCCCACGGTCGTCAACCGCTGCTGGGCGAGCCCGTTGCGGGCATCGGGCGGCACCGAGAGGCTCAAGGCGCGAAGCAGGTCCTCGCGCAGCGGCGCGGTGTACTGGTAGCCGGTGAGACCGGTGCGCTCATCGGTGGTCAGCGCAGCCGTCAGCCCCCACAACCGCCCGGTGGCCGCGGCGATGCCCGTCACGACGCCCGCGTCGAATCGGCCGCGCGGGTTGCCGAGCGGCTCGGTCGGGAGCGGCGCGTCTTTCGCCGAGGCATTGGCCTCGTTGATGAGAACGGGCAGGGGGCGGGGCGTGGCGAGGCCGGCGCGAATGCTGGTCGCCACCGCGCTGAGGATCGACTGGGCATCCTGCGGCGTCAGATCCCACATCAGCGGGGGCATGAGTATCTCGGTCCGCGGTGTCGTCTCCGGGTGCAGGCTGCGCCACAGCAGCGACGCCAGGGCGTTCTGGCGGCGGGCTACCGCGGAGTCCTGCTTGACGGAGACGTCGAGGGACGGATCCATGTAGGACGGAGACTCTGGAGCCGGGCCGACGCCGGCGAGGGCGGCGCCGACAGCTGGATCGAACGGTGCGGCAACAACAGTGGGGGTGTATCGGATCGGAGTCGTGTCGGCGGTCTCGGCCAAGCCGTCTGCGGTCTCCTCCGGCCCGACCAGATTCGCCGCTCCGATCGCGACGGTCGGCCCCTGCGCGGCGAGCAGCTGCACGGCGGATGCGGTGAGCGGGCCGTCGCCGATGAGGCTTGCGCCGCGGGTCGAGGTGATGCCCAGGATCTGGTCGACGATGCCGCCCGCCCCGGTGGTCGCGATCGAGGACAGGCCGGGATCGGCGACCCGGTTCAGCGCGTCGAGGTCGGCCTGCGCGTATACCGTCGGCGCCACACATATGCGTCGGGCCAGCGCCTTGAGTCGAGTCATCCAGTCGATTGCGGCCTGCTGTCCGGCACCCGGATGGGTGGGCGTGCCGGGCCCGGCGTCGGCGGCGTCGTTCACGACGTAGCCGGTGGTCATGGCGTTGACCGTGACCAACAGATCGGGATCGACGGCGAGGCACAACGCGCGGGTGACGTCGCCGCCGGGATCGACCTCGGGGCTGGTGGCGAAGTCGACGGCGGTCAGCATCGTGTCGAGACGCCCTCCCGGGGCAAGCGAGGTCGCCAGCTCGTCGTCGATCAGACGCACCGGGGTGGTGCCTCCGGGTGCGCCCGCGGCGAGCCTGGGCCGGTCGGCCAGCGGCCAGAACATCGTGAGCCCGACCGGGCGGGTGGTGTCAGGCGGTACCGCGGACTCCAATGCGTCCGTGGCGGTGACCTCGGTCGCTGCTCCACCCTCCGGACGCTGCTGCGGCGGAACGCCGAGCACGGGAAGAAGGAAGCGCGAGTCGTCCAGGCGCGCGGCGGCTCCGTAGTCGGGTGTGCCGTTGACGTTGACCATGAACGGATACACACCGGGGGTGTCGATCCGCATCGACGACCCCTCCGCCGACCTCAACGGATAGGCCAGCCGGAACGGAACCTGTTGTCCGCGAGCAAGTTCCGGTGCGGCGATGATGAAATCGGCGACGGGCTGGTACTGGTCGACATTGCCTGCGAGGTCGGTGCGCAGCGCGCTGGACGACGTGACCGCAGGGGCGCGCTCAAGGCGGACCACGACGTCACGCACCTCGCGGTCGCCGACATTGCTGATCGTGCCGGTCACGGTCACCATCTGATCGCTGGTCGTGGTGATCGTGTCGGGGGTGATGCTGTCGATCTGCACGCGTAGGAACGGGATCGAGGGCGGCTGGGATGCCGCGAGTGGGGGAGCGGCGAGCGGCGTTACGGCAAGGAGCAGCGCGACGAACAGGACGAGCAGGCGCCCGGCGGGTGACGATCGAGCGGCGAGGCACGAGCCGCGGAGAGAAGTCCGCTCAGAGCGCCCAGGCCCTGTCACGGTCCCTGACCGCAGCCGTTCGTCCGCCGGCCGGGCTGTGGTTGAGCGCTTGGATCAGGCCTGCGTTGGCGGGTGTGGGAGTGCGTCTGACCGCGTCGTCGCGGCGTGGTGCGCGGCAGCGGTGGAAGCGCGCCGGGTCCGTCGGAATGCAATCTGTCGATCAGTTCGCCGGCGACCTCGGCGAGCTTGCGTTCGTCGGCGTAAGCCAGCCGCGACGGCAGCTCTCGCAGCGGAACCCACGCGACCTCGGTCACCTCGACGTCTTCGTCGGAGAGCTCACCGCCGAGGAACCGCATCAGGTAGTGGTGCACGGTCTTGTGCACGCGCCGGCCCTCGGTGACGAACCAATAGTCGATGCTGCCCAGCGCGGCCAGCACGCTGCCCTGGATGCCGGTCTCTTCGGCGACCTCGCGAATCGCGGTCTGCTCGGCGGTCTCACCCATTTCGATGTGGCCTTTGGGCAGCGACCACAGCATGCGGCCGCGCCGGTCGATCCGCCCGATGAGGGCCGCCACCTGATTGTCTTTGGGCCCGTCGAGACCGTCGATGACGAGCCCGCCCGCGGACGTCTCGTGGACGGTGCGGAGCCGCTCCTGCGGCCGCCGGGCCCGCGCCTTCTGCGGTTTGGGAGCCTGACCGGGCTGGTCGCCGGACGCGCCGTCAGCACCGTGCTGGCGGTGGTCGGCGGACTGGTCGGAACCGGATTCGGGAGGCCCTGCCGCGCGTCGGCCGCGGCGCCGTCCTCGGCGCCGCCGTGGCCTCGCCCGCTCCCCGTCCGACACCCAAGCGATAGTAGCTGGCATGAACAGCACCTCTCACCGCACTCGCCGGTCGGTGACACGCCTGTGACCAGTAGGCTCACCGGACGTGCCAGACCCTAGCCGCGACAGCGTGACCGACACCGAGTTGCTCGGTGCTGCGCAGGTGGCGCTGAACGAGCATGGCGAGGTGTTGCGCGGGTTGGGGCGGGTGTTCGCCGACAACGGTCACGAGCTCTATCTGGTGGGCGGCAGTGTGCGCGACGCGCTGCTCGGCCGCCTCGGCGACGACCTGGACTTCACCACTGACGCGCGCCCTGACCAGATGATGCGGTTCTTGCGGCGCTGGGGCGACGCGATGTGGGACACGGGCATCGATTTCGGCACTCTGGCGATCGGCAAGGGCGCAGATCGCCTTGAAATCACCACGTTCCGCGCCGACACCTACGACCAGGTATCGCGCAACCCCGAGGTGCGGTTCGGCGACAACCTGGCCGACGATCTGGTGCGCCGCGATTTCACGGTGAACGCGATGGCGGTCCGCATCACGCCCGATGATCCTGCGGGCCTCGGCCAGTTCCTCGATCCGGTGGGCGGTCTGGCTGCGCTGCGGCAGGGCGTGCTCGACACTCCGTCGGAACCGGAGGTGTCGTTCGGTGACGATCCACTGCGGATGCTGCGCGCGGCGAGATTCGTGTCGCAGCTCGGTTTCTCGGTGGCGCCGCGCGTGCGCCGTGCGCTCGAGGAGATGGCCCCGCAGTTGTCGCGGATCACCGCCGAGCGGGTCGCGGCGGAACTCGACAAGCTGCTTCTCGGCGCCGATCCCGTCGCCGGGCTGGACCTGATGGTCGAGACGGGCCTCGGCGATGTGGTATTGCCGGAGATCGGCGCGATGCGCATGGCGATCGACGAGCACCACCAGCACAAGGACGTCTACCAGCATTCGCTGACGGTGCTGCGGCAGGCCATGGATCTGGAGGAGGGCGCACCCGACCTGGTGTTGCGGTGGGCGGCACTGCTGCACGACATCGGCAAGCCCGCGACGCGCAGGCATGAACCCGACGGCGGCGTGAGCTTTCATCACCACGAGGTCGTCGGCGCGAAGATGGCGCGTAAGCGGATGCGCGAGCTGAAGTACTCCAAACAGATGATCGCGGACGTCTCGCAGCTGGTGTATCTGCATCTGCGGTTCCACGGTTACGGGGACGGCCGGTGGACCGATTCCGCGGTGCGCCGCTATGTCACCGATGCCGGACCGCTGCTGGGGCGTCTGCACAAGCTCGTGCGCGCGGACTGCACGACTCGCAACAAGCGGCGTGCCGCGCGGCTGCAGGCGAATTACGACGATCTGGAACGGCGAATCGCCGAGCTCGCGGCCAAAGAGGATCTTGAGCGGGTTCGTCCGGACATCGACGGCAACGAGATCATGAAGATCCTCGGGATTCCGCCGGGGCCTGAGGTCGGCAAGGCGTGGAACCACCTCAAGGAGTTGCGGCTGGATCGCGGCCCGCTCGACCACGAGCAGGCTGTCGAGGAGTTGTTGAAGTGGTGGAACGAGCAGGGCCCGCCGCGCGTCTGATCATGTGTGGAGTACTGCTTGGGTGACCCGGACGGGTCCGCGACCGTGTGGTCCGCCGGTGTGGACACGGATTTCGACGGCGACGGAGTATTGGAGGCGGTCGGGCTCGACGTCGACGACGACGGCTTCGACGATGTCCTGCTCGATCTGGATGCCGATGGCACGGCCGACCAGGTGGTGCTCGACCTGGACGGCGACGGAATGCCCGAGGCGCATTTCACCGATGACGGCACAGGCACCTGGGCGGTGGCCGCCGAGCGCGCAGGTTCGGCGCTGCGATGGCTCGGGCTCGATGGTGTCGAGCACCCCGCGGCCTCGGCGTCGGCGGATCTCGATGCGGACGGATCGCCGGAACGCCTGGCCGACGCCGACGGCGACGGCCTGGCCGACCGGGCCTTCGGCGATTCGCAAGCCTGGGTCGACACGGATTTCGATGGGCGTTGGGATGTGCGGCTGTCGGACGGGAACGGCGATGGCGCCGCCGACACCGCCGAGTACCTCTGACCTGCACCGCGAGCGCGCGAAACGAGGGCGCTAGCCGCGGCCCGGCCCGGGCGGCCCGGCGAAGGCTTGCGCGATGGTCAGCCATTTCTCGGCGTCGGCTCCGACAGCGACGACGTCCAAGGACGCACGCGGCCGACGCTGGGTGACGAGCATGCAGAAGTGCTCGGCCGAGCCGGTCACCCGCTGTGCGGCATCCTCGGGACCCCACGTCCATTCGGTCTCGGCGGAATCCGCCGGTGCGGAAAGTTTCACGTGGAACGTCTCCGCCGGCGGGGTCAGCCCGTGCACGGCGTACGCGAAATCGCGGGTGCGAACCCCGATGTGGGCGATCGACCGCAACCTCGACGTCGGCGGCCGCGTCACGCCCAGCGCATCGGCCACGTCGAGACCGTGCGCCCAGGTCTCCATCAGCCGCGCGGTCGCCATCGACGCCGCGCTCATCGACGGACCGAACCAGGGCAGCTTGCGCCCCTCGGCGACTGTGAGCAGTTCGTCGTGGAGCGCGGCGCGCGTCGCGCGCCAATCCGCGAGCAACGCGTCCGGGGGCGTCACAGCGAGTTCTTCGGCACCGGCGTCGACGAATCCGGTCGGGTTCTGCGCAGCCGTCTCAACGATCGCCGCGAATCCTGCTTCGTCGGTGACCGAGGTCAGCGCCACGCGGTCGGTCCACAGCAGATGCGCGATCTGGTGGGCGATCGTCCAACCGGTCGCAGGGGTGTCCCTTGCCCACTCTGTCGACGGGAGGGCTGCGACGAGCGCATCGAGATCGTCGCCTTCTGCGCGCAGATCGGCGACCATCGGAGCGGCTCCGGACATGCGGATCACCCTAACCGCGCCGACGGCGGCGCCGTGCCACCGTCGCATGCACGGCCAGCCCGGCGAGGTAGATGGCGCTGCCGGCAAGAGCGAGCGCAGCGGAGTGCCCGTCGGGCGGGATGACGAAGGCGGCACCGGAAATCGCGACGATGAACGCCACCCAGAACAGCGAATCCTGCACGGCGAACAGGTGGCCGCGCAGCGCATCGTCGACGTCCATCTGCATCGCGGTGTCCGCACAGAGCTTCACGACCTGACCCGCGGCGGCGAGCAGGAAGCCGCACACGATCATGACGGGCAGATGCAACGTCGCGCCGGCCAACTGCACCACCGCGGCGAAGGCGAGGGCACCGTTGGGCGTGACGTAGCGTCCCCACTTCTTCACCAGTGCCGGGGTCAGAGCGGTCGAGAGAAACTGCCCTGCGCCTCCGGCGGTGACGAACAGCACTGTGGTGCCGAAGCCGGCGACGGTCGCCGCCTCGGTATGGCGCACCATCACGAGTACCAGCAGCGTATTGATCCCGAACACCATCCGGTGAGCGGCCAGCCCCGCGAGCGTGGCCGACACCGTCGGGACGGCGAGTACGGTGCGCGCACCGTGCAGCCAGCCCGTGGCCACCGCGTAGACGACGGATCCGTGCACCGCGCGGGCGCTGTCGTCGGGGCCGAGCAGTCGCGGGGGGAATCTCTTGGACAGCCACAGCGCCAGCGCCACCGGCACCGTGACGAGAAGGATGACGATCGACGCGCCGAAGTCGCCGGAACCGAACTGCCAGCGGGGCACCAGCATGAAGATCGCACCCGCGAATGCCGCCACCGAACCCGTGGCGGTGGCGACGGAGTTCATCGTGATGACCTGTGCCCGCGGCACCACATGAGGCAGTGCCGCGGACAAACCCGAGGACACGAACCGGGTGAAACCGTTGGCGAGCAATGCGGTCAACAGAATCGGAACGTCACCGACGCCTGCGGCCAGCAGCCCGCCGACCCCGACGATCACCGCGAGGCGGCCGGTGTTGGCGGCCACGAGCACAAGCCTGCGGTCCCAGCGGTCCAGCAACGCGCCCGCGAACGGTCCGAGAAGTGAGTACGGCAGGAACAGCACCGCGAACGCGGCGGCGATCGCCCACGGCTCGGCTTCGCGTTCGGGGTTGAACAGGATGGCCCCGGCGATCCCGGCCTGGAACAGACCGTCGCCGAACTGGCTGACCGCGCGCAGTTCCAGCAGCCTGCGAAACTCGGGCAGAGCGCGCACCGACCGCCACAAAGTGCGGGGTGCGCGTTTGTCGGGCACGGCTGTCACGTCCTGTTGATTGGGGGTGTGGCGGGGTCTGGTCGCGGACGCTCGACACGGCGCCGTCGCGACGCGAACCACAGTACAAATATCGGGATGCGCCCCGCTTGTTCGCCACGATCATGCTTGCCCGTGGTGACATGATGGTCGGATGGCGCAGCCAGACGATCCCGAGGATTATCAGGACAGAGCCGTGCCGATCGCTCCCCGGGTGCGCGCGGGCACGCTGCTACTTGCCAACACCGACCTGCTGGAGCCCACCTTCCGGCGCAGCGTCATCTACGTGGTCGAGCACAACGACGGAGGCACACTCGGCGTAGTCCTGAACCGGCCGAGTGAGACGGCCGTCTACAACGTGCTGCCGCAGTGGGCGAAGCTGGCGACGAAACCCAAGACGATGTTCATCGGCGGTCCGGTGAAGCGCGACGCCGCGCTGTGCCTGGCGACGCTGCGAGCCGGGGCCGACCCGTCCGGCGTCAGGGGCCTACGGCACGTGCAGGGCCGCGTGGTGATGGTGGACCTCGACGCCGAACCCGATTCGTTGGCGCCGCTGGTCGAAGGGGTGCGCATCTTCGCCGGGTACTCCGGCTGGACCATCGGTCAGCTCGAGGGCGAGATCGAGCGGGATGACTGGATTGTGTTGTCCGCGTTGCCTTCTGATGTGCTGGTGGAACCGCGGGTTGACCTGTGGGCCAGGATTCTGCGGAGGCAGCCGATGCCGCTGTCGTTGATGGCCACCCACCCGATCGACCTCAGCCGCAACTAGCTCCCGCAGGACAGCGTGCACGAACCACACGCGCTGCCACACCCACCGGCCGCCGCGGGCGCCGCCTGCCGTGCGTTCTCGCGGGTGACGGCCTTGGCGCTCTGCCAGCACCCCGCGGCGACAGTGCCGAGCGCGCCGACAATGCACACGGTGAGGATCACGAGCCCGGTCGACGGCGGCGCCGACAGCGCGACCACGCCGCCCGCCCCGAGCATCACGGCGGCCGCGAGCTGGGTCGGCGCTACGGCGCGCAGCACCTGCTGCACGTAATCGGTGGAGGGTCGGCGCATCAGCGACCACACGCCCAGTGCTGCGGTCGCGACGGCCGCGCACAGACTCAACACGGCGGCGACCATCATGTGCGACAGAATACGGACTTCTGATTGGGCCGCCGTCCCCCGGGCGCCAGGCTTCGCCCGGGGGACGACGTCGTTATCCCTGCAGTCCCAACAGCTGTGGCGGGGGAGCCACTGCGGGGACAGCGGGGGCTTGGGGCGGCGCAGCCGCGGCGGGCTGCGGCAGCGCGTTGCTGCCGGGAGGCGGTGTGACCGGAGCCGGTCCCGGCACGCTCACCTTGAAACCCTTGACGATCGCCTCGGTGGCGTTCGCGGCAGCGACGACCTGATCGACACTGGTGGTGACGGAGAGCGACACGAGGTAACTGTCCGGCCCCACGGTGGCGATGACGTGCCGGCGCGACGTGTTCAACGTCATGTTGTTCTCGCGGTAGGTGCCCTCGATGACGGAGGACGGCATGCCACCGAAGTCGGCGAGGGACGCGTCGGTGGAACGCCAGGCCGGGAGCTTCTGGCTGTCGACGAAGCCGTGGCTGATCGCTTCCTTCGGGTCGAACTGCCCGACCAGCTTGTACACGGTCAACTGGGCGTTCGACGAGTACAGGCCGTTGCCGCCGACACGGTCGGCCAGGACGGCGAACGCGTTCGGAACGTTCGGATCCGGGATGTGCTCCCAGCCGCGCGGCATCGGTAGCACGATGTTGAGCGCACGGAAGTCCCGGCTGGACTGCGGTTCCATTGCCACGCCCTTGGAGGCGAAGAACTCCGCGAGGGTGCCCGACGTGGCGGGCACGATGGTCGATACCGGGCTCGGTGGCACGACCGGAACCGTCGGGGAGGCCGCGGCGGGGCCGGCGGCGGCGGGCACGGTCGTAACAGCATTCGGGGCTACCGTGACCGTCTGCGTCACAGTCGCGGGCACGGGCAACGTCGGCTGCGGAATCGTGGGCTGTGCGGACGCCGTGGACGTGACGCCCAGCACACCGGCGACACCGGCGGCACATGCCCCGATGCCTCCTGCCAGAACCCGCCAGCGGCGGGCGATTTCGCTCATCCGAGTGCTGTCCTTCCTCGATGGGAGCCGTCAGGCGAGAAATGTATCCACGGGCGTCGCAGCGTCACCACCCCCGGAACCGACCTGGAATCAACCCCTGATGCATCCGCAACGGAACCGAGATCTAACCCGTGGCCGGAAAATCGGCGAATGGCGTGCTTATACCCTGGTGGGGTGACTGAAACGCCGACTGCAGCCGGATCCGAGTCCTCGCGCGAGCGCTCGTCCGGCGACGACATGCCGCGGCACCGCTACACCGCGGAGCTCGCCGGTGACATCGAACGTGCGTGGCAGCAGCGGTGGACCGAGTCCGGAACGTTCGACGTCCCCAACCCTGTCGGGTCGCTTGCCCCCGCCGACGGTGGTTCGGTGCCTGCCGACAAGATGTTCGTCCAGGACATGTTCCCGTACCCCTCGGGCGAAGGCCTGCATGTGGGGCACCCGTTGGGTTACATCGCCACCGACGTGTACGCCCGCTACTACCGCATGATCGGCAGAAATGTGTTGCATGCGTTGGGTTTCGATGCTTTCGGCCTGCCGGCCGAGCAGTATGCGATCCAGACGGGCACGCACCCGCGCACCAGGACCGAGGCCAACATCGTCAACTTCAGACGGCAGCTGGGCCGGCTGGGGCTGGGCCACGATTCCCGGCGCAGCTTCTCGACGACTGACGTCACGTACTACAAGTGGACCCAGTGGATCTTCCTGCAGATCTTCAACTCATGGTTCGACACGTCGGCCAACAAGGCGCGCCCGATCGCGGAGTTGATCGCCCAGTTCGAGTCCGGTGCGCGGTCACTCACCGACGGTCGGTCGTGGGCGGATCTCGACGCTACCGCCCGCGCCGATGTCATCGACTCCCATCGCCTGGTGTACCTGGCAGATTCGGTCGTGAACTGGTGTCCTGGGCTTGGCACCGTGCTCGCCAACGAAGAAGTGACCGCCGACGGCCGCAGCGAGCGCGGCAACTTTCCTGTGTTTCGTAAGCGGCTGCGGCAGTGGATGATGCGGATCACGGCCTACTCCGACCGGCTGCTGGAGGATCTCGAAGTTCTGGACTGGCCGGACAAGGTCAAGGCGATGCAGCGCAACTGGATCGGCCGATCCACCGGTGCGAGCGTGCTGTTCGCGACGGACGCCGGTGACATCGAGGTGTTCACGACGCGACCCGACACCCTGTTCGGCGCGACGTACATGGTGCTGGCGCCCGAGCACGACCTGGTCGACGGTCTGGTCGCCTCGTCGTGGCCGGAGGGCACCGACGAACGGTGGACTTTTGGGTCGCCGACGCCGGCCGAGGCGGTGGCCGCCTACCGCGCCGGCATCGCCGCCAAGTCTGATCTGGAGCGGCAGGAGAACAAGTCCAAGACCGGAGTTTTCCTGGGGTCCTACGCCACCAATCCGGCCAACGGCCAACCGATTCCGGTGTTCATCGCCGACTACGTGCTGGCCGGATACGGCACAGGCGCCATCATGGCGGTGCCCGGACACGACCAGCGCGACTGGGACTTCGCCACCGAGTTCGGCCTCCCCGTCGTGGAAGTCGTTGCGGGGGGCGATGTCTCCGTCGAGGCGTTCACCGGTGACGGGCCACTGGTCAACTCGGGATTCCTGGATGGTATGGACGTGGTGTCGGCCAAGGAGGCGATGACCGATCGTCTGACTTCCGATGGGTGTGGTCAGGCACGCATCGAATACAAGCTCAGAGATTGGCTTTTCGCGCGACAGCGTTACTGGGGGGAACCGTTCCCGATCGTCTATGACGCCGACGGTCGCGCCCACGGCCTGCCCGAGGAGTTGCTGCCCGTCGAGTTGCCCGATGTTCCGGACTATTCGCCGGTCTCGTTCGATCCCGACGACGCCGACAGCGAGCCCTCGCCGCCGCTGGCGAAGGTGACCGACTGGGTCCACGTGGAACTGGATCTCGGTGACGGTGTGAAGACCTACACCCGCGACACGAACGTCATGCCGCAGTGGGCGGGCAGTTCCTGGTATGAGCTGCGCTACACCGATCCGTACAACGAAGAAGCCATGTGCGCCAAGGAGAATGAGGCGTACTGGATGGGTCCGCGGCCGGCAGAGCACGGCACCGAGGACCCGGGCGGGGTCGACCTGTACGTCGGGGGCGTGGAGCATGCGGTGCTACACCTGCTGTACTCGCGCTTCTGGCACAAGGTCTTGTTCGATCTCGGCCACGTCAGCTCGCGTGAGCCGTACCGACGACTGGTCAACCAGGGTTACATCCAGGCGTTCGCCTATACCGACTCCCGGGGGTCGTATGTGCCTGCGGCCGATGTCGTGGAGCGCGACGGCAAGTTCTATTTCGAAGGCTCCGAGGTCAACCAGGAGTTCGGCAAGATCGGCAAGAGCCTGAAGAACTCGGTGTCGCCGGACGAGATCTGCGACAACTACGGCGCAGACACGTTGCGTGTCTACGAGATGTCGATGGGGCCGCTGGAGGCGTCACGGCCCTGGGCGACAAAGGATGTCGTGGGCGCCCACCGCTTCCTGCAGCGAGTGTGGCGACTGGTGGTCTGTGAAGAGACGGGCGCCTCGATCGTCACCGATGATCCGCTTGACGACGACACCCAGCGGCTCCTGCATCGCACGATCGCCGGCACCGCAGAAGATTACGCCGCGCTGCGCAACAACACCGCCGCGGCGAAGCTCATCGAGTACACCAACCACTTGACCAAGCAGTCGGTGACATCGCGGGCGGCCCTTGAGCCGCTCGTGCTGATGGTCGCCCCGCTGGCGCCGCACCTGGCCGAGGAGCTGTGGGAACGACTGGGCCACGACACGTCGCTTGCGCACGGCCCGTTCCCTGTCGCCGACGACCGGTTCCTCGTCGAGGACACGGTCGAGTACCCGGTGCAGGTCAACGGCAAAGTCCGAGGGCGCGTCACCGTGCCCGCCGACGCCGCTGCGGACGCGGTGGAGGCGGCTGCGCTTGCCGACGAGAAAGTGGTGGCCTTCCTGGCCGGGAAGACGCCGAAGAAGGTCATCGTCGTCGCGGGCCGCCTCGTCAACGTCGTCGTCTAGCCCCCCTGCGATTTCGGCGTGCTGGGTTGCGGTGATCGCGACCCAGCACGCCGAATCCGTGGTCTAGGGAACCGCCAGATCATTGGGTGACGTCTTAAGCGTGTGGTGAGCGACTACCTGAAGCGTCACGACGGCGTCGTGACGTTGGCACAGGCGCGGGCAGCGGGCTTGAGCAAGTACTCCGTGAGCAGGCGCGTGTCGTCGGGACGGTGGCGTCGTTGCTCGAAGGGTGTCTACTTCGCAGACGACCGACCTTTCTCAGACGCGGCGCGGGTGCGCGCGGCGGTTTGGGGCTATGGCGAACTCGCGGCGGCGAGCGGGCTTGCCGCGGCGTGGTGGCACGGTCTGACCAGGTTCGCACCGACGATCGTCGAGGTCACCGTGCCGCGAGACAGCAATGGCCGAGTGCATGAGGGGTCGATTGTTCGCAGGCGCAACCTCGTGAGGGCAGATCTCGTTGAGGTGCGGGGCCTGCTTGTCACCGCGATGCCGCTCACGGTGGTTGAGGCGGCTGTGCGGAGGCGAGGAGGTGCCAAGTTGATGGACGGCGCGCTCCAGCGGGACACCCGACTCACGGATTTGTGGAAAGCCCACCTGCGAAACAAGGGGCGCTACGGATCACCGGCGGCGCGCCGACTGCTACAGGCCGCTGACGACGGTGCGCAGTCCGAGGCCGAGCGGATCCTGTTGCGATTGCTCAGGACGGGAGGCCTCACCGGCTGGAAGGCGAACTTTCCGGTCAATGGGTATCGCATCGACGTGGCCTTCCTGGTTGAGAAGGTGGCTGTCGAAGTCGACGGATTCGCATTCCACAGCGACCCCGACGCGTTTCACAACGATCGCGTTCGACAGAACAGCATCGCGTTGCAAGGTTGGCAGGTGCTGAGATTCACGTGGCTGGACCTCACGGAGTATCCCGAGCGAGTGCTGGCCACCATTCGATCGGCGCTTTCGGCGTGACGGGTTGCGGTCACCGCAACTGCGCACGCCGAAATCACCACTCAGCGGGGTCGGACGACGATCTCGCGGATGTGTGCGTCCCGCGGCGCGTTGATGGCGTCCGCCGTTACGTGCGCGACCGTCTGCGGGCTGAGGAACTCGTCGGGGTTGTAGGCCCGGCCCTCATAGGCGACGAGTTCCTCCTGCATCGCGGTCGCGATGCGGCCAGGGTGCACCGACGTGACCCGTAGCGAGGGTTCGTCGGCGCGCAGCGAGTCGGCGAATCCTCGCAACGCGAACTTGCTCGCGGTGTAGGACGCCAGCCCGGGCGACGCGTTGATACCCGCCCCGGAGTTGATGAACACGACATGGCCGACGGCGCTGCGCAGCGCGGGCAGCAGCTCCAGCGTCAACGCGACGGTGCCGACGACGTTGACGGCCATTGTGGAGCGCCATTCGTCGACGCTGGACTCCGCGACCCGGCCGGGATAGGCCACGCCGGCGTTGTGGATCAGTACGTCCAGCTCGACGATCGGTTCCACCACGGACGCGAACGAGTCGGGGTCGGCCAGATCGATGGGCCAGGTGGTGGCGCCCAGACGTGCGGCAACGGTATCCAGGCGCGGCGACGGGCGTCCGGCAAGAAACAGCGTGTGTGTCGGAGCCAGAGCGGCGGCGAGCGCGGATCCGAGACCGCCGGAGGCCCCGGTGATCATGGCGGTCGGCACATCAGGAACCCTACCGTCCTGCATATTCGGCAAAGTCGTCGCATCATTGGGAGACGATGCCGCACGATCCCAGTTTCTCCCCCACCCAACTGGCGGCCCGCGCCGCCTATTTGTTGCGAGGCAACGACCTCGGCGTCATGACGACCGCGGCGCCGCTGCTGTACCCGCACATGTGGAGTTGGGACGCGGCATTTGTGGCCATCGGGCTGGCGCCGCTGTCTGTGGAGCGCGCCGTCGTCGAGTTGGACACGCTGCTGTCCGCGCAGTGGCGAAACGGCATGATCCCGCACATCGTGTTCGCCAGCGGAGTGGACGGCTACTTCCCAGGCCCGGCCCGATGGGCCTGTTCGGCGCTGTCGGGCGACGCGCCCCGCTCCCGGCACACCTCAGGCATCATGCAACCGCCGGTACACGCCATCGCGGTGCAGCGGATCCTGGACAGGGCGCGGACCCGGGGCCGCTCGACGCGAGCAGTCGCGGAGGCTTTCCTGGACCGGCGCTGGGGCGACCTGGTGCGGTGGCACCGCTGGTTGGCCGAGTGGCGGGATCCGAGCGGTCACGGCCGGGTGACGGTGTACCACGGCTGGGAGTCCGGGATGGACAATTCCCCGCGGTGGGACAGCGCCTACGCCAACGTGATTCCCGGCGATGTGCCGGAGTATCAGCGTGAGGACAACAAGATCAACACCGACGCGAGCCAGCGTCCCTCCGACCTGGAGTACGACCGCTACCTGTGGTTGCTCGAGGAGATGAAGGCCGCTCGCTACGACGACGAGTTGCTGGCCAAGACCATGAGTTTCGCCGTCGAGGACGTGTTCGTCTCGGCGATCTTCTCGGTGGCGTGCCAGGTGCTCGCCGAGATCGGCGAGGACCACAAACGCCCCCGCGCCGACGTGAAGGACCTGTACGGGTGGGCCGACCGGTTCCGTTCGGGCGTCGTTGCGACGACGGACGAAAGAACGGGTGCTGCAAGGGATTACGACCTGCGCGCGGAGAGATGGGTCACCGCCGAGACAGCGGCACAGTTCGCGCCGCTGCTGTGTGGGGGTCTGCCGCACGAACAGGAGCGGGCGCTGCTGCGTTTGCTGGAGGGTCCACGGTTCTGTGGTCACCCGGATCTCGCATATGCCCTCATCCCGTCGACATCACCGGTGTCGCGGGACTTCCGGCCGCGTGAGTACTGGCGGGGTCCGGTGTGGCCGGTGATGACGTGGTTGTTCTCGTGGTGCTTTGCGCGCCGAGGGTGGGCCGAGCGTTCCTCGACGCTGTGCCGGGAGGGACTGCGCCAGGCCAGTGACGGCACCTTCGCCGAATACTACGAGCCGTTCACCGGGGAGCCGTTGGGGAGTATGCAGCAATCCTGGACCGCGGCAGCGGTGTTGGACTGGTTGGGCTGAGCGCTATTCGGCGATGCGCTCGAGCGGTGCCAGCGCCTTGGCGAGCGCGTCGAGTTCTTCCTCGCTGAGCTTGCTCAGCAGCGCCGCCAGGTGAGCCTGCCTGGATGCCAACGCCTCCCGATGCTGCGCCAGTCCCTGCGGGGTGATGTCGACGAGGACGGCGCGCAGATCGGAGGGATCGCGGTCGCGTTTGACGAGCCCCAACTTCTCCAGCCGGCGAATAGCCACGGTGGTCGTCGGCGTGCGCACCCGTTCGTGGGCGGCGAGCTCGGTCATGCGCATCGGCCCCTGGTCGAACAGGGTGAGCAGGATGGACAGCTGGGCAAGCGTGAGGTCGCCGGACGTCGCGGTCCGTCCGGTGTGTCGCATCACCGACAGCACCTTGGACAGCACGCGCTGCAGTTCGCCAGCGAGTTCGCTGACCCGTGCGTCGGTGGCCACCATAATTCAGACAGCCTAACCTGTTGAAGGATGTCAAGTTGTGGTGTAGCGCGGATTCCGGGGAAATCGTGTCACGCCATGGTCTAGAGCACCTGGGCCAGGAACCGGCGCAGACGCTCGGTCTCCGCCGATTCGAATAAGTGGTCGGGCGGTCCGGTTTCGACGACCCGGCCGTGATCCATGAACACCACTGTGTCGGCTGTCGACCGGGCGAACCCCATCTCGTGTGTGACCACCACCATCGTCATTCCGTCCGAGGCGAGATCGGCGATCAACGCGAGTACTCCTTTGACGAGTTCGGGGTCGAGGGCAGAGGTGGCCTCGTCGAAGAACATGATCTGCGGTGCCATGGCCAGCGCACGGGCTATGGCCACCCGCTGCTGTTGACCACCGGACAGCGTCGCGGGACGGACTTCTGCCTTGTGCCGCAGCCCGACCCGATCCAGTTGCGCCAACCCCAGTTCGCGAGCCTCCTCAGCGCTGAGCTTCTTGAGGCGGCGCGGAGCGAGCGTGACGTTGTCGAGCACGGAACGGTGCGGGAAGAGCTGAAAGTGCTGGAACACCATCCCGATTCGCTGGCGCAGCTGATCGGGGTTGTCGCCGAGAACCGACCGACCGTCAAGCAGGATGTCGCCTCGGTCCGGTTCGTACAGTCGGTTGAGCGTGCGCAACAGGGTGGACTTTCCGGATCCCGACGGCCCGATGACGGCGGTGCTGGACCCGGCTGCAACGTCGAGGTCGACGCCGCGCAGCACCGCGCTCTTGCCGAACGAAAGATGAATATCCTTGGCACTCAACGACACCGCGGTGGCCATCAGTTCATCTCCTGCGAAGTCGAGAGGACCAGCGGATCCTCCTCATCGGGCCGACGTCCCCTACGCAACCGGGTGTCGATGTAGTTCACCAGATGTGTGAGCGGGATGGTCAGCGCAAGGTAGAACAGGCCTGCGGCCACCAAGGGGGACAGGTTGCCTGTCTGGGCGTTGAGGTCCCGGCCCACCTGGAAAAGCTCACGCTGGTCGGCCACCAGCCCGAGGAAGTACACCAGCGACGAGGCCTTCAGCAGCGAGATGAACTGGTTCATCAGCGCCGGCAGGACCCGCTGAACACCCTGCGGGACCACGACGAGCCGCATCGAGGTGGGATAGCTGAACCCCAGTGCGCGTGAGGCTTCCAGTTGGCCCGGATCCACGCTCTGGATGCCGGAACGGAAGATCTCGCCCACGTAGGCGGCCGCCATCAGGCCGAGGGCGGCGATTCCGAGCGGGTACGGGCTGTTCCCCGTCAGGTGGCCGACCACAGGTCCGACACCGAGGCCGATCAACAGGATGATGACGACCTCGGGCAGTCCGCGGAAGATGTCGGTGTAGATGCGGGCGGGCCACCGCAACCAGCGGGATCTCGAAATGCCGGCCACCGCGAGGGCCATCCCCAGAACGAGTCCGATGATGCTGGCCGCGATGGTCAGGATCAACGTGTTCGGCAGACCCGTCGTCAACAGATCCGGGATGGCCTGTCGGTAGAGGTCCCAGTCCAGGAATGCCGAGGCCAGTTGCGAAAGTGTGGATTTCGGCTGCACCGGCGCCGCGGGCGCACTGGCGTCCTCGTTCTGCGCTGCGATCGCCGCGAAGTCGGGCAGCTGCGGTTCCGGGGCGGCCTTGGAGCCCGGCTTCCATCCTGGCGGGAGCGCGCGAGGTACCCAATCTGTGTACAGCCGCGCCCAGGTGCCGTCGGCGATGATTGCGTCGAGCCCGGAATTCAACGCATCGATCAGTGCGGGGTTGTCATCGGCGACCGCCCACGCAACGAAATTGTCCAGGCTGAAGGTGTTTTCGATGATCTGGGCGGGGTCGCCCGGCTGCACGGTGCCTTGCGCCTGCTGGGAGGGTGCCACCCAGGCGTCGAGCTGACCGGTCTTGAGGCTCGCGTAGACGGTGTTGTAATCGGGGAACTTCACCGGCTCCAGTCCCAGGGTGTCGATGACGTAGGACTCTTGGACCGTGCCCTGCACGACGCCGATTCGCTGACCGGCGGTGAGTTGGTCGAACCCGGTGATCGGCGAGCCTGTCGGAACGACGAGCGAGAAGTAGCCGAAGTCGTAGCCGTTGGTGAAGCCCACGGTGCGACGCCGGGCGTCGGTGGTGGTGATCGAGGAGGAGCCGACGTCGAATCGCCGCGCCGCCACCTGCGCCAGCAGACCGGAGAACTCGGTGCCGACGAAGTTGATGCGTAGTCCGAGCCGGTCAGCGATCGCCCGGAGCAGCTCGTTGTCGAAGCCGGTGAATTGCCCGGCAGAGTCGATACAGATGCTCGGCGGCGCGTCCGAGAGCGTGCCGACGGTCAACGTTCCGGGTTGGCTCAGTCCCAGCGCGGCCACGTCGATCGAGTCGAGGGGTTCCACGGTGGCGGTGGTGTACCTGTCGGCGGCCGGACCGGTTGCCGCGGCTGCCAGGTTCGTCGGAAGGGCGCTGGCACTCCCGACTCCGGGCGGCGAACACTGGTCGACCTGCGCCCCCGCCGGTGCGGCGAGCCCGATCGTGACGACCATTCCCATCACCAGCGCGATCACGAAGATCTTCACGAGATGGCGCAGTACCCGTAAGCACGTCATTCAATGCAACGTAGCGGGCCGACCCGAGGGGCAAGCACGCCGCGTCGTACCAGTTCACCCAACAGGGTTCTGGCCATGACGTCCGCGCGCTCGGCACATGCCACCTGTGCGCCGTCGCGATCCCGTTCGCGGATCGCGACGAGCTCGGCTTCATAAGAGGGCAGCAGCTGCTCTCGATGCTGCGCATTCGACTCCCAGAACGACACAGGGATGAATGTCTGTGACGAATCGATGGCCGCCTGCAGACGGGAACCCGCGTACTCACTGTTGATGACGGCGCGGAACCGTTTGGCATGGACGCCGAACTGGCGGGCATCGCGGGCGCCGCGCATCTGCCCGACCTCGCTGTCGAGTTCGGCGACGACCGTCGGATCTGCGGCGTCGGCAGCGCGCCCGGATGCGATGCCGCTGATGAGTCCGTAGAGCTCGTGGTGTTCCCGCACGGCCGATTCGTCGAACTTCTCGACGTAGGCCCCGCGGTGATAGCGCGTGGAAAGGATGCCGTCGTGTTCCAGCTGGACGACGGCCTCCTGGACCGGAACCCTACTCAGACCCAGATCACGGGCAATCTCGTTGCGGTCCAGTCGATCTCCAGATCGGAGCTTCCCGGTCAGCACCATGTTGACCACGTGAGTGACCACGAGGTCCTTCTCTTTCACCCCGTACTTCTTGGGCATGGCGGCGACAGTCTCTCATGCGCAGCGCCACCCGCATGGCCGTTCTGCAGCATCAACCGTTGGCAGCGTGGCGGTCCCGCCAGCGGCAGAGAGCCTCCGCCTGAGAGAGGTCGTAGTCGGGTCCGTTCACGCCGACCGTCAGCATCGAGATACCCAGCGCGGTCAAGGCTCCTGCGTTCTCGAGAAGTGCATCCAGATCGCTGCCCTTGGCCTCCGCGGATCTCTCGATCGTCGCGGGATCGCGGCCCACGTCGGCACAGTGGCGGGCAAGGATGTCGGACTTGCGCGGGTAGCTGTCCGTATCACTGAAGGAGTGCCAGATGTGGGCGTGCTCGGCCACGAGGCGCAGCGTCTTCTTCTCCCCGCCGCCACCGATCAGCACGGGAATGTCGCGCACCGGCTGCGGATTGAGTTTCGCCAACCTGGACTCGATGCGGGGGAGCGCGCCGGCGAGGTCGTCTAACCGGCCGCCCGCGGTGCCGAATTCATAGCCGTACTCGTCGTAATCCTTTTGCTTCCAACCGGATCCGATGCCCAGGATCAATCGGCCGTCGGAGATGTGGTCGACGGTGCGGGCCATGTCGGCGAGCAACTCGGGGTTGCGGTAGGAGTTGCAGGTGACCAAGGCGCCGATCTCGACGCGCGACGTCTGTTCGGCCCAGGCGCCCAGCATCGTCCAGCACTCGTAGTGCGCACCGTCGGGATCCCCGTACAACGGGAAGAAGTGGTCCCAGTTGAACACCACGTCGACGCCGATGTCCTCGCAACGCCGGACAGCGTCGCGCATGAAGTCGTATCGCGGTGAGTGCTGCGGTTGGAGTTGAACGCCGATGCGGACGGGAGAAGTCATGCACCTAACGTAGCCCCGCGCAAGCAGACACAAACTCGCATGGATCGGGCCGTAATAGTGCGAGTTTGCGTCCGCTCGCGATACTCAGACGCCAGTTGTCTCGTCTTCGCGCGAGCGCTCAGACGCCGATCTGCCCGCCGCTCTTCCACACCGCGACCACCGACGGCCGAGCGGTGCCGTTGCCGCCTTCGGGCCACCGCGACTGGGGGTCGTCGATGCTGTTCTCATCGTTCTCGCCGGGATGCTGCACGGACACCGTGACGATGTCGTCGGTCACCACTGGTCCGCACGTCTCCGCACCCAGCGGCACCGTCAGGAACTGCTTGGTCTCTCCGCGGTTCGGGCCTTCCAATGCCACGGCGAACAGACCGTCATTGGAATCCAGCGCGTTGCCGTCAGTCGAGATCCACAGATTGCCGTGGCTGTCGAACGCGAGGTTGTCGGGGCAGGAGATCGGGCTGACCTTGGTCTTGTCGAAGCCGCCGTAATAGGTGTCGGCGGCCGCGGGGTCACCGCACACCAGCAGCAACTCCCAGGTGAAGTCGGTGCCGGCGTGGTTGTCGGTGATCTCGAGGATCTGCCCACTCTTGTTGTCGTTGCGGGGGTTCGGCGCGTCAGCAGGTGCCTCCCCGGCGGCGCCGCGCTCGTCGTTGTTGGTCAGCGCCACGTAGACCTTGCCGGTCTTGGGGTTGGCCTCGAAGTCCTCGGGCCGGTCCATCTTCGTGGCGCCGGCCTTGTCGGCGGCCATGCGGGTGAACACGGCGACTTCCTGTGCGGTGATGCCGTCGACCAGTGACTCCGCCTGCCCGTTCGGGCCGGACTTCAGCAGCGGGAGCCAGGTGCCCGAGCCCGCGAAGGAGCCCTGGGCGGGCAGCTTGCCCGAGCCGTCGATCTCGCCGGCAGGAATGTCGCTGGACAGCTTGGCCACGTACAGCGTGCCCTCGTCCAGGATGGCCAGATTGTTGGCCATGGCCGCGGGGTCGTTCCCGGGCTGCATCTTCCGGGTGGAGACGAATTTGTACATGTAGTCGAAGCGCTCGTCGTCACCCGTATAGGCCACGACGGTGCCGTCGTCGGTGATGTAGATGTTGGCACCTTCGTGCTTGAGACGCCCCATCGCCGAGTGCTTGACCGGGGTCGAATTGGGATCCCACGGGTTCAGCTCCACCACGTAGCCGAACCGGTTGACCTCGTTGGGGGTCTGGGCCAGGTCGAAGCGGGGATCAAACGTCTCCCACTTGAGTTCCGACGGCTCCAGCGCGACGCCGTAGCGGTCCTGGCGATCGGCGTCGACAGGGCCGGGAGGCGGCGAGCCTTCGGGGGCGCCGAAGTAACTGTGGAAGTTTTCCTCACCGGAAAGCACTGTGCCCCATGGGGTCACGCCGCCGGCACAGTTGGCGATGGTGCCCAGCACGGTGCGGCCGGTGGGGTCGGCCGCCGTCTTGACGAAGTCGGTACCTGCGGCAGGGCCCGTCAGGGTGAAGGGGGTGTCGCCGGTGATGCGGCGGTTGTAGCGGCCCATCACCGGGCGCAGGCCCCCCTCGGGGGCCCGCTCGACCTCGACGACACCCATGCCCATGGCGGCGATCTCGACGTCGAACTGGTCACGGGTGGGGGCATCGGCGTTGTAGCCGGGGAACATGAACTGCGGTGTGGCGTACTCGAAGTTCGTCACCAACAGGAAGCGACCGTCTTGCCCTTCGATCGGCAGGAGGCCGGCGAAGTCGTTGTTGAAGCCGAACTGGCCGCGCTGTGATGCTCCGGTCTGCTTGGTGACATCGAACTTGGGTGCGTCGGGCAGGACGGGGTCACCCCAGCTGATCACGACACCCTGCTCGTAGCCGTCGGCGACGACGACGGCGTCTTCACTGTTGGGGGCGACCGAGGCGAATTTCATACCCGGGGGAGGCTCGGCGGCTGCGGGTGAGGAGGAAGCGGTGGTCGGTGCCGGCTGCGAGTTGTTCGAGCACGCGGCGAGCGCGGAGCCGGCACCCACGGCCAGGACGGCGACACCGCCGGCCTGCAGAATGGACCGCCGAGAGACCGCCTTGGCGATATCGCCGAAGTATTCGTTGTCGCTCTTGTTCGGGGCCGGCTTGGAGCACGCGTTGCCGCATTTGTGCACGCAGGTGACGTGCTGTCGCTTCGACTTTCCGTCGTGGCTGACAAGGAGATTGAGTGGCACAAGCGCCATGGCGACTGATTCCTTCCGGCATGAACTCCGGCCGTGGGCTGGACGGCCGGGACTCGCGGAAAGTTACGGTAGCCGGGCTAGCAGCAGGCAAGCAGCGGGTTAACAGAAGTCGACGGAGTTCGGCCATCGGCTCGCTCCGGCGTGGCAACGAGTGCAAAAGTTTTGCTAGCAAACCCGAACGCCATAGGTTATAAAGTTCCCTAGGTAACTAACGGCGGGGGAAATTATGTCTGACGATGTCAGAAAATCGTTGACTGAGCGCAGGGTTGGCCGCCATCGTCGGTCCGACGACTTCCCGGTTCGGCAATGGCTGAAGCTGGGGCTGGCCTCCGCCGGCATGGGTGCTGCCTTGCTGGGCTTCAGTCTGGTCGGCCCGGACGCGGCGACGGCGAGTGCCGATACCGGCACCGAGTCCTCGACCTCGTCGGAGTCGTCTGACCCCACCGATGCGAAGAATACGGATTCGTCGGCCTCCGGCGCCCAGCGCACCAGGACGACGAAGGCCACCAAGGCCGGCGAATCGGACGAGGAGTCCGACGGCGGCGCCGCCGAGACGGGCCCCGAGGACGACGAAGACGACGACAACGATGGCGCCGAGGTCGTCGACGATGATCAGGCGGGCGAAGTCGCCGCCGATGCCGACGACTCCGATCCGGTTGCAAATCTGGTGGAAGTCGCCGTAGATGAGGCGTTCACCGCCGAGACCGACAGCGATTCGGATGTCGCGGACGCCGACTTCGACGGCCCAGCAGCGACGTCGGCCGTTCCATCGGCGGCTCCGTCGATGCCGCCGTACGAGTCACAGCTGAGCCCGTACCAGCAGGCGGTGGCTGAGACGCTTCAGACCTGGACGGATCGGCACCAGGCGTGGGTCGATTCACTGGACATTTCCCAGGCGAGAAAGGAACGGCTGACGGCATCGTTCCTGGCGATGCGTCGCACCTTCTTCAACCAGGCGCCGACCGTTGCACCGATTCAGATTACGGGTGTGATCAGCGGGCCGATCACAGGCTCGATCGGCGCTGTCGACCCCGACGGCGACCGGATGATCTACATCGTGTCGAAGAGGCCGACCACCGGCACGGTGAGAGTCCACTCCGACGGCAGTTTCACCTACACGCCCGCCGACGATTTCAACGGCGTCGACACCTTCTATGTCCGTGCCATCGATGTCGGCCTGCACGCCAATCTCCTTCAGCCGCTGCGCCCGATCGCGAGCGGACCGGCGACATCTCTGATCAACCAGGGCGCCGTCACGTTCGACTTCGACTTCACGGCGGGCCGCGATTACTGGAGCGACGCCAGCAGGGACGCGCTCAAGCGGGCGGCGGACATCCTGATCGAGCACTTCCGGGTCGTCAAACCGGTGGTCCTGACCTACGACGTGACGGGGTTCGAGGACCCGAACGTCGGCACCATCGCCAATGCGTACGGGCTGCTGACGAATGAGGAGGGCGGCTTCTGGCGTACCCGTATTCAGCACGAGATGATCACCGGCGAGGACCTCAACGGCCAAGCGGCCGACGGCTACATCAACGTGAACTTCGCCAAGCCGTTGGCATTCGGCGATGACGTCGCCTCAAATCAACTCGACTTCACGACCACGATCATGCACGAGTTGCTGCACTCCTTCGGCTTCGCCTTCGGCACCGGAGTGAACGGACGGTGGCACTTTTTCGCCCGCTTCATCGTGACGGATCAGGGAAACCGACTCGTCAACGACGACTTCTTGCTGAACCCGGCCTACCAGGCCAACGTTCTCGGCGCCAACAACGGACTGTTCTTCGGTGGTGCGAACGCCGTTGCCGCCAACGGTGGTCAGCTGGTCCGCATCTACACGCCGAATCCGTTGGAGCCCGGCAGTTCCCTGACTCATCTGGATCTGCAGACCTTCGGGAACTACCTGATGAGTCCGAAGTTGGACGGTGGGCCCGGCGTCAAAACCTTGAGCCCGCTGGAACTGGGGATCTTCAAGGACTTGGGATACACGGTGGTCCCCCTGGTGGCCCTCACTGCCGCAGCGTGAGGCGGCGCCCAAGACGATCCGCCCAGGACAATCCGGTCAGTTTTCGAGCACACCGCGTAGCAGGGCTACCAGCTGTCGCGGCTGGTCGCTCTGCACCGAGTGACCCGAGTTCTCGACGATGTGCACCTTCTGGAAACCCGGTGCGGTGCGGGCGAATTCGGCAGCGTCGTCGTCGTTGACGAAGAACGAGTTTGCGCCGCGGATGAGCGTCGTCGGGGTGGTGAGTCTCGGCACGTCATCCCAGAGTCCCTCGAAGCCCTCGCCCTTGCGGATGCTGTCGTAACGCCATGTCCAGGTGCCGTCGTCGAGACGCTTGGCATTGTGAAACACGCCGCGCCGCAACGACTCTCGATCTCGGTGCGGCGCCGCGGCGACCGTCACCTCCAGCATCGCGTCGAAGGAGGGAAAGGTCCGGTCGCCCTGTACGAGCGCGACGGTACCCTTCTGCGCATCGGTCATCTCGCTGTGGCGCTCTGGTGCCGACGGGGTCACATCGACCATGACGAGCGTGCGCACCAGCTCGGGGGCGATGACAGCCAGCCGCATCGCGGTGAGTCCGCCGAGAGACATACCGACGAGGAGGTCGGCGTCCGGCGCGTGTTTCCGGATCACCGGTGCGACCGCCTCAGCGTTGAACTTCGGACCGTAGTCACCGTCCTCGCGCCAGGCGGAGCGGCCGTGTCCGGGCAGATCCAACGCCAGCGCCGGAGCCCCCAACCCGAGGATCACGGTGTCCCAGGTGTGTGCGTTCTGGCCGCCTCCGTGCAGGAACACCACCCGCGGCGCCTCGTCGCCGAACTTGAGGCCGCTGATCGGCCCCGCGTCGATACGGGTCACCGTCGGCAGCGGCCCGGTCACACCGGCCTGGCGGGCGTTCTCCTTGAGGAAGGTGAACTCGGACAGGCTGGCCAGCTCGTCATCGGCGTCGTCCATGGTCTGACAGTACGCACCGCCGATATTCGTGTGCGCTCGCAGGTGCCGGTGTGGAACCGTCGACCGTGTGACTGTCCCCCTTACTTTCCGAAGTGCACAAGACACAGACTGGCCTGCGATTGGCCTTGTCGCCGCTACGGGTTTCGGCGTCCAGCGACCCGGCGAGACCAACGCCGTCTGGCGATCGATGACGCCGTCGGACGGCGCCGTCGTCGCGTGCGATGGGGACGATGTCGTCGGGGTGGCGCTGTTCTACGACCTCGCGCTCACGGTGCCGGGCGGCGCCGTCCTGCCGATGGCGGGTGTGTCCTGGGTGGCGGTCGCGCCGACGCATCGCAGGCGCGGCGCGCTGAGCGGGATGTTTGCCGAACTGCACAGCAGGATGGGGGCGTATCCGATCGCGGGGCTGGAAGCCAGTGAGGGCCCGATCTACGGGAGGTTCGGTTACGGTCCCGCCACGGTCTGGGAGAGCCTCGAAGTAGATCGCGCACGGGCGCGATTCCGGCCTGAAGTACCCGAACCCGGTGGGGTACGCGTCGTGCGGCCCGCCGATCATCAAGCGCAACTTGAAGACATCTACGAGCGCTGGCGATTGCAGGCACCCGGAGGGCTACACACGCCGAGCCGACTGTGGGACGAGGTCCTCGCCGATCGGGAGTCGTCTCGGCGAGGCGGCACTCCGTATTACTGCCTGCTGCATCCCGATGGATTCGCGATGTACCGCGTGCATGACAACGATGACCATCACCACGTCAACGTCACGAAGTTCGCGGCGGCCACACCGCTCGCCGAGATCGCGCTCTGGCGGGTGCTGGTCGGCCTGGACCTGAAGAAGACGATCAGCATCGACACACATCCGCGCAACGTGCTGCCGTACCTGCTGACCGATCCCCGGCTGGTTCGTACCACCAACGTCGAGGACGGGCTGTGGCTGCGGATGCTCGACATCCCCACCGTGTTGCAGGCCCGCACCTACGCTTCGGATCTGTCTGTGGTGCTGGATGTTTCGGATCCGGTGCTGGGCGGCGGAGGCAGATTCGAACTCGAGGTCCGCGACGGCAGGGCACGCTGCGCTCCCACCGACAGGACCGCCCACGTGCAGACGAGCCTGTCGGTGCTGGGCAGTCTCTACCTCGGCGCGCACCGCGCGTCGTCATTCGCCGCCGCACACCGGCTCACGTGTGACGACCCGGCATTGGTCAGGGCGCTGGACGACGCGTTCGCGTCCGACGTCCCCGCAGAGCTGGGGTATGGCTTCTGACCCACTGACGCCGAAACTGCATTCCATGCGCCAGATTTGGAGAAAACCGCGCGCGGAATGCAGTTTCGGCGGAACGAGTGGCTAGCCCTCGATGAACTTCTCCAGCTGAACGCGAGCGAGGTCGTCGGCGAGCTGCTTGGGCGGGCTCTTCATCAGGTAGGCCGAGGCCGCTTCGATCGGGCCGCCGATACCGCGGTCCTTGGCGATCTTGGCGGCGCGCACCGCGTCGATGATGACGCCGGCCGAGTTGGGGGAGTCCCACACCTCGAGCTTGTACTCCAGGTTCAACGGCACGTCACCGAAGGCGCGACCCTCGAGGCGGACGTAGGCCCACTTGCGGTCGTCGAGCCACGCGACGTGGTCCGACGGGCCGATGTGGACGTTCTTGTCCTCGATCTTGCCGGCCAGCGAGCCGGACAGGTTGGAGGTGACGGCCTGAGTCTTGGACACCTTCTTGGACTCGAGGCGGGTGCGCTCGAGCATGTTGAGGAAGTCCATGTTGCCGCCGACGTTGAGCTGGTAGGTGCGGTCCAGCGTGACGCCGCGGTCCTCGAACAGCTTGGCCATCACTCGGTGGGTGATGGTGGCGCCGATCTGGCTCTTGATGTCGTCACCGACGATCGGGACACCGGCGTCTTCGAACTTCTTGGCCCACACGGGGTCCGAGGCGATGAACACGGGAAGCGCGTTGACGAAGGCGACACCGGCGTCGATCGCGCACTGCGCGTAGAACTTGTCGGCCTCTTCGGATCCGACCGGGAGGTACGACACGAGCACGTCGACCTCGGCGTCCTTGAGGACCTTGACCACGTCGACGGCCTCGGCGTCGGAGATCTCGATGGTGTCGGCGTAGTACTTGCCGATGCCGTCGAGGGTCGGGCCGCGCTGCACGACGACGTCGGTCGGCGGCACGTCGGCGATCTTGATGGTGTTGTTCTCGGAGGCAAAGATCGCCTCGGACAAGTCGAAGCCGACCTTCTTGGCGTCCACGTCGAACGCGGCGACGAACTTCACGTCGCGCACGTGGTACTTGCCGAGCTTGACGTGCATCAGGCCGGGAACGCTGGCGTTCTCGTCGGCGTCCTTGTAGTACTGAACGCCCTGCACGAGCGAGGAAGCGCAGTTGCCCACGCCGACGATCGCGACCCGGACGTCATTGCTTGCGGTCATGACGGCTTCTCCTTGTCCTTACTTCACTGCTTGATTTGGGTATTACGGCTGGGTTGGCGCAAATTCGCCTAGGTCTGTTCGGCGCGGCCCTGCGCCGACTTCTCCGCTGCGATCAACTCGTTGAGCCACTTGACTTCCCGCTCACTGGACTCGAGCCCCAGCTGGTGGAGCTGCCGGGTGTACCGGTCGAATGAGCTGCTCGCCCGCGCCACTGCGTCACGCAGGCCTTCGCGACGTTCCTCCACCTGGCGGCGACGGCCCTCCAGAATCCGCATCCTGGCTTCGGCCGGTGTGCGGTTGAAGAACGCCAGGTGAACCCCGAAGCCGTCGTCGGAGTAGTTCTGGGGGCCGGTGTCGGCCACGAGTTCGGTGAATCGTTGCTTACCGGAGTCGGTCAGCTGGTACACCCGCCGCGCCCGGCGCACTTTGACCACACCTTCGGGGGCTGCGTCCTCGACGATCAGCCCATCGGTCTGCATCCGGCGTAGAGCCGGGTACAGCGAGCCGTAGGAGAAGGCCCGAAACGCACCCAACAGACCGGTCAGCCGTTTCCGAAGCTCGTAGCCGTGCATGGGCGACTCCTGGAGCAGACCCAGGATGGCGAGCTCGAGCATCCGGAACCTCCTCTTCGGATATATGCGTCGCTACGACGACCCAACACGTCGGCCAATAGTATCGCGCCGATATATTGAGCGCCACAAGGGGGCCTGCCGGCCGATGAAATGCCAGCTCAGGCAGATGCAGGCCAGATGGCCTTGATGTCTCCGTTGGGATAGAGCTCGATACGGCCGCTGCCGAAATCACTGCTCACGATGATCTCGACGGACACGGCGTCAGGGGTCGCCGGGTCCTCGGACGGGCTGACGCGCATCCACGTGTCGGGGGCGTCTGTACGGGCGACGCCGACCGTTTCCGGGGCGCCGCGCAGGATGCCGAGAACCTTCTCGTAGTCGAACTTCGACAGGTCCACCAGCCGGGCATCGGCACTGACAGTCGAGGCGGCGCTGCTCGGGTCGCCCCAGCCGCCGCGGTACTGGTAGTCGAGGCTGCGGCGGTTGTCCTGCGGGTCGGGCCGATCCAGGTAGGCGATGTCGCTGTGGATGTCGAGCCCGTAACCCATTGTGCTGCCGAACTTCTGCCGCATCTGCTCGAACAGGCCTTTGAATCCCCCGAGCGATTGCAGCTGCCGCGGTGGGTTCAGCACCTGGGCGGGAATGCCGTCGTCTTTGGCGCCGGGATCGGACTCGAAGCTCAGCGGTGACGGGGTGCTGCCGTAGAGCCCCCACCCGATCGCCACCCCGAGCACGATCAGCACGCCGGCCATCGCGGCCTGGATCCCCCAGCCCGGTCGTATCCTCGGACGGCTGACGGCCTTCTTCAGAAGTGGCGTCTGCGCCAATGTCTTGTCGGTCTGCAGATCGGTGATCAGATCCTGTAGCTGTCCCAGCGTCGACGCCGTCGTCGCGGCCTTCACCCGCTCGCCGTGTTCGGCCATCGACAGCTGACCTTCGGCCAGCGCCGTGTCGAGGATCTGGCACGTCTCGTTGCGGTCGCTGTCCTTGGCCCGCGTGCGCGGTGTCCGAAGTCCTGAGCTGCCCGAAGCCACGACGAAGATGGTAAGAGTTCGCCCGGCTCCGGCGCAGGCCAGACTCCATTGTGATCGTTTCCGAAGCGCGTCGATGCGATCTCGGGACGCACGTCGCGCCTCGATGCCCGACCCGCCGACGTACTCTGGTCCTCGTGCGATTGCAGCGACAGGTGGTGGATTACGCCCTCCGGCGGCGTTCCCTGCTGGCCGAGGTGTACTCGGGGCGCACGGGTGTCTCGGAAGTCTGCGACGCCAATCCCTACCTGCTCAGAGCTGCGAAGTTCCACGGCAAACCCAGTTCGATAATGTGCCCGATCTGCCGTAAGGAACAACTGACATTGGTGTCGTGGGTGTTCGGTGACCATCTCGGCGCGGTATCTGGATCCGCCCGCACCGCAGAGGAGTTGGTCCTGCTGGCCACCAAATACGACGAGTTCTCAGTACACGTGGTGGAGGTATGCCGCACCTGCAGCTGGAATCACTTGGTCAAGTCCTACGTGCTCGGAGCGGTTCCGCCCCCGAAGGGGTCACGGGGGCCTCGCCGCACCCAGACCGCGCGCGGTGCAGCGCGCACGGCCAGTGAATAGCGAAGGGCGCCACGACCGGTCACCCCACGACGCCCGCGACGGGCAGCGGGCGGCCGACAGCATAGGCGCGAGAAGACCCACGAACAGACCGGCCCGTCCCGATGCGCAGCGCCGCCCCCCGGCCCTGCCGCCGGACGACCGACGCACCGCGATCCTGCCTCCCGTGCGCGATGGCGCACCGCCGCCGACGCGGGATCCGATCGATGCGGTGAAGCGTGCCCTCGACCGTCCGCGCGAGACGCGCACCGGATCTGGCCCACCGAACAAGCCGCCACCGGGTGGTCGCCCGCCTGGTGGTGGCGGCCCCTACGGCGGAGGACCGACAGGTCCGCAGAAGCGGACCCTGCGCGAGCAGATCAACTGGAAATGGGTGCGCCGGGGATCGCTCGTCGCCGCGATCGCGCTGATCGTGCTGCCGCTCCTGACGTTCGGGATGGCGTACATGATCGTCGATGTCCCCAAACCGGGAGACATCCGCACCGCACAGGTCTCGACGATCCTTGCCAGTGACGGCAGCGAGATCGCCAAGATCGTGCCGCCGGAGGGCAACCGCGTCGACGTCAACATCGATCAGATTCCGGTGCCGCTGCGCAACGCCGTGATGGCCGCCGAGGACCGCGACTTCTACTCCAACCCCGGCTTCTCGTTCACCGGGTTCCTGCGCGCCTTCAAGAACAACGTGTTCGGCGGCGACCTGCAGGGCGGGTCGACGATCACCCAGCAGTACGTGAAGAACGCGTTGGTCGGCGACGCACGGTCGGGCATCGGAGGTGTGATCCGCAAGGCCAAGGAACTGGTCATCTCCACCAAGATGTCCAGTGAGTGGTCCAAGGATCAGGTGCTGCAGTCGTACCTGAACATCATCTATTTCGGCCGCGGCTCCTACGGTGTCGCCGCGGCGGCGCAGGCCTATTTCGGCAAGCCCGTCGAGCAGCTCAACGTCGCCGAGAGCGCGTTGCTCGCGGCGCTGATCCAGCGACCGTCGGTGCTCGACCCGGCGGTCGACCCCGAAGCGTCAGCCGCACGGTGGAACTGGGTTCTCGACGGCATGGTCGAGATAGGCGCGCTCTCCCCCGAGGAGCGGGCGGCACAGGTCTACCCGCCGACGATCCCGCCGGACCAGGCCACCACCGCGAACCAGACGACAGGTCCCAACGGGCTGATCGAGCGCCAGGTCGTCAACGAGTTGCTGTCCATCTTCGACATCAACGAGCAGGCACTCAACACCGAAGGCCTGCAGATCACCACGACCATCGATCCGAAGATGCAGGCTGCCGCGGTGGACTCGGTCAACGAGTACATGGAGGGCCAGGACCCCGACATGCGCACCGCGGTCGTGTCGATCGATCCCAAGACCGGCGGCGTCAAGGCCTATTACGGCGGCTCGGATGCGGCCGGATTCGACTTCGCGCAGGCCGGCTTGCCCACGGGATCCTCGTTCAAAGTGTTCGCGTTGATCGCGGCGCTGCAGCAGGGGATGGGCCTGGGCTACCAGGTCGACAGCTCACCGTTGGACGTCAACGGCATCAAGATCACGAATGTCGAAGGCGGCGGCTGCGGTACGTGCAACATCGCCGAAGCGCTGAAGCGGTCGCTGAACACCAGCTACTACCGCCTGATGCTGCAACTGAACAACGGCCCGCAGGATGTGGCCGACGCCGCGCATCAGGCCGGCGTCGCCGAGAGCTTCCCGGGCGTGGAGCACACGCTGTCCGAGGACGGGCAGGGCGGTCCGCCCAACAACGGCATCGTGCTGGGGCAGTACCAGTCCCGCGTCATCGACATGGCCTCGGCGTACGCCACCATCGCCGCGTCGGGCGTCTACCACAAGCCGCACTTCGTGCAGAAGGTCGTCAACGCCGAGGGCCAGGTGCTCTTCGACGCCAGCCAGGAGGACAACAGCGGCGAGCAGCGCATCGACAAGGCGGTGGCCGACAACGTCATCGCCGCGATGCAGCCGATCGCCGGCTACTCCGGCAGGGGCCTCGCGGGCGGGCGTCCGTCTGCGGCCAAGACCGGCACCAACCAGCTGGGTGACACCGGCGAGAACCGCGACGCCTGGATGGTGGGTTTCACCCCGTCGCTGTCGACGGCTGTCTGGGTCGGTACCACCGACGGGACCAAGTCGCTGATCAATGAGTCGGGCGGTTCGGTATACGGGTCGGGTCTGCCGGGCCAGATCTGGAAGTCCACGATGGACGAGGCGCTCGACGGCACCGACAACGAGTCGTTCCCGAAGCCCGAGGAGATCGGCGGGTACGCCGGCGTGCCGCAGGCCCCGCCGCCACCGCCGTCGTCGACGGCTCCGCCGACGCCGTCGGAGACGGTGATCCAGCCGACGCTGGAGATCGCGCCGGGCATCACGATTCCGTGGGGCCCGCCGACCACGGTGCCCGTCGGTCCTCCACCGGCGCCCGGAGTCGAGCCGGCGCCGGGAGCGCCGCCGGTGCCGGGAGCGCCGCCAGGACAGCAGACGGTTCCGCCGCCCGGAGCGCCCGTGGGCGCACCCGGCGCGCCGGTGCCGCCCGGTCCGCCGCCGCCTCCGTGACGGCGGCAGCCGACGTCCACGACGAGGCACCGCGAACATCACCCGCTCCTGTTGCGGGCGATGTGCGGAGTCTCGACAACCGCGACTTGCCAAGTCGCACAGACACTCTCGGGGCGGCATTAGCGGACACGATCGGTGGACCGGTCGGCAGGCACGCCCTGATCGGACGCACCCGGTTCATGACACCGTTGCGCGTCATGATGATCATCGCGCTGATATTTCTGGCGCTGGGCTACTCGACGAAGGCTGCATGCCTGCAGACCACCGGGACCGGCACAGCAGACCAGCGCGTCGGCAATTGGGAGAACCAGCGCGCCTACTACCAGATGTGCTACTCGGACACCGTTCCGCTGTACACCGCAGAACTGCTGAGCCTCGGCAAGTTTCCGTACAAGTCGAGTTGGGTGGAGGCCGACGCCGAGGGCAAGCCGCGCGTGCAGTACGACGGCGAACCCGCAGTGCGCTATATGGAGTATCCGGTGCTGACCGGCATCTACCAGTACCTGTCGATGTCGCTGGCGAAGACGTACACGGCGTTGACGAAGCTGACCTCGGTGCCGATCATCGCCGAGGTCGTGATGTTCTTCAACATCGTCGCGTTCGGGCTCGCGCTGGCGTGGTTGACGACGCTGTGGGCGACGGCGATGCTGGCCGGTCCGCGGCGGATCTGGGACGCCGCGATGCTGGCGGCCTCACCGATCGTCATCTTCCAGATCTTCACCAACTTCGACGCCCTGGCAACAGCTTTCGCCGCTTGCGCGTTGCTGGCGTGGGCGCGCCGAAGACCGATGCTCGCCGGTGTCCTGATCGGGCTCGGCGTCGCGGCCAAGCTCTACCCGCTGCTGCTGCTCGTTCCCTTGGTGCTGTTGGCGCTGCGGACGGGACGCCTGCGGGAAGCCGCCAAAACGGTGGCCGCCGCCGTGTCGGCGTGGGTGGCGGTGAACCTGCCCATCATGGTGTTGTTCCCGCGGGGCTGGTCGGAGTTCTTCCGGCTCAACGCACGTCGCGACGCCGACATGGACTCGATCTACAACGTCATCGGATCTTTCACCGGCTGGCGGGGATTCGACCAGGATCTCGGTTTCTGGGAGCCGCCGGTGGTGCTGAACTCGGTCACCGCGGCGCTGTTCGCGGCGTGCTGCATCGTCATCGGCTACATCGTGCTGACGGCGGCGCGGCGCCCGCGCGTCGCGCAGATCGCGTTCCTGGTGGTCGCCGCGTTCTTGCTGACGAACAAGGTGTGGAGCCCACAGTTCTCGCTGTGGCTGGTTCCGCTGGCCGTACTGGCACTGCCGCACCGGCGGATCCTGCTGGCGTGGATGACGATCGACATGCTGGTGTGGGTGCCCCGGATGCTGTATCTGTTCGGCGAGCAGAAGATGGGCCTACCGGAGCAGTGGTTCACCGGGACCGTGCTGCTACGCGACATCGCGGTGATCGTGTTGTGCGCATTGGTTATTCGCCAGATCTACCGCCCCGAATCGGATCTGGTGCGGGCCGGGGGAGTCGACGATCCCGCGGGCGGAGTGTTCGACGGGGCGCGGGACAACCCGCCGCGTTGGCTTCCGGACTGGCTGCGGCCGCGGCCTAGTTCGCTGACCACTCCGGCGTCCGTCGGGCTTTGAGCCAGGCGGTCGTCGGCGGCACCAGCACCATCACCAATGTCGCGATGGGGAAGAGCAAGCCCAGCAGCGCGAAGTCGTCGGCGCCCACGGGACTGTAGGGCGTGGCTGCGGCGGTGACGTAACCGAGGCTGAGCAGACTTCCTCCGATGGTGATTGCGGAGCCCGCGACCACCAGCTTGCGCCCGGTCAAGCGGCGCCGGGCCAGCAGCACCGTCCCGGCCACCAGCAGCACCCCGGCCACCACGTCGAGCAGGATCCCGAGGACGAGCACCGGGAGGAGTGCACCGGCGATACCGACCGACGTCTGCACATGCGAGTCTCCGTCCGGGGCGCTCAGCCCGGCCAGACTGAGGACTCCGAGAAGGCCTTCGCTCAGGCACGCCAGCGCGCCCAGTCCGGCCAGAACGGCGGCGATGATGGCGGTGACGCCGCTGGGCGCGGGCCGCGGCACCGGCGGGGGGAAGGTGTACGGCGCAAAGCCGGGCCGATATCGCGGCTGCTGGCCGTGCGGAGAGGTCACTGGTCCCCCTGGTCGGTGTGAAGGCTCCAGCGTAGCCGCGCCCGGCGGAGTTGGGGTGTGCGGATTTCGCAGATCAAGACCTGTCCCTGTAACCTTGCCGGGTTGCCGACGCAGGCGACCCTCCTGCCACGGATAGTCCGTGGCCGCACCAGACCAGAGGAGGTGATGGGTTCCTTATGCGTCCATACGAAATCATGGTCATCCTCGACCCCACACTTGACGAGCGCACCGTAGCTCCGTCGCTGGAGACGTTCCTCAACGTCGTCCGCAAGGACGGCGGCAGTGTCGACAAGGTCGACATCTGGGGCCGTCGGCGCCTGGCTTACGAGATCGCCAAGCATGCCGAGGGCATCTACGCCATCCTCGATGTGAAGGCCGAGCCCGCGACGGTGTCCGAGCTCGATCGCCAGCTCAACCTGAACGAGTCCGTGCTGCGGACCAAGGTGATGCGGACCGAAAAGCACTAATCCCGCGACGGGCTGTGCGCGTCGGAGCAGTTCCGTAGGCTCGCCTGCGACTGTCCATGCGTACGCCGCCCGCGATGAGCGCTTGCGCGAAGCCGAAAGAGCACACAGGAGGACCTTGTGGCTGGTGACACCATCATCACGGTGATCGGAAACTTGACCGCCGACCCCGAACTACGGTTCACCCCGTCGGGTGCGGCCGTCGCGAACTTCACGGTCGCGTCGACGCCTCGCATGTTCGACCGCCAGACCAACGAGTGGAAGGACGGCGAAGCGCTGTTCTTGCGCTGCAACATCTGGCGGGAAGCGGCCGAGAACGTCGCCGAGAGCCTGGTGCGCGGGTCCCGCGTGATCGTCAGCGGCCGGCTCAAGCAGCGTTCGTTCGAAACCCGCGAGGGCGAGAAGCGCACGGTGATGGAGCTCGAGGTCGACGAGATCGGCCCCTCGCTGCGCTACGCGACGGCCAAGGTCAACAAGGCCAACCGCAGCGGCGGCGGTGGCGGCGGGTTCGGTTCGGGTTCGGGCGGCAACTCGCGTCCCGCGGCCAGCAGCGCGCCTGCCGAGGACCCGTGGGGCAGCGCGCCGGCGTCGGGCTCCTTCGGCGGCGCGGACGACGAACCGCCCTTCTGACATACCAACATTCACGTGATTTCCAGAAAGAGATAGAGACATGGCCAAGTCCTCGACCAAGAGGCGCCCGGCTCCTGAGAAGCCGGTCAAGACTCGCAAGTGTGTGTTCTGCTCCAAGAAGGGGCAGAGCATCGATTACAAGGACACCCAGCTGCTGCGCACCTACATCAGCGAGCGGGGCAAGATCCGTGCCCGCCGGGTGACCGGGAACTGCGTGCAGCATCAGCGGGACATCGCGATCGCGGTGAAGAACGCCCGCGAGGTTGCCCTGCTGCCGTTCAGCTCGTCGACGCGATAGGGGCGAAGACAATGAAACTGATTCTTACCGCAGAGGTGGACCACCTCGGTTCGGCCGGTGACACGGTCGAGGTCAAGGACGGCTACGGCCGCAACTTCCTGCTGCCCCGTGGACTCGCGATCGTCGCCACCCGTGGCGCCGAGCGTCAGGCAGAAGACATTCGTCGCGCCCAGGAGCTGAAGGGCGTCAAGAGCCTTGAGCACGCCAACGAGCTCAAGACCGCCCTCGAGGGCCTGGAGTCGGTGGAGCTATCGGTCAAGGCCGAGTCCGGACGGCTGTTCGGTTCGGTGACGGCGGCCGACGTCGTCGCTGCGATCAAGAAGGCCGGCGGGCCGAACCTCGACAAGCGCGTCGTGAGCCTGCCCAAGGCGCACATCAAGACCACGGGCACTCATTCGGTCACGGTGCGTCTGCACCCCGATGTGAACGCGACGGTGTCATTGAACGTCACCGCGAGCTAGGCCCACGGGCGTACCGGCTTGCGACGGCCGGGTGGAGACCTTCACGGTTGACACCCGGCCGTTGGCGTGTCTGGTGGCGAACAAGTTTCTACGAATCAAGCCCAGCTAACATAACAGGCTGTTAACCTGCACGGCCCCGCGCCGAAATACAACACGCCCGAGGTCGAAACCGGGCACGACACGCCGAGCAATTTCCCATCCACAGCCCGCGCATGCTCCTAGGCTGCCTTTAGCTGCAGAGATACCGGTAATGCGGTCGTTTATCAACAGGTTCTCCCCAGGCCGTCAACATCGTCCACCAGACCTATGCACACGTCATCCACAAGGTGATCAACAAGGCGTGGTTGCGTCCCTGTCAGCAACGTCTAGCGTGGGCGGTCGCAGGGTTGGTTGCGCTTCCCGGCGGGGGGCTTGTCGGAGGCTGTTACTAGTATCGCGGCGGTAGGCTTCGAACGTTTGTTCACATGCGATCGAGGAGGGTGAGGCGCCGCGTGGCTGTCATCGACGACCGAGGACGTCCTGGAGATCCCACCGCTCTGGAGCCCCCGCCCAGTGAAGACTTCGGTCGGCAGCCCCCGCAGGACGCCGCGGCCGAGCAGGCCGTGTTGGGCGGCATGCTGCTGAGCAAGGATGCCGTCGCTGACGTCCTGGAGAAGCTTCGCCCCGGTGACTTCTACAAGCCCGCCAACCAGCTCGTCTACGACGCAATCCTCGATCTGTACGGACGCGGCGAGCCGGCCGACGCGGTCACCGTCGCCGCGGAACTCGACCGGCGCGGGCTGTTGCGCCGGGTCGGTGGGGCACCGTATCTGCACACCCTGATCTCGACGGTGCCGACGGCGGCCAACGCGGGTTACTACGCCGAGATCGTCTCCGAGAAGTCGCTGCTGCGCCGGCTCGTGGAGGCCGGCACGCGCGTTGTCCAGTACGGCTACGCCGGCGCCGATGGGGCCGACGTCAACGAGATCGTGGATCGCGCGCAGGCCGAGATCTACGACGTCACCGAACGCCGCGCCGCCGAGGACTTCGTGGTTTTGGAGGAGATCCTCCAACCGACGATGGATGAGATCGACGCGATCGCGTCGGAGGGTGGCATCTCCAAAGGCGTGCCAACGGGATTCACTGATCTCGACGACCTGACCAACGGGCTGCATCCGGGTCAGATGATCGTGGTGGCGGCAAGGCCCGGTATGGGGAAATCGACCCTCGGTCTGGATTTCATGCGGTCGTGCTCGATCAAGAATCAGCTGCCGAGCATTGTGTTCTCGCTCGAGATGAGCAAGACCGAGATTGTGATGCGCCTGCTGTCGGCTGAGGCGAAGATCAAACTCGCCGACATGCGCTCGGGTCGAATGAGCGACGATGACTGGACCAAGCTGGCGCGCCGCATGAGCGAGATCAGCGAGGCGCCCCTCTACATCGATGATTCGCCCAACCTCACCATGATGGAGATCCGCGCCAAGGCAAGGCGTTTGAAGCAGAAGGCCGACCTTCGCCTCATCGTCATCGACTATCTCCAGCTGATGACGTCGGGCAAGAAGGTCGAGTCGCGGCAGCAGGAGGTGTCCGAGTTCTCAAGGCAGATCAAGCTTCTGGCCAAAGAGCTCGAAGTGCCGGTGGTGGCGATGAGCCAGCTGAATCGTGGCCCGGAGCAGCGAACCGACAAGAAGCCGATGCTTTCCGATCTCCGCGAAAGCGGTAGCATCGAGCAGGATGCGGATTTGGTGATCCTGCTCCACCGGCCGGACGCCTTCGAGACCGACGACCCTCGTGGCGGGGAAGCCGACCTGATCGTGGCGAAGCACCGCGCCGGTCCGACACGGACGGTAACCGTTGCGCACCAACTGCATCTGTCGCGATTTGCGAACATGGCGCGGTAGTTCCGCACGCATGTGGCTTCTCAAGCTTTAGTCCAATTCTCAAGTGAAATGTCCAGACGATGTCTAATTGGACATTTCTTTGAGATTTTCGATCAGTCGGACTGGCAGAGAAGAGGACGCTCTCCGTTCGGAGGGCTACCTCACCATCGTCGACGCGGTGCGAGTGCTGGGCGAAACCCGCGAGACCGTGAGTGCGACGATCGCTGACGGCCGCCTGCATGCACCCGCTGGGAGGATCGCTGGGTGAACCGAGCAGAGTGGTTCAGCGAGGTGGACTCAGCCGTAAGTCCGCCGCGCAGTGGACGTCGCGCCAACGGTTCCCTGTCCGTCGCCCGACAACAAAGTCTCAAGTCAAGACAGCTAGGCCGCTATCCGGCTCGCTGCTGAACCCGGAAGTGCCCGCGGTCAGCGGCGAGGGCAGCTAGCAGGACGCGTAGCTGGGATCGGCCGCGGCGAATTCGTGACATGACGGTGCCCAGCGGCGTGGACGTGATGTCGCTGATCTCCTGATAGGCAAGTCCCTCGACATCTGCGTAATACACCGCCATCCGAAGCTCGAGGGGTAAGGCATCCAGTACGTTCCTGATGTCGTCGTCGGGCAACGACTCCAACACCGCCACCTCCGCCGAATTCAGTGCTCTCGGTGAACGCTCGGCGTCGGCCGTCGGCCGCCGTTCGTAGATCGTGTCGGTGGGCACCTCGTTGGGCTGGCGCATCCGCTGGCGGCGCCGATTGATGTGGGTACTGGCTTGGATGCCGAAGAGCCAAGCTTTGAGATTGGTTCCTCGCTCAATGGCCCCAAAACCTTTGTGCGCCTGTGCCATGGTGTCCTGCACCAGGTCTTCGGCATCAGCGCGGTGTCGAGTCATCCGCAGGGCGACGCCGAAAAGCGTGTCTACGAACGGGATCACGTCACGCTCGAAACGCGCTGTCAGGTCGACGTCCGTCGCCTCCGGCACCGGGGCGAGATGGCCTTCGATGTGCTGAGGTACATCAGCGTCGAGACCGGCGTGCTTCAGGATGCCGTCGTGAACGACGGCGTCAGTCGACTGATCGGCGGAGTCGGTCGGGGTGACCCCACGGACTTGCGACGTGGCCATCTGTGTTTCTCCTTACGATTCCTTTGTTCGCCCTCGGACGAGCGGGTCCTCGAAGCTGATCTGGACGAGTCCTCAGCGTCAACATCGTCAGAAACCTGTCCCCGGCGGACGCTCCGGCTTCCGACCTGTGTAGTGATGCCGTGACTAGCTCATTGGCGACGCGACGAGATGTGTTATCAAGGTAAGGAGTCGCGTGGTCCGCGCGCGAGATCGGGTTGCGCCGTTTCTCGCAAGGATCGTGCCAGGAGGTGGTCGAGGTGCCCCGAGTCACCCAGAAGGTGGCGCTGCTGGTGTTACCTCGGGTGATTGCCATGGATTTCAGCATCGCCGCACACGTGCTGGGCGGGCATCCGGGCTTCGAGCTGCAGGTGGCTGGGCATGCGGGGTATGCGGGCCCCGAAGACGGCGTCTCAATCGTTCCGTCGCATCCGTTGACCGTGGTGGACGATGCCGACGTGGTGGTGGTGCCAGGATTCGGCGATCCGCACGTGCCGCCCCCGGAGCTCTACCTAGACGCGATCGCCCACGCCGCGCGCCGGGGCGCGACCATGGTCGGTATCTGCACCGGGTCGTTCGCACTGGCCGCTAGCGGTGTCACCGACGGCCGCAAGGTGACAACGCACTGGCAGTACACCGAGCAGCTCAAAGAGCTGTATCCGAATACCACAGTGGTCGAGGATGTGCTGTACCTCGAGGACGGCAACCTGCTAACATCCGCAGGCGCTGGTGCGGGGATCGATGTGTCACTCCACCTGATCCGCAACACGTTTGGTGTCGGGTCTGAGGTCGCGGTGGGCAGAGAGCTGATCGCGCAGCCGACTCGACCCGGGCATCAGCCGCAGTACGTCGACGTGCTCAGCCCGCCCCGCGCCGACCTGGCCGAGACACGGAACTGGGCGCTGCAGCGCCTCGAGCAGCCGCTCACGGTGGATCAGCTGGCCCGCCACGCAACGATGTCGCGGCGCACCTTCATCCGCCGGTTCGGCGAGGAGACTGGCATGCCGCCCGTGCGGTGGCTCACGCTGCAGCGGGTGCTGGTCGCCCGGCGACTCCTGGAGACCTCGGACTGGTCCGTCGAACGGATCGCCGCCGCCTCCGGCCTGGGCACCGCCGCCAATTTCCGCATCAGCTTGCGCCGGGAGACCGGCTTGCTACCCAGCGACTACCGCCGCCTGCACCGCCGCGCGGCTGGCTGAGCGACGCACACGGTAGGCCCATTCAGACCGCGCCGACCACCGTTGGCACGATTCTTGCCAAGAACGGCACCGCCCGATCTGGCCGCCCGAGCGCCCTGGCTCTTAGCGTGAGAGCACACCTCATCGCGACAAGGGAGCACATCATGGCAACGAATGAAGTGGAGAGCCGGGGCGTCCTGTGGGAGCAGGCGTTCGGCTACGTCCAGGCCGTCAAACACGGCAACACGATCCGTATGGCCGGTCAGTTTTTCCACGACAGCGCCGGGCTCGTTGCCTCGGCCCGGGTAGACGAGCACGGCCAGGCCACCGACTACAGCGCAAAGGAGGATGTTGCATGACTAGTACGGGCGAGCGTCGTTTCGAGGTTTTCGGTTTCGACGTCCCGTGGGAGCACGCCGTCGGTTATTCGCAGGGCTTGCGCACCGGCGACCTAGTAAAGGTGTCCGGCCAGCTATCCCATGACCTGGACGGCAATGTCCTGCACGCCGGAAACTTCCCTGCGCAGCTGGAGGCCACGTTGGGGAACCTCGACCGGGTTCTTTCGAACTTCGGTGCGCACCGTTCAGACGTCGTCGAGGTCAACGTCTACATCGTGGACCTGCGGGCGAACTTCGACGCCGCCGTCGCAGGGCTCAAGTGGTACTTCGATGACCACCGACCTACTAACACCACGGTCGGGGTGACGGCCCTGGCGTTCCCTCAACAGCTGGTCGAAGTGGCGGCCACAGCGATCCTGCCGACGCAGCCCTAGTTCCGTTCCCACCAGCGGCACCCCCACCCCCACCAGGCAAGGAGACAACCCGCAGTGACCTCTGCACTCAAATTGAAGCAAGCCAACGAAATTCTCGTTGCGGCACAAGCCAAAGCCGCCGAGATCAATGTGCCGATGAACATCGCCGTCGTGGACGACGGCAACAACCTCTTGGCGTTTGCGCGCATGGACGGCGCCTGGCTGGGTTCGATTGACATCGCGCAGAACAAGGCCTACACCGCTCGCGCGTTCGACATGGCCACTCAAGATCTCGCCCCGATGTGCCAGCCCGGGCAGCCGTTGTTCGGGATTGAGGCATCCAACCACGGACGACTGATCATCTTCGCCGGCGGCATACCGGTGCTCGACGGCGACGACGTTATCGGTGCTGTAGGAGTCAGCGGCGGAACGCCGGATCAGGATCACCAGGTGTGCGTGGCAGGGGTGAGCGCGCATGGCTGACAACCGTGGCGTCGTCTACGTCGGTGGCGGCAAGGTAGAAGTCGCAACATCGCGTACCCCGCCTTCGAGATCAAGGACGGTCCGGGGGTGCCTCGCGAGAGCGTCGGGCGCAAGCTGCCGCACGCAGCGGTCCCGCATGGATCGATCGCCTAACGCGGAGCCTCAATCGGCATCACCGACACCGGCGGCATCATCGTCAACGTCAGGCATGACCGAGCCGCCATGGACACGACGCTCGCCTACCTGAGATTCATCACCTATCACCGCAACGGCAGCTTGGCAGCGGCTGTTAACCGAATTAGACGTGTACAGCTCACACTAAGCCAGCCAAGCCGCCTTCTCCCGCGCCCCGTCCCTACACATCAAAGGAGAGCCAGATGTCCGGCTACGTTCTGTTCGACAACCTCAAAGTGACCGATCCCGACGGCCTCGACCAGTACCGCAAGCAGATCTTGCCACTGGTCAAGAAGCACGGCGGCCGCTACCTCGCCGTGGGCGGCCAACACGATACCGTCGAGGGCGACTACGCCTTCACCTACCCGATCCTGTTGGAGTTCCCCGACCTGGACGCGGCACGGACCTGGTACGAATCCGAGGAATACAGCCCTCTGCGAGAGCTGCGCAAACGCTCGACGGTGGCCTGGGCGATCCTGTTCGAAGGTGACAAGGACGATCCGTTGTTCACCGAGAAGAGCTGACTTCCCGGTCAGCACAGGCACAGCCGTCGGCTGCGGCGCCGCCCCGCCGGGCGAGGCCGCAAAGACCGGTGGCGGTAGGGGAAGCGCTAGTGGCGGTGCACGACCAGCGACGTCGATGTAGGGGACGGCGGGGCGGCCGACGGCGTACTGAGCGTCGTACCCGGTCCTTGACTCCATGGATGCCAGTCCAGAGCCACACCGGCGAGGACAACCGTCACCACCCCGGCAACGACTGCGACCGGACGCAGCCACTGCCTCCTCGATGGAACGGGCGGACCTTGGGTAGGCGGCGACGAGGCCGGTTCCGGTTGGGCACGTAATGGCGCGGACGCTGCCGGAACGGGACGAGCAGTGGTCTCCTGGGTAGGCACATTAGATTTTGCCTGTTCGGCAATGCGCTAGCGAAGTCCGGACACCGAGCGAAGCGGTCAGCGGGGTTCGTTGCGAGGACTGCGGCCAGCGCCCGAAAAGTGTTGCAGGGCAGTCACTTAGAGTTCTGCGAACCCGATTGCGCGTCAGTGGATGATGTGGACATGAAAGTGAAAATTTGCGGTGCGGACATCGACTGAGAACGCTGCTGACGGTGTAGGTGGGGGAGGTGGGCGCAGGCATGAAACCTGAGACGCCACAACAACTGTGGCTTCTCATACTTGATGTCAACACTCGGCGCATCCGCGTCTCGGGTCCTCGGGTCCTCGGCTCCTCGGGTGCGGGCGAGAGCACGCTGCGCGAGACGATCGGGCGGAAGCAGGTCCAGAGGGCCGAGCAGTTCGATCATCGACTTGCCACACCACCTGAGAGGCGCTGGCACGGCCCGGTTTGCCGGGCGCGCTGGTGAGATGTCATGCGCCGCTCAACCCTGCTCGACCCGCGGTTGAGCGTGCCGCACCAGGTACACCGATGCAGCCTCGATGACCTGAGATCGTCTGTGAGTTGTTGACACGATTCCATGGTCGCGGTCACGCGACCGAGGCTGCCCGTGCAGTGATGGAGGCGGCATTCGCCACGGGCGCAACCGCATCCGGTCGACGGTTGGGGCGTGGAACGAACGGTCACTGCGGGTGCTGAACAAAGTCGGCTTCCAGCGTCATCACCAGAGACCTGCGGCTCGGGAAACGAATCGGCGCTCAGACACGACCATTCACGGTACCGGCCGCCCTAATGATCGCTTACGAACTTACTGTCGCTTTATCGGGGTCCTCAGCCGCTGCACGCTGGATAACCTCGGTGTCAGCGAACTGCTCGAAACTGTCGATGAGATTGTCGCGGACATGCCAGACGTGGGCGGCTCGCGCCTCAAAGTTTTTCTGCGTCACGCGATGAGTCCCCCGATAAGTGCCAAACCCAACGACGAACTCGCCACCGTCGATCAAGACGTCAAGTGTGTATCGGAACACCGCCCAATCTCGCTCAAGAACATCAAAAAGATTCGCCTTGATCTCCGCCTTGTTATGAGACACTCCCGGCGCCGGAAATCCGGCACTCTCAACCCAAATGAGGTCGGGTGACAAATTGCGATAGAACTCCTCTTCGTCACCGCGGTCGTATGCGTCATAGAGCTTCCTCACTACGAGATACTCATCCGATTGGCTCACTTTTATCCTCCATCAAAAAGCACGCGATCCGACTGTCGGCTCACCACTGCTGCCAGCTATGAATGCAACCGAGGTACACCAGGTCTTGTTCCTAGTGGGTTGCGAGGGCCGGGGCTGGCTGTTCGCGGGGTGTTAGGTGCGAGCAGGGGCGGCCTCGTACTTGGTAGCGCATCCCAAAACTAGGGATAGGCGTGGAGCGGTGGAAAGATACGGTGAGAGAACATGTTTCGAAAGCCCACGCCCATACCCGAGCTGGCCGTCTTGCTGCGTCACAGTGACGACAGGGGCCCAGCGCGCTGGTTGCTAACGCATACCGGCATGACGCGCATCCGCATCATTTCCGGAGTGGTCACGAAAGTGACACCTTAGGATTTGGACATCGAGTGAGACCCAGCAGGGTGGCCTATGCGTCACCCAAACTCGGCCGGTAGTCCGCCACCTCGGCCTCAGCCGCTAGCAACGCACCCAATTCGCCCTCCTGTTGAGCAACGAATACCCCCATCACCTGCCGGCACACCTCCGGCACGCTGACCCCGCGCAAATCAGCAATACGTTTCAACCCGACCAGCATTGACGTCGACACGTGAAACTGCACGGCGAACTGACCGCACGAGCCATCATCGGGCGGTAACCCGGGACCGACGACCACCGGATGATCGGACCCGACTTCATCAACCTCAGCACCGCGAGCCCTCTCAACGGCCCCACCACCAGCGCCGACAGCAACGCCCTCGTCCGGTTCCCGGAACTCTTCATGGCTGAACAAACCCATTGCGTAAACGCTAGACCCTGCCCGTCTTTGACAACATCTCTACAAGGCTGCAGGCCGGCGCCGTGCAGACGCTCGGAGCCTCGCGCGCTCTGGATGACGCCACGCATCGCGTCGCGGGGCGCCTGGCGCGAGACCGCGTGGCCGAAGCGATTCGCCTCAGTCAAGAGGTGACGTGAGAGTGAGATTCTGTGCTGTGGCGTCATGGGTGTGCGAGATGGCACGCGCAAAGTGGCCAACATAGAGCGTAATCCGAACGTGAGCGTCATGCTCGAAAGCGGCTCAACCATGGCGCACCGCGCCGAGGCCAGTCTTCATCCACACAACGCCCCGTCACCACGCTTTGATACGTCCTTCGAGGACATAGGACGGTAGACGGCTCGTTCGGCAACTTTTCGCGTTCCACGATCGCGCGCAGGAGGCTCTCCCGACAGTCGCATCGGAATGGCCAGGAAGGTAGAGTCGGCCGCCCGACGACTCCATCGGTGGGCCTGGGAGCGCGGAATTTGTAGCGCCCGTCGCGGCTGTCGGCCAGCTCAAACCGGCCAGACGCATATGCCTGAGTCACCACGACAATGGCGAGCACGGTGGCCGAGAGCGCCAAGACGAACGTGACGACCTCGGTCACACTGCTGCCATCGCAGGACAGCGCGAACCGTAGGGACGCCAAGACGGCTACCACACCGGCCAGTGCGGTTGAATGCACGTCGACTACCAACGTATCCGCTGCGCGCATCTCGACGCGGAGATCATTGGTCAAGGACCACTCGGCAGCCCGGGACGCACAGTAGGACGCATTGAAGGGTAAGGGGTAAAAGCTCGCCACCGACAGGACGTTGACCACGCGCGCCGGCGCCAACGTCGCGAAAGTAGTGGCGGATGCTGGGCCGTTCGGTAGGTAGGCGTCATTCCCAAGCCCGCCGTTCGGTGCGCAGCACCTCACGCCATCCTGCGATTGGCTACCACCTTCTACACACCGCCATCGATGGCCACTCGCGACTGTCCTACAGCGAGATGCTCGCTGACGAATACAGGGAATCCGCCGTGGCGTTCTGGTCGCGTGCGCACGCGTGGTTCACCAAATGCGGTACCACTGTTCGAAAAGTAGTGACTGGCAACGGCTCTGGCTGGTTCCACCGACGAGGTGCGGCTCGGCGGGGATCAGTTATCCGGTCCGCGACCAGCCGGCTGCTTGCAGCGTGCGGTAAAGCGTCTCCTCCCACGCCGTCGGTCCCAGGGCGAAGCGCTTCTCGGCCGCGCTGGAATCCAGGATGTAGGGGGCCATCATCTGGTAGCTCATTTGCGAAATCTCTTTCATCTCACGGGAGAAGACACCCAGCGTGCGCAGGACCACGGGACTCAGGCCGTGCACGGGCACCTGAGGTCTGCCCGCGAGGCTGAGGAGGTCATCGATCATCTCCTTCTGCGTCTTCGCCGGGTTACTCGGTACGTGCCAGGTTCGGCCGTAGGCGTCCGGCGCGTCGTAGACGGCAACGAGCAACCGCGCGACATCGTGCACGTCGGTGAAGGTGTGGGGAGTGTCGACTCGTCCCACCATCCAGACAGCCTTCCCCTTCAACGCTCGGGGCAAGGCTTGGCCGATGTGACCGGCGATGCTGTTGCCACCGATGTAGTCCGATCCGCGAACCTCGAACGCGCGGAGCCTGCCGGCTCGGTGTGCATCGAGCGCGTCAGCCCAGATATGGGCGCGAAGTCGGCCCTTGTGGTCGGTGGCCCCGTCTCCCATATCCTCGGTCAGCGGCCCGTTGACGGGCCCCAGCGGGTAGAGGTTCCCTGCCATCGCATATACGGCGCCGGTGCGTTCGGTGGCGGTCAAAAGTGCATATGACATTGGGGGCCAATGCTTCTCCCATAACCGGTATGGGCCCGGGTTCGCGGTGTGAAAAATGGCACCGGTTCCCTCGGCGGCACGGGTTAGCGCCTCGGCGTCGGTGGCGTCCAGTGCAATGTAGTTGGCACCGGCAACTTCTGGTCCGCGACCGGACCGGCTGCCGATCGTCACATAGTCGCCGCGTGCGGCGAGCAGAGTGGCGACGTGCCGGCCCACCGGTCCGGCGCCGACGACGAGATGTCGCTCAGTCATGGGATTCCTTCAGTTAGAGGGGGTAGGTCTTTTGTGTCGCTCACATTGCTTGACCTGCTCGCTATTTGGTCCACATCCCGATGCTGGGAGGCGCATCGCGAATGACAGTTATCGATGCGATTCCCTAATCAAGCGGGGATGGGGGGACGACGGTTGCCGAGCCCGCCTTTGCGTTCGATCAGTGCGCCGAGGCGGAGAATGGTTGCCTCGTCGAACCACCGGGAGACAAGTTGAACGCCGATGGGCAGGTCTTCGGAACTGAAGCCGTAGGGGACCGACAGTGCGGGCAAACCGGTGAGATTGAAGAACGAGGTGATTTCCATGATGTGAAGCGATGACACGGTTTGTCCATCCACCACCAGTTGCTGAGCGCCGTGCGGTGTCGCAGTCATCGGAGTCACGGGGCATAGCAGTACGTCCCACCTGCTGAAGTGCTGAGCGAAGGCAGAGCGGAGCGCGTCGCGGGTTCTGTGAGCGGCATTCAACTCGTCGGCAGTGGGGGCGGGACGGGCGATGATGTCTTGCCCCAGGGGGGACAATTCGTCCTCGCGCCCGGCCGATAGGGATTTGATGTGCGGTCCTGACTGCGAAACGAGGAACGTCATGAGAGCGGTCAAGGCATCGGTATTCCGCAGAATGGCTGGGTTGATTCTCTCGACGTGGCAACCCAGGTCCGCCAGACGCGCCGCGGCGTCTGCGACAGCGGTGGTGACCTCGGGGTCGACGGGACCAAATGCTTCGTCGGAGACCCAACCGACGCGGATCGATTGGCCGGCAGCGCGTTCGGTGGCACCCTCGACGTGGTTGTCGAATACGGCGTAGCCATCCTGGCCGTCGGGACCGCTCAGCAACGAGTACCCCAACGCGACGTCGCGAATGGTGCGGGCCATGGGCCCGATGTGCCACCACGCGGATGTCATCGGCGAGAGGTGCCCGGTGAAGGGAATGCGGCCGTGGGTGGCCTTCAATGCGGCGATCCCGGTGAAGGCAGCAGGCCCCCTTACCGAAATCGCAACATCGCTTCCAATGCCGATGGGGGACATCCCGGATGCGATCGCGGCTGATTCACCGCCCGAGGATCCGCCGGGGGTGCGGTCCAGGCGCCAGGGGTTGTTGGTGCGCCCGGTCACGACATTGTCGGTTTCGGTCCACGCCGAGAATTCGGGGAGGTTGGTCTTGGCAAGGACGATGCCCCCGGCGCGTTTGAAACGCATTACCGACGTAGCGTCGACCTCCGGTACGCGGCCGGCGAACAGCCTGCTGCCGCCCTGAGTGGGGATGCCCGCGGTATCGATGGCGTCCTTGACCGTCACCGGAACACCATGCAGCGGGCCAAGTTCGGCGCCGCTCGCAACCTCGGTGTCGGCGACGTCGGCGGCACGCAGCGCCTCGTCGGCTCGTAGCGTGACGATGGCGTTGACCTGAGGGTTGACTTCAGCGATACGTGCCAGGTGTGCCTGAACCACCTCGCGACTGGAGACCTCGCCTGCCGCAATGAGCGCAGCAAGGGTGGTGGCGTCCCGGTAGTGCAGAGCGTCGCCGCTCTCGCCGCGCGGTACGTCGGCTTCGGTCCAGGTTGTCGTCATGTCGATTACCTCGGGTGTCGGTGGGAAAGTCGACCGTCATGCCGACGAAGCCATTCATATTCTCTTACCCTACCTGTCGGCAGGTAGGCTGTCTACCTGCCGACTGGTAGCTTGAAGGCCGGCAGCCTAGACAGAACCGCCATCGATACGACGAGGAGGAGTGACGACAGTGGTCCGCGACGCTGAAACCCCAGTGCGTGAGCAGATTCTGCGGGCGGCGCGGGAGACTGTGCAGTCCAAAGGCTATGCGGGCCTCAGCTATCGTGAACTGGCCAAAGAGGTGGGAATCAAGGCGGCGAGCATTTACCACTACTTCCCGAGTAAGGCCGACCTCGGTGCCGCTGTGGCGCGCAGGTACTGGGAGGACGCCGCGGCCGTGCTGCAGTCTGTAGCGGAGGAATCCTCGGACCCTGTAGGGGCACTGACGGCGTATCCGAAGCTGTTTCGGCGGGCGCTCGAGAATGGAAATCGGCTGTGTCTGTGCAGCTTTATGACCGCTGAGTATGACGACCTCCCTGAGCAGGTGCGCGAAGAGGTGCAGCACTTCACCGATGTGCAGGTCACATGGTTGACCACCGCGTTGTCGAAGGCCTACGACAGCCCCCCTGCCGAGGTTGAAGCGCGCGCCCGGTCCATATACGCGGCCGTGGCGGGAGCGCAGCTGATCGCCCGTGGCAGATCCGATGCCGCGATCTACGATCACTTGATTGACGGCTACCGGTCTGCAGGGTTGCTACCGAACTAGCGGTGTGCGGCGGACCGCGTTGGCCGCTGGTATCGGGGGAACCCCGGTGGCAGAGGAACAATCCGTGTTGATTTTCTGACTTGCCGGCCCTGTCTTGGATCATTGGTGTCACGCGCTGTTCTAGCGCCGACGTACAAGAATCCGATTTCCCGGCGGTGGCGTCGGCCCGTCGGTGTTCGTAGATCCGTCACTGTGGTCCGGCCCGTAGGGTCACTGTTCAGGGCATGGCGTCGAGGTACATCGCAACCAAGAATCTGGGGAGGAACGGGCCCTCCGGCAGGGCCTCGTCGAATGGCATCACGGTAACGAATCGACCCACGTGTGCGTGGGTCTGTAGGCCGATGGCTCGCATGCCTGCATCCGCGTCGTTGATGCTGTGGATATGGGAGAGGAAACTGCGAGACGGAAGCGAAACATGAGAAGCCACATGCTCAGTACACAGCTCATGTTGCTTCTTATCTGAACGTCCGGTCACTGCCCGCGTCTCGGCCCTGCAGATCTCGGCGGCGGCCCGCTCGGCGCAGTCCATGTACCCCGGATGGTCATCCAAGGATGCCTTCGCCCGGCCCAGTGGACGTTGCCCACGGGGGTCACCGGCGCATTGGCGTATTGACTGCGCGATCCCGATGCCAGCATGTTGACGCAGCCGGAGATCCACGGCTCATTCGTCCAGAGTTCCTCCCATAAGGGTCCATACATCGGGGAAGTCGTGTCTGGGGGGCCGACCTGTTCCCCCCTTCGCGGCAATTCTGCGTCGACCCTGGCCGTTGACACGCCGTATAGGACACAGAAAGGCGCACACCATGACCAACGCAGACGATGTCGTTGTCCACCACGGTCGGGCCTGGGTTGATGTCGACAAGTCGATTCGCATCGGCTACACCGTCGCCGCGCCGCCTGAACCGGCGATGACGGTGGTACTTCTTCACGGCGCGCCTCAAACCCGATACGAGTGGCGCAAGGTCATGATGCCGCTCGCGGTCGCCGGCTACCGCGTGATCATGCCCGACTATCGCGGCGCCGGTGCATCGGACAGACCCCGCGGCGGGTACGACAAATGGACTATGGCCGGTGATATCCACACGCTCGTGCGCGAAGCGCTGGGAGTGAAGGAGCCCATCTCTCTTGTCGGTCATGATCTCGGGTCGACACTGGCCCTGAGTTTTGCCTTGCGCTACCGCGAGGATGTCGTCAGCGCCACCTTCATGGAGGCTCCGCTGCCGGGCACCGACTACTACGAATGGCGCGTGGCTCAGAAGTCCGCCTGGCAGTTCTCCTTTCATGCCAACCCGGACATCGCGGTCTACCTCACGCACGGGCGTGAAAGGTGGTACATCAACCGATTCTTCGATGAGTTGACCTACCAACCGGATGCGATCTCCAACGATGACCTCGACGTTTACGCCCGCGCCTACGAAGCCGCAGGAGCCATGCGCGCAATGTGTGAGATCTATCGGGAGCTCGACCGCGACGCCGAAGACAATCGCACCGCGCTGCGCGAACACGGCAAGCTGTCCATCCCCGTATTGGCTTCCGGAGGTGCTTCCAATCCTCTCGCACAACATTTCCGGGCAATGTGTGAAGAGGTCGCTGATTCAGTGACTGATGAGCTTGTCCCGGACTGTGGCCACTGGGTGGCCGAGGAGCAACCGGCGTACTTCACCACCATGTTCTGCGAATTCGACGCGGCCGCTCGGGGCGGTTAGTCGGCCCCGGTGCTTAGGGGGTGTATTACTCCCCCCTACTCACGTCGGTCGGCACCTAGCGTGGTTGCAGTGGCGCCGATGAAGCTGGGAGCGCAAGAGCCCCTCGAGCCACATCGCACACCAGAAATGGAGGTAGTCGAAATGGTGAACGCGGATCCGCAGACGATCAGCATTGCTGGTAAGAAGTTGTCACGCTTGGGTTTTGGTTCGATGAGATTCACGGGCCGCGGGATCTGGGGTGAGCCCCGAGACCGGGACGAGTGCATCGCCGTAGCGCGTAGGGCGGTTGACCTCGGTGTGCAGTTCATCGACACCGCCGACTCGTACGGTCCGCATGTCGCCGAACGCATTCTGTATGAGGCGCTGCATCCGTACCCCGATGACGTCGTGATCGCGACGAAGGCAGGCTTGACCCGAAATGGGCCAGACGTCATTGACACCGACTTGGGACCGAAACGCCTCGGCGCGGCGGCGTGGCCGCCGGTGGGGCGGCCCGAATACCTGCGGCAGCAGGTGTTGATGAGCATGCGCCGCTTGGGCGTCGATCAGATCGATCTGTTGCAGTTGCACCGAGTGGACCCGAAAGTACCGCTGGCAGAACAGATCGGGGAACTGAAGGTGCTTCAGGATGAGGGCAAGATCCGCGAGATCGGCATGTCGCAATGCACGGTGGCGCAACTGGACGAGGCGCGGCAGATCGCCGATATCGTGAGTGTTCAAAGTCGGTTCAACGTCATGGACCGGAGTGCCGCAGACATGCTGGAAGTGTGCGAACGCGATGGGCTCGCGTTCATTCCCTGGGCGCCGGTGGCGCAGGGGGGACTGGCAGAGGCCCATCAAGCCCTCGCGGATGTCGCCCGCGCTCACAATCGCAGTGTGGGGCAGGTGGCGATCGCCTGGCTGCTGCATCTCTCACCGGTCATGCTTCCCATCCCGGGCACATCGCGCCGCACACATCTGGAGGAGAATATGGCAGCCGCCGAAGTTGAGCTGACACCGGAACAACTCGAGTTGCTCTGCGCGGCTTCCCACTGATCGAGTATCGCAACATGGTGCAGTGAATCAGGTTGTGCTGCTCTAGATTTGATGCTAAGGGGACACGGCCGATTCAGTGAGGGTTTCCAACTGAGCGACGGCGTCGGGATATTGCCCCCCGTCGAGCGCACAGTAGACAAACAGCCGCTGGTCGGGGGCGTCCGCGAGCTCAAGCGCCTCGAAGTGGAGGCGCAATTCGCCGAGCTGCGGGTGATGGAAGAGTTTGTCCTCGCCGGTTCGCGGACGTACGTGGTGTGTCGCCCACAGCTCGGTGAAAACCTCGCTCTGAGAGGAGATTTCATCCACGATCGCGGCAACGCGGTCGTCACCGGGGAATCGGGTCAGTCCCCAACGGAGATTGCCGACCGTCTGAGTGGCCACGTGGTGCCAGTTTGGGTAGAAACTTCTGGCGGCAGGGTCGAGGAACACCATGCGGGCAAGGTTGTCGGTGTCGGCAAAGCCGCTGTAGAGCGCGCGGCCGGTGGCGTTGATGGCAAGGACGTTGAGGCCGAGGTCGACGGCGAACGCCGGCACGCGCAGTCCATGGTCGAGGAGGAGCTGGACGCCCATAGAGGCGGCGGCGGTGGCGTGTGCCGGCGCTGCGAGGGGGGATGGATGGACGAGTGAGATGAGGTACGCGGTCGCGTGCGTGTCGAGGTGCAACGCGCGCGCAAGTGCGCGAAGCACTTGTAGCGACGGGTGATGCTCGCGACCTTGTTCGAGCCTGCGGTAGTAGTCGGTGCTCAATCCGGCCAGGAGTGCCAGCTCCTCTCGGCGAAGGCCTTGAACGCGCCGGCCGGCGCCCGGTATCAGGCCGGCGTCCTGCGGCGTCAGGGCTTGCCGCCTCGCTCGCAAGAAGGAGGAGAGCTCTGCTGTGCGATGTGCCGTAGCGCCATCCATAGGGAACATCATCGCAGCTGGCAACGCCGCAAACCGTTCGGCGATTCTGGCTTCCGACCACGCGGGCAACCGTGGCTTCTACGAGGCTCGATTGCGGGACTGTTCGGGCAGGGCAGGGTCGCGCACGGGTGCGCCGAGGCTGCGCAACAGCGCCAGAGCCTGCTCCGACGGCGATCCCGCGACGGTGGTGACCACGATCAGACTCTGTTCGGGTGAACGTGCGATGGCCAGGGTCTGCTGGGTGACGGTCACGGCACCGATGACCGGATGGTGAAGCTCGTACGCCGCGGCGTCGCACGGGGTGATCCGGTGATCACCCCACATGGCCACGAACTCTGGGCTCTTCATCGTCAGCTCACCGATGAGAGCGGCGAGGTCAGGGTCCTCCGGGTGCCGGCCCACGGCGATACGTAAATTGCCCACCACCGCCCTGGCCTTGCGCCGCCAGTCCGAGTAGAGCTCACGATTGTGCTTGTCCAGGAACATCATCCGGCTCATATTGGGCCGATTTCCCACGTCGTCTACGGCGGCCGGATTGACATGCCCGGCCAGCAGCGCGTGGCCGAGGTGATTCCAGGCCAGTACATCGGTGCGCCGGCCCAGAACCAGGGCCGGAACCCCGTCGAGGGCACGCATCAGGTCCCGTGTCTCGGTGCGCACCCTCTCCGGCTGGGGCCGGCGGGCTCGCGGCGCCCGCCTCGTGGCCTCGGCCAACCGGACGAGATGCTCGTGTTCGTGGGTGTCCAGGCGCATAGCGCGGGCGATCGCGTCGAGGACCTCGGGGGAGGCGCCGCGGGAGATCCCCTGCTCCAGTCGCGTGTAGTAGGACACGCTGACCCCCGCCAGCTGCGCCACCTCGTCGCGGCGCAGACCTAGCACCCGCCGGCGCACCCCGAAGTCGTGCACACCGATCTCCTCGGGGCGAGTACGTGCGCGGCGCGCCTGCAGGAACTCACCGAGCGGCCCAGGTCCGTCCATCTCTCGAGTGTCCGCGTGTTGCCCGATCTCAGCCACACCCTCCCGGGGGTAGGACCGACGGGGTGTGGCCGCGGACCGCGACCCGTCGACAGACTCGTGGCTGCCGCCGAAACACTGTCGATGACCAAGGGGTCCCATGGATCAGATCGAGTTGGGTGACGTCACCGTCATCCGCGTCAAGGAGTACTACGGATCAGTCGACATGAGTCCCGCGGAGTTCTTTCCCGACAGCAGCGCGCCCGAGTGGGACGCCCACCGCGACTGGTTGGTTCCGGACTTCTGGGAGCCAGGGCCCAACACCTGCATGTCCGCGATCCAGACCTGGGTGCTGCGCAGCGAGGGGCGAATTATTCTGGTCGACACCGGTGTCGGCAACCACAAGGAACGGCCATATGCCCCGGTGTGGAGCAGGCTGGACACCACATTCCTGCACAACCTGGCTCGCGCAGGCGTCCAGCCCGACGATGTCGACCTGGTGATCAACACCCATCTGCACATCGACCACGTGGGCTGGAACACCCGACTGGACGGCAGGACGTGGGTCCCCACCTTTCCGAAGGCGACCTACCTGATGCCACAACGCGATTTCGACTTCTGGAACCCCGCCAACAACCACAAACCCGCTCTCGGCCGCGGGAACCAGAATGTGTTCGAAGACAGCGTGGCCCCGGTCCACCAGGCGGGGTTGACCCAGCTGTGGGACACCACGTATCAGATCGACGCCAATTTGCGGTTGGACCTCGCACCTGGACATACCCCCGGATCATCGGCGCTGACTCTCGAATCGGGCAGTGACCGCGCGGTGTTCGTCGGTGATCTCATCCACAGCCCGCTGCAGATCATGGCACCGCAGACCAACAGTTGCTTCTGCGAGGATCCGGAGCAATCACGCACCACCAGGCACGCACTGTTGGGCCGTGCCAGCGACGACAACGCGCTGCTGTTCCCGGCGCACCTCGGCGGGCATGGCGCCGTCGAGGTGATCCGTGACGGCCCGCGCTTCGCGATCAAGGGCTGGGCTCCCTTCTCGCGTATCAGCTGACCTTCATCGCAGGAGAACCCTTGTCTCATACGACCTTTCCTGTTGTACACACTCCTTCTGGCGCGGTTGGCGGTATCCGCGACGACGACGGCGAGCGCTACCGTGCCATCCCGTACGCCACCACCCCGACGGGAGCGGCCCGCTTTGCCGCACCGGCGCCGCACCCGGGTTGGGAGGGCGTCCGCGACGCCGTCAACGCCGGCGCGACGGCACCACAGCCCGTCCGCGATTTCGGCGCGCTCGACATGGGGCCCTACTTCGGACCCGGTTGGGTGCCTGGCAACGACTACCTCACGCTCGATGTGCACACTCCCGCTGCCGACGACGCGGCCCGGCCGGTGATGGTGTTCGTCCACGGCGGCGGATTCGTCACCGGGTCCAGCAGGGCGGCGCTGTATGACGGCCGGGCCTTCGCCCGTGACGGCATCGTCCTGGTCACAGTCAACTACCGCCTTGGTGTGCCGGGTTTCCTCGACGTCGCCGGGGCACCGCGCAACCGCGGTTTGCTCGACGTGCTCGCCGCCCTCGACTGGGTTCAGAACACGGTCGGGGTTTTCGGGGGAGATCCCGACAATGTGACGGTGTTCGGCCAGTCCGCCGGCGCCACCCTGGTCGGGGCATTGCTGGCCATGCCGGACGCCGGCGGGTTGTTCCAGCGGGCCATCATGCAAAGTGGCAGTGGCACAGGTGCTTTCACGCCGGAGCAGGCAGCCCGCGTCACCCGGACCGCTGCGGCCGAGCTGGGCGTGGAGCCCACAGCGGACGGATTCGTCGGCGTTCCCGATGAAGCATTCGTGGCTGTGCTGCCACGGCTTGCGGGCCTCGATCTGCGCACCTCGACAGCCACCGACCCGCTGGTGGGTCTGAGCCCGTTCAGCATCGTCCTCGACCGACAACCCGCCGATGCACTGCTCGATGGCCCCGCGGCCGATGTCGCATTGGTGATCGGCACCAACACCGAGGAGGGCAACCTCTACCTCGTACCCCAGAACAAGTTCGACGACTCGCAGCATGAGGATGTCGTGGCTGTTGCCGCGCAGAAACATTCGGACCCCGAGGCCATCACGGCGGCATTGGCCGCAGAACGACCTCACGCCACCCACGGTGAACTGCGCTCCGCCCTGCTCGGCGATGCACTCTTCGGGGCCGGCTCCGCCCGGATGGCACTGGCTCACTCCTCCCTCTCGAAGCGCGGTACCTACGTCTACAGATTCGGGTTTCGATCGACGGCGTTGCAGGGCAAACTCGGTGCCGCGCACACGGTCGAACTTCCTTTCGTTTTCGACATCGCAGGCTCGGACTGGCTACACGGGCCGAGAGGTCTTCTGGGGCCCGAGCAGGCTCCTGGGGTGCTGGCCCAACAGATGCACGGTTCATGGGTTTCGTTCGCCCGAAGCGGGACTCCGGGCTGGGGTGCGTACAACGACAGTGAGCGCATCGTGCGGCGCTTCGGCTGAATGTGCCGCTGATGACCGGTCACACGCAGTTCGTTCAGTCCCCATCGCAGCCTGTAGAACCACAGCTTCACAAGCACGGCCGACGATATCGTTGCACCCTCACGGATTGGGCGACTGAAGCAGTCCCGTGAATTCGGTGGGGAGCTGTGACACGAAGTCGTTGAACGCCTTCCTGTCAACCGCTTCCCGCAAGGTCAGCAGCACCGCCTCCACACCGGCCATGGTCTCGGTCCTGTTCAGACCGGTGCGGCTGCTGACCCGCTTTATCAGGTCATCGAGGTTGAATCTCCTGCGCCCTTTGCTGTTCCATCGCACGGACTCGGCCAGCTCGTCGGGGAGCGCTCGGATCAGGTGCCGTACCTCTCCGAAACTGACACGCATCGCCAAGACCTCAAGTACGGCACGCGTCAGATCGGCGGCCTCTCCCTTCGACAGCATGGTGCGCTCGGCGACGCCGCGATAGAACTCGTGGGCATCCATCGGATCATCTCCATCTGTCATTCCACGCAGCGGTCGTGTTCCTCGGACAATGCCTGGTTTTGCGTTGCCGCACACCAACCTGTGGTGAGCAAGAGTCGACGGGCCATCTGTGCTGGCGGATCAAGACCGCCACAAAGCCTTCAGGCCTGGCGGAGCCCGCACGTTTCGCGTGTCCAAGACCGCCGGCCGCGTCAGCGACAGCATGTCGGCGCGCCGATTTCTTCCACATTTCTCCCGTGCTGCGGGGACTCGGCCCAGGAAACTCCCGCATCGTTGAAGTGATTCCTCATGACGAAGTCGGGGCCCGAGAATGGACCTGCCGGGCCGTCCACTGTCGGCGAAGGGCTGAATACCGTTGAGCTCATGACTGATACAACGGAAAGCCAGAACACCTCCGACACCCAGAACGAGTCCGCAAACCTACCTGCCGCGCCCGGGGGTAATCCGGACAACCGCGAAACCGTTCAGAACCTGGACGCGCCCGAACTCCGGACTGCGGTGATCGAGCTGCTGACGATCATCGACGATTCTGATGACATGGACGTGGTCATCACCATCTCAGATGACGGCACAGTGGTCGTCGAGGCTGCCTAGCTTGAAGGGACTGGAGAAACGTTATGACACAGGAACTTCGGGGTCTGCGGGTCGGCATACTGGCCGCTGACGGCGTCGAGCGAATCGAACTCGAACAGCCTCGCGGAGCGCTACATGGCGCGGGTGCGACGACCGAGATCATCTCGCTGCACCCGGGTGAGATTCAAGCCCGGCAGTTCGACATGGTGCCGGCCGGGAGCTTTCCGGTCGACCGTGTGGTGGCGGACGTGTCCGCCGATGACTACGACGCCCTGTTGCTGCCGGGCGGAACCGTAAACCCTGACCAACTGAGGATGAACACCGACGCGGTCCGCTTCGTCAAGTCATTCGCAGACACCGGCAGGCCGATCGGTGTGATCTGTCACGGTCCGTGGACCCTTGCCGAAGCCGACGTACTCGCGGGAGTCCGCATCACGTCATGGCCGAGCATCCGGACTGATCTGCGGCGAGCGGGTGCGGACGTCGTCGATGAGGAGGTCGTCATCGATGGCCAATTCGTCTCCAGCCGATCACCCGACGACCTACCGGCCTTCTGCGCCGCAATAGTGGCCCAGTTCGCGAAGGCAAAACAGCACACCTGATACGCAGGCCCTCAGGGCTCCGGCGGCGCGAACCGGAAGGGTGGCCCTCCCCTTTGCGGTTCGCGTGCCGGTGCACCTGAGGTTGAGCGGTGTCGTCGATATCGTCGACCGACATCACAGTCGCCGCGCGTTGCTACACACGGGTGACGTTGTTTTCCGACACCACTTTTTCCGGGCGTGATTCAAACGAGCACCATCCCCGTGCCCCCATTGAGCCGACCGTACTCCTGCGCCAACTTTGCCCCGACATAGCGGCGGGCGTTGAGAGTCGCGACGCGCAGTACCTCATCTGGATCGGTGCTGACGGTGGCGTGACCGTCGATCATCACGAACGCGTAGGGCGGCCGATCGTCGTCGATGCAGACAGCGACCCGTGGATCGCGCAACACCGCCCGGCCCTTGACGGATTTGGACCCAGTGGTGATCAGCAGGTCGTCGCCTTCGAGAATGAACCACACCGGCACGACGTGGGGGCGGCCGTCTCGGCGCATCGTTGCCCACCTGGCCGTACGGGTCCCGGCGGTGGTGAAGTCCCGGTATTGCCCATCCGACATCTGCGGCACAACTACCTCCAGGGTGAATTCACGAGTCGATCGGCCTGCCCAGTCGACGATTCCGAAAGAGTGTCGTGGTCACCACACGAGTCTTACTGCGTCGGAACCGATCTGAGGTCCTCGCCACAATTCCCATGCGAGTCGTACCACTCCGATGATGGTGAGAACCGCTAGTGACACAACGGCGGGGGCAGAAGTCGCCAGGGGAAACACCAGTAGGGCGGCGGCGGCGGTGACAAGCCGGTCGACTGTGAGCTGACGGTGGTCACGCCATCGGTAGGCCACCTCCCCGGCGTAGAACAACGCCACCCCACCGGTGAGGGCGAGGGCGGCCAACGGTGCCAACGGTTCGTCGATGTGTTCCACCGACACCCGTGCGCCGAGGGCGAAGAACACGATCCCCGCCACCAGCGGCAGGTGCAGGTAGCTGTAGGCGTCGCGTGCGAGCTGTGGCCGTTCCGAGGCGGGTGTCAGCCGCAGACGCTCCTCGGCACCGGTGGTGAGGCCAAAGTAGGTCCACCACATGGTGCCCGTGATCAGGATCCCCAGCACGACAGCGCCGAGAACCCCGGGATGGTGCACGCTCTCGGACGCGCCGGCTCCGAGCGCGATGACGGCCTCGCCCAGCGCGATGATGATGACCAAGCCGTGCCGATGGACGAAATACGACGGGACGACGCGAAGTCCGTTGATGCCTGCGATCAGAGGGCTACCGAAGTCGGCCACGGCCGCAGCAACCCAGAGCATCTCACGATAAGGAGAGGGGACGAACGCGCCGGCGACAATCAGGACCGGCCCGACGAGCAGGCCGGGCACCAGTCGGCGAATCGCCGAGGCCAACTCAGCCTCACCTCGGGATACCGAGGCGATGAACATACCGGCGTTGATGAGACGGACGGCCAGCAATGCGAGCGCGAAAACGAGTGCCCCCGTGGTGAATGCCGTCGGCAGCGCGGTCACCGCGATGAGCATCGCCGCCATTGCGGTGATCATCAGAGCCGTGTGCGTCACCCGCGCGATCTCGAACAAGTTGGTCAGCCAGCCATAGCACACCCAGGCCCACCAGAGGGCGAGCAATGCGAGCACACCGCGGCCGAATCCCTGCCAAGAGATGTCATGGAGCATCAGGTGGGTAACCTGAGACATCGCAAAGACGAACGTGAGGTCGAAGAACAACTCCAGGTAGCCCACCGACCGCTCATCCGGCTCCTCCGACTCCGAACTGTCGGCGACGGACTTGCGGCCGAGCGATTCTCCGGTGCCGTCGTCGACGGTCATGGTTGTCCGGTCACCATCGTCGTCGCCCGCCGTCCGCACACGATGTCATCTCGGAAATCGGTATTGCACGGTGTGGCAAGACAAGCTCCTGGGTCATCACGAGGTTGTGCTGGTCCCTCGGCGCACCGCCGAGGCCCCCGGTTGGCGCACCGACTTCCGGGTGGGGAGAACGCGTGGCCCATCCGTTGTCGTGGACATCGAAGTGTTGATCAGCTTGAACCGCGACGAGCTCTACGTCATCGTCCTCGGAGGTCCACTCCGGGAGCGAAACTTTGAACTGTCGGCACGACGCTGCGGCTTCGCCCCGCTGGCACGGCGTGGGTTGCCTTCGCGATCAGGAACACCGCCAGTGGAGCATCGAAAGGCTTTCGGGCAGATGGCCTGTGGGCCGTTCGACCTGGCGAGCCAGGTACGGGCTCAGGGTTTGGGACCGACAGGACCGTGTCACAAGCGGCGATAGGATGCAACGTTTGTCGCGTGAGGTGGCCACCATGGCGCACCGACCCATTGATGAGGGATCACTGAACTCCGCTGCGATATGGAGGCTCTGAGCCGATGCATCCGACGCCGACCGTACGACCCGCCGTGTGGATACTGCGACTGGTCGTTGTCGCGGCCGTCGTCCTCGCCGCATGCGATGGTTCAACCGACTCCGGCTCGACGGAGTCCGGGTTCACCGGCTCATCGGCGGCACCCCCGGTATCGACGGCGCCTGTTGTGGCGGGCGGCACGGATCTACCGGCACTGGTCCGGCGGGTCGAACCCTCGGTCGTCACCGTGCTCACCGACAGCGGCGTGGGCAGCGGCATCGTCTACAGGGCAGACGGCACGATTGTGACCAACGCCCACGTAGTCGACGGTGCCCGAGACGTCACCGTAGCCCTCGCCGACGGGCGGCGCATCGCGGGAACTGTCCGTGGCGCCGACAAGGTTTCCGACCTCGCCGTCATTCAAGTCGACCGCACCGGCCTGCCCGCAGCGACCTTTCAGGAGCCGCTACCCCACGTCGGTGAACTGGCCGTAGTCATAGGCAGCCCACTGGGATTCGCGGCCACCGTCACATCCGGCATCATCTCAGGACTTCACCGACAGATTCCGGGGTCGGCGTCGACCGGTGCACCGCTGGTCGATCTCATTCAGACCGACGCCGCCATCTCACCGGGAAACTCCGGGGGTGCGGTACTCGATGCGCAAGGTGAGGTCATCGGTATGAGCGTGGCCTACATTCCACCGACCGAGGGTGCGGTATCCCTCGGTTTTGCCATTCCCGCCGCCACCGTCGTCGATGTCGCCGACCAACTGCTGGCCACCGGGACCGCCCGCCACTCCTTCATCGGTATCCAGCCCGCCACCCTGACGCCCGAAATTGCTCGGACGCTGGGCATCGAGCGCACCAGCGGTGTGGTCGCCATGCAGGTTTTGACGCCAAGTCCGGCTGCGGAGGCCGGAGTTCGACCCGGCGACATCATCGTCGCTTTGAACGGTGAGGATACGGCTACCGCTGAGGAGCTCGTGGCAGAGCTTCGTAGCACCAAACCGGGTGACCGCGTCCAGTTGTCGGTGCTCCGCGGAGCTACCACCGAGGACATCGCGGTCACAGTCGCCGAGCGGTCGCCGAGTTAGGCTGCGCGCTGTGTGGGACCCCGGCTGATGAGGCGGCACCGTGAGGTTCAGCACCGGCATCCCACCGCAGCCAGGCGATTCGGGGAAAGTCAGTCTGCCGACGCTGTGTCGATCAAGTCCTTGATTTCACGTTCCCAGTCAGCGTCTCGGCGCCTCGGGGGTGGTCACCGCTGCATCGCTCAACGCGGTCCTATCCGCAACTCTCGACCTGCTGGGTCGAACCGGGTCGGCGAGATTACACCTATGGGTCCGATTCGGTGTCGGCGATGACAGTGCAAGAGTTGACCAACGGCCTGACCGGGCCCATCTCAATCTTTGGACCGGAGGAATGACGTGACGCATCCATCGGGTATTCCGCTTTTCCAACGGTTCTTTCGGTCGGTCGACGGCATCAAGATCGATAAGAATGACGTCCGTCGATACCGGGAGTTCGTCGACGAGCAGATTGATGACATCGCCATCGCGGGGCGTAACTCGGCGAAGTGGAATGGGCGCGACGTGGTTGTGGCGCAGGATCTTCCGATCACGAAGGGCGTCCAGGAGCGAATGCGCGAGTTCGACAAGATGGAGGAGGCCGAGGAGATCCGCGAGCTGCTGCGCCAGGTGGTTCGCCAACCACCCCTGGACGTCACGTTCGCTGAGGAAACTGAGCGGTTGCTGCCAGAGTTGTTCGGCGGGTTGAGTATCGCGCTGGCACGCACATTTCGACTGGTGGATCCGACGGTGTCCAGCCCTTCCACCGAGCATTGGGATCGGGCGTTCACAATTTTTCGACTGGTGTTCTGAAGTCCGACGCTGTGTACCGGTCATGACTGATCGCGGCAGGTTGCGGCAGTCTTCTGTGACCACGGATCAAAATTGAGGGAGAACGACATGACTCGGTCATCGCAACGTCCCGCAGTCCCGGTGGGTCGACGGCGGCCATCGGGCGAGTTCGAGAATCTCTACACGGAGCTCTGGTCACCTGAGGCCGACATCCTCGAAACAGATAGCGCCTACATCGTCGAGGTCGAGCTTCCGGGGGTGTGGCACAAAGACGTCGACGTCTCCTTGAACGGCAACGAGTTGGTGGTGACCGGCGCGGTGAAGGAACGCGAGCGCGAGGGCCTTTTCCGCCGTCGGACACGAAAGGTCGGCGAGTTCGAGTTTCGTGCCACATTGCCAGGCCCCCTGCGCGAGGATGAGGTCGAGGCGTCGTTGGCGTATGGCGTGCTCAGGGTTTATGTGCCCAAAGCGGAAAGCGCGAAGACCCGCAAGATCCCGGTGAGTGATTCTAGCGATGCCCCTACCTAATCGCCGCGCTGGCGGTCAGCCTCACTGAGGAACCGCCATGCCCGAGTCGCGGCATGGAGGTTGAACCTGGTATCGACGTCGCGGAGGTCGTGGCCGGTGAGCTCGGAAATGCGCGCCAGCCGGTAGCGAAGCGTGCTGCGATGTATGTGTAATGCGGCTGAGGATTCGTCATATTTTCCACCGCATTCCAGGTAATCGCTGAGTGTCAGGACAAGTGCGGAGTTCCTGCCCTCATCGTAGTCCAGAAGTGCGCCAAGCCATTCCCGCATGAAAGCGTCGACCGCCCCGACGTCATGGGCAGCAGCGATCAAACGATAGAAGCCGAGTTCGTCAAATGCGGCTGCGCCTTCAGGATTGGCCGAATGCAAGCGGATGTTCAGAGCGCGACGCGCCTCCATGAAGGATCGCGGCAGCTCGTCTGGTACTTCGCAACGGGTGCCGATGCCGATCACGGTGCCTGACTTGCCAAGGCCTTCAGTGATCAGGTCGTACAACGCATGCGGATCCGGACGGCCATCGGTCAGCATCACAGTGACGTCACCCTGGCGCCCCAGCAGGTAGTGCAAGTGCAATGCGCTCGCAGCGCGCCCGGCCGCGCTCGCCAGCGTGCCCGCTGCGAAAGCAGCGGACTGCATCACCACCGCATAATGCGGGCGCCGCAGGTCGTGGCCCAGGGCGTCGGCACGCGCGTAGGCCCCGTCCCGGTCGGTCCCTGCCAGCAGATCGTCGAACAAGTCGCGGCGCAGGTTGAGCTCCATCTCAGCGAGGGTGCGCCTGTGGGCAAGCTCGAGTGCAAGTATTTTGGCCCCCTGGCGCAGGGCAGCGAGGGCCTCATCAGTCGCTGAATTCTTTGGGTCCCGCAAAGACAGGACACCGAGGATCTCGGACCGGGGTTGAACGAGGGCAAGCAGGTGGCTTCCGACCCGTGCTAGTCCGTTCTGTGCCGCCAGCTGGTGAAGCAAGAGGTCGCGATCGTCGCCTGTCTGCTTGGGGTACGGCCGTGGCTCGCCAGGCCCAGCCCAGCACCGCAGGTTGCCGAACTTGTCCTCGACGCATACCGGCAGTGCCGTCAACTCATACAGCGCATCGGCGATCCCCTGCTCGCCCAATTGCGCTCCCGCGCTGAGAACCTCGTACATGGTGGCTTGCCGTTGCAATCGCTCAATTGAGCTGGAAAGTTCGCGGTTCATCTCCTCCAAACCACTGTTGGCCGTGATCAGGCGTCCGGTGTATCCGACGTTGTGGTCCTGCGTGGCAATGTGCGCCAAGGCGGTGCCCGCCTGTCGAGCGAGGATGGTCAGCAACAAGATCTGATGCTCCGGCGGTGCAGTGACCGCACTGAGCACCAGGCAACCCAGAACGTCGTTGCGGTGATTGAGGGGAAGCGCCCACCCCCAGCGGCCGTCCGCTACGGTTACAGGCCCGTCGCAGCCTGAATGGCGCAGGTGCCGTTCGATTTCGGGACGCTTCAGTTGCGATGGCGGAAAGCCGACGAAGAGTTCGTCCACAGATCGGTAACTGGCCTCGACCTGACAGAGTGCGAGATCGGCGACGGCAGTGGTTGCCATGTCGAAGATCTCGTCCGCGTCGGAATCGCTGAAGTCGACGCGGGCCAGGACGGCCAGACTCTCGGGCGAAATCTGGTCGGCGTGCCAGCCTCGTCGTTGTGGACTATCTGATTCGCTCTTCATGTCGAAGTGGCTTGCCGCCCTTCGCGCCACGCGGTGATACGCACCGTTGGCGATCCGAACCGGGTTCCGGTTCGAAAAGTGTGCGTCCCGCCTGGTAGCGACAGCTTACTCCTGCGCGATAGCCAGCGGTACATGCCAGCGCCCAAACGTGACACCGCGGACTCTCTAGACTGGCGAAGGTGATAGTGGCCAAGTCGAGCACGGCCTGCGCAGGTCGGTCGCTTCCGTGAGTTTGCGGGCCGCACAGGTAGTGCAGACCAACGATGTGGACGAGGCCCGCGACTTGCTGTGCCAGGCCTACATGCCATTGGACATCGTTCCGACCGCGACGTCTGCAGTGGACCTGAGATTGAGCGCCGTGAACCTGGGCGTGCTGACAGCTGGCTACGTCCACTTTGGCGGCGCGGTGAGGGTCCGCGTACCTGACGTGCAGTCCTATCACGTGGACATTCCGCTGTCCGGACAGGTAACGAATGCGTGGGATGACGGCCACCGAGACATGGCGACTGCGTCGGTGTCCGCAGGGGTCTTCATGCCCGACATGCCCGTGGAAATCACGTGGTCTCCCGGATGCGAACAGATCTGCCTCATGGTGCCTGCCCAGGAGATCCGGCGTCAGCTGGCGATGACGCTCGATGAACCGGTGCTCCAACCCGTCAAGTTCGAGCGCCGGCTGGATCTGAGGGGTTCGTCGTCGGCCAGTTGGTTGGGACTGGTCGACATCTTGATGCGCGAGGCCAACCGGCCAGGCGGAATGCTGAGCTATCAACCCACAAAGGACAATCTGCAACACCTGATCGTCGAGACTCTGCTGCTGATGCAGCCGCACAATTACACAGACGCTCTCCGCGCGGGTGTACGCCCGTCGTCTGTGGCAGTCGTCAGGCGCGCCATCGAGCTGATGCAGGCTTTCCCCGAAGCACCTTGGACCACAGCAAAACTGGCGGGAAAGCTGGGACTCAGCGCCAGGGCATTGCAGAAGAGCTTCGCCCGTGCGGAAGAGGCACCGCCCATGACATACCTGCGGCACCTTCGTCTACACCGTGCATATACCGAGCTTCTGAACGCCGACCCGCGGTCCGTCACCGTGACTGCTGTGGCGAGCCGATGGGGCTTCCTACACTTCGGGCGTTTCGCCCAGCATTACCATCAGCAGTTTGGTGAATCGCCGTCGGTGACGCTTCGCGGGAGCGACCGACGTGCAGGGCGAGAATGATGGCCCAATCGTATTGCTTACCAGTATGTTTCAGACTCCAGTGGGCTGCCGGCGCACGACAGCGACGAGTCAAATCCCCGGGTAGAAGCGCTCGATTGCCGCACCGGCGAGCAGCGTTCGAAGCTGGGCGCGTCCGCGACTCAGCCGAGACATCACGGTGCCGACGGGTGTCTGCATGATCTCGGCAATCTCCTTGTAGTGAAAACCTTGCACGTAGGCGTAGTAGATGGCCATCCGAAAGCTCTCCGGCAGCGCCATCAGTGCGGCCTTGATTTCGTCGTCGGGCAATGTGGCCAGCACTTCGTCTTCTGCCGAACGCAACTCTGAGGACGAGCGCCGGTAAACGCCGGCGATTTGCGAATCGGTCAGTCGATCGCAGAGAAATTCCGCCACCTGCCGTTGAGCCCTGCGGTGGGAACTGATCCATGTGTTGGTCATGATCCGAAACAGCCACGCCTTCAGGTTGGTTCCGTCCTGGAAGGAGTGGAAAGCGGCATAGCCTTTCAGCATCGTTTCCTGAAGCAGATCCTCAGCGTCCATGGGGTTACGGGTAATTCCCAACGCGCCGGCATAGAGAGGCTCGATTAGCGGCATGGCATCACGTTCGAACCGGGCGGACAATTCGACACAGTTTTCGGATGACCGAATTACTGCGCTGCCGAACAGCTGAACGGCGCTCGCACCCTGCTCGCCGGCGTCTTTCGCGCTGATCGATGAAGAGCCGCGGTTGGCGTGTTGGCGAATCGCTCGCTTGAGCGGCACGGATGCCAGGCCGCGGGCCTCGGCGCGTTCCTCCGTGCGAAGCGCCAGATTAGCCGCGGTACAGGCTAGTTCGATGTCCATCGCGGCATTCCCATGTGAGTAGTGGCGGTCGCAACGCATGTGGTCTGGGAATCAGATTGCCGGTCCGATCGAGATACTGCGACGTCCCGATAGGCCCAAACGACGTTTTGGAAGTGGCCCGCTGGGGTCAAGGACCGACCTACTCGACGTCCGGTAACCGGCGCGGGCCCAGATCATTCTGCTTGCGTCCGGCGGACGCTGTCCCCCGATGCCAAACTGACGACGATCCGTTCGCGCCGCTGGGCTGACGCCACGCCGATCGGCGGCGTGCAGCATGGTGGCCATGAATCAGACCCTCGAAGTGCCAGTTCCGCGCGGTGCCACCGAAGACAGGACCGGCATCGCCGTCGGTACCGGTCTGGTCGACATCGACGTCTATATCGACTTTCAATGTCCTTTCTGCAAGCAGTTCGAGCTCGCTTCCGCTGATGCCCTCGACGAGCTGCTGGGCCGGCAGACTGTCCGGTTGGTCCGTCACCCCATGAACTTCCTGGACAGCGCATCGACGACTCACTATTCAACCCGCGCAGCCGCAGCGGCCGCGGCAGCGTCGGACGCGAGACGATTCCACGAATATGCGCGCGCGTTGTTCGAATACCAGCCGCCCGAGGGAGGCGCGGGCCTCACCGATGATCAGCTCATCGCTCTCGGACGGACCGTCGGCATCACGGATCCCGCGTTCGCCCAGGCCGTCATACGGGGCCGTTACCGCCCCTGGCCACGATTCGTGACCGAACAGGCACTCGCTCGCGGCATCGGCGGCACGCCTAGCGTCTTCATCCAGGGCAAAGCGATTCCGGCGCGGCCGGATCTGATCGTGGCCGCCGTCGAGCTCTTGGTGGGTTGACGTCGGCAGTGCGGCTGTCACTGCCGTGGAGCGCGGCCTGGCGGCGTGTTCTCACCAGGCCGCGCGGTTCATGGAACCCGCCTATCGGGGCACTTTGGCTGCGAGAACATCGGCCGGGAGGATTTCGGGTGACCCGGCGAGGAGTCGTTCTGCATTGGCCAGCAGAGATGAGGCGATCTCCCCGTCGAGGTGCGCCTGACGTTCGTCGTTTGACGGAAACGCGTCCACAATCCAGAAGGTGGTGGTGTCGGTGCGCAGTGCGAACCAGACGATGGTGCCCTGCTCCTGGTTGGCCAGTGTGAGGGCGTCGGTCAGAAAGGTGCTGACCTCGTCCGCCTTGTCCGGCTTGGCGACCAGTCTGACGACGAGGGCCACAGTCAGTGAAGGATCGGCTGTGCTCATGATTGCTCCTATGGGTGGTGCGGGGCGGTGTTGTTGTCTGCTCTGTCAATAGACCTGTGCCGCAGCGCTTCTGCGGCGAAAACTCCTCGGCGCACGTGGGCTACGGCTTGAGCACCACCTTCGTCCAACCTTCGTCGCGGGCGTCGAAGTGCTCGTAGGCGCTCGGCGCCTCAGACAATGGCAGCTCGTGAGAGACGATCCATGACGGATGGGCTTTGCCTTCGTGGATCAGGTCACGCAGTTCGCGGTTGTAACGCTTGACGTTGGCCTGCCCAGTTCCCATCCGTTGGCCTTTGAGCCAGAAGTTGCCCATCTCGAAAGTGATCCTGCCCTTCTTCCGGTCTTCGTCGGGCGCGCCTGGATCCTGTGGCAGATACAACCCCACCACGCCGATACCACCGGTGAACTTCACTGCCTGCACCAGATCGTTGAGCACCATCGACGGATCCTCGTGACCTTGGGGGTCATGCGCCTGATAACCGATGCATTCGCAGCCGCAATCGGCGCCGGCGCCGTCGGTCTGCTCCAGGATCTGCTCGACGGCATGTCCCTTCGAATCGTCAATCGCGACGACACCGATCTGTTCGGCCAATTTGAGCCGGTCGGGATGACGATCGACGATCATCACTTTGGCCGCGCCTTTGATCATCGCGGAATGGGCAGCCATCAAACCAACCGGGCCTGCACCATAGACCACGACCGCATCGCCGGGTTGAAGTCCGGCAAGCTCGGTGCAGTGCCAGCCTGTCGGAAAGATGTCCGACAGCATGACGTAGTCGGTTTCCTTTTCCTGTGCGTCATCGGGCAGCGTCAAACAGTTCGAGTCGCCGAACGGTACCCGCAGGTACTCAGCTTGCCCGCCGTTGTAGGGGCCCATCCCGGCGAAACCGTAGGCTGCCCCCACCATCCCCGGGTCAGGATTGGTGGTCAGGCAGTAGGCCGTCAGGCCTTTCTCGCAATTGCGGCAGAAACCGCAGCTGATATTGAAAGGCAGGCAGACCCGGTCACCCACCTTTACCGAGACCACCGCGCTTCCGACCTCGACGACCTCGCCGAGGTTCTCGTGGCCCAGGACCCGACCGGTGTCCATCGCGGTCCGACCCTCGTACATATGAAGGTCGGACCCGCAAATGTTCGTGGTGGTGATCCGTACGAGTACATCGGTGGGCTCCACGATGACCGGTTCTGCAACATCCTCCACGCCGACCTGCATAGGTCCCTCGTACACAACAGCTTTCATGACCACTCCTCATCGCAAAGCCAGGGCTGCCCCGTGCGGTCGACACTGCCTTGTCGACCAATTGCCGAGACGGTTGCACAACATCCGGTGGCCAGACTCCACCAGCGCGGCGGGGGCGTCTTCGTAGCGCGAGGGCCAATTCGGCACGCCTCTTTAGCCCCTGCGGGGCGGCTAACCCGCGCCGCGTCATGATCGCTTCTGTAGGTCCGGACGAAATCTGTTTGGGTCGAGAGGCTTTCATCAACCCTGTGTAACGCGCCGCGCCGCGCAGCCCACAACCGCAATTGCCGCGCGATAGCTGACGATTCGACCCACAGGATCCACACAGTTGGCGCAGTTGTGCACCCGCAGGTCGAGGCGTGGCCGGGACGGCGCCGGAAGAATGCCGGTAGCTCGGCGAGGCGGTGACTTCTCCGGTGTTCGAAAGGCGGCGCAATGATGAACTCCACTCCACTCGCACAGTTGCCCTCGGGTGAGAAAATCGCGTCTCTCGGTCAGGGCACTTGGCATTTTGCGGATGACCCTGGCCGGCGGGCTGAGGAAATCGCCTCGATCCGGCTCGGTATCGACCTGGGAATGACGGTGATCGACACGGCTGAGATGTACGGCAGCGGTGCAGCGGAAGCCTTGGTCGGTGAGGCGATCACAGGACGGCGCGGCGAGGTATTTCTCGTCGACAAGGTGCTTCCGGACCACGCAACTCGGGCAGGCACGCTCGTCGCGTGCGAGGCAAGCCTGGGCAGGCTCGGTGTCAACCACATCGACCTCTACCTATTGCACTGGCGGGGTCGTATCCCGCTGGTCGAGACCGTCGCAGGCTTCGCCGAATTGAAGCGACGCGGGATGATCCGTCACTGGGGTGTGAGCAATCTCGATATTGACGACATGGTCGAGATAGTGGGAATTGCAGGTGGTGGAGAGGTTCAGACGAATCAGATCCTCTACAACCTGGCCCGTAGAGGCCCGGAGTACGCGCTGCTACCGTGGCTGTCCCAGCATGGGATACCGGCCATGGCCTACTCGCCGATCGAGCAGGGCCGACTGCTGAGAAGCCCGGCGCTGCAGCCGATTGCGCGACGGCACGATGCCTCAGCGGCACAGATCGCACTGGCGTGGGTGCTTCAGCACAACGGTGTCACCGCGATCCCACGGGCCGGAACGCTGTCCCATGTTCGGCAGAACGCCGCCGCGCGAGACATCGAGCTCACACCCGGCGACCTCGATGAGCTTGATCGAGCGTTCCCGCCGCCGACCCGTCCGCGCCCACTCGAAATGTTGTGAAGGGATCCGGCGTCGGCAAGTCGCAGGTCCCGCCGCAGCGTGAGTTGAAGCGCACCCGCCGCCGAACGCGAAACGGACAGCATAGGTGCGCTCGGCGGATATCGCAGAATCTTGCGTCGGACTTGACTGGCATCCGTCAGGGCCGGAGGAGGCGACGTGAGCCAGAATGGCCAGAATATCCAAGCCCAGTCGATCGCCATCGAGGTGCAGCAGTTGACGGCGGGCGAGACGGTCGTGCACCTGTCCGGCAATGTGGTCGGTGAGGCCGCTGGTGAGATGCATCGGACCCTGGTCGACCAATTGTCCAGAGCGCCATCGCGATTGATAGTGGACCTGTCAGCGGTCGCTCGCATCGACGCCCGTGGAGTCGATGCGCTCGCCGGCGCCGCCGCGGTCGCAGGCGAGGCGGACCACGCCTTCTGTCTCGTTGACCGCGAAGCTGGGCGGGTCCACGCTGCGCTCACCGCGAAACGAGTGACCGATCTGTTCGAGATCTTCTCGTCGGTCAGTGAGGCTCTACAGAACCCGGGCTGACCAATGCCGACGCCCACGGTGCACCGTTTGACTTAATGCCTCGTGTCATCCTGGGAAAGCGGCGCCCCGGTGACACGGACAATCCGGGTCGCCAGGTGCAAGTTCAGTCGGTCCTCGACATCCTGCAGGTCGCGCCCCAAGATATCCCGGATGCGGCCGAGTCGATAACGCAGCGTGCTCCGGTGAATGGTCAGTGACTTTGCGGTCGCGTCGTAGTTCCCGCCGCAGTCCAGATACTGAGTGAGCGTGATGACCAGGTCGGCCTTCTTCTCGCGGTCATAGCTGAGCAGTGGACCCAGCCACTCCATCACGAAGGCGCGAACCTCGGGGCTGTCGCCTGTGCGATCGAGGATGCGGTAGAGGCCCAGGTCGCCGAAGCGACGGCCCCCGTAGGGCGACATCGATCCCGTCTGTACCTGAAGCGCGCGTTGGGCTTCGGCGAACGATCGCGGAAGATCAGAGGGATTGGAGACTGTCGAGCCGATCCCGATCGCGCCTTGTTCGGAACCTACGTGGGCCGCTATCGCACGATAGAGCTCGGACGGATCGGGGGCACCGTCTGTGAGTAAGACCGTCGTCGTCGGTCTTCGTGCCGTCAGGGAGTGCATGCGTGCCTTCGCGACAAACCGTTGCGCAGCCGCGGCGATCACATCACCTGGGATTCCATGCCGCCATTGCAGCACCGTGACGGTGTGTGGAACGCGAAGATTATGGCCGAGGGCCTCCGCGCGCAGGAACGCGCTGGCGTCATCCGTACCGGCGAGCAAGTCTTCAATGAGGTCGCGGCGCAGGCGCAACTCCGTTTCGGCGAGCACCCGTAGGTGAGCAAATTCGAGTGCCAACACCGTCGCGGCATGTTCCAGCGCGATGATGTCCAGACGGTCAGCGCGGTCAGTCGGATCGTGCAGCGACACCGCACCGAGAATGTTCGCGTTCTGCCGAATGATCCAGAAGATCCGATGACCGTCACGCTGAGGTGTTCCCGATGCGCCAGTGCGCCGGAACAGTTCTTCGCGGTCGCTACCGCCCGCCGGCAGGTGGGTGTCCGGCTGCACTGCGCCAGACCATGCCCGTAAATTACCGAATACGTCCTCGACCACGACATCCAGCGCCGTGAGCTCCCTGAGCGCATCAGCGATCCCCTGAATGCCTGCGCCCGAACCGGATACGGCCGTCAGCGTCGCGTGGATCCGTTCTTGCCTCTCCAGCTCGGAGACAGTGTCAGACAACTGGGCAATGCCACGCTCGCGTTCCTCGATCAGCGCGCGCTGAGTGTCGAGAAGATCGGCACTCGCCATCGCTGCCGCCGTTTGTTGGGCCAACGCCCTGAGCAGGAAGAGGTCGTAGTGGGAAGGGGCGGCGTCGGCCCGAATCACCAGGACCCCTTTACTGCTTTCGACCGCCCGGAGAGCGATGGCACGTCGCCACTGACCGTCGAGCAGGTCAATGGGCGAATCCGCCTCCACATCGGCGATGACGAGGGCGTCGATGCGCGTGTCCAGTTTCCTGTCCGGGTCACGGCCGTCCACCAGCTTGCCGTTCGCCATCCGATACGTCGCGTCAATATGAAACGCGCCCAGGGACGGCACCGCGTTGGCGGCCAACTCGAGTATCGACGCTGCGTCTCGACCGTCGAACATCAACGCCGACAGCACAAGAACGCCATACAGGTTCGATAGTTGGGCGCGAGCATCCGCCAATGACTGCAGCGCGGGCGGCGTGGATGAGGCGATTTCGGGGGGCTCGTCCGCCACAGTCAATTACCGTCTCCCACGGTTACATTCAACCAGTGATAGATCGTAGCACGTACCGAACCTGTCCTCTTCGTCCTGTCAGGACAGTTCTGGGACGGAAGTTTCACAACGACAGCACAGTTGGTCGACATTGCGAGGACCCGTGCGTGGCGCCAAAACGACAGCTAGCGGGCACAATTCACACCGACAGATGCGTTGGCTGGACCGGCCCGTACGTCCCTTCTCGTCGATTCGCCCTGGCGGCCCATGTGACACCGCAGGTCGAAACTGCTGTCGCAGGACGCCCGCGCATACGCGCCACCCTAAGCAGATAGCCTGGGGCGCAGCCCTTCTGGGTGATCCGACCTGAGCCACGCTGCCCGCTGTCGACGACTCTCAAAGTTCGTCACCCGGTGACGAATCTTTTCGTCCAGGAAGTATCTACACTTCCCTTCCGACCACCTTCAGACGATCAGGGGGGTAGCGCTGTGTCCGATGCCCTCGATCTGGGTGTCCCGGGCATCGAGGCGGCGTTGGGCGATCACATCTGTGGCCTCTACTCCAACCAACTCCAGCGTGACCAGATCCTGCTCCCCTTCCTGGAGGCAGGTCTTGCCGCAGGTGACAAGTGCATCTGTGTCGTCGACGGAAGTGACCCCAGGGAGGTCCTTGCCGCCCTCGACCGCCGTACCCCCGCGGCGAAATTGGCGGCCGACAAGCAACTCGACATCATTCGCGCACCTGACATGTATCTGCGGTCCGGCGGCTTCTGCGCCGATGAGGTGATCAGCACGTGGAAGGCCGCGATGTCCGACGTCATGTACGACGGCCGCTTCGACGTGGTGCGGGCGGTGGAGGCATGGTCACGCCGTGATGTCGTGCCCGACATGGACGAACTCATGGTGCTCGAGACCGAGATGAATCGATTTCTGCCGTTGTTCCCTCAGGTCGTCGTATGCCTGTACGACATCGATCGCTTCGGCGGCGGAATCATCGTCAACCTGCTCAAGACGCACCCGCGGATGCTCATCGGCGGGATGCTCGTGGAGAACCCCTACTACCTGTCACCCGACGAACTCTTTCACAGGGCGGAGCGCGGAAGTCCAGAGACCGCGGATGCCGAGATCACCGAGGCGGCCAAATGGTACTTCGACGAGACGACTGGCTCGAACTAGCCCGCAAAGTCAACTGGACACCCCGCTATGTCGATGAGCGGGAGATGTTTCCGGAAGAGCTCAGCGGCCGTCCCTGGTTGGCTCACGACGCGTGGCGCGACTGGAACGAGGTTTATCGCACCACCTACCGCGAGTACGTTGCCAATCAGCGCCAGAAAGACGCCGCAGTGCTCGGCGTGCGGTCCGCGTTGGACAAACCACACCTGTTCGAAGGCCTCGATCCCGGTTGGGTGCAGCTGGTCAAGTTCCACAACGGTGCCGTTGCGCTCGTGGAATACGCCGGCGCGATCGCGGAGTTGCGGATGGCACGGTTCGGGCGAGACAGCGCCTGGCGGATGATGTCGAGTCTGGGCGCCCTCGACGAGATCCGGCACACGCAGATACCGTTGCTGATAGGCCATGACATGTTGGCCTACGACGGCAATTTCGACTGGACACACAAGGCTTTCCATACCGATGAGTGGGTGGTCCTGGCCGCACGGCACCTGTTCGATGACATGTTTCTCGCCGCCGACGCCATCGACAGCGCGATCCAGCTCAACTTCGTCTTCGAGACCGGCTTCACCAACCTGCAGTTCATGGCGATGGCGGCGATGGCCGACCGCGCCCATCATCACCTGTTCGAGAAGACACTGGCCAGCATTCAGACCGATGAGGCCCGCCATGCCCAGATCGGCCATCCGGTGATGCGCACGTTGCTCCAGAACGGCTCTCGGGAGCGGGCACAGTACCTTGTCGACAAGATGTGGTGGCGGTGCTGGCGGTTGTTCCTGGCGCTGACGGGAACAGCGATGGAGTACCTGACTCCGCTCGGCGCGCGGACCCGCTCGTTCAAAGAGTTCATGCAAGAGTGGGTGACGGAGCAGTTCATGAAGAACCTGGCGGAGTTCGATCTCGAAAAGCCCTGGTTCTGGGACCTTTTCGTCGAAGAATTAGACTATGCACACCATAGCTTCCAATTGGGGTTGTATACCTACCGCACCACCCTGTGGTTCGACGTCGCAATGCCCGATGACGCGGAGCGCGAATGGTTGAGCGCCAAGTACCCGGACTGGGCGGCGACATACGGACCGCTGTGGGATCGGCTTGAGCGGCGTTGGGAGACAGGAGGTGAGAGCAACACGCTGTCCTACGGACTTCCGGCTCTGTGCAACCTCTGTCAGCTACCGGCACTATTCGTCAAACCCGGACACAACACTGCGTGCACCCTGGAGATGAATGACAGACGGTACCTTTTCTGCTCGGAGCCGTGCCGCTGGATCTTTGCGCAGGAAAGCTCCCGGTTCGCCGACCACAAGAGCGTGGTCGATCGCATCGTCGTCGGGGAGGCGCCGGGCAAGCTCACGGAGCTGCACAAGTGGATGGGACTCGAGGCGCCCAACGAGACGGGTAAGGATCTCAGGCGCGGGCTTGATCCGTGGCGCCTCGATCCCATACCGACGGCATAAGGGGGCGGCGGTGCGGATCTACCTCTTCGGTTACGCCAGTGACGATTTCCTGGCGAGGGTCGTGGTGACACCGGACGGACGCACCATCGCGCAATTGGCTGATCAGTTGGTGGCCTGGGGACTCGAGCCCGAGCGGGGCGGGTCGCGCAGTGTGCGCAACGAGGTCGGCGAACTGCTGGATCCCCATTCGACGATCGCCGCGGCCGGATTGACCAATGGTGACATCTTCACCGTCGAGAGAAGGTGATGTTGCTGTGGAGCAGTGGCTGGAGGCGGGAACGCTCGACTCCCTCTGGGAGGGCGAGATGTGCGCGGTGAGCGTGGGGGCCGTCGACGTCTTGCTGTGCAACATAGACGGCGAGGTGCACGCCTACCAGGACCAATGCCCGCACCTTGCGAATCCGTTGTCCGACGGTGAACTTCGAGACAATGTCCTCATCTGTGCTGCCCACGAGTGGGTGTTCGACGCACGGACAGGCGACGGAGTCAATCCCGAGGCGGCGTGCCTGCGGCGGTTTCCGGTGCGTGTGGACGGGGACCGCATCCTGGTGCACGTGGGGCAGGCGCGATGAGCGAGGCCGACCACGTGGGCCCTGTCCTGCACACAACACCGTTTGCACGCACGGTCGTGTCGGCCATCAAGGACGAGAACGATCAGGTCGCCGTTCAGGACGAGGGTGCCTATTTACGCGTGCTGGCCCCTCGAATCTGCCGACTGTCGCGCACAGCGCTCGAGGCAGCTGCGGGAGGGAGCGTCCGATTTCCCGGTGAGTTGGAGGTGGTGTTGTCGTCATTCACCGGGGTCATGCAGCTGACGGAGGATGACGTGGTCTGGCGGCTTGCGGGTGAGCCGTCGTGATGACACCGGATCGGCCGCCGGGGCGTAAGACCTACACGCGACTGGCGACGGGCCGGCGCATCCCCAGTGAGTACGAGCTGATGAGCACGGATCTTCACTACAATTACCCGCGGCGCTTCGAACTGCCGGCCGGAAACCCGGTGGTCGACTGGTACTACCGCCATCGCGAAGGCTCTGCCCTTCGATCGAGCGACTGGGAGAAGTTCGCCGACCCGCGGCGCACCACCTATCAGATCTACACCGGGCTGCAGGACTCTCGTGAAGAGGTCGTCGACGGACTCTTTCGTGAGGTCGATGAGACCAACTACTGCGCGCAGCTCGACGACGAGTGGATCAGATTCCTCGAACTCTGGTATGCCCCGATGCGCTTCCCGATGCACGGGCTGCAGATGCTGGCCGCCTACGTCGCGCAGATGGCACCCTCCTCCAGAATCACCAACTGCGCGGCGTTCCAGATGGGCGACGAGATGCGGCGCGTCCAGCGGATCGCCTACCGCACAGTGCAAATGGCCGGCCGACCGCTCGACGTCGAGGCTGTGGCGCGACAGCGGGCGATGTGGGAGGAAGCCGCGGCGTTCCAGCCGCTGCGTGAACTCATCGAACGTGCGCTGGTCGCCTATGACTGGGCTGAATCGTTCGTCGTGACCAACGCGATCATCAAGCCTCGGATCGACCGGCTCGTCAACCAGGACATCGCGGGTACGCTCGCCAACGCCAACGGCGACCCGATCCTGGCCAGCATCCACTTCTCGCTCGACGAGGATGCTCGCTGGCATCGTGAGTGGACTGTGTCGCTGTTGCGACACATCGTCGCTGACAACACCGCCAACTCCGAAGTGGTGTCGGGCTGGATCGATCAGTGGAGTCCGCTGGCGTCCGAGGCGCTCGAGGCGCTCGCCGGCGTCGCCGCGCAGGCGCCGGTGCCCGCCGACCCCCGTGCGGTAACCACCCGCATCGCCGACGAGGTGTCGCGGGACGCGGGCGCAGCACTGGAACGGTGACGGGTTTCTTCTGCCCGAGGCGCGCCACCCATGACCGCGATCGCTACAGTGCGGCGAGTAAGCCTTTCATGGTGTCGATCTCCTGCTGCCGGGTTCCGGCGATCGATCGTGCCATGGTGACCGCCGGCGGGTACCGACCTTCCTCGATTTCCGTCTGTGCCAGGCTGATTGCGCCTTCGTCGTGAGCAATCATCTGTGTCAGGAACAGCCGGCTGGCGTCGGCGCCCTGGGCCTCGCTGAGAACCCGCAATTCTCGGTCGGTGAGCGGGCTCAGCGTGCTGCGATCGGCAGGTGCGTGGGTGACGCCCCACCGGTCGAGCCAACTCTGCATACGCTCTATCTGCGGCTCCCGCGTTGCCTCGATCGTGCCGGCCAGGTCGGTCACGCGGGGGTCGACGCCCTGTTTACCGAGGACGAGGCCACTCATCTCGATCGCCTGCTGGTGGTGGGGAATCATGTGGCGTACGAACCAGACATCGGCATTGTTGTGCGCCTCGGTGTCTGCCACCGCCGTCGTGCCGTTGTCCGACGCAGTGTGCTCGGTCCGGTTCTGGCGAGTGGTGTCGGCGTTACCGCACGCCACCGCTGCGACTACCATCGCCAAGGTCCCGATCGACGCGATGCCTGTCCTCTGTTTCCTTCGGCGATTCCCCGCCGCAGTGCCGAGATTCCGCCGGAGTGTCCCTGTCACGGCGTCATCGCATGCGCGGGCGGGCAATCACCCCGGCGCAGGATCAGGAACTGATCAGCCAGCCACACCAACGCTGGGCCGTTGGGATCCACGCCGGGGAGAAGGTCAAGCATTGTGTAGGCGTCACCGACGCATTGCGCCAGAAAGTCTCGTTCCTTCTGTTCGAGGCCGGCCTGAGTCGTCATGGCGAAATTCCTTTCGTGAGTTCGTCGAGGAGCGGCGAGACCACCCCTGGCTACCTTGGCGCACGAATCGGGTGCGGTCGTCGGCCTGTCGGCACCAGTACGCAACGCGTTAATCGTCCTTCGGAGGCAGGTGTTGTGCGGCGCGATCCGATGGCCGTGACGCGCGGCGGTAATGCGTATACGCGGAATCCTGCTGTCTCGCAGCTGTTGTCGCGGGGCTTGCGCCGCCACGAAATTCGAAGCGTCTCGCCGTGTCAGACGGTTGTTCCGGCGGGCCCACCGTTGTCAGCGTTTTCTGCTCCGCCGGGCCGGTGCGTTGGATGCCCCCATTTCTGACGATGGTTCGATGAGACGTCGCACCCTGAGTGTCGGACTGTTGGCGCCCCCGTGGGTGGCCGTGCCACCACCGGCCTATGGCGGCACGGAATCGATGTTGAGCGAACTGGCGCGCGGACTGGTGGCCGAGGGGCACGAGGTCAGGCTCTACGCCACCGGCGACAGCACCGCTCCGGTCCCGCTCCTGTATGCGCTGGAAACGGGTGCATGGGATCGCGTCGGCGAGGGTGTCGTGGAGCTTCCGCATGTCATGCGGGGGTACGAGGCGCTTGCCGGATGCGACGTCGTACACGACCACACCCTGCTCGGGCCGGCCTGGGCCCTCGCCCGTGGTCACGAGCATGTCGTCACGACATGCCATGGCCCGTTCGACGGCGAACTACGGACCATCTACGGCCGCTACGGCAAACAGATGCCGGTGATTGCGATTTCGCGGAATCAGGCCGCGAGCGCGCCTGAGATTGCCGTAGACCGCGTGATCCACCACGGCATTGACCCCGACCAATATCCGGTGGGACGCGGTGACGGCGGCTACCTGCTGTTCCTGGGCCGGATGACACCGGACAAGGGGGTGCGTGAAGCGGTGGCCATAGCGCGGGCTGCCGGTCAGCCCCTGGTCATCGCTGCCAAGGCGCGCGAGGAGGCCGAACAACGTTATTACACAGAAGAGATCGAGCCGCTTCTCGATGACCGGGTGCACTTTATCGGGGAAGCGGCCGGCGAGATAAAACTCGCTCTGTTGGGCGGCGCGTCGGCGTTACTCAATCCCATTCAGTGGGCCGAGCCGTTCGGGCTCGTGATGATCGAGGCAATGGCTTGTGGCACACCGGTCGTCGGCTGCCCTAACGGTGCCGCCCCGGAGATAGTCGACGACGGTCGGACCGGTTTCCTGTGCTCGGAGTCTGCCGCGCTCGTCGAGGCCGTGCAACGGATCCCCGATCTGAACCGTGCGGACTGTCGGGCCGCGGTAAACGAAAGGTTCTCCACTTCGCGGATGGTGGCAGACCACCTCGCTGCTTACCGAGACATGCTGGCGCAGTGATGTTCATCGATGGTGAAGAGAGTGCAGCCGGCGCCTGGGCGTCCGGCGCAGGCCCGCCCGTGACAACAGAAGCCGGCGCGGCGATCCTGCTTGAGGGCGCGAACTTCTGCATCTCGGCGGTGGCCGGAGACGTCCATCGGGACCGGCCGCACGGGCTGTTCGTCGCGGACACCCGCATCCTCTCTTGCTGGAGACTGTCCGTGGACGGACACCCTGTCGAATACCTGTCCACCGCGGAGGACCCCGGCGAGCCCTTCCGCGCGACATTCATCGGTCGATCTCCGCCCCGGGACAGTCTCGCCGACAGCACAATGCTGGTGCTACGCACGCGTGTTGTCGAGGACGGTATGCGTGAGGACCTGGTGCTGCGCAACCTCGGTTCGGAGTCGGTCGGAGTCATCGTGACCGTCACCGCCGATGCGGATTTCGCCGACCTTTTCGCTGTGAAGGAGGGACGCGTGCTCCCGCCGCACGGACTCGCGGTCGACATCGCAGCGGCGTCGTTGACCTTCACTCTCGCCGGTGCCGAAGACACTCGCAGCGTTGTCATCACCGCTACCGGGGACCCGATTGTCACTGCCGGAAGATTCACGTTCCGCACCGTGGTTCCCGCACGAGCACAGTGGTCGACGTGCTTCGCCGTGGAAGCGTTCGTCGGCGGCAGACGATTCCAACCGCGACATACCTGTGGCGAACCGATCGAGGCCAGCGCACCCGCACGCCGTCTACACGCGTGGCGAGTATCGAACCCTCGAATCACCACACCCGACGACGCATTGGCGCGGTCGATCGAGACGGGTGCGCGCGATCTCGGAGCCCTCCAGATCGAAGATCCGCGCCACCCGGACTGCCCGGTCGTGGCCGCCGGCGCCCCGTGGTTCATGGCGTTGTTCGGACGCGACTCGTTGTTGACCGGATGGATGACGCTCACCTTGGACCCGCGTCTTGCGTTGTGCACACTACGTACCCTCGCCCGACTCCAGGGCGTCCGCGTGGATCCGCTGACAGAGGAAGAACCTGGCCGGATATTGCATGAAGTGCGGTTCGGTCGAGAAGTGGCGTTGGCGCTGGGCGGCGGCAACACCTATTACGGCACAGCCGATGCCACTCCGCTGTTTGTGATGCTCCTCGGCGAACTCGACCGCTGGGGCGCCCTCCCCGACGATGACCGGGCAACTCTTGTCGCCGCCGCCGACCGCGCCCTGGAGTGGATCGCCAACTACGGCGACGCCGATGGGGACGGCTTCGTCGAATACCGACGGCACACCGATCGGGGACTGTTCAACCAGGGTTGGAAAGATTCCTTCGACGGCATAACGCACGAGGATGGACGTGTGGCGGTGCCGCCGATTGCGCTGTGCGAGGTTCAGGCGTACGTGTACGGCGCCTACCGGGCGCGTGCGAAGCTGGCAGACGTCGACGGTGATGCCGCCACCGCCCAGCACTGGCGCAGCAAGGCCGTGGTACTCAAGGCGGCGTTCAACCGTGCGTTCTGGATGCCCGACCGGCAAGCGTTCGCCATGGCGCTGGATGGCGCCAAGCGGCAGGTCGATGCCGTTGCCTCCAATATGGGGCACTGCTTGTGGACGGGGATAGTCGATACAGGCAAGGCGGCTCCCGTAGCGGCGCACCTGTCCGGGCCGATGCTTTTTTCAGGCTTCGGGGTCCGAACCTTGGCGACCGATATGACCGCCTACAACCCGATGAGCTACCACAACGGCTCAGTGTGGCCACACGACACCGCCATCGCGGTCGCCGGCTTGGTCCGCTATGGCTTCATCCCAGAGGCGCAACAGATTTCGACAGCATTGGTCGAGGCATCTCAGCATTTCGGGGGACGGCTACCCGAGCTTTTCTGCGGGTTTGACCGCGCGGAGTTTCGCAGCCCCGTGCCCTACCCGACCTCATGTTCGCCGCAGGCCTGGGCAGCCGCGACACCACGGTTCATCCTGCGTAGCCTGCTCCGGTTGAACCCCGATATCCCGCAGGGGCAGGTGCAGCTGTCTCCGGTGGTGCCCGACCGATGGCTGCCGCTGCGAGTGGAAAACCTGCCTTTGTCCACCAACCGCTTCGAGATCTCGGTGGACGACGATGGCGACGTGGCAGTCACGGGTCTACCTGCGCAACTCCGGTTGGTGACAAAGGAACTCTAGGCGTCAATCATCCGGCGATCGCGACCCCCGGTGGCACCGTACACGGCGGGTTGCCTCTGCGCCGGTGCTTGCAACAGATATCTGACGTGAAAGATATTTCACACCAGTAGTTTTGGTGGATAAAGGGGTAGTGCATCGCGCCGTGATCAGCCGCCGCGATCACTCGGCCGGATTGAGCGGCGTCCAACCACGCGGATGGGGCACCGCGGCTGCCTGAAACTCGGCGACACCGCGGACCACGAAACCGGGTGATAGACCCACTTGTGCTGACAGGACCAATCGCAAGGGACATTTCCGGCTTGTCGGGAGCACGCGCTCGTCGAATTTGCTTGCCAGTCTTGTAGTTCGGAAGCAACCGACAGCCAGCGCTGACAGCGTTCGGCTGCCCGAGCTTGCGACCCCACAACCCTCGGCTCATAGGAGTAACCATGGCTTTGATGCGATTCGACCCGTTCCGCGAACTGGACAGGTTGGCCGAACAGGCGACGGCGGCCGCGCGCACAGCGCACACACTGCCGATGGAGGCGTTTCGACGCGGTGACCAATTCATCGTCGCTCTCGATGTGCCTGGCATAAAGGGCGATGACATCGATGTCACCGTGGAGCGCAACGTCATCGAGATCACCGCGCGCCGCCGCCCGCTGCGCCAGGACGGTGATGAAGCGATCGTCGACGAGCGGCCCCATGGCGAGTTCCGCCGCCAACTGTTTCTGGGCGACAACCTCGATGCGAACAAGCTCAGCGCTGCGTGCGATGCCGGCGTGCTGACGTTGACCGTCCCGGTATCAGAGGAAAGCAAGCCCCGCAAGGTGCAGATCGGCACTGCCGATCAAGGACAGCATGCCGTCCATGCCCAATCCGATCCTCAGACCGTGGATGCCTAGGAGTAGTGATGGCAGAGCATTCAACAGTGGCAACTTCGGCCGTGCGGCGTAACGAGCCCGCTCGCCAGGTGATCGCCACCTTCGACAACTACGCCGACGCCGAGCGGGCGGTCGACTACCTTTCGGATCAACGGTTCGAAGTGAACCGGTTGGCGATCGTGGGTCGCGATCTGGAGTACGTCGAGCAGATCCTCGGCCGCCTGAATTACGGCGGGGCTGCTCTCCGCGGGGCCGGCTCAGGCGCCCTGGTCGGCGCGCTGATCGGCTGGATCTTCGGGTTGTTCAGCTGGATCGAGCCCATCATCTCGGCTTTGATGCTGGCCGGCTACGGCCTGATCTTCGGCGCTGTCTTCGGCGCCCTGATGGGCCTGCTGATCCACGCGCTGCAGGGTGGTCGCCGCGACTTCCGCTCCGTGAGCGCGCAGGTGCCCCGCCACTACGACCTCGTCGCCGACGTCGAAGTGGCCGACCGCGCACTCCAACTGCTCACCAGCAACAACCGAAAGGAATAGACCATGGCCACAGCGGTAGGCATCGACCTGGGAACCACGAACTCTGTGATCGCCGCCTGGCAGGGCGGGGAACCGATTGTGATCCCCAACGCTGAAGGCGCGCGCACGACACCGTCGGTGGTGGCGTTCACCGAGAGCGGCGAGCGCTTGGTCGGGCAGTTGGCCAGACGCCAGTCGATCATGAATCCCAAGGGGACCATCTATTCGGCGAAACGGTTCATCGGTCGCCGCTTCGATGAGATCTCCGAAGAGGCCAAGGCGGTCAGCTTCGACGTCGTCGAGGGCGACGGGGGCGGTGCCCGGTTCGACGTGCGCGGCAAGTTGTATTCGCCTGAGGAGATCAGCGCGCTGGTGTTACGGAAGCTCGTCGATGATGCCGGCAAGTTCCTCGGTGAGCGCGTCAAGGAGGCGGTGATCACCGTCCCGGCGTACTTCAACGACGCTCAACGCAACGCCACCAAGGACGCCGGGAGAATCGCCGGCCTGGAAGTCCTGCGCATCATCAACGAGCCCACTGCTGCTGCTCTGGCCTACGGGATGGACAAGAAGGGGCACGAGACGGTGCTCGTCTTCGACCTCGGCGGAGGCACCTTCGACGTGAGTCTGCTCGACGTGGGTGACGGGGTGGTGGAAGTGCGTGCCACGGCCGGTGATTCGCATCTGGGCGGCGATGATTTCGATCGCCGGCTCGTCGACTACCTCGCCGACGAGTTCCAACGCGCAGAGAACATCGACCTGCGCAAGGATGCGCAGGCATTGCAGCGTCTGTTCGAGGCGGCGGAAAAGGCCAAGGTCGAATTGTCCTCGGTGGCGCAGACCCAGGTCAATCTGCCGTTCATCACCGCCGACGCGAGCGGACCCAAGCATCTGACCACCACGATCATGCGATCGAAGTTCGAGGACCTGACCGCGGATCTGGTGGAGCGCACGATGGGCCCGGTCAAGCAGGCGATGAGCGATGCCAAGTTGAGCGCCAACGACATCGACGAGGTGATCCTCGTGGGTGGGTCCACTCGGATACCCGCAGTCCAAGCGCTGGTACGTCGGCTGACCGGCGGCAAGGACCCCAACATGAGCGTCAATCCCGACGAGGTCGTCGCGCTCGGCGCCGCGATCCAGGCCGGTGTGCTCAAGGGCGAGGTTTCCGACGTCCTGCTGCTCGACGTCACACCGTTGTCACTCGGTGTGGAGACCGCCGGTGGGCTGATGACCAAGATCATCGAGCGGAACACCACCATTCCCGCACGGCGCAGCGAGGTCTTCACCACCGCGGCGGATAACCAGCCGGCGGTGGATATCGTTGTGCTGCAGGGTGAACGGGAGCTGGCCAGGGACAACCGGGTGCTGGGTCGATTCAAGTTGGAGAACATCAGACCCGCGCCCAGAGGTGAGCCTCAGATCGAGGTCATCTTCGACATCGACGCCAATGGCATCCTGCAGGTCACCGCGCGGGACAAGGACACCGGCGCCGAGCAGGGCATCACCATCAGCGAGCAGTCCAACCTCGACAAGAGCGAGGTTGAGCGAATGCTCGCCGACGCCGAGGCCAACCGGCGCGAGGACGAGCAACTGCGCGAGGCGGTCGAGGCCCGTAACGCGCTCGACTCGACGGCCTACCAGGTGGAGCGCCGACTCGCCGAGTTGGGCGACTCGGCGGCGCCGCACGATCGGGCTCGCGCCGAGATGCTGGTCGCCGACGCGCGCAAGGCCGTACAGGAAGACGCACCGATGGACCGTGTGCAGTCCCTGACGTCAGAGCTACTGCAGGTGCTCTATGGCCTGCAACCCATGCCGAGCGGTAACGGTAACAGCAACGGGGCCGGTCCGACCGGCAATGGCCAGGGTTCCCCCGTCGGCGACGACGACGTGGTCGACGCCGAGTTCGACCGAGGCTGAGCCGCAATGGTCAGCCCCGCAGAGCAATCCAAGACCCAGGACCCAACAGACCGGGATCCACCAGATGCGGTTGCCACTCAACCTGATCGAGATGAGGAGATGGCCAAGCTCGAAGATCGCTGGCGGCGCGCCGTTGCGGATCTGGACAACTTGCGTAAGCGGTACGCTCGCGAACTGGCCCACGAGCGAGCCACGGAAAGATCCAGAGTGGCTGGGGCCTGGCTCCCCATCGTGGATAACCTCGAGCGTGCCCTCGGGCATGCCGGGGAGCAGTCCGACGCGGTCGTCGCGGGGGTGCAGAGCATCCTCGAACAGGCGCTGCAGGTCCTCGAGCAGCTCGGCTATCCGCGCGATGCTGAGGCAGGGGTGCCCTTCGACCCGGAGCGCCACGAGGTGGTCGGGGTGGTGGAGCAACCGGACAGCGCGCCGGGGACGGTCGTCGAAGTTCTACGACCGGGTTACGGTGAGGGATCGGGGCAACTTCGGCCGGCCGCCGTGGTGGTCTCCCGACGCGGGGAGTGATTCTCAGTGGCCCGCGACTACTACGACGTGCTCGGGGTGTCGCGGGACGCCTCCGCCGATCAGATCCAGCAGGCGTTCCGCACGTTGGCCCGCAAGCATCATCCTGACGTCAACAAGGATCCGGGCGCCGAGGACCGGTTCAAGGAGATCAACGAGGCCTACCACGTGCTGTCGGACCCCGAAACCCGAAAACGTTACGACCGATTCGGTGAAGACTTCCGCAACATCCCAGAGGATTGGGAGGAGCGGGTGGGCACCGGTGCGGGTGGATTCCGCGGGGCCGGAGACTCCGGCGCTCGGGTGCGCTACGGCCAAGGCTTCCGCGGCGGCATCAACATCGAAGACCTTTTCGGCGACATGTTCAGTGGCGGTGGAGGTTTCGGGCCGATCCCCGGCGCCGACCAGGAGGCGGTGCTGGACCTCACGGTCGAGGAGGCTTACCGGGGCGGCAAACGGCAGCTGTCCCTCGATGGTCGCAACTACACGGTGAACATTCCCGCCGGCGTTCTCGACGGACAACGGATTCGGCTGGCGGGAGAGGGGGGTCGCGGCAGCGGTAACGGACCGCCTGGAGATCTGTACCTCGTGGTGCGCATCAAGCCGCATCCCCGTTTTCGGCTCGACGGCCGCAACATCTCCGTCGACCTGCCGGTGTCACCGTGGGAGGCGGTGCTGGGGACCACGGTGGCTGTCCGGACGCCCAGCGGGGAAGCGAAAGTCAAGGTGCCACAGGGCTCCTCGACCGGGCGACGGTTGCGGTTGCGCGGCGAAGGCATGCCCAATCCGAACGGTCCCCCCGGGGACCTGTACGCCGAGATCAAGGTGATGGTGCCTACCAAACCCACTGCACGGGAACGTGAGTTGTTCGAGCAGCTTGCCGCCGAATCCAACTTCGACCCAAGGAGGGCACGATGACCTCCCCGCGCTATGTGCTGGCGCGCCGGCCCGGAATGCCGCTCGACGCCTTCGCAGCCCGCTGTGGACTACACCCCGACATGGTGCGCCGCCTGGTGGCGCTGGGCCTGCTCGCATGTCGGCGGGATGCCCGTGGCGAACTTTGGTTGGAACCGTCTGCATTGGCCACCGTCGCGCGAGTCCAGCGGTTGCGCACCGGTCTGGGACTGAACTATGCGGCGATCGGGCTGGTGCTCGACCTGTTGGATCGCATCGACGAACTGGAATCCGCATCTCGCCGAAGGAGGACACCGCTGTGGACATCAACAAGCTGACGCAGAAATCGCAAGAGGCGCTGGCCGAAGCGCAAGCCATCGCTACCCGGATGGGCCATACAGAGGTCGACGGTGAGCACCTGCTGATGGCCCTGATCGACCAGCCGGAGGGCCTCGTACCGCGGCTGCTCGACCACGCGGGTGCCGACACCGCGGCACTGCGCACCGATCTGGAGCGCGAGTTGAATCGGCGGCCGAAGGTCAGCGGCCCAGGTGCCACGCCGGGCCAGGTCTCTGTCACCAGGCGGCTGGCCAACCTGTTGGACGCCGCCGAGCGCGAAGCCAAGCGACTCAAGGACGAGTACGTGTCCGTCGAGCATCTTGTGATCGCTCTGGCCGAAGAGGGGACGTCGAGCCCTGCTGGACGAGCTCTGGCTTCGCACAACGTGACTCGGGACTCGTTCTTGGCGGCGTTGACCAAGGTGCGCGGGAACCAGCGGGTAACCTCCGCAACCCCGGAGGGCGCCTACGAGGCGCTGCAGAAGTACGGACGCGACCTGGTCGCAGAGGCCCGCACCGGCAAGCTGGACCCGGTAATCGGACGTGACGCCGAGATCCGCAGGGTCACCCAGATCCTCAGCCGCAAGACCAAGAACAACCCGGTCCTCATCGGCGACCCGGGTGTCGGCAAGACCGCGATCGTCGAAGGGCTCGCCCAGCGCATCGTCCGCGGTGACGTCCCAGAAGGACTGCGCGACAAGACAATCTTTTCGCTCGACATGGGCTCACTGGTGGCAGGGGCCAAGTACCGGGGTGAATTCGAGGAACGACTGCAAGCGGTGCTTTCAGAGGTGAAGGCGGGCGAAGGTCAAATCCTGCTGTTCGTCGATGAACTACACACAGTGGTCGGCGCCGGGGCGACGGAGGGATCGCTGGACGCGGGCAACATGCTCAAGCCGATGCTCGCGCGCGGTGAGCTGCACATGATCGGTGCCACCACCCTCGACGAGTACCGTAAGCACATCGAAAAAGACGCCGCGTTGGAGCGACGTTTCCAGACGGTGCTGGTCGACGAACCCGACGTCGAGGACACCGTATCCATCCTGCGCGGTCTGCGCGAGCGCCTTGAGGTGTTCCACGGGGTGAAGATCCAGGATGCCGCAATGGTCGCGGCGGCGACCCTGTCGCATCGCTACATCACCGACCGCTTTCTGCCCGACAAGGCGATCGACCTGGTGGACGAGGCGTGCGCGCGGCTGCGGACCGAAATCGACTCGATGCCCGCGGAGTTGGACGAGATCACCCGTCGCGTCACCCGTCTGGAGATCGAAGAGGCGGCGCTTGCGAAGGAGACGGACGCGGCCAGCAGGTCCCGTCTCGAGGAGCTTCGCAAAGAGCTGGCCGACCTGCGGGCGGAGGCAGATGCCCGGCACGCGCAATGGGACGCCGAAAGGCAGGCGATCCGTCGGGTGCAGGAACTGCGCGGGCAACTCGAACAGCTCCGGCACGAGGCCGACGAAGCCGAACGGAAATACGACCTCAACCGCGCGGCGGAGTTGCGCTACGGCCAGATCACCGAGCTGGAACGCAAACTGCAGGCGGCGGAGGAACAACTGAAGTCCAAGCAGGGCGGATCACCTCTGCTGCGGGAGGTCGTCACCGAAGACGAGATCGCCGAGATCGTGGCCGCATGGACCGGCATACCGGTCGCGCGACTGCAGGAGGGCGAACGCGAGAAGCTGCTGCGGCTCGACGAAATATTGCACGAGCGGGTGATCGGTCAGGATGAGGCGGTTCAGCTGGTCGCCGATGCGGTGATACGGGCCCGCTCTGGCATACGCGATCCGCGCCGTCCCATCGGTTCGTTCATCTTCCTTGGACCCACCGGGGTAGGCAAGACCGAGCTCGGCAAGACGTTGGCCGCTGCGTTGTTCGACAGCGAGGACAACACGGTCCGTCTCGATATGAGCGAATACCAGGAGCGGCACACGGTGAGCCGGTTGGTCGGTGCACCGCCGGGATACGTCGGCTATGACGAAGGCGGCCAGCTCACCGAAGCGGTGCGTCGTAAGCCTTATTCGGTGGTGCTGCTCGACGAGATCGAGAAGGCGCACCCCGACGTGTTCAATACTCTGCTCCAGGTGCTCGACGATGGCCGTCTCACCGATGCTCAGGGACGTCAGGTCGACTTCCGCAACACCGTCGTCATCATGACCTCGAACATCGGATCCCATCACCTGCTCGACGGCGTCACCGCAGACGGCGAGATCAAACCCGATGCGCGCGACCGGGTGATGGCCGAGCTACGGGGACACTTCCGGCCCGAATTCCTCAACCGCGTGGACGACATCGTGTTGTTCACTCCGTTGTCGATGTCGCAGCTCGAGCGGATCGTCGAACTCCAGCTGGCCGGGCTCCGAGATCGTTTGGCGCAAAGGCAAATCGAGCTTGAGATCTCTCCGGAGGCTCGGCGGATGATCGCCGAACATGGATACGATCCGGTCTACGGGGCACGTCCGCTGCGCCGCTATATCGCCCACGAGGTGGAGACCAAAATCGGCCGCGCCCTGCTTCGCGGTGACATCGCCGGCGGGGGCACGATTCGCATCACCGTGGAGAGTGGCGAACTCGCCGTGAGCTATTCGGAACCCGCCCTCGCGGCCTGACAGAGGAGACGTCATGCAATCAGAAGTCGTGACATGCCCGCACTGCGGAAAGCGCAACCGGGTACCCGCGGCTGCCTCGGGAAAGCCTCGGTGCGCCAACTGTCATCAGTGGCTACCGTGGATCGCCGTGGCAGGTGACGCGGACTTCGACGGCGTGGTCGAAGAATCTTCTGTCCCAGTACTTGTCGACCTGTGGGCGAGCTGGTGTGGACCGTGTCGCAGGGTGAGTCCGGCGCTTGAGCAGCTCGCAGGAGAACGCGCCGGCCGACTCAAACTGGTCAAGGTCGATGTGGACAAGGCGCCGGCCATATCTCAACGGTTCACTGTCCAGTCGGTGCCGACGCTCCTACTGATGGAGCACGGGAAAGTGCTCGCTCGTCAGTCGGGGGCAGCTCCCGTTGCGACACTGCGCAATTGGGTGGATCAGGTGCTGTCGGCCGACAGCACGAAGGAGGCACAGCCATGACATCGGTAGGTATGGACCCAGACGTCGTAGCGATTCGTCGAGTGCGTCCGCGTACGAATGGCTGCGAGGAATGTCTTCGGCTGGGCACGCCATGGGTGCATCTGCGGCTGTGCCTGACGTGCGGACAGGTCGGTTGTTGCGACTCGTCACCGATGCGGCACGCCCGGGCGCACGCGCACACGCGCGGCCACCCGATCGTGCAATCCATGGAGCCGGGAGAAATGTGGAGATGGTGCTATGTCCATGAGAACTATGTCTGAGGCCGGCACAGACCAGCGCACATCCACTCCGCTGGCGGAGACCCCCGACATGCACGGTGCCTACCCGCGCCTGTCCGACGATCAGATCGCCCTCCTCGAGGCAGGAGGTGCCCGGCGCACCGTCGCCCCCGGGGACGCGCTGGTTCGCGAAGGTGAACGCTCCGACCACTTCTTCGTGATTCTGTCCGGCAAGATCGCTGTCATCTCGACCGACGAAGACGGTCAACGACACGTGATCCGGGTGCATGGCCCGGGGCGGTTCCTCGGAGAGTTGGGCGACCTCGAAGGTCAAGCCGCGTTCTACACCGCCGAAGTAGTTGAACCCGGCGAGGTACTGGTCATACCGAACGAGCGGGTGCGGGCACTCGTCGCCCAGGACCCGGTCCTCAGCGACCTCATCCTTCGCGCCTACCTGGTGCGCCGCTCGTTGCTCATCCAGGACGGAACCGGATTTCGGATCATCGGCTCCTGCTATGACCCCGATACTGTGCGACTGTGCGAATTTGCCGCGCGAAACAGGTTGCCGCACAAATGTATTGACCTGGAACGTGACAAGCAGGCCGAGCGACTGATGCAACGATTCGGCATCTCACCACAAGACGTCCCGGTGGTGATCTGGGGTGGCGACGTACTGCGTAATCCCACCACAGCCGAACTCGCCCGCCGCGTAGGGCTGCCGGTCGCCGACACGGCGCCCACCCAGTGCGACGTCGTCGTAGTGGGTGCCGGCCCGGCCGGGCTGGGTGCGGCCGTATATGGCTCGTCGGACGGTCTGATCACGGCGGCAGTGGAGCGGATCGCTACCGGTGGCCAGGCCGGAACGTCATCGAGAATCGAGAACTACCTGGGGTTCCCAGGCGGGATCTCGGGTGCCGACCTGGCCGAGCGGGCGGCCTTGCAAGCCGGCAAGTTCGGTGCACGAATAGTGGTCGCCGCCGAGGTTACCCGACTGGAGTCTGACAGCGGACAGCATGTGCTCCACCTCGCGGATGACTCCACGGTGGTCGCCCGCGCCGTTGTGCTCGCCACAGGAGCACGCTATCGCAGGCTCGCCGTGCCGGGAATTGAAGAGTTCGAGGGCAAATGTGTGTACTACGCCGCCACTTTTCACGAGGCGTTGATGTGCGGCGCAGGACCCGTCGTCATCGTCGGCGGAGGTAACTCTGCGGGCCAGGCGGCGGTCTTCCTCGCCGAAAGGGTGTCCCGGGTGTATGTGATGGTCCGCGGCGATGACCTGAACAAAGACATGTCCCGGTATCTCGTCGACCGGGTCCGCCAGCATCCCCGCGTGACAGTGCGCTTGTGTACCGAGGTCCGAGAGGTGCACGGAGATCATGCACTCACCGCGGTCGTCACCGAGAACACACGGACGGGCGAACGCGAGTCGGTCACGGCGCGCGCTCTGTTCGTCTTCATCGGTGCCGTTCCCAACACCTCGTGGCTCGACGGTGCGGTCACCCTCGACGACCACGGGTTCGTCGCGACAGGCACGGCTGCTCTCTACCAGGACACCGGCAGCAATCACGGAGCGCGGCCGCGTCAGCCCATGATGCTGGAGACCAGCCGACCCGGTGTGTTCGCGGCGGGCGATGTGCGCAGCGGCTCGGTAAAGCGGGTCGCGTCGGCGGTCGGTGAAGGAGCTATGGCAATCCGACAGATCCATGAGTATTTCGGGACGTAGTCGTCACATCGTTGATCGTTGACGACGACTCGCCGAGCGGGCTACTGCAGACGACGTAGATGGGGCGCGCGATGTGATCGATGCATCTCACCGCATGAAGTGCCGTCCGAGGGAGCGCTCTATTGACCGATTGTCTTGGTACCGGAAGGTGAACTGTTGAGGCTCTTTTTGGGCACAGCAGGCCGGTTTTGGTGCACGGTCCCCGGGTATCTGTCGCTGATCATCGGCAAGCCAGGAGGCGCTATGAAGGCAACGACGTATCGGGATCTCGGCCGCCGCGCTGGTGGCGCCCCTTCGCGCACGGATGCTGATCGGAGAGCTAGTCTGATGGCGGATTCCGTTCTGCTGGTGGCGGATCCGGGTGCCCCGTCGGCCTTGGCGGAAGATCTGTCGAGGGAATTGCCGAAGCTACTGGCACGCGATTCGCCAGGTTCCGATTGGACGGTGGCGGTGCAGACCGGCTCCTACCGGCTGACCGAACAAGCGTCGCTGGATGACGTTATCGACGAGGTCGACCCGGCGAGACAGCAGCAGGACATCGTTGTCTACGTGACCGATCTTCCACGCCGCGACGGCATGCACCCAGTGGTCGCCGACATCAGCGTCCGGCACCGTTTCGGCGTCGTCTCCGTGCCCACCGTGGGTGGACTGTTCGTCAGCCGACGGGTACGGGCGATGGTCGAGTCCGTCATCTACGAAGTCGCCGAGCAACGCGGGGGCGACGGGTCCGCTCCGAGCAGGCTCATCAGAACCGAGGACGACGGCGCGGTGCGCTATGCCGCATCGTCCCGGTTTGCCCGGCTGCGCCTCCTCATGGGCATGATCTACGCGAACCGGCCCTGGAAGCTGGCAGCCGGAATGTCACGCGTACTGATGGCGACGTTCGCCACCGGCGCGGTGAGCTTGGCCTATCCGACGATCTGGCAACTGTCGTCGATGATGGGTCCGTGGCGGATCGGCGTCACCACGGTGCTGGCCACCGCGGCGATGGTGGGATGGCTGATCATCAACCATAAGCTGTGGGAACGGCCGGAATCCGCGACCGAGCGGGAACGGGCCGTGATGTACAACGCGTCGACGGTCGCGACACTGACCATCGGGGTCGTCGTTCTGCACGCGTCCTGTTTTGTGTTGCTCTTGTTGACAGCCTGGTGGACTCTGCCTCCGCAGCTTCTGGAGCAGACTCTGGGCCACCCGGTCGGCGTGGGAGATTTTCTCCGGCTGGCGTGGCTTGTGGCGGCGATCGCCACCCTAGGTGGTGCTCTAGGGTCCGGCCTCGAGGACGATGAGGCGGTCAGGCAGGCGGCGTACGGGGCGCGGCAACAGCAGAGGTTCGATCGCGACGAACGAGATGCGGACGGCTGACACCGTGACGCTTGACCGCCGTGACGTGGTTTATCCCCGCGGTCATGGACAAGCATCGATCCTGCCACAGGGCCGGGGTCCAAGGGTGACGCGAGGGCGCCAGGCAGCGCTCAATCGGGTTGATCGCACCAGGCCGTTTGGTCCGGTGTCCCACGGCCGCAGCGAGGTGCGCGGTGCACTCCGCTACGGCCGAAAGCGGCTCGTGCGCATACGACTAGGCGTCGGGGCGCTGTACGTCGCCGCGCCAGGCGCCCGTCTCAGCGGGCTGGTCATTGATGACGTTTCTGAAACGGTCCGGTTCACCGGAGACGCGTGGTTTGAGAATGCCGAGCTTGTCGGCGGGCACGCTTCCTCCACCGGATAACCGCGAAATCCGGTACACCGATGCCGGCGGCAGATTGCGGAAGGTGCGGCCGATAAGCGTTGCCTCGAGGCCAAGTCCGGTCATCACTGCTGTACGAACGGGAAGCTTTCCGGCATAGGTGAACTGGAGGAACTCCCCCTGAGGCGCCAAGCGTGTGAACGCGGCGCTCAACACCGCCGACACCCGGGCCGCGGGCATTGACAACAGCGGAAGGCCACTGACCACGGCGTCCACTCGCCCCTTGTGGAGCAACTCCCACGGTCCGGCCGCGGCGTCCCCGTGCACAATGTCGGCACCCGGGAAGCGCTGCTGAAGAAGCTCGACAAACCTCGGATCGCTTTCCATCAAGGTGAGCTGCCGGGCGGAAAGTCCGCGCTTCAACAGAGCCGTGGTGAACACACCAGTGCCCGGCCCAAGCTCGACCACATGCTCGGCAGTCGGCACAATCATTCGCGTCATCAGTTCGGCCAGTGCGCTACTCGACGGCCTGATTGCGGCGGTACGCAGCGGGTGCGCCACCCACGACCGAAGGAACCGCAGGTTGTCACTGCGGCGGGCCCCGGCATCGGAGTTCCCAACCGGGCCAGCTTTTTTCACCACTGTGCTGTGAATGGTCATGACACCATTGCACTGGTGCTCGGTCGCCGCCGCCAGGACCAGCCAGTCCAGGGACGGCCGCTCCCCGGTGAGGGCGAGCTACACGAGGCCATGATCTGACGCGCGTGCATCGCGGCAGGACTCAGCGCAGCAACAGCTCTGGGTGGATGGGTAGGTCATGAACACGGATGCCGGTGGCGTTGAACACGGCGTTACCGATCGCGGCCGCCGAGCCGACCACGCCGAGCTCGCCGACACCGCGCGCTCCGACATCGCTGAAATCCTGGTCGTCGCCGTCAAGACACACCGCGTCGATGAACGGCACGTCGGCGTTGACGGGAACGACATAGTCGGCAAGGTTGCTCGATGCGAAGCGGCCGGAGGGGTCGATGGGGTTGGCCTCCAGTAGCGCGTGTCCGATACCGAAGATCACACCGCCGACCACCTGACTGCGGGCGGCTTTGGCGTTGATCACCCGCCCGATGTCGACGACGGTGGTGAACCGGGAGACCCGGGTTTCACCGGTGAGCGAGTGGACCCGCACTTCGCAGAAATGTGCCCCAAACCCATGTGCGGCAAACGACGGATTGAGGGTGGCCTCGTCGCGGTGAGTCGCACTGATGTGTTCCATTCGGATTTCTCGCAGCAGATCGGCGAAGTTCAGGGATCCGTTGGATGTTCGCAGGCCGCCTCCGTCGTATGTCACCGGGCTCTCTGAGCCTGCCAGCGGCGAGCGGGGATCGGTGGAGGCGGCATCGGTGAGGCGACCGATGGCGGCACGAGCGGCGGCCCGGGCAGTGGGCGCCATGCTGCCGGTGGCGCGGGAGCCGACGGCACCGGCACCTTCAGGAAGATCGGTGTCTCCCACCTGGGCGACCACACGGTCCAACGGTAGACCTACGGCGTCGGCGACGACGATCGCCAGTGCGGTGGCTGCACCCGTGCCGATGTCCATGACTGCCGTGGAGGCCAGCACGGTGCCGTCTTCGCGGAAGCTGACCTGCACAGCGTTGGCGGACCGCCCGGCGGCCGGGTAGATCGCGGTCGCCATACCCATTCCGATGAGCCACTGACCGTCGCGGCGCGTGGCCGGCGTCGTGGCACGGGCTGACCATCCGAACCGGTTGGCGCCCAGCCGGTAACACTCATCGAGCCGTTTACTGGTCCCCCGGCGATCGGTGCCGGGCAACGTCGTCGCGTAATTGCGCAGCCGCAACTCGACCGGGTCGACACCGGTTGCAACCGCGAGCTCATCCATGGCCGTTTCGATGGCGAACGCCCCCGGTGCCTCATTGGGTGCGCGCATCGCCCAGGTGGGGGCAGTGTCGAGGGTGACATGACGTTGGTCGACGTGCAGGTTAGGCGTGCGGTACAGCGCCGCGGTGGTCTCGGCGGCGGTGCGTAACGGCCACCCACCCACCGCAGGGGCCTCGGCGTCGGACTCGTGGCTGACGGCGGTGAGTGTGCCGTCGGCGCGGGCACCCAATCGCACTCGCTGCCGAACCGCGGAGCGGTGACCGACGACGCTGAAGACCTGACTGCGGTTCAGGACCAGTTTGACCGGGCGGCCCAGTTCGCGGGCGGCCGCGGCGCCCAGAATGACGTCCGTCCACGGGAGCACCCGGCTTCCGAACCCGCCCCCCACATACGTTGAGATGATGCGTAATTGCTCGGGTTGCAGCCCCAGCGCACCGGTTATGCCGGCAATGGCTCGGCCTGGGAACTGGGTGCCCGTGTAGATCGTCAACAGGTTGTTGCGCCACACCGCCACCGACGCATGCGGCTCCATCGCCGCCGCATGCTGGGCCAGTTGGCTGACTACCGTGTCCACGGTGATCTCACTGCCGCGCAGCGCGTCGTCGATCGAGGCTATCCCGGGAGCGAGGACGGTCTTGTTGCCGGATTCGGGCATGGCAATGCTGGTGCCGCGCCCGGCATCGGCCAGAGATGTTCTGGGCGTGCGGGATTGGTAGTCAGCGCGGATCATGGCCGCGGCGTCGCGCGCATGTTCGAAGCTGTCGGCGACCACGACACCGATGGCTTGGCCGTGAAACCGCACCTCGCGGTCCTGCAGCGGGCGGTAGTTCTCACCCAGGGCATCGTCGGCGACGGGGTGCAGCGGCAGCGGTGCGAAAGGGGAGTACACCGCCAGGACGCCCGGCGCACGTGCTGCGGCATCGGTGTCGATCGCGGTGACGGTGCCCAACCCGATGGTGGCGGAGACTAGGACGGCGTAGGCCAGATCTGATTCCCGGTAGTCCGCCGAGTAGCGGGCGGCGCCGGTTGTCTTGGCGCGGCCGTCGATGCGAGAGATGTTGCCGCCCAGCGGTGACGGATTCACTGCAGCCCCGTGAGGTCAGTGAGCGCACGCTTGATCGCCCGGCGTAGCAGGTGGGGCTTGAAGTTGTTGTGGCGCAGTGGCCGGGCATCGGTGGCAGCCGCCGCGGCCGCGGCGTCGAATGTCGCGGCGGTGACCGGTCGGTTTATCAGCAGGCTTTCTACTTCGGGCAACCGCCACGGTACGGTGGCCACCCCACCGGCAGCCACACGAGCACGGTCAATCACGTTGCCACGCAGCGTAATCGCCACCGCAACCGCGGTGAGCGCGAATTCATAGGATTGACGGTCGCGGATCTTGAGGTAGCCCGACCGGGTGCCGGGTGGGAGTGGCGGTGCGGTGATGGCGGTGACCAGCTCGCCGGGCTGCAGTTCGTTCTCCACTTCCGGAGTGGTGCCAGGTTGTCTGTAGAAGCGCTCGAGGGGCACGCGACGTTCTCCGTCTGAGCTGCTCAGTTCCACTGCCGCCTCCGCGGCGACCAGTGCGACGGCAACGTCGCTGGCGTGGGTGGCCACGCAGTCGTTGCTGGTACCAAGCACTGCGTGAGAGCGGTTGTAGCCCTCGATAGCCGGACACCCGGAACCGGGGCTTCGCTTGTTGCAGGGCATCGCTATGTCGCGAAAGTAGCTGCATCGGGTGCGCTGCAACAGGTTTCCGCCCATGCTGGCCATGTTGCGCAGCTGCGGGGAGGCACTGAGTTCCAATGCTTGGCTGATCAGCGGGAACCCGCGGCGGACCAAGGGGTGTTCGGCGACGTCAGTCATGCGTTCCAGTGCGCCGATGCGCAAGCCGTTGGTGTCGACGGTTATGCCGGTCAAAGGCAGACCGTTGATATCGACGACTCGATCGGGTGTCAGGACTTCCAGTTTCATCAGATCGACCAAGGTAGTGCCGCCGGCGAGGAACGCGCTGCCCGGGCTGTTATGTGTTGTGGCGGCGCTTACGGTGTCGATTGTGGTGTAGGCGTAGGGTCGCACGTCAGGCCATCCGATCGCGCGCGGTTTTGACGGCCTCGACGATGAACGGATAGGCGCTACATCGGCAGATGTTGCCCGACATGTGTTCTCGGATCTGGTCGTCGTTGCGACTGTATCCGTCCTCGATCACCGATACAGCGGACATGATCTGGCCCGGTGTGCAGAAGCCGCACTGCAACGCATCGTTGTCTATGAACGCTTGCTGCACCGGGTGCAACTCGTCGCCCGTGGCGAGACCCTCGATGGTGGTGACCTCGCGGCGGTGAACAGTGGGGGCCAGAGTCAGGCACGACAGTACCCGCCGGCCCTCGACATGCACGGTGCAGGCTCCGCATTGGCCGTGGTCGCATCCCTTCTTGGTGCCAGTCAACCCGACCTGCTCACGCACCGCGTCCAACAGAGTGGTGCGCGGGTCCAGGTCGAGGGTGTGCTCGGTACCGTTGACGAGCAACGCCACCGTGACGACATCGCCGGCATCGTTGTCTGCTTGCCCGTCGCTGAAGTGCGTGGCGACAGCGGCGGCGCCGGCCGATGCCGCGACGGCGGTGCCGGTCCATCCGATGAACCGACGCCGCGACACCCGGAATTGCCCAGCGGCCGGCATCGATTCAGGATCCGGTTGCATCGAACTGTCAATGGAATTGTCTGGCATCGGCTTTCCGTCCTTCGGCAGCAGGTTGTGCACGCAGCATTCACAGTTCCAGCGGCATGCGCCGTCGTTCAGGGAAGAGCTATCCGCGGATGGCCGGTCCCGGGATAGGGGATTGGTTTGCACCCGAGGTTGTTTCACTGCGCGCTGGCAGTGTGGCGAGAATTGCACGTAGTGACTGGGTCATTCGCTCCGTTCGCGTTGGGGCGATTCCTGCCTAACGGTATGCACGGTCGAGACCAGCGGGGTGAAGCGCATATCAAACTCATATGTGTGCACAGCGGTGTTGCACGAGCGTTGCGGCGTAACGCCGGGGATGTATCAGCGGATGAGATCAGACCCGTTGCCCGCTGATGTCCTGCGGCGCCGGGGCCGGGCTGGGTGCTCAAGGTAGCAATCGAGCAGTACGGTCAGTTGCTCCTCGACATCGGCGAGCGGCTGAAGGGTTCGCTGCGCGATGGCCATCACCACGGCACCCTCGACCGCTGCCAGCACCGTGTTCGCCAATGCCTGTGCGGTTTCGGCAGAAAGGCCGTGATGGCGCAGTGACGCGCTGATGGCGTCGCGCCATCGGGTGAACGTTACGCCGGCGGCATCGGCAATCTCTGGCTCGGAAGTTCGAGCCAGTCCGGCCGCGGCTATCGGACAACCCGCGGCGAAGTCGCTGTCTGAGACCACCCGCTTCCACTCGGCGATGAATGCGGCCAGTGACTCCTGCGGTGTGGGTAGTTGCAAGGCGGCGGCGATCTGATGGTCGATGTAGGTGCCCGCCAACTGCGTCGCTTCCACCACCAGCTCCGTTTTGCCGCCTGGGAAGTTGAGGTACAGCGACCGGCGGGCGACCCGGCCGGACTCGAGGATCGCTGATATCCCGGTGCCGGCGACGCCATGTCGGCGGATCAAGTCAATAGTGCTGAGCAGCAATTTGTCTCGTGCGCTCATGCAGTCCTCTCTTCAGGCGCCGTCACCGCCGGCGTTCCATGGCGTGGTTGCAAGTATACCGATCGATCTAGTACGGTCCACCATATGAGGTAGATCAATCGGTCTACGCATTCGTACGGCGGCGTGCAAGCCGCCAATCCGAGAGGAGCCTGATGCACGTGGACAAGCGCTGGGACGCGATCGTGGTGGGATCCGGGCTCGGCGGGCTGTCAGCTGCGGCTTACCTCGCGGCCGCGGGACGCAAGACTCTGCTGCTGGAGCGCTACACCACGCTCGGCGGTTCGTCGCACGTCTTCGGACGTCGCGGCCAGTGGGAATTCGACTGTGGCATACACTATGTGAGCCACTGCGGGCCGGACGGCATCGTCACCGCAATGATGCGCGGGATCGGGATTGACGACCGCATCACCTGGTTGCCGATGGATCAGAGCGGGTTCGATCGCATCATCGGCCCCGGCTTCGAGTTGCCGACACCGGTGGGCTGGGATGCCTACCGGGCCAATCTGCTCGACGCGTTCCCGGCCGAACGGAAGGCCCTGCGACGGTTCCACGGGCTGATGCGACGGATCGGGGAGGCACACGACCGCAACGACATGGCCACCGCCGGCGGTATGGTCCGCTGGGCTGGCCGGGCCGGGCGAGCGGGGGCCTTCATGGGACTGCCCTACGCGGCGACCCTGGCGGCACTGGGCCTCTCACCACGCACGGCCTACGCGTTGTCGGTTCAGTCAGGCGCCGTTGCGTGCAGTCCCACCGTGCTGCCGACTGCGGCCATGGCGGCTTTCTTCCAGGACTACGTGGGCACCGGGTCCTTCTATCCCGAAGGTGGTGGTCAGATCCTGGCTGCCGGGTATGCCGAAGTGATCACCGCCCACGGCGGATCGATTCGCACCAACAGCGAGGTCTCGGAGATCCTGCTCGCCGACGGCCGTGTTCAGGGTGTCCGGTTGGCGGACGGCGAAGTGCTGTCCTCGGCGGCGGTGGTGTCCGATGCCGACATCATCAAGACCTACTCCGATCTGATCGGAATTCAGAGGCTGCCCAGACTCTTCCGGCGCAGGGTCGCCGGATGGAAGATGTCGCAGCCGCTGATCAACGGGTTCTTCGGAGTCGAGGTCGACCTCGGCAACACCCCCAACAGCAACTACTTCGCCATCCCGGATTGGGAGCCGGCGACGTCGTTCCGATCGATGGCTGCCTTTGGCCATAACACGCTGTCAGGCAACGGTTTCGCCGTTGGCTCGGACTGGGCGCGGGACATGGCTGCGAGACAACCGATGTTCGTCCAGTCCTCCTCACGACGCGATCCGGGTAATCGTAGAGCGGCACCCGCCGGCCATGCCACCATCGAGGTCCAGACGGTGACACCGTCCGACCCGAGGCTGTGGGGGTTTGACGGGTATAACGTCGCCGACGGTGACTACAGCAAGGATGCCACCTATCTGGAGATCAAGAAGATCATCATCGACGGCATGCTTGACCGGATGGAGCAGGCGTTCCCCGGCTCGTCATCGAAGGTGAAGGTGGGCGAACTCGGTACGCCGGCAACACAAACGCGATTTGTCAACAACACCGCGGGAGCGCCCTTCGGTCTGCAACTGCGACTCTCCCAGACCGGTCCGCTGCGTCCACGCGACACCACACCGATTCCCGGTCTCTACACCGTGGGAACCAGCACCGCGTGGGGACCCGGAACCGTCGGATCGATGCTCAGCGGAGTCAACGCCGCGGGCAGCATCCTCGGACGCGACCTGGTTTCCTTCATCCGCAGCGGCGGCCGGCTGGCCGACTCCTCAGCCCTGCCGACGTGGGACGACGACTTCGACCCCTTCACCACAACCCGTACACGACGCGATTGATCACACCTCGGCTCCGTCGGGCTCGTCACCTCGGGGTCGGCACTGTCCGAGAATGCCCCGGTGTCCGAACCTCCTGCACTCCAATGCCACACGATGACTTGGGGCCCTTGTGGTAAGTGTGGGTGGTGCTGTTGGTGACAGGTCCGAGTGGCAATGTGGGCGCCGAACTCACCGAGCTGCTCGATCGTGACCGTGCGCCGACGCCGTGGCGGTTGGCCAGCCGTCATCCGGAGGCGCTTCGAGCGAGTCTCACTGACTCGGCGACCGGGCCGGCCGAGATCGTTGCGCTGGATTTCTTCGACACATCGACGTGGGCGCGGACGCTCGCCGGAGTAGAGACGCTGTTCCTGTTGTTCCCGCTTCCCAGTAACCGGGTGGCGCACTCGGCGATCATCCCGTTCATTGACGCCGCACAACAAGCCGGATGCCGGCACGTCGTCTACGTATCGGTGTTCGGAGCCGACAAGATGCCGTTCATTCCGCATCACGCAGTGGAGTCGGCGCTGCGGCGTAGTGCGATGACGTCCACGGTTCTTCGGTGCAGCTTCTTCATGCAGAACCTGCACCGAAGTGTTTCCACCCACGGCGTCGACATCGCCGAGCGCGGCGAACTGTTCATCCCCGCCGGGCGCGGGGCCACAACGTTTCTCGATGCGCGCGACGCCGCCGCGGTCGCGTTTCGCGCACTACGTGAACCAGACCTGCACCGAGATGCGGTGTACCACCTCACCGGACCGCAAGCCCTGACGATGTCTGAGGTTGCCGACGAGCTATCAGCTGCACTGGGCTATCCGGTCCACTACACGGCGCCATCGCTGCCGAGGTTCGCGACACGGCTACGTCGGCGCGGCGTCGGCTGGGACAGTATCGGCTTCATGGCAGCTGTCTACACACTGACCCGCTTCGGCCGTAATCAGCCCCTCACCGGTGACGTGTCGTCACTGCTGGGTCGCCCGCCCACAAACCTCACGGAGTTTCTCCACGACAGTGCCTGGCGGTGGCACCAGCGGGCCTGGACGTAGATCCATTGCCCGTGCACCTTGGGCATTGCGTCGAGACGGGGCAGGGCGGCATCGGAGCTGGCGGTCCCGTAGACATCCCAGCCTTTGCCGCTCATGTGGGCGGCGATCGCCAAGCCGATGCCTCGGCCGGCGCCACGACACCAGCCGGGCAAGACCACCGGCGAGGATGGTTGCAACCACGAAAGTCACAGTTCGAGACCGTTTGACGCGATCGAGTTGGGACAGCATGAGCCAGGCCGCCGCCAGTTTGAACACATTGGCGTATCGCAGGGAGCTGTCCACCGTCGGTACCACCTCGGGCGAGCCACCGGGAACGCCCTACGGACCGCGCGCGATCTCACCGACTGCGCTGACCGCGGCTATGACGGTGAGGACGGCCGACGTGCGCTGCAGATTTCGCCGGCTGTTGTGAGAGCTCGCCATGAGTTACTCCGCATCCAGAAATCGAAGGGCGGCTTGGGTGAATTGATCGTGATATTGGAATATTCCGCCGTGTCCGGAGTTCGGGTAGATGATCAACTCCGATCCCGCGATCCGTCGATGCATGTCCTCGGAGAGGACGCTGGGGACCATACGGTCGTTGTCGCCGTTGGCGATCAGTGTGGGTTGGGTGACTCTGGAGAGGTCTGCCGGTGTGGATCGGCCCCATCGTTTGATGGCTTTGAGCTGGGTTTGGAAGGCCTTGATCGAGATCTTCGCGTCGCGGTCGTCGGTTCGTTCTTTAAGGCGCTCGACGAAGGCGCGGCCCGCGTTCTTGCCGATGGGGTCGCGGTTGAAGAACAGGAACTCCTTGGGGTCGCTGCGGGTGACGGTCGCTCGCAGCATGTCGTAATAGGTTGTGCCAGCAACCTTGTCGATGTCCTTGCCGCCTGCCGGGCCGGTTCCCGTGAGGATCAACCTGCGGACCATTTCGGGATGTTTGATCACCAGCGCTTGAGCGACCATCCCGCCCAGGGAGAAGGACAGGATGTCGACGGTCCGGTGTCCGAGTGCGGTGATGAAGGTGTAGGCGTCGTCGGCCATCGCTTCGACGGTGTCGGGGACTGTGCCCGTGGAGGCTCCGACGCCGCGGTTGTCGAACGCGATGACGTGATGGTTCGCAGCGATCGGGTCGATGATGCGGGGGTCCCAGTTGTCGAGGGTCGCGGCGAGGTGGACGAAGAAGATGACCGGAATGCCTCCGGTGGGGCCGAGTTCGCGGTACGCGAAGGTCACCCCGCCTGCCGTGAGGGTGCGCTGCGGAGCGTCGCGGTAGGCGGTGACGATTTCCCGGGGTCGGCTCTGATTGGTGTTCATCGTCTGGCTCCTGGTGGGTGCAGTGGGATTAGTTGGCGAGGAATTGCAGTGCAGTGGGGATGAATTCGCGGTGATACTGGAAGACTCCGCCGTGGCCTGAGTCGGGGTAGATCTTCAGCTGGGCGTTGGGTAGTCGTTTGGCCATGTCGGCGGAGTGCTCGCTGGCGACCATGAGGTCGTGGTCCCCGTTGGCGACCAAGACGGGCTGGGTGATGACCGAGAGGTCATCGGGTTTGCATTGCCCGGCGTGTCGGATGGCTCTGATCTGGTTGACGCCGGCACGCAGGCTGATCTTCTTGTCGAGGTCGGTCTGTCGTTCCCGCAGGCGGCGTAGGTAGTCGCCGGCGGCGGCCTTGCCTTGCGGGGTGCGGGGAAAGAAGAGGAAGTTGCGAGGGTCGCTCCAGGTGAGCAGCGCCTTCAGGTACGCGGCTCCGACGATGGTGGCCATTTTGTCGATACCGCCACCGCCGCGGGGTCCGGTGCCTGCCAGGATCATTCGACGCACCAACTCGGGGGCTTGCAGAGCTACCATCTGGGCCACTCCGCCACCGAGGGAGAAGCCGAACAGGTCGACCTTCTCGAGTCCCAGCCCGCGGATGAACGCGATCGCGTCGGTGCCCATTTGTTCGACGGTGGTGGGCACGGTTCCGGCGGTGGCGCCGACACCGCGGTTGTCGAAAGTGATGACGTGGTGGTGAGCTGCGATCCCGTCGACGATGCGGGGATCCCAGTCGTCGAGCACCGCGGTGAGGTGGTGGAGGAACACCACGGGAGTTCCTGTGCCGGTGCCGAGCTCGCGGTAGGCGAACGGCACGCCGTCGACGTCGACGAAGCAGGTGGGGGTGTCTTTCCAGGTGGTCATGGGGTGCCTTTCACTGCGGTGTCGATTCGAGCGTCGAGGGCGGTCAGGGCCGCCTGCAGCCGCGGATTGCGCGCCAGTCGCGGGTCCAGCGCGGGGGCGAGGGCTCCGCGCAGTGCGGAGACCGGTCTCCAGCGGGTGGGGGTGGTGACGTGCGGCGCCCGGATGGTGATGCCGTCGGCGAGAGCGGCTGCAGCGGCGGCGGGGGTGATGCGTTTGAGGAGGGGTTTCGGAATCGCGGAGCGCAGATCGTCGGCGAGTGGGTCGTCGTCGACGCCGTGTTTGACCATGTCGGTGTCGATGAGTGAGAAGTAGGCGATCGTCGTCGACACGTTGTGGGGGGCGAGTTCGACCTGCAGGCCGCGTCCGAGTTGTTCGACGGCGGATTTGCTCATCGCGTAGGGGATTGCGCCCATGCCGTTGATAAAGGCGAACACCGAACTGATGAGGACGAATTGCCCGCGGGTGCCAAGGATCTGGCCCATGCAGGCGTGGACGGTGTTGACCACGCCGGTGACGTTGACCGCGAACACCGATTGGATCGCTTCGATCGGCGTCGTCCGCAACGTGGCGGTGCGGCCCAGGATGCCGGCGTTGGCGATCGCGACGTCGATTGCGCCGAAGCGCTCGACGATCTCGGTGACGGCGCGGTCGAGGCTGGCGCGGTCGCGAACATCGGCGACGACGCCGATCGCGGATTCCGGTGACATCTGCGCGGCTATCCGGGCGGTGTCAGGATGCACGTCGAGAACGGCGACTTTCGCTCCCCGGGAGAGTAGTTCGCGGGCGGTGGCGTTGCCCAGCCCACCGGTACCGCCGGTGATGGCGACCACCGCGCCGCGCATGTCGAAGCACGGGCGGCTCATCGGATCCCTCGTTTGGGCCTCAGCGTCCCGGCACCGTTGCGGCGCAGCATCGCCAGGGTGGTCGCCATCCGACCCCGGTCCAGGTTGGGTTGCCGACCGGCACCGAGTCGGTGCAGCTGATCGGTGTTCCAGCTGATGTTCAGTATCCCGTCGAGAGCTTTGACATCGACGAATCGTCCGAGCAGGCGGCGCATTCCGTAGCGAAGCTCGACCGTGTCGAGGACGTCGACGCGTTCGGTGAGAAGGGCGTGCGCGGCGTCGGTGGTCGTGACCGTCGGGCGGGCCAGCCCTACGACATCGCAGTCGTCGTCGGCCAGCGCGGCCGCGATGCCCTCGCGAGACCTGAACCCGCCGGTGACCGCCAGAGGGACGTCACCGGCGAACCGCCGCACAGTGCGCGCATAGTCCAGGAAGTAGGCCTCCCGGGCGCGGGTGCCGGCCGCTGCCGAACCCGCCATCGCCGGCGATTCGTAGTTGCCGCCGCTGATCTCGATGAGATCCACGGCCTCATCGGCCAACGCGGCCACCACCTCGCGCGATTCCTCCTCGCTGAAACCGCCACGCTGGAAGTCTGCCGAATTCAGCTTCACACTTACGGCGAACGCGGGTGATACGTGCGCTCGGATTCGGCGAACGATCTCGAGGAGGAATCGCATGCGCCGCTGCGAGTCCCCACCCCACTCGTCGTCGCGCAGGTTGGTCAGCGGCGACAGAAACTGGGTGACGAGATAGCCATGCGCGGCGTGGATCTGGACACCGTCGAATCCCGCTGTCTCGCAGACGACCGCGGCCCTGACAAACCGGTCGATGATGTCCTCGACCTCGGCCGGGGTGAGCGCGCGCGGGGTCGGGGAGCCGGGCAGGCTCATCGGCACCGCGCTAGGGGCGACCGGGGTGTGTCCCAAGGCGAGCGGATTGGACTGGCGACCCGGGTGATTGAGTTGGACGAAGATCGGCACGCCGGCGTCGTGGGCCGACTTCGCCCATCGGGTCAGCGCATCCAGGTCGCGGTCGTCCTCGATCACGACGTTGCCGGGTTCGCCCAATTGTGAGCGGTCCACCATCACGTTGCCGGTGACCAGCAGGCCATATCCGCCCTCGCTCCATTTCCGATAGAGCCGCTCGAGGCGGTGATCGGGCGCGTGCGCCGAAGTGGCGAGAGCTTCGCTCATCGCTGCTTTCATCAGTCGGTTGGGCAGTACCAGTCCACAGGGCAGCGGTAGGGGGTCCCGGGTACGGGTCATCGAGGTCGCCTCTCATGCGGTATTACGGTCATAATATTATGACCGTAATACCCTGCGGTAGACTTTGGCAAGCAGGCATGCGCGACAGGAAGGCGACCTGATGGCACGACTCGCGAGCGACCGCAAGGCCGAGACGCGGCGCAGGATCATCGCCGCGGCCGGCGGACGACTCAAGACCGATGGCATCGACGGCTCCGGGGTCGCGACATTGATGTCCGACGCGGGGCTGACCAACGGCGCGTTCTACGCCCACTTCACATCCAAGGACGACCTCGTGGCAAACGTCGTGGCCGACCAGTTGCGTGGACAGCAGGCGGTGTTGACAGCGCTACCACCCGGTCGTGCCGCCCTGGACGATTTCCTGCGCGAATACCTCTCCGCGCAGCACCGCGACAATCCCGGCGCCGGCTGTCCGAACGCTGCACTGCTCGACGAGATCGGGCGATGCAGCGAGGCCGTACGCACGGCCTACACGCAGGGTATGGAGGCGATCGTCGGCGTCATCGCCGCGCACCTGTCGCCCAGCCCACCGGAGGTCGCTCGCAGCACCGCGCTGGGTCTGTTCACCATTCTGGTGGCCAGCATGCAGCTCGCGCGGGCGGTCTCCGATCCGGCGCTGTCGGACGACATCCTGGCTGCTGGAATCCGTAACGCGACCGCACTCCTTGACCAGGCGGCCCGCACGCCGCCGGAAGGCCCGTTGTGAACACGATTTCGCGAACCGCGGGTTTGATCCTGCCCGCGGCGGCGACCCGACATGAAAAGCCCCCGGTCATGAAGGCGTTCCTCGTCACCTCTTCCGGCTAGTCACCTGGGGAAGTCCGCACTGCGGGAGAGCTTTTCGTTCTTCCGGATGTCGGCGAGGGTGTGCTCCAACGCATCGACGACAGCGTCGTAGCCACCATTGCCCAAGACCAAGCGATGGGGCGGCGGCTCCTGAGCCATCGCTTCGAGCACCGCGCGCGCACCGCGGTGCGGATCGCCGGGCTGTGCGCCGTCCATCTCGACGAAGGTGGCGCGGACCTGCTCCAGCATCTCGCGGTACTCCGGAATCGGCTCCCCGACAGCCTCGTTCGCGAAGCCGGCGTAGGCATTCGTCCGGAATGCCCCCGGCTCAACCGCCAGTACGGAGATGCCCTGCCCGGCAACCTCGTCGCGCAGCGCATCGGTGACTGCTTCGATGGCGAATTTCGTCGCGCTGTAGTAGCCGAAGCCAACCGCTGACACGAGCCCGGCCACCGAGGACACGTTGACGATCCACCCGCTACCGCGGGCGCGCATCCCAGGGAGCACCGCGCGCGTCACAGAGAGCACCGCGAAAAAGTTCAGCTCGAACATCGCCCGCAGCGAGGACTCGTCCATCCCCTCGATCGATCCGTACCAGCCACGTCCTGCGTTGTTGACCAGAACATCGATACCGCCGAAGTGTTCCTCGGCGGTTCGCACGGCCTCCAGCACCTGTGCGGCATCGGTGACATCCAGCGGCACGACGAGAACACGGTCGCCATACTTTTCGGCCCACGTTGCCAGTTCGTTGGGCCGCCGTGAGGTGAGCACCACGCGGTCTCCGGCCCCGAGCGCCGCCTCGGCGAACGCCGTGCCGAAACCGCCGGGTGTGCCCCCCGTGATGAACCAGCGGCGCGTCATGGCTCGATCACCAACCGGCTGATGAGTCCGCCGTCAAGCGTGAAGCGGTAGTTGAGGTCGGCGACGCCGCCGGGAAAATTCCCCTCCAGGTGTTGCGTGACGTTCACGGTGGTGTGCGACGTGGTCGCGCCGGTGAACTCGGTGGTGTAGGTGTACTCGCTGGCCGCGTTGGCCAGCCAGGCCCCGATCGCGTCCGTGCCGTCGTAGTCGCGGCCCTCGTCGGTCGCCACGGCATCCGCGGTGAACGTGGCGAGCGCGCGGTCGTTCTCCCGAGCGTCGAGCGCGGAGAGAAATGTTCTGATGGTGTCCGGGAGTGCGTCCCATTCTGTGGTCATGACTCCACGGTGGACTTTTCCCCAAGGGGAAGGTCAAGCCGGGACCGCACTGTTGACTTTGCCCCTGGGGGAGACTGCACGATGGCGCCACCAATGACGTGGCGAGCAGCTAGAGGAGGATGTCATGGGAGCGCAGGTCTCGATCGGTGACTTCGCCGTGATGACCAGCCTGAGCAGAAAGGCGCTACGGCACTATCACGACCTCGGCATTCTGGAGCCGGCCCACATCGACCCTCACACCGGCTACCGCTTCTACGACACCAGCCAGGTCGATCATGCCCACATCATCCGCCGATTCCGATCTCTGGACATGTCGATCCCGGACATCAAAGCGCTGCTGAGCACAGAGGACGCCGGAGCCCGCACCGAGATCATCACGACTCATCTCGAGCAGATGGAGGCGCAGCTGCAACAAACACGCGAGACGGTGGGCGCACTGCGCGAGCTGCTTGCTCCTGTGCACGTGCCCGCCCATGTGGAGTTGCGCAGTGAACCGGCGCTCGCCGTGTGGTCCATCGGCTCCACCATCGAGGTGGCCGACATTGACGACTGGTTCGCGACGACGCTGAGGAAGTTGCGTGACGCAGTCACAACCGCGGTGATCGGACGTTCCGCCTTCGCACCCGGTGGCATCTACGATCGGACACTATTTCTCGAAGAACACGGAGCAGCAACGCTTTTCGTCGCGGCGCCACCTTCCGCAAAACCACCAGAGGGCGTCCGTGCCGAGGTCCTACCCGCGGCCGAGTACGCGGTTCTGACCCACCCCGGGGGGCACGACGGCATCGATCGGAGTTATGCGGCGCTGGGGACATACGTCAACGAGCGTTTGATCAGCGACCAGGGACCGATCCGCGAGCACTACATCGTCGGCACAGACTCAGATCCGACCGCCACCTTCACCGCCACAGAGATCTGCTGGCCGATCTTCGGTACCGCTCCGCCACCCAAACCGGGGTAGTCCTGAGCGCCTGGGGCGACACCGTCTGTCAAGCTGCTCGGCAGCGATTGCCGGAGGAGAACGATGTCGACACCACAGGACGCAGCCGCGGGTGCAGCCCAGGCTGTGCATTCGCCACCTCGCGCATGGACCGCGGTCGTGGTGCTCGCACTTGTCGGCACCCTCAACTACGTCGACCGCTTCCTGCCGGGCGTTCTGGCCGAACCCATCAAGAAGGACCTGGCCCTGTCCGACACCGCGATCGGCGTCATCAACGGGTTCGGGTTCCTCATCGTGTATGCCGTGGTGGGCATCCTGATCGCGCGCGTCGCCGATCGCGGACTCTTCGGCACAGTCATCGCCGGCTGCCTGACGTTGTGGGGCTCGATGACAATGCTGGGCGGTGCGGTCCAGTCCGGTCTCCAGCTCGCGCTCACCCGCGTCGGTGTCGCTGTCGGCGAGGCGGGCAGCACGCCGGCAGCGCACGCCTACGTGGCGCGCAACTTCGCCCCGGACAAGCGCTCGGCCCCGTTGGCTGTCACCACCATGGCGATCCCGCTCGCCAGTGCCGCAAGCCTGCTCGGTGGTGGTCTTCTCGCCGAAAGCTTGGGCTGGCGGGCGGCTTTCGTGGTCATGGGCGCCATCAGTGTTCTTCTGGCCCCTGTGGTGCTGTGGGTCGTGGGCAGCCGCCAGAGTCTGCCAGCCCCGCCTGCGCGGCAGCCCTCCGCCGCATTGAACTGGTGGGATCTGCTGCGTAAGCCCAGCTTCCTCGCCATGGTGGCCGGTACTGCGCTGGTGTCGGCGGCCGGATACTCGTTGACGACCTTTGCCCCGGCGTTCCTGATGCGTGCCCGGGGCATGTCGCTTGGTGAAGTCGGGATCCAGTATGGCCTCGCGACCGGTGCGCTCGGGATTCTCGGACTGCTGATCGTGGGACGGATCGCCGACCGGCTGGCAACCCGCGACCCGCGCTGGCTGCTGTGGATCGTGGTCATTCTCATCGCGGCGCTGCTGCCGGCGTCGGCGCTGGCCTTCATCGTCGAAAGCCGGATGTGGTGCGTCCTGCTTTTGGCATTGGCCTACGTCATCGGCATCGCCTATCTGGCGCCGTCGATCGCGGCCATTCAGCGTCTGGTGCTTCCGGAGCAGCGTGCGACGGCGTCGGCCATCTTCTTGTTCTTCAATGCGACGCTGGGTTCCGTCGGTCCATTCTTGACCGGGTTGATCAGCGACTCGCTTACGGGTGAGCTGGGCCCGCAGGCACTGGGCCGTGCCTTGCTGATCCTCGTGCCGACGATGCAGTTTGTGGCGATCGGCTGTTACGCGCTTGCCGCGCAACGTTATCGGCGCGACATCATCGCGGAGTCCTGAACGATATAGAGCTACCGTCACATCAAGGACTCGGGGCTGAAGGTGACGTCGACCCCGCCCGCGGTCGTCTCACCTGCACCTGACCCCTCGTCGCCGTCCGACGAAGGTAAATTTTTCGGGAACACCCTCGATCGAAATCGACTCCCGGAAAAGATTTCGCTAGCGTCAATAACCGAATAATCTGCAGCGATCGGGAGCGGGCCGCAATGAAGCAAAATCGGTCGGAATGGATGACGAAGGCAGCACCCTGGGCGGCCGCGCCCATCGTTGCGGCGGGGATAGCCCTTGCGGCGACGCCTGCGGCCCACGCCACGACGAACGACTCGGAGACGGGCTCAGCAACAGATTCCTCGTCTTCGTCGTCCTCCGACGCTCCCTCGTCCGATACCGAGGTTGACGCGGACTCGAGGTCTGGCGATGCACAAAATGAAGAAGCGCAAGACGTAGGCCAGGACGACGTCGACAACAACATTGCCGACGACGTCGACGACGACATTGCCGACGAGGCCGAAGAGGCCGCCGGCGTCGAGAACAGCGACCAAGAAGGCCGAGCCGACGCAGCTGATCGCCGCGACGCGCCGCACGAGAAATCAAGCTCGACCACATCCACCGGTCCGGGGAGCGTAGCCGAGGAAACGGGCGACGATGCCGCAGCCTCGGCGATCGATGCGGAGCCCGGACCGTCGACGACCTCACCACCACACACCCCGTCCAGCGCGGCACCAGCCCAATCGGAGCGCCTAACCCTCTCGGCGGCGGTGACGGCGTCCGATACCGTAACGACTGCCACAAGTCCGCTCGATACGTCGCAGACCTCCTTCTTCGCCGGGTTGCTCGAATGGGCGCGCCGCCAACCGCGTTACGCGTTGTTCGACAGAGCCCCCACCGCGTCGCCGTTCCAGTTGAGCCAGAACGAGGCTGGGGCGATCGTCGGATCAGTCGGTGCGGTCGATCCCGACGGTCATCAACTGGACTATGTGGTGACCGGGAGCCCCGCCAAGGGTGATGTGGTGGTCAATCCCGACGGCAGCTTCACCTATTCGCCCGACGCCGCGTTCGCCGAAAGCGGCGGCCGTGACGCCTTCACAGTGCAGGTGGCCGACAATGTGCGCGCGCTGATCCTGATCGACGCCGACGGGCAGTGGCGGTTGAACTGGTTCAAGAAGGCCGAGGTCTCCGTTGCGGTATCTGTCACCGAGTCGCCAGTCGTCAGCGTCGAGGTCGGGTCCGGCCCGTCTGCGGTGGCACTCAGCGCCGACGGGAAAACAGCGTATGTCACCAACGCCGATGGCAACTCGCTGTCCGTCATCGACACCGCAACCAGACGGGTGACCGCCACCATCTCCGACGTCGGTAACTACCCACTGGCCGTGGTGGTCAGCACCGATGGCGAAACGGTCTACGTCGCAGGGGGTTACGACGACCGGGTCGCGGTCATCGATACGGAGACCGCTTCGGTCGTCAAGACCATCCAGATCGGTGTACTACCTGGCTTCACGGCACTGTCGGCATTGGCGCTGAGTCCCAGCGGCCAACGGCTGTATGTAGCAGACTTCGACGGCGACAACGTGGCGGTCATCGATACGGACACCTACAGTGTGGTTGCCCGCCTCGCCCTGCCTTCGGGCTCCGCGCCGGGCGGACTCACGTTCGCTCCTAACGGGTCTCGGCTCTATGTAGCCAACACCGGCACAGACACCGTGTCGGTGATCGATACTGCGGCCGGCGAGATTGTCGGGCAGGTGATCCTTCCCGCCGGAACCAGCCCCACAGCGGTCGCGACGAGCCCCGATGGCAATGTCGTCTACGTCGCCGGCTTCGAGAACGGCACGATCGCAGCCATCGACACGGCGACCCGAGCGATCACGAACACCTTCTACGTGTCGTCCAGTCCGTCGGCGCTCGCGGTCAGTCCCGACGGTCAACGGCTTTTCGTTACAGACGACGGCACGAACAGCGTCGCGGTGATCGAGCTGGCGACCGGCACCGTCACCAGTATCGCCGTGGGCTCCAATCCCGGGGCGATAGCCGTGAGCCCGGATGGTGCGGAGCTCCTCGTGCCCAACTTCGAGTCCAACTCGCTGTCGGTGGTGTCGGTGCAGCCAGGTGCCCCGGCCACCGGAACGCAATTGGTCGCTTACGTCGCGCCGATCATGACCATATACAACTTCTCCCGGTATCCACTCAAAGTCGTCAACCTCAGCGGCGTCTACCTCAACTCGATGAGGGACCTACTACCCAGCGCCATCAAGGGCCCGGGAGTGGCCACGATCATCGAACCGGGTCGATCAATCGGGTACTCACTGGACACGCCCATCTTCGGACGCAATCAGTACACCTTAGGTTTCCTGGCCCCGTCGGCGCCGGGCACCGTGTACTACGAGATTTCCGCCATGACGTTGAACGATGTGGGCTTGGGTACCATCAGCTGCCAGTCGGCCGGTGGCACCTGCACCCGAGCGGTCAAGGGCGCCGTGCAGATCATCGAATTCAATGACCCGCCCGGCACAACCGTCGAAGTGCCCGCCGGGCAGGGGCAGGAACAAGCGGAGATTCTCAACGACCTGTGCAGCCAGGGATCACTGGCGAAGTGCAACTTCAAGGCCACCCGCGAGGAACGGACAGTGGGCGATGAGCACCAGGTCGGTTTCACCGTCAAGAACCCCGACGATGGACCGTTGAACCGGACAGTGCAGATAAGCGATACCCAGACTCAGACGTCCAGCATCCAAATCAGTGCCAAGGCTTCGTTCAAGGTCTTCGAGATCGTCAACACCGAGATCACCACGACGTTCAGCCAGACGTGGACGCGGACGCACACATTCACCGAGACGCTGCAGATCACGGTGCGGCCGCATTTCGAGTCGAGGATCCTGGCCAAACAGCCGGTGTTCCGATACTGGGGGGATTTCACCGTGACGATGGGCAACACCACTTGGATTCTGCGTGACGTGTTCTTCGACACGCCGCGAACCGATGGCCGGGAGCCCGCCGGTGAGTACGTCAACGACCAGCGGCCCCTACCGCCCACCGTGGTCGACGGGAGTGCCGAAGGCGCTGAGGCGATTTCGACGAGTGAGGCCTGAAAGCGGTTGACCAACGCGACATCACCGCACACACCGCCGCCCGTGCCGAGGCGACCCCAATAGGGGAGAAGATCATGACGACCCGCTTGCCGCGCAACGTTATCGGCCCGACCTCATCGCCGAGATGTGAAAGGCGGCGTTGAGGAAATCTGTCGGTCGTAGCGGATCGCCCAGGACGCGCATAGTTGCTCCGCCGGCGCCAACCACCGCAGGCCGATGCCGCTGTTGAGCGCATCCGCTGGAGCCGTCATCGGTTCGAGCGCGATTGCGGTGACGCGGTCACCGTCTTTCGGGAACTCCCGCGTCACGAAGACGTGGAGGAAGCCGAACCGCTCATCGGCCCAGAGCGAGAGGCTGCGCCCGTCGGGCGCGCGAAGGGTATGTGTGCTGCCGCGGCTCGCGTCGCCGGCGACGACCCAGCAGTCGTCGAGGTCGAGGCCGGCCACGGCCCGGCCGACGCGCAGGTCCCATGAGGTGCCGTTCACCGGCGTCACACCCACCGGTATGCGCTGCTCGTCGACGTCGACGTGGAAATCGCCGTTCACCGTCAAAGTCATCTGGTCCGCCGGGACATCACCGATGGACAGGAACGGGTGAGCACCGAGAGCTACTGGTGCACAGCGCGACCCGACATTTCGAACCGTGTGGGTGGCCGCCAGCCCCGTGGTGGTCAGCTGGTAGTGCACCGTGGTCTCGAGATCGAACGGGTAACCTTCCCGTGACTGAATCGGCGCGGCGAGGGTCACCGACGACTCCGAGTATTCGACGCACCGAAAATCGACGGCGCACAGCAAGCCGTGAAGCGCGGTGTTCGTTTCGGCATCGGTGATGTCGAGCTGAAGCGTGCGGCCTTCGTGATGCCATCGACCGTCCCGCACGCGGTTTGGCCACGGCACCAGAGCCTTGCCGCAGTAGAACGGAGCCGGGTGATGACTGTCGAAGCCGGGGGTGAGTTCGACGCCGTCAACGGAAAGGCATCGAACGGCGGCGCCGACTCCCGCGACTACCCCGCGTACCACTCGGCCGGCCGATTCCAGGATCAATGGGTAGTCGCTTCCCGACGCCGGCCGTACGCATCGCTTCAACACACACCAGCACCGCGGCTGGACCGCGTGCGGGTGATGGCGGGCTCGGGATGGCCGGCGCCTCGCATCTGTTCGTTCACCGAGGAGGCGACCGACTCCACGTCGTCTTCAGCGACAAGTGCGATGACACAGCCTCCGAACCCGCCGCCGGTCATCCGCGCCCCGAGTGCGCCGGCCCGTACCGCCGTGGCGGCGATCAAGTCGATGTGGTCGGTGGTGATCTCGAAGTCGTCGCGCATGGACTCCTGTGAGGCGTTCATCAGCTGACCGAACGCGGCGAAGTCGCTGGACTCAAGTGCCGCCACACTGTCGAGGACGCGGCGATTCTCGGTGATGATGTGGCGCGCGCGACGTGCGTCGCGCGCGTCCGGGACGTCACTCAGTACTGCCACTCCGCGGTTCTGGACGTCGCGCAGCGACGACACGCCGAGCGCGGCAGCGGCGCGCTCGCACGATGCACGCCGGGCCGCGTACTCGCCGCCGACATGCCGATGCGTGGCACGGGAGTTGATCAGCAGGAGCGCCAACCTGGAAGCATCGGGGTCGAACGCCACCGAGCGGGTCACCGGCTCGCAGAAGTCGATGAGCAGTGCTCGCCGCGGCTCGGCGAGAAGGATGGCGAGTTGATCCATCAGACCCGTTGGTGCGCCGACATATTCGTTCTCCGCGGCAGAGGCGATCCGAGCCTGCTCGACGCGGTCGAGCTGCCGATCCGTCGCATGCAGCACCGCCCCGAGGACGGCACACCCGAGGGCCGCCGACGACGCCAGACCAGAACCCAGCTCGACGCCGCCCGATATCGACATTGCGCCGCCGGGGACAGGATGATCCGCCTGCTGCAGGGCCCAGACGATCCCCGCCACGTAAGCAGCCCAGCCGGTGACGCCACCCGGCGTCGTGTCGAGCGGAAACTCGACCGCGGCGTCCGTGCGGTCGCTGCTGACGACCATCGTCGCGGCCTCTGCGGGCCGGAAGGTCACGGCGGTGCGCTCGGGCAGCGCAATCGGCAATGCGAAACCCATGTTGTAGTCGGTGTGCTCACCGATCAGATTGACCCGCCCGGGCGCCGAGTAGCACACCACGTCAGAAGGTTTCACGATCGTCAGAGCCCCCGCAACCTCTGGGCGAGGGACTCCGGTGTCACGTCGTTGATGAACGCACCCATGATGGACTCCGAACTCGCCAGGTACTTCAGCCGGGTGGCGCTGCGCCGTGTCGAGATCACCTGCGCGTGAAACAGTCCTTCGCGTTGTGACTCGGTGTCGGTGTACTGGTGCAGCGCTGCCATGTAAGGCAGCGGCTCGCCGTAGAGGCGGTCCAGCCGCTGCAGAACCATCTGGTAGGTGTCGGTGAAATCGTCCAATTCCGCGTCGCCGAAGTCGAGCAGGTTGCGCGCGGGCTGGTTCGGAAAGATGTGCACCTCCACGGGCCAGCGCGCCGCGAACGGAACGAAGGCGGTGAAGGTATTGGTGCGGGCGACGATCCTTGCGCCGATAGAGATTTCGTGTTCGAGGATGTCGGTGAACAGGTTGGTGCCGTACGACGCGCGGTGAGCGCGCGCCTGTCGGAGCGTCGCCTCCGTGTGCGGCGTGACGTAGGGGTACCCGTAGATCTGCCCGTGTGGGTGGGTGAGGGTGACGCCGATCTCCTCACCGCGGTTCTCGAAGCAGAACACCTGCTCGATACCGCTTCGGCTCAACAGGTCACGCGTGCGGTGGCGCCACACGTCGACGACGAGCCGTGCGTGCAGATGATCGAGATCGGCAAAGGACCCGGTGTGGTCGGCGGAGAAACAGACGACCTCACAGCGTCCGTGGCTTGGTTCGCAGGCTAAGCCCGGGTCGGACTCGGTGGGCAGTCGGAAGGGGTGCCCGTCGGCGCCGGAGAGGCTGGCAAAGCGGTTCTCGAAGACTGCCACGTCGTAGTCGGGGGCCGGGATCTCACTGGTCAGCCCGGTGGGGCCGGGGCACAGCGGACACTGATCGGCCGGCGGCTTGTAGGTGCGGTCCTGACGCAGCGCCGCGATGATCACCCATTCACCGGAGATTCGGTCGAAGCGCAACTCGGACTGGCCATCTCGGTGAGCCGTCAACTCTCGCCGGTCCTCGATCGGGGCGCAGCGGTGTCCGGGGAGGTCGAAGAACAGCAGGTCGCGCCCGTCGGCGAGGGTCCAGCGCGTCGGGGTGATGGTCACTGGGGGGGCGTCGAGGTGGACGGCACCGCCCCGTCTCCGGGAGAAGCATTGCGGCGCAGCGCCAGCCATGGTTTCCGACGAGCCTCCTCGGCCTCCGCGGCACGGCGAGCGAGGATCTGATGGTAGCGCTCCACCAGCTGTTCTGGGGTCAAACCGAACTCCGGCAGCACTTCGTCGGCGGGCGGCCCACCGTACGGCGCCCAGCTTCGCATGAACGTCACGATATCGCGTGCGAATCGATCTGGGCGGTCGCTACCTGCCACGTCAGGATCCGCCCTTCTTCTTGTTGTAGATGTCGAAGCCGACAGCGGCCAACAGCACCAGTCCCTTGATCACCTGTTGCACATCGCTGCCGATCCCGATCAACGACATCCCGTTGTTCAGCACGCCGAGCACAAAACCGCCGATGATCGCGCCCAACACCGTTCCCACGCCACCTGTGGCCGATGCGCCACCGATGAACGCTGCGGCGATGGCCTCGAGTTCCATGCCGATCCCGGCTTGCGGCGTCGCCGAGTTGAGCCGTGCCGCGAAAAGCAGGCCGGCCAGCGCGGACAGCAACCCCATGTTGACGAACACCAGGAACGTGGTGCGCTTGGTCTTGACGCCGGAGAGTCGGGCCGCGGCCTCATTTCCGCCGACCGCGTACACTTGACGCCCGACCACGGTGCCGCGCATGATGAACGCGTAGATCACGAAGGCCACCGCCAGAATGATGCCGACGACGGGAACACCGCGGTAGCTTGCGAGCAGCAGTGTGAAGGCGGCCAGCGCAACGACGATCGCTGCGCACTTGAACAGGAACCAGCCCACCGGTGCCACATCGAATCCGTAGCGGGACTGGGTGCGTCGTTGTCGAATCTGTTGCCATACAGCGGCCACCATGACGAGCAGCCCGAGGATGACAGTGGGCCAGTGGTAGACGCTGTTGGCGCCCAGTTCCGGGAGGAACCCGCTGCTCACCTGCGTGAAGTTGCGCGGGAACGGCGCGATGGACTGGCCTTCCAGCAGGTACTGCGTCGCCCCGCGGAAGACCAGCATGCCCGCCAGCGTCACGATGAACGACGGGATTCCTACGTAGGCGATCCAAAAGCCCTGCCATGCACCAATTGCCGCGCCCATCAGCAGGCAGAGCGCGACGGCCACGGGCCAGGGCATGGCGTTGTTGATCATCAGGACGGCGGACATCGCACCCACAAACCCGGCGATCGACCCGACGGACAGGTCGATGTGGCCCGAGATGATGACCATGACCATCCCGATCGCGAGGATCAGGATGTAGCCGTTCTGCTGAACGATGTTCGTCACGTTGAGCGGCTTGAGCAGAATGCCGTCGGTCCAGATCTGGAACAAAAGGACGATCGCAGCCAGTGCGACGACCATTCCGTACTGCCTGACGTTGCCGCGCAGCGCCGACCTCAGCCGCTCGGTGACGCCGGGCGATGGGGGCGGAGCGCCCGGAGCGCTCGGAGCCGCGTCCACCATGGGGGTGGTGGTCATGTTGTGCGTCCCTTCATCATGTAGTGCATCAGGGTCTCCTGCGACGCGTCCTCGCGGGCCACCTCGCCGGTGAGGCGGCCCTCGTTGAGGGTGTAAATGCGGTCGCACAGGCCGATCAGCTCAGGTAATTCGGAGGAGATGACGATCACAGCTTTGCCCTGAGCGGCAAGCGAATTGATGATCTGGTAGATCTCATACTTCGCGCCGATGTCGATACCACGCGTCGGTTCGTCGAGGATCAGCACGTCGGGATCGGCGAAGATCCACTTGCTCAGCACGACCTTCTGCTGGTTGCCGCCCGAGAGGTTGCCGGTCGTGGCCCGCACCGACGGGGCCTTGATGCGCATGTCCTTGCGGAAGCCCTCGGCGACCACCGTCTCCTCGTGCTCGTTGATCACCGACAGCTTGCTCACCTTCGGCAGCGATGCCAAGGTGACACTGCGGGCAATGTCGTCCATCAGATTGAGCCCGAAGTGCTTCCGATCCTCGGTGGCGTAAGCGATGCCATGGGCGATCGCCTCCGGTACCGTGCGCGTGTTTATCTGTCGGCCGTCTTTGAAGACTGCGCCGCCGGCCTTCTTGCCGTAGCTGCGGCCGAACACGCTCATGGCCAGTTCGGTGCGGCCTGCGCCCATCAGTCCGGCCAGACCGACAACTTCTCCGCGCCGCACGGTGAGCGAGACGTCGTCGACGACCTTGCGTTGCTGGTCGACCGGGTGGAACACCGTCCAGTTCTCGATGGCGAGCGCGACCTCGCCGATGTCGTGCGCCTGTCGGTCGGGGAAGCGGTCGGTCATGTCGCGGCCCACCATTCCGCGGACAAGGTGCTCCTCGGTGAGTTCCTCATCGACGGAGCGGGTTTCGATCGTCTGGCCGTCGCGCAGTATCGTCACCGAATCGGCGACCCGCATCACCTCGTTCAGCTTGTGCGAGATGATGATGCACGTCAAACCCTGCTCGCGGAGTCCGAGGATCAGATCCAGCAGATGCCGACTGTCTTCGTCGTTGAGAGCCGCGGTCGGCTCGTCGAGGATGAGCAGCTTGACCTTCTTCGACAGCGCCTTGGCGATTTCGACGAGCTGCTGCTTGCCGACGCCGATGTCGGAGATGCGAGTGTTCGGATTCTCCCTGAGCCCAACGCGGTCCAGCAGACGCCCTGCGTGGGTCATCGTCTCGTGCCAGTTGATGACCCCGCCTCGGGAGTGTTCGTTGCCGAGGAAGATGTTCTCGGCGATCGACAGGACCGGCACCAGGGCAAGCTCCTGGTGGATGATCGCTATGCCGCGCTGCTCGCTGGAGCGGATGTCCCTGAAATCGCCGGGGCGACCGTCGAAGACGATCTCACCCTCGTAGGTGCCGTGGGGGTAGATGCCGCTGAGCACCTTCATCAGGGTCGACTTTCCGGCACCGTTCTCTCCGCAGATGGCGTGGATCTCTCCGCGGCGCACCGTGAGAGTGACCTCGCGCAATGCCGTGACGTTGCCGAACCTTTTGGTTATTCCGCGCATCTCCAGAAGTGCCGTGGCCTCGGGTCCCGTCACGCGAGTTGCGCCTGGGTGTAGTAACCGGACTCGACGAGGACCTTTTCGTAATTCGACTTGTCGACGCTGACCGGTTCGAGCAGGAAGGCCGGGACCACCTTGACCCCGTTGTCGTAGGTCGTGGTGTCGTTCGTCTCCGGGGTCCCGCCGGTCAGCAGTGAATCTGCCATCTGGACAGCGGCTTTCGCCAATTCGCGGGTGTCCTTGAACACGGTCTGGGTTTGCTCGCCGGCGATGATCGACTTCACCGACGCAAGTTCGGCGTCCTGACCGGTGACGATCGGCAGGGGGTTGGCGGGGGTGCCGTAACCGGCGCTCTTGAGTGCGGAGATGATGCCGACCGACATGCCGTCGTATGGGGAAAGCACGGCGTCCACGCGCCCGCTGGTGTAACTGCGGCTCAGCAGGTTGTCCATCCGCGACTGTGCGAGGCCCCCGTCCCAACGCAGCGTTGCAACCTGGTCGAACGACGTCTGCCCGCTCCTGACCACCAGCTTCCCGCTGTCGATGTAGGGCTGCAGGACGCTCATCGCGCCGTCGAAGAAGAACGTCGCGTTGTTGTCGTCGGGTGAGCCTGCGAACAGTTCGATGTTGAAGGGGCCCTTGCCTCCTGCGACACCGAGCGTGTCGATGATGTAGGTGGCCTGAAGAACGCCGACCTTGAAGTTGTCGAATGTCGCGTAGTAGTCCACATTCTCCGATCCGCGGATCAAGCGGTCGTAGCTGACCACGGGGATGTCGGCGTCTGCCGCGCGTTGCAGGATGTCGGTCAGCGAGGATCCGTCGATGGGTGCGACGACGAGCACCTTGACGCCCTTGGTGATCATGTTCTCGATCTGCGACACCTGGTTCTGGACGACGTCGTCGCCGTACTGCAGGTCGGTGTCGTAGCCGAGAGCCTGAAACTGCTCGGCCATGTTGTCGCCGTCGACAACCCATCGCTCCGAGGACTTAGTGGGCATCGCGATGCCGACGGTGCCCGTGCGGTCGCCGGAACCACCGCCGGCCTCGGGTGAAGTCGACCGGCCGCAGCCCACGCTTGTCAGGGCGGCGGCCACCGCGAGCGCGCCCACTACTCGAACGAAACTCTTGCGCATGAAGTCCTCCGATATGTCAGTTTCGGGTTGCGCTCAGGGGGAGTGGCCCCAGTTCATGTGAGCGCTAACATCCAGATCCTGTGACGGCGGTCACGCCTTTGTCAAGGGTTCTGAGCCGAAAATGTGAGCGCTAACAACTCATTGACAGCGTTCAGATGTGAGCGTTAACATCCGAGTTGTGTAGCGCAGGTCACATCGTGTCTGCATCACTCATATTCCCGCACAATCCGGTCCCGACCCGGCCTGAGCTCGATGAATGCGAACGCCAAAGGAGCTGTCGTGAACAAATTTCTGATTGCGATGCTGAGCATCGCGACGGCAGGCGTGCTTACCGCCTGCGGGAGCGGACCGGCCCCGGCCGGAGAGGCCGACGGGGGCGGCGCCGACGGCGGGCAGATCACGATGGGCTTCTCCCAGGTGGGCGCGGAGAGCGGGTGGCGGACCGCGAACACGACGTCCATCCAGGACGCCGCCAAGCAGGCCGGAGTCGATCTCAAGTTCTCCGACGCCAACGGCGAACAGGAGAATCAGATCTCCGCGATCCGATCGTTCATTCAGCAGCGCGTCGACGTCATCGCATTCAGCCCGGTGGTGCGCACCGGCTGGGATGCCGTGCTCTTGGAGGCCAAGAATGCCGGCATCCCCGTGATCCTCACCGACCGCGCGGTCGACACCGCGGAACCCGACGTCTACAAGACCTTCATCGGGGCGGACTTCGTGCAGGAGGGCCAGTGGGCCGGTGATTGGGTCGCCAAGGAGTTTGCCTCCGCGCCCGGGCCGGTCAACATCGTGCAACTGGAGGGGACCACGGGTTCGGATCCCGCACTGGAACGCACCAGTGGATTCGCCGAAGCCATCGCCGTAAACCCCAACCTGACGGTGATCGCCTCGCAGACAGGTGATTTCACCCGGTCCGGCGGCAAGCAGGTGATGGAGGCGTTCCTGAAGGCACATCCCGACATCGACGTCGTTTTCGCACAGAACGACGACATGGGACTCGGCGCCGTTGAGGCCATCGAAGCGGCGGGAAAGAAGCCCGGTGTGGACATCAAGATCGTCGCCATCGATGCCACCCGCGACGGCATGCAGGCCACCGCCGACGGCAAGTTCAACTTCCTCGTCGAATGCAACCCCCTGCTCGGTCCACAACTGATGGACATCGCGAAGAAGGTCGTCGCCGGCGAGACCGTGCCCGCCCGCATCGTCACTCCCGACCAGACCTTCGATCAGGCGCAGGCGGCCGCCGCACTTCCCGAGCGCAAGTACTGAGCACGGTCAGCGAAGGATCGCGCGATGACTGCACCAGTGGTGGAGATGCGGAACGTCTCCATCGACTTCCCCGGAGTCAAGGCGCTCGACTCCGTCGACTTCCGGCTGCTGCCTGGTGAGATCCACGCCCTGATGGGCGAGAACGGCGCCGGTAAGTCGACGTTGATCAAGGCGCTGACCGGGGTCTACGAGATCGATACGGGAACCATCGCGGTCGGCGGGGTTACCCAGCGGTTCAGCGGGCCGCGGCAAGCGCAGGACGCCGGCATCAGCACGGTGTACCAGGAGGTCAACCTCTGCGCGAATCTGACTGTGGCGGAGAACATTCTGCTCGGCCGCGAACCCCGTCGGTGGGGGCGCATCGACTACCGTGCGATGAACCGACGCGCCGCCGAATTGCTCGGCCAACTCGACGTGGGCATCGAGCCGGCCTCGACCCTCGGTGAGCATCCCATCGCACTGCAGCAACTGGTCGCCATCGCACGGGCGACGACCGTGTCCGCCAAGGTGCTCATCCTCGACGAGCCAACCTCCAGTCTCGACGCGGATGAGGTCACCGAACTGTTCCGGGTGATGCGCCGGTTGCGCGACGGCGGCACCGCGATCGTGTTCGTCTCCCACTTCCTCGACCAGGTGTATGCGATCTCGGACCGAATGACGGTGCTGCGCAACGGGCGTCTGGTCGGGGAGTACCGCACGGCAACACTGGATCGGGTGAAGCTGGTCGCGGCGATGCTGGGCCACGAGGCGGACCTGCTCGGGGAAATCGGCGACGCGTTGGACGACCGTGCCGCCGAACGCGACTTCACCGGCAGCGATCCTGTGATCAGCGCTCGCGACCTCGGTCGGACCCCGGCGGTCCGCCCACTCGATCTCGACGTACGCCGCGGCGAGGTGGTGGGCCTGGCTGGGCTGCTGGGTTCGGGCCGAACGGAATTGGCCCGGCTGCTCTTCGGCGCCGACCGCGCTACCAGCGGACGGATCACGATGAGCGGTAGGGCGGTCACCCTGCGCTCACCGCGCGCGGCGATCGCCAACGGCATCGCCTTCTCATCGGAGGATCGCAAGGGGGAGGGCATCATCGGAGAGCTCACCGTCCGGGACAACCTGGTGCTTGCGCTGCAGGCGCGCCGAGGGTTCGCCCGCCCACTGTCCAACAGGGTGAAGGACGACCTCGTCGATCGCTACATGGAGGCCCTCGACATCCGCCCGCGGAATCCCGGCGCACTGGTCAAGAACCTCAGCGGAGGTAACCAGCAGAAGGTGTTGCTGGCGCGCTGGTTGATCACCGAGCCGCACCTGTTCATCCTGGACGAACCCACCAGAGGTATCGATGTGGGTGCCAAGGCGCAGATTCAGAAGCTCGTCGCCGATCTCGCCGTCGACGGCATGGGGGTGGTCTTCATCTCGGCCGAGCTCGACGAGGTCGCCAGGATCAGCGACCGGATCGTGGTGCTGCGTGACGGGCAGTGCGTCGCCGTCGTCGGCAAGGAGTGCGGTGTCCGGGAGCTGACGGCGCTCATCGCGGGCGGCGCGCAGCGATGATCAGAAAGATGAACGCGTCGCCGCTGCTGTGGCCGGCCATGGCCCTGCTCGCGCTGCTGATCGTGAATGTCATTCTGACGCCCAGCTTTCTGAGCATCCGAGTGCATGACGGCCACCTGTTTGGCAGCCTCATCGACATCCTCCGCAACGGCGCGCCCACCATGTTGGTCGCCCTTGGTATGACGCTGGTGATCGCATCGCGCGGTATCGACCTGTCCGTCGGGGCGGTGGTGGCCGTCAGCGGGGCGCTGGCGTGCGCGCACATCGCCGCGTCGGACGACCCGGCGAGCCTCGGCACCGTCATCACCGCCATGGGCATCGCCCTCGGCGTCGCCGTCGGGCTCGGGCTGTGGAACGGCATGCTGGTCTCGGTTTTCGGGGTCCAGCCGATCATCGCGACCCTGGTGCTCATGACGGCCGGCCGGGGCATAGCGCTTTTCATCACCGACGGTCAGATCGTCACGACTGTCAGTGCCCCCTTCAAGGTGCTGGGTGCCGGTTTCGCACTGGGGCTGCCCGTCGCGATCCTGGTCAGCCTCTCGGTCTTCGCGGTGGTGGGGCTGCTCACCCGACGTACCGCGCTGGGCATGCTGCTGGAGTCGGTCGGTGTCAACCCGGAGGCCAGCCGGCTCGCGGGTGTCCGGCACCGCTCCATCGTCTTCGCGGTCTATGTCTTCTGCGCCCTGTGCGCGGGTATCGCGGGCCTGATGATCGCGTCGAACATCTCGGCTGCCGACGCCAACAACGCCGGGCTTTGGATCGAGATGGACGCCATCCTCGCTGTGGTCATCGGCGGGACCTCCTTGCTCGGAGGACGATTCAGCCTCACCGGAACCATGCTGGGAGCGCTGATCATTCAAACGCTGACGACGACTGTCTACACGGCAGGCATCACCCCCGAGACGACACTGGTGTTCAAGGCCCTGGTCGTCATCGCCGTGTGCCTGCTGCAGTCGCCCAAGTTCCGCGCCGGCCTCATCCGTCGCCGGTCCCCCCTGGCCAAGGAACCGACACCCCCGACCGAAACGGACGCAGCGGCGGGATCCGCGATGATGCCCGAGCGATCGGCGGCGGTGGCCAAATGAGTATCGGAATCGACACGCGGCCCCGTGAAGTCGCCGGCAGCCTGCTACGGCGCGTCACCGGACGATACCTGTCCCCCCTGGCCTCGCTGGCGCTGTTCGTCGTGATGTTCGTGGTTGTCGTGGCTCGCTACGACTTCGCCAGCCCAGCTCAGGTATTCCTGAATCTGTTGGTGGACAACGCCTATCTGATCGTCCTCGCGGTCGGTATGACGTTCGTCATCCTCACCGGGGGTATCGACCTATCCGTCGGCTCTGTGGTGGCCCTGTCCACCGTGATCGTCGCGAGCGCGCTGCAGGCCGGCTGGCCGATGCCGCTGGCCGTGAGCACGGTGCTGGTGGTCGGGCCACTCTTCGGGATGCTCATGGGTCTGATCGTCGAGCACTTCGGCGTGCAACCGTTCATAGTGACCCTTGCAGGCATGTTCCTCGCCAGGGGCCTGTGTTACGTCATCAGCGTCGACACCCTGCCGATCAAGGACCCGGTGCTACGCGAGATCGGCCTGAACTATGTGTACTTGTATGAGGACAAGTTCATCCGCTGGACCGTTGTCATCGCAGCCGTCGTGGTGGTCAGTGCGGTCTACGTGCTGCACCAGACCCGATTCGGCCGCACGGTGTACGCCGTCGGCGGCAACCGGCAGTCGGCACAGCTGATGGGGCTGAATGCTTCCCGGGCGGGGGTCTCGGTGTATGCGATCAGCGGATTCTGTGCCGCACTCGCCGGTCTGCTGCTGGCCGTGCAGAAGCTGTCGGGATATAGCCTCAACGGCGTCGGCCTGGAGCTCGACGCCATCGCCGCGGCGGTCGTCGGCGGCGTCCTGCTCTCCGGTGGCGTCGGCTTCGTGCTCGGTTCGGTCATCGGCGTCCTGGTGCTCGGCACGATACAAACGTTCGTGACAGCGGAGAACCTCGACTCGTACTGGACCCGGATCATGACGGGCGCCTTGCTCTTGGTTTTCGTGCTGGTGCAGCGACTAGTGGTGAGGAAGCACGGATGAACCCCCAATCGAACTCAGCCTCGACGGCGAAACCGGTGATGGCCGACGTCGCGCGCCTGGCAGGGGTCAGCCATCAGACCGTCTCACGAGTGATCAACGGTTCGACCAACATTCGACCCGCCACGAAGGCCCGTGTCGAGGAGGCCATCGAAGAGCTCGGGTACCGGCCCAACACCGCGGCGCGCGCATTGGTGACGCGGCGGTCCGGGATCATCGGCGTCGTGGGGTCCAACAGTGGGCTGTACGGTCCGGCCAGTATCCAGCGCTCCGTGCTCGAGGCGGCTCGGGCAGCCGGTTACTTCTCCAGCCTTGTCCCGCTGGCGGAGGTGACCGTAGAGGAACTCCACAGTGCCCTCGACCATCTCGTGCGTCAGTCTGTTGAGGCGATCGTGATGATCGTCGGCAAGGAGGATGCTCTCGCGGTCGTGCATGCGACGAGTGCCGGGGTGCCGCTGATCGTGGTGGAGGGGGATCTCTCCGGCCGCGGGTTGACCGTCGGCGTCGATCAGATCGAGGGTGCGCGGCAAGCCACCACGCATCTCCTGGACCTCGGGCACCGGGCGATCGACCACGTGGCGGGCCCCCTGACCTACACCGAGGCCAAAGGCCGCCGCACCGGGTACGCGATGACGATGCGCTCTGCGGGACTGACCGCAGGGGAGCTCTGGGAAGGCGACTGGACCCCGCAGAGCGGTTACAGAATCGGCCGTGAACTGGTGCAAAGGGCCCGCAGTACAGCGGTATTCGTCGCTAACGATCAGATGTCGATCGGGGTCATGCACGCATTCGCGGAGGCGGGCGTGCGGGTGCCCGAGGACGTCAGCGTCGTCGGATTCGACGACATTCCCGAATCCGGCTACCTCAACCCAGCGCTCACGACCGTCAGGCAGGACTTCCGGGTCCTCGGCCAGCGGGCGATCGATTTGGTGACCAAGACGTTGGAAGGCTCGCCGTCCAGTGTGCCCCTGCTCGTCCCGGAACTGATCATCCGTGCCAGCACGGCCCCGCCACGGGAGGCGTCATGATGAACGAAAAATACACGGTGGGTGTCGATTTCGGCACGCTGTCCGGGCGGGCCCTGGTGGTGCGCGTCAGCGACGGCGCGGAGATGGCCAGCGCCGAGCACGTCTACACGCATGCCGTGGTCACGGGAACCCTGCCCGGTAGCCAGATTCGACTCCCTTCCCAGTGGGCGCTGCAGGTCCCGTCCGACTACGTCGATGTCCTGCGCACTGCGGTACCCGAGGCCGTCGTGAAGGCGGGTATCGATCCCGCCGACGTCGTCGGCATCGGCACCGACTTCACCGCCTGCACCATGGTGCCGGTCCGTGCTGACGGAACCCCGCTCTGCGAACTCGACGCCTTCACGGACCGTCCGCACGCGTACGCCAAGCTCTGGCGGCATCACTCCCCGCAACCGCAGGCCGACCGCATCAATGCCGTGGCGACCCGGCGTGGGGAGACCTGGCTGCCTCGCTACGGCGGACTCATCTCCAGTGAGTGGGAGTTCGCGAAGGCTCTTGAGATCCTCGACGAGGACCCTCAGGTGTATGCGGCGATGGACCGCTTCGTCGAGGCAGCGGACTGGATCGTCTGGCAGCTCACCGGCGTCTACGTCCGCAACGCGTGCAGTGCCGGATACAAAGGTATTCGACAGGACGGCCGTTACCCGTCACGGGAGTTCCTCGCCGAGGTTCGGCCCGAATTTGCCGATTTCGTCACCGAGAAGCTGGACCACCAGATCGGCCGCCTCGGGCAGCGGGCCGGCGGGCTCACCTCCGAAGCCGCCCGCTGGACCGGCCTGCCGGAGGGCATCGCCGTCGCGGTGGGCAATGTCGACGCGCACGTCACCGTCGCTGCAGCCGACGCTCTGGAGCCCGGGCAACTCGTTGCCATCATGGGAACGTCGACGTGTCACGTGATGAACTCCGATGTCCTTCGCGACGTGCCCGGCATGTGCGGCGTGGTGCGGGACGGAATCTCGGACGGCAGTTGGGGTTACGAGGCCGGTCAATCCGGGGTGGGTGACATCTTCGGCTGGTTCGTGGACAACTGCGTCCCCGAGAGCTATCACGTTGAGGCGCGCAAACGCGGGCAATCTCTGCACAGTTATCTCAGCGAACTGGCCGGCCTTCAGCGGGTCGGTGAACACGGTCTCGTCGCACTGGACTGGCACAGCGGCAACCGGTCGGTCCTCGTGGACCACGAGCTGTCCGGGGTGATCATCGGTCAGACGCTGGAGACCACGTGCGTCGACATGTACCGCGCCCTCATGGAGGCCACCGCTTTCGGCACCAGGATGATCGTGGAGACGTTCCTGGCCAGCGGTGTGTCGGTCACCGAACTGGTGGTGGCGGGTGGTCTTCTGAAAAACCGGCTGTTGATGCAGATCTACGCCGACGCCGTCGGGCTACCGCTGTCGACCGTGCCGTCGGCACAGGCGCCCGCGCTGGGTTCGGCGATCCACGCTGCCGCGGCTGCAGGCGTTTTCGACAACGTTCCCGCCGCTGCGGCCCAGATGGGTCGCCGAACCCGTGACGCCTACGAGCCAATCCCCGAGAACGTCGCCGCCTACAACAGTCTCTATCGCGAGTACGTCGCTGCCTACGAGTGGTTCGGTCGCGGTAACGAGATGATGCGCCGGCTGCGCCGCATCGGAGCCCGAGAGACGCTGGGAGCCATGTCATGACGATCACCTCCGACCTCGACCGCGCCATCGCCGACCTGCGTGAGCAGGTTTGCCAGTTGCACACCCACCTGACCCGATACGAGCTGGTCATCTGGACGGCGGGAAACGTCTCGGCCAGGGTGCCCGGGCGCGACCTGATGGTGATCAAACCATCCGGTGCCGACTACGATTCGCTGACGGCCGCCGACATGGTCGTCTGTGACCTGTACGGCAATCTGGTCGACGGGGCGTTGAATCCGTCCTCGGACACCGCAGCTCATGCCTACGTCTACCGGCACCTGCCCCACATCGGCGGGGTGGTGCACACCCACTCCACCTATGCCACCGCGTGGGCGGCCCGTGGTGAGCCGATTCCCTGCGTGCTGACCATGATTGCCGATGAGTTCGGCGGAGAGATCCCCGTGGGCCCGTTCGCGCTCATCGGTGACGACTCCATTGGCCGCGGCATCGTGGAGACGTTGCGGCACAGCCGTTCTCCCGCGGTCTTGATGCGCAGCCACGGGCCCTTCACCATCGGCCGCACCGCCCGCGACGCCGTCAAGGCCGCGGTCATGGTCGAGGATGTGGCCCGCACGGTCCACATCAGCCGCCAGCTGGGTTCGGTGTCGCCGCTGGCCGACGCCGACATCACGGCGCTGTTCGACCGCTACCAGAATGTCTACGGCCAGGCCGGACGTAGTTCCGGCACGGCAGAGGGGAACCAGCGATGACCACGGCCGCGCTCGTCACCAGCCAGGTGTGGCTCATCACCGGCAGTCAGCACCTGTACGGCCCCGATATTCTCGATCAGGTCACCGACCAATCGCGGCAGATCGCCGAGCGACTCGACGCGAGCACCGAGGTACCCGTCGAGGTGCGGTGGGTTCCGGTGGTCACCGACACGGAGCAGATCGCGAAGGTTCTCGCCGAGGCCAACAACACCGACGAGTGCATCGGCGTCATCGCATGGATGCACACGTTCTCCCCGGCAAAGATGTGGATCCGAGGACTCAAGGCACTACGCAAGCCCCTGCTACATCTGCACACCCAGTTCGGTGTCGAATTGCCCTGGCAAACAATCGATATGGACTTCATGAATCTCAACCAGGCCGCGCACGGCGACCGGGAGTTCGGGTACATCCAGGCCAGGCTTTCGCATCCGCGCAAGACGATCGCAGGCCATGTCGACCACGGCGATACCCGCCGGCGGATCGGCTCCTGGGTTCGGGCGGCCCTGGGCAACGCCGAGCTGTCGACACTCAAGGTGGCGCGCTTCGGGGACAACATGCGCGGGGTTGCCGTCACCGAGGGGGACAAGGTCGAGGCCGAAGCGCACTTCGGGGTGTCGGTCAACACCTACGGTGTCAATGATCTGGTGAAGGTCGTCGACCGCATCAATCCCGCCGACGTCGACAAACTGGTACGCGAGTACGAGCACACCTACCGGCTGGCCGATGAGCTGCGTCCGGGGGGTGACAGACATGCATCACTGCGCCACGGCGCACAGATCGAACTGGGACTACGAAAGTTTCTGCAGCAGGGCGGATTCCGCGCCTTCACCACGAACTTCGAGGACCTCGGCGGGTTGCGCCAACTCCCCGGTCTGGCAGTACAGCGGCTGATGGCCGACGGGTACGGATTCGGTGGCGAGGGCGACTGGAAGACGGCGCTGATGCTGCGCGCCGTCAAGGTGATGGCGGAGGGCCTGCCCGGTGGCACCTCGTTCATGGAGGACTACACCTACGATCTCACGCCGGGTCGCGAACGCATCCTCGGCGCGCACATGCTGGAGGTGTGCCCCAGCATCGCGGCGGGCACCCCGACCCTGGAGGTGCATCCGCTGTCCATCGGAGGTCGCGACGACCCGGTGCGGCTACGTTTCACCGCCGCACCCGCCGACGCGGTCGTCGTCGGAATCTGTGACATGGGAAGCCGATTCAGGCTGGTGGCCAATGAAGTTCGCGTCGTCGAGCCGATCGCCGAGCTTCCCAACCTGCCCGTGGCCTGCGCCGTGTGGGAGCCGCTGCCCTCGTGGTCCACCTCGGCCGAGGCGTGGCTCATGGCCGGTGCGCCCCACCACACGGTGCTCACGACCGCGCTCGGTACCGAAACGATCGACGACTTCGCCGAGATGACGCAGACCGAGCTGCTCGTCATCGACGCCGACACCACGACGCGCGGCTTTGCTCACGAACTCAGGTGGAACGACGTGTACCACCATGTCGCGGCCGGCCTGTGAGCGCAGACGCACGACGATGAGGGCGGCGCGGTTGCACGGCATCGGGGATCTGCGTGTGGCCACCGAACCGGAACCTGGTGAGCCGCCGCCGGGGTGGTCGCTGCTACAGGTGACCTCGGTGGGTATCTGCGGCTCCGACCTGCACTGGTTTGTCGACGGCGGCATCGGCGAGAACCGGATCGAGTACCCGGTGGTGCCGGGGCACGAGTTCGCCGCGGTCGCGATGACCGGGCGGTATGCGGGCCGTCGCGTCGCGGTCGACCCCGCGATACCCTGCCAAGAATGCGAACTGTGCCTCGCAGGGCAGCACAACCTCTGTCCCACAGTACAATTCGCTGGACACGGCGCCGTCGACGGTGCGCTGCGGGAGTACCTGCTATGGCCCGAGCGGCTACTCTATCCGCTTCCTGACGAGCTCAGCGACGACGGCGGCGCGCTGCTGGAGCCGCTGGGCGTCGCGATCCACGCAGTGCGCGTCAGCCACCTACGCCCGGGCGCTGACGTGCTGGTGGTGGGTGCGGGCCCGATCGGTCAGCTGGTGGTGCAGGTGGCGCGACAGCAGGGCGCCGCCAAGGTGTTCGCCGTCGAGCCACTCACACACCGGCGGGTGTCGGCCCTCGGCGCCGGAGCCGACGCCGTGTGGCCGCCCGCTGGTGGCGCCGACGCAGTACTCGATGCGACCGGCGGCCGAGGTGTCGACGTCGTCATCGAGGTGGCCGGTACCGACTCGGCGATCGGTATTGCTGTCGCTGCCAGCCGGCCGGGCGCACGGGTGGCGCTCGCCGGTATCCCCTCCGAGGACGCGTCGTCCTTTCCAGCCGCCGACGCGCGCCGCAAGGGCCTGACGTTTGCGATGGTGCGTCGCATGCTCCACACCTATCCGCGCGCGATCGCGATGGCGTGCAACGGGATAGACCTCGACGGTCTGGTGACCGATCGCTATGCCCTGACCGATGCCGCCAAGGCATTCGTGGCGGCGTCGGAGCGATGCGGAGACAAGGTCGTGGTGGCGGTGTCGAAGAGTTGACCGTCAACCGCGCGTCCAGCCGCCCCAGTCCTCGCCCGAGAATACTTGGCCTTCTGTGATCTCGAAGTGGTCGAGAAAAATCTGTAACGCCGGTTGCATCTGCCCGTGAATCTCAGTCATGGCATCGACGATGTCCGGCGTCATCGGGTCATGGTCGGCGGGCTTCTGCGCTGGAATCAACGCCAGATGTAGCGCCATTTCCAGTTGATAGAAGGTGAAGTCGCCGTACGGCCGTTTGGGATCGACACCTGGGATCTCCTCGTCGAAGTAGGGCTCTGTCAGTTTCCAGCTCATCACCGCCAGGAGCCGGCGGTGCTGGTCTGTGAACTCGAACAGACTCTCCTGCGGCAATCTGTCGACAAGCGGGGATGTTTCGAAATACGCCGGTGGACGCCGGTACGTATAGCTACCTACCGGACAGGCCCCATGCGCAGCCGCTATTCGAATCAAGTGCAGGTCGTCGGATCGTGGCTCCCAGTCGGGTGGAAAGCACGGCGCGCCCGACTCGGTGCCGTCCCAGCCGACGCGCACTGTGCGTAGCCGCTCCGTGTACTGCTGGCGCCAGATGATCTCCACACGTCCATCTCATCAGAGACGGTGTGACGGCAGCGCTGTGCCGCCATCAATGTCAGACCCTGCGCGCATGCTTACGCCACTGAGAAGGGAGCCGCAATGTGCTGGCACTGTGACCATCCGAACGGCACCGCCGAGGAGTACCTGCAGGAACTCCGTGCGATCATTCGCGACCACGGCTGGGTCGTGCAGTATGTCGAGAGTGACAAGAGGCCGTTCGCGTACACCGTCGGCCTCCATAGCCGGGGTCTGCCAGAACTGATGATGACCGGCCTGTCGCCTGATGTTGCATGCCGCGTCCTCAACTCCATCGGGCACATGATCGTGGACGAGGGCACCGCGCTGGCGCCGGCGGTCCACATCGACTACGAGGATCGGTTTCTCATCGAGGTCGTCGAAGTCGAGCACCCCGATGTGCACCTCAAGTTCGCCGTCGACCTGTTCGGCCCGAATATCCGCGCTCTGCAGCTGGTGTGGGCAGACGACAGGGGCCGGTGGCCCTGGGATGCCGGGTGGGGCCACGGCCGGCGCCGCCAACCCGTTCTCGGGCGGCGAGCAGAGTGGCCGAACTCGGCGGCCTGATGCGGCCGAAGAACATTTGATTCACCATTCCTGACAACACCCATGAGGAGCGCCCATGTCTGTCCGGTATCTGTCGCCCGAAGGTCTGATGCAGCCCGTTCCGTACCACCACGTCGCCGTCGGCACCGGCACCCGCCATGTGCACGTGAGTGGACAGACCGCCCGGACGGCGGACGGAACGCCTGTCGCCACGGGCGATCTGGCGGGCCAGGTCGCGCATGCGTTGCGCAACACCGCAATCGGACTCGCAGCGGCCGGCGCGACCTTCGATGATGTCGTTCGACTGACGTTCTACGTCACGCAGTGGGTACCGGAGAAGATCAGCTCGTTCATGGCCGGAGTGGAGCAGGTGGCCGCTGAGATAGGACTGCCGGCACCGATGCCGCCGGCGTCTCTGATCGGAGTGGACTATTTGTTCGAGCCCGACGTCCTTGTCGAGGTCGAAGCGACAGCGATCCTGGATTGACCGCCAACGTCATGCGCCCAGTGCCTCGCGTCGGAAATCGCGCGGGTTCATGCCACGCACCCGCTTGAACGCCGCACTGAACGCGAAAGGATCGGCATAGCCGACGGAGCGACCCACCTCGGCGATGGAGGACGTCGGTTCGTCGACCAATCGGTCCACCGCCAGCGCCATCCGCCACTGTGTCAGATAGGTCAGAGGGGCCTCGCCCATCAGATCGGAGAAGCGTTTCGCCAGCGTCGACCGGGACACCCCGATGCGTTCGGCGAGTGCCCGCACCGTCCACGGTGCCGCCGGATCGTCATGCAGCAGCCGCAGCGCGTCGCCGACCACCGGATCCCGCTGAGCCGCCCACCAGGTCGGCGGCTCACCGCCGGGCCGGTCGAACCACTCCCGGATCGTGCACACCAGCATCCAGTCGAGCAGTCGATCGAGCACCACCTGCTGTCCGGGCACATCCATCGCGACCTCGGCCGCCACATGGTCGAGGACCGCGTCACCCGATTCGCCGGACCCCACATGCAGCACGACCGGTAGGGCATCGAGAAGGCGGCGGCTGATCTCACCGCGCACGGGGTAGGCACCCACGATCAACGTCGTGGCGCCGTTACCGCTTCCGCTGTCACTCCAACCGAGGCGGTGCCGGGTGCCGCCGAGCTCGGGTGTCGCGCAGAACTCGCCGCAGGCGATCGGCTCGGCCGCCGTGTCGAGGTCGTCGACGAAGGTGAAGGTGCCGGGCCCACGCACCACGACCGTCTCATGCGAGTCGAGGCGTTGCGGCGCGCCGTCCTCGGGAACGATCCACCCACCGCCGCCGAGCACTGCGCACAGCGTCAGCGGTGCGCCGTCCACGAAGTGCAGCGCCCAGGGCGGTGTCAGGAGCGAGCTGCCGAACAGCGAGCCCTGCGCCCGCACACCCCGGAACAGGTCACCGAACGCATCCATGTCATTGAGGTTAGACGATCACACAGGTTTTTTGGCTCCTCACCCATGTACTCGTCCGAAGGAAGCGAGTTGACTCGACCTCATGGACGATTCGACCACTCTTGTTCTGGGGGCGAGCGGCAAGTCCGGGCGACGGGTCGCGGCCCGGCTCCGGCTGAAGGGCCTCCCCGTCCGAGCTGTCTCGCGGCGCACCGACATTGCGTTCGACTGGGCCGATCCGAGCGGCTGGAACGCTGTGTTGCACGGTGTCAGAGCCGTCTACGTTGTGCCGCCGGCGGTGCCCGGGCCGGTCCACGAGTTCGCGGCGCAGGCGGGGGCGGCGGGCGTGCGGCACCTCGTCTTGCTATCCGGCCGCGGCGCCGACGACTGGGGGGACTCGTCGTTCGGCCGCGACATGCGCGATGCCGAGGAGGCAGTACGGGCCTCGGGCGTACCGTGGACGATTCTGCGGCCGAACAACTTCGCGCAGAACTTCGACGAAGAGCTCTGGCACCAACCTCTGCTCGACGGTGAATTGGCTCTTCCCGCAGGTGATGTCGGTGAGCCATTCATTGACCTGGAGGACGTCGCCGACGTCGCCGCGCATGTTCTTACCGACCCCGGTCGGCACACAGAACGCATCTACGAGTTGAGCGGGCCCCGGTCCATCACCTTCGAGGAGGCTGTTGACCTCATCTCCCGAGCCTGCGGCCAGTCGATCTCCTACCGGCGCATCACCCCCCAGGAGTACGTCGAGGCGCTCGTCGGACAGGGAGTCGATCGCGGCGGCGCCGAGCACGTCGCGGAGATGTTCGAGTTGATGGGCAGCAGTGTGATCGCCGAAACCACCGAGGACGTCGCCGTCGTCCTCGGGCGCCCGGCTCGCACCTTCGAGGACTACGTGCTGCGCGTGGCGGTCACGGGAGCGTGGACGCGATGAGCGGGTTGACGGACGAAGATCTGGAACTACTCCGGCGTCCCCTTTACGGCTTCCTGTCCACTGCCGACGGTCCGCTTCCGCCGCAGCCGAGGCCCGTGTGGTTCGAGGTCACCGAATCCGTGGAGGTGCAGTTGTTCAGTGCTCCGGATACCGTGCGCGTTCGCCGGCTGCGACGAGACCCGCGCGCGTCACTCGTCGTGACCGCTCCCGTCGGCGAGCGGGAACGGTGGGTGGCGGTGGCCGGCACCGCAACGGTCACCGACGACGGGGCGAACGCGGTGCTGAAGCGGCTGGCGGCACGGTACTGGAATCTCGATGATGCTCGCCGCGCAAGCGATCTCGCGGAGATGTTGAACCAGCAGTGGGTCCGGATTGTCATCCATCCTGAGACGGTGCACCGCTACGCGATGTGACGCCGCTCCCCGCAGCATCGAGCCGATCGGGTACGGAGGCATCGTGGGAGGGGAGCAGGAGGCCCGCATCCCGCAAGCGCCCTTGCAGTTGCCGAACTTGGCGCATATCGGTGTGGATGCCCGCGGTCGGCGCGCCGGGATCCATTCCTGCGGAGGTGAATGAGGTATCGCCGGTGAACCAGATATCGGCCTGATCGGTACGTAGCCTCACCGTCACAGACCCTGGTGTGTGTCCGGGCGTATGGATGGCCGTGATGGTCCCGTCGCCGGTGAGGTTCGCGGCCGCACCGAGGTCGGTGTCCTCGCCGTCGCGGTCGACGTAGCGGATCCTGGTCGAGGCGTCGCGCCATCGCCAGTGCAGCGCGCCGATCCGGGCGGCTGCGGCGTCCTCGGCTTCTGTGGTCCAGATTTCGGATGACGGAAAGGCCGGCACCGTCCCCGTATGGTCGACGTGTTGATGGGTCAGGACGACGGCGCGCACCGCGCTGGGCGTGAGCCCAGCCCCGATGAGCCGGTCGGGCAGCGTTTCTCCGTCGTTGACGTCGAGTTTGATGAATGACCGAATGACCGAGCCCGTCCGGGTATCGGGAGCCCATGATGCGGGGTCGTTGTATGACGGTGACGCGCCGGCGTCGACGATGAAAAGGCCCTCGGGATGCTCGATGGCGTAGCACCAGATGGGCATCGGTTCGGCGAATCTCCGATCGATCAGGATCGTCAAGAAGCGCAGCGGCGCGGGTGTCCGTTCAGGTACGCAGCAGACAGCGTGAGACCGCTTGACCGTGACCGTTCCGCACAACAGGGCGTGAACCGCGACGTGCCGGCCGTCGACGGTAAAACGTGCCTTCGCGTGGTGGCGCATGATCATGGTCCGATCAACCGTCGGGGTTGTCCCGCAGCGACTCCGCCACGTTGCGCAGTGCCGCCGCCGCGTCGGACAGCGATCGCACGGTCGAAACCGCCTGCGGTGCAAGGCGGGTCAGCGGCCAGAGCGCTGCTCCGGTGACCAGGGTGAGCACGCCTTTGGCCACTGATTCGGGCACACTCGGCGGGTCCATCAGGTCATTCTCCGCGAAGGGACCGGCGTCGGCTGATGTCTGGGTTCTGGTGAACCTGCGCAGCGACCGACCGGCGGTGCGCAGTGAATTGACTGCGGCGAGAAGCGAACCCTGGCTGTCGATCTCGGCGCGAAATTCTTTCACGGAGACCCCGAGATGTTCGGCCAGCAGATCGTCTCTGGCGTAGGCGATCTCGCCGGCGATTGCCGCGTGGTCATCGGAGCCAGGCACCGCCTCAAGTGCGACGTCGCATTCGCTGTCGAACCCCAGCGACCGGTTGTTGAGATTCGAGGAGCCGATCCGCAGCAGACGGTCGTCGATCACCATCACCTTGGAGTGGATGTAGACGGGAACACCACCGCGGGATACGGGCCAGTACACACCCAGGCGGCCGTACGTGTCCGCGTCCCACAGCAACCGAAGCAGTCGCTGCCGGGCGCTGTCCATCGACTGCTGCTCCAGCCTGCTCTCGGAACTTCGCGGCAACACGATGATGACCTCTGGCCCGTCTGGTTCTTTCAGTCGCCCGGCCAGCGCCTCGGCCAATGTGCGGGCAGCCAGATACTGGTTCTCCAGATAGATCACCTTTTCGGCCGCGGCGACGGCGGCCATGTTGAGTGCCTCGACCTCGCGAACCTCCTCGCGCTGAGGGAGCGCAGGCAGGGTTCTGGCGATGCCGATCTCGACGTCACGCAGCGGTTCCCGGACACCGCGCGGCCAGATCTTACGCGGCGTGATTATCGGCTCGAGTTGCTCGCCGGTGGCGGTGTGCCATCGGTAGCGGGCTTGCTCGGCCAGCGCGCGCGCCGCGTCGCCGTCACATACTGTCGCGACTTCGTGGCGCGGGCCGTAGGGCTGCCCCGCTCCTTTCCGGCGCGAATCGTCGCCCAGGTGTTGCCGCGTGTCCCACCGTCCGAGGGTCAGGTCGATTCCGCCGCAGAACGCCACCGTGTCGTCGACGACCACGATCTTCTGATGGTGGACTGCCCCGGGCGGGTGTGCACCGTCGACGGCAAAGTGCATGCGGGGCGACGTGACGAGATTGAGCAGGCCGACCGGCGCGATACCGAACCAGAATCCGTCAAAAGCGGCCAGCAGACGCAAATTCGACTTGAGCAGATACACCCGCAGATCCGGCCGGCGCCATATCAGCCAATGGAGAAACGGACCGAGGTGGTTGGGCCCGGGCAGCGAACCACCGTCGGCCTCGAACGCGGTCCGGTAGTCGAAGTCCCACCCGATCAGCATGATGCGGTGCTTGGCGCGCAACATCGCCGACTTCACATCCGCGAGGTAGTCGGCCCCGTCGACGATGCGGCCGAAACGGTCCGCGCGAGCAGTTCGCCAGCAGGTGTCGCCGGGCTGCAGGATGCCGTCGTCAGAGCTGGTGCGCATGGTGTGTCCTCAACTGTCAGTCCGTCCATGATTTCAGTCGCGTCGCGGCAACCCAACCGAACGTCTTTCCACCGTGGTGCGCCTCACAGTCGAGGCGGGCCCGTCTCCTGACCACACGACCTCCACCCGATCGCCAGATTGCCGAGGACGTGCCGCGCGCACCTCGAATCTCGGGTCACACCGCAACTGACACTCAATAAATAACTCTTACGTTAAATAATCTGGTGTGGACGGCCCGAAGCCTCACCGGAGGGGCGGTAGTCGGGTTACAGTTCACAGCCATCCGCAGGTGGGAGGGGGCGCCGATGCTGCGAAGCAGGCAAGGCCGTCGGAGTTGGCAATGGTCACCATCGACGAGTTCTCGCGCGTAGTCTCCGCCATTTACGCCTCTTCGATCCGGTCGGAGAACTGGACGGTGGCGCTGACTGAGATCAGTCACGTTCTCGGGGCGACCGGATCGGGGCTCTTCCTGGGGGCAGGGAGCTCCCGCTCGGTGATGGCGATCACTGTGCCCGACGAGGTGAGTACGCACTATCGCCAGCACTATTACTCGATCGACTGTGTCCTTGATGCAGTCGAGGACGGCCCCGTCGGCCTCATCAGAACCGGGCCAGAACTGGTGGCGCTCACCAAGCATTCGGAGTTCTACGCCGACTTCATGCGTCCCTACGACATGTGCGAGGGATTGTTTCTGAGGCTGGCGGTCGGCGCGACTCCGACGAGCTTTCTGGCCGTGGCCCCGGAACGAGGCCAACCGTTCGAGACGCCCGAGCGGGTCGAATTCCTGAGTGCGATCGTTCCGCACCTCCAGCAGGCCCTCCACACCCAGAATCACATCGAGGATCTGGCAGCCTACGCAGATGACGTCACCGCAGTCATCGACACATCTCGGCACGGCATGGTCGTCGTCGCGGCGAATCACGATGTGCGACAGGAAAATACGGAAGCCGAACAGATCTTGAGTGCGGGAGACGGCTTGTGTATGCGCTCCAGGCGCCTCGCGTCCGACTGCGTGTTCACCAGCGACCTTCTGTACAGGAGCATCAGCCGCGCATGCGTAGCCCAACCTGACGGCGCCCGCATGGGCGACTCGCTGACGTGCGGCCGGCCATCGGGAAAACGCGCGTACATCATCCACGTGCTGCCACTGACAGCCGGAGCCTTGGTGACGATCGTCGATCCCGAGCTGGAACGCGAACCCCCAAAGGTGTTGCTGATGCGGCTGTTCGGCTTGACAAACGCCGAAGCCGACGTGGCGGTACGTGTCATGCGTGGCGATGGCCTCACACCGATCGCGGACGATATGGCGCTATCGCTCGCGACGGTCAAGACCCACGTTCACCACATCTTCGACAAGACCGGTACGCACCGGCAAGCCGAACTCGTGCGATTGCTCCTGGCACTCACTCCGTGATGACTGGTCCTAACCGAGGCGCGGTCCTGGAACCCCCGGCGGGCAGGGTCCGGCGAGGAACAGCGACCAGCACCAGCCCGGCGGCAGCGGTGGAGGAGGAACTCCAACTCCCTGCCCGGGGGGCGGTCCGGGAGGATTCGGTCCGTCCCAGATGTTCTGGGCGACGTTGCCCTGGCCGTGGTAGACGAACCAGTACTCGTGGCAGATGCCTTCGTCCCAGCGGACGGGGTTGAACTTCTTGTTCCCGGTCTCGACCGGCGGATCGCCGGGGCACCAGGTGTAGGGCCCGCCCGGAGGGACCTGGGCCTCGGCCGTACCGACGGCCATACCCATCCCGGTTCCGGCGAGGGTGGCCGAGATCAAAGCTCCGGCGATGTAGCGCTTGCGCGTGTGTGTCGTCATGGTGTGTAAGTACACAGCGCCGGATCGCTACCGATCCCAACAATGGGGAGAGAAGATTCAGCGGTCAGGCGTCGAGCGACATCGGGGTGGGCCAGTCGGCGGGTGAATCGTGCAGAGCTGCGATGTCGGGTAGCGGTTTTCGGCACGTCGCCCTGGCTTGGGCCGGGGTCATACCCAGTGTGCGCAGCAACCTCTCCGTCACCTCGTCGACGGTGTCGTCCGTATCGCGCTCGGGGCGTTCACGCAGCAATGTGGTGAGGCCGACGAGCATGCCCCCGGCGATGGCCAGGCCCAGTTCGGCGTCGGGGATGGTGAATCGTCCGCGCTCGATGGCCGCGGCGATGTCGCGCAGCGCCCTCGGAGACAATCCACGATCAGACAGAATCAGCGATCCGCCGTTGGCAAGCAGTAGTGCCGCTTCTTGCGGGCGGTAGCGGAAGAGTCGACCCGTCAGGCGGAAGTTGGCTGCGAAGGCCTCCGCGGGGTCTGCCGTCGATCCGGTGAAACCGTCCAGCAGGGCGCCGAGATTGTCGAGCGCGTCTGCGATGGCCGCGTCGAACAACTCCTCCTTGCTGGAGAAGTGGTTGTAGAAGGACCCCATGCCGACATCCGCCGCCTGGGTGATCTCCAGGATCGGGACGTTGACCTTCCCTTCGGCGATGAAACGCTGAGCCGCGCGCACCAGCGCGCTGCGGGTTTTCAGCTTGCGCCGCTGCAAGCGGTTCACCGGGGTGACAGGCGACGAGGGGTCGCGCTCCTGCACGTCCATGCGCTGAAGATACCAGCCGCCCTCATACTTGAGGATTTCGTCAGCAACTATTGACTGAGGATAAACTCGTATGTGACGATTTCCTCAACTACCTTCCCGTTAGGAGGCTGAGTTGTGACGCACGCGGTGACGCCCACGTCCGACGGGCATCGAAATCTGCACAGCGAACGCGGCGCCGTGGCCGGCGAGCACCCCGGCCGGTCGCGAGACCCGATCATCCGCGTCGAGGACATCGCGTGGCTGGAGTTCGACAAACCCGACCTCGTCCGCGCCGAGGCATTCGCCCGCGCCTTCGGGTTCGGTGTCGCCCTGCGGGACCCCCAGGAGCTGCATCTGCGCGGGACGAAAGCCGGCTCGCCCTGCGTGATCGTGCGGCGCGGTCGGAACACCAGCTTCACCGGGCTCGCGCTGCGTGCCGCCGAGGAGGTCGACCTCGTGCGCCTCGCCGACAAGACCGGCGCCACGTTGCATCCGCTCCCCGAGTCGATGGGGGGAGTGGCGGTGCAGTTGACCGATCCCAGCGGCATCGCGGTGAAAGTCGTCGCCGGCATGCACACCCTGCCCGCCCAGCCGGAACAGACAGCGCAGGTCCGCAATACCGGAATCGTTGATGCGCGGATCAACGCCACGGTGCGCCCACCGCGGGTACCCGCGCGTGTGCAGCGGCTGGGTCATGTCGTGCTGCAGTCCACCACGTATCTGCGAACGCTGAACTGGTATCTGGACACGGTCGGCATGATCGTCAGCGACTTCCTGTTCTTCCCGGGACAGCGGGATCGCGGACCAGCAATGAGCTTCATCAGATGCGACCGCGGCAGCAGCCCCGCCGACCATCACACCCTCGCGCTCGCCCTCGGGCCGGCGAACCGCTACGTCCACTCGGCCTACGAGGTCAGTGACCTCGACGCGCTGGCGGCCGGTGGTGAATACCTCAGCGAGCGAGGCTATTTCCGCTCCTGGGGCATCGGCCGCCACATCCAGGGCAGCCAGCTGTTCGACTACTGGCGCGATCCCGACGGTTTCCTCGTCGAGCACTTCGCCGACGGAGACATGTTCGACAACACGCTCGAACCCGGCTGGGCCCCGTTCACCGCCTCGGGGCTGGCGCAGTGGGGGCCCCCGGCGACCAAGGACTTCCTCGACGCGAGCCCCCGCGCAGCACGGCACCAAGTGACCTCGATGTTCACCGCATTGCGCGGTGACAACGAATTCGACCTCAACCGACTCATCGGCCTACTGAAAGTTGCCACGCAATGACCATCTCCGTTCTCCGCACGACCGACGGCTGGTGGGTGCAGACCCGCAGCGGCGCGGCCAAGATCGCGACCACCGCCACCAGCACGGGCGAGCTCCTCACCGACCGCGCGGCCATCGAGGCCGCGGCATCCTCGCAGGGCTCGGTCGCCGCCGACGAGCTCACCCTGCTGTCGCCGGTCACCGCCCCGTGCCGGGTGATCGCCCAGATGACCAATTTCGAGTCCCACGTCCGGGATTCCGGGATGGACCCAAAGACGGTGCCACTGACGTTCTTTCGGAAATCGTCCGCGTCGATCAGCGGCCCCTTCGACGAGGTGGTTCGGCCCTCGCACGTGAACCTGCTCGATTACGAAATCGAGATCGGGCTTGTGATCGGACGTGACGTCCCGGTGGGCACCACGATCACCGATGCCAACCTCGCGGGGTACATCGCGGGCCTCACGATCACCAACGACGTATCCGCACGCGACATCCAGCTGCCGCAGACCCAGTTCTACGAGGCCAAGTCGTACCCGACGTTCACGCCCGTGGGGCCGACGCTGGTACTTCTCGACCCCGCGGAGCTGGCGCGTTTCGGCGATCTGCGCCTACGGCTGAGCGTCAGCGGCGAGGAACGCCAGAACTCAGTCGTCGAGGGCGACATGCTGTATCGCCCCCTGCAGGCACTCCAGTCCCTGACCCGATTCCAGGACCTGGCTGCCGGGGATCTCATCCTCACCGGAACGCCGGCAGGTACCGCGCTTACCGCTCCGCCCAAACCGATCGAGATGATCGGCAATCTCCTCCCGCCGGCGGTCAAGTGGAAGGCGTTCTTCTCCCGGCAAGCCAACAACCCGAAGTACCTACAGCACGGCGACATCGTCGAGGCCTCCATCGCCACCGATGACGGCGCCCTCGATCTTGGTACCCAGCGGTGGGCGGTGCGGCACGCGTGAGTGCAGATCTGCTCTGGCCCAGAGCCCAGTCACCGGAGGACATCACCGCCATCGAGGAGATCCCGCTGGATCGGCGCGGCCTGCCGGCATGTACCTACGACGTCGTCCGACGCGCCGCTCGGTTATGGCCTGACCGCACTGCTGTCACCGTTCTGCCCGACGGATCCGACTACTCGAGAAGCGCATGTCGAACCTTTGGTGAACTGGCCGCCGATGTGACGCGTGCAGCAAAGGTGCTGCGCCACTTAGGTGTCCGTCGACGCGACGCAGTGCTGCTGATCAGCCCCAACTGTGATGAGCTCATCACCGCCACCCTCGCCGCTCAGGCCGCGGGCATCGCGGTGCCCATCAACGGATCGCTGTCCGGCGAGCACGTCGCCGAGCTGGCGCGGCTCTCGGGTGCGCGCATCGTGATCACCGCGGCGCCCGACCTCGATTCAGCCGGGGTGGAACGCGCAGCCGCCCTCGCAGACGCGGGGCTGATCGACACCGTGGTGCTGCTGCGGCCGACGCTGGCAGAAGGACCACCGGCGCCGCTGCGGGATCTGCCCGGAATCACCGTGGCCTACCTGTCGGAGCTGGCCGCCGAGCACGATGCCCAGCCACTCGACGACGGTCATGCTGAATCAGCCGACTTGGCAGCACTTTTCCATACCGGGGGCACCACCGGTACACCGAAACTCGCCGCGCACACCCACGGCAACGAAGTGGCCGACGCATGGATGGTCGCCGTCAGCGCCGACCTAGATGAGGACGCCGTGGTGTTCGCCGGGCTTCCGCTGTTTCACGTCAACGCCTTGATCGTCACGCTGCTGGCACCCCTGCTCCGAGGCCAGCCGGTGGTATGGGCCGGGCCGCTGGGATACCGCGATATGGGTCTGTACCAGAACTTCTGGCGCATCGTGGAGCACTACCGGCTGGCGGCGATGAGCGCCGTGCCGACTGTCTACGCCGTGCTTGCCCAGATTCCCGTCGACTCCGACATCTCCAGCCTGACATCCGCGGTGTCGGGTGCCTCGGCGCTTCCCGACACGGTGCGGAAGGACTTCCTGGAGGCGACGGGGGTCAGTTTGGTCGAGGGGTACGGGCTCACCGAGGCCACCTGCGCCAGTGCCCGCAACTTCGCCGACCACCCGCGGTCGGGTTCGGTCGGACAGCGGATGCCCTACCAGCGCGTCAGAGCTGTCGAGGTCGGTGACGACGGCGCCTGGCGGGAGCTGCCAGCGGGTCGGGTCGGGACGCTCACCATCAGCGGGCCGACGGTCTTCCCCGGCTATGTCGTCGCGCGCACTGACGACGGCCACGTGCTCGACGGGCGAGGCGCCCTGCGTGACGGCTGGCTCGATACCGGGGATCTGGCCAGCGTCGACGACGAGGGTTTTGTCTACCTGGCTGGGCGGGCCAAAGATCTCATCATTCGCGGCGGCCACAACATCGATCCCGCGCTGATCGAGGATGCGCTGCTCGCTCATCCCGATGTCACCTCGGCCGCTGCCGTGGCGCGACCGGACGTCCATTCAGGAGAGGTCCCCGTCGCGTTCGTCGCCGTGCGGGCCGGTGCCAGCGTGACCGGTGACGATCTCGCCGCCTACGTCGGCAAGCGGATCAGCGAACGCGCGGCGGTGCCCAAGGCGGTCACCGTGATCGACGCGATCCCCGTGACCGACGTGGGCAAGCCGTACAAGGTGCCGTTGCGTGCGATCGCCGCCGAACACGCGCTGGCCGACGCCCTCGTCGATCAGCCCGGAGTGCTGAGCGTCAGCGGCCAGGTCAGTGCCGGGGCGCCCCTGGTGGTCATCACTCTCGATTCCGCAGCCGACCGCGCCGCCGTGGAACGGATCGTGAAGTCGTTCGCGGTGAACTTCGAGATCGACCGGCAATGACAGCCGCGGCGAACGACGCGCCGGCCGAACACGTCTCGGTTGTCGTGGTCGGCGCAGGGCCCACCGGGATCACAGCCGCGACCCTGCTGGCCCAGTACGGCGTGGACACCCTCGTGCTCGACCGGTGGCCGCACGTGTATCCGCAGCCGCGGGCCGTTCACCTCGACGACGAGGTGCGCCGCATCCTGGGCCGGCTCGGGGTGGCCGATGAGTTCACCGCCATCTCCCGTCCTGCCCGTGGTCTGCGGCTCGTCGACCGCGCAATGACCGTGCTGGCGCAGTTCGATCGTGATACAGAGCTGACGCGTAACGGCTTTCCTGCAGCCAGCATGTTCGACCAGCCCGAACTGGAAGAATTGTTGCGCGCCAACCTGTCCCGCTACCCTCACGCGCGCTTGCGCGGCGACACGGAGGTGCTCGACGTGGCTCCGCCGTCGGGTGCGCAGCCCCTCCGCCTGAGCGTGCGCGACCGCTGCGGTGATCACGAGTCGGTGATCACCGCGGACTACGTGCTGGGATGCGACGGCGCCAACAGCATGGTGCGCGCAACAATCGGAACGGCCATGCGCAACTTGAAGTTCGATCAGCGATGGCTGGTGATCGACATCGAGACCGAGGCCGACCTGCGTCAGTGGGACGGTGTGCATCAGCTGTGCGATGGCCACCGTGCAGGCACCTACATGCGGATCGGTCCCACCCGCTACCGCTGGGAGTTCCGCCTCCTCGACCGGGAATCTGCCGACGACTTCGCCACCCTCTCCGCCCTGCGCCCGCTCATCGCCCCCTGGACCCGGCACGTCGACGACGCCGATCTGCGGGTGATCCGCGTCGCCGAGTACACCTTCCGTGCTCAACTCGCCGACCGGTGGCGCCGAGGCAACATCTTCCTGCTCGGTGACGCCGCTCACCTCACCCCGCCGTTCATCGGCCAGGGAATGGGTGCCGGTCTGCGCGACGCAATGAACCTGGCGTGGAAGATCGCCGGTGTGCACCGTGGCGATCTGGCGCCGGAGACCCTCGACAGTTACCAGGCTGAGCGTCGTCCGCACGCTCGCCACATGATTCTCATGGCGCTCAACATCGGGCGCGCGATGACCTCCGGCGGTCGTATCGGTACGCTCGCGCGGGCGCTCGTGCTGCCGCGGCTACACGCGCTACCGGGGCTCAGAGCCAAGCTCACCGATTCGCAGACTCCGTCGCTGCGGCCCTCGCCGCTTGTCCGCCGCACCCTGCGTACCCGTGGCATAGCCGGAGCGCTATGTCCGAATGCGCTGCTGGACAACTACATTCGCCTGGATGACAAGTTGGGGCTCGGATTCGGCCTGATCACCAGCGCACCGCTGACCCGGGCGCAGGAGGAGATGCTCTCGGCCCGTGGCGCGAGGGCGGTGCTCGCCGAGGCGGGATCAGAGCTGGGCCGCTGGCTCGACCGCCATCACGTCACAGCGGCGGTGGTCAGGCCCGACCGCACCGTGCTGACCGCCGGTCGTGACATCACCGCGGTGTGTCGGGCCCTGCCCGTGTTCGTCCTCGATCACTCAGCCGCGCGAACCGGCGCCGTCCACCCCGCAAAGGATTGAGCACGTGCTTCGACAACGAACGGCGCTGCCGGTGTACCGGCGTGATATCTACACGCGCGCGGCGCTTCTCGATCCCCACCCGCACTATCGGACTCTGCGCGAATTGGGGCCGGTGGTGTGGCTGCCCCGCCATCGCCTCTATGCACTGCCACGCTATGCCGAATGCAAGGAGACCCTTCGTGACGACGGCAGGTTCCTGTCCGGACACGGCGTGGCCGCCAACCCGGTGGCGAACCGGTTGTCGCACGGCACCACCCTCAACAGCGACGGTGCCGATCATGAGCGGCGACGCAAGCTGGTCGCCCACCGGCTGATGCCCCGAGCCCTGCGCACGTTGGGCGACGACGTCGACGCGCAGGCCCGGTGCCTCGTCGACTACGCCGTGCGCCGGGGGACGGTGGACGCGGTGTCCGATCTTGCCACCGCCCTTCCGCTGGCTGTGGTCCCGGATCTGGTGGGCTGGCCTCGCGATCAGCGCGGCCACCTACTTCCCTGGGCGGCAGCGACATTCGACATTCTCGGTCCGGCGAACCTGCGGGCGCTGAAGGCGGTACCACGCAGTCTGCACATGCTGCGCTTCGCGAGACGGGTCGTGCGCGAACGCAATGTGCTGCCGGGAAGCATGGCGCACGAGCTACTCGCCGCCGTCGACGAGGGCAGCGTGGCAGCCCAGGAGGTGCCGCCTCTGCTCATCGACTACATCGCTCCGTCTCTCGACACGACGATCAGTGCCATCTCGAGTGCCCTGTATCTGTTCGCCAGTCATCCCGAACAGTGGCAGCTGCTCAAAGACGAGCCCACCCTGCTGCCCAACGCCGTCAACGAGATCGTTCGGTTCGAGTCACCACTGCGCGCTTTCACCCGAAAGCTGCTACACGACAGCAGCATCGGCGATGTGCAGCTCCCTGCGGGGGCACGTGTGCTGGTGATGTACGCCTCCGCCAACCGTGACGAACGGGAATGGGAGGACCCCGACGTGTTCGACATCCGCAAGAATGCGGGGCGCCACGTCGGATTCGGCAGCGGCGCACACGCATGTGCCGGCCAGGGCCTGGCACGGTTGGAGACCACCGCCATGCTGCAAGCGCTGCTCGAGCGCGTCGACCGCATCGAGATCGTCGCCGAGCCGAAGTGGGCCCTCAACAACATCATTCACCGCCTCGAGCACCTCCCGGTGCGGCTCATTTCAAGGTGAGTCGTTCATCGTTCACCCGAGAAGCGGTGTGCGCCCATCGGTCAGGATGTCGAGCCGAGCCTGCATGGCCTGCCGAACTCGCTCAGCGAGTTCTTCGGGGGACTCGTCCGCTTCAGGAACCATCTCGGGCATCACCGCGGTGACGAGCTTGGTAGGCAGCGGAAGATAGGGCAGCAGGCCGACCACGCCGAGGTTCACGCCCCAGGGAATGGACACGCTGAGGGGAAGAGCCTTGATACGCAGCAGCTTCGGTAAGCGAAGCGCCCGGGCGGCAGCCTGTCCGTCGCTCAGTACCAGCAGCGATTCACCTGCCCCTGCCGTCACCACCGGCACGATGGGAACCCGGTGTTCCTGTGCCAGGCGTGCGAACCCCGCACCGTGAAACTTGATCGTGTTCCGGTCCCGCCACGATTTCCCGGCATCGACGTCACCGCCAGGAAAGACGAGAACATGGTGGCCGGCCTTAAAGGCCTCGTCGGCCGCCTCCCGGCTGCCCGGGGTGCCGCCAAGACGTTCGACCACCGACCCGACGCCGAGGGTCCACGCAATCTGATGCACCATCGCAGTGGTGGGCCGGGTGACTCCCGCGGCCTGCCGCGCCGCGACGAATGCCGCCACGTTCAGATCGATGACCCCGCCGAAACCGTGGTTGCACACGAAGAGCACAGGCCTGTCGGGCACCGGGGCGTCGACGCGAACCTCATGCCGGTGATACACCCGTAGGTAGGTCTGGACCGTCGCGGACAGCCAACCGGGCGGCGAGATATCGGGCTGGTCCGTCATGCCGGTACGGCGTCGATTGCGCTCACGGTGATCTCGAAGGGGCCCTGCTGTTTGTCGAGGATGTAGAGCGAAACCTGATTGATGGTCGATGGGTCCAGCGTGGCCGGGGCGTTCGGTTCGGGGTCGAGACGCTGGCCGACCGGCTCGAAACCGGCGACGGGCAAGCTGTAGCTGCGTCCTACACCGGGCTCGGTGGCGAACCTCTGAACATAGGACCACGACTGCCCGGCCTCGCCCACTTTCAACAGATAGGTCTTGCCGTCTCCTACCGCGCTCACCCGCAGTGAGTCGGCACCCGTTGCCCTGCGGCCGATTTCAGGATTCTGAGGTCCGCGCGCCGAGGCGAACCCGCCGTTGTTCTCCAGCGAGATGGTGCCGGAGAACACGAGGCCACCCTCGGCGTAGGCGATCCTTGACGTGGATTTGCCGCCCATCACGGGATCGTTGACCGTGGTCCAACGAGCCACCTCGTCGGCGTCGCGGAGATCGACCAGAACGACCTCGGAGGCGTCCGCGACGGTAGCCGGAGCGCTTGTCGTCATGTCCGCGTCAGCCCTCTGCCCGACGCTGCCACACGACACCGCCAGAAGCGCTGAGCAAGCGACCACAAGCCCTGTGTGCATCTTCGGCATCAGCACCGGCTCGGATTCGATTGCGCCTCACGGCCACGCATCGGCATTCCGTCGACAACGGCGTAGAACGTCTGCAGATCCGGCACCTCGTCCACGCGGAACTTCTCGCCACCGTCCTTGCCGATCAGCACCACCGTGAACCCGTCACTGTCCACCCCGTACAAATCCGCGAGTCGTTTCGGCTCACCGGTTCCCATCGGTTGCCCGTCGAAGGTGCCTGTGCCGGCAGCCACAACCACGCCTGCGACCATCTCACGCTCGACGAAGTCGCACCGGGTGGCTTCGATCCGGTTCAGCGTCTCGACAAGGCGCGGGTCGCTCACGGTCGGCGCGAAGACGAGCAGTGGTCGGCGTTCCCAGAGGTAATCGTCGAGGTCGGCGGCGGACGCAGGCGTTGACCCCGCCACCGAGCTCACCAGCAATGCCGTCAGCACAACCGTCGACCGGACCAGCGTGCGCATGCTTGACACGGCGAGGCGAATACCCATTCCCACCCTCCCCGAACCGTCGCCGAAGCCCCGTCAAACCTTCTCGGCCTCGACGAGATCGTGGGGGACGACCGAGAACCGGCGACCGGTGGGCCGCAGACCCACCTTGGTGAACAGATCGGCCAGTTCGGCCTCCGAACGGAGTCGTCCTCCGTCGCGCTGGGTCAGCGTATGGAGGTCGAGCAGCGGCGAGTACGGATTCGGGCGGTTGCGGGGCTGGAGATACTCGATCACCACCAGCTTGCTGCCGCTCGGCATGGTCTTTGCCACAGCCTCGAGGACGGCCGCACAACGCTCCTCGTCCCAGTCGTGGAGGACGTCCTTGAGCAGATACACATCGGCTTCGACGTCGAAAGTGCCGAGAATGTCACCCTCCACTCGCTCGACGCGATCGGCGACACCGCGCTCGCGAAGGAACTGCTGCGCTTGCGCGAGCATGGCCGGACTGTCGACAAGGACTCCCCGAACGCGGGCGGTGGTCACCACCACCGACAACAGCGTGCCGATGCCTCCGGCGACATCGCACACCACGCCGCCGGCCGGCCACGGATAGGCGCGAGCGATGGCGCGGGCGCTGATCTCGGTAGCCTGTCGCATCGTCGCCGCGAATATCTGGCCCTCGTCAGGATGGGCGGCGAACCATTCCCACACCGACATTCCGTGCACGACGGCGAACGAGCTGTTGCCGGTGCGGACGCTGTCAGCGAGCCCACCCCAGGCCTCGACGGTCGACCGCATGCCCTTGTAGCGGATCCACGCGCGAAGTGAGGCGGGGTGATCGCTGCGCAGCACGGCGCCCATTCGGGTCAGAGCCACCGTCCCGGTGCGGCGATCCATGCTGCAGAGACCGCAACCCACCGCGCCGCGCAGCAGCCGATGAGTGGTGTCTGCGTCGCTGTCGACACGAGCGGCGACCTGCTTTGCGGTCATCGGACCGTCGGCGAGAGCGTCTGCGATCCCTAGTTCGGCGATGGTGGCGGCGATCTGAACAGCACCGACACCTTCGCCCAGATCGAGCAGAGCTATCTGGGGAGGCACCAGCCGGTCGGCGAACTGCTTGAGCTTGCGCCGCAGCGCCAGGGTCGCCAGAACCACGGGGAGGGGCGTCGACGGCATCCTGCAGGTTAACTGCTGGGTCGGCGATTCAACGCGACTGTCGGTGGCCGGGACTAGCGTAGGCAGGTCAGGGCCCCCGATGAACCCCGGGAGCGGGGGATGCTTGTTCTCAACATCCGCATCGGGGGACCTGCCTGGGGCGGCCGCCAGCAAGATCGTCCGTGTAAACGGATAGTGCAGCCGAACCCAGAGCCCTTTGTTCCCCGATTTGGCGATGATCAACACATCCTGGGGGAGGTCGCTCAGCCGACGGAGGCGTTGAGCCGCGAGTCACCTCGGCGGCCATGAACGCAGAAGCACGTCAGCACTTGGATCGCCGGGGCGATCGCCACGAGAACCTCGTGGCCTGAGCTGGAGTAGAACTCCGCCAGATACCGCTCATGGGTCCCGTGCACACCGACGGCCAGGACGGCGTCGTAGCCGAGCTGCTTCAGCAGCGCCACCTCGGCGGGATCGGACCCCGGAAGATCCTGTGCTGCAACGAAAGTGCCCGCCTCGGAAAGCGCTCTCGCGGTCTCCGGGTAGTCTGCGAGCTTGCAGCCGTCGACGCCCAGATCGGTCAGGATCGCCAATCCGGACTCGGTGTCACGCACGATGTCGACCTTGCGCAGGGTGACGAGCTCGGTGCCGTCCTCGTTCATCGCGGACAGCGCGTAGGCGCAGGTGCCGACCAGCTGTTGCATCTGTACGGCCAGCACCTCCAGCGCCTCCAGCGCCGACAGACGCGGGTGCTCGCGCGTGATGTCGACCACGGACCGGCACAGTACTTCCACACCTGACCGGTGTGTCCGATGACGGTGAAGGCGCGGCGGGCCACTCGGGACGGTTTCGGTCGGGCTCACCGCGCTGTAGTGCGCGGGGCCGTGTCGTTTGGCCTCGATCAGCGCCGCGTCGGCGGCGTCGAGCAGCTCGCCGCCGGAGCGCAGTTCGGCGTCCGACCTGGCCGCCCCCCACGAGATCGTCACCTCGGTGTTCACCGTCTGACGGAACCGGCGCGTCGCGCTGTTCGCCAGTCTCTGCGCTTCTGCCAGCGTGGCATCGGCGAGGAGAACACAGAACTCGTCGCCGCCCAACCGGGCGACCATGGCACCGTCGACGTCGCCGACTGTCGCGGTGAGTACACCGGCGAAGTGGCGCAGCAGCTGATCCCCGGCGGGATGACCGTCACGGTCGTTGATCTGTTTGAAGCCGTCCAAATCGCACATCAGGGCAACCATCGATGAGGTTGCCCAGTCCTGCTGCTCAAACCAGCGGTCGACGGCGCGGCGGTTGGCGATACCGGTCAGCGCGTCTTCGAACGCATAAGCCGACACCGTGTTCAACAACTCCGAACGCGCGATCGCCACGGCGGTGTAGGTGGCGATGGCCTGAAGCAGCTGGGCGTCCCCGTGGTCGAATCGATGGCCACCGGTGGAGCTGGCCCAGATCTCCCCCCACATCACATCGCCGTGCACGACCGGAACGCCCAGCTCGCATTCCTTGCCGAGTTCTTCGAGCAACTGCCGCGAGTCCGGAGGGCAGCGCTCGTCATCAATGCAGTGGGCATACGCCCTGCCGCCGATCAGTAGGTCGGTGACGTCAGTGTCCACGCCGACCTCGTAGAACTCGTCGGTAGGCCAGCGCTCCTCATGGGCTGCGAGATCGCCGACGTTGATGAGGGTGCGCAGGATGTCGCCTTCGCGTTCCCACCGACTGATCGACACCGACGCCGCCCCGAGAGCGATCAGCGCCTGTTCGGCAATCACCTCGAGGACTTCGTCGAAGTAGTCCGAGCTCAGCACCGCATCCGAGATCCGCAGCAGCGCTTTCAAGATGGGAACCTCGGCGGCGTCTCCGATCAGCCGGTGCAGGATCGGGTCAGCGCCGCTGACGAAAGGTTGATGATTTCGTTCGGCGAGCGGCGCGCGAAAGGCTGCACTCAACCGACGTGGCACCGCTACCCCTCTGCTTCGGATTCCGGTTTTGTGATGATACGTCCGCAGTGGGCAGCTCCGACGCCCCGCAACGACGACGTCAGCAAATTCTCCGGGCTAGGCTCCGTTCAGATCTTTCCGCCCGGGAAGATCGTCTTGACGGCGTCGGTGATGTTCTGGCGCGCGGCGGCCTCACCGGTCGGATCCAGGGATCCGATCGCCATCACATAGCGCCGGTCGGGACCGATCACGCCGGTCGATACGTGCAACTGGTTGCCGCCGTTCCAGCAACAGAACCAGCCCTGCTTCACCGCTACCCGCTCGGCGTAGAGACCGTCCGGGATGCCGAATCGCTGCGGATACCCGTCGAGCCCCGTCGGCGTGGACTGCGCGAGGTCGCCGAGGATGATGTCGGCCTTTTCCGGCGGCAGCCCGCCGGTGCCGTCCAACAACATGTCGTAGTAACGGACGAGATCGTTTGCGGTACTCGTGGTGACGTCCCAGCGCCCATTCCAGGGGGCGGCCGTGCCTGCCAATCCGTACCGCGCCTTGATCCTGGCGATGATGGCGCTTCCGCCGCTGCGGTCCCAAAATGTTTGAGCCGCACTGTCATCGGATGATCGCAGCATCCTGTCCAGGGCCGCCCGGTCGTCCGCCGACAGTGTCGTCTTGCCTTCGGACTCCTGCAGCAGCAGATCGTCGGCGATGAACAACTTCACCACTGACGCGATGGGGAAGGACGAGTCGGCGCCGCTGGAGGCGACCTGGCCGGTGCTGCGGTCCAGCACCGCGGTGTCGATCTCGGCTCCGGACGCGGCGGCATCGGCCGAGGCTTGTTTGACGCGGGCATCAAGCCCCGGCAGAGGCGCCGCGGGCTGCACGGGCGGCGCCTGCGGCGCGACGACCGGTGCCTGTGGGACGTGGTCGGCAGCCGGGGGCGAACCGTGGACTTGCGCCTCACAGCCGTTCACGAGGAGCGCGACTGAGACGAGCGCCGTCGCCGTCATCGCACGAGTGGGCAACTGCCGAGGCATGAGTTCCTCCAAGACGATCGTGAAGCGGGGCGGTCCAACCCGCCCCTACCTATTACCCAGGTTAAACGGCATCAATCGAGGTGGCTCGGCGCGTATCGCCGACGAGTAGACATCGTCGTCGTCAGTTCGTAGCCTTTCCGAGTCATCATCAGCAGGGCCATCCGGTCCTCAACCGAAGGATCGTGACTGTCCGCGTGACCCGGGTGCGCCACACTCTTCGGCGAACGGTCTGCGCTTCGGTGACCGCGATGCTGGTCCTGGCTGTCCCCGCGGGGATGGTCGACGCGGACCCGGCTGCCGATGCGTTGGCCCACCTCAACGAGTTGTCCCAGCAGGCGGTGCAGAGCCGCGAGGCTGTGACCGCAGCCCAGCGCGAGGCCGATGCCAAGCTGGCCGAACAGACGGCCGCAGTGGAACGCCACCGCGCCGACCTGACCGCCCTTGAAATCGCCAACTCCCAGCTTGAGCCGTACCAGGCCGCCGTGGACCGGATCGCGGCGATGCACTATACGAGCGGCCGTGACGGAGAGTTCGCGGGGCTGTTGACCGCCTCATCCCCGCAGCAGCTGATCGATCAGCTGTCGATGCAGCGCACCGTCGGCGCTCGCATCGCCGATCAGATGAAGGCGTACCACTCGGCACAGCAGCGCGCTGCAGTCGCCGCCCGGGCATCAGAGAAATCCGCTGCCGAGGCCGGCGCGGCGGTTGAGTCGGCCGAAGCGGTTCGTGCGGAGCTGCAGGCCAAGCTCAGGGAGTTGTTACGTCAGATCGCGGCCGCCGAGGCGCAGTACTCCGCGCTGACGCCGCAGCAGCAAGCGATCGTCGACAGCGCACCCCCGCCGGCTGCGTTGCCCATCGTCCCTCCCGGCGACGTCGCACCGCCGCCGCCGGCGGCGTTACCGGACATCCCCGAGGCGTTGCCGGTCGGCGTCGCGCATGAGGCCGGACTGCAGCCCAACGCAGTCCTGGCCGCTCGTGCCGTCAGCCGGCAGTTCCCGCAGATCTCCGACATCGACGGAGTGCGGCCGGACTCCAAGCCATGGCATCCCAGCGGTCTGGCGATCGACATCATGATCCCGAACCCCGACAGCCCCGAGGGCATTGCGCTGGGAGACCAGATACTGGCGTTCGCGATGAGCAACGCGGCCAGGTTCGGGCTCCAGGACGTGATCTGGCGCGGTACCTACTACACGCCTGCCGGTCCTCAGGCCTCGGGCTACGGACACTACGACCACGTGCACATCACTGTGACGCCGCGGCGCTAGCTCGTGCGCGCGCTCCACGCTGCGGTGCGCTCCGGTGTCGCCTCGGCAAGCGCCTCACGAGTCCGCTGTGCATCGAAATCTTGGCCGTACACCGGCGTTCCGGGCTGCTGCCGCCACGACTCCGCGATGGGCCCTGCGTCGACGGGGTCGAAACCCAGTGCGTCCACGATGCCGTGGACGAGTTCGCGCCCGGCTCCGTCCTCGCCGGCGACGGGAAGTGCGATGCGGTTGGGCGTCCCGCTGGGCTTTCCGCGCTCGAGGAGGTGCTTCCAGAAGATGCCGTTGAAGACCTTGTAGACGGGAGCGCCGATCTGCTCGGCGACCCATGCGCTCTCGACCTGACCGTCCTCGATGTCGGCGATCTCGCCGTCGCGCTGCTGCGGGTAGTAGTTGTTCGTCTCGATCACCGGGGCGCCGGGCTTGCGCGCGTCGACGATTCCGTCGGCGAGGTCGGGCACGTTCTTCTGCGGAATGCTCACGATGACAAGGTCGGCGTCGGCCGCGGCATCCTTGGCCCATACCGGGGTGGCCCCGGTTTCGTCGGCGAGGTCTGCAAGGGTCTCAGGAGACCGCGAATTCGCCACCTTCACGTCATGACCGAGTTCGCGGAGCCGCCGAGTCAACGTGCCGCCGATGTGCCCCGCTCCGATGATGCCGATGTTCATGAAGGCGGCAACGGCCGCCGATTGGCCGGTATTCCTAGGGGTGGAAGTTCCACTGGCCGCAATCCTGGGCCAGCACATCGTTGACGTCGACGCGGATGCCCCCGACCACCGGCCCCGGATTGGACGCGGTGTCGATGATGCGCTGATACAGCACCGCGGCCGGGTAGATCTGGCCGTTGGACCAGGACCGCGTCTGCCAGGCCCACACTCGGCCCGGTGTGCCCGACCTGCCGATCACGCCGTCTGCCGCGGCCCAAGTACAGGGCCGGATGCCCGCGTAGATTCCGGTGCGCTGAACCCCGATGACCGAGTTGATGCCGCGAAACCACGGCAGCGCCAGTCGGTTCCAGGTGTCCCGGTCGATGTCGTCGTCGACGCTGAAATAGATCGGCGCGCTCTTGCCGCCGCCGGCGGCGCTGTGCAGCGCCCAGGCGGTGCGGGCGTCGGCCACACCGCCGGGGTAACCGCGGGTGAAGTCGGACGGCGCCGTTCCTCCTGGCTTTCCGTACTGGTAGTTGCTGACGATCACCAGACCTGCGGCGGTCAGCTGCTTGGCGTAGGGCAGGGTGATCGGCTTGGCACCGAAGTTCGAGCCGGGCCGCGATGTCGAGACGTAGTTGATCACCCCGGCATGGCCGGCGGCGCGGATGTCCTGAGCCGGGATCTGGCGCATCGCAAAGTCGATCAGGGTGGGAGCGGCGGCCGAGGCGGCGGGCGAGCGGATGCCCGATGCCGCACTGAATCCGGCCAATGCCGTCGCCGCGGCGGCGTAGCGCAGCGCGTCACGCCGGGAGATCGCCACCGGGCGATGTTAACGCAGTGACTGCTGTGGCTTGCGTGATCTCCGGGCGTGACACGCCGGGTGGTTAGCCGATCGCCCACAACCCGAGGCTGAGCACGAAAGCGCTCAGGCCCAACGTGGTCTCCAGCACGGTCCATGTCTTCAACGTCGTCTTGACATCCATCCCGAAGAATCGGCTGACCAGCCAGAAGCCCGAGTCGTTGACGTGGGACAGCACGGTCGCGCCCGCTGCGATGGCCACCACCAGCGCGGTGAGCTGCACATTGCTGAGACCGGCTGCGGCGACGGACGCGCTGAGAAGCCCGGCCGTCGTCGTCAGCGCGACGGTGGCCGAACCCTGCGCGACCCGCAGCAGCGTCGAGATGAGGAAGGCCTGGAGGATCAGCGAGAATCCGAGATTCGACAACGAGCCGCTGAGGGCGTCGCCGATGCCGCTCGTCCGCAGTACGCCACCGAACATTCCGCCCGCACCGGTGATCAGAATGATCGCGCAGATCGGTCCGAGCGCACCGTCGAGGATGTCGGTCACATCGGCCATTGAGCGGCCCCGCAGACCCAGCACCAGCGTTGCCACGATCACGGTGATCAGCAATGCAATCGACGTTGTGCCGAGTAGTTTCAGGAATTCGGCCCAGGTGGCGCCCTCCTCGATGACACCCGCGGTCATCAGGGTGTCGACCACGGTGTTGAACGAGATGAGCACGAATGGCAGCAACAGCACACCGAGGACGGTGGCGAAGGCGGGCTCCGTGCGGGTGGCGGTGGTGGTGGTCGTACCGGCCGCCGCGCCGTCGTCGTCCACATCGCGCCCACCGTCCACATCGCGCCCACCGTTCATCTCGCCGAACAGCGAGGTGGGTACATCGACGTAGACCTTGCGGCCGATGAACTGAGACACCAGGAATGCGCCGACGTACCAGGCCACGACGGCGACCGGGACGCCGATGATCAGGGTCAGACCGATGTTCGCGCCGAGCAACTCGGAGGCTGCCACGGGACCCGGGTGCGGTGGGACCAGAGCATGCATGGCTGCGAAGGCACCGGCCGCCGGGAATGCGTACAGCAGGACCGAGCCACCGAAGCGCCGTGCCACCGTGATGATGATGGGCAGGAAGACCACCAGTCCGGCGTCGAAGAAGATCGGGAAGCCGAACAGCAGAGCGGCGATGCCGAGCGCGAGCGGGGCGCGTTTCTCTCCGAACCGACCTATCAGGGTATCCGCGAGAACCTGTGCGCCGCCGGTGATTTCGAGCAGTCTGCCGATCATCACGCCGAAGCCGACCAGCAGCGCCACCGAGCCCAACGTGTTCGAGAAGCCGGATGTCAATGCGCTGGGGACGTCGGCGACCGGAATTCCGGCGGCCAGCGCGGTGAGCGCGCTCACCAGGACCAGTGCGACGAACGCGTGCAGCTTGACCTTGATGATCAGGAACAGCAGCAGCGCGACCGCACCTGCCGCGATCAGCAGCAGAGTTGTCGTCCCGTATGCCGGATCAATGGCCTCCATGAGATCCCCTATCCGTGGTGATGTCGTGAACTGGTGTGGCTACGCATTTGTGGTGGCTATGTATTTGTTGTGCCGATGTACGCATCGACGATCGAATCGATGCTCTGATCCACGTCGATGGCGACGCCCTGCTCATCGGGCTCCAGAGTTTCCAGCGTCTCGAACTGCGAGGCGAGCAACGCCGCGGGCATGAAATGCCCAGGGCGGCTTGCCTGTCGCCTACCGATCGTTTCCGGGGAGCCCGACAGGTGCAGGAATTCGATGTCGGCACAGTGCTGCCGAAGCTGGTCCCGGTAGACGCGCTTGAGGGCTGAACAGCTCATGACCCCGCCATCGGGGTGCTGTGCCAACCACGCGCCGATCGCCTCCAGCCACGGATACCGATCCGTGTCATCGAGGGGATGACCGGCCGTCATCTTGGCGATGTTCTCCGGAGGATGGAAGTCGTCCGCATCGGCGAAAGGGACTCGCAGCCGCTGCGCGAGCGCGGCACCGACAGTCGACTTACCCGATCCCGAAACTCCCATGACGACGATTGGTGACGGCATGTCCTCTTACCCGCTCGATGTGGCTGACGTCACACTATCGTGCCTCAATCAGCATACTAATGCAAGCGTCAGTTCAAGAAAGTCCTGTTTTACGCCCGCCGGGCCGCCAATCTGGCATCATTCAGCAATGCTCGATCGGCCCTACGTCGGTGCCCGTCACGGCAGTCTGCTGACTGCGTTGGGGACGTCGATCGTGTCCGGGCATTACCCATCCGGGAAGGTGCTAACCCTCGAAGCCGTCAACGCCGAGCATCGCGTGTCGCGCAGCGTCGCGCGGGAGGCGATTCGGGTGCTCGAATCGATGGGAATGGTCGAATCCCGGCGCCGGGTCGGAATCACCGTTCAGCCCGCGGAGAAGTGGAACGTCTTCGACCCGATGCTCATCCGGTGGCGGCTCGATGTCGGAGACCGCACCGCCCTGCTGACTTCGCTGTCGGAGTTACGCCTGGGCTTCGAGCCGGCGGCGGCAGCTTTGGCCGCGCAGCGGGCGACACCGCACCAGTGCCGCATCATGGCTTCCGCGGTGTCCGACATGGTGGTACACGGCCGATCCGGTGATCTTGACTCATACCTGTCGGCCGACAAGCTCTTTCACCGAACCCTGCTCGAAGCCAGCGGAAACGAAATGTTCCGCGCGTTGACCGGGGTGGTCGATGAAGTGCTCACAGGGCGCACTCAGCACGGGATGATGCCGGCCAAACCCAAGATCGCGGCGATCGCCCTCCATGACGAGGTGGCGCGCGCGATCAGGATGGGTGAGGCGAAGCAGGCCGAGGAGGCGATGCGCGCCATCATCGACGAGGCCGCCTCGGCTGTCGTCGACGAACTACCGGCACCCTGACCGGTGACCACCACAATGGTTGAGGTGGACCCCAACATCCGCGTCTACGCATCGCGCGTTCACAACCTGAGATCCGTCGACGTCGCCGCCCCGCGTGACTCGTTCGTGGCGTTCACCGGGGTGTCCGGATCCGGCAAGTCCTCGCTGGCTTTCGGCACCATCTACGCCGAGGCCCAGCGCCGCTACTTCGAGTCGGTCGCGCCATATGCGCGCCGCCTGCTGCTGCCCCAGGACGCGCCGAAGGTCGACGACATCACCGGATTGCCGCCCGCGGTCGCGCTACAGCAGCGCCGCGGCACCGCCACATCAAGGTCGACCGTCGGTACCGTCACCACGCTGTCGAACCTGTTGCGCATGCTGTACTCCCGGGCCGGAACCTATCCGCCGGGGGCCACCGAACGCCTCGACTCCGACGCCTTCTCGCCGAACACCTCGATCGGCGCCTGCCCGGCATGCCACGGTCTTGGCCGCATCCATGAGGTGACCGAGCAGACGCTGGTGCCCGACCCCTCGCTGACCATCCGCGAAGGCGCGGTGGCGGCCTGGCCCGGCGCCTGGCAGGGACAGAACCTTCGGGACATTCTCATCACGCTCGGCTACGACATCGACAGGCCGTGGCGCAAACTCCCCAAGCGCCAACGGGATTGGATCCTGTTCACCGAGGATCAGCCCACTGTCGAGATCGATCCGAGCCAGCATCCGGTCACGGCGGATTACTACTACAACGGCACCTTCTCCAGCGCCGAACGTCACGTTCGCCACACGCTGGCCAACTCGCAGAGCGCGGCGATGCGCCGCCGGGTGCTGCAGTTCGTGCGCAGCAGCGATTGTCCTGTCTGCGGTGGCTCCGGGCTGCGGCCCGAAGCGCTCGCCGTGACATTCGCCGGCCGCAACATCGCCGAGCTGGCGGCCCTGCCGCTGACCGCGCTGACCGACGTGCTGTCGCCGGCGGCGATCAGGACGGGGTTTGCCGCGGCCTACGAATCCACCGAGTCGGGGGAATTCACCGAAGTGGCGACCATGATTGCCGCCGATCTGGTGGCCCGGATCGCCGTGCTGGTGGACCTGGGGCTCGGATACCTGAGCCTGAACCGCCGCACTCCGACGGTCTCGCCCGGCGAACTGCAACGCCTGCGGCTGGCCACCCAGCTGCGGGCGGGGCTGTTCGGCGTCCTCTATGTGCTCGACGAGCCGTCGGCAGGTCTGCATCCGGCCGATGCCGAGCCGCTGCTCGACGTACTCGACCGGCTTCGGCGCGCAGGGAATTCGCTGTTCGTGGTCGAGCACGACATGGACGTAGTGCGCCGCGCCGACTGGATCGTCGATGTCGGCCCCGGCGCCGGCGAGCTCGGTGGCGACGTGCTCTACAGCGGGCCGGTAGCCGGCCTCGCGGACGTCGAACCCTCGGTCACCCGACGGTTCCTGTTCGCCGACACAGCGCCACCACGGCACAGCCCACGCACGCCTTCGGGACTGATGCGGTTGAGCGGCATCACTTTTCATAACTTGCACGATGTCGATGTCGACATCCCGCTGGGCGCATTCGTAGCCGTCACCGGGGTGTCGGGGTCGGGCAAGTCGACGCTGGTCTGCAAGGTGCTCGGCGACGTGATGGCCAGACAACTGGGCAATTCGGTCGAACCCGTCGACGAGGCCGCAGACGGCGATGCCGAAGTTCTCGACATCGACGTCGATTCCAGTGTGGGGGTCACCGTCGAGGGCGCGGAGGCGATCGGCCGTCTCGTCACCGTGGACCAGCGACCGATCGGACGGACTCCACGGTCCAACCTCGCGACCTACACCGGGCTTTTCGACGCCGTCCGCAAGGCGTTCGCAGGCACTGCCGAGGCGCGTCGACGAGGTTGGAACGCGGGCCGGTTCTCGTTCAACGTCGCCGAGGGCAGCTGCCCGACCTGTCAGGGTGAGGGCTTCGTGGCGGTCGAGTTGCTGTTTCTGCCGGGCACGTACGCCACGTGTCCGTCGTGCGGCGGCGCGCGCTACTCCGAGGAGACCCTCGAGATCACCTACCGGGGCTGCACGATCGCCGATGTGCTGGCCCAGACTGTCGACCAGGCGGCGGAGTTTCTGAGCGATCTGCCCTCCGCGGCAAGGAGTTTGACCACTCTGCGGGACGTCGGGCTCGGGTATCTTCGCCTCGGGCAACCGGCGACCGAACTGTCCGGCGGCGAGGCGCAGCGTATCAAGCTGGCCACCGAGTTACAGCGGGCCAAACGCGGCCACACGCTCTACGTCCTCGACGAGCCCACCACGGGATTGCACCCGGCCGACGTGGAGTTGCTGGAACGCCAGCTGCACCGCCTCGTCGACGCCGGTAACACCGTCCTGGTCGCCGAACACGACATGTCGGTGGTGGCGAACGCCGATCACGTCATCGACCTCGGTCCCGGCGGCGGGGACGACGGCGGTGCGGTCGTGGTCGCCGGTACGCCGGCGGTGGTCGCCGCCAATACGGTGAGCCGGACGGCGCCGTACCTTGCCGCGCAGTTGAGCCCCGGTCAGCTGCCGTAAAGGTGAAGCGCGCGTGCGGTTTCGGTCGCTATCTGACCGCTGAGCGGCACGATCGGGGGACCGCCACGCTGGTGGATCACATTGGCGAGGACGACGACGTACGTGTCGGACCCCGGATCCATCCACAACGTGACCCCGGTGAATCCGGTGTGGCCGAAGCTGCCGACGGGGAAGAGGGTGCCACGGGGTTCGGAGTGTGCGGTGTCGATGTCCCAGCCGAACCCCCGCAAATTCCGGCCAGGCACCGGAGGGCCCGGTTGCTGCGGGGTTGTCATCATCTGCGCGCTCGCCCGCGTGAGCGGAAAAGTGCTGGGACGGTTCGCGAGACGATCGAGTAGGGCCTGTGCATAGAGGCCGATGTCATGCACGGTCGTGAACACTCCGGCGCTGCCGGCCACCCCGCCCATCCGACGTGCCGTCGGATCATGCACGGTTCCCCGTAGCGGGTGACCGTAGTCGGGGTTGATGCCCGCGGTGTCCTCGTCGAGCGCAGTGGGGGCGATGCGACCCAGCAGGTCGGTACTCCACGTACCAGGTCGGCACGGGCCCACCGCCGGACCATCTGGATCCGGGACGATTGCTGTCCCCCGGATTCGGTGCGGGCCACAGGCTTTGGATGCCGGCAGATAGCGAGTGTCTGACATCCCCAATGGTGTGAACACGTTGTCGTGGACGTAGACGTCCTCGGGCACGCCGGTGAACTTCTCCAACAGCGCGCCGAGAATGATGAAGTTGATGTCGGAGTAGTGGAAGCGCTCTCCCGGATCGAACACCACCCAGGCGGCGAGCGCACGGCGAACACCTTCTGCTTTGTCAGCTGCGACGAGCCCCCACGCGCCGTCGAGACTCAGATCCCCGGCTATCCCCGACGTGTGGGTCAGCAACATCCGCACAGTGACCTGCGTGCGGCGCGGGTCGTCTGCCGGGTTGAAGTCCGGCAGATACATCTGCACCGGTGCGTCGAGGCGAACCCTGCCCTGTTCGTGGAGTTGCATGACGGCCGTTGCGGTCGCGAGGCTCTTCGTCAACGAGGCGATGTCGAAGAGGGTGTCCTCGGTCATCGGCTCCGCCGGGGCGGGTGCGCCGTCCAGTCCAGGCTCGCCCGCCAGCTTCCGCACACCGAAGGCCTGGCGGAAGACAATGTTGCCGGCGTGCCCGACCTGGACCACGGCGCCTGGTAGGCGGTGTGCAGCGACCGCCTCCTCGACGAGCCGCGAAACGGCGGAAAAGTCACCGTTCGGAATGACTTCGGGCGCGGCGGCGCGCGCCGACGAGGTCGTCGGGGCGGTGGCCGTCGGTGTGCCGGTGGCGATCGTGGAAGCCGGTGGTGGCGGTGGTGGATGTCCGCACGCGGAGGTGAGAGTGCACACGACGATGCCGGCGGCGTACAGCCGGGCGAAGCGCGGGTTGGACGTCGTCGTGCAGCTCACCGAAACCATGGAAGCACGAGTGACGAACCCCGGTAAGAAAAGTCCCGCAGCGCTGATTACCGGTCAGGGGACTGCCACTGGTTCTACTGTTGAGGGATGAGGAAGATCGGATCACTGGGTGTCGTCGCAGCGGCGGCGTCAGTCCTGGTCATCGGAATGGCCGGGCCGGCTCAGGCTGACGACCCCGGCTGGGGATTCGGTGGCCCCCAGGTCGATTACAGCTACGACCTCTACTACCCCCGCAACGAGAACCCGTGGCTGAATCAGATGTTCCCGTCACCGAAGGTTCCGAAGGTCGATACGTCCGTGCGCAACCGATCGGTGATCAGCCGTTGAACGCCTGCCGCGCACAGATGACCAGTTAGCCCGCTGGGCTACTCCGCAGGAATGACATCCGATCCGGACCCCTTGACAGACGACTTCGCGCGCTTCTCGGCACGCACAGCTCTCTTACCGCGCACGAATCCCGTCGCCGAGATCGTCGCCGACACCAGTGCGTTCTCGCCGCTGACGAACGGGTGGAAGCCGACCCCGGCGCCGCCGCGGCCCTTCACGGGGATATCGGCGACTTCGGTGACCTTCCACCCCTTCTCGGAGATCGACAGGATAGCCTCGCCGTTCTCGCAGGAAACCGGCAGTGCGGCGATGACAGCGTCTTCTGGATCGCCGGCAGCGAGCTTCACTCCCGCCACACCATTTCCCGCCGCACCCTGCGGGTTGACCGCCGCCGGATCGATCCGCAGGATCTTTCCGCGTCGCGTCACCAACGCCAGGTGAAAGCCGTCGGCCAGCACCCCTGAGCGCAGCAGCCCGGTGATGTCGGGGGCCACCGGGATATCGCGGATCTTGTAGGGCAGCCCACCACCGGTGGTGAACTTGACCCGCCCGTCTGTCCAGACCGCCCAGCCGAGCCCCGAGGTGAGCAGGTCGCCGTGACTGTCGGAGAACACGCCGCGGTCGTCAAGGCGCCATGCGGCGTTGACCTTCCGCTCGCGGGGCCCGTCCTCGTCGGCACCGGAGGTCACGGGGGTGGCGTCGAAATCCAGCACGGTCCGACGGTCGAACTCGGGACCCTTGAACAGTTTCGCGGTCTCCACCAACTCCGAGTCGATCACCTTGCGACGGGCGTCAGGGTTGGACACCAATTCGGTCAGCTCGGCGAATTCGGCATCGAGCTTGTCGGCTTCGGCCTGAAGCTCGATCACGTCGAGTTTCGTCAATCGGCGAAGCTGCAGCGCCAGAACATAATTCGCCTGCTCTTCGTCGATCGAGAACCGCTCCTGCAGCCCGCGGCGCGCGTCGTCGACGGTGTCGGAACCACGGATCACTGCGACGGCGGCGTCGATGTCGAGATGGATCTTCATCAGGCCGGCGACCAGGTGGCGGCGCGCGGTGACCTTCTCCAGCCGGTACTCGCTGCGCCGCAGAACCACGGAATCGCGCAGATGCAGGAACGCGGAGATCAACTCCCGCACCGACCACCAGCGGGGCACCCGGTCCTCGTCCAGCGCGACGAGGCTCGCGGCGAACGTCGACTCCAGCGGTGTCAGCGCCAGCAGTTGGTCGCGGATCTGCTCGGCGCTGTGGCCGCGTTTGGCGGTGACGACGATACGCAGTCCGTTGCGGCGGTCGGTGAGATCCGACATGTCCGCGACACCGGACATCTCACCCGACTCGACCAGCGCCCGGATCCTGTCCTGCACAGTGTTGCTGGCGACACCCGGCGGCAGCTCGGTGATGATGCAGTTCTTCCCGTCCACGGAAATCGTGCCGCGCACGGTGAACGCACCTCGGCCGGTGGTGATGTATTCCCGCAGCCCGCCAGTGCCGACCACGGTCGCCCCACATCCCCAATCAGGGCCCGGGATCAGCTTGACCAGTCTGTCGTCGGTCATGTTCGGGGTCTTCAGCAGCGCCCGGCAGGCGGCCATGACCTCGCGCGGATTGTGGGCGGGCACCTTGGTGGCCCAGCCCTCGGCGATACCCACCGCCCCATTGCAGAGAAGCACGGGCCACTGGGCGGGCAGCATCGTCGGCTCGGTCCACTCGCCGTCGAACGTCTGCACCATCGGCACCGCGTGGTCGTTCAGTTCGGCGGTCAGAGCCGCACCCGGCGCCGACAACCGCATCTCCGTGTAGCGATCCGCGGCGGGGATGTCACCCTGGATACGCGGGAAAGCACCCTGTCCGTCAATGACTTTCACACGCTGGAACTCGGCTGCCATCAGCGCCGCGGCCCCGTACATCGACGCGCCACCGTGCGGGTGCAGATTGCCGGTGACCGCCGAGCAGATCTTGGACGATTTCTGCGGCTTGTTCCCGGGCTGGAGCCCCGACTCGTGCATCTGGTAGAGCAGCCGCCGCTGGCCGGGTTTCAGTCCGTCGAAGGCCGACGGGATGGCGCGGTCGCTGACGCTGTAGAGCGCGAACGTCAGCTGGTAGTGGTTCCAGTAGTCGTCGGCGCTCTGGTCGAGGACCAGATCGGGGTTCTGCTGCGGAAGATCAAGTGTGGCGGTCACGACATTTCCCTAGGTGAGGTCCAGCGCGGAGGTGTCGACGCGGGAGGCGATATCGGCCATCCACGCACGCCGACCCTCCGGGGGCCCGCCGAACAGTGTGTGGTGCAGCTTCTTCTCGTCATCGTCGGGGTGGACTCGAATCACGGTGCGTCGCTGCGGATCCAGCACGGTGTTCCAGAAATCGTCGGCGTCCATCTCGCCGAGACCCTTGTTGCGCTGCACCTCGACCTTGCGTTTGGACCTGGACTTCAACTCGGCCACTGCGGTGTCACGCTCGGATTCGTCCTGGCAGTAGATGCGCTCGGTACCGTCCTTGACGACGAACAGCGGAGGCAGCGTGACGTACACCATTCCCGCCTCCACCAGTGGCCGGTAGAAGTCCAGGAACATCGAGATCAGACTCGAGTTGATGTTGCCGCCGTCGGGGTCGGCGTCGGAGGCGAACAGGATCCGATCGTAGCGGCACAGTTCGGGATCACAGTTGTCCCGCACCCCGCAGCCGAGGATCCGCTCGATCGAGTCGAACTCATCCTTGATGCGCGCCTTGCTGACCGTGAAGCCATACACGTTGGGCGGCTTACCTTTCAGCGGGAAGGCAGCCTGGAAGGTGGCGTCGCGCGCGGCCTTGATGGTGCCCAGCGCCGAATCGCCCTCGCACAGAAAGAGTTCAGCGCCCGACCCACGACCCGTTTCCCGGCTGGGCAGCAGCTTCGGCGGCAGCGACAGGTTCGTTCCCAGGCCCTTGGCCCTCGACGCCGCGCGGGACCTTGCCTTCGCGCCCTCGGCGCTGCGCCGTGCCCGCGCCGACTCCAGTGCGAGTTTGGCCCACAGCGACACCGCTTCACCGTTGGCCGGGTTGGCCGCCCAGATGGTGACGCTGCGAGCGACATCCGGGGCCATTGCGACGTTGAGCGATCGTGAGGACACCGCGGTCTTGGCCTGCGAATCCCAGGAGACGTCGGGGGCGCGGGTGTCGACCGCGAGCGCCGTGACCGCGGCGAAGTCCTGCGGCTCGGGGCCGTCCTCACCCTTGGCCAGCCCGAGGTCCCGAATGCGGGACGCGCGGTCGGCCAGTGCCTCGGAGAACCCCTTCACGGCGGCGGTCAGATGGGATCCGCCGCCCGGGGTGCGGACGGTGTTGCAGAACGCGGCCACGGTGGCCGGTTCGGCCGGGCCTGCGGTCAGCGACCAGCGGAACGGGGTGGGACCGCGGCCAGTGGTGTATTCACCGCGTCCCTCGACCACGGCCCGCACGCTGGGAACAGGGGTGTCGCCGGCCGCGCACATCAGGTCCAGCAGGGTTTCGGTGCCCCAGGGACCGTTGAACGGCTCGAGCAGCTCCGGACGGATGTCGTCGCCGGGCCAGCCCTCGTCGGCCACCACGAGTTGAACCCCCGGGGACATCCGCGCCGCGGCATGCGCACGGAGCAGGACCTCATTGATGTCCACGCTGGAGTCAGGCACCACCACCGAGTCGAACAGGATCCTTACCGTCGTGCCGTGCGCGTCCGGCTTACGGTTTCCGACACCCCGCAGCTTCTGTGAGTCGTTGCGCGTGAACGGGGCCTGCGGGTCGAACTCTTTGCCCTCGAACACACCAGGGTAGCCACCGCCGAAGCTCTGCACGTAGGTCTTGCCGGTCCGCCGCACCGTCACGTCGGTCCGCGAGGAGATGAAAACCGCTGCGGCGGCGCCGATCCCGTTCAGACCGGCGCCAGTGCTGGCGGCATCGGAATGCGCCGAGAACTTCCCGCCGGCCCGGGCGGTGCCCAACGTCTTGACGATGCCGTTCTTGCCCGTGACGGGATCGGAATCGACAGGCAGGCCGCGGCCGTCGTCGGCGACGCTCACCGATCCGTCCGCATGCAGGGTGATCGTGACGCACGACCCGCCGTGGCTCGGGTCGGCGACCTCTTCGATCGCGTTGTCGACGATCTCGCGCAGTGCAGTGTTGAGGACGTCGAGTCCCAGGTTGACCGCCGGCCGCAGGCGTGTGTGCTGGACATCGTCGAGCTCGGTGATGTCGGCGGCGGTGTAACTCACTGCTGATCCTTTTCTTCGACGTAGGGAAGGGGCGGGGAAATGGTAGTCGCTCGAGGCGACACCGTCGTTGAGGCCGAGTGTGGGATCTGTAGCACGTTTTCGGTCGCAACCTGTGAGTCCCGGCCCCGGCGGCAAAGGGCCAGGTGGGAAACGAGAGAGGCGCACAGGAACCAACCGCCTCGGCATCGCCCTCACCGGCGCAGTCCTTGCGGCTCACACGCTGGTCGACTGCTCGCGGGTCGCCGAGCAGGTCGTGGCGACCGCCACCGAGCAGATCGACGGAATCAAACCGCTGCGCCACCGGTTCTACTCGGTGTCGGCGGGTGACTGCCCGCCGACACGGATTCGGAACGGGAACGAGGCGAGATCCGTGAAGAAGATCGGACTCATCGGCATTGCAGCAACTGCACTTTCCGCAGCGGTCATCGGCTTTGCCGGTCCCGCACAGGCCCAGCCAGGGTGGACCTTCGGCGGCAACGGGAACGGCAACGGAGGTGGCTTCGGTTGGCCCCAGTACGGCCCCGGCAGCGACAGCAACAATCCGTGGCTCAATCAGCTCTACCCGCGGGTGAAGGTTCCCAAGGTCGACACGTCGGTTCGCAACTGAAAGCTGCGGATCACCGAGTAGCTCACGAGGAACAACACCCCCGCATTGAGGCAGTGCCACACGAAATGTGTTCCTACCGGCAACACCTCGCACAACGGCGCGTCCAAGGTGCGTAGGGTAAGTGATACGGCGAAAAGCGCTGCGGCACCGAGCAGAAGAATACCGAGCTGTCGCAGTTCACGTGGCGCGGTGAAGAGAATCGCGATGCCGAACCCGGCGAGCGTGATGAGGGCGGTGAGGTAACCGCCTAGGACGGGCACGACGCCGAATGCGGCTAGGCCCGCACTGAGTCCGGCGGCGAACACCAAAAACGCGGGTGCGGTGAGCACTGCCCACCGCCACCGCACCGCCCATACCCAGTGCACCGCCACGGCGACGGCGATCACGATGAAGACAGCGATCGACAGCGTGTCGAGCAACGCCGTGAATCGGGTCGCGAAGGTGTGGAAGGCCAGACTGCACAGTCCGACGGCGCCTGTGGTGATGGGGAGGAGCCAGATACTGAGCGGCGCTCGTCGGGCTCGGCGCACCAAAAGGTAGAGCAGGAACCCGCACGCGACGAGGAATGCGAGGTTGGTCAGGGCGTTGACCGGTTCGCCCCACAACCCGGGTGCTGTCCGCTCGCAGTAGTTGTCGACGTATTCCACGTTGACCTAACCGTCCGCTGCGCCGTGATAGAAGAGATGGCCCAGGCCGATCGTGAACGCCAGAACACCGAACAGTGCGTGCTCGATGGAGGCCGCAAGCAACGACCGGCTGCGGTGGTAGCGGCGCGCGAACATCCACCCGGCAACCAGCGTGAGCAGGACGGACATCACCGTGCCGAAGATGATGTGCGCGAAACCGAACGCCGCGGCACTTGCGGCTGCCGTTGCCGTGCCGCTGCCGAATGCGTGCGCGTACCGGTGCATCAGGAAGGCGCGGAACAGCAGCTCCTGCGGGTAAACCGAGAGCAGCGGATAGAGGATGACGACGACGAGCCACATCACCGGCTCCTCGCGGGGGAACCCGAACAGCCGATCGGGGCTCCAAACAGCCACTGCAACAACCATTGTCACGGCGACCACGGCCGACAGCCTCAGGATCGAAGGCAGCTCGGCACGGACCGCGCCGGCGCGCCACAGGTTGTCTCTGTCGAAAGTCGGTTCTCGGCGCAGGTAGAGCCACGCGGCACCGGCGAGCACCACCAGGAACGGAATCGGGCTGCCGGGACTGCCCAGTAGCGCGTATCCGCCGACAAGGCCGAAGAAGAGGATGACGTACTCGGCGACAAATCGGAACCGTTGCGCAGTCGCAACGTCAGCCATGCCTGCCAGGGTAACGAAGCCCGTTCGGTAGTTCTCGTCGAGCGTTCGTCGCGATTGTCCCTTGACCCGGAGGACCGGGGGCGCACATACTGGACTGCAATCGATTGCAAGCCCTCCGTAAGGGAGCGATATGAGCACCGCCAATTCCCCGCGCATCAGCTATGTGCCCTTCGAGCAGATGGACGAGCGTATGCAGGACGAGATGGAGCGGTGCGCCAAGCACGGGACGCCGCGGCCGGAGAGTTCTGCTGTCCGCGCGCATTCCCCGGCGGCTTTCTGGGCCTTCGCAGAAAGCTGGAAGGCCCAGTTCCACAACGGCATCGTCGACCACGCGATCAAGGACCTCTGCCGGGTGTACATCTCGCGCACCGTGAAGTGCGAGTTCTGCGGAAACCAGCGCTCGGAGAAGGCCACGACGGCGGGACTGCAGGAACAGCAGTACGACCAGCTGCTCAACTTCGAGACCTCCGATCTCTACGACGCCCGCCAGAAGGCGGCGCTGGCCTACGCAGAATCGATCGCATGGGGAAACCAGGATCTCGACGCACTCTGGGGCCGCCTCTACGCACACTTCTCCGAAGAGGAGCTGGTCGAGCTCGGGTGCTTCATCTCGCTGACATTCGGCCAGCAGAGCTGGATCCGGCTCCTCGGCATCGACCACCACCAGTACATGGCCGGCACTGCCGCGTCGATGGCTCCTGGCTTCAGGACAGCCGAGGAGCTCGCGGCGAGCAAGGCCGGTCCCGACTACTGGGCAGCGCAGAGCCACGGCTGAGATGACGACGTTCCGGGTGAACGTCAACGGCCGCGACTACGACGTCGACGTCCCCGCCGGCACGTCTCTGCTCGAAGTCCTGCGCAACGACATCGGGGACAAGTCACCCAAATTCGGCTGCGGACTCGGCCAATGCGGTGCGTGCTTCGTGCTGATCGGCGGGCGCCCGACCCCTGCGTGTGACATCCCGGTGGACTACGTGCGCGGTGACGTACGCACCCTCGCGGGGCTGGGACGCCCCGAGGCCCCCACCCCGCTCCAGTCCGCGTTCCTGGAGTTGCAGGCCGGCCAGTGCGGGTACTGCATCAGCGGCATCATCGTCAGTGCCACCGCGCTGCTGCGCGAGAACCCCCGGCCGACCCGCGCCGAGGTGTCGGCGGCGCTGGACCGCAACCTGTGTCGCTGCGGAACCCATGTGCGCTTCATCGATGCCGTGCTCGCTGCGGCAGGTTCGACACCGGAGGCCGGGACATGACAGCACCGCTTCCAGCCTCGCTTGTCGCCAATCCCTGGATCTCCACGTGGCTCACCGTCGACGATGACGGGACCTTCGCGCTGCGTGTCGGCAAAGTCGAACTCGGACAGGGGATTCTGACGGCGCTCACTCAGATCGCGGCCCACGAGCTCGATGTATCTCCCGAGATGGTCAGCGCCGTCGCGGCGAACACCGCAGCGTCGCCGGACGAAGGGCTCACCGCGGGCAGCCTGTCGATCACATTCTCCGGCGCCGCGGTTGCGCGCGTGTGCGCCGAGGCCCGCGAGTTGTACCGGCGCGCGGCAGCCCGCAGGGCAGGGCGCAGCACCGGCGAAATCCGGCTGACGTCCGGGGTTTTCGTGACCCCTGACGGCTCTCGGATCGGCACATACGCCGAACTGTCCGCTGATGTCGACCTGCATGTCAAGGTGGGCGATCCGGCGCTGGAGATCACGCTGGCCCCGCCCACGTCGAAAGACCTGGCTCGTGTCGATCTGCCTGCCAAGGTGCTCGGCCGGCCACGCTTCATCCACGATCTCGACTTCCCCGGCATGGTGCACGCGCGGGTGGTCCACCCCCCGAGGATCGGTGCTCACCTCGAAAGCGCCGCGCTCAAGGACATCTCGACGATGCCCGGCGTGGAGACCGTCGTCCGGGACGGCGACTTCGTGGCGGTCGTCGCCCGACGGGAAGGGCAGGCCTCCCGTGCCGCCGAGAAGCTGGCCGCCACGGCGACCTGGTCGGCCGGTATCGAGCTGCCCGACGCAGAGGATCTGCCCCGCTGGTTACAGACCACACAGGCCGACACTCGCACGATCCGCTGCGACGGCGCACGCCACGACGAGGGAACGGTGGTCGTCGAGGGCACCTTCGCCCGACCGTTCCTCGCCCACGCATCAATCGGCCCGAGCTGCGCACTGGCGCACTTCGAAGGCGGCCGGCTCCAGGTGTGGAGCCACAGTCAGGGTGTGTTCTCGCTGGGGCGTGCGATCGCGGCCGCCCTGGGTCTCGATCCCGACGCGGTCGTGGTCCAGCACGTCGAAGGTCCGGGCAGCTACGGTCACAACGCCGCCGACGATGTCGCAATGGACGCCGCGCTGCTGGCGACGAAGATTCCCGGCACGCATGTGCGTGTGCAGTGGAGCCGGGCCGACGAATTCGCTTGGGAGCCCTTTGGTCCCGCTATGGTGGGCGAGGTCAGAGCGAGCGTCGACGACGGCGGCACGATCACCGACTGGTCCTACGAGCTGTGGACCAACGGCCACACGGGGCGGCCGGGGTATGCGCCTGCCAACACCATGCTGGCCGAAGCGCGCCGCGCGGGGGCCGACATGCTGCCGCCTGCGGTCGATCCGCCGGCCGAACGCGGGTACGGATCCGCGCGTAACGCCGAGCCCTACTATGACGTCGCCAGGGTCGACATGACCGTGCACCGGCTGCTGACCATGCCGATCCGGACGTCGTCGCTTCGCTCTTTGGGCGGCCATCTCAACACTTTCGCCATCGAATCCACCATCGACGAGTTGGCGCTCGCTGCAGGGCGCGACCCGCTGGAGCTGCGCCTGGCCAACCTCTCCGACCCGCGCGCACGTGAGGTGCTCACCACCGTCGCCGACATCGCCGGCTGGGGCGCCGTGGTTCCGGACGGCCACGGCCGAGGAATCGCGTTCTGCCGCTACAAGAACCGAGGCTCCTACTGCGCGGTCGTAGCCGACGTCCAAGCGACGGACCGCCTGAATGTCTCCCGGCTCACGATCGTGGCCGACGTCGGGCGAGTGGTGAACACCGACGGGGTGCGCAACCAGCTCGAAGGCGGCGCCATCCAGGCGGCCAGCTGGTCGCTACTGGAACAGGTTCGCTTCGACCGGCATTCGGTCACCAGCACCGATTGGGAGTCCTATCCGATCGTCCGGTTCACCCAGGTGCCTGCAGTCGACGTCCACGTGCTGGACCGCCGTGACGAGCCGCCCCTCGGCGCCGGGGAGGCGACGCAGGGTCCGGTGACGGCGGCGATCGGCAATGCTCTGGCCGCTGCGCTGGGCGTCAGGGTCTACGCCTTGCCGTTCACGCCCGCGAACATCGTTGCTGCGATCGACTCGGTTAGCTGAGCTGCGGATCTGGTCCCCGTGTCCTGCGCGATTGGCGGGTTTCATTGCACGTACCCTCGGGGGGCTCCATCATGAGACGACAGTTGCAGGCGATTGCAGGTGATTGCAGGTGAGGAGGAGATCGGTGCGAAGGGCGACGCTTCGAGAGGTTGCGGTGATGGCTGGTGTCCATCCGGCGACCGCGTCGCGCGCCCTCAACGAGCAGACCGAGAGCCTGGTCAACGCGGAGACTGCCGCCAGGATCAAGAAGGTCGCCGCCGAGATGGGTTATTCACCCAACCCGATTGCGCGCAGCCTCAAGACATCTCGCTCGGGGACCATCGGGATGGTGATCCCGGATCTGACCAATCCGCTGTTCCCACCGATCGTGCGGGGGGTCGAGGACGTACTCCGCTCGGCCGGCTACAGCGCCTGGATCGTCAACACCGACAACCGGCCGGACGTGGAGAAGGCGGCGGTCGATTCGTTCCGGCAGCGCAACGTCGAGGGCTTCGTTTTCGCGACAGCTCACCTCAAGCACCCGCTGCTCGACGAACTCGCAGCGGCAGCCACGCCGATGGTGCTGGTCAACCGGCGCAGCGCATCTGCCGATATTCCGTCGGTCACCTCCGACGACGCTGCAGGGGTGGCGATGGCGATGCAGCACCTCGTCGAGCTGGGCCACACCGAGATCGTGCACCTCGCGGGCCCTCAGGATCTGTCGACGGGTGTGAACCGGCGTCGCGCGTTCATGTCCAATCTGGAAGACCTCCATCTCCCCGCCGACAAGGGGCGCACGGTCATCTGCGAGACATGGAGTGAGGTGGCAGGCGCGAAAGCCATGCGCACGCTCCTGGATTCCGGCCCGGAGTTCACCGCTGTCCTCGCCGGCAACGACCTTCTCGCCCTGGGGGTGTACGACGCGCTTTCGGAGCGGGGCCTGCGCTGCCCGCAGGACATCAGCGTGGTCGGGTTCAACGACATGCCGTTCATGGACAAGGTGTCACCGCCCATGACGAGTGTGCGCATCCCGCAGTACGACATCGGCGCCGAGGCCGCCCGACTGCTCCTCGAGGTGCTCAACGATCCCGACCGGCATCCACGGTCGCTTCTGCTGCCGCTGACGCTGTCAGTTCGATCGTCAACCGGCCCCGCTCCGCACCGCTTGCCTGCCTGAGCATTGCCGCCGAGTTCTGACGGCGAGTATCGCGGCGCCGACCAGCAGCGCGACGTACAGGCTCACGTACATGTTGACCTGCACGACCTCGAGTGGATGGTCGTGCGGGAACAGATAGAAGCCGATGCGTGGATCTTTCAGGCGCGGGTACCAGTACGGCCAAGCTCCCAGCGTGACGAACAGCGCGGCCGGTATCAGCCACCACCGCCACGACCGCAGCGCCCGGTCGACCAGCCACACGAACAGTGGCACCACCCACACCCAGTGGTGCGTCCACGAGAACGGTGACACCGCAGCTGTCGTCAGGCCCACCAGCGTCACCGACAGCAGCCGCTCGTCGGTCCGGTACAGCCGCACCGCAATCCAGAGGCTCAGCGCCGCAATGACAATCGCGATCGTCAACCACAGCCAAAGGGCCGGCTCCTCGCCCATCACCCGGGCCATCGCGCCGCGCACAGACTGGTTCGAAGGGTGCGCCAGGCGCCCGTCCACGCGTTCTGAGCGCACGAATGTGCCGGTCCAGTACTTTTGCGAATCCTCCGGCAACAGAAGCCATCCCAGCGCGATGGTGGACGCGAAGGCCCCGACGCCGAGGGCGGCCACCCGCCACTGCCGCAGGGCCAGAAAATAGAGGACGAAGTAGGCGGGCGTGAGTTTGATGCCTGCCGCGATGCCGGTGCCTATCCCCGCGAGACGGCTGCGCTGGATTCCCGCCGCGTCCGAGAGAACGAGAAGCATCAGGACCAGGTTGATCTGGCCGAAGAACAGCGACGTGCGGACGGGCTCCAGGAACACACACCCCAATGCGATCAGCACCGAGACTCCGGTCAGCCGCCAGCCCATGCGGTAGCCGAGAAGCCGCCAGCTCGCGACCACGGATGCCGTCAGCACCCCGATGTTGACCGCCAACCAGTAATGTCGGTCGGCCACGACCGGCAGCAGGTCGAGCGGGACGAACAGGATCGCGGAGAACGGCGTGTAGGTGTAGAAGAGTTTCTTGTCGACCGGCATCTCGTAGAGCGGAAGCCCGGACAGTACATGCCAGGCGCCCTTGCGATACACATCGAGATCGACACCGCCGTCGAACAGACCCCAGTTCGCCGCGGGGCTGATCGTGGTCAGTGCCAGCACCACCGACAGAGTGGCCCACGACACCAGGATTGCCAGCGCGGGCCTGCTCACGGTCAACTAGCGGAAGCGGATGTTCAGCGTCGCCAGGCCGAAAATCTTCTTGCCGCCCGACTTGGCTCCGACAAGCACGACACCCGAACGGGTCTCGGGGTCCAGCGACTTGATCTTGCCGGTGTACTCGATGTCGGCGCCTTCCTTGGCCGACACGATCGCCGGCTGAGACAGCCTGATCGTGTACCGGGTGACGGCGCCCGGATCACCCGACCATGCCGACGCGAAGCCCGCGCCCAACCCCATGGTCAGCATTCCGTGGGCAATCACATCCGGCAGCCCGGCCAGCTTCGCGATGTCCTCATCCCAGTGGATCGGGTTGGCGTCGCCTGCCACGCCCGCATAGTTCACCAGATCGCCGCGGGAAAGCCTCGTGTGGTGCACCGCCAGCTCGTCGCCGACCTTCACCTCGTCGAACGACGGCGTCCCCGGCGTACGCGTCAGGCCGCCGTCGGAGATCCGGATCTCGCCTTCCGGGCGAACCGTCTTCTCATAGTGGGCATCGACGCCCCCGATGTCCAAGATGTTCATGTCGTGCATCATCGCGTTCTGCACGGCGATCTTGACGCCCGCATCGATGTCGTCCGCGGTCACGCCGACCACGGTGGTGTGCAGGGTGTGCACGCGCTCGCCCGCGGTGTCGGTGAAGGTGTTGGTGACGGTGATGAAGTCTCGTCCCGCGGTCCGGCGGACCGACGTCAGCTCGACGTCGATGAGCAGTTCATCGCCCGCGACGATCGGTCGGTGCTGCTCGAAGACCTCCTCGGTCTGCAAATACGTGTCGTAACCGACCACGATCTCTTCGAACATGCGCCGGTTGCACTGCATACCCGGCGCGGACGTGAACGTCAGCGGTGCGACCACGTCCGAGAAGCCCAACTCCGCTGCGGCGGCCACATCCCAGTGCGCGGGATGGTAGTCCTGCACCGCTCGTGCGTACTCACGCACCTTCTCGCGGCCGACGAGGTACGTGCCGTCCATCTGGTAGTAGTGGCCGACCCGCGCTTCGATCGGTGAGGCGTCTGCTGGTGCAGTCATGGATCAGCACAGTAACGGGCTGACTGCCCAGCGCCGAAAATTACTCGACCACGAAGACGGGGATCTGCCGATCTGTCTTGGTCTGGTAGTCGGCATACGGCGGGTACGCCGCGACCGCGAGTTCCCACCAGTGGGACCGCTCATCGCCGTCGAGTTCCCGCGCGACGCCGTCGAACACCTTGTCCCCGTCCTGAACGGTCACCGAGGGGTTCGCCTTGACATTGTGATACCAGCTTGGGTGCTTGGGGTCGCCGCCCTTGGACGCGACCATCGCATAGCGCCCGTTCTCCTCGACCCGCATCAGCGGGACGTAGCGCTTCTTGCCGGACTGCGCGCCGGTCGTGGTGAACAGGACGATCGGCCGGTCCATGACCTCGACCCCGTCGGTGGTGCCCTGCTCGATAATGCGCTGGGTCTGTTCGCGTACCCAGTCGGTAGGACTCAGTTCTGCTTGCTCACTCATCGGTGCCTCCAACGTCATCGGGCCGGTGCTTATTCCTTACCTTTCCAGGAGCCGCTCCAGGATCCGCATCTCGGTGGTACTCACCCAGGACGGATTGGCCTGTTGTGGCGACCGGAACACCTCCATTGTCCGCAGCCCCGCGACGTTCGACAGCGTGGTCGCCGTCAGGGGTTCTGCGAACAGCGGGATGTCCACCGGCACATGGTGCCCTCCGTCGTCGGATGTCACCGCGCCCGTAATGGTTCCCGCGCCCCAGAATCCCCGGCGCTTGTGGGTCGTAACCCACAGCAGGACAGGCTGTCCGGGCCGCATCAGCCGGGACCGGTAATTGGCGGCTACGCACCAGGACCTTTTCGCTTCACCCGCCGAAACCATCGGGTCGAGCGGCGTCTTGTTCGGGTTGCACTTGATGACCCACGCCCCCAAATTCTCCGACGTGACGCTGCGTCTTGCGACTCCATGGTTTTCCATGGGCAGGCGCCTCCCTACCTGAGCCAGTTTGCTGACGAAACCGGATGCCCTTAACTATGCTGACGTACGCGGTCGACCGCCCTTAGCGGCCGGGACACGGAGGGGTTGAGGGGTCCTGTGCTGACGCAAGACGCGCTAGGGGAGGGCAACGCAACCGACGACCGGCAGGCGGTTCTGGTCGTCGATGACGACGCACGGCTTCGCGAGTTGCTGTGCACCGTGCTGACGCCGTTGAATTGCGATATCGCCCAGGCCGGATCCGGTGAAGAGGCGCTCACCGCCCTGCTGCAACGCAAGGTGGCAGTGATTGTTCTCGACATCAACATGCCAGGCATGGACGGCTTCGAGACGGCGCAGCTCATCCGCGACGTCGAAGAGTTGGCCTCCACGCCGATCATCTTCCTCACCGGGCAGGCCGAGGCAGGCGACCTGGGCCGCGGCTATGACCTCGGTGCCGTGGATTTCCTGGTCAAGCCCGTGTCTAGGCAGGTGTTCTTCGCCAAGGTCAAAGCTCTGCTCGAGCTCGATCAGTCGTTTGCCCGGCTGCGCGCGGCAGCGGCGAAGCTCCACGAGGAGCAACTGATGGCCGCTCGCGCCGCAGAGATCCGACAGCGCGAGGAGCTGGCGTTCACCCGGCGACGGGAGAAGTTGGGCAATATCTTCTCGGCAGCCAGCATCGACCTGCCGTCGTTGGAACGCACGATCGTCACCGAGCTCAGCCAGATGTTCGATGCCGAATGCGTGCTGCGGGTACCCACCGCCGATCAAGGCTTCCACGAGTCGTTCTCACATGCGGACTCAGGGGAGGCGTCAGAGCTGCTGCGTGCGCTGCTGTCCGAGCCGCTGGCCGATTCCCCGGAACAGCCGTCGAATGGCTCGGTCATGGTCGAAGAGTTGAAGGCCCGGGGCCGGCTGGTGGGCGTGGTCTGCGTCGGCCGGGCGGGCGGGCCGGCGTTTACCGAGGCGGAGGCAGCTCTGCTCCGCGGGGCATCGGTGGGAGCTGCGCTGGCGATCTCGAATGCGTCTCTGTACCGCGTGCAGGCCGAGTACGCCGCCGTCATGCAGGCCACCGGCGACGCGATCCTCGCCGTCGACATGTCAGGAACCATCCGTAGCTGCAACAGAGCTGCCACCACGCTCTTCAGCATGGATCGCGACACCCTGATGGGCACGTCGATCGTGGACCTGGCGTTGACACAGGACAGGGACCGGCTGCGGGAGCAACTGGACGCCACGACCGCAACGCGTCAGGAGGTCTCGCTGGAGATGACCCTCGCGGGTCACCACGGCCATCCTGTCGACGTCATGATCACGCTCTCGCCGATCGGCGATGCCGGCGACCTGCACGTCGCCGTGGTGATCCACGACCTGACGGAGATCAAACACGCGCAGACCGAGATCAGGCACCTCGCCAGCCACGACCCGCTCACCGACCTCGCAAATCGGCGGCAGCTCAACGAAAGGCTCGCCCAGCTCGCCCACCAGCGCGACGCGGCCTCGAAACTGGTCGCGCTGCTGTACGTGGACGTCAACCACTTCAAAGTCGTCAACGACACCTACGGTCATGACACCGGCGACGAACTCCTCCTGGAGGTGGCCACTCGGCTGCGGTCCGCGGTCGACGACGACACGTTGGTGTGCCGGGTCGGCGGCGACGAGTTCATCATCGTGTGCGAAGACGTTTCGTCGATCGATGCCGCCGTCGCCGCGGGCAACAGGATCCTGGACCAGGTGCAGTCACAACCGGTGACGTGTCGCAACGCGTCGCTGTATCCGTCGCTCAGCATGGGCATCGCGTGTCTCGGTGTCACCGCGCACAGCCCGGAGGAACTGCTGACCCAGGCCGACATGGCGATGTTCGAGGCCAAGAAGAATCGGCTGGCCGTCTGCGTCCCGTACACGGACCTGATCGGCTCGCGGCAAGAGGGAAAGGTGCACCTGCGCGCCGAGGTGATCAACGCGATCGCACGCTCGGACTTTCGCATGGTGTACCAGCCCATCGTGAACGCCGTGACGGGGGCGCTGTTCGGCCTCGAAGCCCTGATCCGCTGGCGGGCCTCCGGCCGGGATATCCCCGCAACTGAAATCATCGCTCTCGCCGAGGATTCCGGGCAGGCAGGAGCGCTGGGACGCTGGATCCTGACCCGCAGCTTCGAGGATCACGTCGCCCTCGGAAGGCCCGATCTGGGGTTGCACGTGAACGTCTCCCCCGATCAGGTGATCGACGCCGGCTTCCTCGAGCACCTGATCGCCGTCCAGCAGCACAGCGGGATCGCTCCGGAGAGCGTCTGCCTCGAGCTCACGGAGCGGGTCTTCAGCAGGGATCCCGCTGCTGCGCACAAGGCCCTGTGCGCAGCACACGACCACGGGTTCAGATTGGCGATAGACGATTTCGGCGTCGAGCACGCCAGCATGGCCAACCTGATGCACGTGCCCGTCGACTGGTTGAAGATCGACCGCTCCTTCGTCGCGTGGGTCCACCAGGACGAGCGAGTCCAGCGCCTCGTCCGCGGCCAGATCTCCGTGGCCGCGCACATGCAGGCCGATCTGATCGCAGAAGGCGTCGAGCTGCAGCAGCAGGCCGATTGGCTCAACGGCGCGGGATGCGCTCTGCAGCAAGGGTTCCTGTACTCCCATCCGATCGAGACGACCGAGCTGGCCGCCTACATCGACAGTCGGACGGTCGTCGGAGCCGACCAGGGCGCCAACCGAAACTAGGCGGATATGAAGCTCACCACCCGACTGGCCATCCTCTGCGGCGCGGCGCTGCTTGCGGTCATCCTGGCGAACGCGCTGTACACGGTGCAGATCAACCGGATCTCCGCCCTCTACGAGGAGCGTGCGCAGGCGCGGGAATCGCAGGTCACGGCGATCGACGTCGGGCGGGATCTGCAGACGTTCCTCGCCACCTACGGTGAGCTGCTGGCCGCCGACGATCCCGCCCGGCGTGCCGCGCTCACCGACGAGTTGAACAGCCTGGAAAGCACGATGGAGACCGAACTGCGCACGCAGGCCGACAACGACACCGACCAGAATCGGCGCCTGCACTATCAGCAGGCACTGACCACGTGGTCGAGCTTCCAATCGGCGTACCGCAGCGAGATGCAGAACCTTCAGGCGACCAGGGGCACGTCGTCGGCCGACAGGGAATCGGATACGCAGGCGGCCCTGCTGGAAAACCAGCTCGGGCAACTCGAGCAGGAGACCGTGAAGGCCGTCGATGACGCCAACGCCCGTGCGGCGAGTGCAATCCAGTTCACCAAGAACAGCCTCTGGATTCTTGCCAGCGTGATAGTCCTGGTGCTCGGCATCCTGCTGTGGTTCACCAGCCGCAACATCGTCCGCACGGTCAGCACGGCAGCGCGGGTGAACGAGAAGGCGCGCCGCTCCAAGGAGACGCAGGCCGCGCTGATGACCGAGGTGCAGGGCGTCGACGATCTCACGGCGGCCTGCGGGATCATCGTGTCGCGCACGGCCGAGGCCGTCGGCGCCAAACAGGGGGCGCTGTACTTGAAGCAACCCGACGACGAGCGGTACGCACTGACGGCGTCGTATGCATTTCATCGCCGTAAAGATCTGCCGACCTCGTACGGGTTGGGGGACGGCCTGGTCGGTCAGTGCGCACTGGAGGGCAACCGGATCGAGGTGACCGGCGCGCCAAGCGATTACGTCGAGATCGTATCGGGACTGGGCAAAACCGGTCCGGTGTCATTGATCCTGGTTCCGATCAAGTTCGAGTCCGAGGTGCTCGGCGTGCTGGAGCTCGGGAGCCTGCAGCTGTTCACCGAGGACGACATCGAACTCCTGGACGCGATCGCGCTGGGCGCCGGGGTGGCGCTCAGTGCGATCGAATCGGCCGAGAAAACGCGTGAGCTGCTGCGTGTTTCGCAGGCCCAGACCGAGGAGCTGCAAACCCAGGAAGAGGAGCTGCGCGCCGCCAACGAGCAACTCACGCAGCGCGAGGACATGCTGTCCGCGCAGAACGCCGAATTGGAGGAGACCACCGAAGAGCTGCGTGCCCAGCGGGAGGAGCTCAAGGCCAGCTCGGAACGGCTTGAGGCACAGTCGCGGGCGCTGGAGCAGAAAAACGACGAACTGCAACGCATCAGCAGCTCCCTCGAGGTCAAGGCCGAGGAACTGGCGGTGTCCTCGCGGTACAAGTCGGATTTCCTCGCGAACATGTCGCACGAACTGCGAACGCCGCTCAACAGCATCCTCATCCTCGCCGGGCTGCTCACCGAATCTGAGGAACTCGACGAAAAGCAGGTTGAATTCGCCGAGACGATTCAGCAATCGGGCAAGGACCTGCTCAACCTCATCGACGAGGTTCTCGATCTGGCCAAGGTCGAATCCGGGTCGCTGTACACCGAGATGGAAGAGATCAGCGTCGCCGAGCTGGTGACCTTCCTGGAGCGCACGTTCCGGCCCATTGCGCTCGACAAGGGAGTGGAGTTCCTTGTCCAGGTGAACGACTCGGCGGCACGCAGCTTCACCAGCGACTACACGCGGGTGAAGCAGATCGCGAAGAACCTGGTGGCCAACGCCATCAAGTTCACCGACAAGGGGTCGGTGACCGTCACGTTCTCGGGAGCGGCTGATACGCAGGGCAATCCGGGTCAGGGATATCTCACGATAGCCGTCGCCGACACGGGGATCGGCATCGATGAAAAGGACCACAACCTCATCTTCGAGTCGTTCCAGCAGGCCGGGCGCGGGTCGGCCAGGCAGTACGGCGGGACCGGCCTCGGGCTGGCGATCAGCCGTGAGCTCGCGCGGCACCTCGGGGGCGACATCGTGCTGCGCAGTGCGCTGGGGCGGGGTTCGACGTTCACCTGCTACCTGCCCGTCGGGGCCGCCGCGAAAGCCGCGCCTGAGACTCCGGCGAATGAGCCTGCGCCGCAAGTGGTATCGGACCCGACCCCTGACGACGATGCCACGGCAAGGCTCGGTGACGTCGACATCTCGGCGGTCGGATGGCCGCAAGGATCCAAGCCGGTGCTGCTGATCGTGGAGGACGATGCCACCTTCGCGGGCATGCTGGCCGAGCTCGCCGGTGAAGCCGGGTTCGAGTCGGTCATCACGGCCAGCGGACGAATGGCCCTCGCACTTGCCAAGGAACGGCAACCGGCCGCCATCACGCTGGACATCGGGCTTCCGGACATGGCGGGCTGGGTGGTGCTCGACGTGCTCAAGCACGATCTCGCCACCCGTCATATCCCGGTCAACGTCGTGTCCGGAGCCAACGACGACGGCAGGGGCCGCCGGATGGGCGCCATCCAGACGCTCAACAAGCCGGCCGGGATCGCCGAACTGCGGTCGATGTTGGCCTCGACCGCCGACTTCCTGAAGCCGGGCCCACGCCACGTGCTGGTCGCCGAGGACGACGCCAGCCAGCGCCAGGTGGTCAAGCACATGATCGAGAGCGACGACATCGCGATCACCGCCGTCGCGACCGGTGAGCAGGTCCTGGCGGAGTTGTCGGGTCCGAAGTCCTACGACTGTCTCGTCCTGGATCTCGGGCTTCCCGACATCGACGGCATCGACCTGATCGAGCAGATCAAGGAGCAGCTCAAGCAGAAGAGCCTGCCCGTGATCGTGCACACCGGCCGGGAGCTGACCTCTGACGAGACCGAGCGTCTGGAAGCGCTGGCGGCCGCGATCGTGTTGAAGAACGCGAAGTCACCGGAGCGGCTGCTCGACGAGACCGCGCTGTTCCTGCACCGAGTCGCGACGGAGATGCCCGATTCGGCACGCGAGATCCTGTCCAACCCCCGGCGGATCGACGAATCGCTGGAAGGCAACACGGTGCTGCTCGTCGACGACGATGTCCGCAACGTGTTCTCACTCGGCAGTGCGCTGAAGCGATACGGCATCACGGTCGTGCCCGCCAGCAATGGTCAGACCGGTCTCGACAGCCTGGCCGAACACCCCGAGGTGGGGCTGGTCCTGATGGACATCATGATGCCTGTCATGGACGGCTACGAGGCGATGCGGCGGATTCGGGCCGAACCGCGGTGGCGTAACCTCCCGATCGTCGCGCTGACCGCGAAGGCCATGAAAGGTGATCGGCAGAAATGCCTTGATGCGGGGGCGTCGGATTACGTCACCAAGCCGGTGGACATGGATCAACTGACGTCGGTGCTGAGGGTATGGCTCACGGGCCGCCCCCGGCCACACCGTGATTCGGTAGGTACCCAACGCGATTCAGCGAGTAACTGACAGGATGGTCGCCGAGCAGGCTGACGCAGCTCGATCCAGGGAGCTCGCTCTGATCGAGGCGGATGCGTTCTTCTACACCGTCTTCGAGCATCTCGGCTACGACTTTCGGCATTACAGCGACGCCTCCCGGAACCGGCGGCTGATGGCGTTCGTCAACCGGCACGCTTTCGCGTCGATCTCCGAGGCGCAGGGCCACGTGCTGCGGGACCCGAGGCTGCTGGCCGACTTCCTGTCGACGATGACGGTCAATGTCACCGAGATGTTCCGTGATCCCATGGTGTTCGCCAAGATTCGCGCGGAGCTTCTGCCCAGGCTGGCGACATACCCGCGCATCCGGATCTGGATCGCGGGTTGTGCGACGGGAGAGGAGGCCTACTCGATCGCCATACTCTTGGACGAGGCAGGTCTACTCAACCGCGCCACCATCTACGCGACAGACATCGACAACGATTCCCTGCGCAAGGCGAAATCGGCGATCTATCCCGCCGACGGCATGATGCAGGCGACACGCAATTATCAGGCAAGCGGCGGCCACCGGCCGTTCTCGGACTACTACGTCGCCAAATACGACCGGTGCATCCTCAGCCCCGAGCTCAGGTCGCGGATCGAGTTCTTCTCTCACAATCTGGCCACCGACAGCACCTTCGGCGAGTTCAATCTGATCATGTGCCGCAATGTCTTCATCTATTTCGAGGAGACACTCCAGCGCAGGGTGGAACTGATGTTCCGCGAAAGTCTCTCTCCATTCGGCAATCTGGTGATCGGTCCCCGCGAGCGGCTCACCGCCGACGCCAGGTCGTGGTTCACCCCGGTCGACCGCCGGTCGAGCATCTACGTCAAGGGTCAGCGCTAGCGTGGCACATCCCGATCTGGTCGTCATCGGGGGCAGCGCCGGTGGCCTGAAGGCGATGCGCGGCGTACTGGAGACGCTGGACATTCGCGACGGCGTGGTGTGTGTGGTGCTGCATCGGCCTCCCGACTACTCACCGCTGGCCGAGGTGCTCCAGACCTACACGACATTTCCGGTCAGCGAACCCCGCGACAGTCCGTGGGTGTGTTCGCCGGGGACGGTGACCGTGGCGCCCGCGGGCTACCACCTCCTCGTGGGGCGCAGCCGCAACCTCGCCGAGCAGCCACCCTCCGGCCAGTCGCACTCCCCGGTCTCGCCGTACGACTCCGCGGCCGGGGTGCGCGCACACCTGACCCTGGACGCACCCGTTGCCTATTCGCGACCGTCGATCGACGTCGCGTTCATCAGCGCCGCAGACTTCGGTGAGTCGGCCGTCGCCGTCCTGCTGTCCTGCGCGAACGAAGACGGTGCCGCCGGTTGCGCAGCGGTGAAGGCGGCGGGCGGCCGCGTCGTCTTACAGGACCCGGCCAGCTGCGAGGCCCCCATCGCGGTCAGGGCAGCACTGCGCGCGGTCACCCCGGACCATGTCGCCGATCCGGGCGGCATCGGCACGTGGCTGACGGCCACCGCATCGAGGTAGCACCACGCGAACTGGCATTCGGTGCACAGCCGCACTAAGTTCCGGTAGGTGTTTTCCTCAGCTGTGGGAGCAGTCGCTCGGTGGTTCGCCCCAGTCCTGACGGTCGCCGCCGTCGTCGCCGGCATCGGTGTTGCCGCTGACCCCGGCCCCGCGCCTGCGGTGCGCCTGGCCGCGGACGCCAACCCGCTCGTCGGGCGTCCGTTCTACGTCAATCCCCAGTCCAAGGGGATGCGGGCGCTGCAGGGCAACCCCGACCCGTTGCTGGCCGCCGTCGTCAACACCCCCACGGCCTACTGGATGGACCACCTCTCCACGCCCGCCGTGGACGCGAAGTACATCCAGACTGCGCAGGCGGCCGGCACCATGCCGATCCTCGCGCTCTACGGCATCCCGAACCGCGACTGCGGAAGCTTCGCGGCGGGCGGGTTCGGCTCCGGGGACTCCTACCGCGCCTGGATCGACGGCGTCGCGGGCGCCATCGGCGGTGGCCCCGCCGCGGTCATCCTCGAGCCCGATGCCCTGGCCATGGCCGACTGCCTGTCGCCCGGTCAGCAGCAGGAGCGCTTCGAACTGATCGGTTACGCCGTCGACGTGCTGACGCGCAACCCCGGCACAGCCGTGTACGTCGACGGCGGGCACGCCCGCTGGGTTCCCGCCGACGTGATGGCGGCCCGCCTCAATCAGGTCGGCGTCGCCAAGGCGCGTGGCTTCAGCCTCAACACCGCGAACTTCTTTACCACCCAGGAGTCGGTCGGCTACGGCTCGGCAGTCTCGGGGATGACGGGCGGCAAGCCATTCGTCATCGACACCTCCCGCAACGGTGCAGGGCCGGTCGAGGGCGATGACCTCTACTGGTGCAATCCGAGCGGGCGAGCTCTCGGATCGCGCCCCACGACCGACACGGGTAACCCGCAGGTCGACGCCTTCCTGTGGGTCAAGCGTCCCGGTGAGTCCGACGGTTCCTGCCGGGGTGCGCCGAGCGCGGGCACCTTCGTCAGCCAGTACGCCATCGATCTGGCTCGCAACGCGGGCTGGTGACGGCGCGGCCGTCAGCCGTCGTCGCGGCCGCGCGATCTGCGTAGTGCGCGCCCGCGTGCGATGTCTTCTTCGGCCTTGATCCGGTTCTTCTCCGCCACGCGGCTGTCGCGGGGCGGCAGCTGCAAGTCGCGTTCGGCGGCTATCCCCGCCTGCAGTTGCCTTCCGCGCTCCAGTTCGGCGTCCAACTCTGCGCCGAACAGCAGTGCGAGGTTGGTCAGCCACAGCCACAGCAGGAACACGATCACCCCTGCCAGTGCGCCGTAGGTCTTGTTGTAGCTGCCGAAATTGCTGACGTAGAAGCCGAATCCGACGGATGCCAGGATCCAGACAAGGATGGCGATTCCCGCGCCGATGCTGATCCACCGGAACTTCGGCTGCCTGACGTTGGGCGAGGAGTGGTAGAGGACCGCGACCGCCAGGATGACGAACGCCAGGACCACCGGCCAGCGCGCGATGTTCCACACCTGCTGAGCCTGCTCGCCGAGGCCGATGACGCCCCCGACTGCGTCGGCGATGGGGCCGCTGACGGCGAGCATCAGCGCGACGAGCGCCGCCGAAACGAGACCGACGAACGTGAGGAGCAGCTGCAGCGGACGCAGCTTCCAGATCGGCCGGCCCTCCTCGACCTCGTAGATACGGTTCATGGCCCGGCCGAAGGCGCCGATGTACCCGGACGCCGACCATAAGGCGCCCGCTATACCGGCGGCGAGCGCGAATCCGGCGGACGGGGCTTCCACGAGCTGCTGGATCGGTGCGCGCAGGGTGTCCACGGCCGACGACGGGCCGAGGTCCTCGACGATCTGCAGCACCGCATCGGTCGTGCGCTGTCCCTGACCGAAGACGCCGAGGAGTGACACGACGACGACCAGCGCCGGGAAGAGCGACAACACGGCGTAATAGGTGAGGGCCGCTGCGAGATCGGTGCACTGATCGGTGCTGAACTCGCGCGCGGTCTTGCGCAGTACGTAGAGAACAGACGGCTTGCTGAGGTCGGCCGGCGAGTCGGGCTTGGCCGGATCCTCGGGGTCTGGCGCGTTCCGGGTGTCGGAGTTCGCGTCCGGCTCCGGCGGGTCGACGGGTTCGGCCGGGCGGGCCGCGACGGCCCGTTCGGCCGGGGGTCGATGCTGCTGCGATCGCCCCAGCATCACCCCCGCGAGCAGTGCGCCCAGAGGCACCATCCATCGCGCAGCACGGTTCATGCCGACGGACATGCCCGCCGGGGGCGGGGCTAAACCGCGTTGAACGTACCCTGGCGGCGTGTTGCTCTTCTTCGGCTATGGAACCAAGCAGAAACGCGAGGGGGTTGGCCAGGTCAGGTTGTGCGGACGCTGCCACAACACGTCGCAGTGGATCCGGGTACGCGAGTTCAAACAGTTCTCACTGTTCTTCGTTCCGGTCGCGCGGTGGAAGCGACGCACTCTCGAGATGTGCGGGATCTGCGGCGCCGCCGTGGCGGCCTAGTAGTCCGGCAGCCGCTCGGGTGGGCTGGCGATGGTGTTGAGGCCATTGCCCGCGACCGAGGAGACGGCCCTGCCGAGCGGGCTTGCGGCCAGCGCTGCGACGGTCTGAAGCAGCCGAATTCCGTTGCGGCTGCGGGGATTTGCAAGCCGCAGCGCACGCGCGCGCACCGTGGGGGCAGAGTCGGTGAACGGCTTCATCGCGCGTTCGTAACGGCGCAGCGCATCGGTCACCGCGTCGCCTGCCGCGAGTTCGCCGGCCAGGATGTAGGCGCCGATGAGCGCAAGACTGGTCCCGGCGCCGCCGAACGTCGCGTTGCAGAACGCGGTATCGCCGAGCAGCGCGATCCTGCCTTTGCTCCAGATCGGGCTGCGTACCTGCCCGGCAACCGAGAAGTACATGGGCGCACCGTTTTCCAGTTCGGCAAGTACACGCGGTGCGGCGCCACCGACGTCGGCGAACGTGCGACGCAGGATGGTCAGCTGTCCGGCGCGGTCGAGTTCCTCGAAACCGCGAACGTCGGAGATGAACGTCAGGATGGCCCGCGTGGTACCGAGGTTGTCGGGCCGCAGATGGACCGCGCGAGATTCGGTGACGTGCTGCCAGTTCCACCACCGGTCGTCGCTGTCGCTGCGCGCGATCGTGGCATAGGCGAAGTACATGCCGAGGTCGGTGACGTCGACCGACGTGACGAAGCGGCGTGACCGCGAATGCAGACCTTCGGCGATCACCAGCAGATCGGCGTCGAGCGTCGTCCCGTCCTGCAGCGCGACATGGACGCGGTCCCCGTCGTCGGTGACATCGCTGATCCGGGTACCGAAGCGGTAGTCGGCAGCGCCGGTGTTCTCCATGAGGATGCGTGAGAGCTCACCTCGCAAGATCTCCAATTGTGCTGTCGGACCGTCATTCTCACCCTCAACACCGACGGGGAACGATGCCGCCGGGGAACCGTCGGACTTGACGAAGCGCGTGCCGATCTCGCCGGTGTTCGCCGCGCGGATGTCGCCGTCGAGACCCATGCGGCGGACCACCTCACGGGCCGCGCCACGGACGTCGACGTTCTGGCCCTCGTCGCGGCGCTGAGGAAACCGTTCGAGGACGGTGGTGCTCCACCCGCGCGCGGTGAGCTGATGCGCCAGTGCCGGGCCGGCGATACCGGCACCTGAGATGACCGCATGACGAGGCATGGCGGGATTTTTGCCCCACCGGGGCTTCGATGAAACCGGACCGGTATGACGCTTGCATGACATCCTGGCCACCATGCGCACCCTGATCGACATCTCCGTGCCGCTGCGCAGTGGCATCGCCTCCGATCCTCCCGGCTACCGCCCCGAGATCGAGTACCTCACCCACCGCGACACCGTCGACGACGTGCTGGCCTTCTTTCCCGGCGCCACGAGGGAGGACCTGCCCGACGGCGAGGGCTGGGCCATCGAACGCGTGTCGATGACGACGCACAGCGGCACCCATCTCGACGCGCCGTACCACTTCGCTTCGACGATGAACCACGGCGAACGCGCGATCACCATCGACGAGGTCCCGCTCGAGTGGTGCCTTCAGCCCGGCGTGAAGCTCGACTTCCGTCACCTCGACGACGGCTATGTCGTCACCCCCGACGACATCGACGCAGAACTGCAGCGCATCGGCCACACGCTGTCACCGCTGGAGATCGTCGTCGTCAACACGAGTGCCGGAACACGATACGGCCACGACGATTACGTGCAGCGGGGATGCGGCATCGGGCGCGACGCCACGCTGCACATGCTTGAGCAAGGTGTGCGGCTCACCGGCACCGACGCCTGGAGTTGGGATGCGCCGTTCTCCTACACCGCACGCCGGTACGCCGAGGACCACGATCCGTCGGTCATCTGGGAGGGACACAAAGCCGGTCGCGACATCGGGTACTGCCATATCGAGAAGCTGCACAACCTCGAACAGTTGCCCGCGACCGGCTTCGACGTGTCGTGTTTCCCGGTGAAGGTCGACGCCGCCTCGGCGGGCTGGACCAGGGCCGTCGCGATTCTCGTGGACTAGCTCCGCAGATAGGCCAGTACGGCCAGGACCCGGCGATGCTGCTCGTCGTCGGGCGGCAGCATCAGCTTGGCGAAGATGTTGCTGATGTGCTTCTCCACCGTGCCGTCGCTGACAGCGAGTGCGCGGGCGATGTTCGGGTTCGAGCGGCCCTCGGCCATCAGCGCGAGCACCTCGAGCTCACGGGAGGTCATCGCCCGCAGCGGGTCGTCACGGCGGCGGCGCACCAGCAGTTGGGCGACGACCTCGCGGTCGAGGACCGTGCCGCCTGCTGCCACGCGGCTCATTGCGTCGAGGAACTCGGCGATCGCAGTGACGCGGTCCTTGAGCAGATAGCCGATCCCGCCCGCGCCGTCGGCGAGCAGATCGTCGGCATAGGACACCTCGACGTACTGGGAGAGCACCAGCACCGGAGTCCGAGGCGCCCGCCGGCGGGCCTCAACCGCGGCGCGCAGGCCCTCATCGGTATGCGACGGCGGCATCCGCACGTCCACGACGGAGACGTCGGGGCGGTGGGCTTCGACGGCGGCCACCAGCGACGGGCCGTCCCCGACCGCGGCGACGACCTCGTGGCCGTTCTCCGTGAGGAGCCGAACAAGGCCTTCCCGCAACAAGATCGAGTCATCAGCCACCACGATCCTCAGCACGGGAGCGTCACTCCGATCGTCGTCGGCCCGCCTGCCGGGCTCGTCACGGTCAGCGTGCCACCGGCTGCCTGCACGCGGTCGTCGAGGCCCGCCAGGCCGTGCCCTTTGGATAGATGTGCGCCACCGTTGCCGTCGTCGGTGACCTCGACGCCGACGCGGCCGGGACCGTGCGCGACGGTGATCCAGCAGTGGCCCGCCCCGCTGTGCTTGGCGACATTGGTCAGCGCCTCCGCCACCGCGAAGTACACCGTGGTCTCCACCGCGGCGTCCAGACGCCCGTCGGGCATCCCGAGTTCGGGATCGACGGCGAGCTCGACAGGCACGGTGCACCGTATGGCGAGCGCGGCCAGTGCGCTGGGCAAGCCTCGATCGGTGAGCACCGGCGGCGCGATGCCGCGGGACAGCGCCCGCAACTCGTCAAGCGTCTCCTGGGTCTGGTTCAATGCCTCGTCGAGGGTTCGGCGTAAGGCCTCGGGATCGGTGTCGAGATGCTGGCGGGCGCGACTGAGATCCATCGCCAGCCGCACGAGCCGCTGCTGCGGGCCGTCGTGGATGTCGCGCTCAAGGCGGCGCAGCGCGGTGGCCTCGGCCGAGGCGGCTGCCGCCTTCTGTTCGGTCAGGACCGTGATCGTCTGACGCATCTCGGCCACCCCGGTCAGCAGGAACCGGCTGAAGTGTGCCGAGACCAGGGCACAGCCGCGCACCACGAACGGAAGGGTGATCAGGCACAGCACGCCGACGGCCGTCTGAAATCCGATCCGGGCGAGGGTGCTGTCGCCGAGGCCGATCAGCTGGGCGAGCGACTGATTGTCGGGTCCGCGCGGGATGCTCCAGTCCCAGAAGACTGTCAGCGTGCCGCCGATCGCTGCCGCCCACCAGGTGAGGACGACGCAAAAAGTGGTCACCGCGATCGGGAAGTGCAGAATGCCGTGCGACAGATCGAGCCAGAACTGCGCCTGGGTGAGGGGAGTGACCATCCGGCGCCACAGACCGGCCCGGGGTTGGGGCGTGCGATAGGTCGGCCGGGTCCGCGGCACGCGCAGCACGGCGGGGAATCGCAGCCGCTCGATGTCGGCGAAGGCGCGGGCGATGAACAGCGTCGCGGTCAGGACCGGCACCCCGAGCACGATCGCGAGCAGTCCCAGCCCGGTCGACAGCGCCGTCACCAGCACGCAGAAGCTCACGACCGCGAGCGGAAAGCCCAGCAGGGTGTACCCGGTGTCGGTACCGAGCTGTCTCAAGGTTCCGGGGCTCCCGCGGCTCACCATGGACTTGACGCTAAGCATCTGTCGGTGCCGCTCCCATCCGGTCCGCCCGCGTCTTCAGGGTAGGGCTGTCCCCACCGCCCGGGTCAGCATGTCGGCGAGCAGATCGAGGTAGGCGTCGTCGACGGGCCTGCCGTGTGCGACGCGCCAATACGTGGGCGCGGCGAGCAGGTCCAGCAGTAGATCGGCCTGCTCCTGGGTCGCGTCTCCGCGTTGGACGGCCCGGTCGAGGGTGTGGCGCGCCCACTGTCTGCGCGGTTCGCCGATGTGGGCAGCGCTGGCTTCGGCAAGGGCCGGGTTGCGGTCATACTCGGCGAGAAGGCTGGGCAGGATCGCGCGCATCCTGGGCTCGGTGAGCCAATCGGCAACGGCTTCCAGGAGAGCGCGGATATCACCACGAAGACTTCCGGTGTCCGGCGGTGGCGTGGACGGGACACTGAACTGGCCGAGTACGGCGGTGACCAACTCGATTTTGGACGGCCAGCGCCGGTAGACCGCGCTTTTGCCGACCCCGGCGCGCCTGGCGACGCTTTCCATCGACAGTTTCGCGTAGCCGACCTCGACGAGGGTTTCCATCGCGGCGGTGGTGATCGCGTCGGTCACCTCGGGCTTGAATACCGCGGCGCCGGTCGGTTCGCGACGAGTGGTGGGCACCGGACCACTTTACGCCGGGACGGAACAGTACCGTCCATATCCGCGTTAAGGTGGACGGGACGTAACCGTCCCGTCCAAACGACTGGAGCCTTCATGTCCCCTTTGACTGCACAGACCCGACGCGAGCACGCCAACGCCGTCATCGACCGCGCGCTCGACCTCCTGCTCGCCCACGACATGACGGGGTTCGCGCAGCTCTGGGCACCTGACGGCACCATGGAATTCCCGTTCGCCGCGGCGGGACAGCCTGCGCGTCTCGACGGCCGATCCGCCGTGGCCGACTATCTTTCCGGGTACACCGAGATGCTCGATGTCCGGGCCATCACCTCCGAAGTCCGGCATCAGACAGGCGATCCGTCGACAGTGATCCTCGAGTTCGAGGTGGATGGCGTGGCCGTGGCCGCGCAGAAGCCCTACCGGATGCGCTACGTCGCTGTCGTGACCGTCGGGGAGGACGGCATCGAGAACTACCGCGACTACTGGAGCCCGCAGGCCGCTGCCGAGGTGCTGGGTGAGACCGAGTGAGAGCGCCGGTCCTGGTCACCGGGGCGACGGGCAACACCGGTTCGGCCGTGAGCCGCCTGTTGGCGAACGCCGAGGTCGGTGTGCGCAAAGCCAGCCGCAGGCCGGGGCCCGATGGCATCAGATTCGACTGGAACGACCCGCAGACCTACACGCCCGCGCTTGCTGACGTCGAACGCATGTATCTCGTCGCACCGATCGGCGAGGCCGAACCCGCGCCGATCGTGCAGCCGTTCCTGGAAATCGGACTCCGGCAGGGGCTGCGCCGCGTCGTCCTGCTCAGCTCGTCGGCGGTCGACCCGGGCGAGAGCGGACTCGGTGCGCTACACCGTCTGGTGACCGACCTTCTGCCGGAGTGGGCGATCCTGCGGCCGTCCTGGTTCATGCAGAACTTCGTCGGTGAACATCCCGTTGCGCATGGCCTGCGCCGCGGAGTCGTCACCACCGCGACGGGTGACGGTCGGATCGGTTTCGTCGACACCGAGGACATCGCCGCCGTGGCCACGCACTGTCTCCTGCGGGACGACGCCCCCAATTCCGAACTCGTCATCACCGGCCCGCAAGCGCTGAGCTACGCCGAGGTCTGCACGCTGGCAGCAGAGCTCACCGGCAGATCGATCCGCCACATCGCGGTCGGCACGGCAGAACGCGCCGCGCAGATCGCCGCCACCGGGGTGCCTCGCGAGTTCGCGGCGATACTCGCCACGATGGACGAAGAGATCAGGCAAGGATCCGAGGACCGGGTGACCGATACCGTCAGCCGCCTCACCGGTCGTCCGGGGACGTCCGTGGCGCAGTTTCTGGCGCGGCACCGCGACCTCCTGTGAAACGTGCCGCCAACACCATCGCCGCGCCGCGAGACGCCGCAGCAAAACACGGGCGCAAGCGCACCGAAGAGCGAAGAGCTACCGATCCCGAGGATTGGGTCGGTCGCGAAAGACGGAGGTGATCGTGGCGACCCGCGGATCGGCGCGAAGTTCCTCCAGCGTCAGGGGGAGCGGCAGCCGCCAGTTCGGATATTCATCCACTGTCCCGGGAAGGTTCGGCTGCCTCGGCTCGGCGATGACGTCGTAGGGCGAGATCAGCTTGAGCCGGCTCGCCGTCGCCGCCAGGAACCGGTGCATCGCAACGATGATCGCCGTTTCGTCGGGCTCTGTATCACCGTCCAGAAAGTGTTCGGACCGCAACAGGGCCAGCCATTCGGCCCTCTCCCTGTCGGCGTTGGCCTGCTCGGCGCCGACATCGTTGAGCAGGCCGAGCTCGGCGCGAACCCGTACGTGCTCGCCCCGGAAGAAACCGGCCGCGGTCGGCAGATCGTGCGTCGAGAGACTCGCCGCCGCGCGGGCCGGCCAGTGACCGGGCGCCAGTAGCGGTTCGTCCTCCGAGGACTGATCACGGGTGAACCAGGACACCGCGCACCCCAGCATGCCGTTGGCGGCTAGAGCCTCGGTGACTTCGGGTTCGACGGTGCCCAGGTCCTCCCCGACGACGGTCGCGTGCGCCCGGTGTGCCTCCAACGCCAGCACCGCGAGCATGGTCTCCGCGTCGTAGTGCACGTAGGTGCCGCGGTCCGGGCCGTCGCCCGGCGGAATCCACCAGAGTCGCCACAGACCCGCGACGTGATCGATCCGAAGACCGTCCGCGTGCGCGAGGACAGCGCGCAACATGTCCCGCAGTGCGGCATAACCGGTGGCGGCCAACCGGTCGGGCCGCCAAGGCGGCAATCCCCAGTCCTGGCCGCGGGGCGTGAAATTGTCCGGGGGCGCCCCGACGCTCACGCCCGCGGCGAGCACGTCGGCAAGTGCCCACGCGTCGGCGCCGTCCGCGTCGACACCCACAGCAAGGTCATGCAGGATGCCCAGTCCCATGCCGGCGTCCCGGGCGGAATCCCGGATGGCCATCAGTTGCTCGGCGCAGCGGTGCTGCACCCAGGCGTGGAACGCCACCCTGGAAGCCAGCTCGCGGCGTGCGTCTGCCACGGCCGATCCGTTGACGTCTCGCAGCGCCTCGGGCCACCGGCTCCACCGGCCGCCGTGCCGCTCTGCCAGCGCGCAGTAGGTGGCCCAGTCCCGAAGCCCCGCCGACCCCGACGATCCGTTCAGCGGGTCGGGGCGGCTCTCGGCGCGCCACAGCAATTCCAGCGCACCACGTTTGGCGACCCACACGAGGTCATGGTCGATTCGCGAGGTCGATGAGGAGACACGCAACGCGTCCACCTCGGCCCGGACGTCGGCGTCCGCCCGCCGATAGGCGTCGGTGTCCTCGATGCGCAGCGACAGGGGATTGGCGAACCGGCGACTCGACGGGGTGTAGGGCGACGGCTGCACCGGATGGGTCGGGCCGGGCGCATGGAGGGGGTTGAGCAGGACGGCTCCCGCACCGTGTTCAGCCGCAGTCCACTCGACGAACTCCCGCAGATCTCCGAGGTCACCGATGCCCCAGGAACGGGACGATCGCAGGGCATAGAGCTGCAGCATCCATCCCCACGTCGGCGGCGCTGCGGGAACTTTTGGCGGGGCGGCGACGACGGTGGCGTGTTGACCGTTGCGCGTGTGCAACCGGTACCAGCCCGGCGACAGATCGCCGGGCAGTTCGTCGTTGACCGGGGTCTCGGAGCCGTCCTCTCCGACGAGGGACACGGCCCCGGGTACCACTCGCGGTCGCCCGCCCACGCGCATCGAGATCGTGGGGGGTAGCACGCCCGCGCGGGCGCTTTCGTCGAGTCGCGCCAGTTCAGCGCGGCGGCTGTTCTCGTCGCGGGCATCGACCTCCATCAACGCCAGCACGCGGATGACCACATCGGCGTCCACCTCGACCGGCTCCCGCCGTTCGTTGCGGTACGAGGTGGCCACCCCGTGCGCTGCGGCCAGCCGACGCAGGTCGTCGGGCGCGGGTTGGGGGATCGCCGTCGTCACGGCGCCTCTGTACCCCCAGGGAGATTCCCTAATCCCGACCGTCAGCTGTCAGCGCCGCAGTGGAGCGGCCGCCTCGAAGGCAGCCGCCTTACCGGCCGATTGCCACTGCAGCCAGGCTTCCCAGCGTCTGAGGTTCATCGCCTGCCAGCGCCTGTCGATGCCCGGTGAGAGCCGCCGCAGGATCTCCAGGCCGGCGATGAGCGGAGAACGTAAGAGCAGCAGCACCATTCCGGGAAGTACCGCCGGCAATCGGTATCGGCGGCGATTCCACGGCAGCATGTACAAGCCGAGGTAACCTGCCTGCACCCGATAGTGGTACTCGGCGCGGAGACGCGCGAGGCCGCGTGAATCCGGGCTCGGCGCGAAGGCGGGGACAAAGGATTCGACGAGTTCGGCGCCGGTGTCGCCGCTGTCGTAGCTGCGAGCGGCATTGGCCATCAGCAGGATCCGCCACGCATCGGGAATGGTTTCCGGGAAGTAGCCGTCACACCGGACGCCGACGAGATGGCCGCAGTACCGGTTGAAATGCAGGACCGCCCGCATCTCCCTCGGGGAGGTGAGATGCCCGAGCAGAAACAGCCCGAACGCCGGTGCGACGCTGCCGCCGAGAAGCGTCAACAGCATCGCGGACTGGCTGATCGGCAGGCCCCAGCTCTCGGCATCCCATTCGGGATGCTGCTTCACCCGGGCGCGGATGCTGACGTGCATGATTCGCACGTGCAGAGAGATGTTGCGGCCCAACGACCCTGGGGTCAGGATCGCGCCGGGTCGGCAGACCTCGATCCACCACCGCGACGTTTCGAGGTACCGGTGTAGCGCACGTCGGCCGGCATACCCGCCGGACAGCGACAGCGGCACCGCGAGCCAGCCCTCGGTGTAGGTGTCGTTGGTGCCTGCGTTGCCGAGTGCGCCGAGCGCATAGGCCCAGCGCCGCCACACCGCGGCACCTTCCTCCACGAGTTCGGTGTCGACCCATTCGGGAATCTGCTCGAACTCCGCGAACAGCGCTCGCATCGAGTCCGGGGCGTCCTGCATGTTGTCGATGCCGACGCGTTGTGCTTCCTCGACGAGATGGCGGGCCTTCCGGGCGCCGAGCTCACCGTGATAGGTCTCGGCGACGAACCGCTCGGCGACGGGATCGCCCTCGTCGAGTCCGTCGATGAAGGCCTTCGCGACGGCATCCGACGGGTACAGCAGCCGCATCCGGCGGTGCTTCGCCGGCGGATACCTGAACGACGTCGGTCCCATGCCTCCGTCATATCACCGAGAACGTCGCCGGCTAGGACGTCCCCGAATCGTCGTCCTCGCCGTCGGTGGGAAGCGCTTCAGCCCCGGGGGTGGCCGGGGTCGTCAGTACTTCGTCTGTCTCAATGCTGGGCTCCGGAGTCGTCATGCCACATCGTTACCCGCCCCGGCAGGGCCGAAACCCGCCGCATGTTCGACCACGACCTCAGTGTCGCCCGGCCCAGTCGGCCAGTGCCGCCTCCGATGTCACGCGGTCGAGGGCCAGCGCCGCGGCCCCGTGCAGCGAAGCGTCCTCGCCGAGCATTCCGTCACGCACGGGAGGTGCGGCCGACTTGCGAAACGCCATCAGCCCGCCGAGGTAGGCGGTGTCGAACGCGTGCGGTGCGGCGTCGCGGAGCGGCGGCGCCAGCCCGCCGAGCGTCACGATCTCGGGGTCGTGCAGATTGACCAGGCCGGCGATGCCGCGTCCGAGCGAGGTCGCCACCGCGTCGAACGCCGTGCGACTGCCGGCCGGACGTTCGCGAAGAAGCCTGTGCGCGAACGAGACCGGGTCCGCGGGTGCCGGGACACCGAGATGGCGGGCCAACGCTCGGCCGTCGACAGTGAGGTCCCAGCAGCCCCGTGCCCCGCACGGGCACTCCAGGTCTGGATCGCCGAACGGAATGTGTCCGTATTCGCCTGCTGCGCCCCGACATCCGGCGACCGGCTCACCATTGATGACGAGCGTCCCGCCGAGTCCGACGAGGACGATCAGATGCAGCACCGTGCCGGCGTCGCGGGCTGCGCCCGTTCGCGCCTCGGCGAGACCCGCAAGGGTTGCGTCGTTGCCCAGGATCAAGGGCAGCGTCGCGCGGGCAGGCAGTCGAGCCGTCAGCGCGGTCAGGTCGACGTCGCGCCAGCCTCGCGTGGTGAACTGCACGAGCCGCGCCTCGCTCACCGTGCCGGCCACCGAGACGGACACGGCGCGAACGCGCCCGGACAGTCGGCGGTGCTCCTCGGCGATCGCCGTGGCGATGTGGTCGAGCACGCGCGCGGGGCCCGCACGGCCGTGCCGACCCTGCGCGATCACCTCCGGAAAGCCGTCGAGGCCGGCCCGCGCCAACCGCCAGTCGCCCTGTCTGAGGTCGACGGCGAGTATCACCGGGCCCTCAGGATGAGGGCGTAGCACCGTCGTCGGCCTGCCCCGGCCCTGGGCCGGAGCAGGTGCCTCGTCGAGCAGCTTCGCGCGCCGCAACCTGGCGACCAGATCTGCCGCGCCGCCGCTGCTCATGCAGAGTCGCTGGGCGGCGACCGCGCGCGTGATGCCGGGCTCTGAGCGGGCCAAGGCGATCAACTTCGCAGCGCCGTACCAGCGCAGCTGCGATGCGGACCCGGGCTGTTGCGGCATGGCACCAATATTCCAGTTGATTAAACTCGCGCCCTGAGTATATTCACGCCCGTGACTTCCGACCTGCGCGCCACGCTGCCCGCACTGCTGTCGCTGGCGGTGGCGTCGTGTCTGGCCGTCACTACCGAGGTGCTCCCTGTCGGTCTGCTGACCGGCATCGGCGACCGATTCGGGGTGGAGGCCTCAGTGACGGGCCTGCTGGTCACCCTCTACGCGGTCATGGTCGCCACGCTCGCGGTGCCGCTCACCCTGATCACGAGCCGATACCCGCGCAAGCCGTTGCTGCTGCTCACGCTCGCCGGCTACGCGTTGTCGAACGTGATGGTCGCCGCCGCACCGGTTTTCGCGGTGGTGGCGGCGGGGCGGGTCATCGGCGGCATCACGCACGCGCTGTTCTTCTCGTTGTGCATCGGGTACGTGCCGCGGCTGGTGTCCGGCGCGTACGTGGGGCGGGCGCTGGCCCTGGCCACCGGCGGCGCGTCGGCGGGATTCGTTCTGGGCGTGCCCCTTTCGACATCGCTGGGCACAGCGGTGGGATGGCGGGCCTCGTTTGCGGTTCTGGCGGTTGCATCGGTGGCGGTGCTGGTGGTCGTTGCGGTGGTTCTGCCAGAGGTGGCCGGGGACCATCCTGTCGGAACCGGCGACGGGCGGAATAGCGGACTCGCCGCGGTCGCCATCGCGAACGTGCTGACCTATCTGGGGCAGTTCACCCTGTACACGTTCATCACCCTGCTGGTCCTGTCGTCGGGCCTGGAACCCGTGCTCGTGGGACCTCTGCTTCTCCTCTGCGGCGCATGCGGATTCGTCGGCCTGTACTGCACCGCAAGGACACTCGATCGTAACCCCAGGGCCACGGCGGCGATCGTGCTGCTCATCGTGATCGGCGGTCTGGTAATGCTCGGGTACGCCTACCCCACGCTGGGATTGGTCGTCCTCGCCGCCGCGGTATGGAACGGTGCCTTTGGCGGCGTCCCGTCGATCTATCAGGCCTGCGCGGTGCGCGCGCAGGCGGTGTCGCCGGAACTGGCCGGGGCGTGGATCAACGCCACCGCCAACCTCGGCATCGCCGGCGGCGCCGCCATCGGCGCAGGAGTGCTCACCGTTGCCGATGTCGCCGTCCTGCCGTGGGTGGCGGCTGGACTGGTGGCTTGCGGCCTCGTGGTCGTCGTCGTGGCGAGGCGTGCCTTCCCCGCAACGCCGTGAGCCTCAGCGCGATGCAGGAGTGTGCGGGCGCGCGCAGCTGACCGGCGCAGGCGTGGACACGGGCGTCTGCGCGGGCACAGCCCTACGCTGTTTGGCGCGGGCATCGCGTTGGATGCGGCGGGCGAGCACGCGGTCGTCGCGCTTGGTCAGCGAACGGCTTCGGTGCACCAGCTGGTCGAGTTGCTGCCAGCTCAGTCCGTCGAGATCGCCATCGGCGTCGTGGGTGGCGATCACGACGGAACCCCGCAGCAGCGGTACCGACTTCGCCGTGAAACCTGTTGTCGCCAGCAGAAGTTCGGTCGCGCCGAGATTGACACGGCGCTGGCAGCCGTGCGTCGACGGGCTGAACCAGAAATCGAACTGGCGGTCCGTGCTGGTCAGGCAGTACAGGCCCTGGTCGTGCATCAGCTTCTCGATGTCGGCCTTGGTGTAGGCACGGGTCTCATATACGGCGCCGCGGGCGCTGAAGTAAAGAACTGTGTTCATTGCGATGTCCCATTCGTCTCTTTCATCGGTTCCCTGGATGCGCGGGCGCGCCGCCGCGCTGTTAACAGAGTTACCCATGTGACTTTTGAGACAAACGTTGATATCGAATCGGCAACGACTCACTGCTACCAACGCCGCCGGAGGCGGTCCCGGTACGAACGGCCGTCGGGGTCGTAGACGGCCCGGTAGACGGGCTCGGCCCAGATCCGCGTCAGGGCGCCCAGGCGTTCCGGTTGGTGCGGGCGCAGCCGCCCCGGCGGGCGCGGGCCCCTTCGACCTCCGTCGTGCCAGTCCTGCAACGCGTGTGCTGATTCGATGACGGCGCGCACCGCGTCCGCAGGATCGAGGAGGTCGGCGTCCTCGCTGCCGTCCACCGCGCGGTCGAGGTGCTCACGCATAAGGCGCAACCTCAGGTCTCGGGCGAACTCGCCGGTGTCGTCGAGCACTGCGCAGGACAGCTCGCTGTCGTGCGTCCAGGACCGGCGGTTGAAGTTGTCGCTACCGACCGAAGCCCACACGTCGTCGATGACACAAACCTTGGCGTGCACGTACACCGGTGTGCCGTCGTGGTTTTCGAGATCGAACACATGCACGCGATCAGGGTCGGCGGCGCGGCACGTCTCCAGGGCCTGCTGGCGTCCGACTTGATTGGGCGGGAGTGCGAGGCGCCCGTCGACATCGGGGTGGCGCGGCACCACCGCGATCAGATGCAGGTCTGGATTGGACCTCAGCGCTGCGGCGAACAGATGTGTGACGTCCTTGGACCAGAGGTATTGGTCCTCCAGGTAGATGAGCCGACGAGCCCGTCGCAGCGCCTTGGTGTATCCGCGGGCGATGCTGAACTCTCCGTGCGGTGCGAACGCGTACTGGAAGTGGGCGTCGGGATAGGTGCGAAGCACCTGCACCGAGTGGGGACCGCACGGCGGCGGATCCGTTGGCTGCGGTGGCAGCTCGCCCGGAGTCAGGTCTGCCCGCCGAAGCTTGTCGACCACCCATGCGACGGGCGAGAGCATGTCCAGCGGCGCCGGATCGGTCCAGCGTTCCCGGAATGTGGTGTCCAGCGCGCCGACCGCCGGCCCCTGGACCCGGAGCTGGACGTCGTGCCACGGCGGCCGTGGGCCGTACGCAGCGGCCATCTGGACGGCCTGCGCGTCGCCGCGGTGGTCGCCGTCATCGCGTCGCGAGTGACACAGGTCGATCCCGCCGGCGAACGCGACGTCGCGGTCGGGGTCGCCCGGATGACGCATCACCACCAGCTTCTGGTGATGGGACCCGCCGAAACGCACCCGCTGATCCAGCAGCACCTCGCCACCCGCGGCCTCGATGGCCTCCCCGAGGTGTTGGTTCTCTTCCTCGCTGTAGGAAAACGTGTCCAGGTGCGAGCGCCAGACCAACCCCTTGACCACCACGCCGCGCCGCGCGGCATCGGAGAACAGCTCGGCGATGGTCGGCCCCGCGTCACGCACCCGTTGATCGGGATCGCCGCGCCAGTCGGTGAAAAACAGGTGATCACCCCGGCCGAGAGCGGCGACCTCGGTCGCCAGCCGGTCGAAGTATGTCGAGCCGTGGATCAGCGGCTCGACCCGATTCCCCGCGCTCCAGTCGGGGATCGATGTCGCTAGGTTGCCGCGCTCGCCGGCTCCGAGAAACCACTCCGCTGAATCAGGCACCCCCACCGGATACCCGAAAACACGGGCACCGGATGTCGAGAATCATGGGACGGCTCCGTCCCCGGGGTAATTGACCGACAGGGTCGCCACCGAAAGGAGAAGTTCTCGAACGTGCGGTCGAGTTGGCCGGGGAGCTGTCCGCCGCGCCCGGCGTGACCCTGCGAGCGGCCTCGCTCATAGCACGACGAGAAGGGCGATGACGATGGCCAGTGCGAAAAGCGCTGTGCCGTAACCGAGTATCAGGACCTCGACGCGCGGCGGTGGCACCCGGCTCTGTGCCTCGCGCATACGACGCGACCGCCGGTAGGCGAGCCACAGCACGACCAGCGCGAGCAATCCCGCAAAGGATGCCAGCGCGACCCGACCCACCTCGAGGGGCCCATGCGGGCGTAGCAGGATCAGCGCACCGCCGACGACGATCCCGAATGCGCTTCGCTCCCAGGACAGTTGCGTGCGCTCCACCTGGAGGCCCGGCTTCATCGCGGTGGCCAGAGGAACAGGATCACGAGCACCGCGACGGTGATCACGAAGATCGCCATGCCCAGTGCGGCGGGGATCCGCGTCGGAGGCAAGTCCTCACCGCAGCGCATCGCCGTCTGCACGCGTTGCCAGCGTCTGACGGCCAGCGCTGCGAGTACACCGCCGCCGGCGGTCAGAATGACGCTCAGGATGTGCCGTACCCCGGCAATCCCGAAAGCGGGCAGGAACTGGATCACGGCCACACCGCCGGCGATCAGGGCCAGCGCGGTGCGGATCCAGGCAAGGAAGGTGCGCTCGTTGGCCAGCGTGAACCGGTAGTCCGGTTCCTCACCCTCGTCGCGCACGGGTCAACCGTAATATGCGCGACGCCCTCAGGGCGGAATCAATCAGGTGCACATGTACGCAAACTGCGGCGAGGATTCGGCCGGGCCCCTCCCCGTCTTTGCCAGGCGGCGGGGTCGAGTGTTTGGATCAGCCAGGGGCTATCGGCGAGAGGCGCATATGAACTTCGGGATCTCCACCTTCGTCAACGACGACACCATCGACCCGGTGTCGCTGGCCCGCGCGATCGAGGAGCGGGGCTTCGACTCTCTGGCTGTTGCCGAGCACACCCACATCCCGGCCAGCCGGGAGTCGGCGTATCCGCTCGGCGGTGAACTGCCCCAGATCTACTACCGCACACTCGACCCGTTCGTCACGCTGGCCGCGGCGGCCGCGGTCACTTCCACGATCGACCTGATCACCGGCATCGCGCTACTCATCCAGCGCGACCCGATCGTCACCGCGAAGGAGGCCGCCAGCATCGACGTGCTGTCCAACGGCCGCTTCGTGTTCGGTGTCGGCGCCGGCTGGAACATCGAGGAGCTGCGCCACCACGGAACCGATCCCAGGACGCGCGGGGCGCTGCTCGACGAACGCATCGAGGCGATCACGAAGCTCTGGACCGAGGAGCCCGCCGAATACCACGGCAAGTATGTCGATTTCGATTCGTCATACCTACGGCCCAAGCCGGTCCGCAAGCCACACCCGCCGATCCTGATCGGTGGTGACTCCGATGCGACCGTCAAACGGATCCTCCGGCACCGCGCGGGCTGGATCTCGAACCCGTTGCCGGTGGAGAACCTGAAACGACGTGTCGACCAGATCCGCGAGGGTGCGGACTACGAGGTGCCGCTGTCGCAGTTCGGCACCCCCGCGAATCCTGACTACTGGCATGCGGTCGAGGAACTCGGGTTCAGCCGGCTCGGCGTTCTGCTTCCCACCAAGCCACTCGACGAATCCTTACGCCTGCTCGACGCCTACGCCGAGAAGGTCGCTCAGTACCGAGGCTAAGTCTCGCTCCGGCCGCCCATCGCGGCGGCACGGTCGGCGTCGGAGAATCCGGTGGGCCGACCGGCACGTGCAGAACTCATCCACGAGCTCGCCGCAGCGCTCACGGCGACGGTGCTCATATAAGTGGAGTCGTCATAGGTGATGGAGTCCTCGGCCGCGACGCCCATCTTTGTTCCGATCTCGACGGCATCGATGTTGGACCCGAGGAAGATGAATCGCCAATTCCATTGATCGCGTTGTCGACTGATCAGATCGCGCACCGACTCCCAGGTCCATTCGGTGCTGGAGTTCTCCATGCCGTCGGTCATGATCATGCAGATCACCTGGCCGGGTCGGTCGTCCTCGGGTAGCGCCGACAGGAGTTCGCCGACCTCGGTGATGAAGCGGCCGGTGCTGTCCAGCAGCGCGGTCATCCCACGCGGGGCCACGATAAACTCGGGCACGGTGCCGATGTCGGTCGGCGGATAGAGCAGTTCGTAGACCGTGTCGAACTGGGCGAGCGTCACGTCGCACCTGCCGGGTTGATGGCGTTGCTCGTTGATGAGTTCGCGCCAACCGTCTTCGGTTGCAGTCTTCGATGCCTGCATCGATCCGGAGCGGTCGAGCAGTGCGGCGATGAGGGTCTTGTCGGGATTTGTCACGGATGTCTCCAGCGCAGCGTCGATCGGCTACCCGGCTTCATCGGCGAGGAGGCAGGTGGAGATCGCTCGTTTCGCCACCGGCATCAACGGGCGGACACCCGCGATGATCAGCGCGTGCCCGCTCAACAGGCGTGGCGCTGATCACATTCTACGCGCGATCGTCAGCGCTCCAAGCCCTCGTATCGCTGTGCAACGGCCACCAGCTCGTCCCGAACGGTCGAGTGGGGCATGGCGGCAATGCGCGCGTAAAGGCGCCGCCGATCTCGGTTGATCTGGCGGGCGGCACGGTACTGCGCGAACATCTTTCGGACTCCTGTTGGGTGAATTGGGGTCCGGCGCGAATCGGGGATCGCCCATCGGCCGGACCCTGTCCATGGTCCGTGTTACAACCGCGTTAATCAAACCGCACAGGTGTGATCTTGAAGACAGAGAGCCTGGTCACAGCGTTATTGGCGGGCGACTAGTTCCGCCTTTTCGGTCGCGAACTCTGCGTCGGAGAGGATGGCGCGCTCGTGCCGACAGGCCAGCGGCTCGATCGACCGGTTGCACTCAGTCCAAGCGGCCCGCATCCACCACGCGCAGTACTGCCGCACCTTCCTCATCGGAGGCCTCGAGATCGACCTCGACGTCGAAGCCCCAATCGTGGTCGCCGGCAGGGTCGTCGAGGATCTGCCGCACCCGCCACACGTCACGCTGCCTGTCGAAGATGAGGAGGGCGGGTCCGCGGGCGTCGGCTCCGGTTCCGACGTCGGCGTGGTCGGCGAAGTACTCGTCCCCGATCTCGCGCCAGCGTTGGGCGCTCAACCCGGACCGGCCGTCGAGCGCGGCCAGTTCGTCCCATCGTTCCCGGGCGAACAGCTCCACCCGCCGGAACAGCGCGTTGCGCACCATCGCGGTGAAGGCCCGCTCGTTGCCGGTCAGCGGGCGAGGGCGGGCAGGCACGGCGACCGGGGCATCGACAGGCTGGTCGGGACTGGTGAGCTGTTCCCACTCGTCGAGCAGGCTCGAATCCACCTGCCGCACGAGTTCACCGAGCCACTCGACGATATCGGTGAGTTCCTCGGTACGTGCGGCTGCGGGCACACCGGAGCGCAGCGCCTTGAATGCGTCGGACAGATAGCGCAGCACGGCCCCTTCTGCCCGCATCAGCCCGTAGAGGCTGATGTATTCCCGGAAGGTGAAGGCCCCCTCCCACATCTCTCGTGCGACAGACTTGGGCGAGAGCTTGCCGTCGGCCGCCCAGGGATTGCCCTGCAAATACACCTCGAATGCGTGCTCCAGCAGTTCGGCCAGCGGCTTGGGATAGGTCACCTCGTCGAGCAGTTCGATTCGCTCGTCGTACTCGATGCCGTCCGCCTTCATCTGTGCGACCGCTTCACCCCGGGCCTTGTTCAGCTGCGCCGCCAGGATCTGCCGCGGATCCTCCAGCGTCGCCTCGATGACCGAAAGTACGTCGAGGGCATAGCTTTCCGATGAAGGGTCTAGCAGATCGATCGCCGCCAGGGCGAACGTCGACAGCGGCTGATTCAGCGCGAAATCTCGCGGCAGGTCGACCGTCAGGCGGTAGCGCCGTCCATCGGGCTCAGGCTCGCTCAACCGTTCCAGCACCCCGGCCTGCAGCAGCGAGCGGGCGATCCCGACCGCCTCTCGTATGAGCCGCAGCTGCTTCTTGCGCGGCTCGTGGTTGTCGGTGAGCAAAAGTCGCATCGACTCGAACGGATCCGCTTCCCCATTCCCCGTCGCTCCGCTCGCCCAGGATCTGTCGACGACGTCGAGGATCATCGCCGTCGTGACCCGCATGTGGCTGGTCAGCGGTTCGGGGGCGGCATCGATCAGCCTGGTCATCGTCGCCTCGCTCCACGGCACCATGCCCTCGGGTACTTTGCGGCGCACCAACTTCCGCCGCTTCTTCGGGTCGTCGGCAACCTTGGCGAACTGTTTGAGGTTCTCCACCTCATGCTCGGGCGCCTGCACCACGACGGTGCCCGCCGTGTCGAACCCGGCGCGTCCGGCGCGGCCGGCGATCTGGTGGAACTCACGGGCACTGAGAAGCCGGGTGCGGGTTCCGTCGTACTTCGACAATGCCGAGAACACCACGGTGCGGATCGGCACGTTGATGCCGACACCCAGAGTGTCGGTACCGCAGATGACCTTCAACAGCCCGGCCTGCGCGAGCTGCTCGACCAGCCGCCGGTATTTGGGCAGCATGCCGGCGTGGTGCACCCCGATGCCGTGACGCACGAGCCGCGACAGGGTCGAGCCGAATGCGGTGGAGAAGCGGAAGGCGCCGATGTGGTCGGCTATCGCGGCCTTCTCCGCCTTGGAGCTGACGTTCACACTCATCAGTGCCTGCGCCCGTTCCAGGGCCGAAGCCTGGGTGAAGTGGACGACGTAGATCGGCGACTGTCTGGTGTCGACGAGTTCCTGGATCGTCTCGTGCATCGGCGTCGTCGCGTACGAGTAGTACAGCGGCACAGGGCGTTCCGCGTTCGCGACCAGAGCAGTCGGTCGCCCGGTGCGCCGGGTGAGGTCCTCACGCAGGAACGTGACGTCACCGAGTGTCGCCGACATCAGCAGGAACTGCGCGTGGGGCAATTCCAGGAGCGGCACCTGCCACGCCCAACCGCGGTCGGGGTCACCGTAGAAGTGGAACTCGTCCATCACGCACAGGCCGATGTCCGCGTCGCGGCCCTCCCTCAGTGCGATGTTCGCCAGGATCTCGGCGGTGCAGGCGATGATCGGGGCGTCCTTGTTCACCGCCGCGTCCCCGGTGAGCATCCCGACATTGGCGGCCCCGAAGACGTCGCACAGCGCGAAGAACTTCTCGCTGACGAGCGCCTTGATAGGCGCTGTGTAATAGCTCGTGGCTCCTGCTGCGAGCTGCGCGTAGATCGCGCCCGTCGCCACGAGGGACTTTCCCGACCCCGTCGGAGTGGCCAGGATGACGTTGGCACCGCTGACCAACTCGATCAGCGCCTCTTCCTGAGCCGGGTAGAGCGTTGTGCCCGCCGCCTCGGCCCACGCCGCGAATGCCGCGAACAGTTGGTCGGCGTCGCCGCCCGGGCGCGGTTCGAGGAGTCCGGTCGCGTTCATCAGGGATACACCCTGCCAGGTTTGCCGTCCCGCGCTGTTGTCAATATCACTTCGCATGGCCGGGTTGGGTGACGCCCTCGAATGGGTGAAGCACGAAGTTTCGGCGCGCGTACCCAAGGCGGACCTGGATCAGCGCGACGCCGACTACATCCGCGAGCAACTGCCGGGGTTGTGGCTGCTCGCGTCGCTCTACTTCCGGGCCGACGTGCGTGGCCTGGACCGCATCCCGGCCGACAAGCCGGTTCTGCTCGTGGGAAACCACAGTGGTGGCAACCTGCCGCCAGACACGTTCGTCTTCACGCTCGCGTTCTGCTCGTATTTCGGTGTCGAGCGGCCCTTCTACCAGCTGGCCCACAACTTGGTGGTGTCCATGCCGGGGCTGGGCTCGCTTCGCAAGTTCGGCACCGTCGCCGCCAACCACGACAACGCCACCCTCGCCCTGAAATCCGGTGCCGCGCTGCTTGTCTACCCGGGCGGCGACTACGAGGTGTTCCGACCGTCCTGGAAACGTCACGAGGTCGACTTCGGCGGGCGGAAAGGCTATGTGAAGCTGGCGCGCGACGCAGGCGTACCGATCGTGCCGATCGCCAGCGTCGGCGGCCAGGAGGCGGCGCTGTTCCTCGACCGCGGGCAGTGGCTGGCCCGGCTGCTGCAGGTCGACAGGATCGCGCGGCTCAAGAGCGTTCCCATCCTCCTAGCCCCTCCGTGGGGTTTGGCCGTCAGCGACATGGTTCCCCGGCTGCCGCTGCCGACCAAGATCGTGATCGAGGTGCAGGAGCCGATCGATGCCGACGACATCGCCGCCTGCGACGACGACGCCATCCACGACAGGGTCGAGGGCGCACTGCAGTCCGCCGTCGACAGGCTGGCCGCCCAACGACGCTTCCCGGTGCTCGGCTAGGAGATACACATGAGGCTTTCGCGCAGTGTGACCGTCGACGTCGAACCCCATCTGGTGTGGAAGCACATCAGCGACCCGGGGTGCTATCCGGAATTCATGGCGAGCCTGGAGCGGTGGGAGACCGTCACCGAGGGGCCGGTGGGTGTCGGTTCCCGGTACACCGTGCACTGGAAGGTCGGTTCGGTTCCCATCGGCGGGGTGATCGAGGTCGTCGAGTTCGACGAGCCCAGGGACCTGGCCTGGATCGGGATCACCGGGGTGACGCTGCGCGGCCGGTTCCGCATGCGCGACGTGGGGGATGGCCGCACCAAGGTGACCTTCCGCCTCGCCTACGAGGCGCCGGGAGGCGTGCTGGGCCTGATCGCGGACTATGTGGCGTCACGTCAGGTGGGACGCATCATGGACCGCACCGTCAAGCAGCTGAAAGCTCTTGTCGAGGGCTGACTTTCGCCGGCGATTCAGTCTCAGCGCCTCGGCGGCGGGAAGTACATCTCCTGGCGCACCGTGCACACCAGTCGGCCCGTGCGATTGAACATCGTGCCGCTTGCCAAGGCCAGTGTGGCGGTGCTGCTGGGTGAGGACTGCTCGTAGAGCAGCCAGTCCGTCAGATCGGCGGCCGCGTGGAACCACACCGAGTGGTCGCGCTGGGCCGACACGCTGACGCCGCCCCGCACCGCGTAGGCAGGCTCGGTGAGCGTGACCGCCGACAGGTAGGCCACCAAGGCCGCGGTCAGCACGGGCTCGTCGGGAACGGCGCCGTCGGGTCGCCACCAGATCCGGGACCGCGCCGGCGGTTCGGTGTCGGCGTCGACGGTGCGCCGCTCGAACCAGCGCAGGCTCGCCCACTGCCCCGGGGTGGTGTCCTCGGCTTCGGCGAAGTGCGGGGCCACCCGGGGCAGTGATTCCGGTTGCGGCACTTCGGGAACGGTCGGTTGATAGTCGACGGCCTCGGCGCTCGGCGTGGCGGCCGTGAACGACGACATCGCCTCGAGCAGGACCTCGTCGCCCTGCCGCGCCGTCACCCGGCGTGCGGAGAACGTGCGACCCTCCTGGAGAGCGACGACGTCGAAGATCACGGGAAGACGGGAGTCACCCGGTCGCAGGAAATAGGTGTGCACGCTGTGCGGTGTGCGGTCCGGGGCGGTGAGACTGGCAGCGAGCAGCGCCTGCGCCGAGATGTGGCCGCCCAGGATGTGGTTGGCCGGCGCGGGCAACTGCCGGCCGAGGAACGACATCTCACCGGCACGCTCGAACTGCAGGGTGGCAAGCACGTCGGCCAGCGATGAGGACACGCCGACATCTTGCCCGAGCAGCTACTGAGCGCTGCGCAGGGTCAGCAGGGTGATCTCACTCGGTGCGAACACCCGGAACGGCGGGCCCCAGAAACCGGTGCCGCGGCTGGTGTAGAGCTGGGTCCGTTCACCGTGGCTGCTGAGGCCGTGCACGACGGGTTGCTCGATGCGCACCAGGAAGTTGAACGGCCAGATCTGCCCGCCGTGGGTGTGACCGGACAACTGCAGGTCCACGCCGGCGCGGGCCGCATCCGCGACCTGCTTGGGCTGGTGCGCCAGCAGAAGGACCGGCAGCTCCGGATCGGCGCCCGCGAGGGCGGTGGTGAGATCCTGACCGTGTCCACGAACCCCCGATCCTGCTGCGGTGGCGTCGTCGACACCGGCGACGACGAGCCGGTCCCCACCGCGCTCGATCGTGACATGCCGGTTGTGCAGAACGTCCCACCCGATGCGCTCCATGTAGTCGAGCCAGCCCTGTGCTTCGCTGAAATACTCGTGATTGCCCGTCACATAGACCCGAGCCGAGGCAGCACGCACCGATGCCAACGGCGCCGCTTGATGGTCCCGGATGTCGGCGGTGCCGTCGGCGATGTCGCCCACGTGGCAGACAAGGTCGGCGTCGAGCTCGTTGACCCGCTCGACGACGCCCGCAGACCAGCGCGACCGGTTGATCGGCCCGTAGTGCGTGTCGGTGATGACCGCGACGCGCAGGCCGTCCAGGCCACGGCCGAGCCGTGGAACTGTCACGTCGACGGATTTGACCCGCGGCACCCGCATCGCCTCGGCATAGCCCCAGATGAGAAGCACGGCGGTGACGGCCACCACGGCCACGGTGACGATCCGTGAGCGGCCCGGGTCGGCGACGCCTGCCACGATCAGCACGAGCTCGAGGACCTGACCCAGTACCGACCACACGAACAGCACCCAGGCGACGCCGAGCAGCGCATCGCCGAGCGCGGCCGCACCGTCGTGCCGCCTGCCATGGCCCGACAGCATCAACATCGGCAATCCGGCCAGTGCGGCGGCAAAGGCGATAGAACCGACGACCACGACAGCTGCCGGCCACGCGGCGCCGCCGACGACCAGCGTCAACCACGGCACCCCGAACAGCAGCAGCAGGATGGCCAAGACGACTGCCACGCGGCGCCAGCGTCGCGACCTGCGAGGTGTCGGAGTTGCGGAGTGCTCGGTGACACGCTCCTCGCGTGAGCGCTCGTCGGCCACCTCGGCGGGGTTGCGGGGCCCATGCTCCTCGCGCAAGCGCTCGTCGGTCATCTATCGAACGTACCGACCGGTGTTTCCGCGCCAGCCCGGCTGCAGTGTTGAATGACCCAAGGAGGCTTACACATGACATCGATTTCGTTAATCACCGGCGGTGCGGGCGGAATGGGTCTGGCGACCGCGAGAATCGTCGGACGCGATCACGCCGTCGTGCTGTGCGACGTCAGGCAGGATCGGCTCGACGCCGCCGAGCCCACGCTCAAGGACCTCGGGATCGACGTCACCGCGGTCCACTGCGACGTCACCGACCGCGACGCTGTGCGCCGCCTCTTCGAGACGGCCAACGGCCTGGGCGAGCTCGCCTCGGTGATCCACACCGCGGGTGTCAGTCCGAGCATGGGCGACGCCGAATACGTCATGCGGACGAATGCAGTCGGCACCGTCAACGTCAACGAGGAGTTCTACGCGAGCGCCGGCGAAGGTGCCGCGATCGTCAACGTGGCATCGATGGCGGCGCACATGCTTCCGGCCGAGATCATCCCCACGGCGAAGTTCCCGCTGGCCACCGAGGACGTCGACCAGTTCATGACCGAGATGATGCAAGCCTGCTCCATGGCGCCGGAGGCCGCGCGGTCGGGCATGTCCTATGCGGTGAGCAAGAGCTTCGTCCGCTGGTACACCGTGGCGCAGGCCGAGCGCTTCAACGGGCGCGGTCTGCGCATCGTCTCGGTGTCGCCGGGGTCCGTCGACACCGAGATGGGCAGACTCGAAGAGGACGCGGGCGCGGGCGCACTGGTCGTCGACGCCGCCGTGCCGCGGTGGGGCAAGGCCGAGGAGATGGCGGAACTGTTCGCCTTCTGTGCCGGCGACAAGGCCGGCTACCTCACCGGCACCGACATCCTCAACGACGGCGGCGTGATCGCGTCGATCACCGAGCGGACACGGGTGGCCGCCGCGAAAGCCTGATGTTCCCGCTGTACTTCGTCGTCGGCGCCATCTCGCAGTACCTCGGCGCGGCGATCGGCGTCTTCCTGTTCGAGACGACGAATCCGGCGACCGTGGCCTGGCTGCGCGCGGCCGGCGCCGCTGCCGTGCTCCTCGCGTGGCGCAGGCCATGGCGTCGCCGGTGGACGGCACGGATGGTGGTCACGGCGACGGCGTTCGGTGTGGTGACTGTCGGGATGAATGTCGCCTTCTACGAGTCGATCGCCCGGATCCCGCTCGGAACCGCGGTGGCGATCGAGTTCGCCGGACCCGTGGTCGTCGCGACCGCCGGGTCGCGGCGCGCCCGGGACTTCCTCGGTGTGGTGCTCGTCGCGGGAGGTGTGTACCTGCTCGCCGGTGTCGAGCCCGACATCGATTGGGCGGGAGTCGGTTTCGCGCTTCTCGCGGCGGCGCTGTGGGCGGGCTACATCCTGCTCGGTAAGTGGGTCGCCGATGCCGGCGACGGGGTCGACTCGTTGACGATCGGGTTGGCGTCTGCGTCCGTGGTCTCGGCCCCGCTGCTGCTCGGCGTTCAACTCGCGGGCGATGCTTCGGTTTTCGCCGACTCGCGCACGTGGCTCCTGGGTCTCGGGGTCGGACTGTTGTCCAGTGCGATTCCGTATGCGCTGGATCAGCGTGTGCTGACCCGCATCGGCCGGGAACGATTCGCGTTGTTGTTGGCGCTGTTACCCGCCACCGCAGCCGTCGTCGGCGCGGTGGTGCTGGCACAGCGCCCCACCGTCGGCGAGGTGGCAGGTATCGCACTGGTGATGCTCGCTCTTGTTGTCACGGCCCGGCCGATAAGATGGCCGCGTGCGTAGCCACGGGTGGGGTGGCAACACCCCGGGCTCCGATGAGGAGGCGATCGACCGCATCCTCAACGCGGCCGACAGAATCATCGCCGACCGCGGTTCGGCGATGCGCATTGCCGACGTCGCGCGTGAGCTCGCCGTGACCCGCCAAACCGTCTACCGGTACTTTCCCAGCACGGATGCGCTGCTCGTCGCGTGCGCGATGCGCTCAGCCGACGGGTTCCTCGACCAGCTCGCCGCGCACCTGGGCAGCTATGACGAGCCGGCCGCGGCAATGGTCGAAGGGGTCGCTTTCACGATCGAAGCCCTGGCCGATGACGACACCATCGAGTTCCTGTTCAACCAGCGGGGACGCGGAGGCGGCGAACGGGGAGGCGTCCCCTCGATCACCTCGGACACCGCGCGCGCGTTCGGTAAGGCGCTTCTGCATCGGCTGGAAGTCGACTGGGACGCATACGGCTACGACGAGGTCGCGTTGGACCGGCTCGCCGAGTTCGGGCTTCGCTCCATCCACTCGCTGCTCCTGGACCCCGGAAGCCCTCCGCATCAGGGTGGCGAACTGCGCGAATTCCTGGAGCTGTGGCTCGGCCCGGCTGTGGTTCGGCTGCAGCGGGAACGGTCGGCGGCGTCCTGATGACCTGCTGTCACGGAAGCGACACCGACGGCGCCTTCACCGTCGACGCGTCGCGGATCACATTCGGCCGGGGTTGCCTCGCCGAGGTCGGCGATCGCGCCGCAGCGCTGGGCGTCAGGCGCGTCGCGCTGTTCTCCGACCCCGCCGTCGCCGCGCTGGCCGTCTTCGACACCGTCACTCGTTCGCTGCGTGACGCAGGGATCGACGTCGTGCCCTACACCGAGGTCCGTGTCGAACCGACTGACGAATCCTTCAAGCTGGCAACGGCTTTCGCGTCGGAGGCTCATGCCGACGGCTACGTCTCCGTCGGCGGCGGTTCGGTGATCGACACCGCCAAAGCCGCCAACCTGTATGCCACCTACCCGGCCGACTTCCTCGAATACGTCAACGCCCCTGTGGGTTCGGCGACCCCGGTGCCGGGGCCGCTCAAGCCGCACATCGCCTGCCCCACGACCTCGGGAACCGGTAGCGAGGTCACCGGGATCGCGATCTTCGACCTGCTGTCGATGCATGCCAAGACCGGAATCGCGGCACCGGCGTTGCGCCCGACCGAAGCCCTCGTCGACCCCGACAGCACCGACACGCTGCCGGCCAATGTGGTTGCGTGCAGCGGACTCGACGTGCTCTCGCATGCCCTGGAGTCCTACACCGCGCGTCCCTACAGCCGGCGCGCCGCGCCGGCCCGGCCGAGCCGGCGACCGATGAGCCAGGGTGCCAACCCGTGGAGCGATCTCGGTTGCCGCGAGGCGCTGCGCCTACTGGGGGTGTATCTGGACCGCGCCGTGAAGGACGCATCCGACCGGGAGGCCCGCGAACAGGTCATGTGGGCCGCGACGCTCGCCGGTATCGCGTTCGGCAACGCGGGCGTCCACCTGCCGCACGCGATGGCGTATGCAGTGGCCGGGCTGGTCCGAGACTTCCGTCCCGAAGGCTACCCAGATGCGGAACCCCTTGTGCCCCATGGCATGTCGGTGATCCTCAATGCGCCCGCGGCGTTCCGTCTCACCGCCCCCACCGATCCCGGGCGCCACCTGGAGGCGGCCGCGCAACTCGGAGCCGATGTGCGAGGCGCCGAGCCCGCGGATGCCGGTACGGTGCTCGCCGAGCACCTCATCGGCATCATGCGCACGGTCGGCATGCCCAACGGGTTGGGAGGCGTCGGCTACACCGACGCCGACAGCACGGCGCTGGCCGACGGGGCATGGCCACAGCAGCGCCTCCTCGGCAACGCGCCAATCGAGATGGACAAGCCGCTGCTGGACAACACATTCCGCCAGTCCATGCAGTACTGGTGACCGGCGATGACGCCGCCGGGTCACCGCGCCGCCGACTACGGGTACTTCCTGCCGATCACCACCAGGTGGATGGACAACGACGTGTACGGCCACGTCAACAATGTGACCTATTACAGCTACTTCGACACCGTGGCGAACCACTTCCTGATCCACGAAGGCGGCCTCGACATCCACTCCTCACCGGTCATCGGTCTTGTGGTGGAATCGAAATGCACCTACCTGGCGCCGGTGGCGTATCCGGACGAACTACGAGCCGGGTTGCGCGTCGACATGCTCACCAACCGCTCGGTGACCTACGGAGTGGCGATTTTCCGCGCAGGTAGCGACGATACTGTCGCGCACGGGTACTTCGTCCACGTCTTCGTCGACCGCGACGCCCGCAACGCCGTCCCGATCCCTGACAGGATCCGTCAGGCACTCTCGACAATCGTCGTCGACGGGGACAAAGCATGAAACAGGCGTGGCGGCTCAACCCGACGCAGCGCCGCGCGTGGCTGAGCTACATGCGGGTCTACCACCGCATGGAGTACGAGATGAATCGTCAGCTCCAAACAGATTGTCAGCTATCACTCTCCGACTACACGGTGATGAATGCCCTGACGCCGGCCGCCGATTCGCGGGCTCATCTCACCGTGCTCGCCACCACCATCGGCTGGGAGCGCGGTAGGCTCTCCCACGATGTCGAGCGAATGAGCCGGCGCGGGCTCGTCGAGCGCAGGCCGTCCGAATCCGACGGCAGGGCAACGGATGTAGTCCTGATAGCAGTGAGCAGAGACCAAGGAGTCTGCGATGTCTGACCCGATCGACACCCTGATGTTCGCCAATCTGCTCGACGTGTTCAACGAACGCGACAGTGCCAAGCGGCGGGCGGCCATCGCCCGAACCTACGCCGAGGACGTCACGTGGACCGATGCCGAGGGCGTGGTGTCCGGTCGTGACGCGCTCGAGGCGAAATGTGTTCAACTGCAGGCGAACCTGGGTGACGGCCAATTTACCTCGGCGGGGCCGGTGCACCGGCTCCCCGGTTTCGGCTACCTGGCGTGGGGCCTCGTCGACCCGACCTCTGGCAATACGATGATGACGGGTTTCGACACCGCCCTCGTGCGCGACGGACTGATCACCGACCTATGGACCGTGCTCATTCCGCCTGCGTGATACGCCCCGGCGTGAACTCCACTAGCCGATGTCGGATTTGTCGGACTCCTGTGCCGCGGCCGGGGTGGTCAGGAAATCGAGAAGACCGGTGATGCGCAGGATGCGGTCCAGATGAGCCGGTCGCTGGTCGAGGTGCAGCCCGATTCCCTGCGCGCAGGTGAGTCGGTGGATACGAACCAGAGCCGACAGGCCTGCGGAGTCGCAGAACTCCAGGTCGGCGAAATCGAGGTGAAGATCCTGGAGGTGCGGCTGGCCGACCGGGAGTTCGGAGACGGTGTCGATCAGAAGACCTGATGTTCCGTAATCGAGATCACCCGCGACGTGGACGCGGGCCGACTGGGCTGTTTTGTGAACGGCGACTGTGAATTTCATACGGTGAGAGGTTGGGTTGTAGGGGTTGTCGGACGGGTGATGGCCGTGTGCGCCGCCGCGAGGAGGCGTTGTGTACGGGGGAATTCCGGCAGTTGGCGGGCAAGTGAGTCGAGCGCCGGCATCAGCGATTCCGCCGGAACATCGCGCGCGTCGAGGATTTCCGCCGTCCAGCCGATGAACTGCGTGAACAACTCGTCGTCGTCGAGGTAGAGCGCGGTGGCCAGGAAGTCGACGATGTGGGCGATGTCCTCGACCGTGTGCTGGCGCTGCTCGTCGGTGTAGTCGTGCATCGCCGGATAGCGCGCCTCGAGATCATCGATGGTGGTGCGAACCAGCTGCGCCGAATTGCCGCGCACCATCGTGTACTCCTGATCGGCGAGGTGGGGCAGATCGTCGATCGGTTGGTGTGTGGAGCCGGTCTGCGCAGGTCGCACGCCCTTGCTCAGCAGGTCGGCTGCTGCGCGGGCGTTCGGGGCCCACGCATCTGCACCGAGCTTTCGCGCGAAACGACCCTCCTGGCCGAAGGCCGCGCCCCCTGCGAGGACCGCGACACCGGCCGCCCGGCACGCGGTGATCGCGGCGTGCGCGGTGGGCAGGTGGGTCGGGATCGAGCACGACAGCGCGACGGCGTCGGGGCCGTGCTGGTGCAGGTGGGCGATCAGATGGGGGGTGGGGATCCTGCGCGCCGAGGAAGTCGACCTGCCAGCCCCGCAACCGCAGCACCTCGGCCAGCAGTCGTGCGGGCAGTGCGTGCCATTCGCCGTCCACGCATGCGACGGTCACCCGGCCCGCGCCGGGCTCGCGTCGGCATCGGGGGTGGTGGGCCAGTGTGGCGATCACCCTGTCGTTGATGGCGGTCGCGGCGTGTTCCTGCGCGACGGTGATCTTGTTGGCGGCCCATTCTGTGCCGATGCGGCGCTGGACGGGGGCGATCACATCGAGCAGGACGGACTCGGGCTCCGCACCCGCCTCCACCGCTGAGAGGACGGCGTTGGCGGCCGCGTACTCGTCTCCGTCGATCACCGCTTCCCACAGCTGCCCTCGAACGGTCGTGTAGTCGGTCACGCGGTGAACCGCCCGGCCGTGTGTCCGTCGACCGCACTGAGGTGCGTGCGGCGCGGAGCGGTGATGGCCATGACGGCGATGTCGTCGTGACTCCGGCGGTTGACCCACTGGCTGGTGAGCATCATGACGCGCTCGACGATGGCTTCGGCCGGCATCCCGGTGCACTCGCCCAGTGCCTTGGACAGCCGATCCTCGCCGAACATGTCGTTGCCCAGCGGGCCGCCACGGGCCTCGGTGACACCGTCTGTATAGAGCAGGCACGTTTCGCCGGGGGACAATGTGACCTCCACCGTGCGAGCCCTCGTCTCGGGCATCACGCCGACCAGGGTGCCCTCGGTGTCCGCCTCTTCGACCCGCCCGTCGTTGCGCACGATCAGCGGCGCCAGATGGCCGGCACTGGTCAGCCGAACCGCGACGTGTCCGTCTCTGCGGGACACCGAAGCCAACACCAAGGTGGCGAACCGTGTGGAGTCTGCCGAGATCAACGCGCTGTTGAGCAGCTTGAGCACGTTGCTGTGATCTTTCGCCAACGGCGCCAGTGCCTGCAGGGTGTTGCGGATCTTGCCGGTCAGCAAGGCAGCCTCGAGGCCCTTCCCGCAGACGTCGCCGAGGACGACAAGCGTCTCGCCGTCGGGGGTCTGCGCGGGGTGGACGTCGTAGAAGTCGCCGCCGACGGCTTCGTGGTCCTCGGACGCGCGATACCCCCCGGCCAATTCGATGCCGTCGAGTCGGTGCAGCTGCGGGGGAAGAAGATCCCGCATGAGCGTGCGGGTAATCGCGGACTGTTCGGCGTAGAGCCTGGCCGCGGACAGCGCCGCGCCGGCGCGGGCGGCGAACAAGCGGGCAAAGATCTCCTCGCCGTCGCTGAACGCGGTCTCGGAGGTACGCCTCAGCAGCACCAGGGCACCGGCCGGAACGCCGTGGCCGGGCAGCGGTGTGACGACCACAGAGCCGACCTCGCCGACAAAGTCTTGTGGGACAAGCCATTCAGGAACCGACGCCGGATCGATCCAGCGGGACGGGACCGGCGGGAAACCGCGCAGTGCCTCATCGAGGCCCGCCACGTCGGCGGGGTCGGCCTGGACCGCGCAGTGCTGTGCGGCGCCGCCGGGACCACAGCTCACGACCGGGATCTGGCCCCGGGTCACCGGTGCGACCAGCACCGCGGCGTCGGCGATGTGGCGCGCCGCCATCGCAACGGTGGCTTCCATGCACCGGTCGATGTTCAGCGATGCCATGAGCACCGCGGACGCCTCGTCGAGAAACGCTGCGCGTTCGCGCTCCATGGCCAGTGCCTGTCGCGTCTCCCGGGCCGAATGGTCCGGGTCGTCGATCAGCCACCAGGCCACTTCGCCACCGGGCAACGGCGTCTGATGGGCCGTCCGAGTGGCCTGATGTGACAGCCACGACGGGACGAAGTCGTCGAGCGCGCTGCCCGGACGGATCTCCGCCAGCATGGAGCGAGCTGAGGCGCTCAACGTGCGGACAAGTCCGTCGCGATCGACCACCAGCACCGGGTGCGGGACAGCTTCCCAGTCGGCGTCTGTTCTCGAGTCGACGTCGAGGGGTGTGTTGTTCCCCATCGTTGCCTCCTCATCCGGACCGGACGACGTCCGGCCGTCTATCGACTTTATGCAGCGACTACGCCCATGTCGACCTACCTCGGACCCATGTAAGACTTTCGCGGGCGTCAAAAAGCGGTTGTGCAGCGTCAACTCCGGCGATAGGCCGGTGGCAACGTCATATCCAAGTCCGCCATCACTGCCCGCAAGCGCGTCGGATAGTCGGTGATGAGACCGTCAACTCCTGCCGCGATCTGTGCCCGCATCGCCGCTTCGTCGTTGACGGTCCACGGAATCACCTTGAGGCCCTGGGCGTGGGCGCGATCGACCAATGTCGCGTCCGACAGCTCGTAGGCGGGTGACAGCACGTTCGCGCCGACCATTGTCGCGGCCTCGATCGGGTCAGGGATGACACGCGGGTCTATCCCGTTGAGCCATGGTGATCCCGGCGTGAAGGTGGTGTCGTCCCACAGGGCGACGAGGGGGATCGAAGGTTCGGCGGTCCGCACCATGGGCAGCGTGCGCCAATCGAAGCTTTGGATCTCGACCAGGTCCGTCTTGCCTGCGGCACGGACCGCCGCGAGGATGACATCGACGAATTGTTGTGGCGGCGCAGACTTTTCGGGATTGTCGGCTTCGACTTTCGTCTCGATGTTGTAGCGCACGGGTGCGCGGTAGGAGTCGGCCAGCGCGAAGACCTCGGGCAGTGTCGCGATTCTGTTGTCGTCCACGACCTCTGCGTCGGGATATGCGGCGAGGAGCTTGCCGCAGTCAAGGGTACGCAGTTGCTGCAGCGTCAACTGGTTGACCTGTTTGCCGACATACGGGAACTGGGGGTCGCCCGGGGTGGCGGGCGCGGTGTCGGTGCACTTGTCGGCCTGGATCACCGGATCGTGCCACACCACAGGCTGGCCGTCCTTTGAGATGACGATGTCCAATTCCAGTGTCGTAACGCCGATTTCGATTGCTTTGGCAAACGCTCGCAGCGATTCCTCCGTGGTCTCCCCGCGTCCGCCGCGGTGTGCCTGCAGATCGAAGCTTCCCGGTTCCGCGGTGGCGACCGCGGGAACGGACAAGCCGGCGATGCAGGCGATGGAGCCGACCAGAGCCGTCACAGTGCGCGCGATTCTCATGATCGTGACGCTAACAACGCAAGGTGAATTCGCCGTGTCGTCTCAGAGCGGGAAGACCTGACCGTCGCGCGCGATCGTCACGCGTCCGGTGAAGTTCTCTCCGATCGCGTCGAACCACTGCGCGTCCGGTAGGTCTGGCGGGTCGTAGTGGCTGACGATCAGATGGTCGGGCTGCACCACCGCGGCGATCTCGCCGACCTGTACCGCGGAAGTATGGGATCTGGGCAGATAGTTCGGCGGGAACCGGCCGCCGTAGAAGGCGGTGTCGAGGCTGAACATCGCCTCGTGGACAAGGACGTCGGTGCCACGGGCGAGGGTGATGAGGTTCTCGGACTTGACGGTGTCACCGGAGAATGTGACCGAGACGCCGGATCTCTTCAGGTCGAAGCGGAACGCGAAGGACGGATAGACGTCGTAGTGCGAGACGAGGGTCGCCGACACATCGATGTTGGCATCCGAAACGACATGGAATGGCTCCATTTTCGGCGAGCGATTACGAAAGTCGGGTCCAGGCGGAACCGGAATCTCGGTCACCCGGATCAGATCCTGGATGTCGTTGGTGCCGCTGTCGCGGATGAAGATGTTGCTGGTGTAGGCAAAGGCCTTCAGCAGCGCGTCGGTCGCGGCCGCCAGTCCTGGCGTCGGATCTACCGGCTCGACGACGGGAGGATTCGGGTTGCCCACCTCGCTGGGCGGTAACCCGCCCGCGGGCCCGGGACCGAACACCTCGACCGCGGTGGCGCCGGGCTTCATCGAGGCGCCGCCGGAGAGGAAGAAGCTGTAGTAGTCCACGATGTGGTCGGCGTGCAAATGGGTGATGAACATCTTCCTCAGATCGGCGAATCGCAGGCCCGCGTCGGCGAACGCATTCAGAGATCCGAGGCCGCAATCGATCACGTAGACGTCGCGGCCGATCTTGAGGGCCGACGAGATGCCGACGCGGTGGGGAACCGGTGGCGGACCCGCCTGCACACCCAGCGTGATCAGGGCCGTGTCGGGCAGCGCAGCGGGCGGCGTCTGCGCCGGCTGTGCCGAACTCGCTGCCATCCCGGCATCAGCAGCCGCTCCGAGGAGCCCGGCCGCCCCGAGGACTGCCGACCCCGTCAGCGCCGCCCTCCTCGTGATCGCACCCAGATCGTGCCCATCCCCGCATCCGCAGCCCCTCCGCACGCAGCAAACGTTATCCGGTATCGGGACGACGTCTGCCGGTTTCGGCCACACGTAAAGTGTCGCCGTGGACACCGAGCAGTTCTGGCAGGTCGCCGATCGTCATCTGGTGCGCTACGGCGCGGCGTTCGTCCCGCGAATCATCGAGCGTGCCAAGGGAAGTTACGTCTACGACACAGACGGAACGGCGATCCTGGACTTCACCTCCGGGCAGATGAGCGCCGTCCTCGGGCACGGGCATCCCGATGTCGTGGCCACGGTGTCTGAGGCGGTGGCCTCCCTCGACCACCTGTACAGCGGGATGTTGAGTAAGCCGGTCATCGAACTGGCCGGCGCGCTGACGAAGACGTTGCCGCCGCCGCTGAGCAGAACGCTGCTGCTCACCACCGGCGCGGAATCGAATGAGGCCGCGATCAAGATGGCCAAGCTGTCCACCGGAAGGTACGAGATCGTCTCGTTCGACAGGTCGTGGCACGGGATGACGACAGGCGCGGCGTCGGTGACGTTCAGCGCGGGGCGGCGCGGCTACGGCCCCGCGATGCCGGGCAGCTTGACGCTGCCGACTCCGAATGCGTACAGATCGCCGTTCCGCCACGGCGACGGCACCCACGACTGGCAGACCGAGCTCGAGTACGGGTTCGGGATGGTCGACGCGCAGTCCTCGGGAAGTCTGGCCGCCTGCCTGGTCGAGCCGATCTTGTCCTCGGGCGGGATCATCGAACTCCCCGAGGGGTACTTACGGCGGCTCAAAGAGTTGTGCGTCGAGCGCGGCATGCTGCTGATCGTCGACGAGGCGCAGACCGGGATCGCACGCACGGGCCTGATGTATGCGTTCGAAAGGGACGGCGTCGTGCCCGATCTGTTGACGCTGTCGAAGACGCTCGGTGCGGGCCTGCCGGTCGCCGCCGTGGTCACCAGCGAGGAGGTTGAAGCCATCTGTCACGACAAGGGCTTCCTCTTCTTCACCACCCACGTCTCGGATCCGCTTGCGGCGGCGGTGGCAACCACCGTGCTGGCCGTGGTCGCCAGGGACGGCCTCGTGGCCAGAGCAGCGGCGCTGGGTGCACAGTTGAGCGAACGTCTTCATGACATGAAGGGGCGCTACGAGCAGGTTGGTGATGTGCGCGGCCGCGGTCTGCTGCAAGGCCTTGAGCTCGTGTCCGACAAGGCGACCAAATCACCTGCCGACGCCTTGGGAGCCAAGATCACGGCCGCCTGCCTCGACCGCGGGCTGCACATGAACATCGTCCAGCTGCCAGGCATGGGTGGCATCTTCCGCATTGCGCCGCCGTTGACAATCACCGAGGCCGAGCTCCACACCGGGCTCGACATCCTCGACGAGACGTTGAAGGCGGTTCTCGCCGGGTGAGTGCGGTTCCTTCTTCGCGTCGCGGCTTGACACCGCCGCAGTTTGCGAAATCGACTCTGCGCGTTGATTAGTGGGCTATCTTGGGTTGAACAGCGACTGTAACGGGGGGCGTGGGACTGTCGATAGACGGGCGACCGTCGATTGGCCGATTTTTGCGGAGTTCGTTCCCGCGTAGTGTCGCTCGGCCGGCTGACCAATCTTTAGACCGAAGGATTGCAATTTGTCGCCCAACCCTCTTGTCGAGCGTCGCACTGCGCTGAAGTTGCCGGTGGTGTTCGCAGCAGGTATGGCTCTGACCACTGTGCCGCGGGCGTCGGCTGAGCTGAGCCGGTGGTCGGCCGACCGCGCCCACCGTTGGCACCGTGCACAGGGCTGGCTCGTCGGGGCCAATTTCATCCCTGCCAACGCCATCAATCAGCTGGAGATGTTTCAGCCCGGGACGTTCGATCTGCGCCGGATCGACACCGAATTGCGCTTGGCAAAGTTCATCGGGCTCAACACAGTTCGCGTCTTCCTGCATGACCTGCTCTGGGTGCAGGACCGGCACGGCTTCCAGCGCAGGCTGGCCACATTCGTCGACCTCGCCGCCCACCACGGCATCAAGCCGCTGTTCGTCCTGTTCGATTCCTGCTGGGATCCGCATCCGAGGCTCGGCAAGCAGCGCGACCCCACCCCCGGGGTCCACAACTCGGGGTGGGTGCAGAGTCCAGGTGCCGAACATCTCGGCGATCCCGGCTACCGCCGCGTCATGAGGGACTACGTCATCGGCGTGCTCAGCCAATTCCGCCACGACAAGCGGGTGCTGGGATGGGACCTGTGGAACGAACCGGACAACCCGGCCGACGCCTACAAAGATGTCGAGCGCAAGGACAAGACCGAGCGGGTGGGCGAATTGTTGCCCCAGGTGTTCCAGTGGGCCAGATCGGTCGACCCGATCCAACCGTTGACCAGCGGTGTCTGGGACGGGGTATGGGGAGATCCCGCGCGCCGCAACGACATCAACCGTATGCAACTCGATCTGTCGGATGTCATCAGCTTCCACAGCTACGCCGGTCCGGTGGGCTTCAACGATCGGCTGGGGGAGTTGTTCCAGTTCGGTAGGCCGATGCTGTGCACCGAGTACATGGCCAGGACACTGGGCAGCACCGTAGAGGCGATCCTGCCGATCATGAAACGCCACAACATCGGCGCCTACACGTGGGGCTTCGTCGCCGGAAAGTCGCAGACCTATCTGCCGTGGGACTCCTGGCAGAAGCCGGTCACCGCGCCCCGGCTGTGGTTCCACGACCTGCTCAACACCGACGGCAGCCCGTATCGCCCCGGCGAGATCAACACCATCAAACAGCTCGCAGGCAAGGACCGGCCGAGCTAGACGTGCGCGCCGACCAGCTTCGAGGGCCGGCACAAGGCCGTGACGACCAGGCTCAGCGCGGCGGCGACGGCGAACGCGACGTAGACGTTGACCAGGTCGGCGGTGCCGCCGAGCACGGCGGCGGCGATCGGCCGGGAGCCGAGAAATCCGACCAGCCACAGCGCCATGATGCGGCCGCGCAGTTCCGCGGGGGCGCGTTCCTGGACGACTGTGGACAGGCCGGTCATCGCGATGCCGAAACCCAAGCCCGCCAACGCGAAACCGGTGAACGCCAACCACGGCTGTATTCCGACGGCCAACACGATGCTGCCGAGCGTCAGTGCGACCATGCCGATCGAGGAGACGGACGCCGACGCGACGCGGCCGCGCAGCAGCGCCAGCGCCGCCATCCCTACTGCCGCGCCGACACCGAACACCGCGGACAGTGTGCCAACCAGGCTGGGCCCGCCGCCCAGAGCGTCTGCCATCGACGGAGCGAGGGTGATGGACGGGTCGGAAACAATGCCGACCGTGGTCACTGCGAGCAGCGCGAGCAGCAGCGGCCGGTCCTGCATGACGTATCGGACGGCGACGCGCACGCGGTAGTCGGCGCCGGGCACGCGGTCCGGTGGCGCGGGGAAGCGGACTGCCACCAGGAAGAGCGCGAACACGAGATGCAGGACGGCGCTGACCGTGAACGCCGCTGCCGCTCCTACATGGGCGGCCAGATACGCGCCGGTCGCGGGCCCGATGATTCGGCCGACGGTCATCGGGATGCTGTTGAGCGCCATCGCGGTGGCGAGCTCGCCGTCACGGATCAGGTTCGGCACGATCGACTGCATCGCAGGGCCGCCGACGGCGAAGCCGAACCCCACGAGCGCGGTACCCAGCAGAATCGGGACTGCGGTCGCAGCGCCTTGAATGCCGGGCTCGACGACCATCCACACCGCGATCGACCCTGAGCCGACCACACAGAAGACGCGGCCGAGAAGAATCTGCTTGGCGGGGTTGCCCTCGTCGGCCCATTTGCCGCTGGCCGGGCTCAGGATCAGCTGAGGTGCGAACTGCACCACGCCGACGAGACCCACCATCAACGCGGAGCGCGTCGCGTCGTACATCACGATGGCGGCGACGATTCCGTGGGTCCAGACCGCGACGACGGCGAACATCTTGCCCCAGAACAACGCACCGAAGACGCGGTCGAACATCAACCCGAACGCGTTGCGCGGCAGCAGTTGGGTAGTGGTGTGGGCCCGAGTGGCTTCTGCCGTCATCGCGCCAACAGGGTGTCGACGTCGGACTCCCGCCCATCGGCAACTGTCTGGGCCTCTCGGTCGCGGCTGCGGTGGGCGATCGCGGCCAGTGCCCCACGTCCCACGGCTTCCCTACGTCCCACGGCGGTCAGGACCAACGAACACCCTCGCTGATCGTCACGGGACTGCGGCACGAAATATGCATAGCACATGCATGTTTTTGCCGAGAATACGTCGGGTGGTGCTACGTATGCGCCGGGGTGTCCGCGAATTGGTCGGTGATCGCCTGGCAGAAGGCGTCGAGGTCCTCCGGTGAGCGGCTGGTGATCAGGTTGCCATCGATGCAGACCTGCTGGTCGACGACGGTTGCGCCGGCGTTGCGCAGATCGGTGCGCAGGCTCGGATAGGACGTGAGCGTCCGATCCCGGACGACGTCGGCTTCGACGAGCGCCCATGGTCCGTGGCAGATCGCGGCGACAGGCTTGCCGGATTGCACGAACTCCCGCACGAACGCCACGGCCCCCTTGTCGAGGCGCAGCTTGTCTCCGTTCACGGTGCCGCCCGGCAACACGAGTGCGTCGTAGTCGTCCACCCGTGCGTCGCCGACCAACCGATCCACCGGGAAAGTCCCGGCCGGTTCCAAATCGTGATTGCGCGCGTCGATCTCGCCATCCTTGATTGACAGCAGTTCGGTGTGACCGCCGGCATTCTGCACCGCACCGCGCGGCAACTCGAGTTCGACTCTCTCGACGCCGTCGGCGGCGAGAAAGGCAATGCGGCGTCCGTTCAGTTCGTTGGGCACGTCCTGCTCCTTTTCGTGTTCTGCGTGCAGCACTACCCGCTGACAGCTGGTCGAATCAATCGGCGAGCGCCCGGACCGGGTCCACCAGCCTGGTAACGACCCGGGGTGGGCCGTCTCGCAGTGGGTTTGTCGAGAACGAGTCGCATCTCGCGCACACCCGAGATCTCCCGCGTCCTCTAACGTCGAACCCATGACAGCTCAGTCCGACAACGACCGCCTCGACAACGTCGCGCCCGGCGACCTCATCACGCTGGCTGTGCCCGATCTCGGCGACCAGCCAGGCGAATACAAGGTAGTGCACATCGATTCCCGCGACGATGCGTCAGGCACGACGATGATCGTGACCTTGGAAGGCGACGACGGCGAGACGTGTGACATCGAGTTGCCCGCTGACACCATCGTCGTGCGCACGCTGGAATCCAAGTGGGAGTCCCCGCAGAGCCCGACCCGGCGCGACGGCGATGGCCAGGTATGAGGTCAACGGACCAGCGGTCGAATTCGTCCGCGGTCTCGTCGACTCACGCCAGTACGTGCTCGACAGCGACTGGGGTGAGGTGCAACCCGACGCCGCTGCGCAGAACGCCTACCTCGAGTCGCACAGCTGGCAGGAGTACGGGCGCTGGCACCTCGGTCTGACAGACGGGGCCGCCGAGGAGACCAAGGCGCGATATGCATTCGCATGTGGCGATTTCCGCAGGGTCCATCGCAGTGGCCTGATCGCCTGCGTGTACCGCGCAGCGCAGTGGCGGCACAAATCGGTCGAACTGGCCGCCCACGACCTGCTGCAGTATCTGGATTCGGCTGCGGGCATCGGCGTTTGACCAGCGAACCGTGGGGTACAGCAAATCGATGCAGATCAGTCGAATTTTCGGTGCGGCCGGTGCCGCTGTCCTCGGAGCTTGCGCGTCGATCGTCGGCGTCGGCGCCCCTACGGCTTCCGCGCAGCAACCCTGCCCGGACGTCGAGGTCATCTTCGCGCGAGGCACGAGCGAGGCCCCCGGAGTCGGCGGCGTCGGCCAGGCTTTCGTCGACGCGGTGCGCGCGCAGGCCGCGCCGCGGTCGGTCGGCGTGTATGCCGTGAACTACCCGGCGGGCAACAACTTCGATGACCGCGCCGTGTTCGCGCAGACGGTCATCGACGGAATTCGTGACGCCGGCAATCGCGTGCAGACCATGTCGGAAAGCTGTCCCGACACCCGCCTCGTCCTCGGTGGCTACTCGCAGGGCGCGGTGGTGTCCGGATTCACGACCTCGGACACCGTGCCGAGTTCCGTGCCGACCGCGATCGCCCCCTCGCCCCTGGCGCCGGACGTGGCGGAACACGTTGCCGCGGTGGTGCTTTTCGGTGCACCCTCCGGCGCATTCCTGTCCAAGTACGGCGCGCCGGCGATCACGATCGGCCCGCTCTATGCGGACAAGACCGAGGAACTGTGCGCGCCGGGCGACGGAATCTGCGACGGCAGCGCCGGCGGCTTTCCCGGTGTGGCACACGCCCTGTACCCGGTGAACGGGATGACGAACGAGGGCGCAGCCTTCGCCGTGGGCCGGCTGTAACGTTTGGGGGGTGCCCAAGTGGGCATCAAGGTTGCGTGACGAGCGCATATACCGACTTCGACGCCCCCGAGATCGCGGTCGACGTCTATCCCCCGCAAGAGGATTCGCAGCTGCTGATCGACGCCATGGTCCAGGCCGATGTGGCGCCGGGGGCGAGAGTGGCCGATCTGTGTACCGGCAGCGGTGTGGTCGCTGTCGCCGCAGCTGTTGCGGGAGCCAGAGAGGTCACTGCCTTCGACATCTGCCAGAAGGCGGTGCAGCGTGCGCGCGAAGAGGCTCTCGCCGTCGGCGCCAGGGTTGCTGTCCATCGCGGGTCGTGGGCTCGCGCAATTGAATTCGGCCCTTTCGACGTCGTGCTGGCCAACCCGCCCTACGTGCCGGTCGACCCTGAGGATGACGGCAGTGTCATCGCCGCGACGGCCGGGCCTTCGCAGGCGTGGGACGCGGGACCGGACGGCAGGCTCGTACTCGACCCGATGTGCGCCGCCGCGCCCCTTCTGCTGGACGAGGGCGGCACCATGCTGATCGTCCAGTCCGAGTGTTCGGGCGTGCAGCGCACACTGCGCGCGCTGAGGGCGCAGGGGATGTCCGCCGAAGTCGTTGCCCAGCAGCTGATTCCCTTCGGTCCCGTGATGACGGCCCGTGCCCCCTGGCTCATGCGGGCAGGTCTGCTTTCGAATGGGAGCCGTTGTGAGCGGATCGTCGTCGTTCGGGCGGACGCCCCGTGACCGACGAATCGCCACGGCTGGTCCGCGTCGTCCCGGGCGGACCAGTCATGGTGGAGGGTCCGGTGCGCGTTGAGCTTCCGGACGGCAGCGCGGTGGAATCCGACCGTTTCATGGTCGCGATCTGCGCGTGCCGACGTTCCAAGACCTACCCGTTGTGCGACACCAGCCATCGCCGCCGAGAACGGGCCACCTGATCGATCAGTCCAGCGCTCGTCGCAACGACGAGCGATTGGCGCGCCAGCTTGCCATCAGGTGATCGGCAAGGCGGTTCTCGACCAGATCGAAGGCCCGGATGCCGAACACGACGTCGGCGTCGAGATCCGGCTCTCGGGCCACCAGGTCACCCACCACCTCCGTACGTACCACCTGTTCGTGCACCGCGTCGGCCTCGACGTGCTCGGCGTAGAACGCTCGGCACTCATCAGGTGCGCCAAGCCTTTCCAGGGCCTGCACCATCCGGCGTGACCCGGGCGGAGAGGTGACCTCGGTGGCGGCGAAGTGGCCCACAGCGGCACCCCGGTGGCGACGGTGCAGCCCGAACAGCGACATCACGTTGACGACCGCGAGGGACTCGGCCGGGACGTCGTTGAGATAGCCCAGATACGCGGTGTCCAGCTGTGCGGCGTCCATCAGGTCGGCGAACAACTGCTGGTGTACCTGGGCGCCCTTACCCGCACCGAACTCGTCGAACTCCACGGCGACGAACGAAGCCTTTGCCTGGCCGGTGAGCCGGGGAATCGCCCACGCATGAGGATCGCCCTCCTTGAGGTGATACAGCGACCGGTGGGCGAAATACTCCCGCATCTGCTCCCAGGTGCCCTCGTCACGCAGATAGTAGGAAGGTCCCTCTCCGTTGGCGGGTTCGACGCACAGCTTGTCGAGCTCTTCGAGGGCGCTGACACCATCCTCGATAGCACCGACGGCGGTCTGGATGTCGTTGAGGAACAGCTCCTCGAGGCGACCGCGCAGATAGAGCAACCCCGCGTTCCACTCCCATGCGGAATCCACGTCGGCGAAACCGCGATAGTGCAGTTCGTAGCAGACATAGAGCGCCAGCTGCAGATCGATGCCGACGGGATCTGCGTCGGCCAGCGAGGTCTCGACGCGCGCCAGATAACGGAGGGGTGCGCGCTCGGAGAGCAGTTCCACGACGGACATCGAGATCGGACCGCGGGGGTCCGGCAGAGTTGGCTGAACCAGCAACGGCATCACACCGCCGTACGTACCCGCGGTCCGTTGAGCCAAACCGCTGTACCCGTTGACGCCGGCCATCTACACGTCTTGCCGCAAATTTCACATCGCGCCGCATCCGCGATCGGGTCGGGGCGGAGTGGGTAACCGGACTCCAAGCGCACAAGAGCGCTGACCGAAGAACGCCAAGTCTCCAACAAGGGGTGAAACAGAAACATGGCTTCGAACACGACAGTTGACGCCGCCGCGATCAACGCCTCCAAGGCAACGCTGATCGCGCAGCTGCGCACCGTATTGGACCTGACACACACCGAGATCCAGGTGGCCGAGACCAGGGTTGCGCAAGCCCGGACCGAGGCAGTGCAACGCGAGCTGACCCAGAACGCCGAAAACGGCAGGATTCGCGCCGAGGCGATCGAGAAGGCCATCCGCGACCTCGGCGGCTTCCCCGACATCATCGGACCGTTCCTGGGACGTGCCGCTGCTGCCGTGAAGGCGCTGACCGAGCAGGCAGAGCCGTTCGACGAGGCGCTTCTGGGCGACCTCGCGCTCGAGGGACAGCTGCTCGACCGTTCGCGTTACGTCAAGGCGCTCGCGGTGTCGGCCAAGGAACCTGAGGTCGAGGAGCTCGCGGCACGCCTCATCACTGCGCACTCCGCGACGGTCGAGTGGTTGACGACGGTGCTGGCCGAGGATGCCCTCGGTGGGCCCGCCGCCCTGAAGCGCACACCGATGCAGGCCGCCGCCGGATTGGCGGTCAAGCTCGCCAACTTGCCGTTCACATGGTCCACGCGCGGTGCAGAGCGGGTCGCCGAGGCGTTGCGCTCGGTCCGTCCGAACTTCGACGAACTGGTCGAGCGCGGCTCGAAGACCGGCGAAGTCGCCACGAAGGTGCTTTCCGGCGCACGTGATTCCGCTCTGCAGGCTGCCGAACGCATCAGCCGTGAGCAGGGCGCCGAAGACGCCGCGGACGCGATTCACAAGGCACGCGGCGCCACCGGTGTCCTCGCGCCCGAGGAGCTGCCGATCGCCGACTACGAGGACCTCAACGTTACGGATGCGGCCAACGCCGTGAAGGAACTGGAGGATCCCGCCGACATCCGCGTGATCGTGGCCTACGAGGAAGCGCACAAGGACCGCCAGCGCGTGGTTTCCGCAGCGCAGACTCGTCTCGCCGCCATCGCCCAGGAGGTCGTCGGCATCAACAAGTAGCCACGTTCTCAGATCCGAGGCCGGCACGGAAGCGATCCGTGTCGGCCTTGGCGCGTTTAGCTGCAGCGACAATGGGGTACGCGGGGCGGCACTAAATGCTCGCCATCGCAGGAGGCCATCGTGCCGTCGCTTTCCGTCCGGTCGACCCGGCAGTCACCTTCCAGCACCCTTGCGCGCGCAGTAGCCGTCTTGCGGGCATGGGGCACACCGAAGACCCCCACCCCGCAGGAGTACTGGGGAAACTCGAATAGCACGGTCGGCTGGTGGAAGGCCCTCTGAGCGGTCGCTGTCCGCCGTCCTAGTCTCGAAGGGTGACGATCAGCTACGACGACGAGCTACGCGACCGGATCCGCGAACGGCTGGCGAGGCACCACCGCCGTAGCGTCACAGATCCCTCGAAGCGTCACGCCGCCGTCGCGGTGGTGCTGGTCGATTCACTTCTGGGAGAGGACCGGGTCGACCCGGCGCCGGTCGACGATTGGATCGCGGGCCGTCCGATGCCCGAGGATCTCGACGGCAGGATGGTCGATGTCTCGGGTGGCGCCGCGTTCCTCCTGTGCCGCAGGGCATCTCGGCTGTCCTCGCATTCGGCGCAGTGGGCGCTGCCGGGAGGTCGAGTCGATCCCGGGGAAACCGCGGTCGAGGCTGCGCTGCGTGAACTCCACGAGGAGGTGGGAGTCCGACTCCCCGAGTCGTCCGTGCTCGGACTGCTGGACGACTACCCGACGCGCTCCGGTTATGTCATCACCCCTGTGGTGATCTGGGGGGCGGGACGCCTCGAACCACAGCCGTCGCCCGATGAGGTCGTGGCGGTATACCGCGTCGGGCTGCACCAGCTCCTGCGGGAGGACTCGCCGCGGTTCATCGACATTCCCGAAAGCCCCAGGCCGGTGGTGCAGATTCCACTCGGCAACGACCTGATACACGCCCCCACCGGGGCGGTGCTGTTGCAGCTGAGGTGGTTGGGCCTGGAGGGGCGCAGCGACCCGGTCGACGGGCTTGAGCAGCCAGTTTTCGCCTGGAAGTAACGCCGAGAACGGCATTTCCGTTTCCGTCTGCAGCGCGCGGGGTAGATCACAGTCGTGACTTCGACCCAACAGTGCGGAAGGCACCGGCAAACACGCCTAGGTCCTCACCGAAGGCGTCGTCTGACCACCATGGCCACGCTCGGTACGGCCGCGGCGGCTGGCTGGCTGCTGACCATCCAGATCGTGGGGCCCGCTCCGGCGCAACCCACGGCAGCACCCCAGCCGATGGTTGCTGAGCCCCCCGCTCATGAGCAGATCCATCGAGAGGGGCAGGTAATCGCCGCGTCGGGGGACTCCTTCACGACGAGCACCCCAGACGGGCAGACCACGACATTCCGCATCACGCCCGACACGGCGCAGATCACCTCGCCGGCGGTCAAGCGTCACGTCGTGGTGGTGGGAGTGCTTCACGACGGGGTTGCGGTCGCAACGGCGATCGCGGATCAGAGCGCTGTCGGCCCGAACGGTCCGCCGATGGACTACGGGCTGCCGACCTAGCCGCCGAACACGGGAGTGCCGCGCCACTCGTCGAGCGCTGTGGCCAATCCCTCAGCGAGCAAAGGCAACTGCGGAACCAGCGTCAGGCAACTGATGACCTGGAGGCGCCGCGCGTAGTCCATGACTCTCAGCACCTCGGGATCGGTGGGGCGCAGACCCAATTTTCGTGCCGACATCTCGTACTGATGCACAGCATCCGGTCCCAGCATTGCCAGGTCCCACTCGACAGGGCCGAGGCAGACATCCTCGAAATCGGAGAACAACACGCCGGCCTTGGCGCGGATCACGTTGTGGGACGGTCCGTCTCCCTGGATCGGCTGCACCGATGCCTCGGGGAACCTCGAATTGAACGTCTCCGTATCCGCCAGAATCCGCCTCAGCGCCTCGTATTCCTCACGCGCCCGGTTGATGTCGGCAGGTGTGAGGACCTCCACGCCGTCGAGGTCGGCCAGCATGTCGGGCAGTCCGTCGTTGAACGGCGCCAGGAACGGCAGCTCTCCCGGATAGCGGGCGAGCGCGGCATGCAGCCGCGCGGTGTACGACATGTCCACACCCAGATAGGGCTGGTGATCGTCGGCCACGTCGGCCAACTCCCAGAACGTCATCGGGAACCCGTCCCGTCGAACGGGCGACCGGGGTAACAGCGGTGACGGCGCGACCACCGGGACACCTTGTCCATCAAGCCAAGTGGCGACATCGAGTTCGCGCTGCTGTCTGGCCGCCTGACGTTCGGGGAGCAGGCCGGCGGTCAGGACCACCGGAATACGCGCGACCACCGGCTCAGGCTCCAAATGGACGACGACCGAGAAGACGTCGTGCAACACGGTGGCCTGCTCGACATGAAGTCCGAGTTCTCGGGCGGCGTCGACGGCGGCGGTGACCGCCCTGCGGGTCCGGTCCTTCACCGCTCAGCCGCCGTCGTAACGCGCGCTCGTGAGTTCGGCCTCGAAAGCCCGTCCCCGGCGGTCGGCTTCGATGCTCCCGCTGAACAGCCCCGAGTCGGCCTGCGGCTTGCCGGTGTGCGCAACGTTGTTCTGCGGCTGCCGGCTGACGTCACTCTGATGCTCGAGGCGCCGGCGGGGTAGCGCACAGGGATTGGTCCGTTGCAGCCAGGACACCATGCCCTCCCTGACGTCACAGCGCAGGTCGAACAGCTGACCGGCGTTGGAGGCACTGACGAGCATGCGGACCCGGACCAGTCCGTCGACGGCGTCGGTGACCTGCAGGACACCGACTCGCCCGTCCCACAGCGGATTTGCATGCAGCAGCCGATCCAGCTCGGCGCGCATGGCGTCGAACGGGACGGTGAAGTCCACGTCGAGTTCGGCCGTACCGAGCAGCTCGGTGGCGTTGCGCGTCCAGTTCTGGAACGGAGTGCTGGTGAAGTACGTGCACGGCAGCACCAGGCGGCGTTCGTCCCACAGGTGGACCACGACGTAGGTCAGCGTGATCTCCTCGATGCGTCCCCACTCGTCCTCGAGCACCACGACGTCGCCCACTCGGATGGCGTCGGAAAACGCGATCTGGATACCGGCGAAAACGGATCCGAGAGACGTCTGCGCGGCCAAACCTGCGACCACGGTCAGCACACCGGCCGACGCGAACAACGTTTTTCCGATGTCGCTGAACGACGGAAAGGTCATCAACGCGGCTGCGCCGCCCAGCATGACGATGATGGCGACCGCGATCCGGCGCAGTGTCAGCACTTGGGTTTTGATCTTGCGACGGTGGCGGTCGGCGTCGGTCAACCCCTCATCGCCGCCGGCGAATCGCGAGATCACCTCTCGCTCGGCCACCCGAACCAGACTGGCGATCATCCACGTGATTGTCGCGATGAGCGCGATGACGAGAGTGTGGTCGACCCAGCTACGCCAGCTGGCACCGATGTCCACGGTGCGCCGGACCGCGGCCGACGCGGCGATCACCACCAAGGTGGCGCGTAGGGGCCTCCTGGTGAGGTCGGCGACGTGATACAGCAAGGTGCTGCGACGTCCGAGCCGTTGCAGGATCCACGACAGGGCGAGTCCTGTCGCGTATGCAAGGGCGATGGCGCCGGCGATCCATGCGGCATCGCCGGCCAAATGCGTTGCGGAGTGAAGTCCGGTCGCGTCGTCCATGACAGAAGAAGACTCCTGAGAGCGGTTGTCACCGGGCACGGGGAGCGCGACGGCGTTGTCGGCGCGCACTGCTGCGTTCCCACCCCGCGCCGGTGGCAAAACCGGCACAGGTTCGATTCGGCGATATGGGATTCAGCTCACACCCGGGGTGCGCTTAGCCACCAACGCCTTGATCTTGTCGGGGAGGGCGTCGGCGACCGCGAGTGCGGGCATCAGATCGGAATCGCCCATCAATGCCCGGAACACCGTGCCGATCGACACGTCGTGGTCGGGCCTCGACAGCACGTCGATCCGGTCGCCTGCACGAATCGTCCCCGGGTGGATGACACGGAAGTACGCACCGGGATCACCAGCGGCCGTGAAGGTCTTCATCCAGCCGCGGATGCCGAGCCACTCCACGAACGTCTGACACGGCGTGCGCGGGCTGGTCACCTCCAGCACCAGACCGTCCCCGCCGACCGCCAGGCGCTCGCCGATCAGCAGGCCGGTGACGTCTACCCCGGACGTCGTCAGGTTCTCGCCGAACATGCCGTTGGTCAGCGCACGCCCGAACTCGCCTTCCCAACGGTCCAGGTCTTCCCTGGCATAGGCGTAGACGGCCTGGTCGTCGCCGCCGTGGTGCTTGCTGTCGCAGATGGAGTCGCCGACGACGCCGCTGCCGAGCCCACCCTTGCGCGGACCCGGCGCTCGTACCGCCAGCGGTTCGGCGCTCGGCCGCTTGTCGATCCCCGAGCGGCGCCGCCGCAGATCGACAGGGGACGCCGCCATGTTCACCGTGAGCACCGAAGCCATACCAAAAGCTAACCGCAGGCCATGATCAGCTGTCGAGCAGCTCCCAGCTGTCGTTCTCGCCGACCGGGGCTGCCGTGACCTGCACCGTGCGTTCGGCGCCCTGGTCGTCGGACGCGGTGCAGTCGAAGGTCGTTCCGACCTCGACCGCCTTGAGGCCGTCGCCGCAGTCCACCGTCACCGGGAACCCGACCTGGTTGCTCACCTCTTCGGCAAGCGTGTCGGCCACAGTCGGGAGCTCGTACAGCGTGTCCCTGGTTTCGTAGTTCACGTTGTAGTCGTCGTCTTTGACCGTCACACCGACGCGGACTGTCTGCCCGCCGACCTCGGCGGTGCAGTCGAATGCGCTACCGGCCTTCGGGCTCGGCGACTGCTCGGGGCACTCCACGCTGGAGACCTTCTCGCCGATCGAGGAGTAGCTCTCGTTGAGTTTGTTGGTGATCTCCGACTCGAGCCTGTCGTAGTCGAGTCCACCGAACGAGAACGAGCACGCGGACAGCGCGAGCGCGGCGCCGCAGGAGGTCAGCAGGGCTTTCACCATGGATCAAGATCGTAGAGAGGTCGCGGACGTGCGTCTATAGACCGGCGAGGTCGTCCGGGACGTCGACCGCGTAGCGACGGAGCACGTCCAGAGGCACCGAATCCAGCGTCTTCTCGTGCGTCGACGCCAGCACCACCGGACATGCCTGTCCGTCCTCGTGCGCCCGCAGCCAGTTCAATGCCGTGACGCACCAACGGTCACCGGGCACCAGCCCCGGGAACCGGTAGGCGGGCATGGGCGTCGACAGGTCGTTGCCGATCGAGCGCTGGTGGGCGAGGAAGTCCGCCGTCACGACAGCGCAGATCGTATGTCTGCCGAGGTCCTCGTCGCCGGTGCTGCAACAGCCGTCGCGGTAGAAACCCGTCAAAGGTTCGGTGCCGCAAGCGTCCAACGGTCCACCGAGAACATTCCGATCCGCCATCGAGTCAGTATCGCGTAGCCTCGCCCCACATGGGATCGGCGACGCGGTACGCGGCACTGCTACGCGGTATCAATGTCGGCGGCCGCAACAAGATCTCGATGGCGGACCTGAGATCGGTGTTCGAGGACGCCGGCTACGGAAACGTCACCACCTACATCCAGTCAGGCAACGTCGCATTCGAGTTCGACGGTGCGCGTGCGTCATTGGAGTCCGAGATCGAGGCCCTGCTGACCGAACGGTTGGAGAGCCCTCCGGTCGTGGTGGTGCGGTCGCATCGTGAACTGCGCACCATCGTCGACAAGGCACCAGCCGACTTCGTTGCGCGCACCCAGGACCACCACCGGGACGTGGTCTTCCTCAAGTCTCCGCTGACCGCCGAGCAGGCAATGGGTGTCATCCAGGTGCGCGACGGGGTCGACGAGGCGTGGAAGGGGCGCGGCGTCGTCTACTTCACCCGGCTGTCGGCTGAGCGGACCAAGAGCAGGATGAACCGTATCGTCGGGACCCCGGAGTATCGGTTGATGACGATCAGGAACTGGGCGACGACGACGAAGATGCTCGCCATCCTCGACGGCATGCGCTGATCAGATGCTCAGCCGACGATAGCGCTGCAGGCGCCGCACACCCTGTGCGGGGGCGGCGCCAGGGAATGCGGTGAGCGCCGAGCGCATCTGTTCACGCACGGCCTCGGCATCCACTCCCATGCCGATCGCGACCAGGTTGTTGGCAGCCGCGCGCGGCGGCGCGGCGGTGATGTGCACCGACGGTCCGACGACGTTGACCGTGTACATCCGGGTGCTGGAGCGGTAGCGGACCGCGATCGTGCCCTTCATGCGGTAAACCCCCGTCGGTGGCTTCTCGAGAAGGTCGACGAGGGCGCCCGGGTCGACGCAGCCGTCGCTGAACACGGTCACCGAGTCCGCATGCACGTGGTCGTGATCGTGGGCGTGCGTTTCGGCCTCGACCATCAACTCGCGGAAGGTCAACTGACCGGACTCCGGTGCGGCCGTGGCGATGTCGTACAACAGCGCCGGATCGATGCGTCCGCCGGTGGCGCCCACCACGTAGGCGTGCGGGTTGAGTTCGCGGACCCTGGACTCGATGCGTCGCAGCGTGTCGGCGCGGTCCCCGACCTGGTCGAGCTTGTTCACGACAACCAGGGTGGCCGCGCCGTACCGGGCGGGCGGTTGCGTGTCCCGGTCGACGGTGTCGAAGTGAGTGGCGGCGTCGATCACGTCGACGATCCCGCCGGGTCTGACCCCGTCGACACCGCTGAACCGGATGATGCGCGAGACCGCGACGGGGTCGGCCAGTCCGCTCGCCTCGACGATGATGGCGTCGAGCCGCAACTTCGGGTCGGCGAGGCGGCTCAGCGCGAGGTCGAGCCCGCCCTCGTCGGGTAGGCAGCAGATGCAGCCGCCGGCGATCGACGCCGGCTCGTCGACCTGACCCGTCACCAGTCCCGCGTCGACGTTCAGTTCGCCAAAGTCGTTGATCACGACGCCGATCCGGGCATCCGGACTGCGCAGCACATGGTTGAGAAGTGTGGTCTTTCCGGCGCCGAGATAGCCGGTCAACGCGATCACAGGTATCGGCTGCACAGCACCGCAGGTTACAGGGACTCGCGGTACCATTTGCGTTTGCGCCACGTTCGTCGGCGGCAGGGGGTGATACGTGCCCGGAGCGGGTGAAGGCGGTTCGGACCTGGCCGACCGCGACGCTGCCGACGAGCTCCCCGTGCTCAAAGCGCTTCTCCACATCTCGGAGGCGGTGTCGCGGGCCAACTACTTCGACGAGGTGCTCGAGGTCGTCGCCGAGCAGGCACGGTCGGCGCTGGGAGCGGCGTCTCTGACGATCACCCGATGGGAACCCGACCGCGCCGCGCTGCGCACCCTTATCAACGTCGGCAACCTGGCGCCGCACCAGCAGAGGTGGCCGGTCGACGATTTCTATGAGGTGACGCCTCATTCGAACGTCAACACGCTACTACGCCGGGGAATCGCGTATACGAACGCTCTCGACGACGAGAACTGCCCGGCCGAGTCCGTGGTGGCATTGCAGAAGCTGGGTATGGAAGCCGAGCTCGCCGTCCCCGTCATGGTCGGCGATTCGATGTGGGGCCTGATCTGGGCGACCGGGGACAACGGGCGCAGGTTCGATCATGGTGACAAGCAGCTGATCCAGGCCATCGCCGCTCATGCCGCCATGGCAATAGGTCGTTCGGAGCTGCTGACGACGGTGTGGCGCTACGCATTTCAGGACCCGCTGACGGGTATCGCCAATCGGCGGGCCGTTGACCAGTTCCTGGCTGACATCGATTGGGAGAGCTGCTCTTCGGTTGTCGCGCTGCTCTGCGATCTCGACGGCTTCAAGCGGATCAACGACCGCGACGGTCATCCCGCGGGAGATCGGCTGTTGCGCGACGTCGCGCGCCAACTCGAGCGGATGTCCGCCGCCATCGTCGGATCGATCGCAGCCCGCTTGGGCGGGGACGAATTCTGCGTCGTGTTGCGCGACGCCACCCTGGCGTCGGCGCAGATCTTCGCCATCGACGCGACCAAGGCGATTCGGGCCGCGGCGGTCACCGAGGTCAGCGTGTCCTGGGGCGCCGCGGCAGCGGGCCAGGGGATACACAGCGGGAGCGACCTTCTCGCCGCAGCGGACGCCGCGTTGATGGAGGCCAAACGTCAGGGACCGGCCCGCTACAGCACGATCGTCGCCACGTCCGCAGTGCCGGGTGGCATCGACCGCCGTGACCGCGAAGCCGGAACGCCGATCGGAGTCGAACGGTTGGCCGCCGTCGTCGTCGGCATTCTCGATTCACGCCCCGATCTGACAGTGCCCGAGGCGCTGGAGATTCTCGCCATGCAGGTGCAGCAAGTGTGCGGCACTGCGGCATGGGTGATTTCGGAGTGCACTGAGGATCACAACGCGCTGCAGAGGATTCGCGGTGTGGACTGTGTAAGGCAGGAGGAATCCGGGCTGTCGCTGATGACCGACCTTGGGCCGGAGTACTACGACCTCACCGAGTATCCGGCAACGGTGCGGGCGCTCACGGAGGGCACGTCGTTCGTCGCCGCCATCGGACTGGAAGACTCCGATCCCGCCGAGACCGCACTGCTGGCCAAACTCGGCTACCAGGCTGTGGTCGGAATCGGTGTGCCCGCCGGACGGAAGTGCTTCCTGCTGGAGTTCTACTCACACGACGGACATCAGGTCCTGGCCGAAATCGCACCTCTGGTAACGGTTCTCGCGACCTATTGCGTCTCGCGCCTCACCGAAACCCGGCCGCCCCACCGTCCAGCATGATCGTCTGTGCGGTGACGAAGGCAGCTTCGTCGCTCAGCAGGAACGCCACCGCCGCGCCGATATCGGTGACGACGTCGCCGAGGCGTCCCAGCGGAACACCGCGTACCGTGCGTTCGTAGGTCTTGGGATCCCACTCGCGCCACGTCCTGATGCTCTCGGTCTCGGCGTACGGGCACACCACGTTGACCCGGATGTTGAGTCGGCCCCATTCCAGCGCAGCGACTTTCGACATTCCCCGGATGGCCTCTTTCGCCCCGGCATAGGCGCCGAACCTGGGTAGGCCGATCGTGCCCGAACCTGACCCGAGGTTGACGATGCTTCCCCCGCCGTTGTCGACGAACACCGGGAAGACCGCCTGCATCAGCTCGAATGTCGCACGAGGTCCGACATCGAACACGAGATCGTAGTCGTCACGGGTGATGTCCTGGAACGGTTTCGGCTCGTTGGTCGCGATGGCATTGTTGACCAGCCCGTTCACTGTGCCGAACATGTCGAGTGCTGACGACACGATGTGACTCGCGCTGTCGGGGTCCCGGAGGTCGGCCACGAGCGCGGAGGCGGAACGACCCGACTCCCGCAAGGAGTCGGTCGTCTGGTGCAGCTGCTCATCGTCACGGTCCACCAGCAGAACGGAAGCGCCGCGTTCGGTCAGCGCCCAGGCGACTCCCTTGCCGACACCTCGTGCCGCACCGGTGACGATCGCTACGTGCCCTTCCAACAGCGTCGTCGGAACCCTCGTCTGCATGCCGGATACGGTAGCCCGACACTGTTGAGAGGCCGGACCCGACAGGGTCCGGCCTCTCAGTGAGGTGGTGGTCGGTGGTGGTTATCAGCCGACGGGGATGGTGGCGCAGCCGACATTCGGGATGCAGCCCGAGACTCCATCGGGACCGGCAGTTCCGCCGACGCCGCCGGGGTTGGTGCTGCCGCTGGCGCCGCCGGGTCCGGCAGTGCCGGCCGGCCCGCCGGGGATGGCGCCGGTCGCGCCCCCAGGTCCCGCAGCGCCGGCCACACCGCCGGGATTGGTGCTGCCGCTGGCGCCGCCAGGTCCGGCAGTGCCCGCGGGGCCGCCTGGGACGGCGGCGGTCGCGCCACCGGGTCCGGCGGTGCCGATGCTTGCGCACGGCGTGCCATCAGCGTTGAAGCACGGCGGAGGTGCAGGCTGGGCGGAGGTCAGGGGCGCGGTAGCGATTGCAGTCGCCGCGGCGCCCGCGAAGAGCATAGATCCGAAGATTCCGAAAGCAGATGTCTTGTGTCGCATAACAGAACTGTTGCCGGGCGACACGGAAACGAAACCATCTCGATTATGAAGGTTTTCTAAAGGGCGGCTGAGGCATCCTGACTGTGTGGGGTTGGCTATACGACTCGCGGAGCTGTTGCTCATCCTCCTGCCCCTCGCCGGTGTGGGCTACGCGACGCTCCGCGCCATCGCGGGCCGGCGCAGCGAGCAACTCGGGCGGGATTCGCCGCAACGCAGCGCGATATTGCGCGCTGTCAGCGAGCACGACCGGACGGATACCCGCTGGCTCGTTTACGAAATCGACGTCGCGAAAATTCTGGACTACCCGCTGATGACCGATATGCGTGAACCCCTCACCCAGCGCTTCCACCGCGCGAAGCTGCGGGCCGATCTTCTGCGCCCCCGGGATGTCGCAGACCTGGTCGGCGACCGCGAAGCGACGCGCGATTACCTCGATGCGGTGCAGGAGTACGTCACCGCATTCGAGATCGCCGAGGCGGAAGCGGTGCGTCTCGGACGTACCAAGTTCTCTGCCGAGGAACAGGAGCGGCTGGGTCGCGCCCAGCGATTGCTGCGGGTGGCATCCGACTCGGGTGCGACACAGCATGAGCGCGACCGCGCCTACCAACTCGGGCAGCGCGAACTCCACGGGCTGCTCGTGCTGCCCCAGCGGGCTCGCGCCGCCCTTGAGCGAGGTACCGGCGGCGAGCTCGACTAGGCGCCGGTTATCGCGGCGTCGGCCACGTCGAGCGCCCGGTCGAGGATCGCAAGACCTTCGCGTGCCTGGTCGGCGGTGATGATGCAGGGCGGCACCACGTGGATACGGTTGTAGTTGGCGAAGGGGAGCAACCCCAGCTTCTTGCACTCCGCGATGACGGAATTCATTGCGGCGCTGGAGCTGCCGTAGGGCGCGAGTGGTTCGCGAGTGGTCTGATCGGAGACGAGTTCGACAGCCCAGAACACGCCTGCGCCACGGACCTCGCCGACACAGCGATGCCTGGTGGCGATTTCGGTGAGGCCTGGGCCGATCACCTCGGCGCCGATTTTTGCCGCGTTCTCGACGATGCCCTCTTCATGCATCGCGTTGATCGTCGCGACTGCGGCGGCGGTGGCGAGGGGATGACCGGAGTACGTCAGGCCACCGGGGTAGGCGCGGTGGGCGAATGTCTCGCTGATCTGCGGGTTGATCGCCACGCCACCGAGCGGGACGTAGCCGGAGTTGACGCCCTTGGCGAACGTGAGCAGGTCGGGAACGACGTCGAAGTGGTTGATGGAGAACCATTTTCCGCTCCGGCCGAAGCCGGCCATCACCTCGTCGGCGATGAACATGATGCCGTACTCGTCGCACAGTGCACGCACACCCTGGATGTAGCCGGGCGGCGGCACCATGATCCCGGCGGTGCCGGGAATCGACTCGAGGATGATGGCCGCGATGGTGTTCGGGCCTTCCATCCGGATCGTGTCATGCAGGTGCTTGAGGGCACGCTCGGACTCTTCCGCCTCCGTGGTGGCGTGGAACTGTGAGCGGTACAGGAACGGGCCGAAGAAGTGGACGACGCCGGCATTGCCGTGGTCGTTCGGCCATCGCCGCGGGTCACCGGTGAGGTTGATCGCCGTCTCCGTGCCGCCGTGGTACGAGCGGTAGCGCGACAGCACCTTGTAGCGACCGGTGTGAAGGCGCGCCATGCGGACCGCGTGCTCGACGGCATCGGCGCCCCCGTTGGTGAAGAAGATCTTGTTCAGCTCGCCGGGGGTGCGCTCGGCGATGAGCCGAGCCGCCTCGGAGCGGGCGTCGTTGGCGTGCTGAGGGGCCACCGTGCAGAGCTTGGCGGCCTGATCGGCAATGGCGGCAACGACTTTCGGGTGCTGATGACCGATGTTGGTGTTGACCAGCATGGAGGAGAAGTCGAGCAGCTTGTTGCCGTCGCCGTCCCATACGTGGCACCCCTCGGAGGCCACGATCGTCATCGGGGAGATGTCGGCCTGCGCCGACCAGGAATGGAACACATGCGCGCGGTCCAGTTCATAGGTCCTTGCGGCTTCTGCGCGCGCGGCGTCGACGGTGAGGCCGTTGGGGAGCGTTTCTTCGAGCGTTTCGTTCAGCACGGGTAAACGGTAGTTCCCCGACGTCAGAAGCGGAAATGGCCTGAGACGGACGCGCATTTTCGGTGAGGCAAGGTGTCGGCCGGTGCTGTTACATTCGAACACATGTTCGACGACTGGTCTGATGGGGATGTCCTCTCGGTGGTGGAGGGGGCGCATCGTCAGGTGGCGGTGGCGATGGCCCGGTCGTTGGCCGGGATCTTCGAGTTGCTGCAGCGGCGCACCGCCGAGGAGTTGGCGATCGACCTGGATGTGGCGTCGATGATCACCGGTTTCCAGCGCACGGTCGTCGAGGTGGGTGCGGTGTTGAACATGACCTCGGCCAAAGCGCGGGGGCTGGTCCGCCACGCGGATGCCCTGCACACCCGGCTGCCCGCAGTCGGGGCACTGCTGGCCGCCGGGGAGGTCGATTGGACCACCACCGAGCTGGTGTTGAGCCGCACCGACCTGGTCGAGGAAGAATGGATGGCCCAGCTCGACGCCACCCTGGCCGAGAAGATCCAGACCTGGTCGAGCTGGTCACGCACCAGCATCCGCAACGCCATCGACGTCGAGATCAACGCCCTCGATCCCGACGCAGTCAAAAAACGTCGGGAACGTGCCTACGACGAGCGCGCAGTCAGCGTCGAGGTCGGCCTCGACGGGATCGCGGTGATCCGCGCGACCATGACCGCCCCCGAAGGCGCCGCCCTGGACACCCGGCTCACCGCACTGGCCAAAACGGTGTGCCCGGCCGATCCGCGCAGCCTGCGCACCCGCCGCGCTGATGCGTTCACCGCCATACAGAAAGGCCGTATCTTCACCTGCGCCTGCACGAGCCAGGACTGCCCCAGCCGCGCCGCCGTCTTGTCAGCGGTAGCGCCTCAGGCACCTGCGCCCGGGGCCGGACCCGCCCCCGAGCCGCATGTGGTGCTCACCGTGATCGCCTCGGCAGACACGGTCACCGGGCACAGCCAGGCCCCGGGATACTTGGCCGGCTACGGCGTCATCGACGCCGCCCTGGTGCGGGAACTGGCGCTTGAGGCGACGCGGCGGCTGGTCGAGGCGCCGGCGTTCGACCAGCGCCAAGCCCTGACATACCGGCCCTGCGCAGCGCTGGCCCGCTTCATCCGATCCCGCGACCTGACCTGCCGCTTCCCGGGCTGCACCGTGCCCGCCCAACGCTGCGACATCGACCACACCGAGCCGTTCAACCACGACGACCCCGCCGCCGGGGGCTGGACGGTGCCGTGGAACCTGGCGTGTTACTGCCGAGAACATCACCGCGTCAAAACGTTCGACGACGGTTGGCGTGACCAACAACTGACCGATGGCACCATCATCTGGACCTCACCGTCGGGCAGGACGCTGCGCACCGAACCCGGCGGGGCCGCTCTATGGCCCGCCCTGGCCACGCCGCGCAGCCCCGAAGAACGAAAGCGTGTCGCCGCCGCCCGCAAACGACTCCACCAGCAACGCCACACCAACACCCACAACCGCTACCGCAACCAGGCCGCCAAAGAAGAGATCCGGCAACGCTGCTGGCGCAACGACTTCCGCCGCCGCCACGTGCTGTTCAAGGGCTACTGGTTCCACGACAAACCCGACAACCGAAGCCCCTACGCACGGTTCATCGCCAACCCCATCGAACCCGAACCCCTCGAACCAGGCTGGCAACCGCCACCACTCCGCCACAGCGACCGTGACGACCCACCGCCCTTCTAAGCGGAGGCGGTCTCAAGCTCCGTCAGTGCGTCCCCGGTGTAGACCGCGAGGCGCTGCAGGTGAGGCAGGCGGTCACGGCAGCCGACGAAGCCGAAATTCATTGTGTCGGCGTAGCTCTGCAACGTGATGTTGAGCGCCATACCGTGGATGGGGATCGACACGGGATAGGTCGCCTCCAATCGGGAACCATTGAAGTACAACGGCTCCCGCGGCCCCGGCACATTCGACACGCACAGGTTGAACGTGTAGGGCCATGGCGGCTGCACGCCCGTCAGCGCACCGGCGATCTGCCCACCCGCCGGGGCCAGCAGCGCCGCGCTGTAGGCGATGATCGCAGTGGGCGACATCGACTGCAGCTGCGCCTTCGCTGCGCGCGTGGCGGCCGTGATGGCCACGAGACGCTCGACCGGATCCTCGATGTCGGTCCCCATCGGCGCCAGTATCGCCCCGACCGCATTGCCACCGCCCTCGTCGCCCTTCGGCCGCACGTTGACCGGCAGGAACGCGATCAACGATCGATCCGGCAGCTTGTCGAAGTCGTTCAGGAACTTCCGCAGTCCGCCGCCGATGATCGCCAGCGCGACGTCGTTGATCGTGGACCCGTGCTGGGCGCTGAGCTTCTTCAACCGGTCGAACTCGTACTGCTGCGTGGCAAAGCGACGATTGCGACTGATACGTGCGTTGAGGATGCTGTGAGGCGCCGACGCCGACCCCGAGATGTGGGCGTTGTCGCCGTCGCGCCGTAGCTGAGTGTTGACCAGAGCCGCTGTCAGATCGACCGCCGAACTGACACCGCCGGTGACCGCCGAACCCACCCCGCCCAGTGCCCGCAGTGTCGCCGCCAACGGGTTCGAGGATGCGCCCTCCCGGGATTCGCGCCGCCCACGCGAAGGCGTCGGCACGTTGAAGAACATGCGAGTGGTGTTGTCGTCGGGATCGGTCGACAGGCTGCGGCTGAGCATCCGCATCGCGCTGTATCCGTCGACGAGTGCGTGGTGGATCTTCATGTACAGCGCGAAGCGCCCGCCTTCGAGGCCCTCGATCACATGCAGCTCCCACGGCGGCCGCGTCAGGTCCAGGTGGTTGCTGTGCAGGCGCGACACCAGCACACCGAGTTCGCGTTCGTCACCGGGGCTGGCCAACGCCGACCGCCGCACGTGGTAGTCGAAGTCGAAATCCTTGTCGGTGACCCAACTGTGCAGCGGGCTGAACTGCAGCCGAGGATTGGCGAGCTTGCGGTTCCACGGCGCCACCACTTCCTGGCTGCGCGCGTCGTCGACCATCCGGCGCAGATAGTCACTCGGCGCATCGGCGGGCGGGGTGAACGGCAGGAGCCCGGCGACGTGCATCTTCGAACTCGACGTCTCGCCGTAGATGAACATCAGGTCCTGCAGTCCGAGACGGACACTGTCGGCGCTCACGGATGCACGCTAGCCGGAGCGCTCACGTTCCACAGAAGGTTTGGAAGGAGGCGCTGAACTCCTTGGGGCCGGGCTCGGCATACCGCTGTAGTCCTGCCCGTTCGTCGAACGGAAGCCGGATTGCGTCGAGCAGCCCTTCCAGCGGTGTGAGATCGCCACCCGTCGCCGCCGTGAGCGCTTCCTCCACCAGGTGGTTGCGCGGGATGTAGATCGGATTCACCCGGTCCATCGCATCGGGATCAGGGCCGAGTGCCCGCCACCGTTCCAGCCAGCCGTCGAATGCTGCGAGGTCGATGAACTCGCCCCGCACCGGTTCACTGTCGCCGCGCGCCGCCCTCGCCAACCGGCGGTAGAACGACGTGTAGTCCACCTGGCTCTGCTGCAGGTGCGCCAGGAGATCCTGGATGACAGGCCCCGCCTCTTCGGTGGAGGAGTGCGGCACACCCAGCTTCGCCTTCATTCCATCGATCCACGTCGCCTCGTACAGCGGCACGAAACCGCCCAGCGACTGCTCGGCCATCGCGATGGCCTTCTCGCTGTCGTCGTCGATCAACGGCAGCAGCGTTTCGGCGAAACGCGCCAGATTCCACAGCGCAATCGAGGGCTGGTTCCCGTAGGCGTAGCGGCCCCAGCTGTCGATGGAGCTGAACACCGTCGCCGGATCGAACGCCTCCAAGAACGCGCACGGGCCGTAGTCGATCGTCTCGCCGGAGATCGTCATGTTGTCGGTGTTCATCACGCCGTGGATGAAGCCGACGAGCATCCACTTCGCGATCAGCCGCGCCTGCACAGCCGTGACCGCCTCCACGAGCGCCAGGTACGGGTTCTCGGCCTCTGCGGCCTGCGGGTGGTGGCGCGCGATCGCGAAGTCCGCGAGCCGCCGCAGCAGATCAGTGTTGCCGGACGCCTGCATCATCAGCGGCGCGAACTGGAACGTCCCGACCCGCAGATGACTGGACGCGACCCGAGCGAGCACCGCTCCGGGCAGCACGGTTTCCCGATACACCGCCTTTCCGGTGCTCACCACGGCCAGCGCCCGCGTCGTCGGAATCCCGAGGGCGTGCATCGCCTCGCTGATGAGGTACTCGCGCAGCATCGGGCCCACCGCCGCCAGGCCATCGCCGCCCCTGGCGAACGGGGTACGCCCGGAACCTTTCAAGTGCAGGTCACGCAGCGTTCCGTCGACGTCCTCGATCTCGCCCAGCAACAGCGCGCGACCGTCGCCGAGACGCGGCTGGAACCCGCCGAACTGGTGTCCGGCATAGGCCTGCGCCACCGGCGTCCCCTCAGGGGGGACGATCGTTCCCGTCAGCAGGCCGAGCCCGTCGGGGGTGCGCAACCACTCCGCATCGATTCCCAGTTCGGCCGCCAACGGTTCGTTGAGGGCCAGTAACTGCGGCTCGGGTGCCTGCTCGGCCTTCCACTGCACCGTCAGCTCGGGCAGCTCGCCGACGAATCGACTCTGCAGCGCGATACTCATCCCACCCAGCCTACGGAGACGGCGAGATCACAGCGATGGCGTCTACGCCGCCCTTGATGGTTATGCGGCGTGAGCTCTCCTCGAACACCAGCGTGCCCGCCGGATCTGTCGGTGTGTCGCTGCCCGGCAAGATCAGCGCCCGTTGGCCCGGCGCGACATCCGCGGTCTGCAACGCCGAGGTCGGCGGCGTCGTCTGGGCGATGTGGTCGCCGGACACCTCCCAGACCACCGGCGGATAGGTCTGCGGCTGGCCGCACACCCACGTCATGAGGCTCAGCTTCGGCGGACCGGTCATCGGCCACCACAGCTTGGTCACCCGGAAGCCGGCGTTGACGTCGGCCGCGGCGACGTCGAACGTCTGCTGGGTGCCGTTGGCGTCCGATGTGACGAGGGCGGCCGTGCCGCACGCGTTATCGGAGGCGCGGTAGAGCGCGTACGACAGCGAGGCACCATCGGGACTGAGGCGTGCCACCGACACCGGGCTGTCTGCGTCGGCCTGCCCCAGCGACGTCGGCGGCCCGGGGCCGCGGACCGCGTACAGCGTGTCCGGACCGCCGAACGGCGACGGCGGCGCCTCGACGCGGGCGATCACCGCGGTGCCGCCGCGCGCGATCAGCAGCCTCGGGTCGCCGGGCCGCACCCCGGCGACGGGCGGTAGGTCGACGGTCTGGGCCAGCTCGGGTTGCGCCTGCGGATCGGCGAGGTCCAGGCGCATCAACCGGTTCGGCTGTTCCCACCACACGACCGCGCTGCCGCCGCCGCTACCCACAGCAGGGCCGACGGTGACGGGGCGGGTCGAACCCTGACCCGTTGCCACCTCGATCGTGGCCAGCTGATTGTCGGTCGTCCGCGCGAACACGAACTTGCCGTCGTCGGTGGTGATCAGGTCGTTGGACGGTGTGAACGAGCCCTTCGCGGTGGCGACGACGCTGGTCCCCTCGACCAGACCGATCTCGTCCGCCGCACGGTAGGCGATCAGCGGTCCGGTGGTATCGGGCGGCTTCTGGGTCGTCGTGGGCTCGAACGGGGAGCGCGACGTCGACGTCGTGGCCGACGAGGCGCCCGTCGCCGATCCCTGGGAGCCGGGTTCGACGCCGCTGCACGCGGACGTCACCAGGCAGATGATCAGGGCGAGGGGTGCAAGTGCTTTCGACGGCATTTTCATAGGGGCTCTACCCCCATGAAAGCTCACCGAGGCGTCGCGCGGCGCCCCGGGTATGGTGATTTTTCCCGACCGGCGGGGCAATGAGGGGCCACGACGACGAGGTCGGCAGGCCGCCGGGGGACAAGACGCCTTCAGATGTGGAGCAATGCTGTGAGCTTGAACACCATCGCCTTGGAGCTGGTGCCGCCGAACGTGGAGCGGGGGCGTGAGCAGGCACTCGAGGACGCCGAGAAGGTGTTGCGGTGCTCTTCGGAGGCCGGGCTGGGCGGGCGGATCCGCCACGTGATGATCCCCGGCATGATCGAAGAGGACGGCGACCGTCCCATCGAGATGAAGCCCAAACTCGACGTTCTGGACTTCTGGACGATGATCAAGCCCGAACTGCCCGGCATCAAGGGACTGTGCACACAGGTCACCGCGTTCATGGATGAGCCGACGCTGCGTGGCAGGCTCGCCGAGCTCGGCGACAGCGGGTTCGAGGGGATCGCCTTCGTCGGCGTGCCGCGCACGCTCAGCGACGGCGAGGGCTCAGGGGTCGCGCCGACAGATGCCCTGTCGATCTTCGACCAGGTGGTCGAGAACCGCGGTGTCATCCTCATCCCGACGCGCGAGGGCGAGCACGGTCGCTTCAACTTCAAGTGCGATCGCGGCGCGACCTATGGCATGACGCAGTTGCTGTACTCCGACGCGATCGTCGGGATGCTCACCGAATTCGCCGACAAGACCGACCACCGTCCCGAGATCCTGCTGTCCTTCGGATTCGTGCCGAAAGTGGAAAGCCGTGTCGGACTTATCAATTGGCTCATCCAGGACCCCGGTAACGAGGCTGTCGCCCGCGAGCAGGACTTCGTTCGCAAACTCGCCGAAACCGATCCCACGGGCCGGCGCCAGTTGATGCTCGACCTCTACAAGCGCGTCATCGATGGCGTCGCCGATCTCGGTTTCCCACTCAGCGTGCATTTCGAGGCGACCTACGGCGTGAACACCGCGGCCTTCGAGACGCTCGCCGAGATGCTCGCCTACTGGTCGCCCGACACGCACTGACGGGCGGCTACTGAGGCTGCGGCCCGAAGACCCCGGTCGGGCCTTCGCGGATGGTGCCCGGCGTCTCCAGGATGGGCGCGGGATAGCCGCCCGGAGTTGCCAGCTCGTCGGGCTGGCCCGACTCGATGGGCACCGGTGCCTGCGGCGGCTGCCCGCTCGGATCCTCACCGGACGGCACCGCGGATACGCCCGCGCGGATGTCGAGCCCGGGGTTTCCCCCCGCTGCGGGCTCCAGGCCGGCGCTGATCCCGTACCGGGCATTGGACGACACCAGAGGGCCGCCTGCCTGCGGCGAATTCCCCAGGGCGCTGCCGGGTAGGCCGTCGGCCTTCATGTCCTTGTCCACGCCGGCGCTGACACGGGTGCCGCGCGAATCGGTCGCCGGGGGCGGACCCACCACGATGACGTTGTAGGGGTACGAGAAGCTGCCGGGCTGCAAGCCCGGGATCACCTGGGTGAAGTCGGGCGCACCGGGATTGCTGGGTGGGTTGGCGGGCTGGGCTGCAGCGCTCGGCGCCGACGCCAGGACAGCGCCCACCAGCAGGAGGAGCCACGTCGTCTTCGGCATCGCGACAGCCTCCTAGATCTTGATCGGATCGCCGTAGATCGCGAACTGGGTGTGTGCGGCTTCAGTGGAGATCCGCAGATAAGCGTAGGACCGGATGGTCACGTCGCCGCCACACGCGTCGGCCTTGATGTGGATGTTGTCGATGTCGATCATCGCCTGACCGTTCGGGCTCAGCGTCATGTTCGACAGCGGCAGATCGACGATCACACCGGGCTGCAACACCGTCTGGACGAATCCGGCGACGCCGCCGTCGAGTCCGACCGAAGCACTGACCGGGGAACCACCGCCGATGCCGACCGCGCCGGACGGCCCGCCGCCGCCGGTGACGCCGTACTGCAGACCCGCGGACACATCCGACTGGCAACCGAGTTGATAGCCGAGGATGAAGATGCTGTCGGTGATGGGGTTGGCTCCGCCGACCGCGGTCGCGGTGGCCGACGCCGTCACGAAGCCTTCGCGAGAATTCTGGGCATTGGCGAGGTTGGGAATGGAATTGACAACCTCGTTTTCCACCCGGATGTTCAGCTGCCATCCATCTCTGGACACCTTGTCGTAATTCAAGGGACGCATCGCTACCGGCTCGGCCGAGGCGGGAGACATCCCGATCGCCGAAATCACCATCGCCATCGACATCGCCATCGACATCGCCGCTGCCATAGCGGTGCCCAACGTCGTCCGCCACCGCACGCGGACATTCAACCAGACCGAAAGGTGGTTTGCTTGCCATCTCCCGCGATGAGATTCTTCCCCGGACGTTGTCTACTTGGGTATGAAGACCGGCATCATCCGCGCCGTGGGGGCCCTGCTGGCAGTGAGTTCGGCTGTGCTGCATGTCTCTTCGCCGGGCATCGTGACGATCGCGATGGGAGCGGCCTGCCTCTACTGCGCCTACGAGGTGTGGCGGTTCGACACCGTGCGGAGCTGGGTGATGGTGGCGGTGATGAACGTCGCGATGATTGCGGTCCACATACCTGTGACGGGTCATCGGCACGGTGGCGGCTCAGAGCCTGCCGCAACGCTCGACATGGCGGTGGCAATGCAACTGGCGACAGTGGTGGCCTTCGCCGAGATCGCGTTCGCGGCCGCCGTGCTGTACGTCCGCACCCGTGCGCCGCGGTGACGACTGTCCGCCTATCGTGGCCGGGTGTCCCTGCGTGCGAGACTTGACGGTCTGACGATCAAGGACGCCGCCGCACTGGCCCGCCGTCTTCGTCAGCTCCGCCAACCGACCCCGCAGCAACTGGAGCGTCTCGAAGAGCGGTTCGCGGCAGCCGAGGCGCTGGTGGCCACCAGGTTGGCCGCCGTCCCGCACATCAGCTATCCGGAGTTGCCGGTCAGCGAACGTCGCGACGAGATCGCAGCGGCCATCACCGCGAACCAGGTCGTCATCGTCGCCGGTGAGACCGGCTCGGGCAAGACCACGCAGCTTCCCAAGATCTGTCTGGAACTCGGCCGGGGGATCCGGGGCACGATCGGCCACACCCAGCCCCGCCGGCTCGCCGCCCGCACGGTCGCGGCCCGCATCGCCGACGAGCTCGGTACGCCATTGGGCGAAGCGGTCGGCTACACCGTGCGGTTCACCGATCAGGCGAGTGACCGCACGCTCGTCAAGCTGATGACCGACGGCATCCTGCTCGCCGAAGTGCAGCGGGACCGCAGACTGCTGCGGTATGACACGCTGATCATCGACGAGGCTCACGAGCGCAGCCTCAACATCGATTTCCTCCTCGGATATCTGCGCCAGTTGCTGCCACGGCGACCCGATCTCAAGGTGATCGTGACGTCGGCGACGATCGAGCCGGAGCGTTTCGCGCAGTTCTTCGCGGGAGCGCCGATCGTCGAGGTCTCGGGACGTACCTATCCCGTCGAAATCCGCTATCGCCCTCTGGAAATCACTGTCCCCTCTGCCGGTGCCGAGGATCCCGACGACCCGGACCACGAGGTGGTCCGCACCGAATTGCGGGACCCGACCGAGGCGATCATCGACGCGGTGGCCGAGTTGGAGGCCGAACCGCGGGGCGACGTCCTGGTCTTCCTGTCCGGGGAACGCGAGATCCGCGACACTGCAGAGGCATTGAGGGCGGTCACCGACCCGAGCCACACGGAGGTGCTGCCTCTCTATGCCCGGCTGCCGACCGCGGAACAGCAGAAGGTCTTCCAGCCAGGCCGTACCGCACGGCGAATAGTGTTGGCCACCAACGTCGCCGAGACCTCGCTGACGGTGCCGGGAATCAGGTACGTGGTCGATCCGGGAACTGCCCGCATCTCGCGGTACAGCCGCCGGACGAAGGTGCAGCGGCTGCCGATCGAGCCCATCTCGCAGGCCTCGGCGGCGCAGCGCGCCGGGCGGTCGGGGCGCACCGCACCCGGCGTGTGTATCCGGCTGTACTCCGAGGCCGACTTCGAATCCCGGCCCCGCTACACCGATCCCGAGATCCTGCGCACCAACCTGGGCGCGGTGATCCTGCAGATGGCCGCCCTTGGTTTCGGTGACATCGAAAGCTTCGGCTTCCTCGATCCGCCGGATGCGCGCAGCATCCGCGACGGGGTTGCGCTGCTGCAGGAACTGGGCGCCTTCGATCGGGCCGGCGAGCTCACCGACGTCGGACGGCGGCTGGCCCAGATTCCCGTCGACCCGCGTCTCGGGCGCATGATCCTGCAGGCCCAGTCCGAGGGCTGCGTGCGGGAGGTGCTGGTGCTGGCCGCCGCGTTGTCGATCCCCGACCCGCGAGAGCGACCGACCGACCGCGAAGACGCCGCCCGCCAGAAGCATGCCCGGTTCGCCGACGAGAACTCGGACTTCATCTCCTTCCTGAACCTGTGGCGCTATCTCGGGGAGCAACGAAAAGAGCGCTCCGGCAGCTCTTTCCGGCGGATGTGCCGGGACGAGTTCCTGCACTACCTGCGGATCCGCGAGTGGCAGGACCTGGTGGGTCAGTTGCGGGGTATCTGCCGCGATCTCGGCATCCGGGAGGAAGATCGGGGGCAGGACGAGCCCGCCGACGCGGCCTCGATACATGCCGCACTGACCGCGGGGTTGCTCTCGCATGTCGGGATGCGCGAGACCGACGGGCGCACCTACGAGGGCGCCCGCAACGCGAAGTTCGTGCTGGCGCCGGGGTCGGTGCTGACCCGCAGGCCGCCGAAGTGGGTCGTCGTCGCCGACCTCGTCGAGACGAGCAGACTGTTCGGAAGGACCGCCGCGCGAATCGAACCCGCGGTCGTCGAGCGCGTCGCCGGCCACCTGGTGCAGCGGACCTACAGCGAGCCGCACTGGGACGCCGAGCGCGGCGCGGTGATGGCCTTCGAGCGCGTGACCCTCTACGGTCTGCCCCTGGTCGCCCGGCGACGGGTCGGCTACGCCGAGGTGGACCCCGAGGTGGCGCGCGATCTGTTCATCCGGCACGCCCTCGTCGAGGGGGACTGGCAGACGCGGCACCACTTCTTCCGCGACAACGCCAGGCTGCGAGAGGAACTCGCTGGCCTCGAAGATCGGGCGAGGCGTCGCGATCTGCTCGTCGGCGACGAGGAGATCTTCGCGTTCTACGACGCGCGCGTTCCGGCCGACGTGGTGTCGGCGCGCCACTTCGACGGATGGTGGAAGAAGCAGCGGCACCTCACGCCGGATCTGCTGACCTTTACGCGAGATGACCTGCTGCGCAACGACGCCGGAGCCGATCAGCCCGAGCGCTGGCAGGCGGGGGATCTGTCCCTGCCGTTGAGCTACCGGTTCGAACCGAGTGCTCCCGACGACGGCGTCACCGTCCATGTCCCGGTCGACGTCCTCGCCAGGCTCGGCGGCGACGACTTCGCCTGGCAGGTCCCGGCCCTGCGCGAGGAACTGCTCACGGCGCTGATCCGATCACTGCCGAAAGAACTGCGCCGCAACTTCGTTCCCGCCCCTGATACTGCGAAGGCGCTACTGGAGGCCATCACACCGGACAGCGGGCCCCTGCTGGATGCCGTGCAACGCGAATTGAGGCGCCGCACAGGCATTCTGGTTCCGATCGATGCGTTCGACCTCGAGAAGCTGCCCCCGCATCTGCGGGTGACCTTCGCCGTCGAATCAGCGGATGGCTCGGTGGTGTCTCGCGGCAAGAATCTCGACGAACTGCAGCGCCGTCTCGCCGCCCCCAGTCGCCAAGCCGTCGCGGCCACCGTTGCGGGCGACTTGGAACGTGAGGGGCTGCGCAACTGGCCGGAGGGTCTCGATGAGCTGCCGCGAGTGGTGGAACGTCAGGGCGCGTCGGGGCACACCGTGCGTGGGTATCCCGCGTTTGTGCCGGGGCGCTCGGGCGTCGATGTCAAGGTATTCGCGACCAAGGCCGAGCAGGACGCCGTCATGGCCCGCGGGTGCGAGCGCCTGCTGCTGCTCGCCGCCCCGCCGGTGACGAAAAATGTTGAGCGAAGCCTCGACACCAGGACCAGGCTGGTCCTCGGCAACAATCCGGACGGTTCACTGTCCGCGTTGATCGACGACTGTGCAGCCGCCGCGGTTCACGTTCTCGTTCCTGCTCCGGTGTGGACGAAAGCCGAGTTCAGCACTGCGCGGCAGCGTTTGGTATCCGGCTTGGCGCAGACCACCGCCGACATCGTCCGCCGCGTCGAGAAGGTGCTGGCCGCGCTGCACGAGGTCGAACTTGCCCTGCCGCAGAAACCCTCTGCGGCGCAGGCCGACGCGATCGCCGACATACGCGCGCAGCTGGCGCGGTTGGTCGGACCGGGTTTCGTCGACGCGACCGGCGCTGCGCATCTGGCTGACCTCGCTCGCTACCTGACGGCGATCAGCCGCCGCCTCGAGCGTCTGCCGCATGCGCTCGCCGCCGACCGCGAGCGCATGGAGCGGGTGGCGGCGGTGCAAGAGGCATACGACGAGCTGCGGGCTGCGCTGTCACCTGCGCGCGCGGCGGCACCCGACGTGACCGACATCGCGTGGATGATCGAAGAATTGCGGGTCAGTCTGTGGGCACAGCAGCTCGGGACCGCTCGGCCGGTGAGCGAGCAGAGAATTTACCGGGCACTCGATGCCCTACACGACTAGAATTGGCCACCGGCATGCCTTCCAGCTGGGAATTCGTCGATAGCGCGGTACCGCGGGAGCTGCGGGAACGCGTGCTGGCGGCTGCGCTGGACGAGGTGACCCGTTGGGGCGTGGAGAGGTTCAGTGTCGCCGCGCTCGCCTCCCGGCATGGTCTCGACGAGCAGCTGATTTATCAGTACTGGGGTTCGAGTCAGCGGCTTCTGTTGGACACCATGTTCTTTCGCGCCGACGACATAATCATGGCGCCGAACACCGGCTCGCTGCGCGGTGACCTCGAAGCGATGGCGCTGGCCGTCGCCCGATACCTCAACACGTCAGACGGGCGGCGGCTTCAGCGCGCAATGGTGATGGATGAGCACGCAGCGCATGCCGACGACACCCGAGCCATCTTCTGGCGGCGCCGCTACGAGACGGTGCGCACGATTCTGGACCATGCGGCGGTGCGCGGAGAATTGCGCGAGGGCGTGAATCCGCTCACCGGAGTGCAGATCCTGTTGGCTCCGATCAACATTCGCAGTCTCTACACCGATGAGCCGATCGATGATGCCTACTGCCTCGAGGTCGCTGAGCTGGCCTGGCGGGCCCTGATCCGCCGCTAACTGGTGCAGCGCGGCGATCTCGGAGACAGTGAGCGCGGCGGAGAGCTGCAACAGGTCCGTGGGCCGGGTGAGGTCGAGCGCCCCACGGACGGTCGAAGACGATGCGAGCAGTTCGCCTGTCGCGACGACCGGTGAGACGGCTGCCAGCGCACGTTCGACAATGCCTGTAGCTGCGAGCTTTTCGATCATCCGTCCGGCAGGATCGACAGCTGATCCGGCCGTAGCAGGCAGCACACCGTCGAACATCTCGATTCGGCCAATGCCCCGCTGAAGCTCTAAGGGGCCGCGGCGGTGCTGGCCGGGTCGATGAGGATCTTGGCGTGCGTCTCGGGATCGCCGAGCGCCTCGAACGCCGCCGCGACCCCGCCCAGCCCGACCGTCCCGGTCACCAACGCCGACGCGTCGAGCTTGCCGTCGGCGAGCATGTGCAGGGTGTCGCGAAATTCCAGCGGGGTGTAGCCGAACACGAAACGAAGGTCGATCTCCTTGCCGATCGCCATCGCGGGCCGCAGCTTGTCGTCTCCCATGCACACGCCGACGACGATCACGCGCGACGCCAGCGGCGCCGCTCCGATGACCCCGTCGATCATGCCCGGCACCCCGACACACTCGAAGATCACCGGCCGCTTGGGTGCGGTGCCGCCCAACTTGTCGGCGACGCGGTACACGTGCGACCAGCCGGGAATGTTGCGCAGCTTCTCCATGGACCCGACGCCGAGCTCGTAGAGCGCGGGCAACTCGGTCAGGCCGCGCTGCTTGGCGGGTACCGCCTCGTACGGATCGCCGACGGCGGGGTCGACCACGATATCGGCGCCGCACCGGGTCGCCAGCGCCCGCCGGCCGGGGGAGAAGTCGCTCGCGACGATGGTGCGGACGCCGCGCGCCTTCAGATGACAGATGACCGCCAGCCCGACCGGGCCGCAGCCCAGCACGATGGCGACGTCTTTCGCGGCTATTTCGCTGCGGCGGATCGCGTGGTACGCGACGGCCATCGGTTCGGTCAGCGCGGCCGTCGGGGGGTCCAGACCGTTGGGCACCGCGAACGTCAGCGCCGCCTCGGCGAGTACCTGCTCGGCGTAAGCGCCCGGTGCTTTCGGCGACAGACCGGTCAGGTGCACGCCGCCGTGGGCACGGACGAGGGGAAACGACACCACCGTCGTCCCCGGCGCGAACTCCTTGCCGACCTTGCGCCCGCGCTCGGCGACCACCCCGCAGAACTCGTGCCCCATCACCACCGGGGTGTCGCTGCGGACGAAGTCGTGATAACCGCCCTCGGCCATCACCTCGGTGAGTTCGTCGGCGTGATCCTTGGCATGCAGGTCGGATCCGCAGATCCCGCACCGCAGCACATCGAGCACGAGCTGGCCCTCGTCTGGCCTCGGCGAGGGCAGGTCGACGACCTCCAAAGTGCTGTGCGCACAACTGACCGCTTTCATTCAGCCATCGTTGCACGGTAGAACGACGATATGACTCCCTCTTTTCGAAGGGCTTTTCGAAGGGCCGCTCCTCGGATGTGCGCGGCGCTGGCACTGGCGGTGGTGGCGGGCTGCTCGTCCTCCCCGCCGGTTGCCCAGGCCGGCCCCGTACCCGTCATCGAGCCGGTCGTGCTGGCGGAGATCCCGCACGATCCGGCCGCCTTCACCCAGGGGTTCGAGATCAACGACTCGGTCCTCTACGAGGGCACCGGGCTGGCCGGTGAATCGCAGATGCGGCAACTCGACCCGTCCGCGGGCACGATCACCCGTTCCGTCGACATCCCCGCCGACTACTTCGGCGAAGGCATCACCCTGGTGGGTGACAAGATCTGGCAGTTGACGTATCAGGACGGTGTCGCCGTGGAATGGGACAAGACCACCCTGGCGCCGGTGCGCGAGGTTCCGCTGGCCGGCGAAGGATGGGGGCTCTGCTACGACGGTCAGCGACTGATCCGCAGCGACGGCACCAGCCGCCTCACATTCCACGATCCCGCGGACTTCTCCGAGATCGGCGGTGTGGATGTCAGCAACGACGGGGGGCAGCTCAAGGGGCTCAACGAGCTCGAGTGCGTCGACGGGCAGGTGTGGGCCAATGTGTGGCCCACCGACAACATCGCGCGCATCGACCCGTCCAGCGGCGCGGTCACCCTGTTGGTCAACGCCGCGTCGCTGCGCGAACGGGGGATTCCGCCGACTGCCCAGGTGCTCAACGGCATCGCCCATGTGCAGGGCGACGAGTTCCTGGTGACCGGCAAGTACTGGCCCACGACGTTCCGGGTGCGTCTCGGTGGGTAAGTCGAAGTCACTTGCCATCGTCACGGTGGCCTACGTCTTCGCGGTGGCCGCAGCGGCGGCCTGGTTGGTGTGGGGACCGTCCACCGGAAAGCTTTGGCTCGACACCTTCCTCGCCGACGTGGTGGCGACCCTGGTCGTGTTCGGGTTCAGCCGCGCCTACCACAACTCCAGCTTCTACGACGCGTACTGGAGCGTCATCCCGCCGCTGCTGTTGTTCTACTGGTGGTACGAAAGCGGCATCACGACGCTGAGCACATGGCTGCTTGCCGTTCTGGTGCTGGCCTGGGCGGTGCGCCTCACGGGTAACTGGGTGTATGCGTTTCCAGGTCTGCACCACGAGGATTGGCGTTACCCGATGTTCCGGAAGCGGGCGGGCAAGTTCGAGTTCTTCGCCGACCTGGTCGCCATCCACCTGATTCCCACCGTGCAGGTGTTCCTCGGCATGCTGCCGGTCTACGTCGCGGTCACCACGCCGGAGATTCGGGTGCCGTGGCTGGCGGTCGTCGCGTTCGTGGTCGGAATGGCCGCTGTCGCTTTGGAATTCGCGGCCGACGTGCAGATGCACAGGTTCGTGGCCGGCAAGAAGCCCGGCGAGGTGATGGACCGCGGGTTGTGGAGCTGGTCGCGGCACCCGAACTACTTCGGTGAGTTCGGGTTCTGGTTCGCGCTGGCGCTTTTCGGTATCGCGGCGGCGCCGAGCGCCCTCTGGCTGTTCGTCGGTGCGGCGGCGATGCTGGCGATGTTCCTCGGCGCCAGCATCCCGATGATGGAAGCGCGCAGCCTGGAACGCAGACCCGGTTACCAGGCTGTCATCGACAGGGTGTCGCGTTTCGTGCCCCGCCCGCCGTCGAAGGTCAGCGCATGACCGGCCGGCGCGTCGTCATCGCAGGCCTGGGCGACGTCGGGGTGCTGACTGCCATCAAGCTCTCCAAACATGCCGATGTCGTCGGCATCTCGGCCAAGCCGGGCCTGGTCAGTGGGCAGGAACTCGGGTGGCGGCTTGCCAGACCCGACGACTGGGCGCGGCACAACTGGATCCCGTTCAGGCGCTTCCGCGGACTCGACCGGGTCCGTACGGTGCACGGCACGATCACCGGACTGGACACCGAATCCAGGACCGTGAAGGTGACGCTGCCCGACGGGTCGACGACGGACGTCTTCTACGACGTGCTCGTCATCGCGACCGGCGTGACGAACGGCTTCTGGCGGCAGCCGACGTTGCGGACCGCGGCAGAAGTCGGCGACGACCTGCGTGGCCCGCACGAGAAGCTCTCGGCCGCAAGGTCGGTCATCGTCGTCGGAGGCGGCGCGGCAGCCGTCAGCAGCGCCGCCCAGATCGCCGCGGTATGGCCGGACAAAAGGATCGAGCTGTACTTCCCCGGCGACCGGGCGCTGACCGGCCATCACCCGCGGACCTGGGAGAAGGTCCGCAAGAGGCTTGTCGACGCCGGGGTGATCGTGCGGCCGAACCACCGGGCCGCACTGGAGCCGGGATTCACCGGCGACGAACTGACCGCAGGGCCGGTGCGGTGGAGTACCGGACAGGAACCGGCATCTGCCGATGCCGTGCTGTGGGCCATCGGCCGGGTCCGGCCCAACACCGAGTGGCTACCGCGGGACATGCTCGACGAGAGCGGATTCGTGCGGGTGACCCCCGAACTGAGGGTGCCCGGCCGTCGGGAGATCTTCGCCGTCGGTGACGTGGCGGCGACCGATCCGCTGCGAAGTTCGGCCCGAAACCGCGCCGACGGGCTGCTGGCCCGGAATGTGCTGGCGTCCTTCGAGGGAAAGCCGTTGAAGAAGTACCGACCGCCCACCCGGCGCTGGGGATCGGTGCTGGGAATCCAACCCGACGGGCTCGAGGTCTTCACGCCGAACGGGCGGGCCTTCCGCTTCCCGGCCTGGACATTCGAACGGGTGCTGATGCCGTGGATCGTGCGCTGGGGAATCTACCGCGGTATCAGACCCGGCCGTCAACCCTGGGAATCTCGGCGTTGATGCGGTCGAGCAGCTGCGGATAGCGCTTGGCCTCGCGGTGGCTGCCCGGTTTGCCGCTGCTGACGACCGCGACCGACAGTGCCCGTTCCGGGTCGGCCCACACCGCGATGTCCGTCAGTCCGGTGTGGCCGAACGCGCCTGCGGCATCGCGGCCGAACGGCCCGAATCGCTTGGACCCCAACATGTATCCGGTGCCCCACCGCATCGGGGCCAGCCCCGTCGCGAGGTCCGGCCGCAGTCGGCGGGCCTCCTTCGTGGCCGCCCTCAAAGTCTCCGGGGACAACACCCTAACCCCATCGAGTTCTCCACCGCGACAGAGGATCTCCGCAAAACGCGACAGCTCGTTGGCGTTCGACACGGTGTTGGACGACGGGATGACGCCGGTGAGGAATCGCGGCGTGTTGGAGAACGGGATGATCTGTTGCGGCGTGCCGCCGACGGCCGTCTTGAAGGCCTTGGCGATCGGGGCGGGCAGCGGCTTGCCCGTCACATGGCTGGGGGCCACCAATGGAACATCGTGTGCCGCAACGCCGTAATTGGTCCAGCGGAAACCGAGCGGGTTCAGGATCTCCTCGGCCAGGATGTCGCGGATGTTGCGTCCAGTGGCGGCGTTGATGATCTCGCGCATCAACGGGCCCCACGTGACACCGTGATAGATGTGAACAAGGCCCGGGGGGTAGACCGGCTTCATCCGGCCGAGCATCTCGCGGGTGTATTCGCTGTCGTCCATCCGTTTGAGGTCCGGCTTGGGGCCGGTCGCGAACGGGATGCCCGCACTGTGTGTCATCACATGTCGGATGGTCGTGCGGTCCTTGCCGTGGCTGGTGTAGGTCGGCAGGTAGTCGCACACCCGGTCGTCCAGTGAGAACGCGCCGCGTTCGACCAGCATGTGCGCCACGGTGGTCGTGATGGCCTTGGCTGCGGAGTACACGCAGAACGGCGTCTCGGTGGACACCGGGACCCGTCGTTGTGGATCGTCGTCCCAGGCGTGACCGATCGCCCGGTCCAGGATCACCTTGCCGTCGCGGCGCAGGCACACCTGGATCGCGGGCTGCATGCCCGCCGCGTGCCAGCGGCGGACGGCCCGCCAGATCCGCTCGAGCGAGGCCGGGTCCGTGTCGGAATGGTCCTCGGCTGCTACTGCCTCGGGAACCGTCAGGGCGGCGGCCCTCCGGAGAACATGCCGCTGCCGATCGCCTGCGTCAGATCGCCCAGCAGAGAGCCGGGGCCCGGCTCGGGCGGCATCGGTGCGTTGGTGAGCTGCCAGGCCTGACAGTCGCTGGTCGTGAAGGACGTGTCTGTCGGCATGATCTGGACGAAGGACGGCTTCTTCGTCAGCCGGTTGTCCACGAGTTGATCACCCGCGGTGCGCTTCCAGTAGCAGGCGCCGCCCTCGACGGGGCCGGCCGACTGGTAGACGCCGGGAGCGATGTCCGTGCCGATCGTGTAGGTGCCATCGGCATCGATCGTGGTCTTCAGACCTTCCGCAGGTGCCGCGGGGGCTTCGGCGGGTCCGGGGGGCGGCGG
>NZ_LWCS01000001.1 GCF_001650495.1 Mycolicibacterium iranicum | reverse complement strand
GGGGGGGTTCATGGGGGTGTACATGTCTTGTGTCCTTCTTTCGAGAGGAAGCACCATCTGCGCTTCCGATACGTTGACGATATATCGGAAACTATCGTGATGCAACGGTTAGTTCCGCGTCAGGTCTTCAGCCTGTCGCTGACCGAACGCGCCCACTGCGCCTGCATCGCGTTCAGCCGCAACCCGTAGTCGAGCGCAGCCAGGCCGAAAAAGTCCTCGTCAGAGGTGTCGACATCGCGCCCGCATGTCAGTGACTCCCGCAGTGCGGAGAGGCGTCTGATCTCCTCGTCGGAGTGCTCGGCCATGTGCTGCAGATGCGAGCGGGCCTGCTCGGTCGGGATCAACCCCAGCAGGAAAACCCTCAAAAGCGCCGCGCTGCGGAACGGCGGATCATCCTGCGGGCTGGTCACCCAGCGCACCAGCTCGGCGCGGCCGTCGTCAGTGATCCGGTATTCCTTCCGGCCCCTCGGTCCGACCGCGATGACTTCGATCAGGCCCCCGGCGGCCAGCTTGTTGAGCTCGGAGTAGAGCTGACTCTGAGTTGCCGGCCAGACGTTGGCCATCGACTTCTCGAAGTGCTTGAGCAGGTCGTACCCGCTGGCCGGGCTCTCGGCCAACAGCCCGAGCGCTGCGATCCTAAGGCTCATGGCGGCATCGTACGGCCCGACATTCCAGAACTGGACTATCGACGTGCCCGAGCGACATTCCACTATTGACATGTCACTAGTGGGATGTCACTCTGGAGGCACCACTTCAGGAGAGGCCAGCCCATGACCCAAACCACTCCGGACACCGAATCGCCGACAACTGACTCCCCGCCCGAGCCTGGGTCGGAGTTGTTCGGCACCGGACAGTTCTTCCAAGTCGGCAACTATGCACCCGTCTCAGACGAGCTCACGGCTTTCGACCTGCCCGTCGAGGGCACCATTCCCGCCGAGCTCGACGGCTGGTACCTGCGTAACGGTCCGAATCCGCGCGAAGCGACCGGGCACTGGTTCGCCGGCGACGGCATGGTTCACGGTGTACGCATCGAGAACGGCCGTGCGGCCTGGTACCGCAATCGGTGGGTGCGCACGGACAGCTTCGTCGACCCGTTCCCGCTCTACAACGAGGACGGCACCCGCAACCTAAGGGCCAGCGTCGCCAACACCCACATCGTCAATCACGCGGGCAAGACGCTCGCTCTGGTCGAGTCTTCGCTGCCCTACGAGATCACCAACGATCTGGAGACGTTGGGCGCCTACGACTTCGACGGCAAGCTTGCGGATTCGATGACCGCACATCCCAAGATCTGCCCCACCACCGGCGAGTTGCACTTCTTCGGTTACGGCAACCTCTTCACCCCCCACGTCACCTACCACCGGGCAGATGCCAACGGTGAGTTGGTGATCGAACGTCCGCTCGACGTCCCCGCGCTGACGATGATGCACGACTTCGCGCTCACGGCGAACTACGTGGTCTTCATGGACCTGCCGATCGTCTTCAACGCGGACATCGCGATGAGGGGCGAGGGGGACATGCCCTACCGGTGGGACGACGACTACGGAGCCAGGCTGGGCGTCCTCCGCCGCGACGATCCGCACGGTGAGGTGCGCTGGTTCGAGATCGACCCGTGTTATGTCTTCCACGTCGCGAACGCCTACGACGAAGGTCACAGGATAGTTCTACACGCTGTGCGATATCCCGAATTATGGCGCGACAGCGGTGGATTCGACGCCAACGGGGTGATGTGGACGTGGACGATCGACCTGCAGACCGGCACGGTCAGCGAGAACCGACTCGACGACCGAACTGTCGAGTTCCCCCGGATCGACGACCGTCTCGCGACGCTTCCCGCCCGCTACGCAGTGTCCGTGGGCAACTCCAGCCTGATTCGACACGACCTCACCACCGGTGCAGCCGAGGAGCACCGCTTCGGCGACGACGGCGGACCCGGCGAGGCCGTGTTCGTGCCGTCGACGTCGGGGCCCGCAGACGAGAGCAGCGGCTGGTACCTGGGCTACGTCTACGATCCCGGCCGCAACGGCAGCGACCTCGTCATCCTCGACGCGTCCGACTTCGCGGGCCCGCCGGTAGCCAGAATCAAACTCCCGCAACGTGTTCCGTACGGTTTCCACGGGAACTGGATCGCCGGTAGTCAGTGGGGCTGACACCGTAGGCCCGCTTGAAGGCGCTGCTGAGTGCGAACGGTGTTCCGTACCCGACACGGCGCGCGATCGCCGTGAGCGTCGCACCGTCGTCGCGCAGCATGTCGGCGGCCAGTGCGAGGCGCCAGCTCGTCAGGAACGCGATCGGCGGTTCACCGACCAGCTCGGTGAACCGCCGCGCGAACACCGCGCGCGAATTGCCCACGGCAGTAGCCAGGTTGGCAACAGTCCAGGGGTGCTCGGGATTGTTGTGGAGCAACCGCAGTGCCGGGCCCACCACCGGGTCGTGCTCGGCATGCCACCACGTGGGGGCGCGCTGGTCGCGGTCGAACCAGGTGCGCAGCACATCCATCAGCAGCAGGTCGAGCAGGCGATCGAGATAGGCCTCCTGCCCTGGTCCCTCGCGGCCCGCTTCCGCGGACAGCAGGTCCACCAGAGGTGTCGGCAGCTCCCCGGAACGCAGCACCAGGACCGTCGGCAGTGCTTCGAGCAGGCGGGCACTGACCTCGCTGCGCCCGTCATAGGTGCAGATGATGCTGCGGTGCGCGCCGGCGGCGGCGTTGCCCCACGTCCGTACCCCTACCGACATCTCGAACCGCAGATCGTCCCCGCGCACAGTCGTGCACCGGTTACCGGGATGGATGACCACCTGCGGATCGGTGTCGGGGTGGCCTGCGTACCGGTAGTGCTCGACGCCGCGGGCGACGGCCACGTCGCCCGGGCTCAGATCGTAGGTCGCACCGGAGTCGGTGACGATGACCGCCGAACCGTCCGTCATGCAGATGAGCGTCAGAGGGGCGTCGTCGCGGATGAGCATGGACCACGGCGGATCAAGGGACAGCCGCAACACGAATGCGCCCCGCGCGCGAGCTCCGTCGAGCAGACCGCCCAAAGCATCCACAGCACGACAATACGAGACGCTCGCATATGCGAAGCGGACTCTGAGCGATGGATCGTCTCGACCTTGTGCACTTGGCTGAGAGGCATGACAAACCCGTTCCTGATTGCCGCCACCGGCTCCGCGGTCGTCAGCGCCGCCACCGGCGGCCTGTTCTACGCATTCTCGACCTTCGTCATGCGCGGGCTGGACCGCACCGAACCCCACGCGGCCATCACCGCCATGCAGGGGATGAACGCCGAGGCCCCCGCCAACGCTCCATTCCTGGCGTTGTTCATCGGATCGGCGGCGCTCGCCGCCGGCGTCGGCGTCGCCACCGTGGCCCGGTGGCAGACGCCGGGAGCCGGCTACATCCTGGCCGGGTCGATCCTCGGAGTGGTGGCCTTCGGCGTCACCGTGGCGTTCAACATCCCCCTGAACAACGCGCTCGATCGTCTCGACCCGTCGACCCTGTCGACCGCCGACGCCGCGCGCGAATGGAAGTCCTATCTCGTGCCATGGACAAACTGGAACCATGTGCGGACCGTGGCGCCGCTGCTCGGCTCCGCGCTCGTCCTCGCCGGCGTCCTGCAGCGCTGACAGTCAGGAGGGCGGGGCGAAACCGTCGCCCCGCACCGGTGCCGCCGGCGGTTGTGGCGGCGGCGGAGACCACTGAGCCGGCGGTGGTCCCAGCGGCGTCGCGGCCTGCTGCAGACGGTTCAGCTCGCGGCGGTGGCGCTCGGCGAGCACGGCCGCGAGGACCATGGCCGGCGGCGTCCCCGGCGGTGGCGGTGGTGAGATCTGGGCGACCACGTCCGTAGTAATCCGGAACGCCATCTGGTCGCGCACCCGGGGATCCAATTGCGTTGCACGAGAAAGGAACTGGCGGGCGATCTCGGCCTGGGACGGGCTCAGTCCGGACAGCTGCAGCGTGGACGCCCACCATGCCAGCTGCGGCGGCATGGCCGGGGGTGGGGCCTGTTTGGGCGCGCGCTCGCTGATGACGACGGTGCCCGCGAAGACGTCCCCGATGCGCTTACCCTTCGGCGAGAGCAGGCTGCACAGCACCGCCGGACCGCCCGTCAGCATCCAGAGCTCGATGACGCCGGACAGCGCGCGGAACAACGCCTGGCGGAAGCGCTCCGGGCTGCCGTCCTCCGACACCACCCGCAGCCCCAGCGCCATCTTCCCCAGCGTCTTACCTCGGGTGGCCGTCTCAAAAACCGTGGGATAGCCGACAAGGGCAACCACCGTGAAGATGATCAGGACAGCAGCAGAGAACGCCGGGTCCATGTCCGTCAGCGTCACGGCCCAGAGGATCACGCCGACGACGTAGACGAGCATGACGACGGCGACGTCGATCAACGCCGAGGCCGCGCGGACCGGCAATTGGGCGATCTGGATCTCCAGAACGACCGCGTCGCCGGTCACCAAGGGTTGTTGCTGGCCGACCATAATCAGCCACGCTACTAAAGTCGCGGGTGTGGATGTCGATGCGTTTGTTCTGGCGAACCGCCCGACCTGGGACCGCCTGGAACATCTCGTGAAGAACAAGCGGCATCTCACCGGTGCGGAAGTCGACGAACTGGTCGATCTATACCAGCGGGTGTCGACGCATCTGTCGATCGTGCGGTCCTCGTCCACCGATGCGGTGCTGGTGGGCAAGCTCTCCGGCCTCGTGGCGCGGGCGCGCGCGGTCGTGACCGGCGCCCACGCACCGCTGTGGCGGGAGTTCGTCCGCTTCTGGACGATGTCGTTCCCCGTCGTGGTGTACCAATCCGGGCGGTGGATCCTGGCGTCGGGCGCGGCCTTCTATGTCGTCGCCGCGGTGATCGCGGTGTGGATCGCGCACAGCCCCGAGGTACAGGCGTCGATCGGGACGCCCAGCGAGATCGAGCAGATCGTCAACCACGAATTCGCCAACTACTACAGCGAGCATCCCGCGGCCTCGTTCGCATTGCAGGTGTGGGTGAACAACGCATGGGTGACCGCGCAATGCATCGCGATGGCAGTGCTTCTCGGAATTCCCATCCCGTACATCCTTTTTCAGAACGCCGCCAACCTCGGCGTGAACGCAGGCCTGATGTTCGAGGCGGGCCGCGGTGACGTTTTCCTCGGGCTGATCACCCCGCACGGACTGCTGGAGCTGACCGCGGTGTTCGTCGCCGCAGGCGTCGGGATGCGGCTGGGATGGTCGGTGATCTCGCCGGGGGACCGTCCGCGCGGGCAGGTGCTGGCCGAGCAGGGGCGTGCGGTGATCTCGGTGGCGATCGGGCTCGTGGTGGTTTTGCTGGTCTGCGGTGCCATCGAGGGGTTCGTGACGCCGTCGCCGCTGCCGACGTTCGTGCGCGTGCTGATCGGCGCCGCGGCCTTCTCGGCGTTCGTCGCCTACGTCGTGTACTTCGGCCGCAAGGCGGTGCGGGCCGGGGAAACAGGCGACATCGAGAACGCCCCCGACGTGGTCCCGACGGCCTAGTTTCCTCGCGGGGGCTACAGGCGGCCGGCTGCCTTCATCGCCAGGTAGTGATCGGCCAGGTCCGGTGCCAACTCCTCCGGCGCAGCGTCGACGACATCGACCCCCATTCTGCGCAGCAGCGAGGCGACAGCCCGGCGGTCGTTGCGAGAGCGCTCCGCCGCGGCGGCGTCGTACACCTCGACGGCATCGGCGCGGCCGGCCGCAAGCTTGTCCACGCGCGGGTCGGCGACGCTCGCGACGATCACCCGATGCTTGGCGGTCAGCTGCGGCAGCACACTGAGCAACCCTTCATCGATCGCCGACGCGTTGAGGTCGGTCAGGATCACCACCAGTGCCTGCCGTCGCACGCGGCGCTGCACTGCGGCCACCATCGCCCGAGCATCCGACTCGACCAGGGCCGGTTCCAGCGGTGCCATCGCCGCCACCAGATGGGCGAGCAGTTCGGTGCGCGACGCATTGATGACCGCCGCGCGCGTCTCGCGGTCGTGGGCCATGAAGTCGACGTGGTCGCCGGCGCGGGCAGCCAGCGCCGCCAACAGCAGCGCGGCGTCCATGGACCAGTCGAGCCGGGGCCAGCCGCCCGGATCCTGGGCAGTGGGGTCCACACCGACCCGGCCGGCCGACGTCCGCCCTGTGTCCAGCACGATCAGCACCCGCCTGTCTCGCTCGGGTCGCCACGTCCGGACCACCACATCGGCGCGCCGAGCCGTTGCGCGCCAATCGATGGATCGCACGTCGTCGCCGACGACATACTCACGCAGCGAGTCGAATTCGGTGCCCTGCCCTCGGATCAGGACTGGTGTCATCCCTTCCAGTTCGCGCAGCCGCGCCAGCCGCGACGGAAGGTGCTTGCGCGACAGGAACGGCGGCAGGATGCGGACCTGCCACGGGACGCGGTGCGAGCCCTGCCGCCCGGCGAGCCCCAGCGGACCGATCGATCGCGCGGTCACCAACGCGGAGTTCTGATCGCCGCGGCGCACCGGCCGCAACGTGGTGTCAAGCGCAACCCGTTGTCCTGCCGAGAGATTCACCGCATGCATCCTCGGCTCGGCGCGAGCGCTCGGCGCCCAGGCGTCGCGGACGACGCCACGGAATCGGGAGCGACCGCCGTTGTGCACCGTCAGCTCAACGTGTACCGGCTGCCCCAGCCGGGCCGACGCCGGCCCACTTCGGGTCAACTGAAGAGATCGCGGGCTGCCCGCCAATGCCACATCCAGGATCACCGCGACGGCGAGCAAAACCCCCAGCACCGCGAAAACAAGTGCGGGACTGGGGGACAGCACAACAGGCAGCGCGCACAACAGCGCGATCAGCCCGGCACGACCCGTGAGAACCACTATCGTGGCACGGGCACCGACGACAGGATGCCCTCGATCACGCCGTCGGCGCTGGCCCCCTCCAGCTCGGCCTCCGGCCGCAAGGCCACGCGGTGCCGTAGCGTCGGGCGGGCCATCGCCTTGACGTCGTCGGGCGTCACATAGCCGCGTCCCGAAAGCCAGGCCCAGGACCGGGCCGTGGCCAGCAGCGCCGTCGCACCGCGCGGGGACACACCCAACTGCAGCGACGGCGAATTCCTTGTCGCGCCGACGATGTCGACAATGTAGCCGAGGACCTCGTCAGCGACCAGCACTTGACGGACGGCTTCGCGGCCCGCGGCCAGCTCCGCCGGCCCGGCGACCGGCTTGACGAACGACAGGTCGCGCGGATCGAAACCGCGCGCGTGCCGGGTCAGGATTGCGATCTCCTGATCACGCGGCGGCAGCGGCACATTGAGCTTCAACAGGAACCTGTCCAGCTGTGCCTCGGGGAGCTGATAGGTGCCCTCGTACTCGATGGGATTCTGTGTCGCAGCGACGATGAACGGGTCGGGCAGCGCGCGCGGCTCACCGTCCACGCTGACCTGACGTTCCTCCATCGCTTCCAGCAAGGCGGCCTGCGTCTTCGGTGGGGTGCGGTTGATCTCGTCGGCCAGCATCAGGTTGGTGAACACCGGACCCGCCCTGAACGCGAATTCGGCAGTGCGGGCGTCGTAGACCAGAGAGCCGGTGACGTCGCCGGGCATCAGGTCCGGCGTGAACTGGACGCGCTTGAACTCCAGCTGCAACGCCGACGCCAGGGTGCGCACCAGCAGTGTCTTCGCCACCCCGGGAACGCCTTCGAGCAGCACGTGCCCGCGACACAACAGCGCAACCACCAGACCGCTCACCACGGCGTCCTGGCCGACGACCACTTTGGCGATCTCAGCACGCAGGGCCATCAGCGCGTTGCGGGCTGCCTCGTGATGGGTGGGCTCTGTCACGACTGTGCGACCTGCCTTTCGATGTCATCGAGTGCGCGTGCGAGATTCACCAGATCGGCGTCGGTCGCCGGCGGTTGTCCGTACAGGGTATGGCCGACCATCCGGGGGTCCAGGCCACTGCGGTCCGCGACGGCTTGGGTCACCTCCGACTGAGACGCCGCCTGATGCAGACCGAGACGGGGCAGCATGCGTTGCCGCGCCGACGTGCGCAGTGACTCGGCGGCGATATCCCTGGCGCGCCGGGAACGGTACAGCCGGCCGCGACCCTCGACGGTCTCCGACGCGCGCACCACCACCGGCAGCTGCTCGGCCACCAGCGGGCCGACCCGCCTGCCGCGCCACCACGCCAGCAGGGCCACCCCCACCACCAGCTGCAGGACCATCCAATACACCTGGGCCGGAATGAGGTCGGTGAACTCTGCCGACCCCGAGGATTCGCCACCCTCGCTTCGCTGCGGGGCGTACCAGATCACCCGGGGCCTGGTGCCGGCCAGGTTCATGGCCAGTGCGGCGTTCCCCTCGTCGAGCAGGCCTGAGTTCACGACGAACTCGTCGCTACCCACCACGGTGACGGTGCGTCCGTTGTCGGTGTAACGCGCCAGCGCACCGTCGTAACAGCGGGTGACCGGAACGGAATCCTTCGCCTCGAAGGTGTCGGCGACACCGAATTGCACCGTGCCCGCCTGGTTTGCCTCACGCAGATCGCAGTCGGGCGACAGGCCGGCATATTCCGTGGTGTCCACGCGCTCCAGCTCCGGGGCGAGCGCTTCGCGCGTCCTGCCGATGGGCGCGATCACAAGTCGGTCACCGGGAAGCGCCGAAAGACGTTGCAGCAGCTCGTCGTCGAAGAGGTGAAAGGTCTGTGCCGCGACGAGCAGGGTGTCGTCGCGTGCCTCGCGCTCCACGTCGGAGATCGAATCGGCTTCGATGACGGTGACGCCGTGGTCACGGAGGAGGGCCATCAGCGCGTGGACACCGTCGGGCGAGGTCGCCGCCGGGTCGAGTCTGCCGCCGGGGCGCGGTGCGGTCAGCCACGTCGTCAGCGCGGCGACGGCGATGATGGCGGCCAAGCCCAGCAGCACCCATCGCGCACCGCGCCACCGTTGCGTGATCGTCGTCCCGACCGGCGTCGACGTGCCGAGGCTCATCGCACCTCGGCCCACGGCTGGGAGGCGATCGCGTCGCCCGCACCGTCGGGGGTTGCCGCGGTCTGCCTGCCAAGCTTGGCGTCCAGCTCGGCGATCATCCGGTATTGCGGTTCGGTCGCGGGCCGCTCACCGTAGGTGACATCGTTGAAAACCTCTGCGGCGGTGCGCAGTTCGCCTGCCAAGCTGGGCAGCGCGCGACCGGCGGTGCGCGCCAGCTCGGTGGCGGTTCGCCCCGGCACGGGATCGAGGACGCCGTTCTCCTCCAGCTGGCGCGCAACGGCACGCAAGCGGTGACGGATGGCCGGAGCCCAATCTCCGGCCGCCGCAGAGCGTTCCGCCGTCGCACGATGCTCGGCGGCGCTGAGCATGTGATCACCGAAGAGCGCGGGTGCGTCATTCCGACTGCTGCGCATGGCGCGCCGGGCGATGCGGACCGCGACGACGACGGCCACAGCCAGGAGGATCACCAGGACCGACACGGTGAGCCAGCCGCCCGGGAACTTCGACGCTCCGGCGGTGAGGCGGTACAACAGCTCATCCAGCCAGTCGCTGATCAGGTCCAGCGCAGACGGTTTCGGGTAAATGGATTTCCCGAGCTCGGCCTGCGCGGCGTCGCGCGCGGCGTCCCGGTCGATGTCTATCGTCGACACGTCAACGCGGGCCGGTCAGCCAGAGGTCATCGGTCGAGTTGGCCGGAGCGTACGGACCGGCGGAGGCACCAGTCTGCAGCACAAGGTCGAACGCCTCGGCACGGATGCGCCGGTCGGTGTACTGCAGCACCGCGACGCCGGCCGTGAAAGGCCCCGTGATGATCTGGCCGATGGCACCGCCGACGGAGGCCAGCACGAGCGACAGCATGAACGACGCGGTGGTCGCCGAAACGGTCAGTGCGACCTGGCTGCCGATACTGAACGGGATCGACACGGCACCCGCGACGAACTGCGCGACGATGTAGGCGAGCAACCAGATGCCGAACACGCGCCAGAAGTCACCCTTGATGAGCGAGAACGAACGGGTGATCGACGTCATGATGTCGCGGCGCTCCAGCACGATGATCACCGGAGAGAAGGTCAGCATGACCGACGCCCAGATCGCAGCCAGAATCGCGATGAGCAGCAGTGGGGCGGCGATGACGAATGCTGCGACCCCACCCACGGTCGCGACCGCCAGCACGATGAGCCCGCCGGCCAGGGCGAACCACAGCACGAAGGCGAGGGTCTTGAGCAGCGAGAATCCGATGAGTGCCCCCACGCGGGGCTTGAGCCGCTGCCACGCCTCGCCGATCGTGATGCCCGATCCGAACACCGAACGCCCGATGACCACGGTGAGTAATCCGCTGAGGATGGTCATCGACAGCGCTGTCGCGAGAACACCCGCCAGCGCTGAGGCCATCCAGCCGATGATCAGCTCGGCAGACGCCTCACCCTCGAGGGTGCTCGCGATGTCGCTGGTGAAGGCGAGCGGAAAGAGGGACAGCACCAGCGTGATGAGCTGTGCGATCACCACGACAATCGTCGTCAGGCCCAGCGTGGCTTTGGGATTGGCGCGGACGTAGGCCACGGCGCCGTTGAACATGTCGGAAAGCGTCAGCGGGCGCAGTGGAACCACGCCGGGCTTGATCACCGGCGGCTGGCCATAGGGCGGTGGATATCCAGGAGCCCCGTAGCCCGGCGGGTATCCCGGCGCCTGCCAGCCGGGAGGGGGACCGTATCCCGACGGTGGACCGTAACCGGGCGGTGGACCGTAGCCAGGGGGCGGACCGTAACCAGGGGGCGGATACCCCTGGGGTGCCGCGCTCGGGGATGGTGGCCCCGCCGGCCCGTAACCGCCGACGTCATAGGTCATGGGCACCATCCTGTCGATCACCGGCGGAATTGACAACGTGCCTGCCGCGGGTCGGCGCGACGTGCGCAGCCGTCACGGTGACGGGGAGCATCGTTTTGCTTCCGGCGCCCCGGGTACACGACGCGCATGACCCGATTCGGCTACACCTTGATGACTGAGCAGAGCGGACCGAAAGAGCTTGTCAGCTATGCGGTATCGGCTGAGCAGGTGGGCTTCGACTTCGAGGTCTCCAGCGACCACTACTTTCCGTGGCTCTCCTCGCAGGGCCACGCACCCTACGCATGGTCGGTGCTGGGCGCCGTCGCCCACGCCACCGAACGCGTCGAGCTGATGACCTACGTCACCTGCCCGACGCTGCGCTACCACCCGGCGATCGTCGCGCAGAAGGCGGCGACCCTGCAGATCCTCGCCGACGGTCGATTCACGCTCGGTCTGGGCAGCGGAGAAAACCTCAACGAGCACGTCGTCGGCCAACGATGGCCCACTGTGGCCCGACGGCAGGACATGCTCAAAGAAGCGATTCAAATCATCCGCGAGCTACAGACCGGCGAAATGGTCGATTGGAAGGGCGAATACTTCGAGGTCGACTCCGCCCGGCTGTGGGATGTGCCCGACGTGCCGCTGCCGATCGCCGCAGCCGTTTCGGGTGACCGCTCGGTCGAGATGTTCGCGCCGCTGGCCGACCATCTGATCGCCGTCCAGCCCGACAAAGATCTGGTCGACTCCTGGCACGAGACGCGCAGGGGCACCGGCCTGCCGGGCGACGTCCGCGTGATCGGCCAGATTCCGATCAGCTGGGACCCCGACCGCGACGCGGCGATCGAGCGCGCGCACGACCAATTCCGCTGGTTCGCGGGCGGATGGTCGGTCAACGCGGACCTGCCGACCACCGCCGGCTTCGACGGTGCGACCCAATTCGTCCGCAAAGAAGACGTCGCCGAATCGATCCCGTGCGGCCCCGACCTCGACGTGATCGTCGAGTCGGTCCGCGAATACTGGGAAGCCGGCTTCACCGACATCGCCCTCGTCCAGATCGGTGGCGAAACCCAGGATTCGTTCTTGAAAGAGGCAGCAGCGCCGCTGCTCGACAAGCTCCGCTCCGCGTCTCACTGAGAGGCTCATTCATGACCCGTGGCAAAGGAATATACGACGACGAAGATGGTTCCACCGCTTCGGAATCCGCCGACACCGAAAAGGATCCGGAGAAGGACACCCCGGACGTCGACAAAGGGTCGAGCGAACCGACCGCCTGACTTATCGCGCAACGACGGGATCGCGCCGCCGTTTCGTCTCCAATCGGTGCCATGTCCACCAGAACAGCAGTGCTGCGAAGATCGACCCGGCCGCGGCCAACCACTGAGCGCTGAGGAACAACTGCCACTCCACGGCTTCGTCGATGTCCTCGGACAGAGCCGCGAGTAGGGACACCGCGCCGAGTGCAAGGCTCACGGTCCCCACGAAGGCGACCATCGCGACGAACACCGTACGTAACGTGAACCGTGCCGCCCCCGGCGATACGACGGCGCGGATGCGATCCGTGCGGGCGAGGAAATGTGCTGCGCCGCAAGCCACCACCAGCGTGACCGCGTCAGCGGCCAGGACGTCCGAGAGGCGGTGCCAACGCGCGATGACGGTGTAGGCGCCGATGCCGACCGCCCAGGTGAGAGCGGCGAACATCGCAACTCCGCGGAACCGGTAGGGCATCACGATCAGCGTCGCAAAGAGCACCGACATCGCGGCGGTTGTGTGGCCGCTGGGCAGGGTGTTCTCCAGGTACTCATCGGTTGTCAGCAGCTCCGGTCGTTGCAGCACAACATATTTGAGGATCTGTGTGACGGCCTGACTGCCGAGGATCACTGCCATCGCCGCCGCTGCCAGGTGAACCTGGCGTCTCAGCAGCCCGACCGCGCCGACCAGTAAGGTCGCCAGCGCCAGCGACGAATAGGTGATGGTGCTCAACGCTGTGCTTGCCGCGAGGAACGCGCGTTCGCCGACCTGTTCTGCGCCGTTGAGTGCAGCGTTCTCGACGGCTTGACCGGTGGTGGTGCGCACCGCCAGGACATACACCGCGACGAGGAACAGTGATGCGCAGATGGCGATCACCGTCCAACGGCGCTTCGCCCGGGCAAGCCGTCGGCGGGTTTCGTCATTGTCGGTGTGCACGAGTGGCAAACCCTAGCCGACGGCCTGACTGCGCCGCAGTCGCGCCTCTTCATGCTGGGTGATGTTCGAGTTGTCGAGCACGATGGTCAACATCCGTGCGAAGAATCGGGCAGGGCTCAGCTCGTCGGGCACCAGATCGGTGCGTAGCGTCACATCCGGAAGCGCGGCCAATTGCGCCGACACGTCGACGGCGCGCGGACTGTCAAAGTGCGCGTCACCGAGGTCCTCCTCGATGTCGAAAAGGTACGGCTCGATGACGGCGTCGTCGGCGGGAGGCGGTTCGTCCATCGGCCCGTCACCCTCCCATTCGGGGACAACGAGCGCGCACGCGTCGTACGCGTCGTCCTCCCTGCCCAACTTGATGAGAAGGTCGACGATCCAGTCGAACTGCCTGCGTTCCTCCGTGTACGCCGTCGAGCGCAGCGAGTACATGAAGCCCAGCGCGGCAAGGGGATGGCGCAGGGCGAGATTCTTGGCGTCGCCGTAGGACTCCTCGACGCGATTGGCGGCGTTCTTGCCGAACGACGAGTCCATCCGCTTGGTCGAGATGAGCAACTCGGGTCCCGTCTGCCATGACGACATGATCACATCGACCTGCTTGAAGTAGTTCTTGCCCGCGATGTTCGCCGAGGCCGCGCCGATGCCGCCTCCGGCTCGGAGCCGTTCCATGAGCTCGTGGCGCGCCGCTCGGGGAATCGATCTGACGAAGTTCAGCACATCGCGGTCGACAACGCGTGGCGCCTCCGCGCGGGGCCACACCGCATCGGGATCAAGGCCGGCGCGGCGCAGCTCGTAGGCGACCCACACGTCCAGCGCGAGGGCCGGTACGCCCGAACGACTTTCAGCGCCCAGCAGGATCGGTACCGCAAGAAGTTTGCGCAACGCGTCGTAGTCGGGTGAGAACGTTCCCTCCGTGGTCCACGGGTTGACGTCCTTGAACGCCGACCGGTCCACGATCGCGTCGAACAGCGGCCACGCGAGGGACTTCGAGCTCGGTTTACTTGCCACCGTTGACTTTTCCCCGGGCGACACGGCGTGCGGTCAGCCCGGCGTGCTCCCGGCGGATGGCCCCCAGCTGTCCCCGGGTCAGGCTCGACGAATCGATCAGCAGTGCCTCGTCGACGACCGCTACGGCGTCGAGCAGGCGGCCCTCCCGCAGCAGTCCGGCAACCGCGGACCGGGCTGTGCGCAGCTGCGCGGCATTGCCGCGCACGAGATCCGGTGACGGGACCGGCAACACGTCGGCTTCGCGCGGTTCGATCTTCAGCATGCCACCACCGTAGGCACGTCCCACCGTCTCGGCACCGAGCAGGGTCACCGAGTTCAGCGATGCCAGCGGCAGCAGGTTCATACCGTCACGACGCAGCTCGTCGCGCAGATACACACCGTGCACCGAGTTCAGGTGATGAGCGCGGGCGCGGTTGCTCGTCAGCCGCGGGGTGTCGGCGTTCATGTAGGTGAGGAACAGATCGGCGGGACGCAGGTAAGGCACACGCCACCAAGGGTTTCGGACCCGGCACTTATAGGCCGAGTGCACGTCGAGATCCTCGCCCGACTGGATGTAATGCCGGCCCGCCTTCGAGGGCTGCCCCTCCGGCCGGAACAGGTACGTCGACCGGCCCGCCTCCCCGAGGGCGCGCAGCGCCTGCGCCGTCAGCCCGAGGCCGCGCAGATGACGCGAACCCGGCGGCGACAGCGGGATGACGTCGGACTCCGCCAACCCGAGCGTGTCGACCTTGGCGGGGGAGAGGGTGAAGAACCGGTTGCTGCCGGTCACCATGCCGAGCGTTGTATCACCCCACGCCTCAAGAAGGGTGAACGCGTCGCTGCCGACGACGGCGTCGAACGCGGAAAGACCCGCGGCCGACATGAGCCCGGCCGACCACTTGGCACCGTTGGCGGGAGGTGTCCAGCGTCGCTTGGAGGTCTCGCGGTCTAGCGCATCGGCATCCCGAACCTGGGACAACTGCATGTGCATGGCCCCGCTGCCGCCGTCAGGATGGAATCCGTCGGCCAGCAGGAGCACGACCTCTTCGAGCACCCCGGGGAACACGCGTTCGTCGAACAGCACCAGGCCCACCGAGGCGAAGTGGTCCATCAGGAACTGCCGGACGCCGGACGCGTAGTTGACACTGAGCAGTTCGGCGGGCAGCACGAGCCCCAACCGGCCGCCCGGCTTCAGATGCAGTGCCGAATGCACGGTGAACGCCGCCCACGACGACGCCAGGTTGGACAGGCTGACCCCGGCGCGCAATGCCGCCTGTCGTGCACGGGCGCGGGCTTCTCCGGCGAAATCCTGATAGCGGACGTAGGGAGGATTCCCGACCACCGCATCGTAAGTGCCGAACTCGTTGTGCAAGAAGAAGTCCCGCGTGTGAACCGTGACGTCCAGGCCGCTGGCCCGCAGACTGCGCTCGGCGGCGGCCGCCGATTCGGCATGGATCTCGACTCCGACGAGCGGGCCCTCGTGCTCGCCTCGGCGACCGATCTCGTGCAGGAAGACCGCCTCACCACAGGACGGCTCCAGGACTGCGTGGCCGGGATGTCGCACCGCCCAGCCGGCGAGGAAGCGGGCCACCGGGGTGGGGGTGAAGAACGCACCGCGCGCCTTGCGCAGCGAAGCCGTGTCACCCGGAAGCATGCCGATATCGTGCCGCAGGCCACCGACAGACCACCGCTGACCCGCCGACCATCGGGGCCGAACCCGCTACGCGCGCATCAGCTCGTCAAGCACCACGGTGACGCGAAATCCGCACAGCACGAGGATGTGCAGCACGAACAACCACAGCGCCAGCGCTGTCACCGCCCCGACGATGGGCAGCCCTCCGAACGGCGCCGACCACGGAATCGGGATGGCCAGAAACAGCAGGAAGCCCTGAAGGAACCCGGCGACGATGGCGCCCGTGCTGAACGCGCCGATCACGACGGGACGCAGCCGCAACCGTCCCGGTCCGATGAGACCGAACACGCCGAGCAGCGCCGTCGACACCGCGATCCACACGATGTGGAAGGCGACCACCACGCCCCACACCAGCGACCACCCACCCGCCGCGTACAGCGGCCCCACGTACGACGACGACGCCAGCACCGCGAGCACCAGGAACGGCGCGACCGCCGCGACGCCGAGCAGCCCGGCCCGACCTCGCCACCCGGTCAGCTTGTCCTTGGCGGCCGTCATCTGGACGAACGCCCGACGAAGGCCCTCCCCGTACAGACTGGCCGGGAACAACACCACCAGCGCCTGCGGCCACGACATCGCCAGCGCCACCGACGTCAGGGTCCGCAACGCCTCCGGCGTCCCATGCCCGGCGGGCAGTCCGGCGATCCCGGCGTCCATGGCCGCGACGACGGCGTCCTCGCCGACAAGCCGGCCGACCGCCCACAGCGACACAAGGGCCAGCGGCACGAGCCCGATCACGCCGAAGTATGTCGCGCCTGCCGCCCACAGCGTCAGGTCGCTGACCGGGAACGTCCTGCTGATGTCGGAAGCGAGTTTGCGTGCCCTTTTCATCGGTGTGCCTGGCAGGCTGGAGTGATGACGGACGGGCCGGCCGACGGGACCGCCGACAACGCACAGTGGTCCTCGCTGCACAGCGGAGTGCAGCCGTCCCTGCTGGTACGTGGGTGGCTGCGGATGATCCGGGCGATGACCAGAGGGCCGTTGCTGCGCATACCGCCCGACGTGCTGTCGCTGCTCGGTCTGCTGGCACTGGTCGGGGCGTGGGCCGCCGCCGCAGGACCTCGGTGGCCGGTGCTGACCGCTGTGCTCGTCGTCGCCTCCGGCGTCTTCGACGGACTCGACGGTGCGGTCGCGGTGCGCACCGGTCGCGCGCGTCCCCTCGGCGCGGTCGTCGACGCGGTGGCCGACCGTCTCGGCGATCTCGCACTCGGGGCGACGCTGCTGGCACTCGGTGCACCCCTGCCGTGGGTGCTGGCGTCGCTGTCGCTGCTGTTCGTGATGGAGTACCTCCGCGCTCGGTCACAGTCGGTCGGGATGCCCGGGGTCGGTGCCGTCACCGTCGCCGAACGGCCTACGCGGCTGATTGTGGTGGCAGCGGCCGCGATCGGCGCGGCGGCATCCCCGACCGGCATACCCCCGATGGGGTGGGACTGGGCCACAGCGCTGGCCGTCACCTGGACCGTGGTGGGGATCGTCGGCATGGTGCAACTGATCATCGGTGTGCGGCGGACGATCCCTGCGCAGTTTCCGCCGGACCGATGAGTCCGGCGACGATCTCGGCTGACATCAGGACCAACGGGATGCCCCCACCGGGATGGGCAGACCCGCCGACCAGGTAGAGCCCTGGGACCGCACCCCGATTGGCCGGACGGCGCAGCGCTGCGCGTGGGCCGTGCGAGGCGGTGCCGTAGATGGCACCCCCCGGGGCGCCGGTGCGGCGCTGCAGATCGGCAGGCGTCACCGTCTCGGCGAAGCGGATACGGTCCGCGACATCGACGCCGCGGGCGGCGAGGACGTCCAGAACATGCCGGGTGTAACTCTCACGCAGGCCGGGCGCGTCCCAGTCGACCCCGCGGTCCGGGTCATGCGTCGGGGCGTTGACCATGACGAACCAACCTTCGTGGTCGTCGTCGGGGCGCATTTCAGGATCGTCGGGGGTGTGCACATATACGGTCGGGTCGGTAACCGGGTGCGGCCGCCGACCGAAGATCGCATCGAATTCGGCGGCGTAGTCGGCGGGGAAGTACACGCGGTGGGCCGCGCCCTCGGTGCGGCCCGACAGTCCCAGCAACAGCACGAACCCGGCCATCGACCGCGGAGTGCGGCGGATTCGGCGCCGGACGCGCGACGCGACTCCGGGCGGGAACAGACCGTCGTACAACTCGCCGGCATCCGCATTGCACACCACCACATCGGCGGGAACCTCGCGGCTGCCCACCCGCACCCCTCGGGCGCGGCCGCCCTCGATCAGCACCTCCTCGACCCGGCTTGCGGTGTGGATGACCACGCCGAGCTGCTCGCAGCGGGCGGTGACTGCCTCGACGATCCGGCGCAAACCCCCGGCCACATACCAGGCGCCGAACTCCTGCTCGACGAACGAGGTGACGGCCAGCACCGACGGGGTGCGGCGCGGATCGGAGCCCGAATAGGTGGCATACCGGTTCAGCCACGTCCGCATCCGCGCGTCCGGCAGCAGGCTCCTGCCCAGCCCGTCGATCGTCTGCCACGGCGCGACCGCACGCAGATCGGCCGGCCGGACACTCATCCGGGCCAGCGCCGCCAGCGACACCGGACGGCGCAGCACCGGTTCGCCGACGAGCTCCCACAGCCGCCGCGAACGGGCGTGCAGCCGCCGCCATGCGTCTCCGGCGCCGGGGCCCAGCGCCTCGTCGAACACCTCCGGGATTCGCCCGGTGTCGTGCGGCATCGTCAGCTCGGTCCCGTCGGCGAAGAAGTACGAGAACGCCGGGTCCACCGGCTCCAGCACCAGGTCTCCCGGCCCACCCGTGGCGGCGAACAACTGCTCCAGCACCGCGGGAATGGTCAGCAGCGACGGACCGGTGTCGAAGCGGAATCCGTCACGTTCCCACACCCCCAACTTGCCGCCGACCTCGGCGGCGCCCTCGAAGACCGTCACCCGATGGCCGGCCGCCGCGAGTCGCGCCGCGGCCGCCAAGCCGCCCAGGCCGGCACCGATGACCACCGCCGCGCTCACAGCGCGCGCCCCTTCCACTGCAGGGTGCCGCGCAGCCTGCCGACCCAGGACGCGGACAGCAGCCCGACCAACGCGACGACGGAGACGGGATGGGCTGCGGCGTCCCACGGTCGGCCCGACCACCGAGATGCCAGTGCCCGCCCGACCGCGGCAGCGGCGTAGCCGAGCAACCCGACCCGATCTCCGCGCACCGCGCCGACGGCGGGCACGACGTAGACGAGAAGCAATGCCGCACCGACGGCCGCCGCACCCGCAGGGGAGCCGAACGCCGCCCACAGCGACTTGCGGTATCCGTCGAAGAGTTCGCGGCCGTCGAGGTACATGTGGCACGACGCCAGCCGGGAGCCGTCCGCCAACCCGGTACGGCCGCCGGCCGACCGCACCGCGCGCGCCAACCCGATGTCGTCGAGGACGGACCCCGACACCGATTCCCACCCACCTGCACGCGCGAGCGCATCGGCTTCGACGACGAGAAACTGCCCGTTGGCCACGGCCATCGACTGACGCCGGGACCGCTCGGCGATGCGCAGCGGAAGCGTCGTGAGCCACGACCACGCCAACAGCGGCTGGATCAACCGGCCGAGCACACCCACGGCGACCTGACGGGGCCACGGGCTCAACAGGTCGAACGGTTCCGGGCCGCGCAGGACGGCGACCGCCGCAGCGACCGCGTCGGGAGCCAGGGTCACGTCGGCGTCGACGAACACCAGGATCTCCCCGCGGGCGTCCGCCGCCAGCTGCGCGCACGCGTGGGGCTTGCCCAGGACACCGGCCGGCGGCGCGGTGCCGGTCAGGATCCGCAGCCGAGGATCGCCCGCGGCCGTCGACTCGACGACGTTGGCGGTACCGTCGGTGGAGTTGTCATCAAGAACCACCACCTCGACGTCGCTCAGGCCACGCTGGGCGAGCACCGACCGGATCGTCGGCGCGATGCGGTGTGCCTCGTCGCGCGCCGGGATCAGCACCGACACAGCGGCGTCCACCGGCGGCGGATCGGCCGGTGGCCGCCTCAGCAGGCGCTGGTTCAGAATCTGGTGGGTGGTACCCGCGCAGGCCAGCACAGATCCCGCCACGGTCAGGATTCGCAGCGTTTCAGGCAGACGAGCACCAGGCATCTGCAAACTCTACGGAGCCGAGCCGCTGCGCCTGTCGCAGGTACGCCATCGTCGCTGTCCATCATCGATTCCGGAGGTCCACGCGTGGCTCTGGTCGCCCCAGTAGTCGGATTCGGCGCCTCGCGCGTCAGCTGGTCGCTGGTGGCCGCGGCCATCGCGGTCCAGATCATGTATCCGCTGATGCTCGAGCCGTGGCGCACCGCCGTGACGGTGACGAGCGTGATCGTCTTCTTCCTGGCCTCGGTCGCCGACGTGGCGCGCCTGCACGGGGTCACCGGCGCGGCACTGCTGGTCGGGATCGCCGGCGGCGGCGGACTGTTCGCCGAGGCGGTCGGTGTCGCGACCGGATTTCCGTTCGGCGGCTACTCCTACACCGGCACGCTCGGGCCGGAAGTACTCGGCGTTCCGTTGGTTGTCCCGTTGGCCTGGGTCATGATGGCGTGGCCGGCGCTGGTGGTGGCCCGCACGCTCGCGCAGCGGGGTACAGCCGTGGTGCTGATCGGTGCGTTCGCGCTGACCGCATGGGACGTGTTCCTGGACCCCCAGATGGTGGCCGCCGGGCACTGGTTCTGGTTCGATCCCGATCCGGGCCTGCCCTTGATCCCCGGTGTGCCGCTGACCAATTACGCCGGGTGGCTGCTGGTCTCGGTGGTGGTGCTCGGCCTGTTGAACGTGACGCTGCGTCGCGGGGACGAACCGTCGGGCCCCGCGGCGACGCTGTACCTGTGGGTGTACTTTTCGTCAGTCATGGCGCACGCCGTGTTCTTCGGGCTGCCGGGCTCGGCGGTGACCGGAGGGGTGATCATGGGTGCCGTGGCGATCCCGTTCGCGGTGACTCTGTGGCGGCGTCGTGGGTGACCCGTTGAAGCGGCGCGCAGCGCCGCTGCGCATGCGGCGGATCCCACTGGTGACGCCGGATCCCACGCTTGCCCGTTTCGTTCCACCGGGGACCGAGGCAGTGGTCGTCGGCGGCGGTATCGCCGGGGTCTCCGCGGCCGTCGTGCTGGCCGAGCGTGGTGTGCGCGTAACCCTCATCGAAGCGGCGGGCCATCTCGGCGGGCGGCTCGGCGCGTGGCCCGAATCGCTGCCCGACGGCACCACTCAGATCATCGAGCACGGCTTTCACGCGTTCTTCCGGCACTACTACACGTGGCTGGCGATTCTCCGTCGGGCCGACCCGGACCTGTCCTTCCTCGACCCGGTGCCGCACTATCCGGTCATCTCGGCGACCTGGCCCGCCGAAGACCTCTCCGGCCTGCCCGCCGCGCCCCCGCTGAACCTGCTGGCGTTGGTGCTGCGCTCCAAGAGCCTGACCCGCAGCGAGATGCTGCGCGCCGACCCCGAGGCGGGGCGGGCCCTGCTGGCCTACGACCGCGCCACGACGATCGCCGAACTCGACGACGTCGACGCGGCGGCCTTCCTGGACCGTCTCGGCATGACCGAGCGCACCCGCAGCATGCTGTTCGAGGCGTTCGCCAGGTCGTTCTTCTGCAACCAGAACGCGTTGTCGGCGGCCGAGCTGGTGGCGATGTTCCACTACTACTTCCTGGGCAATCCTGAGGGCATCGGATTCGACGTGCCCAACACCGACTACGCGACAGCGATATGGAACCCGCTGCGCGAGCACCTGATTCGGCACGGAGCTGATGTTCGGCTCGGTGTCGCGGCGACGGGCGTCGCACCCGAACGTCACGGGTGGCGCATCGAGGTCGACGGCGGGGAGGCGCTGGCGACCCGCCACCTGATCCTGGCGCTCGACCCGGGTGCGCTGCGGTCTCTGGCAACCGCCTCGGAGCTGAGGTCGGTCGCGCCCCAGCTGGCCGAACTCTGCGAAAACCTCACGGTGGCACCGCCGTTCGCGGTGAGCCGGCTGTGGCTGGACCGTGACGTCCGTGCCGACCGGGCGGTGTTCAGCGCGGTGACGGGCCAGCCGAACCTGGATTCCGTCGCGATCTATTCCAGGCTCGAAGAACCCAGCCGCCGGTGGGCCGAATCCACAGGCGGGTCGATCATCGAATTGCACTCGTACTCTTGCACATTGAGCAACGCCGACGACGCGGCACGTGCGCTTCGCCGGGAACTGGCCGTGCTGTGGCCGGAGACCTCCGAGGCGCGGGTGCTGCACAGCCACGACCGGCTGGAGGCCACGGCTCCGGCGTTCCCGCCGGGCTCGGCGGGAACGCGGCCCCGCGTGCGTTCCGACGCCCGAGGCCTGCGGGTTGCCGGAGACTTCGTCGAACTGCCGTACCTGTCCGGCCTGATGGAGCGGTCGTCGATGTCGGGGGTGCTGGCGGCCAACGACGTACTCGCCGAATTGGGGGTCGCCGCCGAGCCGATCGACGGCATCCCGCAGCGCGGCCTGCTGGCCGGCGTCCCGGATATTCCGCGGCGCAAGCGCTGAGCCCTACGCTCGCTCGGCCAGTTCGGCGAGATGCTGCAGCGAGTTGTCCAAATGCTCAGGCCCGAACGGCGGAAAGTCGATGTCGCGGTCCTGTACGCGGGACCAGTCATAGGTGAGCGTGACCACGGTGCGGCCCGCGCCGTCGGGTTCGAGGTCGTAACGCCAGATCCACCCGCCGTATTCGACGGCGTCGCCCTCGGAGGCGTCCCGGCCGGGGATGTGCCGAGGTTCTGCTCCCGGCATCCAGGCAATGGCCGCGGGCCGGTCGAGAACCTCGACGCGGTTGGCCATCTCGTAGTTCTTGTTGGGATGTCCGGGGTGGAACATTGCCATCCGGAAGACCTGCCCGGCCTCGGTCAGGCGGTCGGTGTCCACCGGCTGCCGAACCCAGCCGGTGCCGTCGATCGCGGCGTGGGTGGCCGGATCTGCCAGCAGGTCGAAAACGGTCTCGGCCGGCGCGTTGATCGTCGCCGTGGCCGCCACGGTGTCGTCAGTCATGTGAAGAGTGACCGCATTTGGTGGCCTGACTCATCGGCGCCAGGCTGGAGAATGGACCGGTGACGTATCGGCCGGCTCTCGCGGAAACGGTGTGGTTCGACTGGGTCGGCGCGGCCGCAGTGGTCGATCTGGAAGCGGCCTGCGCACTGTACGGCCTTGATGTGTTGCCGTTCCCCCTCGGTCGTAGCCGACCGGTCGGGTCGGTGTGGCTTGCCTCCAGGAACGTGCGCCCGATCGAGGATCGCTTGAACGATGATCTGCACGGGGTTCGAGCATGGGTGGAAGCCCTTGTGCGGTCGGATTTTTGCCTGGAGTGCCGGGTGCGGCTTTCCGTCGAAGACACTCCGGATCGCCGTATGCATGGTCTACGGTCGGGCGAGTCCGCGTTTGTCGCGGTGCAGGGCCACGACCGTGGTGTGGACGTCGTCGACATCTACGCGGTGTCGCCGGAGATGATGGGTCCCGCCATTGTCGAATCGGTCGGGCTGGTCGGCGCGGGTGCGCACCCGCGCATCGCGGTGACGGCCACCGGGGAGTCGCGTCCGGATGCGTCCCTTGAGTCCGATCTCGATTTCCTTGCGCCGCCGCCGTCCGACGCGACAGTTCCGCGTGTCGGCGTTCGCGACGTGGTAGCGACGGGGACGATGCAGGTGCGCAGCGGCCCGGCACTGTCGATCCTGCAATGGGTCCAGATCCGCGACGACGGCGACTACGTCTTCGATTCGGGCGATGCCGAGAATGCCGAACCCGTCGACGTCGAGACAATGACGGCGTACCTCAACGGCATGATCACCGACGTCATTCGGTGGTGAATGCCTGCTCGTCGAGGCGGTGAAGGGCTCTTTCGTCGAGGAGCTCGTTGCGGCACTCGGGGTGTTGCCAGTAGAACCGGACCCATTCGCGAAGTGCGTAGCTGTTGTCGGTAATGGCATCCGCAAACAGAACGGCATCCGGGCCCCGCGACGGAACGAAGACGATCAGCTCGTTGAAAGATTTCCTGCCCTTGCGCTTGTGGTCGAGAATGTCCTCGATTTCATCCCATGTGCCACGCCTGAGCGAGTTCCAGTGGCTATTCCACACTTCGTAGCCGGAGGGGTCGACCCGCAGGTGTCCGCCGCCCCTGTGTTTAAGCATTCGGTACAACGTTGACAGGCCAAACACCACAAGGAATAAGCAGGCAATTGGTACAGCCCGCATCGTGCCCGCCGTCACATAGTCGACCATGCCGAAAGGCGCGAAGACGAGATGAAGCATACAGGCCAATGTCATTGCTACCACTGGCGCGATGGTTACGGTGTCGACGAACCTCGGAGGGCGAAGCAGAGTGCCCGAGGTGCCGCTTTCGATTCGTGATTTCCCTACCCCCAGGGCAGTGCTGGTGAAGAAAGCCGCGAAGCCGAAGCCCCAAACGGTCACAGCCAACATGATCAGTACGGTCACGTAACTGCCGCGGACTAACCACACCACCGACCAATAGCTGGTGAAGGCGCCGATTCCAGCCAACACGACGGCGAGCACGATAGGTCGGGCAGGACTTCTCATCGAGGACAAAAGGTATTTCCAATCCAATTACCGAGCGCCGTACCTCCTTCGGAGGCGGCAATTCCGACCAGGATCGCCGTCCCAGGCCCCGCTTCCGATGCCGCCAAACCGGCGAGCGTTCCCGTCGTGAACGATGTGACCCCCTCCGCCGCGGCGACGCACCGGGTGAACCCGGTTTCTGCGGTCGCCACATCCCACAATGCACTTGCGATACCCAGCGCAGGGCCGCCGTACTTGGCTCCGATCTGGACCTTTTCGGCGGCTTCTTGCGACAGCATGGGTAGTCCGCGTGAAGACTCCAGCCCGGTGAGGGTAGATTCCGCGGAGGTCAGGATCGGCTTGTTAAAGAGCTCCAGTGGCACATCCGCCGGCGGCCGACCCGGGACCTGGACGGTGGCGCTCTTCCCGCCGCCGGGGTACTCGACGAGTGTTGCGACGGTGCCATTGGGATATCTGACCGTGGTGACATGCGCGTTCGTCATCCCGTGGTCGCCTAGATCGTTGAACGTGAACGAGCTCGTCTCTGAAATCTCGTTGCCGTCCTTGTCGTAGTCAGTTTCGGTTGTGGTGGGCCCTCGATCCGAGAAGGTGGGGCGGGCGTTGACCGTGGTGACGTGCTTGCTGCCGTCCTGCTTGTAAATCGTTGTCGTGGTTGAGATCTCTGCGCCGGTCATGCGCGTCACCTGACCACGCCCTGGTGTCCGGCATCGTCGCGATGTTGGTGCTTAACGTCGTCACCGCTTCGGCGACGGCCCTCCCGCGTTCGTGGACCGCCTTACCGGTGAATGTCAGAGAATCGGGACTCCAGCTCTCGAGTCGGGAGCGGGAGGGCAGCACGGGTCGGCGGGTTCCATTCGTCTCGCAGGCTCAAGGGGTCATCAATAACATTAGGCGAGCCCGCGGGAGGTTCCGGACACCGATTCGGTCAACCGACTTGGCGTCGGCTCACCATCGCGATCCGAATCCGCGTGTCACCGAAGAAGCCAGCCCGGGCCAGCTCGAGCTCATCGGTCTCAGCTCTCGTAGGGCAGCATGCAGAGGTCCGTGTTGTACTTTGCCGGCGGGGCCATCGGATCCGGACTGCACGCATCTTTGTTGTCGATGTCCTCCCAAGGAGTATCACCACCGACTGGGGCTCCATACCCGGGTTGTGGGAGCAGCTCACCTGGATCCGGATCGGGCTGCTGCGCGGGTACGGGCGCCTGGTTGACGGCCCTGCGGCTGGCGGCGGCGGCGTTGGCGTCGTACATCTGTTGCCCGAACGCAGGAGTCACGCAGATGGTGTCGCCGTCGAAGGCCTCGCGCCAGACGAAGCCCGAAGCGCAGCCCTGTGGTCCCGACCCGGCGTTGGGGTCCTTGTGGGCACCCGGGTTGGCGTTCTGTTGGGCGACCGCGTCGCGGATGGCCGGCGAGACGCATACGTTGTCGCCGCCGCGGGCTTCGCGCCACACGAAACCCGAGATGCAGGTGTCGGGGCCGTACGGTTGGGCTGACGCAGGGGCACTGCCTGCGCACATGGTCAAAGCGGCAAAGGCCACGGTTGGTACCGCCATGGCCGCGGCAAGCTCGATGTTCATGCTTCGTCCTGACCACTGCGCCCTCGCGGCGCAACCCAGGTTGACGTTAGAGTCGGCGAGCCAGGATTAATCACGTGTTTCCCTGCACTTCTCGGCGGTTCTGAAGTCGGCAGATCAACACAACGGCAGACCGTGTGGGGTGCCGTTGGCCCCAGCCCCCTGCGCACGGAATGAAAGAAGGCCCCTAAACCGGACAACCGGTCAGGGCCTTCTACCTACGATCACACGAGTCGGGGTGGCGGGATTCGAACCCACGACCTCTTCGTCCCGAACGAAGCACGCTACCAAGCTGCGCCACACCCCGCGTGAAGCCACGACAGCGTATCGCACCCGGCACCGTGTAAGCCAAACGCGTATCGGGGTTTGCGACACGCCGTGGGAAGGAACAGAGGTGTCGGTGGCGTTGTGCACACTGAGAGACGACATCGACCGAAACGAGGCGTGACATGACTGGGTTGGGAGCATCGATCTACCTGGGCTTCTTCGCGCTGGCAGCACTGTGGCTGTTCCTGACGTCCGATGTGCCGCTGGCGCGGCGCCCGAAGGATCAGGGCCAGCGGCCGGAGCGCTCGAACTCGGCCAGCGATCCAGCCGACTCCGACGGTGCGATGCCGTGGCTGCTCAGCCACTCGTCGCAGAAGTAGGTGTCCGCATAGCGGTCGCCACTGTCGGCGAGCAGCGTCACCACTGACCCACTGCATCCTTGCTCCACCATCTCCGCCAACAAGCTGAACGCGCCCCAGATGTTGGTCCCCGTCGACGGGCCCACCCGCCGACCCAGCACCCGGCTCACATGATGCGCCGCGGCGACAGACGCGTTGTCGGGAACCGACACCATCCGGTCCACGACGCCCGGCAGGAACGACGGCTCGACGCGTGGACGGCCGATCCCCTCGATTCGCGACGACTTCCCCGTCACCACGGTGGGGTCGTTGCGCTCGTAGGACGGGAAGAATGCGGAGTTCTCGGGATCCACCACGCACAGGCGCGTCGGGTAGCGCCGGTAGCGGATGTAGCGGCCGATCGTTGCACTAGTCCCGCCCGTGCCGGCGCCCACCACGATCCATTCCGGCACCGCATGAGTCTCTTCGCCGAGCTGTTCGAAGATCGACTCGGCGATGTTGTTGTTGCCGCGCCAGTCCGTGGCCCGCTCTGCGTTGGTGAACTGATCGAGGTAATGCCCGCCGGTCTCGTCGGCCAGCCGCTGCGCCTCGGCATAGACCTGGGCTGACTCTGAGACGAAATGGCAACGGCCGCCCTGTGATTCGATCAGCGCAATCTTGGAGGCGCTTGTCGACGCCGGCATCACCGCGATGAAGGGCAACCCGAGCATCGCCGCGAAGTACGCCTCCGACACGGCCGTCGAACCCGACGACGCTTCGATGACAGTGGTGTTCTCGCCGATCCATCCGTTGCACAGCGCATAGAGGAACAGCGAGCGCGCCAGCCGGTGCTTCAGGCTGCCGGTGATGTGGGTGGTCTCGTCCTTGAGGTACAGCGCGACGTCGACATCGCCTGACCAGCTCGACGGCAGCGGATAGCGAAGCAGGTGGGTGTCAGCGCTGCGGCGCGCGTCGGCCTCGATCAGCCTGACGGCGTTGTCCACCCACCCCCGCGTCTGGCGGCGACAAACGCCGGGCGGGCTCACCGCGCCGATACGGTCGGATGCTGCTGGCCGGCTCGTGACCCGGTGTCGGAGCCTCCGGTCGGCGCAGCGACCAGTGTCAGCAGCGTCGCCTCAGGGCGGCAGCAGAAGCGCAGCGGTGCATACGGCGACGTGCCGATACCCGCTGACACGTGTAGCTGGGTACGGGCACCCCACCGCGACGGCCCCTTGACGCGCGACCGGTCGAGATCGCAGTTGGTGACGATCGCGCCGTAGAACGGAAGACACAGCTGGCCACCGTGGGTGTGGCCGGCCATCACCAGCTGGTAGCCGTCGGCGGCGAAGCGGTCCAGCACCCGAGGCTCGGGGGAGTGCGTCAATCCCAGCGTCAGGTTCGCGGCCGGGCTCGCCGGACCGGCGATGGTGTCGTAACGGTCGCGAGTCAGGTGCGGATCATCGACGCCGGCGGCGGCGATGTGAAGACCGGCCACCTCGAATTCGCGACGCGTGTGGGTCATATCCAGCCAGCCACGCTCTGTGAACGCCGCGCGCAGGTCCTGCCAGGGCAGCGGCTCGCCGTGGATCCGGTGGGTCGGCTTCGTCAGATAGTTCGCGGGATTCTTCATCTTCGGGGCGAAGTAGTCGTTGCTTCCGAAGACGAAGACGCCGGGGACCGCCAACAGGTCACCGAGCGCCTGCACAACCGAGGGAACGGCCTTGGGATGCGACAGGTTGTCGCCCGTGTTCACGACCAGATCGGGCTCCCAACGGGCCAGATCGCGCAGCCATGCCTGCTTGCGCCGCTGCCCGGGCCGCATGTGGATGTCGCTGATGTGCAGCACCTTCAGCGGTGAGGAGCCGGGCGCAAGTACCGGCATCGTCGCCTCACGCATGACGAAGGCATTGCGTTCGATCAGCGATGCGTATCCGATGCCCGCCACGAGGGTGCCGACGGAGGCTACGGCCGCGGTCTTCAGAATGTCACCGGCTGAAGCAGACATGAACGCCAGACTACTGCCACAGACTGTGAGCCACAGTCTGCCGGGGTCAGCCCGGCGGCGGTGGCGGCGGTGCGGGCGGTGGCGGAGGTCCCAGCACGGGCACCGTGATCGGCGGCAGGCCAGGGATCTGAATGACGGTCTGCCCCACCGGCGGCGGAGGCCCGCCCGGCGGACCTCCGGGAGGCGGCGGCGGTGGTGCCGGCGCGATGCCGTTCGAGATCTGGATCGTCACGATCGACCCGGGCACGGTCTGCCCACTCGGCGACGTGCCGACCACCGTGCCGTAGGACGACCCGCTGTTCACCGGAGTTGCCTGGTCGGCGACCTGGAAACCAGCCTCACGGAGCCGCTGCCGGGCGGTGTCCTGGCTCAGGCCTGCGACGCTGGGCACCCGTGACCCCGGAGCCCCCTCGACATAGCGCGGATCGGTCGGGGGTAGGACGACGTCGCCGAACGCTGTCGCGATCGGCTGCATCGCGGTGAACCACGTCCTGGCCGGCTCGTTGCCGCCGAACAGGTTTCCCGAACCGCACTGCCGCAGGGGGAACGAGCACAGCTCCGTCGGCGCGGGCGAGTCGTCGTAGATGTAGCTCGCGGCCGCGTACTGGTTGGTGAAACCAAGGAACGCCGACGAACGGTTGGACTCGGTGGTGCCCGTCTTGCCCGACATCGGCAGGCTCCAGCCGACCGAGCCGGCCGCGCCTGCGGCGGTACCTGCTCCCGTGTCGTCCTTGCTCATCGCGTTGGCCAGGGTGTTGGCCAGGCCCTCGGGGACCACCTGCTCGCATGTCTCGGTCGTCACCGACACCGGCTCGCCATAGCGGTCATAGACCTCGGCGATCGGATTCGGCGGGCACCACACTCCGCCCGAGGCGAGGGTCGCCGCCACGTTGGACAATTCGAGGGCGTTCACCTCGATCGGGCCCAGGGTGAACGAGCCGATGTTCTGCCGCTTCACGAAATCGGCCAGGCTCTCGTTGCTCTCCGGGTCGTAGTCACGGGCCGTGCCGGGCAACGCGTAGGACCGCAGGCCCAGGCGCACCGCCATGTCGACGGTCCGCTGCACGCCCACCTGGGCGATCAACTTCGCGAACGCGGTGTTCGGGGAGGTCGCCAGCGCGTCGGTGACGCTCATCGTGCCGCGGTAGTTACCTGCGTTCTGCACACACCACGTGGCCGGCGGACAGCCCCGCGCACCACCGCTTCCGAGGCCCTTCGCCTCGAAACGCGACGGGGAATCCAGCTGGGCGTTGATGCCCATGCCCATCTCCATCGCCGCGGCCGTGGTGAAGATCTTGAACACCGACCCCGCACCATTGCCGACCAGAGAGAACGGCTGCGGCTGCATCGTCTCCCCGGCATCGAGGTTGAGGCCGTAGGTGCGGTTGCTCGCCATCGCAAGGACCGGATGTGATTCCTTGCCGGGCTTGATCACGCTCATCACGCTCGCCACGCCCGGCAGATCCGGACTGGCGAACTCGGTGATCGCGTTCTTGACCGACGCCTGTACCTCGGGCTCCAGCGTCGTCTTGATCAGGTAGCCACCCTTGGCCACCTGATCCTTGCTGATGCCCGCCCTGGCCAGATAGTCCAGCACGTAGTCGCAGAAGAACGCGCGGTCACCCGCGGCGATGCAGCCCCTCGGCAGCTCCTTGGGCTGCGGCAGGACGCCGAGCGGTTGCTGACGGGCCGCGCGCAGTTCCTCGGCGTACTCGGGCAGGTTCTCGATCATCGTGTCGAGCACGACGTTGCGACGGGCCAGCGCGCCATCGGGGTTGGTGTACGGGTTCAGCGTGCTCGTCGACTGCACCATGCCGGCCAGCAGCGCGGCCTGCTGCCAGTTCAGCTCCGAGGCGTTGATCCCGAAGTAGGTCTGGGCGGCGTCCTGCACTCCGAACGCGTTGTTCCCGAAAGACACCAGGTTCAGGTAGCGCGTCAGGATCTCGGGCTTGGTGAAGGTCTTGTCGAGCGTGAGCGCCATGCGGATCTCGCGGAGCTTGCGCGCGGGCGTGGTCTCGATCGCTGCGCGCTTCTCGGCATCGGTCTGGGCGATCACCAGCAGCTGATAGTTCTTGACGTACTGCTGCTCGATGGTCGAGCCGCCGCGCGTGTCGAGGTTGCCCGACAGATACCCCGACAGGCCCGTCAATGTTCCCTGCCAGTCGACGCCGTTGTGGTCGGCAAACCTTTTGTCCTCGATGGAAACGATCGCCAGCTTCATCGTGTTGGCGATCTGATCGCTGCGAACCTCGAAGCGTCGCTGGGTGTAGAGCCACGCGATGATGTTGCCCTCGGCGTCCGTCATCGTAGAGACCTGGGGCACCTCGCCCTCCACCAACTGCGCGGACCCGTTGGCAACGACATCGGACGCACGGTTGGACACCAGGCCGAACCCGCCGACGACGGGAAACAGCAGACCGGCGACGACCACGCTGGCGAGCAGGACGCACCAGGCGAGCTTGATGACCGTGACCGCGCGCGGCGGGCGTGTCGGGGGGTGCTCCGGCATGCGTACAGACTAGCCACGAGTCTCCGCAAATCATCTTTCGAGCAGCTCCAGCGTCGTTTGACAGGGCATGTCAAACGCCGAAGTTCGGCACTGTACACATTTGACGGCACGGCCGTCCCAAAAAAGTGGTCACGAATGTATTGCGCAGAACGCCTGTGACCACCTAAATTGAGCGCACAGTGCGATGCAGGTCACACCCAGTACTCGCAATGTGGCGTAGATCGCACAAGCAATCGACGCGAGGGTAAACAGTCGTCTGCGTTGTCGGGGCGCGGCCAGAACGATAAGGGGATCTCTGGTGTCAACTATCAAGCCCGCGGCTCAAAACACCACGTTGAATCCATCTTCCCAGCTTATTGTGCAGGGCAAGGAGGCAGAAGCCCGTATTGCCTGGGTTTCGCAAGCTCGGTGTCGCCAGACCGATCCGGACGAACTGTTCGTCCGGGGGGCCGCACAGCGCAAAGCCGCGGTGATCTGCCGTCACTGCCCGGTGATCGCGGAATGCGGCGCAGACGCCTTGGACAACCGCGTGGAGTTCGGTGTGTGGGGAGGCATGACCGAGCGTCAGCGTCGCGCGCTTCTCAAGCAGCATCCCGAGGTTGTTTCCTGGGCTGACTTTTTTGCCGCTCAGCGCAAACACCGCACAGCTGGCTAACAGGTTTGACAGCTGAGCCGCGATTGCCTGATTCGCGGGTTGGCCGACCTGTCAGACACACAAAATCTCTTCGGCGAACGCCGCGCCCGCCCGGGCGCGGCCTCCGTCGCTCCTAGGCCGACTTCTCGACGCAGATCTGATCCGCGATAGCCCTCAGCGCTTCGAGATCGGACACGTCGAACGGCAGTGACGGCACGCCGACGATGGCGACCGCCGGATTCGCACCGGTGAACCGCGACAGCAGCCGGACTTCCCGCTTGGCCATCGACGCCCGCGCGGCGTGGATGCGCAATGCGGCGGCTGCCACCGAGTCCGGCTGAGACTTCTCCAGTTCCTCGGCGGCCTCTTCCGCCTTGTCGGCATGAAGCTCGCACAGTGTGGGATGCGTGCGGTTGAGAATCAACCCTGCCAGCGGCATGCGCTCGGTAGAGAGACGGTCGACGAAGAACGACGCCTCCCGCAGCGCGTCGGGCTCAGGGGCAGACACCACGACGAACTGGGTGCCGCGCCGCTTGAGAAGCTCATACGTGCGGTCGGCCTTCTCCCGGAAGCCGCCGAACGTGGCGTCCAGGGACTGAACGAAAGCTGCTGCGTCCGAGAGCATCTGCGACCCGAGGATGGTCGACATCCCCTTCATCGCCAGGCCCATCGCGCCCGTCACCAAGCGGCCGATCCCTCGGCCCGGCGCCAACAGGATCCGCCACAGCCGGCTGTCCATGAAGCTGCCCAACCGTTTCGGGGCATCCAGGAAGTCCAGCGCGTTGCGCGACGGCGGAGTGTCGACGACCACCAGGTCCCATTTGTCTTCTGCCAGAAGCTGTCCCAGCTTCTCCATAGCCATGTACTCCTGCGTGCCGGCAAGAGATGTGGCGACAGTCTGGTAGAACTGATTGTCCAGAATGGCGTCCGCGGTACCCGGCCCGGAGTACTGCACCACCATCTCATCGAACGTGCGGCGCATATCGAGCATCATCGCGTGCAGCTCGCCGGTGACCTCCGGTGCCAGCGGCACCCGCTGAGGCGTATTCCCGAGACTGCGGATGCCCAACGCCTGCGCGAGCCGTTTGGCCGGATCGATGGTCAGCACGACGACGGTGCGCCCATATTCGGCCGCCCGCAAAGCCATTGCGGCGGCTGTCGTCGTCTTGCCGACACCGCCGGCGCCGCAGCACACCACGACGCGGTTGGAGGTGTCCCGCAGGATCGAGGCCATGTCGAGGGCCGCCGGGGTCGCGCTCATCTGGGCCATCTCCTCTTCGCGCAAGCGCTCATCTGGGCCATCTCCTCTTCGCGCAGGCGCTCATCGACGTTCTCCCGTCACCCGTTGTCGTCCAGTCATCGCACGCCCTGATGGGCGAGCTCTTCAGCAAGTTCGTACAGACTGCCCAGGTCCACTCCGTCGGCGATCGCAGGCAGATCGAGCCGCGCCACGTCGAGATCGGCGAGCTGCTGCGCGCTTTCGGCGCGCGCCGCGATCCGTGTCGCGTGTTGAATGGTCTCGGTGAGCAGACCGGCGAAGTCGGCCTCCGACAACGTGATTCCGGCAGCTTGTAGGCCGGCCCGCACCGCGTCCGCGTCGACGACGCCCTCGGCAGCCTTGGCCAGATCGTCCGGTGCCAGGTAGGTCGGAATGTTGCGGTTGACGATGACGCTGCCGATCGGCAGGCCCATCTCCCGCAGTTCGGTGATCGCCTCCAACGTCTCCTGGACCGGCAGCGCCTCCAGCAGCGTCACCAGGTGAATAGCCGTCAGGTCGGAGTGCAGCAGTTTGACGACGCCCTCGGCCTGGGAGTGCACCGGACCGCCCTTGGCGAGGTCTGACACCGCCTTCGTCACGTCGAGGAAGCGCGCGATGCGGCCGGTCGGCGGCGAGTCGACGACCACCGCGTCATACTTCAACCCCTTGCCCCGTGGCTGTTCCTTCTCGTTACGGGTGACGATCTCCTTGATCTTGCCGGTCAGCAGCACGTCCCGAAGGCCCGGCGCAATCGTCGTCGCGAACTCGACCGCGCCGATACGGCGCATCGCGCGGCCGGCCAGGCCCAGGTTGTAGAACATGTCGAGGTATTCGAGGAACGCGGCTTCGGTGTCGATCGCCAACGCGTTGACCTGGCCGCCGCGTTCGGCGGTCGCGATCTTGAGCTCTTCGTAGGGCAGCGGCGGAACATCGAAGAGCTGCGCGATGCCTTGGCGCCCTTCGACTTCCACCAGCAGGACCCGGCGGCCGCCCGCGGCCAGCGCGAGTGCGAGCGCTGCGGCGACGGTCGATTTGCCGGTGCCGCCCTTGCCGCTGACGAAATGCAGGCGCGCCTTGGTCAGGCGCGACGGCCAGCCGACCGGTTTGGCACCGACCGGTGCGCCGGCAGATCCAGATGATGGGGTAGCCACTCCAGCATGCTAGCCATAGCAGCTCGACGGCCGGATAAGCTCAGCCGCATGACCGAACAGACGAGGTGGGCAGCGTGAGTGAAGCGAACAAATGGGAATACGCCACCGTTCCGCTGCTGACCCACGCGACCAAGCAGATCCTCGACCAGTGGGGCGAGGACGGCTGGGAACTCGTCTCGGTCCTGCCCGGACCCACCGGCGAGCAGCACGTCGCGTATCTGAAGCGAGCCAAGTGACTGCCGGCGGGCAGGAGCGAAGCGACCCGGGGAATGGACACTGGTCGGCCCGACTGACCGAGCTGGGTATCGAGTTGCCGCAGGTGGTGGCGCCCTTGGCGGCTTACGTTCCCGCGACGCGCACCGGGAATCTCGTCTACACCGCCGGCCAACTGCCGATTCACAACGGCACCCTGCTGGCGACCGGCAAGGTCGGCGCCGGGGTGCCCGCCGAAGATGCCAAGGCGTTGGCGCGTCAGTGCGCGCTCAACGCGTTGGCGGCGATCGACGCGCTCGTCGGCATCGACTCCGTCGTCAAGGTGGTCAAGGTCGTCGGATTCGTGGCGTCCGCACCCGGCTTCGACGGTCAGCCCGGCGTCATCAACGGTGCTTCGGAGCTGTTCGGAGAGATCTTCGGCGACGCCGGTGCGCATGCCCGCTCGGCGGTCGGGGTGTCGGAGTTGCCGCGCAATGCACCGGTGGAAGTAGAAGTCATCGCGGAGATCGGCTAGGGCGTCGGTGGAGCACCCCGCGTACGGACTGCTGCGGCCGGTGACCGACACCGCGTCGGTGCTGCTGTGCGAGAACCCGGGGTTGCTCACGTTGGAAGGCACCAACACCTGGGTGCTGCGCGGTCCGGGCACCGACGAGATGGTCGTCATCGACCCCGGGCCCGACGATAAGGACGAACACATCGAGCGTCTGGCCGCGCTCGGCCCGATACCGCTCGTCCTGATCAGTCACCGGCATACCGACCACACGGGCGGAATCGACCGGATGGTGGACCTGACCGGAGCGGTCGTCCGCTCGGTGGGCAGCGGGTTTCAGCGCGGACTCGGCGGATCGCTGACCGACGGGGAAGTCATCGATGCGGCGGGTGTGAAGATCACCGTGATGGCGACACCCGGGCACACCGCCGACTCGGTGTCCTTCCTGGTGGACGAGGCCGTGTTGACCGCGGACACCATCCTTGGGCGCGGCACGACCGTCATCGACCAAGAAGACGGCGACCTCGGTGACTACCTCGAATCGCTGCGCCGGCTGCGCGGACTCGGGCACCGCACAGTGCTGCCCGGCCACGGCCCCGAACTCGACGACATGGTGGCCGTCAGCGACACCTATCTCGCGCATCGCGAGGACCGGCTCGACCAGATACGCGCAGCCCTGCGCGACCTCGGGGAGGACGCGAACGCACGCCAGATCGTCGAGCACGTCTACATCGATGTCGACGAAAAGCTATGGGACGCAGCCGAATCGTCGGTGCAGGCCCAGCTCGACTACCTACGGCGCTGAGCGTTTTGGGCGTGCTCAGTAGCGCTGAGCGCAACCCAGCACGCCGAAATCGCTAGCGTGCGCGGCGCGCCAGGCGTTCGGAGTCGGAGATCAGCACGCTCTTGCCCTCCAGGCGGATCCAGCCACGGTGGGCGAAATCGGCGAGCGCCTTGTTGACGGTCTCCCGGGACGCCCCGACGAGCTGAGCGATCTCCTCCTGAGTCAGGTCGTGCGTCACCCGCAGCGCGCCGCCCTCCTGGGTGCCGAAGCGCTGAGCCAGTTGCAGCAGCTGTTTGGCGACGCGGCCGGGCACGTCGGTGAAGATCAGGTCCGCGAGGTTGTTGTTGGTGCGGCGAAGGCGACGGGCCAGCACGCGCAGCAGCTGCTCGGCGATCTCGGGGCGATCGGCGATCCATGCCCGCAGCGCTTCACGATCCATGGACACGGCGCGGACCTCGGTGATGGTGGTGGCGCTCGACGTCCGCGGGCCGGGATCGAAGATCGACAGCTCGCCGAACATGTCCGACGGACCCATGATCGTCAGCAGGTTCTCCCGACCGTCCGGCGAACGCCGGCCGATCTTCACCTTGCCCGAGATGATGATGTACAGGCGGTCGCCGGGCTCACCCTCGGCGAACACGGTGTGTCCACGGGGAAAGTCGACGGGCTGCAGTTGCTTGGTCAGCGCGGAGACTGCGCTGGGTTCCACGCCCTGGAAGATTCCGGCCCTGGCCAGGATCTCGTCCACGTTGCCCCTTAAAAGCGTTCGGTTGTCAGACAAATGACGACCTCGAAAGATCGCCCGGTCAGTCTAGAGGTACGCCGTCGCCGACGTTGCCGACGAGGAGACCCCTAGCGTGACCAGCCCACGCTACACACGATTGGCATGCCGGGTCTGCCGAAACTGAGTATTCGCGAGGTGCTGGAGATACTCGTGTGTCGGCAAACCCCGTGCCGAGAGCGGCTGGATGACGTCGCGGGCGGGTGCGTCCTGCCCGTCGACACGTCGATCGACGGCGTGCGGCGCGTGCACCGCCCGGGAGTGGGCGAGCCCGGCGGCGTGTCCAGCCTCGGCCTGTTCGAGAAATTGATCCACGTCGGCCGGTGTGATCGTGTCGTGCCGCAGGCCCGACTCGACGCGCTCGAGCCCGAGGGTCGCCAACATCAACAAACCCGGTATGAGCGCGACGAGCAACCACGACACAAGGACGAAGTAAACACGGCCAAGATCTCGTTGGGATCACGAAAGGTCCACGTTAAGGACCGATCCACAGCCGGGAGTGTCGGTGTTCGTCAGTACGCTGGCCTGGTGACCGTGAGTGGATCGTCGGCCGCGGGCCGGGGCGTGGCCAAAGCACCCCGCCGCGCGTCTTCTGCCAAGTGGGACAAAGAGACCCCTCTGGGTCTCGTCCGTCGCGCCCGCCGAATGAACCGGACTCTCGCACAAGCGTTTCCGCATGTGTACTGCGAGCTGGACTTCACCACCCCACTCGAACTCGCGGTGGCGACCATCCTGTCGGCCCAGTGCACGGACGTGCGAGTGAACATGACGACGCCGGCGTTGTTCGCCAAGTACCGCACCGCACGGGACTACGCCACCGCCGACCGGACCGAACTCGAGGAGCTCATCCGTCCCACCGGGTTCTACCGCAACAAGGCGAATTCGCTCATCGGGCTCGGGCAGGCGCTGGAGGAACGATTCGACGGCGAGGTGCCCCGCACACTCGACGAGCTCGTCACGCTTCCGGGAATCGGCCGCAAGACCGCCAACGTCATCCTCGGCAACGCCTTCGACATCCCCGGCATCACCGTCGACACCCACTTCGGCAGGCTGGTGCGGCGCTGGCGGTGGACGTCCGAGGAAGATCCCGTCAAGGTCGAACACATCGTCGGCGACCTCATCGAGCGCAGCGAGTGGACGCTATTGAGTCATCGGGTCATTTTTCATGGGCGGCGGGTGTGCCACGCACGCAAACCCGCCTGCGGTGTCTGTGTGCTCGCCAAGGACTGCCCGTCCTACGGCGCAGGGCCGACCGACCCGCTGATCGCCGCACCGCTGGTCAAAGGCCCCGAGACCGAGCATCTGCTGGCGCTGGCCGGGCTTTAGAGCCCGTGAGCGCGTCGGCCCGCTGGAGCATTGTGGCGTTGGTGATCCTCATCGCGCTCGGTGTCGCGCTGTACGCGGAGCTCGGGGACGAGCCATCCGCGCCCTCAGGGCGACAGGAGTCGGTCTTCGCGCGTGACCGCCGCGATGCCGACACCGCCGAGGCTCTCGCAGGCCCGCGAGCCGAGGCGCAGCTGCAACCATGTCCGAGACCCGGCGCCGGGCCGGGTCCGGGGGCGTTGCGCGGCATCGAGCTCGAATGCGTGGGGGACGGCTCGCGAGTCGACATCGCCGAGGCGCTCGCCGGCCGTCCCGCGGTGCTCAACCTGTGGGCCTACTGGTGTGGGCCGTGCGCCGACGAACTCCCGGCCATGGCCGAATATCAGCGACGTGTCGGGTCGAAAGTGCTCGTGCTGACGGTGCATCAGGACGAGAACGAGACGGCCGCGTTGCTCAGGATGGCCGAGCTCGGCGTGCACCTGCCGACTGTGCAGGACGGGCGCCGCGCCATTGCCGCTGCACTGGAGGTGCCCAACGTGATGCCTGCGACGGTGGTGCTGCGCGCCGACGGTAGCGTTGCCGAGATCCTGCCCCGGTCGTTCGCGACTGCCGACGAGATCGCCGCGGCCGTCGACGCGAAGATTGGAGTGGCGTGAGCTGGGATTGCCGAGAAGGTGAGCTGTCTGCGTCCGCGGCCCCGCCCTGGCTTGCACCGTTGGTCGACCAGCCCGGGGCCGTCAAGGCCGCCTACCGTCGTCGGGTCCCCGCCGAGGTGCTCGCGGCGCTGACCGCAGCCAACACCACCGCCGCGGTGACCGGCGCCCGCCGTGATGCCGCCGTGCTCGTGTTGTTCTCCGGGCCGGGCGACGGAGCGCGCGGGACGCTCCCCGAGGATGCCGACCTGCTGGTCACCGTCCGCGCGTCGACGCTGCGGCATCACGCCGGGCAAGCCGCCTTCCCCGGCGGCGCCGCGGATCCCGACGACGAAAGCCCTGTGCACACCGCGATGCGGGAGGCCACAGAGGAGACGGGTATCGAGGCGAGCCGGCTGCGGCCGCTGGCGACCTTGGAGAAGATGTTCATCCCGCCGTCGGGATTCCACGTGGTGCCCGTGCTTGCGTACTCACCCGATCCGGGCCCGGTGGCCGTCGTCGACGAACGCGAGACAGCACACGTCGCCCGGGTCCCGGTGCGCGCGTTCGTCAACCCGGAGAACCGGATCATGGTGTACCGCAGCGAGAACACGCGACGGTCGGCCGGGCCGGCGTTCCTGCTGAACGAGATGCTGGTGTGGGGTTTCACGGGCCAGGTGATCGCGGCGATGCTCGACGTCGCGGGCTGGGCGGTGCCGTGGGAAACCGACAAACTGTACGAACTGGGCGATGCAATGGCGTTACTCGACGCCGAGGGCAGCTACGGTGATGCGCAACGATGAATTCGTCACAGTGGCTCGACATAGCCATCCTCGCCATCGCGCTCCTCGCCGCCATCTCGGGCTGGCGGTCCGGGGCGCCCGGGTCGCTGCTCGCCCTCGTCGGGGTGGTGCTCGGCGCGGCTGCCGGAATTCTGCTCGCCCCGCACGTGGTCAGCCACCTCGACGGGCCTCGCACGAAGCTTTTCGTGACGCTTTTCCTGATCCTGGTGCTCGTCGTGATCGGCGAGATCGCGGGTGTGGTCCTCGGCAGGGCCGTGCGCGGCGCGATCCGCAACCCGGGTCTGCGTATCGCCGACTCGGTCGTCGGGGTGGCGCTGCAGCTGGTTCTGGTGCTGACCGCGGCCTGGCTGCTGGGCACCGCGCTGGTGTCCTCGCCCCAGCCCAATCTTGCTGCCGCCGTTCAGGGTTCCCGGGTCATCGCCGAAGTCGACGCGGTGGCGCCCAGCTGGCTGCGGTCGGTGCCCACCCGACTGTCGTCGCTTTGGGAGACCGCGGGGCTGCACGACGTTCTGAAACCGTTCGGCCCAACGCCCGTCGCCGCAGTCGACGCGCCCGACCCCACGCTGGCCGCCTCCGCTGTCGTGGGCACCACCCAGCCGAGCGTGGTCAAGGTGCGCGGCGTGGCCCAGAGCTGCCAGAAGGTGCTGGAAGGCACCGGGTTCGTCGTCGCCCCCAACCGGGTCATGTCCAATGCGCACGTGGTCGCCGGGTCCGACAGCGTGACCGTCGAGGTCGACGGCCAGACCTACGACGCAGGCGTCGTGTCGTACGACCCCGACGCGGACATCTCGATCCTCGACGTGCCCAACCTGCCGTCCGCGCCGCTGCAGTTCGTCGACGAGCTCGCGCCCACCGGCACCGACGGCATCGTCATGGGCTATCCCGGTGGCGGGGACTTCACCGCGACTCCGGCGCGGGTCCGTGAGGTCATCGAGCTCAACGGCCCCGACATCTACCGCAGCACGACCGTCACCCGCGAGGTGTACACGATCAGAGGAACTGTGCGCCAAGGTAATTCGGGCGGTCCGATGATCAACCGGCAGGGCAAGGTGCTCGGCGTGGTGTTCGGTGCGGCAGTCGACGACGTCGACACCGGATTCGTGCTCACCTCCCAGGAGGTGGCGGCGCAGATGACCAAGGTCGGCAACGTCGCGCGGGTGGCCACCGGTACCTGCATCAGCGCCGGCTGATCAGCCGTACACCTGGGAGAGGAATCGCGAGAGTTGTTCGTTGACCGCCGCAGGCGCTTCCTCGTGGCCGAAATGCCCGGCGCCGTCAATCGAGACGTAGCGACCGTGCGGCGCATAGCGTTGCGTCCGGTAGACCGGATCGGCGAGCACATAAGGGTCGGCGTCGCCGCGTAGATGAAGGACCGGCACCGCCAGGGGCCGGCGCATCGAACGCATGAAGCGCCTGCCCTCGCTGCGAAGCTGGCTGCGCACCGCCCAGCGCTGGTACTCCAGCGCGCAGTGCGCGGCCGACGGAATCTGAATGGCCCTGCGCATGTGGGCGATGGTTTCCGCGAAATCCTCGCCGGCCTGCCACTTGGCGCTCGCACGGCTGCGCACCAGTCGCTCCAGCTCGGCGCCGTCATGGCGGGTCAGCGCACGTTCGGGCCACACCGGCATCTGGTACCGCAGCATCCACGGCAGCAGAGCCCGGCCCTGATCCCGCCGGCGCAGCGTCGACGTCCGCAACGCGCTGGGATGCGGGGAGCTCACGACAGCGATCGCACGCACCACGCGAGGATGCAGCACCGAGGTGGCCCAGCAGACCAAACCGCCGTCGGCATGGCCGACGAGGGTGGCGGTGTTGTGGCCCAACGCGCGCACCAAGCCTGCGGTGTCACCGGCCAGCGTCCAGCCGTCGTAGCCGCGGGGCGGCTTGTCGCTGCCGCCGTAACCGCGTAGATCGACAGCCACCACACGGGCCCCCGACAGCCCTCGGAGTTGATGACGCCACGACCACCAGAACGAGCCGAACCCGTGCAACAGGATGACCAGCGGACGATCGGTCAGTGGCCTCGACGGGTCGACTGTCTCGTCGACGCCGTCGCCGCGTTCGGCTTCGACGACGTGGAACCGAATCCCGTTGGCGTGTACATCCAGATGTCGCCACGGTCCGCCGATACGCACAACCGACGGATCGGGTCGACCCATTACCAGCCTGACGGATCTTTTTGCGGTGCAGACTGACCGTCCGTCGTGGCTACGGCCTTGTGGTCGGCCTTCTTGTCAGGACCCGGCGTCAACGCCTCCGGGAGCTCCCTGACCGATTCGATCGTCTTCTGCGGACCACGAATGCGTCGCACCTTCAGATACCCGAACAGCGCAAGCACGCCGGTGAGCACCACCATGATGCCGAACACGATCAAGTACGCGGCCCACTTCCACAGCCAGTTGTCGAGCAGTTCGGCGAGGAAGAAGAAGAAGAAGAACGTCGAGTAGAACAGCACCACCAGAGCCGCGATGAAGAAGACGCTGCCGGTGAGGCCCTTCTTCACATCCCGGGTGATCTCCGCCTTGGCCAGTTCCACCTCGGCGCGCACGAGAGTCGACACCTGCGCCGTCGCATCCTTGACCAAATCGCCGATCGACGGATCGGGCTTCGGTGCGTGGGGATCCACCAGCGGTATCGACGTCACGGTGTTGGGCACGCCGTTCCTGCGGTCGCTCACGACAAGCTTCCTTCCCGCCTGTGGTTCCTTGGTCGCGTTCATGTTGCCACGTGGCGTCGCCCTAAACGATTCCGGCCGACGATAGACTGCCTAGGTTCCTTGCTGGGCGGGTCGGGCGCTCACTGTTTCGGATATGGGGAGTGACTTCTTGAGAACCCACCGCCTCGGGCTGACGGTTCGTGCGGTGCTCGTGAGCGTGGTCGTCTGCCTGGGCGCTGCGGCCACGTTCGCCGCCGGACCCGCGCATGCACAGTCGCCGATCCCGCTCGGTGGCGGATCGGGGCTGGTGGTCAACGGCGAAACGCTGTGCACCTTGACCGCCATCGGCACCGACAACAAGGGCGACCTGATCGGGTTCACCTCCGCACACTGCGGCGGCCCCGGCGCGGTCGTTGCCGCGGAGGGGGCGCAGAACGCCGGCCTGGTGGGGGAGATGGTGGCGGGCAACGACATCCTCGACTATGCGGTGATCAGATTCGATCCCGCCAAGGTCACGCCTGTCAACGAGGTCAACGGCTTCCGTATCGACGGCCTCGGTCCCGACCCGGCGTTCGGTGACGTGGCCTGCAAGCTCGGTCGCACCACCGGCTACTCCTGCGGAGTCACCTGGGGGCCCGGACAGGAACCCGGCACGATCGTCAACCAGGTCTGCGGAGGTCCCGGCGACTCGGGCGCGCCGGTCACCGTCGACAACCGACTCGTCGGCATGATCCACGGAGCGTTCTCCGAGGACCTGCCGACCTGCGTCGTCAAATTCATCCCGCTGCACACGCCCGCCGTGACGATGTCGATCAACACGCAGTTGGCCGACATCGCCGCCAAGGGCCGACCGGGCACCGGGTTCCGGCCGATCGGCTCCTAGGCCAACGGACGGCGCTTCGGTCAACGGACGGCGCGGCGGAGCCGGATCGCGGCACTGACCACCAGCGCAATCACGGCACCCACGCCCGCGGCACCCAGCAGCGCGACACCCTGGGACACATCGAAGTTCCAGCCCACGAAGTTGACGGTGGTGTGCACGGTGTTCTGCAGGACGAACACCGCCAGTGCGACGGTAAGGATCAGTGCGAGAACCAGCGTCGCCTTGGCGGCCCCGCCCGAACGTCGGGCAGGCCGGCGGTCGGAGTTGGTGAGTGCGCTCATGATCGCTCCTTTCGAGATCGTGTGACTGTCATGAAGACGGATCCCGGGAGCGAAACCGAACGGCGGCGCAGGCGTGATCTGGCGCACCTGCATCCGGCGCTTACTTGCTGGCGCGAATCGCCTCGAACACGCTCGGGTCCACCAGCGTCGAAGTGTCGCCGAGCTCGCGGCCCTCGGCGACGTCGCGAAGGAGGCGACGCATGATCTTGCCGCTGCGCGTCTTCGGCAGTTCGGGCACGACGTGGATCTCGCGCGGCTTGGCAATCGGGGAGATCTCGCGGGCCACCTCGGCGCGGAGCTCGTCGACCATGTTCTTCTCGCCGCCGTGCGCACTCGACTTCAGGATCACGAACGCGCAGATTGCCTGACCGGTGTGCTCGTCGGTCGCGCCGACCACCGCGGCCTCGGCCACCCCGGAGTGCCCGACAAGCGCCGATTCGACCTCCGCCGTCGAGATGCGGTGCCCCGAGATGTTCATGACGTCGTCGATGCGGCCCAGCACCCAGATCTCGCCGTCCTTGCCGTACCGGGCGCCGTCGCCGGCGAAGTACCAGCCCTGCTCGGCAAACCGGGACCAATACGTCTCCCGGTAGCGCTCCTCGTCACCCCAGATGCCGCGCAGCATCGACGGCCACGGCTTGTCGAGCACCAGGTAACCGGTGACGTGTTCGCCGTGGTCGGGCTGCGGGTCGAGCTCGTTGCCGTCGTCGTCGACGATCTTGGCCGAGATCCCCGGCAGCGCGCGCATCGCCGACCCCGGCTTGCACTCCGTCACGCCGGGCAGCGGCGAGATCATGATCGCGCCGGTTTCGGTCTGCCACCAGGTGTCGACGATCGGGGTCTTGTCCCCGCCGAACGCCATCCGGTACCAGCGCCACGCCTCGGGGTTGATCGGCTCACCGACCGAACCGAGAAGCCGCAAGGTCGACAGGTCATGCTCGGCGGGGATCTGGCGACCCCACTTCATGAACGTGCGAACCAGCGTGGGGGCGGTGTAATAGATTGTGACACCGTACTTTTCGATCACCTGGTAGTGGCGGTGCTCGTCCGGCGACGCCGGGGTGCCCTCGTAGACGACCTGCGTGACGCCGTTGGACAGCGGCCCGTACACGATGTAGCTGTGCCCCGTGACCCAACCGATATCGGCTGTGCACCAATACACATCGGTCTCGGGCTTGACGTCGAACACGTTGAAATGGGTATAGGACGCCTGGGTCAGGTAGCCGCCGGAGGTGTGCATGATGCCCTTGGGCTTGCCGGTGGTGCCCGAGGTGTAGAGCAGGAACAGCGGATGCTCGGAGTCGAACGCCGCTGGAATGTGCTCGGTCGAAGCCTTCGGGACGACCTCGTCCCACCACAGGTCGCGACCCTCGGTCCACGGTGTGTCAATCCCGGTGCGGCGCACCACGAGAACGTGCTCGACGGGGCTATCCTCGCCCAACCCTTCGATGGCCTCGTCGACGCCTTCCTTCAGCGACACGGCCTTGCCGCGGCGGTACTGGCCGTCGGTGGTGATCACCAGCTTGGCCTGCGCGTCGTCGATGCGGGCCTTCAGCGCGGACGCGGAGAACCCGGCGAACACGACGGAGTGCATGGCCCCGAGGCGCGCACATGCGAGCATCGCGACGATGGCCTCCGGCACCATCGGCATGTAGATCGCGACGCGGTCACCGGATTCGAGGCCGAGCTCGGTCAGCGCGTTGGCAGCCTGGGAGACCTCGTCTTTGAGCTCGGCATAGGTGATGCTGCGCGAGTGGTCGACGGGCTCACCCTCCCAGTGGATCGCGATCCTGTCGCCGTTGCCCGCCTCCACGTGGCGGTCGACGCAGTTGTAGGCGACGTTGAGCTTGCCGCCGACGAACCACTTGGCGACCGGCGCCTCCGACCAGTCGAGCACCTCGGTGAAGGGCGTATCCCAGCTGAGCCGGTTGGCCTGCTTGGCCCAGAACCCCAGCCGGTCAGCCTCGGCCTCGTCGTAGAGGTCGGCAGTGGCGTTGGCGTTCTCGGCGAACTCGGGGGCCGGAGGATAGGACGCTTGGGCGTCCACGTGCGTCTCGGTCATGACTGTGAGGGTAGTCACCCAACGTTGCATCGACGTTGGCAACTCACATCCGGGGCTGCGGGCGGCATCTGCGGCGCGACGAACGTCAGGCCTCGCCGGTCCAACGGTATCTTCTGGGGCGTGACCGACCCGCTGGCTCCGCTGACCGAGCTGCCCGGCGTCGCCGAAGCGGGCGAAGAAGCGCGCGAGGCGCTCGGCCGAGCCCACCGGCACCGCACCAATCTGCGCGGCTGGCCGAAGACCGCCGCCGAAGCCTCGCTGCGGGCCGCCCGGGCGTCGTCGGTACTGGACGGCGGGCCGTTGCAGTTCTCGCCCGACGGAGGGGGCTCCGACGACTCTGGCGGGCGGAGTGACCCGGTGCTTGCCGGTGCGCTGCGGGTCGCCGAGGCGCTGGAAGGCGGCGAGGGTGCACTGATCGGCGTGTGGCGGCGCGCGCCGTTGCAGGCGATCGCCCGGCTGCACGCGCTGGCTGCGGCGGACCTCGTCTCCGACGACAAGCTGGGCCGCCCCCGGGAAGGCGCGGGCCGCCGACTGGAACTGCTGGCGGATATCGCGACCGGCGGAACAAGGGTGCCGGCCACAGTGCTCGCCGCGGTGGCGCACGGCGAGCTGCTGACGTTGGAACCTTTCGGCAGTGCCGACGGCGTGGTGGCCCGCGCGGTCTCGCGGCTGGTCACGATCGCCAGCGGACTGGACCCGCACGGACTCGGTGTGCCCGAGATGCACTGGATGAAGCGCTCGAACGACTATCGGGCGGCCGCACGGGGATTTGCGTCGGGCACGCCGGACGGCCTCACGGCGTGGTTGCTGCTGAGCAACGAGGCGCTGCACGCGGGCGCGCGAGAGGCCCTGTCGATCGCTCAGGCACCGCAGTCCTGAGCGTTCTCGGTCGCCTTCTGCTCACACGCCCTAGCAACATGAAGCGGGCGGTGCTCCGGATGGTCTCGCGACCACATCGGCTCACCGCCCGCTAGCACGGGGCTCCGGTTACCAAGCGTGCGTATCGGGTTGCGTGGGTGGCCTCGGCGTCCTTGCGCTCCGCTTCGACCGCAGCCCCACCCAAAGGACCGTCGAGGTCGTCCGATCTTCGCAATTACGCAGGCCCGCAACACTCTTACCTATTCCGCGGTATGTGCTCCGCGTGGGTTCCGGGACCCGTGCTAGGAGCCGAGGTCGGGAGATCGAGCCTTCTCTTCCGGCTCGACCTTGGCCTCGCCCGGCTTCCGTGCTTCCTTTGTACTCCGTGACTCCGGTCACATCAAGGGTGAATTGGGTTGCGACCCCTGATCGTTACGAGACCGGTCCAGCTACCCGCACGTGGCTTGCGTCAGAACGCGAAACGGCGCAGCAGCGAGTAGGTCAGCGCGCCGGCCGCCAGTGCGCTCAGTCCGACTGCGGCCGTGGTCGCGACGGCGGCGCCCGAGGGCGTCGGCACCCGGTCTCGCAGTGACACCGGCCTGGAGAAGGTGCGGATCGGCCAGTCGCGTGCCACGGCTTCTTTGCGCAGCGTCCGGTCCGGGTTGACGACGGTCGGATGGCCCACGGATTCGAGCATCGGCAGGTCGGTGATCGAGTCCGAGTAGGCATAGCAATGCTCGAGCGCGTAACCCTCGCGTTCGGCCAGCGCGCGTATCGCTTCGACCTTGCCCTCACCGAAGCAGTAGAAGGCGATGTCGCCGGTGTACTTGCCATCCTCGACGACCATCCGTGTTGCCATCGCATGTGTGGCACCCAGGGCCCGCGCGATCGGTCCCACGATCTCCTCCCCGGATGCCGACACCACGACGACATCGCGGCCGCACAACTTGTGGTCGGCGATGAGTTCGGCGGCCTCAGCGAACACGAGGGGGTCGACGATGTCATGCAGCGTCTCACCGACGACAGCCTTGACCTGCTCAACATCCCAGCCGGCGCACATGTTCGTCAGATAGGACCGCATCCGGTCCATCTGCTCGTGGTCGGCGCCTGACATGAGGAAAAGGAATTGCGCATAGGTCGACTTCAGCACGGCGCGGCGGTTGATGAGCCCCTGGCTGAAGAATGGTTTGCTGAAAGCTAAAGTGCTCGATTTCGCGATGACTGTTTTGTCGAGATCGAAGAAGGCGGCGGTGCGAATGGGGCGGTCCGATGAGGGGGACGCATCGCGCGCCTGGCTACTCTCATCCGCCGGATCGGGTGAGGTCACACGGCCAGCATAGAGGTGGGTTGCGTGACAGATCGTGCTCGATCGTACAAATTGGCAGTTCACGACACCTGTCTGGATCTGTAATCTTTCGCCGCGCCGCGCCGAGTCGTTGCCAATTCGATACTTGCGCTGGCCCTGTCTGGCGTGTGTATAGTGGGCTCTACTCGGCTTATGCCGGGTGTGCATCAGCCCGACCCCCCGGGGCTGATACACGACGACCTCCGCCTCCTCCCCCCCTGGCGGGGGTCGTCCCTTTTGTGGGGTGTTTTCGCCAGACGGATAGATCACTCAACGTCAATTTGTTGCGGAATGGTGTTTTCACTATCGGCTTCGCAATGTGTCCATACGTCGATTCGCAATCTGTCCACAGACCCGAGTTGATCCACAGATCCTTGCTGTGACCCTTTCGGGCCGTTCGATTCCGCCGCAGGGTTGGACCCATGAACGCCACGGACGGGATTCTCGCGCTCGTCGATGACGAAGTCCTCAACGCCGATATCGACCGGGTGGTCGCGGCAGCCGGCCTGCGGATCGTGCGGGCGAGTGATCCGTCGAACAGACGCGTCTGGACGAGCGCCGCGGCGGTGTTGGTGGATTCGGCCGCCGCGCGTCGATGCGCTGCCCGCGGCCTGCCCCGACGCGCTCGCGTCCTTCTGATCAGCACAGGGCCACCCGCGCCGGCGGATTGGGAAGCCGCTGTCGCCATTGGTGCGCAACAGATCGTGACGTTGCCGACCGATGATCGCGAGCTGATGGCGGTCCTGGCGGACGCCACAGAGACCGGCGGTGAATCCGGCGCCCGCGGTCCTGTCGTAGCGGTCGTCGCGGGTCGTGGCGGTGGCGGGGCGTCGGTTCTCGCAACGGCGGTCGCCCAGGCGGCCGCGGAATCTCTTCTCGTCGACGGCGATCCGTGGAGCGGTGGTCTCGACCTGGTGCTCGGCAGCGAGACCCAGCCCGGACTGCGGTGGCCCGACCTTTCGCTGGCAGGCGGCCGAGTGAGCTATGCGGCGCTTCGCGACGCACTTCCGAAGCGGCACGGGGTCACCGTGCTGTCGGGGAGCCGTGTGTTGTCTGGTGACGGATTCAGCAACGACATCGACGCCGCACCCCTGGGCGCGGTGATCGACGCCGGCAGTCGCGGCGGTGTCACCGTGGTGTGCGATGTGGCTCGGCGCCCGAGCGCCGCCAGCGAGGTTGCGGTGGCGTCGGCGGACCTTGTGGTGTTGGTCACTTCCGCGGATGTGCGCTCGTGCGCCGCCGCTGCGGCGACGGCTCAGTGGGTCACCGCGGCCAATCCGAACACCGGGGCGGTGGTGCGCGGCCCGGCGCCGGGTGGCCTGCGGCCGGTCGATGTCGCGCGGATTGTCGGTCTGCCGGTCCTCGCGGCCATGCGGCCACAGCCCGGAATCGACACTGCGTTGGAGCGCGGTGGTTTGCAGGTCCGGCCGCGGTCACCCCTGGGGAAGGCCGCGCGTGAAGTGCTGTCGGTCCTTTGCCAGAACCCGCAGCTGCTGAGCATGACGGAGTTGGCGGCATGAGCGTTCCGCTGATCGAGCGTGTCCGCGAGCGTCTCGCAGCAGAGGCGGTCCCGTTGCGCCCCAGCGTCGTTGCCGCAGCCATCCGAGCTGAGTCCGGCGGTGTGCTCGGCGATGCGGAAGTTCTGACGAGCATGCGTGAGCTGCAGACAGAGCTGGTCGGGGCCGGTGTTCTGGAGCCGCTGCTGTCGGCGCCGGGCACCACAGACGTGCTTGTGACCGCACCGGACTCGGTCTGGATCGACGACGGCATGGGTCTGCGGCGGGCCTCGGTGCGATTCGCTGATGAGGCGGCTGTCCGCAGGCTGGCGCAGCGGTTGGCGTTGAGCGCGGGCCGCCGCCTCGACGAAGCCCAACCTTGGGTGGACGGCCATCTCCGCGGTCTGAGCGCCGGTGATCCGGGAGGTGCGCTGACGGTCCGCTTGCATGCGGTGCTGCCTCCGATCGCGGCTGCGGGGACATGCCTTTCACTGCGGGTGCTGCGACCTGCGAACCAGAACCTGGATGCGCTGATCGGCGCGGGCACCATCGACGACGATGCGGCCGCACTGTTACGGGATGTGATCAGCGCGCGCCTGGCATTCGTCATCTCCGGCGGAACAGGAGCGGGCAAGACCACACTTCTCGCCGCGCTCTTGGCCGCGGTGCCGGAACACGAGCGCATCGTCTGTGTCGAGGACGCCGCGGAACTCGCACCGGACCATCCGCATCTGGTCAAGCTGGTGGCCCGCAACGCCAACGTCGAGGGGGCGGGCGAAGTCACGGTTCGCGATCTGGTCAAGCAGGCGCTGCGGATGCGGCCCGACCGGATCGTCATCGGCGAGGTTCGTGGCGCTGAAGTCGTCGACCTCCTGACCGCGCTGAACACCGGTCACGACGGGGGTTCGGGCACGGTACACGCGAACAGCCCCGCGGAGGTGCCTGCCCGGTTCGAGGCGTTGGCCGCACTCGGCGGACTGGACCGGACCGCCCTGCACAGTCAACTGGCGGCCGCGATTCAGGTGGTGCTTCATGTGGCCAGAGATCGTTCGGGGCGCCGACGGCTCAGCGAGGTGGGGGTACTGCGCCGCGGAGAAGGCGGCCGCGTCGAGGTCGTTTCCTGCTGGCACTGCGAGCGTGGTTTCGGGTCCGGAGCCGATGCCCTGCGCGACATGGTCCGCCTGCGGGGGGTGTCGTGACCGCGGCGTCGGCGCTGGCCCTGGCGTTGGCCGTGCTGCTCGTGCCCGCCGACGCGCGGTGGCGCGCCCGAGCGCTGCTGTCGGTCGCCCGGCGGCGAAAGGCACTGCCCGCGCCCGCGGCCGCGGCGGCGGCATGCGTGGCCGTGTCGCTGATCTCGACACCGATGGTGGCGGTGGCGCTGGGAATGCTGTTCGGCACGTTGCTTGTCCGGCGCCGGATCGCGGCGCGGCGACGCCGGCGTGCCGAGGAGGGGGCCTCGTTGCAGGGGGTTCTCGACGTCCTGGTCGGAGAGCTGCGTATCGGCGCCCACCCGGTGGCCGCGATCGATGCTGCCGCTCAAGAGGCAGATGGCCCGACGGCGGCCTCGCTGGGGGCGGTGGCGGCACGCGCCGTCTTGGGCGCCGACGTCGCGGAGGGGCTGCGGACCGAGGGTGAATCGTCGGCGTCACCAGGACACTGGAATCGCCTCGCGGTGTGCTGGCAGCTGGCGCAAACGCACGGTCTGGCGATCGCGACGCTCATGCAGGCCGCGCAACGGGACATCACCGAACGGGAGCGATTCCGTGGCCGCGTCGAGGCGGGAATGGCCGGTGCGCGGGCCACGGCCGCGATACTGGCGTGCCTTCCACTTCTGGGCGTGCTCCTCGGTCACGCCATCGGAGCCGAGCCGCTCACCCTGTTGATGTCTGGCGGATTCGGGGGATGGCTGTTGGTGGCCGGGACGCTGTTCGTCTGCTGCGGCCTGATGTGGTCGGACCGGATCACGTCGCGGGTACTGGCGTGATCTGGTCTGCGGTACTTCTCGCCGCGGCGGTTCTCGCGCTGCCCCCGGTATCGCTCACCAGGATGCGGAGTGGCCTGGCGGCCTCCGGCGACGCGCAGAGACGGGAACCGGACGAGGACCCTCTCGCCGTAGCGGCAAGCCTCGACGTACTTGCAGCGTGCCTGCGATCCGGCATGGCGGTCTCAACAGCCGCGGCGGCAGTCGCCGAATCTGCGCCCACGGAGATGGCGACGCTGCTGCAGCGAGCCGCCGACCTTCTCGCGCTCGGCGCTGAACCCGCGCACGCCTGGGCAAGTCCGGCGAGTGCGGCGGACGGTCATCTGCAGGCCTTCCTACGGATGGCCAGGCGTTCGGCGGCATCGGGTAGCGCGCTTGCCCACGGTGTCGAGGATCTGGCCGTTCAACTGCGCGGCGAGGCGTCCGACGCGGCGAGCGCGAGAGCCGAGCGGGCCTCGGTATTGATGGCCGGCCCTCTCGGGCTTTGTTACCTCCCGGCATTCCTGTGTCTGGGCATCGTGCCCGTGGTCGCAGGACTCGCCGGTGAAGTTCTGCAAACAGGAGTGCTGTGACGGAATGCAAAGGAGAAACAGTGGTGAGACAACGCCTTCAGGATCTTCGGACACGGTTGATCGTGCTCGCGGTTGCCGACGACGGGATGTCGACGGTCGAGTACGCGATAGGCACCATTGCCGCGGCCGCGTTCGGGGCAATCCTCTACACGGTGGTCACGGGAGATTCGATCGTCACCGCGCTGACCAACATCATCAACCGGGCTCTGAGCACGAACGTCTGAGTGACGATGCCGGAATCGCCACTGCCGAAGCGGCATTCGCGGTGGTGGCGCTGGTGGCCGTCCTGGCAGTCTGTCTGGCCGGACTCACCGCGATCAGCATGCAGGTGCGGTGCATCGACGCGGCGCGCGAGGCCGCGCGGCTGGCAGCGCGAGGCGATGCCGCATCGGCGACGCGCACTGCGCAAGGCATCGCACCGCCCGACGCGGTCATCGATATTCGGCGCGACGGCGATTTCGTCGTGGCGAGGGTCACTACGAGATCGGCGCTGTTGCCGATGGTGTCGATCGGTGCCGAGGGTGTTTCCGCCGCCGAGGAGGGTGGACGGTGAGCGGGGCTCGGCGAGCATGGTTGCGGCCGCGATGTGTGCGGTGCTGGTGGCGGTTACGGTCGGCGCAGCACAGATCGGCGCGTCTGTGGTGGGACGTCATCGGGCCCAGGCGGCCGCCGACCTCGCTGCGCTCGCCGGCGCGGCGACGGTGCCTGCCGGCATTGCGCAGGCGTGCGCGCGGGCGTCGGCGATAGCTCAGCGGATGGCGACGGCTGCCGTGGGCTGTTCAGTCGACGATCTCGATCTGACTGTGACGGTGGAGGCCCGGGTCTCCCTGCGGCTCTTCCGGACCGCGCACGCCCGCGCCGTCGCCCGCGCCGGGCCGGGTTAGTCGCGACGGATTCAGGCGCGAGGCCACGGCGCGCCCCGATCAGGACTTCACGCCTGGGTTCTGCGCATTGTCGTTGCCGCAGCGCGCTTACGAATCGGTGCGCTCGTCGATACCAGCTGCGCTGAGCTCGGCCGTTGTCGGCAGTCGCAGCGACGCCAGGCCGGCGTGGATGCCCTTACCCAGTTCGACACGGTTGACCGTCACGTGAACCGGGGTCCAGCCGCCGCGATTGCCGGCCATCCGCAGCACGCCGCTGGCGGCGCCGGTGTCGAAGTCGGTGGCCATCCGCTTCATCGTCTGCCGATCATGAGGATGGACGGCCTGCTCGCGGACCATGCCTGCGCGCCAGTCGAAGAACGGCACCGGGTCGTCCAGCCACTTCAACAGCGTCCAGTTCTTCGGGTCCACAAGGGCCCGGTGCACACCCGGCTGCGCGAGCCCGTCGAGGATCCGCTGCGCCAACAGGTCATGCTGGATGCCCGGGCCTTCGCGGACGCTGCGCCAGTTCATCGCGCGGCAGATGAGCCGTTCGCTGCCGTCGTCCTGAATCTCGGGCACCGACCGCGCGACGAACCCGACGGTGATCGGCTCGCCGCGATAGTCGACGACATCCCAGGTGTCGCAGATGGTCACTCCCACTTCCGGATTGATCACCATGCTGATCACTTCGGCTTCGTTGCGCTTCAATTCGCGGCGCGGCAGGTCGTCGGCGAACGCGCGCCCGTGGGTCATCTGCCTGGCCGGATCCCATCCACCGACCTGAAGGGATTCGACGGTATCGGTCGCGGTGCCCGCGGTCAGGTCCCACATCAGTGGGCCCACCAGCGGGCGCTCGGGCGGCGCTTCGTCGGGCGCTCCAAGCCATATCTGTACGCCGTGGATGCGGCCGTCAGACATCTGGACCACCTCGGTCCGGATCACTCGGTCGTTCTTGGGTGTGATGCTGCTCAGGCCGGTCGCACCACGCACTGTTTCGCCGATGGCGGTCTGGATCGCCATCAGGTGGGGGCTGCGCCGCAGGAAGGTGCCGATCGGAATCTGGTCTTTGGTGTGGGAGCCATGTGCGACGACGACAGGCACGGTGCCCAGTGTTTCCACGAGCAGCCAGTCGTGGGTCATGGGCAGATCCTACCGATGGCCGATACCGTCATTCGCCGCCAGGGCGCCCGTGACCAGGCGCAACACGCGCACGGCTCCGGGTTTGTCGAGTGGGTCGTTGCCGTTGCCGCATTTCGGTGACTGAACACACGACGGGCACCCGGTAGAACATTCGCATGCCTCGATGGCCGACGCGGTCGCCTCCCACCACTGGCTCAGCGTGTGGAACCCGCGGGCGGCGAAGCCGGCGCCGCCCGGGTGGCCGTCGTAAACGAAGATCGTCGGCAGGCCGTCGACCGGGCCGACCGCCGTCGACACGCCTCCGATGTCGCCGCGGTCGCAGCTGGCCATCAGCGGTAGCAGTCCGATCGCGGCGTGCTCGGCAGCGTGCAACGAACCCGGTACCCGTAGTTGATCTATTCCGTTGTCCTGCAGTGCTTCCGGAGTAACGGTGCACATCACCGCCATCGTCTCCAGGTTTCGTGTCGGCATCTCCAGTTCGACGTAGTCGATCACCTCGCCGTCGAGGCGCCGGCGCAGATATCCGGTCACGGTGTTGCTGACACACACGGGGACCAGGCCGACGGTGACGGGCCCGTGTTGGGTGCGTTGCCCCGGTCCGGTGACGGTGATGCCGGTGATCTCGCGTGCGAATGTCGTGTAACCGGGGTCCTCGGCGTGCACGAAGGCGATCCCGTCCTCGAAATCGAGGGAATCGACGACATAACTCTCGCCCTGATGCAGATAAACGGCGCCAGGATGCACCGATGCCGGGGCCTGGGCCGCCCCCGCGCTGCCGAGCATTCGTCCCGTGGCCGCTTCCAGGATTGCGATCTGCCCACCGCCGGAGCCGCGGATGTCCACAGCGGGGTGCGGGTCCAGTCCCGGGGCGGGAAAGTATCCGCCGGCGCGACGGCGCAGCAGTCCGTCATCGACGAGGGCTGCGGCCACCGCCTCGGCATCCCACATGCGCACCTCGGCGTCGGTCAATGGCAATTCTGTTGCCGCGCAGAGCAGCTGAGGTCCCAGCACGTACGGGTTCGCGGGGTCTATCACCACCCGCTCAATGGGTTTGTCGAGCAGCGCCGCCGGGTGGTGCACCAGGTAGGTGTCCAGCGGATCATCGCGAGCGATGAGGACGATCAGCGCTCCTTGCCCGCGCCTGCCCGCGCGGCCGGCCTGCTGCCAGAACGATGCGACGGTTCCCGGAAAGCCGGCCAGCACAACGGCATCGAGGCCCGCGATGTCGACTCCGAGCTCCAGCGCGTTTGTGGTCGCCATCCCGCGCAGCCTGCCGTCGGCGAGTGCGTGCTCGAGTTCGCGGCGGTCCTCGGCGAGATATCCCGCGCGGTACGACGCGACCTGCTCCGCCAAATGGGGTGCGGTGTCGGCCAGCCGGGCCCTGGCGCCGAGCGCTGCGAGTTCGGCTCCGCGGCGGGAGCGCACGAACGTCAACGTGCGTGCTCCCTCAGCCATCAGGTCGGCCATCACCCTGGCGGCTTCGGCGCCGGCGGAACGCCGCACCGGAGCGCCGTTCTCGCCCAACAGGTCGGGCAGCAGGGCCGGCTCCCACAGCGCAACGGTACGGCCGCCCTGGGGTGAGCCGTCCTCGGTCACCTCCGCCACCGTCTGGCCGATCAACTCCGACGCGGTCGCCGCGGGCTGCGACGTCGTCGCGCTGGCGAAGATGACCGTGGGCATGCGCTCAGCCGGCGAATACCGCGCGCACAGCCGCAACAGCCGGCGTAGCACCATGGCCACATTGGAGCCGAAAATCCCTCGGTAATAATGACATTCGTCGACGACGACGTATTGGAGGTTGCGCAGAAACACCGCCCAGCGCGCGTGATTGCGCATCAGGGACATGTGGATCATGTCGGGGTTGGAAAAGATCCATCGCGACCGTTCCCGCGCGAAGCGGCGCACCTCCGAGGGAGTGTCTCCGTCGTAGGCCGTCGGCGCCACGTCGTTCAGGTCGGGGATTGAGGCCGTCAACGATGCGGCGGCGCGCAACTGGTCGTGTCCGAGTGCCTTGGTGGGGGACAGGTAGAGCACCCGTGACCGAGGGTTGTCCTTCAAACCCGTCAATATGGGTAGCTGGTAGGCCAGCGACTTGCCGGACGCGGTGCCTGTGCTCAGCACCACATGGCGCCCGTCGCGGGCGAGCTCCGCCGCGGCCAGTTGATGGGACCACAGCGACTCGACGCCACGATCATGGAACGCCCGCACCACATCTGGGTCTACCCAGGATGGCCACGCGTGCGTTCTCGCACGCCTCGGCGCCAGGTCCGCGACATGGCGCAGCGGGTGCTCGTCGGCGGGGGTGCCTTCGACCGCACAAGCGAGCAACTCGCGACCGAAATCCGGCACCGGATCTGTCATCGGACCCTTCTGGTTAAGTACTCGGGCCGCCCAAAACCCGGCCCAGAACTCGTTGTACGTGAATTGTTCACCACGTGATGACCGCGAGACTGTCGCCACAGCCATGAACGTGGTTGACTAATCGCGGTCGCAGCTTCTGTGTTCGTGTAAAAGCACCCGCAGGAACGACGTTGCGATCGCGGTTCCTGCGAGGGTTGTAGGTCGGGTCGAGTTCCGAGCACTCCACGAAGGTATGGCGGTCGGAACGGGCCCGGACTGCCGAGAAGCGGCGGACCGCACCCGGTGAATATAGAGAAGGAAAGTACGAAAGATGCCACAGGGAACTGTGAAGTGGTTCAACGCGGAGAAGGGCTTCGGCTTTATCGCCCCCGAGGACGGCTCCGCTGACGTTTTTGTCCACTACACGGAGATCCAGGGTTCCGGCTTCCGCACCCTGGAAGAGAACCAGAAGGTCGAGTTCGAGGTCGGCCAGAGCCCCAAGGGCCCGCAGGCCACCGGCGTTCGCGCCGTCTGAGCAGAACACCACCAAAGACCTCACGTCACCCCCGCGCCGTCCACTCGGATGACGCGGGGGTGATCTGTTGTGGGAGCGGGACCTGCGGCCGGGTCACGCGTCTGCAGGGTATCGCTGGCCTAATCTCGTCGATGTGAGCCAGCTGTCCTTCTTTTCTGCGGAGTCGGTGCCCCCGGCGATCGCCGATCTGACGGGCCTGCTGGCCGGGCCGGGCCAGGTGGTGCTCGTCGGCGGTGCGGCGCGGCTGTCGGTGGTGGTCGAGCACCTGTGGCGCGCGGAGGAGCTGGCCGTGATGATCGCCGACGCCGGATTGGAACCCGAGATCGCCCGCACCGACGAGAACAACCCGCTGGTGCGCACCGCCGCAGACGCCCGATTGGGCGGAATCGCCGCGCAGTGGACGCGAGGAGCGGTCAAGACCGTCCCGCCGCAGTGGTTGCCCGGGCCGCGGGAATTGCGGGCCTGGACGCTCGCGTCAGGCACCCCGGAGGCCGATCGCTACTTGCTCGGACTGGATCCTCACGCGCCCGACACGCATTCTGCGCTGGCGTCAGCGATGATGAGAGTCGGGATCGCGCCGACTCTCATCGGTACCAGGGGGTCGCGTCCGGCGCTGCGAATCAGTGGACGACGACGTCTATCGCGCCTGGTAGAGAACGTGGGGGAACCTCCCGCGGGCGCCGAGGCGTTGGCGCAGTGGCCGCGGATCTAGCTCGGCCGCGGTACCTCGGCAGGGGAGGGACGGTTTGCGTCGGCAAGCCCGGGGTGCGAAATTGTCAGTTGCCAGGGCGGGTCGCGTGAGTAAATGCAGTCCGCAGGCAGCAGAAGAAGTGGAGCTTTTCTAAGTGGTTGACCGGGACCGCGGCAGCGGCAGAAACGGGTCGGTGCGACGACTCGTCATAGTCGAGTCGCCCACCAAGGCGCGCAAAATCGCCGGCTACCTGGGCTCCAACTACATCGTCGAATCTTCTCGTGGGCACATCCGCGACCTGCCGCGGGCCGCCGCTGACGTGCCGGCCAAGTACAAGTCCGAGCCGTGGGCCCGCCTCGGGGTCAACGTCGACGCCGACTTCGAACCGCTCTACATCATCAGCCCCGACAAGAAGAGCACCGTCGCGGACTTGAAAGACAAGCTCAAGAGCGTCGACGAGCTCTACCTCGCCACCGACGGTGACCGCGAGGGCGAGGCCATTGCCTGGCACCTGCTCGAGACGCTCAAGCCCCGCATCCCGGTCAAGCGGATGGTGTTCCACGAGATCACCGAGCCCGCGATCCGGGCCGCCGCCGAGGACCCCCGTGACCTCGACAACGACCTGGTCGACGCGCAGGAGACCCGCCGCATCCTCGACCGGCTCTACGGCTACGAAGTCAGCCCCGTGCTGTGGAAGAAGGTCGCGCCGAAGCTGTCGGCGGGTCGCGTGCAGTCGGTGGCCACCCGCATCATCGTCCAGCGTGAACGCGAGCGGATGGCGTTCCGCAGTGCCGGATATTGGGACGTCACCGCCGAGTTGGACGCCAGCGTGTCCGACGCCCAGGCCAGCCCACCGACCTTCGTCGCCAAGCTCAACACCGTCGACGGGCGCCGCGTCGCGACCGGCCGCGACTTCGACTCCCTCGGTGCCGTCAAGAAGCCCGACGAAGTGCTGGTGCTCGACGAGACCGCGGCCAACGCGCTGGCCGGTGGCCTGCGCGGCGCCCAGCTGGCCGTCACGTCGGTCGAGCAGAAGCCGTACACCCGCAAGCCCTACGCACCGTTCATGACCTCGACGCTGCAGCAGGAGGCGGGCCGCAAGCTGCGGTTCTCGTCGGAGCGCACGATGAGCATCGCGCAGCGGCTGTACGAGAACGGCTACATCACCTACATGCGTACCGACTCGACGACTTTGTCGGCGAGCGCTGTTGAAGCCGCGCGTAACCAGGCTCGCCAGCTCTATGGCGAGGAGTACGTGCACCCGACGGCGCGTCAGTACACCCGCAAGGTCAAGAACGCGCAGGAGGCTCACGAGGCCATCCGTCCCGCCGGCGACGTGTTCCAGACGCCGGGTCAGCTGCACAGTCAGCTCGACACCGACGAGTTCCGGCTCTACGAGCTGATCTGGCAGCGCACCGTGGCCTCGCAGATGGCCGACGCGCGCGGCACGACGCTGAGCCTGCGCATCGGCGGAGCCGCCCGGACCGGCGAGCAGGTCGTTTTCAACGCCAGCGGCCGCACCATCACGTTCCCCGGGTTCCTGAAGGCCTATGTCGAGAGCATCGACGACCTGGCCGGGGGTGAGTCCGACGACGCCGAGAGCCGGCTGCCGAACCTGACGCAGGGCCAGCGCGTGGACGCCAAGGATCTGACCGCGGACGGCCACACCACCTCGCCGCCCGCACGCTACACCGAGGCCTCGCTGATCAAGGCGCTCGAAGACCTGGGCATCGGCAGGCCCTCGACGTACAGCTCGATCATCAAGACCATCCAGGACCGCGGTTATGTCCACAAGAAGGGCAGCGCGCTGGTCCCGTCCTGGGTCGCGTTCGCGGTGATCGGCTTGCTGGAGCAGCACTTCGGGCGTCTGGTCGACTACGACTTCACCGCCGCGATGGAAGACGAGCTGGACGAGATCGCCGCCGGTAACGAGCGAAGGACCAACTGGCTCAACAACTTCTACTTCGGCGGCGAGCACGGCGTCGACGGCTCGATCGCCCGCGCGGGCGGGTTGAAGAAGCTCGTCGGCGGCAATCTCGAAGAGATCGACGCGCGAGAAGTCAACTCCATCAAGCTCTTCGACGACACCGAGGGGCGGGCCATCAATGTCCGCGTCGGGCGCAACGGCGCCTACCTTGAGCGGATGGTGGCCGACCCTGACAACCCGGGCGAGCTGAAACCGCAGCGTGCCAACCTCAAAGACGAGTTGACTCCCGACGAGCTGACCCTTGAGTTGGCCGAAAAGCTTTTCGCCACACCGCAGGAAGGCCGCTCACTCGGGGTCGACCCCGAGACCGGACATGAGATCGTCGCCAAGGACGGGCGGTACGGACCGTACGTGACCGAGGTGCTGCCCGAACCGCCGGAGGATCCCGACGCGGGTAGCGGCGCCAAGAAGGGTAAGAAGCCGACGGGCCCCAAACCGCGGACCGGTTCGCTGCTGCGGTCGATGGACCTGGAGACGGTGACGCTCGAGGATGCCCTGCGGTTGCTGTCGCTACCCCGAGTCGTCGGCGTCGATCCGGCCAGTGGTGAGGAGATCACCGCGCAGAACGGCCGCTACGGCCCATACCTCAAGCGCGGCACCGATTCTCGGTCGCTGGCCACTGAGGAGCAGATGTTCGACATCACCCTCGACGAGGCGCTGAAGATCTATGCGGAGCCGAAGCGCCGCGGCAGGCAGGGTGCAGCGACGCCGCCGTTGCGCGAGCTCGGCGTCGACCCCGTCTCGGAGAAACCGATGGTGATCAAGGACGGCCGGTTCGGGCCCTACGTCACCGACGGCGAGACCAACGCCAGCCTGCGCAAGGGCGACGACGTGCTGTCGATCACCGACGCGCGTGCGTCGGAGTTGTTGGCCGATCGTCGTGCGCGCGGACCGGTGAAGAAGAAGGCGACCAAGAAGGCCGCGAAGAAGGCGCCTGCCAAGAAGGTGGCGAAAAAAGCGGCCAAGAAGGCTTAACTGGTCCTGCTGGACACGTCGTCGGCGACCTGGTTGTCGTTATTGCTCGGCGTGAACAGGTTCACCGGTCGTGCCAGTTGGGTCGGCGCCGTCCGTCCACGCAGTTCGACGATTTCGCCGACGTCCCAGCACAGCGCCTCGGCGTCCAGTGCGTCGGCCACGGCGATCGACGATGCCAGCACGTGGCCGGGCTCCAACTTGGCCAGCTCGGTGAGCCGGGCGGCTTCGTTGACCGGGTCGCCGATCACGGTGTACTCGAAGCGGGCCTGAGCGCCGATGTGACCGGCGATGGCTCGGCCTGCCGACACTCCGATGCCGAACTCGGTTTCGCCCAGCACCTCGATCAACTCGTCGTGCAGTTCCCGGGAGGCGGCCAGCGCCGCCCCGGACGCGTCGGGGTGTTCGATCGGGGCGCCGAAGATGGCCAGTGCGGCGTCACCCTGGAATTTGTTGACGAACCCGCCGTGCCGGTTGACGGTGTCGACGACGACGCGGAAGAACTCGTTGAGCAGGTTGACGACCTCGGAGGCCGGAATCGTCGCGGCCAGATGCGTCGATCCGACCAGGTCGACGAACAGCACCGCCACGTCGCGTTCCTGGCCGCCGAGCTCGGTGCCGCGCTCCAGGGCTCGGCGGGCGACGTCTTCGCCCACGTAGCGGCCGAACAGGTCCCGTAGTCGTTGCCGTTCGGCCAGGTCGCGAACCATGTCGTTGAACCCGGCCTGCAGCAGCCCGAGTTCGCTGGCGTCGTAGATCTGCATGTGCGCGTTGTAGTTGCCGCGCTGCACCTCGCCGAGGGCCCAGCGCAGCTGGCGTAGCGGGTCCGCGATCGACATGGCCACCAGCACCGTGCTGGACAGCCCGATCACCAGCGCGACGATCGCCAGCAGCAGGATCGTCGTGATCACCCGGTCCGCGGGCGCGGTCAGGACGTCGAGTTTGCTGGCCACCAGTGCCAGCAGGATGGCCACCAGCGGGACCCCGGTGGAGAGCACCCAGGTCAGCACCTGGCGCAGGATGACACCGGGTGCCCGGAAGTTCTCCGGTACGCCCCCGCGTAACGCCGCGACCGCCACCGGTCGCAGAACCCGCTCGGACTGCAGGTATCCGATGATCGCGGTCGCGGTGGCGCCGAGGCCGGTCGCGACCGCGACGACGGGGGCGGACTTGCTGGCCACCGGCCAGCTGGCGACGATGAACACCACCGACCCGAGCAGCCAGTTCGTGGCGCTGATCAGCGAGCGGTAGAACGGCATCTTCAGCGCACGTATGCGCGCGACCTCGGTGTCGGCGGGGTCGCGGTCACCGAGCAGCATGTCGCGCCGCTGCCAGCGCATCACCGGGATGAGCATGCGCAGCGTGAAGTAGGACGCGACGGTGAACGAGACGAAGAGGTAGCCGAGGAAGATCGCCAGGTTGAATGTGGGCAGATCCTGCAGCTGGATGCGGTCCTCGGGGGGTAGCCCGAAACGCAGGAAGCCGAGCACCAGCAGGGCGCCGATGATGTCCGCCTGGAGCATGCCCAGGGTGAACACCGGCCACGGTGTGCGCGCGACCCACCGGACGAATGCACTGATTCGTCCGATCTCGATCGCTTCGGCGGCCATTCGTTTACCGTATCCGGCCGAGCTGGCCCTGAAGAGGCGTCTGGGACGGACGTGTCGGTTCGCCGCATTACTGTTATCGGCGATGGCTGGTGTTTTCTCGCGTCTGGTGGGGCAGGACGCGGTCGAAACTGAGTTGGTGGCCGCAGCACGCGCAGCGCGCGGTGATTCCGCTCACAACGATCCTGGAGCTGCGACCGGGACCATGACGCACGCGTGGCTCATCACCGGTCCGCCGGGGTCGGGGCGTTCCGTGGCGGCCCTGTGCTTCGCCGCGGCCCTGCAGTGCACCTCGGAGGGAACCCCGGGCTGCGGGGAGTGCCGAGCCTGCACAACGGCGATGGCGGGCACGCATGCCGACGTCCGCCGCATCATCCCTGAGGGACTCTCCATCGGAGTCGACGCGATGCGCACCATCGTGCAGATCGCCTCGCGCCGGCCGGGAACCGGCCGCTGGCAGATCGTCGTGATCGAGGACGCCGACCGACTCACCGAAGGCGCGGCCAACGCGCTGCTCAAAGTGGTCGAGGAACCTCCACCGTCGACCGTGTTCCTGTTGTGCGCACCTTCGGTCGACCCCGAGGACATCGCGATCACGCTGCGGTCGCGCTGCCGCCACGTCGCCCTGGTCACCCCGCCCGTGGATGCCATCGCGCAGGTGCTGATGGACTCCGACGGGCTGCCCGAGAGAGACGCGGTGTGGGCTGCCTCGGTCAGCGGCGGCCACGTCGGGCGTGCGCGCAGGCTGGCGACCGACGAGCAGGCCCGTGAGCGACGGCTTCGGGCACTGGGCCTGGCGCGCGATGCCGCAACCCCGTCGCGGGCGTATGCCGCCGCCGAGGAGCTGGTGGCGACAGCGGAGGCCGAGGCGAGAGCCCTCACCGAAGACCGCAACGAGACCGAGGCCGAGGAGCTGCGGACGGCGCTGGGCGCGGGCGGCACGGGCAAGGGCACCGCGGGGACGATGCGGGGCGCCGCGGGCGCTCTCAAGGACCTGGAGAAGAGACAGAAGTCACGGCAGACCAGAGCGTCGAGGGACGCGCTGGATCGTGCGCTGATCGACCTGGCGACCTATTTCCGGGATGCGCTGCTGGTGTCCTCAGGAGCTGGAAACGTGTCGCCCAACCACCCCGACATGGCAGAGAAGGTGGCCGCGATGGCGGCCCATGCCTCGCCCGACAAGCTGCTGCGCTGTATCGAAGCGGTGCTAGAGTGCCGCGAAGCGTTGGCGATCAATGTCAAGCCCAAGTTCGCGGTCGACGCGATGGTCGGGACGGTCGGGCAGGCACTGCGCAGCTGAGGTTCGCGGGCGGGAGCGCCGCGACCGGGGATCAAGTTGGGTGGCGCGGGGGACCTACCGTAGACTCACCACGCCGGTGTGGCGATCTGCTCTTCACGCAAGCGCTCATCACCACCTGCACGCCGCCTTAGCTCAGTCGGTAGAGCGATTCACTCGTAATGAATAGGTCGGGGGTTCGATTCCCCCAGGCGGCTCCAAGCGCCCAAGCCCTCCCGCCGGAGCGGGTTACCGGGGGACGGCCTGCGGAACCTCGACACCGTTCTCCCGCACGATGATCGGGTCTCCCACGTTGACGGTGTTGAAGTACCACTCGGCATCCTCGGTGCTGAGTCCGATGCATCCGTGGCTGCCGTTCTCATTGCCCATCTGGTTCACGGCCCAGGGAGCTGAGTGCACGAACAGACCTCGCTGAGTGAACCGGACTGCGTATTCAACATCCAGCAGGTAGCCGTCGGGAGCGTCCACGGGAATGCCCACGCTGCTGGAATCCATTGTCACGTCGCGTTCTTTGGCCAGCACGGAGTAGACACCCACGGGGGTGGGGTATTCGGGGCGACCCATGGACGCCGGGAACACCCCGTTCTGTCCCCAGAAGGGGCGGTGGTGCGGCGCCGGCAGTTCAGACGGCGGCTTCCCGTCGATGGTGACCGTGAACGTGTGGTCGGAGAGGTTGGCGACGCCGATGACTGCCGGTCCGATGTCGAAGCTTCTGGTGGGAAGGTCGCCGACCGTGAGTTTCACCGTACTGTGTGCGGGCCAGAAGGTCTCCGGAACCCAGTGCGCAACATTGGCTTCGACCCAGTCGAACGTGCCTGCCATGGGGGGTTCCGACCTGACACGCAGTGCCTGTTCGGCGGCGCGCCGATTGACCACCGGGCTGTCGAAGGTGATGACCAGAGGATGTGCCACACCGACGACCGTGCCTTCGGCCGGGAGCAGCGAAGAAATCTCGAGTTGCGGTGTCCAGCTGGCGACCTCGCTGATCTCCACCGGTCTGACGACCACGGTCGCAGCCACCAGGCCCGCGACAAGGGCGCTCCGCACAGCCACGCGCATGGCACTCCGTATCACTCGAGGTTGCACCATTGGCAGAACCCGATGGTCGGATTCCACGATAGTGCGCGAAAGTTATTGGCAAGAGGTCGATTTGATAAAGGTTCGGCACGCTTGGGCAACACTGGGCGCCGGACCTAATTTGAAAACGATAGCGCTACAACGGGATTTGGACGCGGCGGGAAACCTTGGAATCGCCAGGTGAAGGTTCGCCGACGGCCCCCCGGGCGCAGGGACGGGCCGTCGGCGACGATGTCAGCCGGTGGGACCTGGCGCGATCGGCTGACCAGGCACAGGCGCACCGCTGGGCGCAGGACCGGTCAGGTCGCCCTTGCCCGCAAGGCCGCCCATGGTGGTCAACGGAAGCCCGCCCGCTGCTCCCGCCACAGGCGGAACGACCAGCGGCGGCGCGAGCGGTGGAACGACGGGCGGCGGTGCCAGCGGTGGGACGACCGGCGGAACGACCGGCGGCGGCGCGAGCGGCGGGACGACCGGTGGGACGACCGGCGGCGCCAACGGCGGGACAACTGGAGGCGGTGCCAGGGGCGGTGGCACCGGCCCGGGCAGAGCCATCGGAACGCCGGCCATCTCCGACATCGGCGCGCACGCCGCGGCCGGAGTCGCGGCCGGAGTCGTACCGGCGGAGCTGTAGTAGCACTCGCCTCCGCCGGCTTGCGCAACGCCGGGGCTCAACGCCAAGGCGACACCGCACAGGCCGGCGCCGACGGCAGCCACTCTGATGCTGAGTCGATCAAAGACCGCCATCAACTACCACTCCTTCACAGACATCACACTTTCCCAAGGCCGCCATAGAACGACTGCGTAAATTTATCGGCATTCGGGGTGACGCGGAATGTCTCGTATCCGAACAGAGACGTTCGATCCGGTTTGATACCTGTCCGTATCGGAATCGGTTGATAAAGAGATGATTTCGAGACTCAAGCGTGCGCGTTTCGCGAGCACCGGGACAGAACTGCTGCCGGTGCTACGGAGACGCGAAATCGCCCACGGCGGTCATCATGGCGCCGTTCGACGCTGTGGCGAAACCGGCTGCGGCGAATGCGCAGTTCAAAATGATCGACCGGTGGCCCGGACTGTTCATCCAGAAGGCCAGGGCGGCATCCGCGGTCGCGGAGGAGCCGGTGGCCCAGAAGACGATCTCCCCGGTGGAGGTGGCCTGGCTGAAGCCCGCAGCCGCCATTCGCGCGCTCGGTGACGAGCCGTCCGAACCGACGTGGCTGAAGTTGCTGTTCGTCAACATGTCGTTGGCGTGCCGCTGCGCCGCCGCGGTCAGACGGGCATCCTGGCGGACCGTCCCGCAGGACTGGCGAAGCTGGTTGACGCCGACATACAGCCCGGCCGCGACGTCGGCCTGCGCCGAGAAATCAGCGGTCGTGCCGAGCGTCGTGACGACAACCGCGCCGATCGCGAACGCACCGACGAACTTCGTCTTCATTATCGGTTCGTCGCGAAGCGCGCGGGTTCCGTTACACAATCGAGATACAGTTCTGGCGCCGCTGCCGTGCGGTTCACCCGACCGGGGCCACGAAGCCGACGGGTCCGGCGGCGACGCACACAGACAGCGCGGCGGTGGTGGCGTCCACGGTGATCGCGTCACCGGCCCCGGGCAGCCGGACGTACACGCGGTTGAGGCCGGGACGAACCGGGACCCTGACCTGCTCGCCCTCCGACAGCGACAGTGTCATCGATCCGTCGCTGTTGCCCAGATAGTTGAGCTCGACTGTCCAGTCGGCGGGCAGCAGTGGCCCGTCCAGCGGCATCCGGACCGGGAAGTCGGGCTGCACGAGATACCCGCACTGGTCCTGGGGTCCGGGTCGAATGCTGCGCACCCAGGTCACCTTCGCGTCGACCAGATTGCCCGAGACGTCCAGCATGCGCAGATCCGTTGTCGCCGAGGCAAATTCAGGACGATCCGGCAGCAGTGCGAACATGTGTGAGGCCAGGTTCTCCGGCCAGGCCACGCGCTGCAACACCAGAGGGTCCACCTCCTGGTCCAGCATCGGATCCTGCGAGGCGGCGTGTGCCTGCGCCAGGCCCGCGCGCGCGTTCTGCAGGTACGGCCGAGCGGGGTTGTCCTGCCAGCTCGTCAGGAACGTTGCCGTGGAATAGAGGCTGCTTGCCACGAAAGCTGTTGCCGCAACCATCGATACGGCTGTCCGTCGCGCCGAGGCGTCCAGCCACGCCGAATCTCGGTTGGGTGCAGACAGTCCGATCGCCGCCAACAGTGCCAGGACGACGACCAGGTCGGGCAGATAGCGCAGCGTCTGCGCCAGTTCCAGCGCGGTGTACTGCGAGGAGCGCATCAAATAGATCGGCACCTGACACGCCACCGCATACCCGAGCGCCGCCAACCACACAGGGACGAGGCGGCGCTTACGTATCAGCGACACCGCGACGACGAGTGCCAACACCAGCCAGCCGAGCACCATGACGGCCACCGGCGGTGTAGCCCACGGCGATGCCGGCGCCCAGCGCTGCCATTCCCACGGACCTCCCACCAGGCCGGGCACGATCCCGTGAGTGAAGGAGCGTCGCAACAGTTCCCACGTCATCGCGAGGTCGAAGCTCCAGCGCTGCTGATCGACGACCAGCAGGTACACCCCGACCCAGGCCGCCGTCAGTGCCAGCGACGACACCCACAGCCGCACGCCGCGCCGCCACACCTCACCCGGGGACGCACCCGCGGTGACGTACCCGTGGAGCGCGACGAGGGCGAACGCGACGAACGGGATGATCGCCGACTTCTCGAAGAACAGCAGCCCGCCGAGGTACACCAGCGCTCCGGACAGTGCATAGCGTTGATTACCGGTGCGCACCAGCAGGACTGCGTCAGCACAGACCCACGCCATCGCAGCCAGCATCGGCAGCGAATTCAGCCCCGCCGCCCACCACGCGAAGCCGGGCACCGCCAGCGGGGTGAACAGGGCGAACGTCAGCGGGATCAGCAGGACCGGCCGCCAACCCAGGATCACGTACAGTGCGCGAAGCAGCGCCAGCGAAGCCAGAAGCGCCAGCGCCATGAGGCTCAGGGCAGGTCCGATCCAGTTCAGCGGCGCGAGCCTGGTGATGGCACCGGCGACGAGGAATGCACCGGGCATCACGTGCCCGTCGTGATCGTCGAACAGATACTGCGGCGACAGCAGGCTCTGGGTACCCGCCCTTCCGACGAGAATGAGGTCGTCCCAGTAGAAGTAGCCGCCGAACGCCAGCACCGCCCGGATCACCAGATGCAGCGCGATCAGCGCCACGGCGACACGGGCGACGGCAGATCTCATGGAACTAGCGGGGATACGCGTCCCCGGCCTTCTGCCGCGCCCGCCACGCGGAGGCCACCATCTCGTCGAGCGAATGCCGGTTCGCCCAATCCAGGTCACGCGCGGCGAGGTCGCCAGCGGCGACGATGCGGGCCGGATCGCCGGGACGTCGCGGCATCACCTCCGGCTCGAAGTCGATGCCGGTGGCGGTACGCATCGCGGTCATGATCTCGCGCACCGAGGTGCCTGCGCCGCTGCCGAGGTTGTACACGGGTTCGACGCCCAATCCGTCGGCAAGTCGTCGCGCGGCCGCGACGTGCGCCAGCGCGAGGTCGGTGACGTGGATGTAGTCGCGCACGCAGGTGCCGTCCGGCGTCGGGTAGTCGTCCCCGTTGATGCGCGGGGTCTCCCCGCGGTAGAGCATGTCGAACACGCGCGGGAACAGGTTGTGCGGGCTGGCGTCGAAGAGATCGTCGGATCCGGAGCCGACGACGTTGAAGTACCGCAGGCTGGTGTGCCGCAGACCGGTCGCGCGGCCGGCGTCGCGCAGCAGCCATTCGCCGATCAGCTTCGTCTCGCCGTACGGCGATTCGGGGGCTGTCGGGGTGGACTCGTCGACGATGTCGACGTCGGGCGTGCCGAATGTCGCAGCGCTGGAGGAGAAGACGATCTTGTCGACGCCGCGCTTCTGCATCGCCTGCAGCAGGATGACGGTCGCCGACACATTCTGCTCGTAGGTGTGCAGCGGCAGTTTGACGGATTCACCGGCGTACTTGTAGCCCGCGATGTGGATGACACCGCTCACATCCTCGAGGGTGTCCTCGACCAGGGCCGCGTCGAGCAGGGTGCCCTTGACGAACGTCGCTCCCTCGGGCACGAATGCCTCGATGCCGGTCGACAGGTCGTCGATGATCACCACGTCCAGGCCGGTGTCGAGCAGCGCGCGAACCACGTGTGAACCGATGTAGCCGGCTCCGCCGGTCACGAGCCAGCTCATGTCGTCTCCCTAGTCATCGATGGCAGCATAGGTGGGTGCCGTGGTGCGGCGGTGTCCGGCAAGCGCGGCCAGGTGCACGCTGATGCCTGCCAGCGGTCCGCACAGTAGGGCCACGACCGTGCGCATCTGCAGGTCCAGCGGCAGTAGCAACAGCAGCGTCGAGGCCACGGTGGCGATCACCCATCCCAACGAGTACGCCCGGTGCAGTGCGGCCGCGACGGTGGCTGCGCCGGTCAGCGTCAGCAGCGCGATACCCACCGCGGCGGCCGTCAGCCAGCCCAGCAGCGCGCCGTCGGCGGCATATTGCGCACCGAAGGCCTCACGCAGTAGCCACGGGCCGAACGTCGCCGCAAGCACGACACCCGCAGCGCCGACCGCCACGACAAGGGCCGAGGGCGCGATGAGCGCCTTGAGGCGGTGGTCGCGCTGGTCGACGAAGTGGGCGATCAGATTGCCCTGCATCGCGGTCAGCGGGACCAGCAGCGGTGCCCGCGTCAACGTCACCGCGAGGATCACCACGCCGCCTGCGGCGCCGAGGTCGTCGGAGGTGGCTTTGAGCAGGACGGGGAAGCCCATCACCAGGATCGCGCTGGCGCCGGCGGCGGCAATCGAATGTCCCGTGCCGCGCAGGAACGTCACGGTCCCGCCGGACGTCCGCACCACGGCGGCAGCGCGGGTCGCGGGAGAGGCGGCGACCATCAACACCCAGCCGAACGCGCCGGCGACGGTCGCCCACAGGTAGCCGCCGAGTCCCCAGCCGAGAATGAAGCTCGCCACCGCGACGGCAACCCTCAGCACGGCGTCGGTGACCATCAGCGCGCCGTACTCGCCCCACCGGTTCATCCCGGCCAGGGCGCCCAGCAGCGTGGTGTGCAGGCAGAAGCCGGCCAGACCGGCGCACAGCAACACCACGCTGAGCATGCGGGCGTCGGTGAACACGTGCTCCGACCACAGTGGCGAGGTCACTGCGAGGACGGCTGCGGCCGCGAACCCGACCGCCGCCGCGACGCGCAACGGATGGGTGCGTCGGCCGGCGGGATCCTCCGACGGAGAGCGCACTTCGCGAGCCGTCTCCTGCAGCAGACCGAACGCGGCGCCGCTGGCCAGCCCGAACGCGCCCCAGAACACGCCGAACACCGAGAAACCTGCCGGCTCGAGGTCACGGGCCGCCAGGTACAGCACGGCGTATCCACAGAACGCCGAGATCGCCGTCGCCGCCCCGACTCGGACCACGCTGCCCCGGCTCACCGCGCCCGAGGGCCCCGCAGTCGCGTCGGTCACGACCCGCTGTCCAGCGGCGGGACCCGGGGCGAGTACAGCCAGGCCGCCCACAGCGAGCGCAGCGAATCGTCGGCGTACTGGCCGGCCAGACCGATGAAGTCGTCGGTGACGACACTGCTGTGGCGGTAGCGGGCGGTCCAATCTCGAAGCAGTGTGAAGAAGTTCGTGTCGCCGATGCGCCTGCGCAGTGTGTGGAGGGTGAGGGCCCCGCGCTTGTAGACGCGGTCGTCGAACATGTCGCGCGGTCCCGGGTCGGCAAGGACGAGGTTCTGCGACGAGGCCTTGAGTCGGTGGTGATAGTGGCGGGCCCATTCGTCGGCGGTGCGTTCGCCGCAGTGCTCCGACCACAGCCACTCGGCATAGCAGGCGAAGCCTTCGTGCAGCCAGATGTGGCGCCAGCGCTGCACGGTGACGGAGTTGCCGAACCACTGGTGCGCCAGCTCGTGGGCGATGAGGCGTTCTGCGCCCCGTTTACCGTCGCAGTGGTTGGCGCCGAAGATCGAAATACCCTGGGCTTCAAGCGGAATCTCGAGGTCGTCGTCGGTGACGACGACGGTGTAACCGGTGGCCAGCGGATACGGTCCGAACTGTGCGGTGAAGAACTTCATCATCTGCGGCTGACGCCCGAAGTCGTGATCGAAGGCGGTGCGCAACCGGGCGGGCAGCACCGCGAAGATCTCGACGCCGTTCTTGGCCATCCGGTGCCTGTCGTATACCCCTATCTGCAGGGTCATCAGATACGTCGAGGTGGGCTCGGCCTGCTCGTAAACCCATGTCGTCATTCCGGCACGAGCCCGCTTGGCAAGCAGCTTGCCGTTGGCCAGGGCGAAATACGGGCTCTCGGCGGCGATCTGGACGCGGAAGCTGGCCTTCGCGCTGGGATGGTCGTCGCAGGGGAACCACGATGACGCCCCGTTGGGCTGGCCGGCGACCAGCACGCCCTCGGTCAGTTCCTCGAAACCCACTTCCCCCCAGAGGGATCGGATGGGCCTCGGGGTTCCGCCGTAGCGGACCGCGATCGTCATCGCCGCGCCCGCGGGCAGCCGGTCGGTGAGGGTGATGTGCAGTTTGCCCGCCGCCGCGCGGAACTGGGCCGGCCGCGCGCCGTTGACGGTCACCTTGGTCACCGCCAGTGCGCGGGACAGGTCGAGCGTGAACGTTTTGAGCTCGGCCAGCGTCACGGCCGTGATCGCCGCCGATCCGGCGAGACGGTTGATCGCCACCTTGTACTCGAGCTCGAGCTCGTAGCGCGAGACCCGGTAGCCGAAGTTCCCTGCGCCGGGCAGATACGGGTCGATGACGGGTGGAGTGCTCGACTTGCGGGCCCGTTTGCGCACCGTCACGCGGCTGCGGGCTTCTTGGGCTTGGGATCCGGTGTGTCGCCGCGCTTCTTGCGTGGCGGATTCCACGGCGCGATCGGGTTGCCCTGCCAGCGCGTCGAGGGCGGTACCTCGTCGCCGCGCATCACCAGCGACGCGGGGCCGACGGTGGCGGCCGCGCCGATTCGGGCCGCGGGCAACGCCACGCAGTGCGGGCCCAGTGTCGCGCCTTCCTCCAGGACCACGGTGTCCATGCGCATGATCCGGTCGTGGAACAGGTGCGTCTGCACCACGCATCCGCGATTGACGGTAGCGCCTTTCTCCAGGGTCACCAGGTCGGCTTCGGGAAGCCAGTAGGTCGCACACCACACACCGCGTCCGATCTTTGCGCCCAGGGCTCGCAGCCACAGGTTCATCACCGGCGTACCCGATGCGGCGCGGGCGAACCACGGTGCGGCGACGGTCTCGACGAAGGTGTCGGACACCTCGTTGCGCCACACGAACGACGACCACAGCGGATGCTCGATCGCGGTGATCCGGCCCACGAGAAGCCATTTGGCGATGACGGCGATACCGCCGGCCACCGCGCCCGCGGCCAGCAGGATGAAACCGGTCGCCAGGGCTGCCCAGATCCAGCCGAACGTCACGGCCAGCGACTGGACGGCGAACAGCACGGCGACCCCGATCGCGAACGTCACGATGACAGGCACGAAGCGGAACGTTTCGACAGTGGCACGCAGTGCTTTCAGACGCGGGGACGGGTGGAAGGTGCGCAGCGCGTCGGCAGCCGTGGGTTTGCGGCGCAACCGCACCGGCGGGCTGCCCAACCACGACGAGCCCGCCTTCGCCTTGTGTGGTGTGGCCGACAGCACGGCGACGAGGCCGTCGTCGGGCACGCGCCGTCCGGGCTGGGTGATGCCCGAGTTGCCGAGGAACGCGCGTTTGCCGACGGTCGCCCGCGCGACGTGGATCCAGCCGCCGCCGAGTTCGTAGGACGCCACCATGGTGTCGTCGGCGAGGAACGCGCCGTCGTCGACGACGGTGAACTTCGGGATCAGCAGCGCGGTCGAGATCTCGGTTCCCTTACCGATTTTTGCGCCGAGCAGGCGCAGCCACCACGGTGTGAGCAGGCCGGCGTAGATGGGGAACAGGTAGTTTCGCGCACTGTCCATCAGGCGTTCGGTGGCCCACAGTTGCCAGCCTGAGCGGCTGCGCACGGGGTGATAGCCCTCGTGCAGACCCAGGGCCAGCACACGCACACCGAGGAACGTCAGCACCGCGTACACCACGACGGCCGCCATCGTGGCGGGCACGATCCACGTCAGCGCGGGCACGATCGCCGAGGTCACGGTCGATGTGCCGCGCACGCCCCAGCCGACGACGGCAAGACCCGCGGCGAGTGCGGCCAGCGGAAGAGCGCCGAGCAGCATCGAGGTGATGCCGTACATCGCGACCCACACCGGGGCGCGGGGCGGGCGGTGGTCGGGCCACGGGTGCTTGGCCTTGCCGGACTTGATTGCCGGCGAACCCTTCCAGTATTGGCCGTTCTTCACCTTGCCGACCACGCCGGACCCGGGGGCTACGTCGGCGTTCTTGCCGACGACCGCCCCGGGTAGCAGCGTCGTGCGCGCGCCGACGGTGGCGTCGTTGCCGACGGTGATCGGGCCGACGTGGAACAGGTCGCCGTCGATCCAGTGCCCGGTCAGGTCGACTTCGGGTTCGATGGAGCAGCGGTGGCCGAGGGTCAGCATGCCCGTGACAGGTGGTGCCGAGTGCAGGTCGACCCCGCCGCCGACCTTGTTGCCGAGCAGCCGCGCGTAATAGACGAGCCACGGCGCACCGGCCATGTTCTCCGCGCCGCTGGCCTCGGCGAGGCGTTCGGCCAGCCACACCCTCAGGTGCACCGAGCCGCCGCGCCGGTACGTTCCCGGCTGCAGGTTGCCGAGCAGGGTGCGGGCGCCGAAGACCGCGATGCCCATCCGTCCCGGCGGGGTCACGAACACCAGGAAGCCGGCGAGCACCCACCACCAGTTGATCGGTCGCACCCAGTCGACCAGCGACAGTTCGGCTGCGACGTTGTTGGCGATCGCCAGCCACACCACCCACTGCATTCCGGTCAGCATGGCCAGCGGCACGGTCAGCGCCACCTGCACCGCCTGCGTCAGCGGCGACACCGGCTTGACCACGCGCGTCTCCACCGCTGGCGGTGGGTCGAGTTCGTCGAGATAGCCGGCGAGCGAGCCGAGGCGTGGATGGTCGTAGAGGTCGGCGACGGTCACCTGCGGATAGCGCTGCCGCAGTGCGGCGATGAGCTGTGCCGCCGACAGCGATCCGCCGCCGAGAGCGTGGAAGTCGGCCTCGGGTCCGTCGATCGGCGCCGCGAGCACCTCACGCCACAGCCCGGCCAGCCACCCCAGGGTCCCTCCGAGGTCGGAGCCGTCGTCGTCGTCCTCGGCGCCGCCCACCGGCCACGGCAGCGCGTCACGGTCCACCTTCCCCGATGTGCGGGTGGGCAGTTCGTCGACGACGACCAGGCGCGGAACGAGCGCTGCGGGCAGCGACTCCGACAATCGGGCGCGCGCGTCGTGCACGTCGAAGCTTTCTTCAGATCCCGGGGCGACCGCGATGTAGCCCACCAGAAGCGGTGTGCCGCTTGCGGTCTTGCGGACCGCGGCGGCTCCGCCGCTGACGCCCGGGAGGTTCACCAGCGCGGTGTCGACCTCGCCGAGCTCGATACGTCGGCCGCCGACCTTCACCTGATCGTCGGCGCGCCCCACGAAGTAGAGGCCGTCCATCTCCAGCCGCACCAGATCGCCGCTGCGGTAGGCCCGGCTCCACAGCGCGAGTGGGCTCGGATACGGGAGAGGGGCGTACTTCTCCGAGTCCTTCTCCGGATCGAGATAGCGCGCCAGCCCGACCCCGCCGATGACAAGCTCACCGACCTCCCCGACGGCGACCGGCTCGCCCTGCTTGTCCACGACGGCGAGATCCCAACCGGGCAGCGGCAGGCCGATGCTGACCGCACTCTTGCCGTCCAGACGCGCCGCGCACGCGACGACCGTCGCCTCGGTGGGGCCGTAGGTGTTCCACACCTCGCGGCCCGCGGAGTCGGGGCCCGCCGCGAGCCGCTCGGCGAGCTCGGGAGGGCAGGCTTCGCCGCCGAAGATCAGCAGCCGCACCGCTTCCAGCGCCTCGGCAGGCCACAGTGACGCCAGGGTCGGCACCGTCGAGACCACCGTGATGTCGCGCGAGACGAGCCACGGGCCGAGGTCCATGCCGCTGCGCACCAGTGACCGCGGCGCCGGCACGAGGCACGCGCCGTGCCGCCAGGCGAGCCACATCTCCTCGCACGACGCGTCGAACGCCACCGAGAGCCCGGCCAGCACCCGGTCACCAGGGCCCAGTGGGTTGTTCTGCAGGAACATCTTCGCCTCGGCGTCGACGAACGCTGCGGCGTTGCGGTGGGTGACGGCGACTCCCTTCGGCGTGCCCGTCGACCCGGAGGTGAAGATGATCCATGCGTCGTCTCGGCTCAGCGGTGATGCGGCGCGCCAGCCGCGGGACGAGCCGGGTCCGCGCACCAACCCCTTCTCGGTGATGATCGCCACGACTGCCGCCTCGGTGAAGACCAGATCGGCCCGCTCCTGGGGGTCGTCGGCGTCGACGGGCACGTACGCCGCGCCCGCGGCCAGCGTCGCCAGGATCGCGACGTAGAGGGCGTAGCTGCCCGACGGCATCCGGATGCCGATGCGATCGCCGCGGCCGATTCCGCGAGCGCCGAGCCAGGCCACGCTCTCCTCGACGTCGGAGATGAGCTCGGCGTAGGTGAGCTGCACTTCGCCGTCGTCGATCGCGGGGGCGTCGGGGTAGCGGCGGGCGGTCTCGTTGAGGATGTCGATCAACGTGCGGGGTGCCGACGCGTACGCGGACAGCAGATATTGATCGGGGATCTCGGGGGTTCGATCCGTCGCTGTCACGGGTACAAACTACTAAGCGTCCGGGGTCACCTGCTGCCGTCGGGCTGCTCGTTTCGCGTGTCGGGCAGCCGCCTGGCACAATGAGCCGCTTGGAGGGGAGTATTCCTTCGCCGCAGTGTCGTCATCACGTCGTCCGTCATCGGATGACCGGTGTTGCGGGCCTACCGCCGGGTGGCGGGGGTGGAAGAGACCTCCGGCGTGTTAAACGACCGGAGGTTTGATGAACGTAAGTGGTCTCGAGTGGGGCATCACCCTCGCCGTGACGATCGGCATCCTGCTGTTCGACGTCCTCGTCATCGGGCGCAGACCCCATGAGCCATCCCGGCGCGAAACCGGAACAGCCCTGACGATCTACGTCGGGCTTGCGATCGCGTTCGGCATCTGGACCTGGGTGTTCCACGGCCAGCAATACGGGGTGGAGTTCTTCGCAGGCTGGCTCACCGAGTACAGCCTGTCGGTGGACAACCTGTTCATCTTCTTGATCATCATGGCCAGCTTCAAGGTGCCGCGCATCTACCAGCAGCAGGCGCTGCTCGTCGGCATCATCCTGGCGCTCATCTTCCGCGGCATCTTCATTGCGCTCGGCGCGGTCGCGATCAACCAGTTCTCCTGGGTTTTCTATCTTTTCGGCGCATTCCTGGTGTACACCGCGATCAAGCTGGTCAGAGACACCGACCATGACGACGACGGCGACAACGCCGTGGTCAAGTTCGCGCAGAAGCGGTTCAGGTTCACCGATCAGTGGGACGGCCTGCGGCTGTGGGTGAAAGAGAACGGCCAGCGGCTGATGACGCCGATGTTCCTCGTGATCGTCGCGCTGGGCACCACCGACCTGCTGTTCGCGCTGGACTCGATTCCGGCGATCTACGGTCTGACCCAGGAGCCGTACCTGGTGTTCACGGCGAACGTGTTCGCTCTGATGGGTCTGCGTCAGCTGTACTTCCTGCTCGGCGATCTGCTGAAGCGGCTGGTGTACCTGTCGCAGGGGCTCGCGTTCATTCTCGGGTTCATCGGGGTGAAGCTGCTGCTGCATGCGCTGCACGAGAACGAGCTGCCGTTCATCAACGGTGGCGAGCACGTTCCGGTCCCGGAGATCCCGACGCTGGCGTCGCTCGGCGTGATCATCGTCACGCTGCTGATCACGACGGCCGCGAGCCTCTACAAGACGCGCGTGCACGACGTCCGCAACAACGGCACCTCAGAAGGCACGCCAGCCGGCGAAGAAGCGCCGGTGGATCCGCAGACCGACCACACCCGCTGATTTCCTTTTGCACTCCCGCTGAATGCAACGAGTGCGTCGCACCCGGCCGGCTGGCTAGCGTGGCCGGGTGCGACTTTTCGTGGCAGATGACGACGGCGTGAGTGAGCTCACCGCGGGCGACCAACAGATCGTCCGCGTGGCCGCGCCGGACCTGCAGCACGCCAGGCGGCTGCGGTCCCGGATCCGCGCCGACGCGAACGATGTGGCGGTGATTCTGGACGTCACGGTCGCGGTCGCCGGTGATTTCCGGTCGGCCCAGCAGGTGCTCGACCCTCTCGCAGACTTCGATGCGACGACCGTGCACTACGCGGGCACGGTCGACGGTCTGGCCGGTCTCATCGCCGACATCGCATCGGCAGGGGTGGCCGACGGGGTGACGCTGATCCCCGCGTCACCGCGGCAGGACGTCGGTGCGCTGGGACGCGACGTCCTCGGCAGGATCGCGTTGGGGCAGCAGCAGCGCGCGTCCTGACGCCAATCCCACGAGTGTGGGGCGTACGCACCGAAATCGGCGAAAGCCCTGCAGAAGCCACGTTCGCCCGGCTCACCAGTTGTCGTAGCCGCCTTCGGGGCCGAGCATGCGCTCCAGACGCGTCCTGTTGATCCGCGCCAGCTCGTTGCGGACCACCTTGCGCTCGGTCTCGTAGTCGTTCTGGATGCGGTCGCGCATCGTGGCCAGCACGTCGTCGGCGCCGTAGCCGTTGACGAACATCACGAAGCCGAACCCGAAGTGCTCCAGGTAGCGCTTCGACTCGGAAGAGAGCTCAGCCATCACCTCGGGTCGCTCGTCGAAGATCGCGCACTGCTCGGCCTGCGACTTCTCACTTCCGGGGCGCCGGCCGATGTCGGGGTAGGCCTGCAGGATCGAATCGACGGACTCCTCGGCGAGCCCGAAGAGCAGGGTGTCGGCGAATCGAAAAAGCCGGTCGTGGCAGTCGAAGGGGCGGGCGCGGGCCAGGTCTGCGGCCAGCGGCACGCTGTAGCAGCATTCGTAGACGGCGTGCACGGCGCGGCGCATCGGCATCGCGTTGAACGCGTCCAGTCCGATTCCCTGATGCAGCAACACACCGTCATGATGGGATCGTCAAGCGGCACGGACGTTACGCCGTGTTACGACCACGCAAATTCCTGCGCGGCAGACCGGTGTCGGGGCGCCTCAGTGCCCTCCCGGCACGTAGCGCTCCATGGATGCGCGCACCTCGGCCTCGGCCTGTTCGCGGCCGACCCAGTCGGCGGTGTCGACCCACTTCTTGGGCTCAAGGTCCTTGTAGTGCATGAAGAAGTGCTTGATCTCGTCGAGCTGGTAGTCCGGCACGTCGGCGACATCGGTGATGTGATCCCACCGCGGATCCTTGCCGGGCACGCAGAGCACCTTGTCGTCGCCGCCGGCTTCGTCGGTCATCCGGAACATCGCGACGGGCCGCGCGAGCACGATGATGCCCGGGAGCACGGGCTCGGGCAGCAGCATCAGGGCGTCCAGCGGATCGCCGTCCTCGCCCAGGGTGTTGGCGAAATATCCGTAGCTCGTCGGATATCCCATGGAGGTGTAGAGGTAGCGGTCCAGCCGTATCCGGCCGGTGTCGTGGTCCACCTCGTACTTGTTGCGTGAACCCTTGGGGATTTCGATGACGACGTCTAACTCCACCGCCGTGGCTCCTTGTATGTGCTCGCGTCAGGGGTCGTCGGCTGACGACGCGGGTCAACACTAAACGAGGGATACCCTGCACTAAAGAGGTGGCTGGGGTGGTCCCGGCGAGCCGGGCAGGATCAGGAGAGCTATGCGGCCCACACGGTGGCGCCGATCCACGTACTGGATCGTCGGGGTGTCGGTGCTGGTCCTGGTCGTTGTCGTCGTCGCTGCGGCAGCGTTGGTGGCGACGCGCCAGCCGAGCGAACAGGTCGCCGTCGAACCCGCACCGGCGCCCGCCACCGCTGATCCCGGCGTGGTACCCGTCTCCGATTCCGCCGACATGCCCACGCCGGGCGGGCTGACCGCGGCGCTGCGAGTGGTGGCCGCCGATCCCAATCTCGGCAAGTTCACGGGTCGCATCACCGACGCGCTGACAGGTGAGGAGTTGTGGGCGCAGGGCGCGACGGTGCCGATGCAGCCCGCGTCGACGAACAAGGTGCTGACTGCGGCGGCAGCACTGCTGACGCTGGACCGGGATGCCCGGTTGACGACGCGGGTGGTGGCGACTTCGCCGGGTGTCGTCGTGTTGGTCGGCGGTGGGGACCAGACGCTGTCCGCAGCGCCGCGCGACGAAGACACCTGGTACCGGGACGCGGCGCGCATCTCTGATCTGGCCGACCAGATCCGCCGCAGCGGGGTCGACGTCAGGGCGGTTCAGGTCGACGTCAGTGCCTACAGCGGGCCGACCATGGCACCCGGCTGGGACCCCCTCGACATCGACGGCGGCGACATCGCTCCGATGGAGGCGATCATGCTCGACGGCGGGCGCACCCAACCCGTCACCGTGGAGTCGCGGCGTTCCCGGACCCCGGCGCTGGACGCGGGCCGCGCGTTGGCCGCGGCGCTGCGGGTCGATCCCGCCGCGGTGAGCGTCGTGACCAGGAGCGTGGACGGTGACGAGATCGCGTCGGTACAGTCGCCGCCGCTGATGGAGCGGCTGCGCCAGATGATGCACAGCAGCGACAACGTGATGGCCGAATCGATCGGCCGCGAGGTCGCCGAAGCCCGCGGGCGACCGCAGAGCTTCGCCGGTGCGGCCCAGGCGGTGCTCGACAGCCTCGACGAGGCGGGCATCGACACCGCAGGGGCACGGTTGCTGGACTCCAGCGGACTGTCAGTCGACGACCGCCTGACCGCCGCAACGCTGGACGGGATCATCCAGGCTGCGGCGGGGGACGACACGCCGGCGCTGCGGCCTATGGTCGACCTGCTCGCGATCGCCGGCGGCAGCGGCACGATGTCCAACCGCTATCACGACACCGAGGCGGGCCGGGACGCGGTGGGTTATCTGCGCGCGAAGACGGGATCGCTGACCGGGACCAACACCCTCGCGGGCATCGTCACCGACGAGAGCGGCCGGGTGCTGACCTTCGCCCTGCTGTCCAACGATGCGGGCCCGACCGGGCGGACCTCACTCGACGCGTTCGCCGCCACCCTTCGATCATGCGGATGCCGATGACCTCCAACAGCCCAGCTCCACTCAAAGACAAAGCGCGATTCAACGTCGGTAACGCGGTCGACTGGAATCTGGCTGCCGGGCTGGGCGGCAAGCTGGCCCGTCCCGAGCCGCAGACCACCGAGTACACCCGCAACCAGGTCATCGAGGAGCTCGCCGAATCCGCGCGTGCGTCCGAGTTGCCGGTGCGTGAGGTCACCGGGCTCATCGAGGGCGGAGAGGTCCCCGAGGCGCGAATCGTCAACCGGCCCCAGTGGATTCACGCCGCCGCGCAGTCGATGCGAGCGATGACCGGCGGGGGTCACGGTGACGACACGAAGCCCCGGATGCTCACGGGCCGTGTCGCGGGGGTTCAGACGGGTGCGGTGCTGGCGTTCGTGTCGTCGGGGATTCTTGGTCAGTACGACCCGTTTGCCGGTGGGCAGGAGCGGAGCGACCTGGGGAATGTGCACGGCGATGGAGAGCTGCTCCTGGTGTACCCCAACGTCATTGCGGTGGAGCGCCAACTGCGGGTCATCCCCAAGGATTTCCGGATGTGGGTGTGCCTGCACGAGGTCACCCACCGTGTGCAGTTCCGCGCGAATCCGTGGCTCACCGGGCATATGTCGAGTGCGCTCGCAGTCCTGACCGACGATGCCGGTGACGACGTCACCAAGATGGTGGGCAGGCTGGCCGATTACGTGCGCGACCGTCAGATCGTCGTGAAAAACGGTGAGCCCGAGCTTGGTTCGACCGGCGTCATCGGCCTGTTGCGTGCGGTGCAGTCAGAGCCGCAACGAAAAGCACTCGATCAGCTGCTCGTGCTCGGCACCTTGCTGGAAGGCCACGCCGAGCATGTGATGGACGCTGTCGGCCCCGCGGTGGTGCCTTCGGTGGCGACGATCAGGCAGCGCTTCGATCAGCGCAGGCAACGCAAGCAGCCTCCGCTGCAGCGGCTGTTGCGCGCGTTGCTCGGTGTGGACGCGAAGATGAACCAGTACACCAAGGGCAAGGCCTTTGTCGACGATGTGGTTACCAAGGTCGGCATGCAGCGGTTCAACGCGATCTGGACGGACGCCGAAACTCTGCCCCGGCCAACGGAAATCGACGAGCCGCAGCGATGGATCGACCGGGTGCTGTAGCCGAGCTGCGTGCGGCTCTCACCGCCTTCGCGGGCAACTACACCACCGGGCAGGATCGGTGGTGTGTCGCGCTTTCAGGGGGTGCTGACTCGCTGGCTCTCGCGGCGGCGGCGGCGGCACTGCTCCCCACGACGGCTCTGATCGTCGACCATGGGCTGCAGCCGGGATCGCACGCGGTGGCGTCCACCGCACAGGAGCAGGCTCTGGCCGTGGGATGTGTTGCCGCCGAGATTCTGCGCGTCAACGTCGGCACCGAGGGAGGCCCGGAGGCGGCCGCCCGCAGTGCCCGCTATCGCGCCCTCGACACCGCGAGAGGGGGCGCGCCGGTCTTGCTGGCCCACACCCTCGACGATCAGGCCGAGACGGTGCTGCTCGGGTTGGGGCGCGGATCGGGTGCCCGGTCGATCGCAGGCATGCGGCCCTACGACCCGCCGTGGTGCCGTCCACTGCTCGGCGTCCGGCGCTCCGTCACGCACCGCGCGTGCGCCGAACTGGGACTGACCCCGTGGCACGACCCGCAGAACGCCGATGCGCGTTTCACCAGAGCAAGGTTGCGCAGCGAGGTGCTGCCGCTGCTGGAGGGCGTGCTCGGCGGAGGGGTGGCCGAGGCGCTGGCCCGCACCGCGACCGCGCTGCGGGAGGACACCGATGCGCTCGACGGCCTGGCTGCCGGGATTCTCGCCGACCTCGACGGCGACCCGGTTGTCAACGCCTTGGCTCCGTTACCGGACGCGATCAGGCGTCGGGTCATCCGAGGTTGGCTGCTGGCCGGTGGCGCTTGCGGGCTGACGGACAAACACATCCGGGCTGTCGACGAGCTTGTCACCCGTTGGCGCGGCCAGGGGGGCGTGGCCGTTCCCGGCGACCGGGCGGGCGAACGGCTGTTCGCCGGACGCAGTAACGGTGTGTTGACGCTGTACCGCGAACCCGTCTGACGTCGGCGCCCGCTTCTCCCGTTAGGCTGTGCTCGTGCCTGCGCCCACTGCGGAGTTGTATCCCGGGGACATCAAGTCGGTGTTGCTGTCCGAAGAGCAGATCCACGCCAAGACGGCCGAACTCGCAGAGCTCATCGCCGCCGACTACCGGGACGGGAATTCTGGGCAGGATCTGCTGCTGGTCACGGTGCTCAAGGGCGCGGTCATGTTCGTCACCGACCTTGCCAGGGCGATCCCGCTGCCCACGCAACTGGAGTTCATGGCGGTCAGCTCATACGGCTCGTCGACGTCGTCGTCCGGTGTGGTGCGCATCCTCAAAGACCTCGACCGCGACATCAACGGCCGCGACGTGCTGATCGTCGAGGACATCGTCGATTCCGGTCTGACCCTGTCGTGGCTGCTGCGCAACCTGGCGACGCGGGGTCCGCGCTCGCTGAAGGTGTGCACGTTGCTGCGCAAGCTCGAAGCGGTGCGGGCGGACGTCGAGATCGAATACATCGGGTTCGACATCCCGAACGAGTTCGTCGTCGGCTACGGTCTCGACTACGCGGAGCGGTATCGGGACCTGCCGTTCATCGGCACGCTCGACCCGAAGGTTTACCAGGAGTAGCCGGCGGCGCATGATCGAGGGCGTGAGTGAAACGGCTTTGCGCATCTGCCCTTTCTGCGAGGCCACCTGTGGCCTCACGCTGACGATCGAGGACGGGCGCGTGACGGGTGCGCGCGGTGACCGCGACGACGTCTTCTCCGCCGGTTTCATCTGCCCCAAAGGGGCGAGCTTCGGCGAGCTCGACAACGATCCAGACAGATTGAGCCGGCCACTGGTTCGTCGGGACGGGGTGCTGACCGAGGCTACGTGGGACGAGGCGTTCGCCGCGATGGCGGACGGCCTCGGCGCCGCGGTCCGCGATCACGGCGGCGCCTCGGTCGGGGTGTACCTCGGCAACCCGAATGCCCACACCGTGGCGGGGGCGCTGTATCCGCCGCTGATCATCCGCGGACTCGGTACGCGCCAGGTGTTCTCGGCGAGCACGCTGGACCAGATGCCCAAGCACGTGTCGCTGGGATTGATGTTCGGCAGCCCGGTCGCCTTTCTGGTGCCCGATCTGGACCGTACCGACTACCTCGTCGTCATCGGGGCGAACCCGCTGGTGTCCAACGGGAGCCTGGCCACTGCCGCCGATTTCCCGGGCAAGCTGCGGAAGTTGCGCAAGCGCGGCGGACGGCTTGTGGTCATCGATCCGGCGCGCACCCGAACCGCGCAGCTGGCCGATCGTCACCTCGCACCACGACCGGGCACGGACGCGGCGCTGCTTCTCGCGGTCGTGCACGTGTTGTTCGCCGAGGACCTGGCGAACCTGGGTTCAGTCGCCGAATACGTCATCGGAGTCGACGAGATTCGCGATCTCGCAAAGGATTTCGCACCCGAGGCGGTCGCCGAATACTGCGGTGTCGCTGCCGACGAGATCACCACGCTGGCACGCGAACTGGCCGCCGCAACCAGCGCCGCGGTGTACGGACGGATGGGTACCTCCACGGTCGAATTCGGCACGCTGGGCAGCTGGCTGGTGGACGTCGTCAACGTCCTGACCGGCAACCTGGACCGTCCGGGCGGCGCGATGTTCCCGTTGTCGCCGATCGCGCCGGGGCCACGCGGCCACCGTCCGGGCCGCGGGTTTCGCACCGGGCGCTGGCACAGCCGCGTCTCAGGGCATCCAGAAGTGTTGTCCGAGTTGCCTGCTGCCGCGCTCGCCGAGGAGATCGAGACGCCCGGCGAAGGACAGATCAAGGCGATGGTCACCATCGCGGGCAATCCGGTGCTGTCCGCCCCGGACGGCGACCGGCTCGACCGCGCGCTCGAAGGCCTCGGTTTCATGGTGAGTGTCGATCCGTACCTCAACGAGACGACCCGCCACGCCGACGTCGTCCTGCCGCCGCCGCCGCCGTCGCGCAGCCCGCACTTCGACTTCGCGCTCAACGGTCTCGCGGTCCGCAACAACGCGCGCTATTCACCGCCTGCGCTGCCGCTGGACGGCAGGCCCGACGAAGCCGAGATCCTGTCTCGAATCGCGTTGGTGCTGTACGGAATCGGTTACGACGCCGATCCGGCGCTCGTCGACGAACAGGTCATTGCGACGACCTTGGCCAAGGAGACGGCTGACGAGGGGTCCCCGGTGGCGGGTCGCACCGTCGACGAGCTGACGGCGATGCTGCCCGCCGGTCCCGGCTACGAACGCCGGCTCGACATGATGTTGCGCCTCGGAGCCTACGGCGACGCGTTCGGCGCGAACCCCGACGGACTGACGCTGGCACGGCTGAAGGCGGCGCCGCACGGCATCGACCTCGGCCCGCTGCAGCCCCGGCTGCCCGACATACTCCGGACCCCGTCAGGAAGAGTGGAGCTCGCACCGCCACAGTGCATTTCGGATACAGCGCGGTTGCGCGCGGCGCTCGGGCGGCGCGGCGACGGGTACGTGCTGATCGGTCGCCGGAATCTTCGGTCCAACAACAGCTGGATGCACAACCTGCCCGCGCTCGCAGGCGGAAGCAACAGGTGCACGCTGCGCATCCACCCCGCCGACGCCGCCGAGCTCGGCGTCACCGACACGGCAATCGTCAAGGGCCCCGGTGGTGAGCTGGTGGTGCCGGTCGAGCTGACCGAGGACATCCGCCGCGGTGTGTTGTCGCTGCCGCACGGATGGGGACACAGCCGGGCGGGCACCGGGCAGTCGCTGGCCGCGAGTCAGCCCGGTGTGAACGCCAACCAGCTCAACGACGGTTCGGTGCTGGACCCGCTGTCGGGTACCGCGGTGCTCAACGGGATCCCCGTTCTGGTCGGACCAGCCACTTGATCGCTCAGGTCAGCTCCCAGATCACCGTTACCGAGAAGCCGACGGTCTGCTGTCCCGGCTCCATCGGCACCGCGGCCTCCAGCGCGCGCGGCGACTGCATCGGCAGCGGTACGGGCGGTTGGGCGCCGCCGGTCTCGGAGATCGAGATGACCTTGCCGAGGCTCAGTTCGGAAAGCTCCGCGTACTGCGCCGCACGGTCTTTGGCGTCCTCGAACGCCCGGGCTCTCGCGTCGCGCACCAGCTGCGAGTCGTCCTCGATCGAGTAGGCGATGGAGTTGATGCGGGTGGCGTTTCCTCCGGTGCTGACGATCAGGCCGATCGCATCCGATGCCTGGGCCAGATCGCGGATCGTGACGTTGACGGAATTGGTCGCCCGGTAGGCCGAGATGGCGGTGTTGTCCGCGCCGAACTGAGGCTGCAGATCCGCGGCGGTGGTGGCGATGTCCTTGCGGTCGACGCCGAGCCCGACGAGCCCGTCGATCACCGCCTGCTGGCGCTCATTGGTCTGGTTCATCGCCGCCGTCGCGTCTGGTCCGAGGAACTCCATGGACGCATTGATCGTCAGAGTGTCCGGCGCGCCCTGCACCTCGCCGGACCCGACCACCGTGACCTGGCGAGTGTCACCGCCCGGCCCCGGCGTCGGACCGCGCTGTGCGTCGCAGGCCGTCGACGCCGCTACCGTCATCGCCGCCGCGGCGAACGCGATCGCAATGGTCCTGGCTTTCCCCGCACGCGCTGAGATCGGCATGCCCGGCACCCTAGCCCGCCGGTGGATGCGGATCGATCATTCGCCGGGTTGCGCGTCGCCGACGTCGTCAGACGCGTCGCTGCGCGGCGGTTCGGTCTCGACGGGAGATGATGCGTTGATGCGGCTGACCCACATCGGTGGGCCGACGGTGCTCGTCGAGCTCGCCGGCTGGCGGATCCTGACCGACCCGACCTTCGACCTGCCGGGACGCAGGTACGGATTCGGTTGGGGCACATCGTCGGTCAAGACCGAGGGGCCGGCGGTGGACCCCGCCGACCTCGGTGGGATCGACGTGGTGCTGCTGAGTCACGACCATCACGCCGACAATCTCGACGACGCCGGCAGAAAGCTGCTGACCCGTGCGGGGGAGGTGGTGACGACGGTGCCCGGCGCGGGGCGGCTGGGACGCGCCCGCGGGCTTCAGAACTGGGCGTCGACGACGCTGACGCGCGACGGGCTGCCCCCGCTGACGGTGATGGCCACACCGTGCCGGCACGGCCCTCCGCTGAGCCGCCCCATCACGGGCAAGGTCATCGGGTTCGCCGTCAGCGTGGAGGGCAGCACGCGCACCGATCTGTGGATGACAGGCGACACCGTCGTCTATCCGGAACTCATCGGCGCCGCCGAGCGGCTCGACGTCGACGTGGCCCTGGTGCATCTCGGCGGTGTCCGCTTCCCGCTGACCGGTCCGGTCCGGTTCACGATGACCGCATCCGGAGCCGTCGACGTCATCTCGGCGTTGCGGCCCCGGGTCGCGGTGCCGGTGCATTGCGAGGGCTGGTCGCATTTCCGCGAGCCGGAAGTCGAAGCGCGCCGTGTCCTCGACGCATCCGCTGTCAGGGACACGGTGCGTTGGTTGACGAGGGGTGTCAGCGAAGAGGTGTGAGGAAGTCCAGCAGCACGCGCGAGACCTCGTCCGGGCGCTCCTCGGTCAGCCAGTGGCCCGCCCCGTCGATCATCACCTCGCGGTAGTCGCCGGTGACGACCTCGCTTGCGCGGTCCCGCGGTGTGTAGGCGAGGGTCGCGTCCTCGCTGCCGCCGATGAACAGCGACGGCACGGTGATCGTCGGAGCGGGTGTGTCCGCGGTCAGTTCCCAGTTCAGGTCGAAACAGCGATACCAGTTCAGCGGTGCGGTGAAACCGCCGCGCGTGAACTCCTCGACGTAGACGTCGAAGTCCTCCTGGCTGATCCAGTCGGGGATGCCGCCCGGTTCGGGGATGCGATCCAGGAAGCCCTCGGGTCCGGCTTCTCCCACCATCTCCTGACCCGCGGTGGTCAGCGCGAACAGCCGCCGGAACGTCGTCGCGGGGTCGCGGTCGAGCTCGGCGTCGGCGGGACCCTCGTCCTGGAAATAGAGGATGTACATGAAACGGTCGGCGAAGACGCGGCGGAACGCCTGCGTGGTGGGCACACTCGGTCTGGGCACCGGCGGCAGGCTCAGCCCGGCGATCGCCGTGAAGCGCTCGGGCGCAAGCAGCGGTGCACCCCACGCCACCACGGCCCCGAAGTCGTGACCGACCAGTGCAGCGGTGTCGGCGCCGACGTCGTCGAGCAGCCCCACGACGTCGGCCGTGAGCTCGGCGACGTTGTAGGCATCGACGGCGGAGGGCCTGTCGGAGCCCCCGTAGCCGCGCTGATCGGGGGCCAGCACGTGATAGCCCGCATCGGCCAGCGCCCGAATCTGGTGTCGCCAGGTGAACGCGAGCTCGGGAAAGCCGTGGCAGAGCACCACTACGGGCGCCCCTTGCTCTCCCGCTTCGGTCACCCGGAGGGTCACACCGTTGGTATGGACTCTGCGCGCGACGATGCGGGGCGGCATGTCCTCCATTGTGGGCACAGATCGCGAACACAGCCGAATTCACACCCTGGATGCACACTGGGCGCGGGCAGCCCAACCGTCGGGAACTTCCACACGTTGGTCTAGCGGTAGCCTTGACTATTCCAGCTGCGCGTATTGGAAGGATTGGACCGGAGAGAAACCGCCGGCCGTACACATGAAATGAACCGCACCGCCGTATGAACAGAAAAAATGTAATCCGCACACTCACGGTGATCGCCGTCGTGCTGTTGCTGGGTTGGTCTTTCTTCTATTTCAGCGACGACACCCGCGGGTACAAGCCCGTCGATACCTCGGTCGCGATGGCGCAGATCAACAGCGACAACGTCAATAGCGCACAGATCGACGACCGTGAGCAGCAGCTGCGTCTCGAGCTGAAGAACGGCAACGGCGACACCGAGAACAGCAACAAGATCATCACCAAGTACCCGACGGGTTACGGGGTGACGTTGTTCGAGGCGCTGCAGGCCAAGAACGCCAAGACCAACACCGTGGTCAACCAGAGCAGCATCCTCGGGACGCTGCTGATCTACATGCTGCCGCTGTTGCTGCTCGTCGGCCTGTTCGTGATGTTCTCGCGGATGCAGTCCGGCGGCCGGATGGGGTTCGGCTTCGGCAAGTCCAAGGCCAAGATGCTGTCCAAGGACATGCCGAAGACGACGTTCGCCGACGTCGCGGGTGTCGACGAGGCGGTCGAGGAGCTCTACGAGATCAAGGACTTCCTGCAGAACCCGAGCCGCTACCAGGCACTGGGCGCCAAGATCCCGAAGGGTGTGCTGCTCTACGGACCGCCCGGCACCGGTAAGACGCTGCTGGCCCGCGCCGTCGCCGGTGAGGCCGGGGTTCCGTTCTTCACGATCTCGGGTTCGGACTTCGTCGAGATGTTCGTCGGCGTCGGCGCCTCCCGCGTGCGGGACCTGTTCGAGCAGGCCAAACAGAACAGCCCCTGCATCATCTTCGTCGACGAGATCGACGCCGTCGGACGTCAGCGCGGCGCCGGCCTCGGCGGCGGCCACGACGAACGCGAGCAGACCCTCAACCAGCTGCTCGTCGAGATGGACGGCTTCGGTGACCGCCAGGGCGTCATCCTGATCGCGGCCACCAACCGGCCCGACATCCTCGACCCGGCGCTGCTGCGTCCCGGCCGCTTCGATCGCCAGATCCCGGTGTCGAGCCCCGACCTCGCGGGCCGTCGCGCGGTGCTGAAGGTCCATTCGGCGGGCAAGCCGATCGCCGACGACGCCGATCTCGACGGTCTGGCCAAGCGCACCGTCGGCATGTCCGGCGCAGATCTGGCCAACGTGATCAACGAGGCGGCACTGCTCACCGCCCGCGAGAACGGCACGATCATCACGGGGCCCGCGCTGGAGGAGGCGGTCGATCGCGTGGTCGGCGGGCCGCGCCGCAAAGGCCGCATCATCAGCGAGCAGGAGAAGAAGATCACCGCCTACCACGAAGGCGGCCACACCCTCGCCGCGTGGGCGATGCCTGACATCGAGCCGATCTACAAGGTGACGATCCTGGCGCGCGGGCGCACCGGCGGGCATGCCGTTGCGGTTCCCGAGGACGACAAGGGTCTGATGACCCGCTCGGAGATGATCGCGCGCCTGGTGTTCGCGATGGGTGGCCGTGCCGCCGAGGAGCTCGTCTTCCGCGAGCCGACGACGGGCGCGGTCTCCGACATCGAGCAGGCCACCAAGATCGCCCGCGCGATGGTCACCGAGTACGGCATGAGCTCCAAGCTCGGTGCCGTCCGCTACGGCACCGAGCACGGCGACCCGTTCCTCGGACGCACGATGGGCACCCAGGCGGACTACAGCCACGAGGTCGCCCAGATCATCGACGACGAGGTCCGCAAGCTCATCGAAGCTGCCCACACCGAGGCGTGGGAGATTCTCACCGAGTACCGCGACGTCCTTGACACCCTGGCCGGCGAGCTGCTGGAGAAGGAGACGCTGCACCGCGTCGAGCTCGAGGCGATCTTCGGCGAGGTGAAGAAGCGCCCGCGCCTGACGATGTTCGACGACTTCGGCGGACGCGTGCCGTCCGACAAGCCGCCGATCAAGACACCGGGCGAGCTGGCCATCGAACGCGGCGAGCCGTGGCCGAAGCCCGTCCCGGAGCCTGCCTTCAAGACTGCCATCGCGCAGGCCTCCAGAGCGGCGGCCGAGCAGGCACACAAGAACGGCGGCAACGGTTCGCACGGTGTCCCGGGCTCCAACGGCGCGCCGAACTCCGGATCGCAGCCCGACTACGGCGCCCCCGCGGGCTGGCATGCGCCGGGCTGGCCGCCTCCACCCGGCGGTCCGCACCCGGGAGGTCCGAATCAGCAACAGCCGCAAGGCTATTGGTATCCGCCGCCACCCCCGCAGGGCGGATGGCAGGGGCACGGCCCGCAGGGCACGCCCTATCAGGGATACCCCCCGTATCAGCCTTACCCGCAGCCCGGGCAACATGCTCCCCATGGCGGTGCACCCGCACCCGACCAGAAGCAGGACCCCGGCCACGAGGGCGGCAGGGAGAACGGGCGCAACGGCCCTTCCGGCCAGGACTGACATCTGGCCGATACACCTGAACGGAGATTTCGATGACGCGGTCGCACAACAATTCGGCCACGCTCACCACCCCCGATTTCGATCAGGCCCGTGCTGAGGCGGCGGTCCGGGAGTTGCTCATCGCGGTCGGGGAGGACCCGGACCGGCACGGTCTTGTCGACACTCCGGCAAGGGTGGCGCGCGCCTACCGGGAGATGTTCGCCGGCCTCTACACCGATCCCGACGACGTGCTGAACACCACGTTCGATGAGCAGCACGACGAGTTGGTGCTGGTCAGGGACATCCCGATGTACTCGACGTGCGAGCACCACCTGGTGTCGTTCCACGGGATCGCCCACGTCGGCTACATCCCCGGCGCGGACGGCAGGGTGACCGGACTGTCGAAGCTCGCCCGCGTCGTCGATCTCTACGCCAAGCGCCCGCAGGTTCAGGAGCGGTTGACCAGTCAGATCGCCGATGCGCTGATGCGCAAGCTCGACCCCCGCGGCGCCATCGTCGTGATCGAGGCCGAGCACCTGTGCATGGCCATGCGCGGTATCCGCAAGCCCGGCGCGCGCACCACGACGTCGGCCGTGCGCGGACAATTCAAGACCGACAAGGCATCTCGCGCCGAAGCCCTGGACCTGATCCTTCGGAAGTGACTTCTCGGGGCGGGCGAAGCGACGGGATTTGTGCCGTGCAGGTCATGGGCGTCGTCAACGTCACCGATGACTCCTTCTCCGACGGCGGCCTCTTCCTGGACCGTGACCGGGCCATTGCGCACGGCGTCGAGCTGGCGGCCCAGGGCGCCGCGATCGTCGACGTCGGCGGCGAGTCGACCCGTCCCGGCGCGACCCGCATCGACCCCGAGGTCGAGACATCCCGCATTCTGCCGGTTGTCAAAGAGCTGGCTCAGCAAGGGATCACGGTCAGCATCGACACGATGCACGCTGCCGTCGCACGTACGGCGCTGGAGAACGGTGCGCACATCGTCAACGACGTGTCCGGGGGCAGGGCGGACCCGGACATGGTGCGGGTGGTCGCGGATTCTGGTGCGCCGTGGATCCTCATGCACTGGCGTTCGGTCGGCACTGTGCGTCCGCACGATGCGCCGGCGTACGCCGATGTGGTGGGCGAAGTCCGTGACGAGCTCATGGCAGGGGTGGACGCCGCGGTGGCCGCGGGCGTCGACGCGGCGAAGCTGATCATCGATCCCGGTCTGGGCTTCGCCAAGACGGCGCAACACAATTGGGCGCTGCTTCACGCCCTTCCCGAGTTCGTCGCCACGGGCATCCCTGTGCTCGTCGGCGCGTCCCGCAAGCGCTTCCTCGGTGCGCTGCTCGCCGGGCCCCACGGTGAACCCCGCCCGCCCGCCGGCCGGGAGACGGCGACCGCGGTCGTCTCGGCGCTGGCGGCGTTGAATCGCGCGTGGGGCGTCCGCGTACACGATGTGCGTGCGTCGGTCGACGCGCTGGCAGTGGTGGCGGCATGGCAGGCGGGATCTGATGGCTGATCGAATTGAGTTGCGAGGGTTGACAGTTCGCGGTAACCACGGCGTGTTCGACCATGAGCGCCGGGACGGTCAGGACTTCATCGTGGACGTCACGGTCTGGATCGATCTGGCCGCGGCGGCCGCCAGCGACGATCTCGCCGACACCCTGGACTATGGCGTGCTCGCGCAGCGGGCCGCCGAGATCGTGGCCGGGCCACCGCGTCAGCTGATCGAGACGGTGGCGGGCGAAATCGCCGACGACGTGATGCGTGACGAGCGCGCCCATGCCGTCGAGGTGGTCGTGCACAAACCGTCGGCCCCGATCCCTTTGCAGTTCACCGATGTGGCCGTCACCGCGCGCAGGTCGCGCAGGGGTGGGCGCGGCGCGGTATGACGCGATCGGAGAACGCCAGATGACCAGGGTCGTCCTGTCCATCGGCTCGAACATGGGGGACCGGCTGGCGCATCTGCAGTCGGTGCTCGAGGGCCTCGGGGCCGCCGCTGCCGCGGTGTCACCGGTCTACGAGACCGATGCGTGGGGCGGTGTCGAGCAGAGGCCGTTTCTGAATGCCGTTGTGGTCGCCGACGATCCGGTGCTCGACGGCCACGGATGGCTGCGCCGCGCCCACCAGTTCGAGGATGCGGCAGGACGGGTCAGGGACCAGCACTGGGGTCCTCGCACGCTGGACGTGGACCTCGTTTCGTGCATCGGCGCCGACGGTGAGGTGCTCGCCGACGACCCAGACCTCACACTGCCCCATCCCTATGCGCACGTTCGTGCGTTCGTGCTGATTCCGTGGCTGGCCGTCGATCCCCGTGCGACGGTGACGGTCGAGGGACGGGCCCGTGCGGTGGCGGCGTGCCTGGACGCCGTCGATGCGGGGGAGCGGGCTGGTGTGCGCCGGACCGACCTGCGACTACGGCTGGAGGACCGCGCCTGATGGGCCTGACCCGCAAGCGCGATCTGGCCGCGGCCGTCGCGGCCGCAGCGGTCGCCGGCTATCTGTTGATGTACCTCGTCTACCGCATCTTCCCGCCGATCACGGTGTGGACGGGGATCTCGCTGCTGGGTGTGGCGGTCGCGGTGGCCGGTTGGGCTTTCTATGTGCGGGCCAGGATTCGAGACGGGCAGATCGGGGTCGGGGGCGGGCGTTTGCACCCGCTGGCGGTGGCGCGGACTGTGGTGATCGCCAAGGCATCGGCGTGGATGGGCAGCGTCGTGCTGGGCTGGTGGCTGGCAGTGCTGGCCTACCTGCTGCCCCGTCGCAGTACGTTGCGGGTGGCGGCCGAGGACACCTCCGGTGCGGTGGTCGCCGCGCTGTGCGCGCTGGCGCTGGTCGTCGCCGCGCTGTGGTTGCAGCATTGCTGCACCTCCCCGGACGATCCGTCGCAGAACGCCGACCCGGCCCCGGGCTGACCGAAATCGGGGCGTTGCAGGCCGAATCGCCGCAGAGGTCGACACGCGAGATGACCTGTGACGGGTACAGTCGCCCCATGATCGATCCGACCCGCGGCGGCCGCCTCAGGCGCGGTGGCCGAAGGCCGGGTTGGATCCTCATGACGACGTTGCTGGTGCTTGCCATCGTCGCCAGTTCGGCCCTGGTATTCACCAACCGTGTCGAGTTGCTCAAACTCGCCGTGATCGTCGCGTTGTGGGCCGCCGTCATCGCAGCGTTCGTCTCGGTCATCTACCGCAGGCAGAGTGACAGCGATCAGGCGAAGGTGCGCGACCTGAAGCTGGTGTACGACCTGCAACTGGAACGGGAGATCTCGGCGCGCCGCGAGTACGAGCTGTCGGTCGAGTCGCATCTGCGCCGGGAGCTGGCCTCGGAGATCCGCGCGCAGTCCGCCGACGAGGTGGCCGCCCTGCGGGCCGAACTCGCCGCCCTGCGCGCCAATCTGGAGTACCTGTTCGACGCCGACCTGTCACACCGGCCGGCGATCGAGACCGAGCGGACGGCCGGCCGGGTCAGCAGCAGCCGCATCGACACCGAGGACCACGACAGGAACGTCGAGGACCATGTGTCCGAGACGGACGAGAGCCCGATCATCGATGTCCCCGCGGAGCCCCATCCCCCGGAAGGCGAGTGGGCCTCGCAGCCCGCTGACGCAGGCGGTGCGCATCGGCGGGCAGGCGAGGAGGCCGGGGGCCGCCGGCGCCGATCGGAGGACAGCGCGCAACAGCAGTGGGCACCCACTGCTCCGCAGGCTCCGCCCACGTCCGCGCCACCGACCCAGGCTCCGCCCACGTCCGCGCCATTGACCCAGCCGCCGCCGCAGCCTCCCCAGGCCGAACCGCAGTTCCCGTGGCTGCCACCTCCGCCACCGACGCCGACGCAACCGCGCCGCCCGGAGCCGGCGCCCCGGGCAGCGCAGTGGGAGCCGGTTCCCGCTGAGGGACAGTGGATTCCGGCCGGAGAGCCGGGCAGCAACTGGGTTGCCCCGGACAACGGCGCGTCCGGCGAATACGTCGGCAGACGCCGCGCCCCGGAACAGGGCCCGCCACCGCCGACACCGACGCCACCCGCCGCTGGTGCCGAACCGCAGCCCGAACCGCCGCGCGGCAGGCATTACTCCGAGCCAGAGCAGCAACCGCAGCAGGAACCCGCGGAGCCCGAGACCGAGGGAGGCTCCCACACGGGTGGCCAGTCCGTCGCCGAGCTGTTGGCGCGTCTGCAGGCCACCCCGTCGGGCGGCGGTCGGCGGAGACGCCGAGGCGATTGAGCTAGGCTCTTAGCGACCGTCCGGTACCTGTGAAGCGGACCGGAACGAAGCCAGAGAAACAGCGAGGTCGACTGCGATGCTGCAGCCCTCAGGCGGCGGGAACAATCCCCACGACGGACTCCGCCCGGCCCGCCTGACGATCGGTGTGATCTCTGCGGGCCGTGTCGGCACCGCTCTCGGGGTGGCGCTGGAGCGCGCCGAACACGTCGTCGCCGGCTGCAGCGCGGTGTCGCACGCCTCGCGTGCGCGGGCCCAGCGGTGGCTCCCCGACACCCCGATCCTGCCGGTCGACGAGGTGGCGGGCCGGTCTGAATTGCTGCTGCTCGCCGTCCCCGACGCCGAACTCGGCACTCTTGTGTCAGGCCTGGCCGCGACGGGCGCGGTGCGGCCGAACACCATCGTGGTACACACCTCGGGAGCCAACGGCATCGGCGTGCTGGCGCCGCTGGCGGAGAAGGGCTGCATCACCCTGGCCATCCATCCGGCGATGACGTTTGCGGGCACCGACGAGGACGTCGACCGCCTGCGGGGCACCTGCTTCGGCATCACCGCATGCGACGAAATCGGCTATGCCATCGCGCAGTCGCTGGTGCTGGAGATCGGTGGCGAGCCCTTTCGAGTGCGCGAGGACGCCCGCACGCTGTATCACGCGGCGCTGGCGCACTCCAGCAACCACCTGGTGACGGTGCTGCTCGATGCCGTCGACGCGCTGCGCGCGGCGCTGTGGGGGCAGGAACTGCTGGGTCAGGAAACCGTCGGCGACGCCCCTGGCGGCATCGCTGAGCGGATCATCGGCCCGCTGGCCCGCGCCGCGCTCGAGAACGCGCTGCAGCGCGGCCAGACGGCGCTCACCGGCCCTGTCGCGCGCGGCGACGCGGCGGCGGTGTCCGGGCACCTGCAGGCCTTGAATGAAGTGAATCCCGATCTGGCACAGGCATACCGGGCGAACTCGTGGCGGACGGCCCAGCGTGCGCACGCCCCGGCGGCCGTGTTCGACGCACTGGCGGAAGCAGGGCAGTGATGAGCAATCGTGATACACCGAAATTCGTTGCGGGACAACTCAACGTGTACCAGCGGCCGCGCGACGTCTCCGATGTCACCCGCGCCCTGCGCACGACGGGCAGACGTATCGTGTTCGTGCCGACCATGGGAGCTCTGCACGAAGGTCACCTGACGCTGGTCAGGGCCGCGAAGAGGACGCCGGGCGCGGTGGTGGTGGCGTCGATCTTCGTCAACCCGTTGCAGTTCGGCGCAGGCGAGGACCTCGAAGCCTACCCCCGCACGCTCGACGACGACCTCGAACTGCTGCGCGCCGAAGGCGTGGAGATCGCGTTCACGCCGACCGCGAACGACATGTACCCCGACGGGCGGCGTACCACCGTTCATCCCGGACCCGTCGGCGCGGAGCTCGAAGGTGCCGTGCGGCCGACGCATTTCGCCGGAATGCTGACCGTCGTCCTGAAGCTCTTCAACATCGTCAACCCTGACCGGGCCTACTTCGGGGAGAAGGACTACCAGCAGCTGACCCTGATCCGTCAGATGGTGGCCGACCTGAACCTCCACATCCAGATTCAGGGTGTGCCCACGGTGCGCGAAGCAGACGGACTGGCGATGTCGTCGCGCAACCGCTACCTCGATCCGGTCGAGCGGGAGCAGGCGGGGGCACTGTCCGCGGCGCTCCTGGCCGGGATGTATGCGGCGTCGACGGGGGCCGCGGGCGCCCTGGACGCGGCCCGCGCCGTGCTCGAAGAGGTCCCCGCGCTCGAAGTCGACTACCTCGAGGTGCGTGACCCGATGCTCGGCCCCGCCCCCGCCGAGGGGGTGGCCCGGATGCTGATCGCCGCCAGGCTCGGACGGACCCGTCTGATCGACAACATCGCCATCGACATCGGCGCCAGCGCGGGTATCGACGGCCACCCCCGGGCCTCGGTCGGTGACAGTCATGAACTGCCGTGGAGGAATTGACGTCGTGCTGCTCGCGATAGACGTCCGCAACACCCACACCGTCGTCGGGTTGATCTCGGGATCCGGCGATCACGCGAAAGTCGTGCACCACTGGAGGATTCGCACCGAGTCCGAGGTGACGGCCGATGAGCTCGCGTTGACCATCGACGGGCTCATCGGCGACGACGCGGAGCGGCTGACCGGGGCCGCGGGCCTGTCGACGGTGCCGTCGGTGCTGCACGAGGTGCGGGTGATGCTGGAGCAGTACTGGCCGTCGGTGCCGCACGTGCTCATCGAGCCCGGGGTGCGCACCGGAATCCCGCTGCTGGTCGACAATCCGAAGGAGGTCGGGGCCGATCGGATCGTGAATTGCCTTGCCGCGCATCACAAATTCGGTACCGCAGCGATCGTGGTCGACTTCGGTTCGTCGATCTGTGTGGACGTCGTCTCGGCCAAGGGTGAGTTCCTGGGCGGTGCGATCGCTCCGGGCGTTCAGGTGTCCTCCGATGCGGCGGCCGCGCGGTCGGCCGCGCTTCGTCGCGTCGAGCTGACCCGGCCCCGGTCGGTCGTCGGTAAGAACACCGTCGAATGCATGCAGGCCGGCGCGGTGTTCGGGTTCGCCGGTCTGGTCGACGGTTTGGTGAACCGGATCCGGGAGGACGTGGACGGTTTCGGTGGCAGCGATGTGAACGTCGTGGCGACCGGTCACGGTGCGCCGATGGTGCTCGCCGATCTGCGCACCGTCGAGCATCACGACCAGCATCTGACCCTCGACGGGCTGCGGTTGGTGTTCGAGCGCAACCGCGACAACAAGAACGGCAAGCTCAAGCAGGCGCGCTGATGCGCTAAAAGTACGTCCGGACCACGTCGACCACGCGGTCGTCTCGGTCCAGCACGGGAATCGCCCGCCATTTGTCGAAAGTGGTGCAGGGGTGCGAGATTCCGAACCGCACCCAGTCGCCGACATCGACCGCAGCGTTGAGGTGCACGTAGGCGTGCTGGTCGTTGAGCTTGGTGACGACGCTGCGCCCCAAGCCCAGCGGGATGGGCAGGCCCTGGTCGAAGGACACGTCGCGGCGGCCCATCGTGACGATCGCCAGATCGGGTTCGGGTCGCGACACCACCTGCGCGTGCATCTCCAGTGCCGGCCGAAGTGCATCGCCGCCTCTCCGGGTCAGCGGAGACGTCTGCGCATAGAGGCCGTGGTCGTGGGTGAGGTAGCAGCCGCTGCGCAGCACAGTGCGCACGGACAGGCCGTCGGGCCATTCGGTCAGCGCTTCGGTCACGTCGTCGAAATAGGTGCTGCCACCGGCACTGACGAAGACGGTGTCGGTCTCGAACACGGCCGAGAGCCGGTCGACGGTGGCCCGCACGTCGGCGAGGTGGGTGGCCACCGCACCGATGAGGTCGTCGTCGAGTGACTGGCCAAGAGCCGCTTCATATCCGGCCACTCCGACCAGCCGCAGCCGCGGCGAGGCGACCGCCGCGCGCGCGACGTCGTCCGCCTCGGTCGCCGAGCGGCACCCGGTCCGCCCCCCGGGCAGCCCCACCTCCACGCACACATCGACGGGGCGTTGCGCTCCGGCCAGCGCCGCCGTCATCAATTCCACCCCGCGCACCGAATCCACCCAGCACACGAACCCCATTCGCGGATCGCGGTCCAGCTCGGCCGACAACCAGCGCAGCCCTGCGTTGTCGACCAGCTCGTTAGCCAGTACCAGGTCGCGGAACCCGAACGCCCGGAACACCGCGGCCTGACCCACGGTCGCGACGGTGATTGCCGTCGCGCCGGCGGACAGCTGGAGGGCGGCCAGCTGCGGCGACATGTGCGTCTTGCCGTGCGGTGCCAGTTCCACGCCCCGCGCACGACACCACCCGGCCATGGTGTCCAGGTTGTGTTCCAGCGCCTCCGCGCGCAGGACGCAGACGGGACCGGCGGCGCCCGCGTGGAACAGGTTCGGCGCCTGCTCGACGATCCCGGTCACACTGCGTCCCCACCAGGACGGCGGAATCCCTTTGTGGCTCCAGTCCAGTGGCTCCTCCGCCGCGGCAGCGACCTTGCGTTCGTCGAAGCCGCCCTCGCCAGCAGCGATGCCGGACATGGTCATGTGTTCATTTAAGCTGGCTCGTCGTGACACCCCCAGATTCTCCTGACGATTCTCTCGGCGATATCCCCGAGCAGTTCCGGATCCGTCAGGCCAAACGCGAGAAGCTGCTTGCCGAGGGACGTGACCCCTACCCGGTCAAGGTCGACCGCACTCACAGCCTCGCGGAGTTGCGCGCCGCGTACCCCGACCTGGCTGCGGACACCAAGACCGGTCAGCGCGTCGGTGTCGCGGGCCGGGTGATCTTCGCGCGCAACTCGGGGAAGCTGTGCTTTGCGACGTTGCAGGACGGCGAAGGCGCTCAGCTTCAGGTGATGATCAGCCTCGACCAGGTGGGGCAGGAGTCACTGGATTCGTGGAAGGCCGACGTCGATCTGGGTGACATCGTCTTCGTGCACGGCGAGGTGATCAGTTCGCGCCGCGGTGAACTCTCGGTACTGGCCGACTCGTGGCAGATCGCGTCCAAGGCGCTGCGTCCGCTCCCGGTCGCTCACAAGGAGATGAGCGAGGAATCGCGCGTCCGCCAGCGGTATGTGGACCTCATCGTGCGGCCGGAAGCCCGTGCCATCGCCCGCCAGCGCGTGGCTGTGGTGCGGGCGGTGCGTTCGGCTCTGGAACGGCGCGGTTTCCTCGAAGTGGAGACGCCGATGTTGCAGACGCTGGCAGGCGGGGCCGCCGCACGACCGTTTGTGACGCACTCCAACGCCCTCGATGCCGACCTCTACCTGCGCATCGCTCCCGAGCTGTTCCTGAAGCGTTGTGTGGTCGGGGGCTTCGACAAGGTATTCGAGCTGAATCGGAACTTCAGAAACGAGGGCGCCGATTCGACCCATTCACCGGAATTCGCGATGCTGGAGACTTATCAGGCCTACGGCACCTACGACGATTCCGCGGTCGTCACGCGTGAACTTATTCAAGAGGTTGCCGACGAGGCCATCGGAACCCGTCAACTGCCGTTGCCCGACGGGAGCGTGTACGACCTCGACGGTGAATGGCAGACCATTTCCATGTATCCGTCATTGTCCGAGGCCCTCGGCGAAGAGATCACCCCGCAGACCTCCGTTGAACGACTTTGGCGTATCGCCGACGAGCTCGGGGTCGAGATTGCGCGTGATCGCGGTTATGGCCACGGAAAATTGATCGAAGAACTATGGGAATTCACGGTCGGTGACAAGTTGTACGCTCCGACGTTCGTACGTGACTTCCCGGTGGAGACCACGCCGCTGACCCGTCCGCACCGAAGCATCGAGGGTGTAACGGAAAAATGGGATCTTTATGTTCGCAACTTCGAGTTGGCGACCGGTTACTCTGAGTTGATCGATCCCATCATTCAGCGGGAAAGGTTCGAGGGCCAGGCGCGCGCCGCAGCCGCGGGTGACGACGAGGCAATGGCGCTTGACGAGGATTTTCTCGCCGCACTGGAATACGGGATGCCGCCGACCACCGGCACGGGAATGGGAATCGACCGGTTGTTGATGGCGTTGACGGGGTTGTCGATTCGGGAGACGGTTTTGTTCCCGATTGTTCGCCGACACGGCAACTGAACCCTCCGAATCGAGCCTTGTTGAATGGTTCGGCCATTTATGGCACATTGGTGCCGGAGATGCGGGGCATTCCGCGCATCTGGTATCTGGGAAGGGCAGTGGGGTAATGGCCAAAAAAGTTACCGTCACCTTGGTCGACGATTTCGACGGTGAAGGTGCCGCTGACGAGACTGTGGAATTCGGTCTCGATGGTGTCAGCTATGAGATCGACCTCTCTGCCAAGAATGCCGCAAAGCTTCGAAATGATTTGAAGCAATGGGTGGAAGCCGGTCGCCGTGTCGGGGGCCGCAGGCGCGGCCGTTCCGTCGGTACGGGCCGGGGTCGCGCGGCGATCGACCGTGAGCAGAGCTCGGCGATCCGGGAATGGGCTCGCAGAAACGGTCACAACGTGTCAACTCGTGGTCGAATTCCCGCCGACGTAATTGACGCATTCCACGAGGCGACCTAACTCTCAGAAAAAGCGGCTGCAACCGGCGTTTCCGAAATCCCTATTCGCGTTCGCTAGGGGCGAACCTATTCACGCGTGGTCCGGGAACGTATTTGCGTCCACCCCTCGTTACTCCTAGCAGCGTGGGGTGGCTTCCATCTGTCGCTCGTGTTGTCACCCGATCAGGAGCGGCAGGCGGGGCGCCCGATGCCGTCGCCCATTAGAGTGGACGGCGTAGGTGCATACCACTGGATCATTGCTGGATCGCAACGGCAGCAGTGCAGGCACCTCCACAAGCGATGGAGAGCAGGTAACCACGGATGTTCGAAAGATTCACCGACCGTGCACGTCGGGTTGTCGTCCTGGCTCAAGAAGAAGCCCGGATGCTCAACCACAACTACATCGGCACCGAGCACATCCTGCTGGGACTCATTCACGAAGGTGAAGGCGTAGCGGCCAAGTCGCTGGAGTCGCTGGGCATCTCCCTGGAGGGTGTGCGCAGTCAGGTCGAGGAGATCATCGGCCAGGGCCAGCAGGCGCCGTCCGGCCACATCCCCTTCACGCCTCGAGCCAAGAAGGTTCTGGAGCTGAGCCTGCGCGAGGCGCTGCAGCTCGGCCACAACTACATCGGCACCGAGCACATCCTGCTCGGCCTCATCCGCGAGGGTGAGGGCGTTGCCGCCCAGGTGCTCGTCAAGCTCGGCGCCGAACTGACCCGGGTGCGTCAGCAGGTCATCCAGCTGTTGAGTGGCTACCAGGGCAAGGAGACCGCCGAAGCCGGCACCGGAGGCCGTGGCGGCGAGGCGGGCAATCCGTCGACGTCGCTGGTCCTCGACCAGTTCGGCCGCAACCTGACCGCCGCCGCGATGGAAGGCAAGCTCGACCCGGTCATCGGCCGCGAAAAGGAAATCGAGCGCGTCATGCAGGTGCTGAGCCGCCGCACCAAGAACAACCCGGTGCTGATCGGCGAGCCCGGCGTCGGCAAGACCGCCGTCGTCGAGGGCCTGGCCCAGGCGATCGTGCACGGCGAGGTACCGGAGACGCTCAAGGACAAGCAGCTCTACACCCTCGACCTGGGCTCTTTGGTCGCGGGCAGCCGCTACCGCGGTGACTTCGAGGAACGCCTGAAGAAGGTGCTCAAGGAGATCAACACCCGCGGCGACATCATCCTGTTCATCGACGAGCTGCACACGCTCGTCGGCGCAGGTGCCGCCGAGGGTGCGATCGACGCCGCCAGCATTCTGAAGCCGAAGCTGGCGCGCGGCGAGCTGCAGACGATCGGTGCCACCACGCTCGACGAGTACCGCAAGTACATCGAGAAGGACGCCGCGCTGGAGCGCCGCTTCCAGCCGGTGCAGGTGGGTGAGCCGACAGTTGAGCACACCATCGAGATCCTCAAGGGTCTCAGGGACCGCTACGAGGCGCACCACCGCGTCTCGATCACCGACTCGGCGATGGTTGCGGCGGCCACCCTGGCCGATCGCTACATCAACGACCGGTTCCTGCCGGACAAGGCGATCGACCTGATCGACGAGGCGGGCGCGCGGATGCGCATCCGCCGGATGACGGCTCCGCCGGACCTGCGCGAGTTCGACGAGAAGATCGCCGACGCGCGCCGCGAGAAGGAGTCCGCGATCGATGCGCAGGACTTCGAGAAGGCGGCAAGCCTGCGCGACAAGGAGAAGCAGCTGGTCGCGCAGCGCGCCGAGCGTGAAAAGCAGTGGCGCTCAGGCGATCTCGACGTCGTGGCCGAGGTCGACGACGAGCAGATCGCCGAGGTGCTCGGCAACTGGACCGGCATCCCGGTGTTCAAGCTCACCGAGGAGGAGACCACGCGTCTTCTCCGCATGGAGGACGAGCTGCACAAGCGGATCATCGGCCAGGAAGATGCCGTCAAGGCCGTCTCGAAGGCGATCCGCCGCACGCGCGCCGGGCTGAAGGATCCCAAGCGTCCGTCCGGTTCGTTCATCTTCGCCGGCCCGTCGGGTGTCGGTAAGACCGAGCTGTCCAAGGCGCTGGCCAACTTCCTGTTCGGCGACGACGACGCGCTCATCCAGATCGACATGGGCGAGTTCCACGACCGCTTCACCGCATCGCGGCTCTTCGGTGCCCCTCCGGGGTACGTCGGCTACGAAGAGGGCGGCCAGCTCACCGAGAAGGTGCGCCGCAAGCCGTTCTCGGTCGTGCTGTTCGACGAGATCGAGAAGGCCCACCAGGAGATCTACAACAGCCTCCTGCAGGTCCTCGAAGACGGTCGCCTGACCGACGGTCAGGGTCGCACGGTCGACTTCAAGAACACCGTCCTGATCTTCACATCGAACCTGGGCACCTCGGACATATCCAAGGCGGTCGGACTGGGCTTCACCCAGGGCGGCGGCGAGAACAACTACGAGCGGATGAAGCAGAAGGTTCACGACGAACTGAAGAAGCACTTCCGTCCGGAGTTCCTCAACCGTATCGACGACATCATCGTGTTCCACCAGCTGACGCAGGACGAGATCATCAAGATGGTCGACCTGATGATCGGCCGGGTGTCCAAGCAGCTCGCTGCCAAGGACATGACGATGGAGCTGACCGACCGCGCCAAGTCTCTGCTGGCCAAGCGCGGCTTCGACCCCGTGCTGGGTGCCCGGCCGCTGCGCCGGACCATTCAGCGCGAGATCGAGGACCAGCTGTCGGAGAAGATCCTCTTCGACGAGGTGGGACCCGGTCAGCTCGTGACGGTCGACGTCGAGAACTGGGACGGCGAAGGCCAGGGCGAGGACGCGGTGTTCACCTTCGCCGGTGGGCCGAAGCGCTCTGACTCCGCCTCGGCGGCCGAATCGGATCTGGCGCAGGCCGGTGCCGCAGGAGCATCCGCAGCCGAATAACCGAACAAGCAAGCAGGGCGGTCCTCTCCCAAAAGTCGAACCAAGGGAGGGTGGCCGCCTTGTTTGGCTTACGATGCTCGTGTAATCGACGGATGTTGGAATCTGGTGGAATTCCAGAACGGTCGCGCCACTGTCAGAGTCAGACCCGGTGTCCGTCGCAACTCTGGTCGGGACGCGAAATCCCGGAAAGGAACCACACATGACTTCTCCTGAAGCGAGCAAGACACACGCCGGGGCGATCGACTTCTCGGGAACCAAGGCCGCCCTGTGGCTTTCGTTGACCGCGTTCTTCGCGCTCGCGGTGCTCTACTTCATCGGCATGGATCAGGGTGCGACGTCGGTCTTCGGCAGCAATACCTACATCCACGAGTTCGTGCACGACGCTCGCCACCTTCTCGGCTTCCCCTGCCACTGAATTACCGGCAGACAGGGATAACAGAACATGGAGAAGCAGATCATCGGGCGCGGCCTGCTGGCCGGCGCCATTGCAGGCGTACTCGCCTTCATCTTCGCGCGGATCTTCGTCGAACCGCAGATCGAATTGGCCATCGGGTATGAGGACGGCATCGCTGCGGCACACGAAGCGATGGAAACCGCGGCCGGCGTGGCGGGCCACAGCCACGGTGAGGACGGCGGAGGGTTCACTCGTGCCGTACAGATGAACATCGGTATGGGCCTGGGTGTGCTGCTGTTCAGCCTCGCCATCGGTGCGCTGTTCGCCGTGGCGTTCGCGGTCACCTACGGCAGGGTCGGCAACATCTCGGCGCGACTGCTGTCGCTCTATGTCGCGGGCGGCATGCTGCTGAGCCTCTACATCGTGCCCGCCCTGAAGTATCCGGCGAGCCCGCCGGCGCTGAGCCTGGACGAGACGATCCGTCAGCGGACGCTGTCGTACCTCGCGATGGTGGTGCTGTCGGTGGCGATCCTGGTCGGGGCGGTCGTGTTGGGCAGGCGGTGGGCGCCGAAGTTGGGCGCGTGGAATGCGACGCTGGCCGCGGGTGCGACGTACGCCGTCGCAATCGCCGTCGTGATGCTGGTTTTGCCGACGATCGACGAGACCCCCGGTCCGCTGGTCGACGACGCGGGCGTCATCGTCTACGAGGGCTTTCCGGCGGACCTGCTCTACGACTTCCGCCTCTACTCGTTGGGGACGCAGGTCGTCATCTACACGACCATAGGGTTGGTTTTCGCTGCCCTGGTGTCACGTCTGCTGGGTGAGAAGAAGCAGTCCGTCACCGCGTGATTCCGGCGGGTTCTGAATGACTGAAGTCGTCCGGCTGACCTTCGTGTCGCATGCCATGACCGATGCGATGGCAGCCGGACGATTTCCCACCGACGAACCGGTCAATGAACTGGGCCGCAGGCAGATCCAGGCGGTGGACGTCGAGGCCGGCGAGCATGCGGTCTGCGGCCCGGAGTCGCGCACCCAGCAGACGGCGGAACTGCTCGGCCTGACTCCGACCATCGAGGCCGGGCTTGCCGATCTCGACTGCGGCCGCTGGCGCGGGGATTTTCTCGCCCGGGTGCCGCCCACCGACATGACGATCTGGCTGACCGATCCGACCCGGGCGCCTCACGGCGGCGAGTCCGTCGTGGAACTGGTCGCGCGCGTCGCCCGGTGGATGGACTCGCTGACCGCAGGACGCGCAGAGCACTCCCGCATCGTGGCCGTCACGCACCCGGCGGTCGTGCGCGCGGCCGTTCTGGTCGCGTTGGACGCACCGCCGAAATCGTTCTGGCGCATCGACATAGCCCCCGTGAGTCGCACGGCGATGCACTTCCGCGGCCACGCATGGACGTTGCGGGGCGCTCCGACCACCTAGTTGGGGATCAGGTCGAACGTCTGCCGCGCGATCGACATGAGCCATGCCGCGGCGGTCTGGCTGCGGAACTCCGGCCAGTTCGACTGCAGGCTCACCACCCACGGCTGGCCCGTGTTGTCGACGGCGTACCAGCTGAACGTCATATCGCCGGGCAGGTTGCCCGCCTTCGCCCCGATGTAGGGCCACTCGGCGCGGTCGAGGTCGATGCCGGGCAGGAACGACAGGATGTCCCTCACAGGTGCGGCCTCGCCCACGGCGCCCTGCTGCAGCGCGGCGTGCAGCCGGCAGATGTCGGCCGCGCTGCCGTACCACTCGGCGCCGTATTCCGACGCGGGCATGTGTGTGCGCTTCGGATCCGGTTCGTAGGGACGAGAATTCGTCTGCTGAAGCAGCTGCGCACGCCCCGCGGGTGACGCCTGCTTCCACTGCTCGCGGAGGTCGGGCGTGCCCCAGCCGACCGAGAACAGCTCGTGCATCGTCGGGAACGGCGTCATGCTCGCGGGATCGTGGTGGCCGGCCGCGACCAGCGCGCGCTCGATGGCCCCGGGTCCGAGTCGGTTGATCAGCAGGTCGGTCGCCATGTTGTCGCTGGCCGAGATCATCTGCTGCGCGGCGTCGCGCACCGTCACGGTCGCCCCCGGCTCCAGCTTGTCGAACCCCGACGAGCCGACGGCCTTGGCTTCTTCGGTGATCGTCAGCGTGTCGGACCACTCCAGCGTGCCGGCCTTGACGGCATCGGCGACCGCGAGCAGCACGTAGAGCTTGAAGATCGACGCCAGCGGCAGCGACTCGTCGGTGTTGGATCCGGCGATTTTCTCGCACTTGCCGTCGTTGACCTTGGCCACCTGATAGGAGTACCGCGCACCCGACGAGGTCAGCTGCTCGTCGATATCGCTCCACTCGTCGATCTCGGGTTTGACGAGATCGACGGTGAAGCGGTCGATCATGCCTGCTTGATCGGTGCGCAGGCGGATGGTCTGCGCGACGCGGTAGGAGTTGAGCACGTCCATCGTGACGTATCCGGCGCCCACCTCGACGTCGGTGACGGTAAAGGGGCGGTCCCACCAGATCCGGTCGAGCGTCACCCCGACATGTTCGACGACATCGGGGACGGCCATGGTGCGGACGTTGGCCTCACCGATCGGCCAGTCGCTGTTGAGCATGTCCATCGTCTGCTTGGCCCGCAGACCCTGGGGGGTGTTGATTTGAATGGGCACGCCGTATGCAGCGTCGGCCGGTGCCGGCCGGGTGCCGGCACAACCGCAGGCCAGGGCCGCGACAGAGACGAGCGCGACCGCACAGGTGATCGCTCGGCGCCGGGCCCGGCCCGCGTCACGCCCCTTCTTCGGTCCCTGCGACGTCAAGAACGACCTCGAACTCGAGCAGCGACGCGCCTGTTGACACGGGGTTCTTGCGCTCACCGGCGTGGGCCTCGATGGCCGGCCCGGATGCCCATGCCTGGAAGGCCTCCTCGGACTCCCATTGGGTGACGACGAAGTAGCGGGTCTCGCCTTTGATGGGACGCAGAAGCTGGAACCCGAGGAATCCCGGCTGGTTGTCGACGGCGTGCGCGCGGTGTGCGAACCGCTTCTCCAGCTCCGGACCGGCGTCGGGCGGTACCTCGATGGCGTTGATCTTCACCACAGGGTTCTTGGCGGACATGGGCTTCAGGCTACCGCGAGGGGTCGGCATGATGACCCAATGGATCTGCTGACGTGCCGGGGCGGCGAGGGCCGCCCGGTGGTGCTCGTCCACGGGTTGATGGGCCGGGGGAGCACATGGCCCCGTCAGCTGCCGTGGCTGACGCAGCACGGCCGCGTCTACACCTATGACGCTCCGTGGCACCGGGGCCGCGACGTGCCCGACACCTATCCGATTTCGACGGAGCGGTTCGTCGCCGACCTCGGCGCTGCCGTGCAGGACGCGGTCACGAGTTCGGGTGAGCCGGCGGTGATGATCGGCCATTCGATGGGTGCGCTGCATTCCTGGTGTCTGGCGGCCGAGCGGCCCGAGCTGGTCGCGGCCGTGGTGGTCGAGGACATGGGACCTGACTTCCGAGGCAGGACGACGGGCCCGTGGGAGCCGTGGGTGCACGCGCTGCCCGTCGAGTTCGGGACCGCCGAACAGGTCTTCGCGGAGTTCGGACCGGTGGCGGGGCAGTACTTCCTCGAGGCGTTCGACCGGACGGAGACGGGATGGCGTCTGCACGGTCATCCCGAGACGTGGATCGAGATCGCGGCGGAGTGGGGGCGGCGAGACTACTGGGAGCAGTGGCGCGCGGTGTCGGCGCCGACCCTGCTGCTGGAGGCCGAGGGGTCGGTCGCCCCGCCGGGGCAGATGGCGACGATGGCGGAGACGGCGCGGCGGGCGACGTTTGTGCACGTGCCCGGCGCGGGTCATCTCATCCACGACGACGCCCCGGTGAAATACCGGGAGGCCGTCGAGGCGTTCTTATCGACGTTCGCCCGACGCGCTTGAGACGGGCCAGGTGGGGTGCTCCTCGAACCGGGTGCGGATGGCGTCGACGTCGTGCTGGACCCGGTGGGAATCGCGGTCTTCGAACAGTCGGCCCGCCATCGGCGCGGCCCACGGGAACTGGTCGACGTGCAGGCGCAGCGAGCCGGAGCGGTTGGCTGCCCACGCCAACAGCGCGGCGAGGGCGAACGGTGCGATCAGGATCAGAAAGGCCAGTGCGGTGCTCATGGCAGTAATGCTCTATTTGGACAACATGCCGCCAACAGTGGCAGAAGCGACAGCTGTCGATAAGATACTGCCATGGCGATAAAGACGGTGTCGGTGCTGGTTCTCGACGGCCTGGCGGTCTTCGAGTTCGGCGTCGTCTGCGAGGTGTTCGGCATCGACCGCTCGGCCGAGGGCGTCCCCAACTTCGACTTCAAGGTGTGCGGACCCGAACCGGGCCGGCCGTTGCGGACGTCGGTCGGCGCGACGATTGTGCCCGACCACGGGCTCGACGACCTGATCGGTGCCGACCTGGTCGCCATCCCCGCAATCGCCAGCCAAGAGGGCACCTACCTCCCCGAAGCGCTGGACGCGGTGCGGCGGGCCGCGGAAACCGGTTCGACGATCCTGACCGTGTGCTCGGGCGCATTCGTCGCAGGTGCCGCGGGCCTGTTGGATGGTCGACCGTGCACGACGCACTGGATGCACGCCGACGCGCTGGCCGCGATGTACCCGACGGCCAAGGTCGACCGCAACGTCCTTTTCGTCGACGACGGCAACCTGATCACCAGTGCGGGCACCGCCGCGGGCATCGATGCATGCCTGCACCTGGTGCGTCGCGAACTGGGCAGCGAGGTCACCAACAAGATCGCCCGCCGCATGGTGGTGCCGCCGCAGCGTGACGGCGGTCAGCGGCAGTACATCGACCAGCCGATCCCGGTGAGATGTTCGGAGCGGTTCGCGCCGCACCTCGACTGGATCCTGGCCAATCTCGACAAGCCGCACACCGTCACGACGCTGGCGCGCCGCGCCCACATGTCGGGCCGCACCTTCGCGCGCCGGTTCGTCGAGGAGACGGGCCGCACCCCGATGCAGTGGGTCACCGATCAGCGGGTGCTGTACGCGCGGCGCATGCTCGAGGAGTCGACGTTGGACATCGACCAGATCGCCGAGCGGTCGGGGTTCGGAACCGCGACCCTGTTGCGCCACCACTTCCGCCGGATCGTCGGCGTGACACCGTCGGACTACCGACGACGCTTCAACGCAGCCGAGCAGGACATCGCGGTCATCGCCTGAGCGTCAGTCCCCTTCGCCGCAGAGGGCGAACCGTCCGTCGGCGGTCTGCTCCACCAATCCGTCGACGAGAAGCGAATCGAGCGCCCGGTCCCGCTGTGCGGTGTCGACCGTCCACGCCACGTCCAGTTCGGCGCGGGTGACCGGAGAATCCTTGGCCCGCAACACATCCAGGAGTCGGCCGCGAACCTGTCGATCGGTGCCCGCGTACTTCTGCACCCGCTTGGTCGGTGCCGTCCCTTCCGGGAAACCGCGCGCTCGCCACTCGCAGTGCTCCAGCGGGCACACGCCGCACCGAGGGCTGCGGGCCGTACACACGGTCGCTCCCAACTCCATCAACGCCACCGAGAACTGCGGTGCCGTCTGGTCATCGGGGAGTAATGCTTCGACGTCGCCGAGGTCGCGCGTCGACGGCGACCCCGCGTCGGGCAGGCCGTGCACCGCGCGTGCCACCACTCGCCGCACGTTCGTGTCCACCACCGGCACCCGTTTGCCGTAGGCGAAGCAGGCGACGGCGCGCGCGGTGTAGGTGCCGATGCCGGGCAGGCTCAACAGGGTGTCGACATCATCGGGCACGACATCGCCGTGCTCGGTGGCGATCACGGTGGCACACTCGTGCAGCCGTTTGGCGCGTCGCGGGTAGCCGAGCTTGCCCCATGCCCTCAGCACGTCGGCGGCCCCGGCTGCCGCGGTCGCCGACGGGGTCGGCCAGCGCGCGATCCACGCCAGCCAGATCGGCTCCACGCGGGCGACGGGCGTCTGCTGCAGCATGAACTCGCTGACGAGAATCTGCCACGCCGACACGCCCGGCCTGCGCCACGGAAGGTCGCGCTGGGCGCGCTCGTACCAACCAATCAACGTCCTTGCATCGATCATCGAGACCGACTGGGGCAGAATGACGGCCATGCCGAACACGAGTCCATTGACAGCCTGGAAAGCACTCAAGGAGGGTAACGAGCGCTTCGTCGCGGGGAAGGCCGAGCATCCCAGCCAAAGTGTCGCGCACCGGGCCAGCCTCGCCGCGGCGCAGAAGCCCACCGCGATCGTGTTCGGATGCTCCGACAGCCGCGTGGCCGCCGAGATCATCTTCGATCAGGGCCTCGGCGACATGTTCGTGATCCGTACCGCCGGCCATGTCATCGACGGCGCTGTGCTCGGGTCGATCGAATACGCGGTCACGGTGCTCAACGTGCCGCTGATCGTCGTGCTCGGACATGACAGCTGCGGTGCCGTCGGTGCGACCCTGGCTGCCATCGACACCGGTGACGTCCCCGGCGGCTACATCCGCGACGTGGTGGAGCGTGTCACACCGTCGATCCTTGCCGGTCGGCGGGACGGGCTCACCCGGGTCGACGAGTTCGAGGCGCGTCACGTCACGGAGACGGGCAAGCAGCTGCTGGAGCGCTCGACCGCGGTGGCCGACGCGGTCCGGGACAACCGGCTCGCGGTCGCGGGGCTGACTTACCAGCTGGCCGACGGACAGGTGGTGCTGCGCGACCATATCGGTGACATCGGCGAAAGCTAGGCGACACGCCGAGCAACGTCGAACAGGGCGGCGTGACGTGCCCTTACCGTGATGTTGTGCTGGATCTGGAACCGCATGGGCCGCTGCCCAGGCAAATCTACTGGCGACGCAGGGCGCTTGCGCTCGGGGTCGCGGCGCTGGTCATCGGGATCGTGGTCGCGGTCATCACGGTGGTCGTGGTGAACACCAGGAGCACCGAGCAGCCGACCGCCAGTGAGTCCACCGCGCAGACCGATCAGGCCGCTGCGCCGACACCGCTTCCCGGCGAGAACCCTGAGATCAAGTCTCCGATCCAGCCACCGGCACAACAGGCACCACCGCCGACGCCGACCCCGACGGCCGCGGTGGTGCCGCCGCCGATTCTCAAAGAGGGCGACGACTGCCCTGACTCCACTTTGGCGGTCAAGGGGATCACCAACCAGCCGCAGTTCATCGTCGGCGACCAGCCGAAGTTCACCATGGTCGTGACCAACATCGGCCTGGTTGCCTGCCAGCGTGACGTCGGCGCCGCGGTCCTGGCCGCCTACGTGTACTCCCTCGACAATCAGCGGCTGTGGTCGAACCTCGACTGCGCTCCATCGAACGAGACGCTGATCAAGACATTCCAGCCGGGCGAGCAGGTGACCACTGAAGTGACGTGGACGGGTATGGGTTCGGCGCCGAATTGCCCGCTGCCGCGGCAACCGATCGGGCCGGGCACCTACAACCTGGTCGTTCAGCTCGGAAATCTCCGATCCGCGCCGGTGCCGTTCATTGTCGCCCCGCCCGCGCAGGCTCTGCCGCCCGGACCTCCGCCAGGTCCCGTTCCGGCACCCGTGGGATAGCTCAGGCGAGCCGGTCGGCGATCGTCGACTCGGCCAGCTGTGACAGGCCCTCCCTGATGTGACGCGCCCACATCGAGCCGATGCCCTCGACCGATTGCAGGTCGCTGGCGCTGGCTGCGAGCAGGCCCTGCAGTGAGCCGAAGTTGCGGACCAGCAGATCGACGTGGGCGAACTGCAGCCGCGGAATGCCGGACATCGCGCGGTAGCCGCGCGAACTCATCGCCGAATCCTGGGCCTCTGCCGTCGATGGGTAACCGAAAACCCTTGCCAGCGTGGTGAAGTCGAGCAGCTCGCTGTCGGAGAGGCTGTCGAGCTCCTCCAGCGTCGCCGTCACCTGTGCCGAGGTCGGCGGGTCGGGGTTGGCGTGGTAGTCCCGCACGATGAGCTCGCGGTCCGTCTCATTGTCCCCGACGAGTTCGTCGAGCTGGAGTTTGAGCTGCCGCCCGTCGGTGCCGAGCTCGACCACGTCCGAATCGATTTCGAGGCTGATGCGGCGCACCATCTCGAGACGCTGGACGACGGTCATCACGTCGCGCAGCGTGACGAAGTCCTCGATCTCGGCGGTCGAAAGCTGCCTGCTGACTTCGTCGAGGCGCGTCTTGTACCGCTCCAGCGTGTCGATGGTCTGATTGGCGCGCGACAGGATCGCCGCGGAGTCGGGGATGACGTGGCGTTCTCCGGCCACGTACACGGTCACGATGCTCATCGAATGGCTGACCGAGATGACCGGATAGCCGGTCTGGATCGCCGTTCTCTCGGCTGAGCGGTGCCGGGTCCCGGATTCCTCGGTGGGTATCGACGGATCGGGCACGAGTTGGACGTTGGCGCGCAGGATGCGGCTGCCGTCCGTGGAGAGCACGACGGCGCCGTCCATCTTGGACAGCTCACGCAGCCGGGTCGGCGCGTAGCGGACGTCGAGCGAGAATCCGCCGTCGCAGATGGTCTCCACGCTGTCGTCGTAGCCGATCAGGATCAGCGCGCCGGTCCGGCCACGCAGGATGCGCTCGAGACCGTCCCGCAGGGGCGTCCCCGGCGCGAGTCGCGCGATCGTCTCGCGCAGGGTGGGACGCGTCAACGGCACGACCGTGCGCGAGCTCCTGCCCGTCGCTGACTTCACCGCCACCCCACAATCCTCACCGTCCCTGGCTCGCGTCATTCTGGCTGATCCGCCGCAACACCTGCAATGCCGCGCCGATGTTGTCGGCGGGCAGCACCTGCAGCCCGCGGGGCGCGCCTGACACTCCGGACGGTACGACGGCGTAGGTGAAGCCCAGCCGCGCTGCCTCGGCGAGCCTCTTGTCCATACCGGTGACCCGCCGCAGGTCACCGGCGAGCCCGACTTCGCCGATCGCGATCGCGGTCGTGGGCAGCGCCAGATCGGTGAACGCCGACGCGATCGCCAGCGCCACGGCGAGATCCGACGACGAATCGGTCAATCGCATGCCGCCGACCGTCGACAGGTAGATGTCGTTGGCCCCGACCGGCAGCCGTGCCCGCTTCTCCAGGACGGCGGTGATCATCGCGGCACGCGAGGAGTCGATGCCGCTGACGGCGCGGCGCGGGCTGCCGCTGGCGGGCGAGCCGATCAGGGCCTGTACCTCGCCGATCATCGGCCGCTTACCGTCGAGGGTGACGGTCACCGCGGTGCCGGACACGGGCTTGGGGCGCTGGTCGAGGAACAACCCCGAGGGGTCGGACACGCATTCGATTCCGTTGTCGTGCAACAGGAAACAGCCGACCTCATCGGCGGCGCCGAAACGATTCTTGATTCCGCGGACCATGCGTAGCGCCGATGCGCGGTCACCCTCGAAGTGCAGCACCACGTCGACGAGGTGTTCCAGGGAGCGCGGGCCGGCGATCGCGCCGTCCTTGGTGACATGACCGACGAGCAGCATCGCGACACCGGTCGTCTTGGCCGTCATCGTCAGTGCGGTGGTGACCGCGCGTACCTGGGTGACGCCGCCGGTCACCCCGTCGGCCTCGGTGGTCGACATGGTCTGCACCGAGTCGACCACGACAAGACTCGGCGCAACCGCGTCGATGTGGCCCAGGGCGGTCTGTAGGTCGGATTCGGCGGCCAGATACACCTCGTCGTGGGTGCATCCGGTGCGTTCGGCGCGCAGCCTGATCTGGCCCGCGGACTCCTCACCGGACAGATACAGCGCGCGTCGTCCGGTGGACGCCCACCGGTGCGCCACCTCGAGCAGCAGCGTCGACTTCCCGACGCCGGGATCACCGGCCAGCAGCGTGACCGATCCCGGGACCAGGCCGCCGCCGAGGACGCGGTCCAACTCGCTGATGCCGGTGTGGAAATGGCGGGTGGTTCCCGGGTCGATGGAACTGATCGGCACCGCGGGCGAAGCAGGTGCGACGGCCCTCCGGGTCGCCGAGCCGCCGACCGCGGTCAGCGCGACTTCGTTGACGGTGCCCCAGGTGCCGCAGTCAGGGCAGCGGCCAACCCATTTCGGCGTGACGTGATGGCACTCGGAGCAACGGAACTGCGAACGTACTTTCGAATTTGTCCGGGCCACGCGCTGACGGTAACCGCACGCACCGACAGAACCGCGTTGTCGGCAGTCGTGTCGCCTAGTGGCCGCCGGAGTGTTCTCCGGATCCCCCGGACCCCTCGGCACCGCCCCCGACCGGGCCGTCGCGACGCGGCGTCTCTCCCGCCGAGATCGGCACGGCGACGGTGGTCTCCCCGGCCTTCTCGAAGGTGAAGGTGAAGTCATAGGTGAGCCCGTTGGTGATCGGCTTGCTCAACTCGATGGTGGCCTCGGCGGTGTCGGCGGGTTCGACGGCCTCCAGCGCGGTGGCCTGGCCGTCGGGCGAGCCCACCATGAGGGACCCGTTGACGGGCACGTCGCCTCCACCGGTCAGGGTCACCGAGCCGATGTCGGACGTGATCGAGACCAGCTTGTCCGGGACGTCGGCCGAAGTGTTCGCTGCCACGAAGATCAGTTCGGCCTCCGAGCCCGGCTCGACGTAGTCGGTCGTCTGCTCGGCGCGGATATGGACGTTGCGCAAGGCGATGGGACCGGCTTTGCCACTCGTGCCGTTGACCGCGGGCTCCTGGGTCGCGGTCTGGGAGACCTGACCCGCGCCACACCCGCTCAGCACGACAGAGACGGCCAGTCCGAAAGTAGCCACGGCCGCAGCGGCCGAGGAGCGCCGTTTGAAGGGGTTCACTGGGGACCTCCTGCTCGGCCGACGGGGCGGCGTGGCATGCCGGGTCCAGGCGGCCCCAGCGGTTCGACTATGCAGAGTAGTAGGTATGGAAAGCCCGCGGTAGCGGAGGGGTTGCAGTGGCCCGGGGGCGGTGAAAAGGGTCGCCCGCGATGCACGGATTCGCTGGCCTGTCAACCCCTAGTGTTCACCGACTGTGCCCCTGACCTGCATCGTTGTTCCGCCCCCGATTGCGGGCCGTGTTAACATTGAGGGGTGAAAGGGGCTCGAAACTGATGATTTTTAAGGTCGGAGACACCGTTGTTTATCCTCACCACGGTGCTGCGTTGATCGAGGCGATCGAAACCCGGACCATCAAAGGCGAGCAGAAGGAATATCTCGTCCTGAAGGTTTCGCAGGGAGATCTCACCGTTCGTGTTCCCGCAGACAATGCCGAATACGTGGGCGTGCGCGATGTCGTCGGACAAGAAGGTCTGGACAAGGTTTTCCAGGTTCTCCGCGCCCCGCATACCGAGGAGCCGACCAACTGGTCGCGTCGGTACAAGGCAAATCTGGAGAAGCTGGCTTCCGGTGACGTGAACAAGGTTGCCGAGGTCGTTCGCGATCTGTGGCGTCGCGATCAGGAGCGCGGGCTGTCGGCAGGCGAGAAGCGCATGCTGGCCAAGGCCCGTCAGATCCTCGTCGGCGAGCTCGCACTTGCCGAGAACACCGACGATGCGAAGGCCTCGACGATCCTGGACGAGGTTCTGGCCGCCGCCTCCTGAAGGCGGCAGTGAACATCCGCGTCGGTCTCGGTACCGACGTCCATCCCATTGAGTCCGGTCGCCCGTGCTGGCTGCTGTGCCTGTTGTTCGACGGCGCGGACGGCTGCGCGGGCCACTCGGACGGTGACGTCGCTGCCCATGCCCTCTGTGACGCGCTGCTGTCGGCGGCGGGCATGGGCGACGTCGGCGAGGTCTTCGGCACCGGTCGGCCGCAATGGCGGGGTGTCAGCGGGGCGGACATGCTCCGCCACGTCCACTCTCTGCTGACCGAGCAGGGGCTACGCGTCGGAAATGCCGCGGTGCAGGTCATCGGAAACCGACCGAAGGTCGGCCCCCGACGAGCCGAGGCCCAGAAGCTGCTTTCCGAACTGTTGGACGCTCCGGTGTCGGTGGCGGCCACCACCACCGACGGTCTCGGGCTGACAGGTCGGGGGGAGGGCCTGGCGGCGATCGCGACGGCCCTGGTGGTTGACGATGACGGTAAAGCCTCATCAGGCCGGTAAGCTGGCCCGTCGTGACCGAACGCCCCGCAGCTGTCATGCGGCTCTATGACACCTTGTCTGGCGGTGTGCGCGATTTCGTGCCACTGCGGCCCGGCCACGTCTCGATCTACCTGTGCGGCGCGACGGTGCAGGGTCTGCCCCATATCGGGCACGTCCGCAGCGGCGTCGCCTTCGACGTGCTGCGCCGATGGCTGACGGCCAAGGGCTTCGACGTCGCGTTCATCCGCAATGTCACCGACATCGACGACAAGATCCTCACCAAGGCCGCCGACGCGGGCAGGCCGTGGTGGGAGTGGGCCGCCACCTACGAGCGTGCGTTCACAGCTGCCTACGACGCGCTGGGAGTGCTTCCGCCCTCTGCCGAGCCGCGCGCCACCGGGCACATCACCCAGATGGTGGAGCTCATCGATCGGCTGATCGACCGCGGGCACGCCTACGAGGGCGACGGCGACGTCTACTTCAACGTGTCGACCCTGCCCGACTACGGAAAGCTCTCGGGCCACCGCGTCGACGACGTCCACCAGGGCGAGGGCGTGGCGACGGGCAAGCGCGACCAACGCGACTTCACGCTGTGGAAGGCCGCGAAGCCGGGTGAGCCGTCGTGGCCGACACCGTGGGGCCGCGGCCGCCCCGGCTGGCACACCGAATGCGTGGCGATGTGCCAGGAATACCTCGGCGCGGAATTCGACATCCACGCCGGCGGGATGGACCTGGTGTTCCCCCACCACGAGAACGAGATCGCGCAGGCCGAGGCTGCCGGCGACGGTTTCGCCCGCTTCTGGCTGCACAACGGCTGGGTCACCATGGGCGGCGAGAAGATGAGTAAGTCGCTCGGCAATGTGCTGGCGATTCCTGCTGTGCTGCAACGGGTTCGGGCCGCCGAGTTGCGCTACTACCTGGGTAGTGCGCACTACCGGTCGATGCTGGAATTCTCCGAGACGGCGCTTCAGGATGCGGCGAAGGCGTACACCGGTGTCGAGGATTTCCTGCATCGGGTCCGTAACCGGGTCGGCGCGGTGGTTCCCGGCGAGTGGACGCCGAAGTTCGGTGCCGCTCTCGACGACGATCTCGCGGTCCCGGCCGCACTCGCCGAGGTGCACGCCGCACGCGCGGAAGGCAACAGAGCCCTCGACGCAGGCGACCACGACGCCGCCCTCACCCACGCCATGTCGGTCCGCGCCATGATGGGCATCCTGGGCGCCGATCCGCTCGACGAGCGATGGGAATCGCGCGACGAGACGTCGGCGGCACTCAATGCGGTGGACGTGTTGGTGCACGCCGAGATTCGTCGCCGCGCGGAGGCCAGGGCGCGGCGCGACTGGGCCGAGGCCGACACCATCCGAGATCGCCTCAAGGAGGCTGGCATCGAGGTGACCGACACGGCCGACGGTCCTCAGTGGTCGCTCCTGGACGGGACGGACAAGTAGATGGCGGGCAACTCTCAGCGCCGCGGCGCGGTGCGGAAACAGGGAACGAAGAAGGGGCCCACGGTGGGTTCCGGCGGTGTGCGTCGCCGCGGCCTTGAGGGCAAGGGCGCGACGCCGGCTGCCAAGGACCGGCCCCACCACCCGGCGGGTAAGCGGGCGGCCAAGGCCGCCCGTTCGGCGCAGGGCAGGCACAAGAAGACCGACGAGACCGAGATCGTGCTCGGGCGAAACCCGGTGGTCGAATGCCTACGCGCGGGTGTGCCCGCGACCGCACTGTATGTCGCGCTCGGCGCCGACAATGACGAGCGGCTCACCGAGTCGGTGCAGATTGCGGCCGACAAGGGCATCTCGATCCTCGAGGTACCTCGGCACGATCTGGACCGGATCGCCGCCAACGGCATGCACCAGGGCGTCGCGCTGCAGGTGCCGCCGTACGACTACGCGCACCCCGAGGACCTGTTGCGCGACGCGAAAAAGGATGGTGCACAACCGCTTCTGGTCGCGCTCGACAACATCTCCGACCCCCGTAACCTCGGAGCGATCGTCCGCTCGGTGTCGGCGTTCGGCGGCCACGGCGTCGTCATCCCGCAGCGACGGTCGGCGTCGGTGAGCGCGGTGGCCTGGCGCACCAGCGCCGGAGCTGCGGCGAGGCTGCGGGTCGCGCGGGCCACCAACCTCACCCGCACGCTCAAGCAGTGGGCGGACGCGGGCCTGCTGATCGTCGGCCTCGACGCCGCAGGTGACACCACCATCGACCAGATCGAGGCGGACGGCCCGATCGTCATCGTGGTCGGCTCGGAGGGTAAGGGGTTGTCGCGACTGGTGCGCGAGAACTGCGATCGGATTGTGTCGATCCCGATGGCCGGGCCCACCGAGTCGCTCAACGCCTCGGTGGCCGCGGGCGTGGTGTTGGCCGAGGTCGCGAGGCAGCGTCGCGGCTAGCGACTAGAGCCCGAACACCTGGATCCACGCCCACAGCCCGAGGACGGCGGCGACCAGCACCGCGGGAGTGGTCACCAGCCCGATCCTGCTGAATTCGGCGAAGCCCGCCTTTATGTCCCGGCGAACGACGCTGCGCCACAGCAGGTTGGCCAGCGATCCGACGTAGGTCAGGTTGGGGCCGACGTTCACGCCGATCAGCACGGCGAGCACCGCGGCGGGCCCTGTTGGCGCCACGAGCGGTAGCAGCACGAGCACCGCGGGCAGGTTGTTGACGACGTTGCACAGCACCGCGGCGACTGCGGCGATGCCTAGCAACGCGGCCAGGCTCTGACCGTCGGGGATGAGGCGGTGCATCGCGGCTTCGAGTCCGTTGTTCATGACGGCGACGACCACGACGCCCAGGCACAGCACGAAGGCCAGGAACGGGATGTCCAGCGCGCCCACGATTTTGGTGACGGTGGTACGGCGCGTGGCGAGTGCGCGGGCGCCGAGGAAGAGCGCGCCCGAGAGGGCGGCCCACGCCGGCGAGAAGCCCAGCAGTGAGGTTACGGCGAACCCGACCAGGGTCAGGCCGACGACGGTGAGCGCGAACAGCGGGACTTCGAGCGGCTCGGTGGGCGCCGGGCGTGGTTCGACGGCGAGATCTTTTGCGAAAAGCCAACGTAGCAGCGCGAACTCGGCAAGCACCGCCACCAGCCAGGGCAGCGACATCGCGGCTGTGAAGTGCAGGAAGGACAATCCCGCCGCACTGAAGGCGAGAAGGTTCGTCAGGTTTGACACCGGGAGTAGCAGCGATGCACTGTTGGCCAGATGTGCCGTGGCGTAGGCGTGAGGGCGGGCGGGGACGGCCAGTGCGCGTGCGGTGGCGAGCACCACCGGCGTCAGCAGGACGACGGTGGCATCGAGGCTGAGGATCGCGGTGACGGCGGCTGAGATCGCGAATACCGAAGCGAGCAGACGGTTCTGGCCACCTGAGGTCGCCCGCGCCATCAACGCGCCCGCCGAATGGAACAGGCCGACGTCGTCGCACAACCGCGCGAGAACGAGTACGGCCGCCAGGAATCCCACCACGGGCGCCAGCTCCGCCACCTCGGTCGCGGCGTCCCGCCAGGAGACCGCGCCCGCCGCGATGACGAGACCTGCGGCGGGAATCGCCACAACCGCCTCGGGCCACCGGTGCGGCCGGAACAGGGCGAAAGCGAGGACCGCGATGAGCGAGGCGACCGAGAGGGTCAGCTCCATGGATCCGCCGGCTGCCACAGCGTCGGCATGTGCAGAGCGACACCGTCGTCGGCGGCGAGCCGTATGAGCACCCGCATCGAGGCGTCGAGATCGTCTCCGGCGAACGGCAACGCGCGCAACGGTTTGTCGAGCGGACGGAAGAAGTCGTCCCAGTGGACGAGGACGACCCGGCGGGCTCGGACGGTCCGCACGGTCTCCGTCCAGTAGTGGACGAGGTAGTCCTCGGGTTGCAGACCGAGCTGCCCGATGCCGAGGTAGACGGCGTCGGCCCGCCGGCCCTGCAGTGCGCCGGGGACGAAGCCCGCGCTGCCGACGACGAGTATCTGCTTGCCGGCGGCGCGATGGTGTATCAGCGTCGACCACGCTTCGCCGCACCGGTAGGCGGATGCCCGCGCCGGCGGGACGACGGGTTCGGTGATCTCGCCGGGGAAGCGGTCGGGCGGGCAGTGGCGGCCTTCGATGAGCGTGATGTCGAAGGCACCCGCGTGGACGGGTTCGCCGGGGGTGACGACGTCGATCCGGTCCAGACCGTGACCTCGACCGATGTTGGCCGCTGATGTTCCGCCGATCAGCCGGGCACCGGTGAGGCGCGCCACCTCGGCGGAATCCATCGCGTGGTCGAAGTGGGTGTGTACCGGTGTCACTGCATCGAGTCGCTCGACGCCGAGTCGGCCGAGCGCGGCCGCGATGCGCGCCCCTGACGGCTTCAGCGGTCGGGCGGCAACGGTCAGAAGGCTTGGACGCGAGAAGAAGCCGTCGGTCATCACCGCTGAGGTGCCGTCCTCGATCAGCAGGGTCGTCACGCCCGCCCATGTCACCGTCACCGGCGCGGACGGTGCCGCGTGTGGCAGGTCGAAGTACTTCGCGTAGGCCCTGAGGTCAGGGCGCCCAGGCTTCAGGCGCATGACGTCACCCTAGGCGTGGGCCGGCGCCTTGATGGCTCGTGCGCCCTCAGAACAAATCGGCCCAGGTTCGGTCCGCACAGCGTGCGTGTGGCTGGTCGACGCGTGCGAAGGCGATGAGCGCGTCGGCAGTCTCGCCCAGTGGGCAGCCGGTCTTGTGCGCCACGGAGGCTATCTCGCGGAAGGCCTGGTCCTCGGAACACCGGCGACGACCGACGATGATGCCGATCGCTATGTCGATGTTCCTGCGCACGAGGGGATCTGGATGCGAGACCGAGTACACCCCAACCACCTCCTCGGAGACCACGGTACGGTATTAATGAAAATCATTCTCAATAAGAAAGCGGGTCCCGATGAAGCCAGGAATTCACCCCGACTACCACCCAGTGGTCTTCCAGGACGCAAACACGGGGAAGAAGTTCTTGACGCGGTCCACGATGACGAGCACAAGGACCATCGCCTGGGAGACCCCGGAGGGGGTCCGGGAGTACCCGCTCGTCGTCGTCGAGGTCACGTCCGATTCACATCCGTTCTGGACCGGGAATCGTCGTATCGTCGACGCTGCCGGGCAGGTCGAGAAGTTCCGGCGCCGCTACGGATCGAGGAATCCGGGTGGGTCGTCTGATTGACGGCGATGCGGCGGACTGGCGGCGGCGGGCCCGGTGCCGTGGGCTGCCCACCGACATGTTCTTCGCTTCGGAGACGTATCAGGGGGCCCGCCGCGTCGCGTGGGAAGAGGACGTCAAGAAGATATGCCTGCAGTGCGAGGTGCAGGGGACCTGCCTGGCACACGCATTGAAGTCGTCTGAGCGGCACGGCATCTGGGGCGCAACCACGCCGGCCGAACGTGCTCGCATGGTTCGGGACGGGCTCAGGAGTCCGCGGCGTCGGATCGGTTGACGGTAGCGTCGTCGGCCTCGGCGAAATCGTCACAGGGATCTTCGTGCCAGTCTCCGAAGGGATCGTCGTAGTCGCGCCATTCGTGCGGCCGGGACCACTCCGCATCGGTGAGCAAGGCCCCGGTCAAGGCGTCCTTCACGGTGAGTGGATCTGCGCCGCAGAGCAGAGCGGTCAGCGCGATGTGCCGGTCACCGGATCTCTCATCCCACCGCAGCCGCGCCAACGCGACACGGTCGGGGTCGGGGTCGTCGTCGGCCTCTGCGGCGGCCAGCCAGGTCCCGGCCTGGCCGACCTGCAGGCCACCGCCGGCGGACTCGATCCACACCACCGTGTCGTTCTGGCTCGCCAGCCACACCCGCCCGCGAATTCTCACCACGCCGTCCAGTAGGTCCTCGATGGCCAGGTGCAGTCGCATCGGGTGGAACGGCCGGTCGGCGTAGAACTCCAGAATCTGTACCTCACCGTCGGCGTCCAGTGGCGGCTGGCCCGCGAGAAGTGGGCCGTGCGGATCGTGGTCGCGACCGCGCCGGGAATCCGGGGCCAAGCGGGGCAGCGTCGCGGCGCACTCCGGGGCCCCGAACACCACACGCGCCCTGGGGGTCAGTCTGCGCAGCACCGCCTCCGTGGTCGGTTCCGCGGCGGACAGCACGAGAACGTCGGCGAACTCCGCTTGTCCGACCACGATCTGGGCAACTGTGCGGTCGTCGTCCTCCAGGGTGTCGGCGCTGAGGGCATCCGGCAGCCAATCCGCGGCGTTCACGGTGGTGACCACGGCATCGATCTGCACATCGCGACCCGCCGGCCCGTCGACGTAGCCCGGTCCGACGTGCACATCGACGCTGTTGATCGCCCAGCACAGGGGTTCGGGCTCCTGCCACGGCGGCAGGTGCACGACGATGCGGTCGACATCCTCGCGTCGATGCAGTCGGCGCAGCAGGATCAGCAGGTCGTCGCGGATGGTGCAGTCGAGACAGCAGTTGACGAGCTCGATCGGCCATTCGGAGGTGTGTGGCCCGCTTTCGCGGTTGATGGTGACCGATCGCACCACCACCTGCCCGTCGAATCGATGCCTGACCACCAGGGTCCCGGACTCGTCCAGGAGGGCATTGCACACCTGCTCGGTCATCACCTGGCCGGCGACCACCACCAATGGAGTTCTCACCACGGACTCCAGCTTAACGAAAACGATTTCCATTAACCCGGGAGGTCAGTAACTGTAGGTGTTCTCCGGGGTCTCGATCTGCTGCACCGAGGACACCTCGAACGTCGGGATGGAGCTCCGCGACGAATCATTCTGTCCCGCAGGGACTTTGCCTTCGATCCGGACCCAGGTCTCAGCGGGCAGCTTTGCGGCGTCCCCCACTGCGGGCCCGCTGAGCATGATCTGCGCCAATTGCGCATCGGCTGCGCAGCACAGGATGACGATCCGACCGAGCGCGATTCGGTCGCCGTCTTTCATGGTGAAGCCCGTGACAGTGACGAGGCGGTTGTCCAGGGTTCCCGCCGAATCCTGCGCGTTGCGGATCAGCAGATCCGGCAGTGACAGTTCGGGCGCGTGCTCGTCGGGCAGCGGCGGAAACGGCCGCCGCAAGATGTCGGTCGATACCGCGGTGACGGACGGACGGGCCGACTGCGGACTGATTGCAGGGGGGACCACGAACGCCAGCAGCGCGACGGGAACGAGCAGCAGCCAGAGAACGCCCGTCCGGTGACCGTGATCATCGTGCGTCTCGGCGCGGGGACCGCGGCGGACGTCTCGAACGATGGATGCCAGCGCCAGAACGATGAGGAGTGCGGCCGAAGCCAGCAGCCACGGTTCCAACGAGGCCTTGACGTAGCGGGTGTACGTCCCGCTGAACGTGATGATCGCGGTGCTCAGCCCCACCAGTAGCAGCAGGGCGTTCTGTGTCTCGCGCGTCATCGGTTGCCCAGCACCAGCAGGCCGACGCAGGAGGCCGTCACCACCGCCACCACAAGGGTCACGGGGGCGAAACGCAGCGCGAACGCACGGCCGAACATCCCGGCCTGCATCGCGAACAGCTTGATGTCGATCGCGGGCCCCACGACGAGGAACACCAGCCTCGGCAGCAGCGGCAGCATCGACAAACTGGCGGCGACGAAGGCGTCAGCCTCCGAGCACAACGCCAGGATGACCGCGAGCAAGGCCATGACCGCGATGCCGAGCAACAGCTGGCCGGCCAGGTGTTCGAAGACCCATGCCGGCACCAGGACGTGCAGAGCCGCGGCAGCGACCGCGCCGATGACGAGATACGAGGACGCCTGCAGAAAGTCGTGCCGTGCCGCCTCGGAGAACACCGTCCAGCGGGAACCTTGCCCCGAGTGCTCGTGCGGTACCTGGCGGGTGATCCAGCGGGGCTGCCCGAAGCGAGCCCACAGCGCGCCCATGATCAGCGCGGTGATCAGCGATGCGGCACATCGTGCCACCACCATCCCGGGTTCACCGGGGAATGCCACGGCGGTGGCCACCAGCACGACCGGGTTGATGGCCGGCGCGGCCAGCATGAACGTGAGTGCGGCGGCGCCGACGGTGCCCTCGCCGAACAGTCGCCGCGCGACCGGAACCGAACCGCATTCGCAACCGGGGAGTGCGGCGCCGCCGACACCGGCGGCCAGGATCGCGGCCGACGGTCGGCGGGGCAGCCAGCGTGCCAGCCGCTCGGGTGTCACGAATGTGGCCACGGCGCCGCTGACGATCACCCCGAGCGCGAGAAAGGGCAGCGCCTGCACGAAGATGCCGCAGAAGACGGTGGCCGCGGTGGCAACGTCGGGCGAGTTGGCGACGAAGCTGCGCAATGATGTACCCGCAAGTGCCAGCGCCACGACGGCCAGCACCAGCACGGGCATCGACCCGATCCGCCGACGTGTCGACTGCGCCTCGGCGACCACCGGGCCATTGTGCCATCCGCCACTATCGGCATCAGGGAAGGTGACGGTGGTTCGACGGCTAAGCTGGGCCGATGGTTTTGGGAGCGTTTCTGGCGAAAGCGGCGTCGACTGTGATCACAGGGGCCGTCGGCGTCGCTGCCTATCAGGGCGTTCGGAAGGTCGTCGCGAAAGCGCCGGTCCGCGAGGCCTCGGTGACCGCGACCGCGTGGGCGTTGCGCGGGGTTCGCAAAGCCGAAGAGGGGGCGGAATCGGCACGGCTGCAGGTCGCCGACGTCGTCGCCGAAGCCCGCGAGCGCATCGGCGAGGAGAGTCCGCCGCCCGCGGTCGCCGACAGCGCACACGACCACGACCACTGACCGTGGGGGACCTGACCGTCCTCTCCGACGCCGCAGGCCGGATGCGACTGCACGCGCCGTGGCTTCGTAACGACTCCGTGCGCGCCGTCGCCGTCGAGGACACCGTCGACGCGGTGCCCGGGGTGCGCGCGGTGCACGCCTACCCACGGACGGCGTCCGTGGTGGTGTGGTACTCGCCGAAGCGATGCGACCGCGCAGAAGTGCTGGCCGCGATCGAATCGGCCGCGCACATAGCCAAAAACCTTGTCCCTCAACGTGCTCCGCGGTCCGCCGATGTCACCAATGCCGACGTGCTGCGCATGGCGGTCGGCGGGACGGCGCTGGTACTGCTGGGCGTCCGCCGCTATGTGTTCGCCCGTCCTCCGCTGCTCGGCCCGACAAGCAGGCTGGCTGCCACCGGCGTGACGATCTTCACCGGTTACCCGTTCCTGCGCGGAGCGTTGCGCACCCTTCGCGGTGGACGTTCGGCCGGCACAGATGTCCTCGTCAGTGCCGCGACCATCGCAAGCCTCGCGCTGCGCGAGAACGTCGTCGCGCTCACCGTGCTGTGGCTGCTCAACATCGGCGAGTACCTGCAAGACCTGACACTGCGAAGGACGCGGCGCGCCATCGCGAATCTCCTGCAGGGCAATCAGGACACCGCTTGGGTGCGTCTGGGCGACGGCACCGAGGTGGAGGTCGCCACCGACGAACTGCGGATCGGCGACGAGGTCGTCGTGCACGATCAGGTCGCGCTGCCTGTCGACGGGGTGGTCGTCGACGGCGAGGCCATCGTCGACCAATCAGCCATCACCGGCGAGAACCTGCCGGTCGCGGTGACCACAGATGCCCGCGTGTTCGCGGGCTCCGTCGTCGTGCGGGGCCGGCTGGTGGTCCGCGCCGAGGCGGTGGGCCGCGACACGACGATCGGTCGGATCATCTCCAGGGTTGAGGAGGCGCAGGAACACCGAGCGCCCATACAGACTGTGGGGGAAAGCTTTTCGCGTCGGTTCGTCCCCGCGTCGTTCCTGCTGTCGCTGGCCACCCTCATCGTGACCCGTGATGTGCGTCGCGCGATGACGATGCTGTTGGTCGCATGTCCCTGCGCGGTGGGGCTCTCGACACCGACCGCCATCAGTGCGGCGATCGGCAACGGTGCCCGCCGCGGGATTCTGATCAAGGGTGGGTCACACCTGGAGCAGGCGGGTCGGGTCGACGCGGTGGTGTTCGACAAGACCGGCACATTGACCGTGGGTCGCCCGGTGGTGACGAACCTGGTTGCCTTCCACAAGGATTGGGAGCCCGAAGAAGTTCTCGCCTACGCGGCGAGCTCGGAGATCCATTCTCGCCACCCGCTGGCGGAGGCAGTGATCCGCTCGACGCAGGAACGTCACATCGAGATACCGCCGCACGAGGAGTGCGAGGTCCTGGTCGGGCTCGGGATGAGAACGCGGGCCGACGGTCGCACGCTACTACTCGGGAGTCCGTCGCTGCTGCAGCAGGAGAACGTCCGCGTCACCAAGAAGGCCACCGATTGGGTGGACAGGCTGCGCAAGCAATCCGAAACCCCGCTACTGCTGGCGGTCGACGGAAAACTCGTCGGCTTGATCAGCCTTCGCGACGAAATTCGGCCTGAAGCCCATGGTGTGCTGGATCGGTTGCGGGCCAACGGCGTTCGCCGCATCATCATGCTGACCGGTGATCACCCCGCGGCTGCGTCTGCGGTCGCCGAGCAGCTCGGCATCACCGAGTGGCGCGCCGAGGTGTTACCGGACGACAAGCTCGACGCGGTCCGTCGGCTGCGCGATGAGGGTTACACCGTCGCGATGGTCGGAGACGGCGTCAACGATGCGCCGGCCCTGGCCGAGGCCGACATCGGAATCGCCATGGGTCTGGGCGGCACGGACGTCGCGGTGGAAACCGCGGACGTGGCGCTGGCGAGCGACAATCTGCACCGCTTGCTCGATGTCCGCGACCTCGGCGGACGCGCCGTGGACGTTATCCGACAGAACTACGCGATGTCGATCGCCGTCAACGCCATCGGCCTGCTCATCGGCGCGGGTGGGGCCCTGTCGCCGGTGCTGGCCGCGGTGCTGCACAACGCATCGTCGGTTGCCGTGGTGGCCAACAGCTCTCGGCTGATCCGCTACGAACTGACCGAGAAGGCGGAGCGGCCGGCCGTCGTCACCGGCGACGCCGAACTCGGTTGAGGTGCTGAGACCTCAGTGCTGATGGCCGACAGCGCCACTGAGTTCGTTGGGCGCCTGCGGTAGCTCAGCGGAATCAGCCACCGTGCCCGCCGCGATGTCGACGAGGTGGATCTGCTTCGTCGCGGGGTCGGAGACGTAGACGGCGTCCTCCCGGGTGAAGACGGCAGGCCCACCGTCCTGCCAGTCGTCGGGCTCCGACCATGGTCCGGTGACGTCGATCGTCTTGATCGTGTCGCCCGTGACTGGATCGAACACGTACAGCTTGCCGTCCGTCCCGTGGATGAGCGCCTCTCCCTGGGGGCCGCGGCCCAGCGAGCGGAACCAGTAGCTCACCGACGGCGGCATCTTGACCACCTTCATCTGGTTCGTGGTGGTGTCGATCAGTGCGAACTGTTCGGGACGTTCGAGCTCAGCGTCGGGATCGATCTTCATGTCGCCCAACACGATCGGAGAATCCTCGTGCCCGCGGGTGTTCCCTGACCGGCCGTAGGGCGTCGGGCTCGGGATCTTGGTGAACCGTCCGTTGGCGTACTCGAGGACCCCGTTCTCGCAACCGAGGATGACGACCTCGTCGGCTGCCACGGATTCGCCGTGCACCCCAGGGCAGTCCTCGCTCCGGGCGATCTCGCGTCCGTCCCGCATCGCGACCGCACCGGTGCCGTTCTCGGGATTGCCGATGCTGTGAACGAGCGTGCCGTCCTCGAGGATGACCGCTACCCCGTGGTGCGGTTGCGGTGTGGTGAACTTCTCGGCTTCGGGCATGCCGTTGCCGAGGTCATGCGGGTCGAACGCGGTGATCTCACCGGAGCCGTCGGCGAACAGAACAGTTCGCGCACCGTGATTCACCACGTGGCCGGCGTCGTCGGCGGGGAAGGTCTCATCCGTCAGCTGGCCGGACGCGGCGTCGAGCACGCGGAACCCTTCAGCGGTGGTAACCAGGACGTGTCCCTCATCGCCCGCCGGGTTGACCCGCAAGAACCCGTCAAGCGGGATGTCCTGCTTGACCTCCAGTGTGTCGCCGTCGAGCACATACAGGCCGCCGTCGTAGGAGGTGACCAACGGCTCGTTGACCGTCACGCTCGGCTGCCCGGATTGTGCTGTCTCCGCGGCATTCTCGGTGCCGCTATTGGATGAGCATGCTGCCAAAGCCGCAAGCGCACAGGACAGTGCGCCGAAGCGGTAGACGCGTTGCGATCCCGACATTGGCGTTCCTCCCGAATTGGACTTCACTCCCTTCACACTTAACACTAATGAATGTCATTTTCAAAAATGCCGAGACTCCGACGAGATCGTCGATTGTTTGCCGGGGCAGCAAGCGGAAGCCGGCCCGCCCCGACCGGGGGTGTCTGAGGTGGCAGAGCAGCCGCTGACGGCTGGCGCAAGACCTGCCGACTCGCTCCCGCGGCCTGCTTGGCTAGCCTGTTCTCCGGGCGCTGTGCAGACCTGCGGCGGCGGCGCATAAGCACGCCACCGCCACAATGCTTGCAAACCAGGGGAACACCGATGCAAGATCCCATCGCGTGGCCGCCCAGCCTGCGATCAGAGTGGGCACCGCCATCGCCGAGTAGGCCAAAAGGTAGAACGCAGACATGGTTTCGCCGCGCCGACCCGCCGGTACCACATCAGAGAGGTGCCGCAACGAGCCGCCGAAACCCAGGCCGAACGTCGCGCCGAGAAGCGCCGCCGCCAGGAAGACCAACGGCCACTGGTGGGTCAGCAGCACAGGGATCGTCAGCAACAGTGACGCTGCCATCCCGGCGTCACCGATGATCGCCGCGTAGCGCGCGGGCACCCTGGTGGCAGCAAGTTGCGCGACTGCTGCGGCAAAAGCGGTCGTGCCGACGACCGCCCCGCCGAAGACCAGACTGTCGATGTGGGTCTGACGTGCAGCCAGCGACGGGTACAACGACAAGAGCACACCGAGTACGGACCACGACGCCATCGCGCCGAGCGCGGAGAACCAGAAGTCGCCTCGGATCTCCTCGGGAACAGCAGGCTTGGCGATCCTTATCGGACCGCGGGAACGCGCAGTATGTGGTTCGCGAAGTGCCAGCAGTCCGACACCGACGATCAGACACACCACGGCGACCACCGCGTATGGAGTGCGCAGGGGGTGCGGTGCGTACTGAGCCAGCAGAGCGGATCCGACGATCGCCACCGTCATCCCGATGTTGAAGGCGACCCCGCTGAGTTGACCAGCGCGCCGCCCGTGGTCGGGCCGTAGGTCGAGCAGTGCGGCAGCGCCGGCTACGACGATGGAGCCGACCGCGGCGCCGTGAATCGTGCGGGCCAGAAGGAGCATCGCCATGCTGTCTGCGATCAGGAACACCCCGAGTCCGATCAGCAAGGCGATGAGGGCGCCGATCAGCACCGGCTTGCGGCCGACGACGTCAGAAATCCGGCCCGACACAAGTACCGATGCAAGTGCGGCCACCGCGTAGACCGCGAAGATGACGGTGGTGGCCAACGGCGACAGATGCCAGGTGGTCTCGTAGATGCCGTACAGCGGCGCAGGCAGGCCCGACACTCCGAGCGCAACGCCGCTCAGGACCAGCAACATCGGGTAGGCCCACCACTGTGTGTCGTTGACCGAACGTTCGAACGCGACCACGTGGTGTCACCTCCGGTCGGCTAGGTTTGACAGACATCGAACCCGTTCGAGCGTACGTTGGGTTCGACCCACATCAAACCCACTGTGATCGAGGTTATTCCCAAGGATGGACGGAGCGCAGGTCGCCGGCGACGAGGTGTTCCCCGTCGAATCGGTGCAACATGTGCTGGGCGCACTCCAGGACCCGGTTCGGCTGGAGATCGTCAGGCGGCTGTACAACGCCGGGGTGCCGCTGCAGTGTGCCGCCCTGTATGACGGCATCAGCAAGTCGACTGCCACCCACCACTTCAGGATCTTGCGGCAAGCCGGCGTTACAGAGCGGCTCGTCATCGACGGTCTCACGCATCAGCATCTTCGGCGCAGTGCAGTCGACGGCGTGATCCCGGGGCTGCTCGACAGCGTGATCGGGCGCGCAAATCGCGAGGTCGGCGCTAGCTGAACGGCGTCAGCGCCACGCCGTGTTCAGTCAGGCGCTCACGTACCTTGGCGGCAATCTGCACCGCGCCGGGCGAATCGCCGTGCACGCATATCGATTCGACGGTTATCGGGATGATCGACCCGTCGACCGCGTCCACTCTCCCTTTGGTCACCATGGCGATGACACGCTCGGCGATCTCGTCGACGTCGTGCAGGACGGCGTTGCGCTCGCGACGGGACACCAGCTGCCCGTCCGGTCGGTAGGAGCGGTCGGCGAACGCCTCGGGAACCGTCCGCAGCCCGACTTCAGCAGCGGCGGAGAAGAATACAGAGTCCGCCAGGCCGAGCACAGGCAGTCGCGGGTCCACCGCGTGCACGGCTTCCGCCACTGCGTAGGCCTGTGGTCGATTGGTGACGATCGAGTTGTACAGTGCTCCATGAGGTTTGACGTACGACACACGGGATCCGGCGTCCTCGGCGAGGGCAGACAGCGCTCCGATCTGGTACATGACATCGGCGATCAGATCCTCGCTGCTGACGTCCATGAAGCGCCTGCCGAACCCGGCCAGGTCTCGATAGCTCACCTGTGCGCCGATTTTCACGTTGCGCTCGGCAGCGGCCCGGCACACCCGTCTCAAGCCGGCCGGGTCGCCGGCATGGAACCCGCATGCGACGTTGGCTGAAGTGATGAGGTCGAGCATCGCGTCGTCATCGCCCAATGTCCACACGCCGAAGCTCTCGCCGAGATCGGCGTTCAGATCGACAGTGGCCGCGCTCACGTGTTCAGCCTAGGCCCTGGGGGGCGCCGGGCATGGGGGCACCGCACAGGGCGACCTTTTCCTGATCAGGGTCGCTGTCGCCAAGACTGGTGCACAGCTCACTGCCGGGTGGTACGCGCGTCCAGATCGAGCCGTTCGTCCGAGGCTGTGATCAGTGCAGGGTCGTGGGTGGCGGCGACGACCGTCGTCCCCGCGGCGGCCAATCGCCGCAAATGGCCGATGACGAGTGCCGCCGAGGCTGCATCGAGTCCGGTAGTTGGCTCATCGAGCAACAGCAGCGATGATTCTTGGGCGAAAGTCTGTGCGAGGAGCACTCGTTGGCGCTGTCCTCCCGACAGTTCACCCAGTGTTCGGCGCCGCAGGTCCACCAGGCCGAGCTCGATCAGCCAGTGATCGACAGCGGCGTGGTCGCTGGCTTTTGGTCGTCGCAGGAGGCCGAGTCGGCGCCAACGGCCCATCATCACCGCTTCGGCGACCGTGATGGGGAAACTATCGGTCACCTCGCTGCGTTGCACAGCCAGCGCGACATCGGTTGTGTCGACGTTGACCGTCCCGCGGTCGGGGGCGACAACCCCAGCGAGAAGGCTCAGCAACGTTGATTTGCCCGAACCGTTGGACCCGACCACCGATGTCATGCATCCGTGCCGCACGGACAGGGTGAGGTCCTGAAACACCGGCGAGCCGGGGTAGCCGAAATCGACGCCGGACACCGCGATTCCCGGCGCGACCTGGGCCACTTTATTGAAAATGAGTTTCATTACTGCTAAGAGTGTACGACATGGTGCACTGGATGACTGAACCGTTCGAGGCCGACATGGTTTCTCGAGCGCTGCTGGCAGGCATCGTCGCCGCGTGTCTCTGCTCATTGGTGGGTTGCTGGGTTCTGTTGCGCCGCAATGTTTTTCTCGGTGAAGCGATGACTCACGGTATGCTGCCGGGCGTTGCGGCGGCGGCCCTGCTGGGCGTCAGTCTCATGCTCGGCGGGCTGGTTGCGGCGTTGATCATGGCGGTCGGGGTAGCCGCAATCGGCAGATCCTCGCGTCTGTCATCGGACACCAGCATCGGGTTGCTCCTGGTCGGGATGCTGGCAGTGGGCGTGATCATCGTGTCTCGGTCGCAGAGCTTCGCGGTTGACCTGACGGGATTCCTCTTCGGAGATGTGTTCGCCGTTCGCTCGGCAGACCTCGCCGTCTTGGGGGCGGCCCTGTGCGTGACGTTGGTGGCGACGGTGGTCGGGCATCGAGCGTTCGTCGCGGTCACCTTCGACCCACGCAAAGCGGCCACGCTCGGCCTGCGGCCGCACTTGGCGATCCCCGCTCTGACGGTGTTGATGGCGGTGGCCATGGTGGCGTCCTTCCACATCGTGGGCACTCTGCTCGTCCTCGGTCTTCTGGTCGGCCCGCCTGCCGCCGCGCTGGCATGGGCGCGGTCGATTCCGCGAATCATGCTGCTGTCGGCGATATTCGGTTCGCTGTCGGTCTATCTGGGATTGCTGATCTCGTGGTACGCGGGAACCGCAGGCGGCGCCACCATCGCCGGGGTTGCGGTTCTGCTGTTCTTCGTCTCGACATTGCTGTCGCTGATGCGCAACCGCTGGAGGCGGGTGTCCGTTGCTGCGGCGACCGCGCTGGTTGCCACGGGATGTGCAAGCGGCGGTGCACCGCCGCAGACAACCGACACACCCACGGCCGCCACTCACGATGACGTGAGCGTGGCGGGCGCACGCGAGATCGAGGGAGCGCTGACCAAGCTGGTGCTCGTTGATCCCGCGACCGGTGACACGTCGGTCTATGACGCTGTGGACGAGGTAGAGACTGCCATCGGCTCATACGGCCCGACGAGCACGCTCGTCGGTGACGGCAGATACGGCTACTTGCGCACGGGCGAAAAGACCACCGTCGTCGACGCCGGCGCGTGGACCTTCGACCACGGCGATCACTATCACTACTTCGCCACCGATCCGGCGATGGTTGCCACCCTCGACATACCGGTTGCATCGGTTTCCGCCAGCAACACTGTCGTCGCCGTGCGTGGTGAAACGGGCGCAACCGAATTGCTGGATCGGGAGAAGTTGGGCGAGAAGTCGGTAGAGCCCGTCTCCGGTATCGCTGTTGGACCCGACGTGGCTGCCGCGGTGCCGTATGGCAGCAGGATCGTGACGGTCGGCTCAACAGGTCGGATTCAGGTTGCCGACACCGACGGCGTTACGGATCTGAGCGGGGACTGCCCGAGTCCATCCTGGGCGATGCCGACGCGTCGCGCAGTGGTGTTCGGCTGTGCGACCGGTGCGGTCCGGGTCACCGGCGGGGACAAAGACCTTTCGGTAACGGCCATGCCTTTCCCGGCTGATGCACCGCCACAACGGCCGACCCGGATGGATCACCGCGACCGTTCTGACGTCTTCGCGGGCTTGTCCGCGGGAAACGTCTGGGTGCTCGACAGCAGGCAACGCGCGTGGACGTGGATTCCGGCACCCGACGCGGTGGCTGCCAACACCGCTGGCGACGGTTCGGTGCTCGTCCTGAACCGCGACGGAACGCTGAGCGCGTTCGACGTCAACACCCGCAATGAGACGGCCCGAGTTCCGTTGTTCCCGAGTCCGATTCCCGCAGACGGCCCTCAGCCAGTTGTCGATATCGACTCAGACCGCGCATATGTCAACAACGCTGCTGCCAACGAGGTCTACGAGATCGACTATGCCGACGGGCTTCGGCTGGCCCGCACCCTGCGTACCCAGGTGAGACCGGCTCTGATGGTCGAGGCGGGTCGATGACCCGTCGCGTCGTCGTCTGGGCCGTCGCCTTTGTGGCCGCCGCACTCACGGGGGCCTGCGGCGGCACCCCGGCGGCCGGTAGCGGCGAGATCGTGGTGACCACCAACATTCTCGGTGACGTCGTGCGCAATATCGTCGGCGATACCGCCGACGTACGGGTCTTGATGCAGCCCAACGCCGATCCACACTCCTTCGGTGTCTCGGCTCAAGACGCCGCGTCGATGGGTGCCGCGGGCCTCATCGTCTACAACGGGCTCGGCCTGGAAGAGAACGTGATCCGCAACGTGGAAAGCGCGGAAAGTCAGGGTGTTCCGACTCTGGCGGTCGGCGATCACATCAATCCGATGCGTTACAGCGAAGGCGACAGTGCGGGCACACCGGATCCACATTTCTGGACGGATCCCGAGCGCATGATCAGTGCCGTCGACGTGATCGAGAAGACGATCCTGGAACGGGTGGGCGGCATCGACAGCGATGCGGTGTCGCGGAATGCGGAGGATTACCGCGCACAGCTGCGTGAACTCGACACCGCGATGGAGGACGGGTTCGGCTCGATACCGGAGCAGCGCCGGAAGCTGGTGACCAATCACCACGTGCTGGGTTATCTCGCCGAGCGGTTCGGCTTCGAGGTGATCGGCGCTGTGGTTCCCAGTGGCACCACGCTTGCCGCGCCGAGCGCCTCAGACCTGCAGTCGCTCGTCGGCGCAATCCAATCCTCGCGCGTACCTGCGATTTTCATCGACTCGTCACAGCCGGACCGGCTGGCCCGCGTGCTCGCCGAAGACGCGGGCATCGACGTCAAGATCGTCTCGCTCTACAGCGAATCGCTCAGTCCGCCGGGCACTCCCGGTGCCACCTACCTCGACATGATGCGCGCCAACACCGACGCCATCGTCACAGGTCTGCGGTAGGCGCGGGCCACACTCATCAAGCTCGGAAGGAGCGAAAATGTCTGATCCGCGGTGGCTGTACCGCATCGGCACGCTGTCATGTGCGGCGGCAATGCTGGCGGCCTGTTCATCAGGTGGTGACAACGCGCAAAGCAGCGAAAGCGCTGAGACGTCGCCGTCCCCGGCGCAGAGCGCACCGACGCCCGAACCGCTTGCCGTGACCTATGACGGCGGGCTCTACATCCTCAACGGGGAGACGCTGGAGGTCACCCAGGACATTCCTCTGGACGGTTTCCTGCGGGTCAATCCCGCCGGCGATGAGGGGCATGTGCTCGTGACCACCGACGACGGTTTCCGGGTCCTCGACGCCGCGGGTGGGCAGCTGACCGACGAGACGTTCCCCGCGGCCAAACCTGGTCACGTCGTGCCCCACGGCGAGCACACGGTGCTGTTCGCCGACGGCTCGGGAGAGATCACGGCATTTGACCCGCATGCACTCGAGGAGGGGGGCATGCCCGAGACGGAGAGCTTCAAGACCCCGGAGGCACACCACGGCGTCGCGGTGATCCTGTCCGACGGGACCCTCGTGCACAGCCTCGGAAATCCCGACACACGAACCGGTGCCGTTGCGCTGCAGGGTGATCGCGAGATCGCGCGCAGCGAGGACTGCCCCGGCTTGCACGGAGAGACCGTGGTCGCCGACGAAGTCGTCGTCTTCGGTTGCGAGAACGGCGCGTTGGAGTACGCGAACGGAAAGTTCACCAAGATCGCGAGCCCGACGCCGTATGGTGCGATCGGCACCTCGAAGGGCCACGACGACTCGCCCGTCGCGCTCGGAGACATGTACATCGATGCCGACGCCGAATTCGAGCGGCCCGAGCAGGTCGCGCTGATCAACACCGCCACCGACCAGATGCAGATCGTGCAGCTGCCGCCGTCGGTCAGCTACAGCTTCCGTTCTCTGGCGCGCGGCCCGCAAGCCGAGGCCTTGGTGCTCGGTACCGACGGCAAGCTCTATGTGTTCGATCCCGTGAACGGCGCCCAGATCAAGACCATCGACGTCACCGGCGCCTGGACCGAACCCGAGGACTGGCAGGATCCGCGCCCGACCGTCTTCACCCGTGAGGACGCGGTCTACGTCTCGGATCCCGCCACCAAACAGATCCACCTGGTCGACCTGCAGGCCGGCACAGTGACCGAGTCGGTGACCCTGGACCAGACGCCGAACGAGCTGAGCGGAGCTGTCGGCCACCACCACTGATGGGTGGCACGATGGGTGGATGTCTCGTACTGACATCTTGGTCACCGCAGGCGAACTGGCGGAACTGATAGCCAGAGATCGTCCTGTGCACGTGCTGGACGTGCGTTGGCAGCTGACGGAACCGGACGGGAGGGAGGCGTACACCCGCGGGCATGTCCCTGGCGCGGTGTACGTCTCTCTTGACGACGAACTGTCCGACCACGGCGTCACAGGCCGCGGTCGTCACCCACTGCCGTCGGGAAGTTCGCTGCAGCAGGCGGCACGTCGATGGGGACTTCGGTCCGGTGTGCCGACCGTCGTCTATGACGATTGGAACCGGGCGGGCTCGGCACGGGCGTGGTGGGTACTGACCGCGGCCGGGATCACCGACGTCAAGATCCTCGACGGCGGCTTGCCCGCGTGGACCGCGCAGGGTGGTGAGCTCGAAAAGGGTTGGACCACTGTGGCTCCGGGTGATGTGACGGTGCGATTCGACGATCTGTACCACGGTGCGTTGCCGACTCTGTCGGCTGAGGAGCTGGCGGACTTTGGCGGCGTGTTGATCGACGCGAGAGCGCCGGAGCGCTTCCGCGGGGAGGTCGAGCCGGTCGATCCGGTGGCCGGGCACATCCCGGGCGCCCGCAATGCGCCGAGTACCGATCTGCTCGCGTCCGACGGCACCTTCGTGTCCGAATCGCAGTTGCGGAAGTACTTTGCGCAATTGGACGACGCCGATGTCGGCGTCTACTGCGGCTCGGGTGTCACCGCGGCGGTGGCGGTCGCCGCGCTGTATGCGAAAGGCCAAGCCGCAGCCCTGTTTCCAGGGTCTTGGTCGCAGTGGAGCGGGGATCCCTCCCGCCCCGTCGCGACCGGAGAGTAGCTCCTCAGTTCAGGCGGGACGACCTGACCAGGTTCACGTCGGCACGCAGCTGCGGCGACAAGGTGGTCACATCCCATTCGCCGGCGGCTATCCACGAGCAGATCTCGTCGGCGTCGGCCTCGTCGCACACCGGGCCTATCCATCGGACGGATGCCAACGGGACGCGGTCGACTGTGCACGGTTGCAGCAGAAGCATGACGCCGGGTCCGGGATTCGCGGTGGAACATGTGATCGTCCCGAGAAGACACTCGGTCACCACCAGGACCGCATGGGGGCATTGGCGAACGGTCGCTTGCAATTTGGGCAGCAGAGGATGATCGGCGTCAACGGAACATGCGGTGCAGGCCGCAACGGTGAACGCGCGATCAGTGTAGGCGCCGTCTGGCCGCATTCTGCCTCACCTTATTGGGAACGGTTTTCAGTAACTCTCGAATGAGGTTACAGTGCTGGCACGGTGGTTGTCGAAAATCGTTTTCATCTAGTAAGGGGTCAAAACATGGGTCGGATGACCGGCAAGGTCGCGTTTGTCACGGGTGCGGCGCGCGGGCAAGGACGTAGCCACGCGGTCCATCTGGCCGACGAAGGGGCGGACTTGGTGATCGTCGACATCGGTGCGGACATCGACACCAATGCCTATCCGCTCGCAACGAAGGAGGACCTCGATGAGACGGTGCGGCTCGTCGAGAAGTCGGGAAGGCGGGCGATCGCGGGACAGGTCGATGTGCGTGACCGTGTCAGCCTGAAGAAGTTTCTCGACAACGCCGTGGCCGAGCTCGGAGGACTGCATGTCGTCGTCGCGAATGCGGGAATCTGCCCGCTGGGCAACGACGTTCCCGTCCAGGGCTTCGCCGACGCCTTCGATGTCGACTTCGTCGGTGTGGTCAACACGGTTCATGTCGCACTGTCCCACCTGACCGCAGGTGGTTCGGTGATCATCACCGGATCCGTGGCGGGCCTGGTCCCCCAGGCAGGTGGGGTGAACGGTATGGGAGGTCTGCAGGGACCCGGTGGCGACGGATACGGGTTGGCCAAGAAGATGGTCCGTGACTACACCCGCTCCCTGGCCCTGACGATGGGTCCGAGTCTGATCAGGGTGAACGCGATCCATCCGACGAATGTCGACACCGACATGCTGCAAAACTCGGCGATGTACAGGACGTTTCGGCCGGACCTGCCGGAGCCGACCCGTGAGGACGCCGAGGTGACCTTCCCGTTCATGCAGGCGATGCCGATTCCCTACGTGCAAGCAGCGGACATCTCACATGCCGTGGTCTACCTCGCCTCGGATGAATCACGTTATGTCACAGGCCAACAGCTCTTCGTCGACGCGGGGGCGTCTCTCAAGCTGGGGATCTGATCGCGCTTCTTGGCAGCGTCATCGCGGCAAGAGCGTGATTTCCGACGCCTGCGACCGAGCTCGATTGCGAATCGTCAACGGGCTAGTGCGAATGACTGTGCGTGATTCCCCATGCCGGCAGGGGGTCGGGGTAGTTCTGCCAGACTTTCTCGCCGGCCTCGAACTCGGCCTCGGTCAGCAGCGCACCGGTGAGCAGCCGCTGAACTTTGGCACGATCGAGGTTCACGCCGATGAATACGATCTCCTGGCCGGGCGCGATGTCGGTCGACGACCAGTACTGGGCGGGCTCGATCACGAGATTGGGTCCTGCCTGCGACCAGATCGCCGCGATGGTCGGTCGGGACGCGATCCAGCAGAATCCCTTGCTGCGCAACACCCTGGTCGTCTTGGCGAGCGCGTCGGCGAGGCGTTGCGGGTGGAAAGGACGGTCTGACCGGAATGTCATCGAGCTGATGCCGTACTCCTCGGTCTCGGGGGTGTGCCCGTCGGCGATCTCCTCGTCCCATCCCGGCGCCTCGGCGGCGAGGACCGGGTCGAACAGACCCGTGTCGAGGACGGCTCCGATGTCGACCTTTCCGTGATCGGTGCGGATGAGGTTCGCTTTCGGGTTCAGACGCCGCAGGAGCGTCTCCACCGTGCCCAACGTGGCCTCGTTGACCAGGTCGGTCTTGTTCACCAGGATCACGTCGGCGAACTCGACTTGGTCGACGAGCAGATCCGAGATGCTGCGCGCGTCGCCCTCGCCCGCGCTCATCTCGCGGTCGGCGAGAGCCTCGCCGCGGGCGATCTCTGACAGGAATGTCGATGCGTCCACCACGGTGACGAGGGTGTCGAGGCGGGCCAACTGGCCGAGGCTGGAGCCGTCCTCGAACTCCCAGCTGAACGTTGCGGCCACCGGCATCGGCTCGGAGATGCCGGTCGATTCGATGACGAGCTGGTCGAATCGGTTCTGACGGGCCAGCGCGCCGACGGCCTCGACGAGGTCCTCGCGCAGCGTGCAGCAGATGCAACCGTTGGTGAGTTCGACAAGCTTCTCCTGGGTGCGGTCGAGGTGTCCCTGCCCGGCGACCAGTGCCGCGTCGATGTTCACCTCGCTCATGTCGTTGACGATCACGGCGACGCGCCGGCCTTCGCGGTTCGCGAGAATGTGATTGAGCAGGGTCGTCTTGCCCGCACCCAGGAATCCGGAGAGCACGGTGACAGGCAGGAGCGGCGCGGACGTAGTCATGGCTTAATGATAATGATTTTCATTAAGCCCGTCCAGGAGGGTCCGATCGTCGCACGCTGACATGAAAACGGTTATCGTTGCGTGGTGACCCCTCTCCTCCGTCGGCCGCAGATGTTTGCGGCGAGCATGGCTGTCGTTCTCCCGCTCGCTCTGTCCGCCTGTGGCGGTGGCGATCAATCGGCCGAAGGATCGTCGTCCTCGTCGTCGTCGTCGACGCAGGCGCAGGGCGAATGCCCGACGGACCCCGTCAAGGTCGTCGCGAGCGTCGATCAGTGGGGCGGCATCGTGTCTCAGCTCGGGGGTGCCTGCGCGGACGTGACGACCATCCTGGCCGGCTCGTCTGTCGACCCGCACGACTATGAGCCCGCTCCGTCAGATGCGGCGAAGTTCGATGGGGCGCAGTTCGTCGTCATCAACGGTGGGCACTACGACGAGTGGGCCTCGCAGCTGGCGTCGTCGTCAGCGCCCAGCGCGCCGGTGATCAGCGCAGTCGAGCTCACCGAGGGGCGCGAAGGCGAAGCGGGGCACGACCACGAAGGCGAAGCGGGGCACGACCACGAAGGCGAAGACCCGGCCCACGCCGGCGAAGAGGCCGGCCACGACCATGCGGGAGAAGGCAATCCCCACGTCTGGTACAACCCTGCGACCGTGACCGCAGTCGCCGAAGCGGTGACCGCCGAGCTCGGCAAGCTGGCCCCCGACGCGGCCGGCTACTTCGAGGAACAGCACACGGCGTTCGAAACGACGATGAAGCCGTACAACGACACCCTCGCGGCCCTCAAGGCGGGAGCGGCAGGCAAGCGCTATGTGGCTACCGAGAGTGTGTTCGACGACATGGCCGCGGCAATCGGAATGCAGAACGTCACCCCCGAGGGTTATCAGGTGTCGTCGTCCAACGAGACCGATCCGTCGCCGGCCGATCTGGATGCTTTCCTGCAGCTGTTGGCCGCCAAAGGCGCAGACGTGCTGATCTACAACACCCAGACCGAAGGCTCGGTTCCCGAGCAGATCCGCTCGGCCGCAGAGGCTGCGGGCATCCCGGTGGTCGACGTCACCGAGACGCTGCCCCCGGGTACGACCTCGTTCGAGACCTGGCAGGTCGCGCAGCTGGACGCGCTCGCGAAGGCGCTTGGTGTCACCGCGTGAGGCGGCGACGGCACCCGCGCTGACTTTCGACGGCGTCAGCGTCGTGCGGGGAGGGCGCACGGTCTGGTCCGATTCGACGTTCGAGGTTCCTGCGGGCGGTTTCGTCGCGGTCATCGGTTCCAACGGTTCCGGTAAGACGACCTTGCTGCAGGTGATCTTGGGCCTGGTGCCGATCGCCACCGGATCGGTCACCGTGTACGGGCAGCGGCCCGGTGAGCGCAACGACACGATCGGCTACGTTCCGCAGGGTTACGACGCTGACGCCGCGGAGGCGATTCGCGCCGTGGACGCTGTTGCTCTCGGGTTGACCGGGAGGCGTTGGGGGTTCGCCCGCCTGAGCGCGGCCGACCACGAGCGCATCGACGAAGCTCTCGGATGGGTGGAGGCGCAAAGCTTTGCCAGCAGGCGTTTGTCGGAGCTCTCCGGTGGGCAACGGCAGCGGATCGCGGTGGCCAGCGCGCTGGTGTCCAAGCCCAGAATGCTGATCCTCGACGAGCCGTTGGCGTCGCTCGACGTCCGTAATCAGCACGAGATCGTGGTGCTCCTGGATCGCCTGAAGGCCGAGCTGGGTGTCACCATCCTCGTCGTGGCACACGATCTGAACCCGCTGCTGAATTCCCTCGACAGTGCCATCTACCTGCTCGACGGCCACGCCCACCACGCCCCGATCGGCCGCGTGGTGGACGCCGAACTCCTGACCCACATGTACGGCACCCCGATCCAGGTCGCGCACACCCTGCAGGGCGAGCTCTACATGCGGAGCGGACGATGACCCATACGCTCGCCTCCATCGCCTATCAGGACAACTGGCAGCAGATCCTCCAAGCAGGATTCATGCGCAACGCGTGGTGGGGTGGAACGATCGTGGCGCTGGCGGCCGGTCTGATGGGGTACTTCATCCTGATCCGCAACACCGCGTTCGCCGCGCACGCCCTGGCCCACATCGGCCTTCCGGGTGCGACCGGCGCCGTACTGTTCGGCCTTCCGGCCGTGGTCGGACTCGGCGTGTTCTGCATCGGCGGTGCGCTCGTCATCGGCGCGCTGGGTAAGCGCGCAGCCGATCGTGACGTCGCCACCGGCACCGTTCTGGCGTTCGCGACCGGCCTCGGGTTGTTCTTCAACTCGCTGGCGACCAGAAACTCGTCGACGCTGACGAATGTGCTGTTCGGCAATCTCCTCGCGATCTCGAATGAACAGCTCCTCGGATTCGCCGCACTGCTGCTGGTGCTCACGCTGGGCATTGCCGGCATTTATCGCCCGTTGCTGTTCAGCTCCGTCAACAGCGCCGTCGCCGAGGCGAAAGGTGTTCCGGTGCGCGGCTTGTCGATCGTGTTCATGGTGCTGCTCGGTGTCGCGGTCACGATGGCCGTCCAAGCGGTCGGCACCCTGTTGCTGTTCGCCCTTGTCGTGACTCCGGCGGCGACGGCGCTGATGCTGACCGCGCGCCCTGCGCTCGCGATGGGGATCTCGGCTTCACTTGGCCTGGCCTCGGTGTGGGCAGGGCTCGTCGTGTCGGCCATGTTCAACCTGCCGCCCAGCTTCCCGATCGTGACGATCGCGTGTGTCATGTGGGCCGTGGTGTGGGCATGGCATCACGTGCCGCGCCGGAGGCCCGCATCCGGGTCAGGCGGTCCGGCATCTACTAACCTCGGGGAGCATGTCCAGGAGTCCGGCGCCGAGGCGGCGCGCGACACTGGCCTCACTCGCCGCTGAGCTCAAGGTTTCGCGCACCACTGTCAGCAATGCGTACAACCGCCCCGACCAGCTGTCGGCCGAGCTGCGTGAACGGGTGCTGTCCACCGCCAAGAGGCTCGGGTACCCCGGTCCCGACCCTGTAGCGCGCTCGCTGCGCACCCGGAAGGCCGGGGCGGTCGGCCTGGTGATCACCGAGCCGCTGAACTACTCCTTCAGCGACCCCGCCGCCCTCGATTTCGTTGCGGGACTTGCCGAGTCGTGCGAGACCGTTGGGCAGGGCCTGCTGCTGGTCGCTGTCGGGCCGAACCGCAGCGTCGCCGACGGATCGGCGGCCGTGCTGGCGGCCGGAGTGGATGGTTTCGTCGTGTACTCCGCGTCCGACGACGACCCCTACCTCCCAGCGGTGCTGCAGCGACACCTGCCCGTGGTGGTGGTCGATCAGCCCAAGGGCGTCCCCGGCGCGTCCCGTGTCGGCATCGATGACCGGGCGGCGATGCGCCGCCTTGCCGAGCACGTCATCGAGCTCGGACACCGCGAGATCGGCCTGCTCACCATGCGGTTGGGTCGCGACTGGCCGCACGGCGGCCCCCGCCCGGCGCTGGCCGACCCGGATCGTGTACGTACGCCGCATTTCCACGTCCAGAGTGAACGCATTCGCGGCGTGTACGACGCCATGACCGCGGCGCGTATGGATCCGCAGTCGCTGACCGTCGTCGAGAGCTACGAGCACCTGCCGACATCAGGCGGCGCAGGCGCCGACGTTGCCCTGGAAGCCAATCCGCGGATCACCGCGCTGATGTGCACGGCCGACGTGCTCGCTCTGTCGGCCATGGACCATCTGCGTGCGAAAGGCATCTATGTGCCCGGCCAGATCACGGTGACGGGGTTCGATGGCGTGCCCGAGGCGCGACAGCGCGGACTGACCACGGTCGTGCAGCCCAGTGTCGAGAAAGGCCGTCGCGCAGGGGAAATCCTTCACAGTCCGCCTCGGACGGGCCTGCCCGTCATTGAGATCCTCGACACTGAAATGGTCCGCGGCCGGACGTCGGGCCCGCCTGCTTAGCCCCTCCTGCGCGCGACGATGACGTCGTCGTGGGTGTGCTGGCCGTCGAGGCCTGCGGGCACGTCGCGGAGACGTCGACGTTCGACGGCGACATCCCACTCGTCACCGAGGGCGCCGACGACGTCGTCGTGACCGAGGTAGTCGGCAGGGTCGAAGCCGTAAGACTTCGCCTTCTCGACGTCGACATCGGCGTGGTGCACGACCAGCAGTGTGCCGCCGGGAGCGACGGCCGCGAGCAGGGCGCGCTCAGCGTCATGGTCCGGCGAGTGCAGAAGCGCGGGGTAGTGCGCTGCGACAAGATCGAAGCCTTTCGGCGGCACTTCGAAATCCTCGAGACGACTGCACACCCACCCGACTGTCGCACCGGATGATGCGGCGCGAGCGGCGGCCCGGTCCAGCGCGACCTGGGAGACGTCCAGCGCGGTAGTGGTCCAGCCGTGCGTGGCGAGCCAGATGGCGTTGGCTCCGACGCCGCAGCCGACGTCGAAAGCTGTTCCCGGCGTGAGCTTCTCGGCAACTTCGACTATTACCGCACTCGGTGCGTCGTCGGGGATCTGATCGGCCCAAGAGGCATAGCGCTCATCCCACTCGGCACCCAGAGATGAATCGGTCATGCCCCCAATGTGGTTCGATCTCGCCGAGATCGCAAATACTATTGCCGATCAGGCAAGAGGGCTCTGGCCTCGACGGCCGGCGAGGTAGCGCAACGCGGTCGCGACATCGGCAGGGGAGTCGATACGATGGGCGGCCGCGGTGTCGCCGGGCCCGACTTTGACACCGATGTCGGAGTCGCCCAGCCGCACGAAGGCTTTCTCGTCGGTGACGTCGTCGCCGAAGAACACCACGGCCGTCGCGTCGTTCTCGCCACGCAGGATGTCGACGGCCTCACCCTTGTCGGTGGTGACGACTGCGAACTCGAGCACGGCCTTGCCCGTTGTCACGTGCGCGTCCCAGTGCGCCGCGGCGTCCCAGGCGGCGGCCAGCGCTGCCTCACCGTCGGCGGGGGACGCGTTGCGCACGTGCAGCGCGACGCTGGCCGGCTTCGTCTCGACCGCGACGCCGGGCTTGTCCGCGGCGATCGTCGTCAGTGCGTCGGTGATGGTCTGCAGCAGCACCGTGTCGATGTGATGGGCGAATCCGGCTTCGAACTCGGCGCCGTGGCTGCCGACGAGATGAACCGCTGCGGGCATCGACGACAGCTCGCGCAGCGTCTGCAGGGCCCGGCCGGAGATCAATGCGGCCGACGTTGCCGGCATTCCTGCCAGCTCGATCAGCGCGGCCGCCGCTTCGGGCAGCGGACGGGCGTCGGCGGGATTGTCGACGATCGGCGCCAACGTGCCGTCGAAATCGGAGGTGACCAGCAGTCGGGGCGTCGTCGCCGCCGACTCCAGCGCGTCCAGCAACTCCGGCGGCAGGCTCACGGCCTAGATCTTAGGCTGGTCGCCGTCTCCGATGAGCAGCCGCACGGCCAGGTCCAGCCTCTTGGCGACGTCGGTCGCCGAGGCGCGCCGGGTCAGCCAGGCCAGCAGGTTCGACAGCCACACATCCGAGATGACACGTGCGATGTGGTACTGGTCCTCGGTCGGCTCGCCGTCGCTCATCGCCCTGGCGAACATCGAGTCCATCAGCTTGCCCACGTGGTCGACCTCACCGGCCGCCGACGCGTCGGCGAACACGAAGGCACGCGTCATCGCCTCGGTCAGCAGTGGATTGCGCTGCATCGCCCGGTTCAACTTGCCGACCATGATGTTGAGGCGCTGATAAGCCGTGGCGCCTGCGGCCAGTGCCGCGCGGTCGGTCTTGGCGTCGATGCGCTCGAACTCCCGACCCAGTGCGGACACCAGCAGGTGGACCTTCGACGGGAAGTATCGGTACAGCGTGCCCACGGCGACGTCGGCACGTTCGGCCACGGCCCGCATCTGAACCGCTTCGTAGCCGCCCTTCGACGCGATCGCCAGCGTGGCATCGAGGATGCGCTTACGGCGCTCACGCTGGGCTTCTGACCCCAGTTCGGACTCGGCCAGCACCGCCACGTTCATGACCTGACGTGGGCGGGAGTCAGTGGGTGACTTACCCGCGGATATCTCAGACAACTCGGACGTCCCAGACATGCGGTGAGTGGCTCCTTAGTGATGCGATCTCTGAGAAAACGATACGCATGCCCATCACGTTTTTCTCACCTCCGTGTCGACGCGACACCGACGTGTCCTGCTGTAATGGCGTTCGACTTGACGCTCGAACGCTGGCACTATTAGAACACGTTCTAGTGGGAAGCATCGTCTTCTCGCCCAAACGCTAGGAGCCCCGGTGTCCACTGGCCTTTCCCGCACCTCGGCGGTCGCCACCGACGACCAGTCCGCCGCCAGAGAACTGGTACGGACCTGGGCCGCTGCCTCCGCGGCCGTCGAAGCTGCGCGCGATGTCGAACACGGTGACGCCGACGCCTGGCGTGCCCCGTACGGCAGGCTCGCCGAACTAGGGATCTTCGGCGTTGCGCTGCCCGAGGAACACGGCGGCGCCGACGGCACGGTCGCCGACCTGGCTGCGATGGTCGACGAGGCGGCTGCCGCGCTGGTTCCGGGACCGGTGGCGACGACGGCGCTGGCCACCCTGGTGTTGCCGGATTCACAGGCCGGACTTCTGGAAGCCCTCGCCACGGGTGAGCGCACGGCAGGTCTCACGCTCGACGCCGACGTGACCTATGCGGACGGCCGGGCGTCCGGGCGCGCGGCTTTCGTGCTCGGTGCGGACGCCACCGGGGTGCTGCTGCTCCCCGCCGGGCAGACATGGCTGCTGGTGGACGGCGCGGCGCAGGGGGTGACGATCGAACCTCTGCAGGCGACCGACTTCTCCCGCCCCCTGGCTCGTGTGGTCCTCGAGGATGCGCCCGCCGAGGAACTGGAGGTATCGCCGCAGCGCGTCGTCGATCTCGCCGCGATGTTGCTGGCCGCCGAGGCGGCGGGTCTGGCCCGCTGGCTGCTGAACACCGCGACGGAATACGCGAAGGTCCGTGAGCAGTTCGGCAAGCCGATCGGCAGCTTCCAGGCCATCAAGCACATGTGCGCCGAGATGCTGCTGCGCTCCGAGCAGGCTTCGGTTGCGGCGGCCGACGCGGCGCGCGCCGCCTCCGAGAAGGGTGTGGAAACCGATGCTGCGCAGTTGTCGCTCGCGGCGGCACTGGCGGCGTCGGTGGGTATCGAAGCTGCCAAGGCGAACGCCAAGGACTGCATCCAGGTCCTCGGTGGGATCGGCATCACCTGGGAACACGACGCACACCTGTATCTGCGCCGGGCCTACGGCATCGCGCAGTTCCTGGGCGGCCGGTCGCGCTGGCTGCGCCGGGTGGCGGACCTGACGCAGCGGGGTGTGCGCAGGGATCTGCACATCGATCTCGACTCGGTGGCCGATCTGCGGCCGGAAATCGCTTCGGCGGTGGCCGAGATCGCCGCAGCGCCGGAAGATCAGCGCCAGGTCGCCTTTGCCGAGACGGGACTGCTCGCGCCTCACTGGCCGAGGCCGTACGGGCGCGCCGCGGGTCCGGCCGAGCAGTTGCTCATCGACCAGGAGTTGGCGACCGCGGGTGTGGTGCGTCCGGATCTGGTCATCGGTTGGTGGGCCGTGCCGACGATTCTCGAGCACGGCAGCCCCGAGCAGGTCGAGCAGTTCGTGCCGGCGACGTTGCGCGGAGAGCTCACGTGGTGCCAGCTGTTCAGCGAGCCGGGCGCGGGCTCAGACCTGGCGGCCCTGCGGATGAAAGCCGTTCGCGCCGAAGACGATTCCGGATGGAAGCTCACCGGGCAGAAGGTGTGGACATCGGCGGCGCAGAAGGCGCACTGGGGTGTGTGCCTGGCCCGGACCGATGCTGAGGCACCAAAGCACAAGGGCATCACGTACTTCCTCGTCGACATGAAGAGCCCGGGCATCGTGATCCGCCCGCTGCGCGAGATCACCGGCGACGAACTTTTCAACGAGGTGTTCTTCGACGACGTCTTCGTACCCGACGAGATGGTGGTCGGACAGGTCAACGACGGGTGGCGACTGGCGCGCACCACGCTGGCCAACGAGCGCGTCGCGATGGCGCAGGGCACGGCGCTGGGCAATCCGATGGAGGAGCTCCTGCGCGTCGTCTCAGAGCTGGATCTCGATGGCGCGCAACAGGATCAGCTCGGCCAGCTGATCATCACCGCGCAAGTCGGTTCGCTTCTCGACCAGCGCATCGCCCAGCTCGCCGTCGATGGCCAGGACCCGGGCGCTCAGGCCAGCGCGCGGAAGCTGATCGGCGTCCGCTACCGGCAGGCCCTGGCGGAATTCCGGATGGACCTGTCCGAAGGCTCTGGAGTCGTGATGGACGGGCTGGTGCACGACTTCCTGAACACCCGCTGCCTGACCATCGCGGGCGGGACCGAGCAGATTCTGCTCACGATGGCCGGCGAGCGACTGCTCGGCCTACCTCGCTAGCTGAAGGTCGTCTGCGCGCAGGCGGTCGGGGTGGTCAGGTTGACTCCGCTGTAGACCACCTGGATCTGCGAACAGGCGATGAAGTCGGCGCCGGTGGCGGGCTGACCCGTGGACCAGTCCAGCGGCCTGGAGTCACCGTCGGTCGTGAAGCGCTGGATGGGTCCGCCGCCGAACGTCGTGACCGAGATCTCGACGTCGTACAGCCCCTTGTACAGCTTCGACAACACGTTGTTGTGGTTGGCGCCCTTGAGTTCTCGCGGCACGCCCGCCGGCGCGCTGTACCAGGCTTCCTGATAGACGTCGCGATCGGAGCTCCGCAGCGTCACCGTCTGCCGGGCCCATGTGTCACCGGGAAATCCGGTGGGGCCGCCCGCGCCGAGCAGGTTGGCCGAGGTGTTGAAGTAGCACTTGGCCTCGGCCGCGACGCAGTTGGCGGTGATGTGCATCTGGATCTGGGTGGCCGGGTCGACGGGGATCGAGGACATGCCCGTGTTGGACGCGGCGCCTGACGTCGGTGCGCTGGCCAGCGCCGCCGTGAACGCCAGGGTTGTTGCCGCCAATCCTGCAAGCCGGTTCATCGTGATGAAGGTAATCCCCTCGCTACTCGTCGAAGGTGACTTCGACCGAATCGGTTATTGGGTGCGCCTGGCAGGCCAGGATGAGTCCCTCGTCGAGGTCCTGCTGCTCGAGCACGTCGTTGACTTCCATCTCGATGTCGCCGGATTTCTTCAGCACGGCGCACGCGCCGCAGTGCCCTTCGCGGCATGAGAACGGTGCGTCGAGGCCTTTGTCCAGCAGTACGTCGAGCAGCTTCGCCTTGCGCGGCCAGGTCACCTCATGGGTGGTGCCGTCGAGGGTCACGACGGCTGTCGCCGGGCCTTGGTCGCCCGGATCATCGGCGGCAATCGTGACGCGAGCGAACGGGTCGGATTCGAGCGACTTGAAGACCTCGATGTGGACCTTCTCGGCCGGCGTCCCGGCAATCTTGAGTGCTTCCTCGGCCGCCGCCATGAACGGCCCGGGGCCGCAGATGAACGCCTCGCGTCCGCGGTAGGGCGCGAACAGTTCCGACAGTGCCTGCACGTTGGGAAGACCCTGCACGGACTCCAGCCAGTGGATCGCGGTGAGCCTGTCGGGATACTTCGCGGCCAGATCGCGCAGCGTCTCGGCGAAGATGACGGACTCCTCGTCGCGGTTGGCGTAGACCAGCGTCACCTTGCCGTTGCCCTCCGACAGGGCCGACTTGAGGATGGCGAGCATCGGGGTTATGCCGCTGCCCGCCGCGAGCAGGAGGAAGTCGGTGTCGAGGGTCTTGGGGACGAATGTGCCCGAGGGCGCGAGCACGTGCATCCGCATGCCGGCGCGCGCGTTGTCGCACAGCCAGTTCGACGCGTAACCATCTGCGGTGCGCTTGATCGTGACGGTCAGGGGATCCCCCGTGAACGGCGAACTGCACAGCGAGTAGCAACGGGCGACCGACCCCGTGCGATCGCTGGGTACGCGCAGCGTCAGGAACTGACCCGGGGAATAGCGCAATTTCTCCGATGGAACCGGAGCGTCGGCGGGAGACTTGAACACCAGAGAGCGCGAATCGTTCGTCTCGTCGATGACGTGGGCGATCTCGAGTTCGAGCACGTGGCTGCCCAGCGGCTCGTCGGCGGCAACGTCCGTCACTAGAGGGGCCCTCTCTCCACGCTCTGGTCGGTCATAACTAGAACAGGTTACAGAAATGCATGTGCGCAGGTCCAGCATCCACAGGGCAGCGCTACTCGACACAAATCGTAACGTGTTCTAATCTTTGATACGTCAGCTCGCACGCCCCGGGAGGCACACCAGTGACAACCATTGAACAGCGCGACGCGCAGTCGGTTCTAGCCGGTATCGATGATCTTCTGCCGCGGATCGCCAAGCGCGCCGCGGCAGCCGAGGAACTGCGGCGCCTTCCCGACGAGACGGTGGACGAACTCGACGAGGTCGGGTTCTTCAAGCTTCTCCAGCCCGAGCAGTGGGGCGGTCTGCAGTGCGATCCGACCCTGTTCTACGAAGCTGTCCGGCGCATCGCGAGTGCGTGCGGGTCGACCGGCTGGGTGTCCTCGATCATCGGCGTGCACAACTGGCATCTGGCGTTGTTCGACCAGCAGGCCCAGGAAGACGTGTGGGGCGACGATCCCACGGTGCGGGTGTCGTCCTCCTACGCCCCGATGGGCGCAGGCACGGTCGTCGACGGTGGCTACCTCGTCAGCGGCGCCTGGCAGTGGTCGTCGGGCTGTGACCACGCGACGTGGGCGTTCCTCGGCGGTCCGGTGATCAAGGACGGCCGCCCGGTCGACTTCGGTAGCTTCCTGATCCCGCGCAGCGACTACCGCATCGACGACGTGTGGAACGTCGTCGGACTGAAGGCGACCGGCAGCAACACCGTGGTGGTCAAGGACGTCTTCGTCCCGCGCCACCGGTTCCTGTCCTACAAGGCGATGAACGACGGCACCGCCGGTGGCTACGAGACCAACACCGCCCCGGTTTACAAGATGCCTTGGGGCACCATGCATCCGACGACGATCAGTGCGCCGATCATGGGCATGGCCTACGGCGCCTACGACGCCCACGTCGAACATCAGGGTAAGCGTGTGCGCGCCGCATTCGCCGGCGAGAAGTCCAAGGAAGATCCGTTCGCGAAGATCCGAATCGCCGAGGCCGCCAGCGACATCGACGCCGGCTGGCGCCAGCTGATCGGCAATGTGGGCGAGGAGTACCGGCTGCTGCAGTCCGGTCAGGAGATCCCGTTCTCGTTGCGTGCGGCCGCCCGTCGCGACCAGGTCCGCGCCACCGCGCGCGCGATCGCCTCGATCGACCTCCTGTTCGAAGCCTCGGGTGCCACGGCGCTGCAGCTCGATCAGCCGGTTCAACGGTTCTGGCGCGACGCGCACGCCGGTCGGGTGCACGCGGCCAACGAACCCGAGCGCGCCTACCTGATCTTCGGCAACGACGCCTTTGGCCTGCCGCCTCAGGACACGATGGTCTAGTGACGTCCTTCGCCGCCGAAGCGGCTCAGCAGCAGGAGATCACGTTCGAGTCCACCTCGCGATTTGCCGATGTCCGCGGCAAGGGCCCGGCCATGCGCCTGCACTATCACGAGGCCGGGGATCCGGCCGCGCGCACCGTCGTGCTGTTGCACGGCGGCGGGCCCGGGGCGTCGAGCTGGTCGAACTTCGGGCGCAACATCCCGGTGCTGGCCCAGCAGTTTCACGTGCTGGCCGTCGATCAACCCGGCTACGGGCACTCCGACAAGCACACCGAGCACGAGCAGTACAACCGGTACAGCGCGACCGCACTGCTCAACCTGTTCGACCACCTCGGCATCGAAAGTGCCGACCTGGTGGGCAATTCACTCGGCGGCGGTACTGCGGTGCGTTTCGCACTGGACAACGGCAAGCGTGCGGGCAAATTGGTCCTGATGGGACCAGGTGGGTTGAGCGTCAACCTGTTCGCTCCGGACCCGACCGAGGGCGTGAAGCTGCTCGGCAGGTTCGCAGCCGACCCGACGCGGGAGAACATCGAGAAGTTCCTGCGCATCATGGTCTACGACCAGAGCATGATCACCCCGGAGTTGGTCGAGGAGCGCTTCCGGATCGCCAGCACCCCGGAGTCGTTGGCCGCGACGAAGGCGATGGGAAAGTCCTTCGCCGGCGCGGACTTCGAGCTCGGAATGATGTGGCGTGACGTGTACAAGCTGCGTCAACGGGTGCTGCTGATCTGGGGCCGCGAGGATCGGGTGAACCCGCTCGACGGTGCGCTGGTGGCGCTCAAGCAGATTCCGCGGGTGCAGTTGCACGTCTTCGGGCAGTGCGGTCACTGGGCGCAACTGGAGAAGTTCGACGAGTTCAACAAGCTCACCATCGATTTTCTCAGGACGTAAGGGGGACAGATCGTGACGATCAAGTCTTTGGGATACCTGCGCATCGAAGCCACCGACGTCGGTGCGTGGCGCGAGTACGGGCTCAAGGTCCTCGGCATGGTCGAGGGGAGCGGCTCAACAGAGGGCGCGCTGTATCTGCGGATGGACGAGTTCCCCGCGCGGTTGATCATCGTCCCGGGTGAGCACGACCGTCTTCTGGAGTCCGGTTGGGAGACGGCGAATGCAGCGCAGCTGCAGGACATCCGGTCCCGACTGGACATGGAGGGGACGCCCTACAAGGAGGCGACCGCGACGCAGCTCGCCGACCGCCGTGTCGACGAGATGATCATTTTCGACGACCCGTCGGGGAACACGCTCGAGGTGTTTCACGGAGTCGCACTGGAGCACCGTCGCGTCGTGAGCCCGTACGGCCACAAGTTCGTCACCGAGGAGCAGGGTCTCGGTCACGTGGTGTTGACCACCCGCGACGACGCCGAGACGCTGCACTTCTACCGCGACGTTCTCGGATTCTTCCTGCGTGACTCGATGAAGCTGCCTCCTCAGCTGGTGGGACGTCCTGCCGACGGCGCGCCCGCGTGGCTGCGCTTCCTCGGTGTGAATCCCCGCCACCACAGCCTCGCATTCATGCCCGGCGAAACACCCAGCGGCATCGTGCATCTCATGGTCGAGGTCGGCGAGGCCGACGATGTGGGTCTCTGCCTGGACCGCGCGCTGCGCCGCAAGGTGAAGATGTCGGCCACGCTCGGCCGGCACGTCAACGACAAGATGCTGTCCTTCTACATGAAGACGCCCGGCGGTTTCGACATCGAATTCGGCTGCGAGGGGCTCGAAGTCGACGACAGGGACTGGGTGGCTCGGGAGAGCACGGCCGTATCGCTGTGGGGGCACGACTTCAGCGTCGGTTTCAAGGGCTGACGAGCGCTTGCGCGAGGAACACAAGGCCTGATGTCGAATCCTCCGATCGATCCACGAACGTTCCGGAATGTGCTGGGACAGTTCTGCACCGGCATCACCGTGATCACCACCGTGCATGAGGGGGAACCGGTGGGGTTCGCGTGCCAGTCATTTGCGGCGCTGTCGCTGGAGCCGCCGCTGGTGCTGTTCTGCCCGACCAAGGTCTCGCGGTCCTGGGCGGCCATCGAGGCCAGTGGCAACTTCTGCGTCAACATCCTGCACGAGAATCAGCAGCACGTGTCGGCGAGATTCGGCTCGCGAGAGCCGGACAAGTTCGCCGGAATCGACTGGAGCGCCTCGAAACTGGGCTCTCCGATCCTCGACGGCTCGTTGGCCCACATCGACTGTTCGGTGCATTCGGTGATCGACGGCGGTGACCACTTCGTGGTGTTCGGTGCGGTGCACTCACTGTCCGATGTGCCGAAGAAGAAGCCGCGACCGCTGCTGTTCTACCAGGGTCAATACACCGGCATCGAGCCCGACAAGAACACGCCCGCCGACTGGCGCAACGATCTCGAAGCCTTCCTCACGGCGACCACCGACGACACCTGGCTCTGAGTCAGGCCCCGGTTCGCTGAGTACCTGGCCACTCCGTCCTGGAGGAAGCCGCTAGCCGACGCGCTCGCGGGCCTGGGCGAGCAGCGCGGGCACGATCATCAGGTGGGCGCCAAGTGCTCGGTCCCAGAGCAGGCGTGCCACCGGGCCGTCCACCTGTACGAAGGTTGCGAAGACAATGCCGCCGTCGGTCACCCGGGTGACCAGCTCGCCCGTCAGTCCGGTATACGAATCTGCGTGCAATCGAACGTATTCGGTGTCACAGTGTGCGACCGGCCAGCCGGCGATTACGTCGTGGTCGCCGTGGCGGAGCTTGATGCCGAGCAGCGTCCACCCGGCGCGCAGGCTTAGTTGTCGCCTGGCGGAGACGTTTTCGAGGATCTCCCGGGCCCACTGCGCGGGGCTTCGCACGAGGTCGCTGTCGAGGAGGTGCGCATCGACGTGGTCGACGGTGCCGAGAGTCGTACACGCCAGAAGGGCGTCGTCAGGTTCGATTCGTACAACGGCCATGAGTCCCTCCATTGATACAGAACAGTACTGTATCTATCGTAAACTGGTGTGCGTGCCGCCGCCAGTACGAACACCGCGAGAGGCGTGGGTCAACGCCGGCCTCCTGCTGTTGGCTCGGGATGGCCCCGATGCGGTCCGCGTCGAAGTGCTCGCGCAACGGCTGGCCGTCACTCGCGGTGGGTTCTACCGACAGTTCGGCAGCCGCGCCGAGTTGATCGAAGCGATGCTCGATACGTGGGAGACGCAGAGCATCGACGACGTCCGCGAGCGTGTCGAATCGGAGGGGGGCGACGCCCGGAGCAAGGTCCGCAAGGCCGGGATGCTCACGTTCTCCCCGGAGTTGCTTCCGCTTGATCTGGCTGTGCGGGACTGGGCGCGACGTGATGAGGCCGTCGCGGCGCGGTTGCGCAGGGTGGACAACCGCAGGATGGACTATCTGAGGGAACTGATCGGATCGATTTCCGGCGTCGACTCCGGCGTGGAGGCGCGAGCATTTCTCGCTTTCTCTCTGGTCATCGGCGACCACCTGATCGCGGCCGACCACCCGGACAGTTCGCGTGGTCGCGTCATGCAGGAGGCCACTCGACTCCTCCTCGACCCGTAATCACATGCGTGTAAGTCATCCCCATTGTGCACAACTCCTGGGGATAACTTGATATCAGTCCAGCTGAGCTGCGATGAAGTCGATGATGGTGGCCGCGACGGCACGGTGTTCGGTCTCGTTCAGGATGTCGTGCCGCAGACCGTCGAACGCCGCCAGCTGCAGTGGGGCGATCTGGTCGGCGTAGGCGCGCACCGCGCCTACCGGGGCGATCGGATCGATCGCCCCGTGAACCGCCAGCGTCGGCACCGCCAGTTTCGGCAGCTCCGCGCCGAACCGGTCCCAGCCGCGGTCGAGTTCACGTGCCAGTGTCGCGCCGTCGGCGTCGACGAACGCCAGCGGGTCGTTGATCATCGCGTCGATGTAGAACGGGTCCGCCGACAACCAGTCGGGGTCGAGGCCGAACGACGTGTCCGTGTCGAGCAGCTCAGGGATCGGCGCGAGCGGCGCACCGGAGACGATGCCTGCCTTGTACTGCTCAGGATCGTCGAGCAACCGGAAAAGTGTGACGATCGAGCCGAAGGAGTGGCCCTGCGCGATCAGCGGAACCCCGCGCTGGGCTGCCAGCTCCGTGAGCTGATCCGCCAGTGCGGAGCTGTCCTCGATGGTGCCGAAGTCCCCGCGGTTCCCGGGGCTCAGCCCATGCCCGAACTGATCGACCGCCCACAGATCGATGCCGGCTGCGTTCAGTGCGAAGCCGTAGCGGTGGTACACACCGGTGTGCTCGCCGAAGCCGTGCAGGAAGACGACGGCGGCGGTGGGATCCTCTGCGGCCCAGTGTCGGTAGTAGGCGCGTCCCTTGTCGGTGTCCAGAAATGGCATGGCGCAACGCTATCGCTGATCCGCACCACCCAGCAGCACGTCGCGCTGATCGGCGACCCGGTCTCGGATCGCGCCGACGACGGCGGCCACCTCGGGCCTGCGCAACGTCTCGGCGCGGGTGACGAGCCAGTACGCCAGCCGGATCGACACCTCGGCAGGCAGCACACGTACCAGGTCGGGGTGCCGATCTGACATGAAGCAGGGCAGAAGCCCGATGCCCGCCGACGCCCTGGTCGCCTCGACGTGGACGAAGACATTCGTCGACGTGACGGATTCGCGCATCGCCGGGGCGAAGCTGGTGGCCAGGTCCAGGTCGTCGACCTGCAGCATCGAGTCGATGAAGTAGACAAGCGGATACTGCTCCAGGTCAGCGATATGGGCCGGGCAACCGTGCTCGGCGAGGAAGCCGTGCGAGGCGTACAGGCCGAGGCAGTAGTCACCCAGGCGGAGCGCCTCGGCGCGATGCACCTTCGGCTCGCCGACAACGACCTCGATGTCGAGGCCAGATCTCTGCTGGGTCGCACGACGTGTTGCGGCGACGATCTCGACCGCCACTTTGGGATGCTTGCGCTGCACTGCCGCGGCCGCAGGCGCGGCGATGTAGGCGGAGAAGCCGTCGGTCGCCGAGATCCTGACGACGCCCTCCAGCGCGCGGTGTCCCGCGGCATCGGTGGTCAGCGATCGGACCGCGGTCTCGACGGCCTCGGCGGCCGAGAGTGCTTCGCGGCCGAGCTCGGTGAGCTCCCAACCGCCCGCGACGCGGGCGAGGACGCGCCCGCCCATCGCCGCCTCGAGCGCGGCGATGCGGCGGCTGATCGTCGTGTGGTTGAGGCCCAGTTCCTCCGCGGCCGCGGTGTATCTACCGGTACGGCCCACCGCGAGCAGAACCAACAGGTCATCCGCACTGGGACGTCGCGAGAGAGCCGCCATGTCTGCATTTTTGCAGACGTATGGTGCAGTTTTGACCATTGCTGCGGTGGGTAGCTGCATGAATACTCACTGACATCTGTGGCGGTCATCACAAGAGAGGGGTGTGCGATGAGCACGCAACAAGACTCTCGGTCGGACGAACCGGGGTCGATCTCGAAAGGTCTCAAGCGCGTCGTCGTCGCCTCCATGGCGGGCACGGTGGTCGAGTGGTACGAGTTCTTCCTCTACGGCACGGCGGCCACGCTGGTGTTCAACAAAGTGTTCTTCTCGGAGACCACCAGTGAGCTCAACGCGATCTTCCTTGCGTTCGCCACCTACGCGGTCGGCTTCGTCGCGCGCCCGGTCGGCGGCGTCGTCTTCGGGCACTTCGGCGACAAGTACGGCCGCAAGAAGCTGCTGCAGTTCAGCCTGTTGCTGGTCGGCGTCGCCACCTTCCTGATGGGCTGTCTGCCCACGTTCGGGCAGATCGGCTACTGGGCGCCGGGATTGCTCGTCGCACTGCGCTTCATCCAAGGCTTTGCGGTCGGAGGTGAGTGGGGCGGCGCGGTGCTGCTGGTCGCCGAGCACAGCCCGGACAGGCAGCGCGGATTCTGGGCCAGCTGGCCACAGGCCGGTGTGCCGATGGGCAACCTGCTCGCGACCGTCGTGTTGCTGATCCTGACCGGCACCCTCTCCGACGAAGCGTTCCTGTCCTGGGGTTGGCGCGTGGCGTTCTGGCTCTCGGCCGTGGTGGTGCTGATCGGCTACTACATCCGCACCAAGGTCACCGACGCGCCGATCTTCGTTGCGGCACAGCAGGAAGCGGAGCGGATCAAGGCCTCCTCGTACAGCGTTGTCGAAGTTCTGAAGCGGTATCCGCGTGGCGTGTTCACCGCCATGGGTCTCCGCTTCGGCGAGAACATCATGTACTACCTGGTCGTCACCTTCACGATCACGTATCTGAAGGTTCAGGTGGGTACCGACACCAACTCGATCCTGCGGTATCTGCTTGTCGCGCATCTCGTGCACTTCGCCGTCGTGCCACTGGTCGGTCATCTGTCGGACCGCTTCGGGCGCCGCCCTGTGTACATGGTCGGGGCCGTCCTCGGTGCGACGTGGGGCTTCTTCGCCTTCCCGATGATGAACAGCAACAATTACGTGATCATCACCGCGGCAGTCACTCTCGGCTTGGTCATCCACGCTTTCATGTACGCGCCGCAGCCGGCCATCATGGCTGAGATGTTCCCGACCCGGATGCGGTATTCCGGTGTCTCCCTTGGCTATCAGGTGACGTCAATCGTCGCCGGATCGCTGGCACCGCTCATCGCGGTCAAGCTGCTGGACATCTACGACTCGCCCGTTCCCATCGCGATCTATCTCGCGATCGCGTGTGTCATCACGCTGATCTCGGTGCTGGTGGCCCGGGAGACCAATGGGCTGGATCTCAAGACGCTGGATGTCGCCGACGCCGAGGACGTCGCGCGGTCCGAGGGCAAGGCTCGCGTCGTATGACCGATCTCGACGGCCGCACCGCCTTGGTGACCGGGGGTGCGAGCGGAATCGGCGCGGCGTGCGCACGATCGCTGGCTGCCGCCGGCGTCACGGTCACCGTCGCCGATATCGACGGCGTCGGAGCAAAATCCGTGGCTCAGGAGATCGGCGGATCCTCCTGGACGCTCGACCTGCTCGATGTCGAGGCGCTGGAATCGCTGGCGTTGGAGACCGACATCCTGGTCAACAATGCCGGGGTGCAGAGCATCAGCGAGATCGCCGAGTTCCCGCCGGAGAAGTTCCGGTCCATGCTGGCGCTGATGGTCGAGGCACCGTTTCTGCTGATTCGGGCTGCGCTCCCGCACATGTATCGCAACGAGTTCGGGCGCGTCATCAACATCTCCTCGATCCACGGGCTGCGCGCTTCGCCCTACAAGGTCGCCTACGTCACCGCCAAACACGCGATGGAGGGACTGTCGAAGGTCACCGCGCTCGAAGGAGGACCGCACGGGGTCACCAGCAACTGCATCAACCCCGGCTATGTCCGCACCCCGCTGGTGACCAAGCAGATTGCCGACCAGGCCAGAACGCACGACATCCCTGAAGACCAAGTGGTGTCGGACATCCTGCTCAAGGAGAGCGCGGTGAAGCGTCTCGTCGAGCCGGACGAGGTGGGCTCGTTGGTCACCTGGCTGGCATCGCCCGCCGCGGGCATGGTCACGGGTGCGTCGTACACCATGGACGGCGGATGGAGCGCTCGATGACGGCAGCGGCGGCCACGCCGCAGTGGACTCCCACCGAGCAGGACATCGACGGCGCGATCGTCACCGACTTCGCCCGCTTCGTCGCACAGCGCACCGGCATTCCGTTTCCGGATTACCACACGCTCTGGCAGTGGTCAGTGGACGACATCGAAGGGTTCTGGTCGGCCCTGTGGGACTACTTCGACCTGGGGAACCGTGCCGAGAGCGTGCTCGAAGACGCCGAAATGCCTGGGGCCCATTGGTTTCCCGGCACGACACTGAACTATGTCGATCAGGTGACGCGCCATGCGCGCACCGATCGCCCGGCGATCATCTACGTCAGCGAGGATGCACCCGATCGAGAGGTCTCGTGGGACGAGCTGCTCGGCCGCTCGGCGGCGTTCGCGGACAAACTCCGAGCCGCAGGTGTGCAGCCCGGTGACCGGGTCGTGGGCTACCTGCCGAACAACCCCGAGGCGGTCATCGCCTTCCTCGCGACAGCCAGCCTTGGCGCGGTGTGGAGCGCATGCGGCCAGGACTATTCGGCCAGAGCCGCGCTGGACCGTCTTGGCCAGTTGGAACCGAAAGTGCTGGTGGCAGCGGACGGCTACGTGTTCGGCGGAAAGTATCGCGACAAGCGCGACGATGTGGCCGCGCTACGTGACGGACTTCCCACGCTGACGGCAGTGTTCGCTGTCGGCGATCTCGCCGACAGCAGCGACGCGGCGCTGCGCGGCGTCGCGGTGCCGTTCGAGCACCCACTGTGGATCTTGTTCTCGTCGGGGACCACAGGCTTACCCAAGGGCATCATGCACGGCCACGGCGGTGTCGTGGTCGAGCACCTCAAAGCCGTTGCGCTGCAGTCAGATATGGGTCGCGATGACACCTTCTTCTGGTTCACCAGCCCCAGCTGGATGATGTGGAATTTCCAGGTCGCCGGGCTCCTGGTCGGGGCGACCATCGTGTGCTACGACGGGAGCCCGTCGGCGGTTAGTCCGGATGCGTTGTGGGGTATCGCCGCACGGGTTCGCGCCACCGTTCTGGGTACCAGCCCCGGTTACGTCCTGGGGTGTATGAAGGCCGGTGCGGAACCGGCGAGTACACATGACCTTTCGGCGTTGCGCACCGTGGGTATCACCGGGTCGTCGCTGCCGGCGACCACGTCGGAGTGGCTCGCCGATCATGTCGGCGTCCAGGTCGCGTCGATCAGCGGAGGCACCGATGTGGTGTCGGCGTTCATGGGCGGAGTGCGTACGGTGCCGGTGTGGCCGGGCGAACTGTCCGCCCCGTTCCTCGGTGTGGCGCTCGACGCGTGGGACGAGGCGGGTCATCCGGTGCGTGGTGAGGTCGGCGAGCTGGTCATCACCCGACCGATGCCGTCGATGCCGATCGGCTTCTGGCGCGATGACGACGGACGTCGTTACCGTGGAGCATATTTCGAGATGTTTCCCGGTGTTTGGCGCCACGGCGACTGGATCACCCTCACCGACCATGGCAGCGTCATCGTGCACGGCCGCTCGGACTCGACTCTCAACCGGCATGGCATTCGGATGGGCAGCGCCGACATCTACCAGGCCGTCGAGAGCCTGCCCGAGGTGATCGAGGCGTTGGTGATCGGTGCCGAGCAGCCCGACGGTGACTACTGGATGCCGCTGTTCGTCGTGCTCGAGGAGGGCGTCGAACTCACCGATGTGCTGCGCGAGAAGATCAATGACGCCGTGCGCACCGGAGTCTCGCCCCGACACGTTCCAGACGAGATCATCGTCGCCCCAGGGGTTCCCCACACCCGCACCGGCAAGAAGCTGGAGGTGCCGGTCAAGAAGCTGTTCCAGGGCGGAGATCCGACAAAGGTGGTGGAACGCAGCGCTGTCGACGACCCGGCGTTGCTGGACTGGTACGTCGCGCAGCGGCGCACCTGACTCAGCGCAGCGTCAGATCCTCGGCCGCACGGTACTGCTCGAGTACCTGTGGGGTCGCGTCGGCTTCGTACCGCACAGCGGAGTCCGCTGACCAGTCCGGGGCCGACGCATCGCCGGAGAGCACCCATGCCGCCTGTCGCGCCGCGCCGAGGGCGACGTGTTCGGCGGGTGGTGGCACATCCACTGCTCTGCCGAAGACCGCGGGGGCGATTCGCCGCACCGCCACCGAGCGCGCCCCGCCGCCGATGAGGATGATGCGGTCGGCCTCTACGCCCTGCTCACTGATCTTGTCGATGCAGTAGGCCATCGAACTCAACAGGCCCTCGACCGCTGCGCGGGCGATGTTGGCGGCGTTGAGGTTCCGCGTGGTCACACCGTGAAGTGCGCCCGCCGCATGCGGCAGATTGGGCGATCTCTCGCCCTCGAGGTACGGCACCAGGACGAGGCCTTCGGCGCCCGCGGCTGACGACAGCGCGAGCTCGTCGAACTCGTCGAAGCCCACCTGAAGCATCGCGGCGACCGCCGCGAGGACGGGTGCCCCGTTGAGAGTGCACACCAACGGCAACTGGCGTCCGGTGGCGTCGGCGAAGCCGGCGACGATCCCTTCCGGGTCGTGGGCGGCCGCGTCGCCCACGGCGCTGACCACTCCCGAGGTTCCCAGCGACACGACACAGTCGCCGCGTCCGGCGGACAGCCCGAGCGCCGCGGCTGCGTTGTCACCGGCCCCGGGACCAAGGAGAACGCCATGTGATGTCGTGCCGGCCGGCTCGTTCGGGCCGAGCACGCGCGGTAGTGCGGGACGACGACCGCGGAAGGCGAGTTCGAGCAGATCGCTCTGGTAGCTGTTGCCTTCGGCGGCGAAGTAGCCGGTGCCGCTGGCGTCGCTGCGGTCGGTGCAGAGGTCGGCGATGTCGGCGGAGCCCAGCAGACGCCACGTCAGCCAGTCGTGGGGCAGGCAGACCGCGGCGGTCGCATCGGCGTGCTCCGGTTCGTTGTCGGCGAGCCAGCGCAACTTGGTGGCGGTTATCGCCGCGACAGGGACAACGCCGGTGCGACGAGCCCACTCGGCGGATCCACCGAGTTCCCCGATCAGCTGCTCGGCGGCACCGTCTGAGCGGGTGTCGTTCCACAGCAGCGCATTTCGAACGACCTCGCCTGCGGAGTCGAGGCACACCATGCCGTGCTGCTGTGCGCCCACCGACACGGCGGACACGTCGTCGAATCCACCGGCCGATTCGACGGTGCGCTCCAGAGCGTCCCACCAATGCCGGGGGTCGATCTCTGTGCCGTCTGGATGTGGCGTGCTCGCCGAGCGCACCACCTTCCCGGTGTCCGCATCGCAGATCTGGACCTTGCACGACTGGGTCGATGAATCGATACCCGCCACGAGTGCCATTCTCAAGACCTTTCTCAGTACCTTCCCGGATCGAGCAGTACGGGAGCGAAAGCCAGTTCGGCTGCGCCGATGACCAACGTGTCCGCGCCGAGGGTGGCGGGCACGACGCGGACGAGGTCGCGCGGCGCGCCCATGCTGCGCCGTGTGAGCTCTTCGTGCAGGGCCGAAGCGGCATATGCCGGGAACACCCGCAGGAATCCGCCGAGCACGATCAGGCGGGGGTTGAGCATGTTGATCGCATTGCCCAGCGCGATCGCCAAACACTTTGCCTGTCGGTTCAACACGTCGCGCTCGGCATGAGTGTGGGCGAACGGATCGGCACCCGTGTCGCCGTCCAGTCCGGCGAGCAGCCGCACCAGGGGCGCCTGGGTGACCTCGGTCTCCAGGCACCCGATGCTGCCGCAGTGGCACTGCTCGACGCCACCGACGTAGGTGTGGCCGAGTTCGCCCGCGTAGCCCGCGACGCCTTCGAGCAGACCGCCCGCGACGACGAAGCCGGCGCCGATGCCGCTGGGCCCCCCGTTGACGTAGATCAGGTGGTCGGCGTTCTGGTGCTTGCCGAACAGGTGCTCGGCGATCGCTCCCGCGTTGGCATCGTTGGCTGCATACACCGGGAATCCTGTTGCAGTGCTGAGCATCTCGCCGATCTTGACGTAGTGCCAGGCGAGGTTCGGTGCGAGCTGCACGACCGACTCGGGTGCGTGCACGAGACCGGGGACCGCGATGCCGACGGCCGTCACCACCTGTTCGTCGCTCAAGGTCCGGCCGATGTCGGCGATCGCCTCGGCGGCGATGGTGACCGTCTCCGCGGGCGTGGGGATCCGGTCGGTCGGCTGCCGGATGACATCGAGCACTGCGCCGCCGAGCGAGACGACACCGACGGTCACCGCGTCGACCTCGGGTGTGACGGCAATCGCCAGTACCCGGTTGCTGGGCCGTACGATCGGGCTCGGCCGCCCGACCTGCGACACCGACGGCGCAGGCGATTCCTCGACCAAACCCCGGGCGACGAGTTCCTCGACGAGATCCTTTGTGGTGGAACGTGACAGGCCGGTGTGCCGGGTGAGCTCGGCGCGGCTCACTGCGCGATGTCGGTGGACCAGTGTCAGCACGCTGGAGAGGTTCCGCCGCCGGACGTCGTCGGTGCTGGTGCCGACCCGCAGCGCTCGGCGCGCAGCTGGGCGCTCCTCGGTCGGTTTCACCGGCATCCTGTCTCTCGATTCGGCCTTGACAGTGTCGCAGGCCACATCTTATGTTCGCACAGAGAACAAAAGCATATTTCTCCGACTGTGGCGCGCTTTTCCGGCAGCCATGATTCCCGAGGGAGCACCCGATGACCGTCCTGGACTCCGCTGTCACCGCAGCGGACGATCTGACCCCGGATCCTCTGACGCCGCGTCCGTCCGACAAGTTCTCGTTCGGACTCTGGACGGTCGGCTGGCCCGGCGTCGATCCGTTCGGGGTGGCCACCCGGCCCGCGCTGGATCCGGTGGAAGCGGTTGAACGGCTCGCCGAACTCGGCGCGTACGGCGTGACGTTCCACGACGACGACCTGTTTGCGTTCGGCAGCTCCGACGCCGAGCGCAGGCACGCGATCGACCGCTTCAGCTCCGCGCTCAGTCGGTCCGGACTCGTCGTGCCGATGGTCACCACGAACCTGTTCACCCAGCCTGTTTTCAAGGACGGGGGGTTCACCAGCAACGACCGCTCGGTGCGCCGGTACGCACTGCGCAAGGTGCTGCGCAACCTGGACCTCGCCGCGGAACTGGGCGCGCAGACATTTGTCATGTGGGGCGGCCGCGAGGGCAGCGAGTACGACTCGGCCAAGGATGTGCGTGCGGCACTCGACCGTTACCGCGAGGCACTGGACCTGTTGTGCCAGTACGTCGTCGATCAGGGCAGCGGCCTGAGGTTCGCGATCGAGCCCAAACCGAACGAGCCGCGGGGCGACATCCTGCTGCCGACCGTCGGGCACGCGCTGGCGTTCATCGACACCCTGGCCCATCCCGAGATGGTCGGCGTCAATCCCGAGACCGGCCATGAGCAGATGGCCGGGCTGAACTTCGTGCACGGCATCGCGCAGGCGCTCTACAGCGGCAAGCTGTTCCACATCGACCTGAACGGACAGCGAGGGATCAAGTTCGACCAGGATCTGGTGTTCGGCCATGGCGACCTGGCCAACGCGTTCGCTCTGGTCGATCTGCTGGAGAACGGCGGACCGGAGGGTGGGCCCGCCTACGACGGGCCGCGGCACTTCGACTACAAGCCCAGCCGCACCGAGGACGTGGACGGCGTCTGGGCGTCGGCGGCGGCCAACATGCGGATGTACCTGCTGCTGCGCCGGCGCGCGGCCGCGTTCCGGGCCGACCCGGCCGTCCAGGAGGCGATGGCCGCCGCCAAGGTCGCCGAGCTGCGCACGCCGACGCTGAACGACGGCGAGACGTACGCCGATCTGCTCTCCGACCGCTCGGCCTACGAAGACTTCGACACCGACGCCTACTTCGGCGGAAAGGGTTGCGGCTTCGTGACTCTCAATCAGCTGGCCATCGAGCACCTGATGGGCGCACGGTGAGACGCGCCGGGTCGGGAAACGGCCATTCGAGCTACGGCGTGACCCAGATCACGCTATATGTGATATCAGACAACAAAATGCGCCACGACCCGTTCGGAGGAATTTCGTGAAGCGAACCAGCACCCTGCTCGTCACCGCCGTCGTCGGCGTCAGCATGACACTGACGGCGTGCGGCTCCAGTTCGGATTCGCAGTCGGCCGAAGGCGGAGGCGGCGGCAAGGTCGGTGTGATCCTGCCGGACACGAAATCCTCGGTCCGATGGGAAACCAAGGACCGGCCCGCGCTGGAAGCCGCGTTCCAAGAGGCCGGTGTGGAGTACACGATCCAGAACGCCGAAGGATCGGCCGACACCATGGCCACCATCGCCGACGGCATGATCGCCGACGGCGTCACCGTGCTGGCCATCGTCAACCTCGACTCCGACAGCGGCGCCTCGATCCAGGAGAAGGCTGCCGCCCAGGGCGTGAAAACCATCGATTACGACCGCCTCACCCTGGGTGGGTCAGCCGATGTGTACGTCTCGTTCGACAACAATGTCGTCGGTGAACTCCAGGGGCAGGGACTGGTCGACTGCCTCGGCGGCAGGCCCTCGAATGTCGTGTTCCTCAACGGATCTCCGACCGACAACAACGCGACGCTGTTCAGTGCCGGCGCGCACTCGGTGGTCGACAAGACGCCGTCGATCACCATCGTCGGCGAGCAGGCGGTGCCGGACTGGGACAACGACAAGGCCGTGACGATCTTCGAGCAGATGTACACCGCGGCCGACGGACGCGTCGACGGGGTGTACGCCGCCAACGACGGCCTCGCGGGTTCGGTCATCTCCATCCTGGAGAAGAACAAGCGTGCGGGCCAGGTCCCGGTCACCGGCCAGGACGCGACGGTGGAGGGCCTGCAGAACATACTCGCCGGCACGCAGTGCATGACGGTCTACAAGTCGGCCACCGAAGAGGCCAATGCGCTCGCCGAGGTCGCGATCGCCCTGGCCAACGGTGAAGAGCCGAAGACCACGAGCACCTCGCGCGACGACACGGGCGGTCGTGACGTGCCGTCGGTGCTTCTGACTCCGAAGTCGATCACCAAGGACAACATCGGCATCGTCTTCGACGACGGCGGACAGTCCAAGGACGAGGTGTGCGCGGGTCAGTTCGCCGCGATGTGCACCGCCGCAGGAGCCTGACCACCGATGACCGGATCTGCCGCCCCCATTCTCGAGCTGAAGGGCGTCAACAAGAGTTTCGGTGTCGTCCACGTTCTGCACGACATCGACTTCAGCGTCTATCCCGGCCAGGTCACAGCATTGGTCGGAGACAACGGCGCGGGCAAGTCGACCCTGGTCAAGGCGATCGCGGGGATTCATGCCATCGACACCGGCACGTATCTGTTCGAGGGTAAGCCGGTCACGGTGCGCAGCCCCAACGACGTGTCGGCGCTCGGGGTCGAGGTGGTGTATCAGGATCTTGCTCTGTGCGACAACCTCGACATCGTCGAAAACATGTTCCTGGGCCGTGAACTCACGAGCCGAGGGATGCTCGACGAGGCTCGGATGGAGACGATGGCCCGTGACGCGTTGACGTCGCTGTCGGTGCGGACGGTGAAGTCCGTGCGGCAGCCGGTGTCGAGTCTGTCGGGTGGGCAGCGCCAGACGGTGGCGATCGCGAAGTCGGTGCTGTGGAACTCCAAAGTGGTCCTGCTCGACGAGCCGACCGCGGCGCTCGGAGTCGCGCAGACGCGGCAGGTGATCGACCTGGTGCGCAGACTTGCCGCGCAGGGGCTCGGGGTGGTGTTGATCTCGCACAACATGAACGACGTTTTCGAAGTGGCAGACCGGATCTGCGCGCTGTACCTCGGCCGGGTGGCCGCCGACGTGAAGGCGTCGGACGTCACGCACGGCCAGGTGGTGGAACTGATCACCGCAGGGCGCTCCGGCAGTATGGGCCTCGCGCCCGCGCAGGCCGCCGAGTCGATGTGAGCAGAGGACATATGACTTCCGAAACACTGGCCGATGCGGATTTTGCCGGAGACACTCACGCTGATCAGACGTTCGGCGACGCGGTGCGCGGTTACCTCCAACGGGTGCGCGGCGGTGACATGGGTTCGCTGCCGGCCGTTCTGGGCCTCATCGTGCTGTTCGTGGTGTTCGGCCTGGCCAACGACCGCTTCCTGTCGGCGTTGAACCTGGCCAACCTGATCACCCAGGCCGGCTCGATCTGCGTGCTGGCGATGGGACTGGTGTTCGTGCTGCTGCTCGGCGACATCGACTTGTCGGCGGGTGTCGCCGGTGGTGTATCGGCCTGCGCTATGGCGCTGACCGTCGTCAATCTCGACTGGCCCTGGTGGGCGGCGATTCTCGCGGGTACCGCGATCGGCGCTGTGATCGGCCTTGCGATCGGACTGTTGCGGGCAAAACTTGGAATCCCTTCATTCGTTGTGACTTTGGCGTTCTTCCTCGGTCTGCAGGGCGTGACGCTCAAGCTCATCGGCGAAGGCGGTTCGGTGCGTGTGGACGATCCCGTCATCCGTGGTCTCACGATCAGCAACCTTCCCGTCACGGTTGGCTGGGCGGTCGCACTCGTCGTCGTCCTCGGGTTCGCCGCTCTGGAGTTCTACAACTACCGGCGCAAGAAGACACTGAACCTGGCGAACTCGCCGCTGGGTGTCGTCGTCGTTCGCGTGGCGGCCGTCGCGGCGGTGGTTCTGGGCGTGACCTACATCCTCAGCGTCAATCGGAGTGTCAACGCCAGAGCGGAGATCAGCGGTATTCCCTATGTCCTGCCGCTGATCCTGGTGCTGCTGATCGTGCTGACGGTGGTGCTCAAGCGCACGTCGTATGGCAGGCACATCTACGCGGTCGGCGGAAATGCCGAAGCTGCCCGCCGCGCTGGGATCAACGTGGACCGCATCCGCGTATCGGTGTTCATCGTCTGTTCGTCGCTTGCGGCACTCAGCGGAATCATCGCGGCGTCTTACGCCGGCAAGGTGTCGGCGTCCTCTGGCGCGGGCAACGTGCTGTTGTATGCGGTCGGCGCGGCAGTGATCGGCGGCACCAGCTTGTTCGGCGGCAAGGGCCGGGCGCTCGACGCGGTGATCGGTGGCGTGGTCGTCGCGACCATCGCCAACGGACTCGGCCTGCTGAACCAGTCGTCGTACATCAACTTCCTGGTGACCGGTGGCGTGCTGCTGCTCGCGGCCAGCGTGGACGCCATCTCCCGCCGACGGCGCTCCTCGACCGGCCTGGCATAGCCTGCACCGCAACAATATTCGCCTCATGCGGCTTCGAACGTGACGAGGTCGATGCTGAATCGACCTTCGGCGAGGCTGATTTTCCGGCGTACCGGGATTCCGGGTAGCGGTGGTGCGGTCGATCGGTACGTCGCGCCGGTCGGCGTCAGATACTCTGCGACGTGCTCGCCATCGTGTTCGCTGGTGGAGACGCGCCACCCGGGGGCCTCCTTGGCGTAGTTGCAGGCTTCGCACTTGCCGAGCCCGTTGAGCGCACTGGTCTTTCCGCCCTCGCGGTCGGGAGTGGCGTGGTCGCGGTGGCGGATCGGCGCGTCGCAGTACGGAGTCCGGCATGTGCGGTCGCGGATACCGATGAAGGCGGCGAGCCCCTTCGGGAAGATCCGCGCCCGCGATTCCATGGCCACCAGTTGCCCCGACTTGGGGTGGCGATACAACCGCCGCAGCGTGGCCTTCGCCTTCGCATCGGTGGCGGCGTCGCCGGTGAGCTTGCAGGCGAATCCGGCCGGGATGGGTCCGTAGCCGTCCAGCCACGCCGGTTCCGTGTCGTCACCGGCTAGTGTGGTGTCGGCCATCACCAGGTTCAGCGACACCGAAACAGGTTGTTCAGCAGGGGTTCCCGTCACGCGCTGATATGCGGTGTCGGTCATCACCTGGCCTTGTGGCCGCCCATCACCGCACGTGTCGGCTTCTCGCTTGAGCGCGGCGTACATGCCGACGCCTTGGTCCAGGGGCATCAGGAAGGTGACGTAGACCATGCCGTTGGGGGCCGGGCGGGTGGTGACGCAGCGGTCTTTGGCGGCCTTGCTGTTGCGTTCGACCACCGCGGCGGCATCCAGGCGGGCGGTGATTCTTTTCGCTTCCGCAGCGACGCGGCGATTGCCCCAGCCATCGAAGCCGTTGGCTTCTTCGGCCAGTTCGGCATCCAATGTGCGGCGATCCTGAAGCGACAGGCACGCCGATTCCCGCACGATCAGCAGCGCGCGATACTCCGAAAGCTGCCCTCTCTCCAAAGCGGCCATGGCGTAGGGCATTTCGTGCACCAGCGCTTTGGCCATGCCTAGGTGGGTGTTACCGCAGGCGGGGGCGTCGCGACGGGCCAACGCGACCTCACTGGCCAGTCCTTTGCCGCGGCGGCGCGCCGGAACCCCCGACACGGCTTCGGCGGCGGCGCGCTTGGCGGCCCACAACGCCGTCGCCCGAGCCTGGGCGGCTGCAGCTTTCGACTTCAGCTCCTCGCACCGCTCGATCAGCTCCCGCAGCTGCGCCTCCGACGCACCCGCATCAATATCGAACAAACTTTCGAACATGTTCTCGAAGCTACCCCGACCCCCCGACAGGTCGGCGCGCACACCTTCTCCGTGACCCTAAGAGTCGCGCAGATCTCCGTCACCCACGTTCGCCACGCCCGCGAACTCGGTTGAATCCGGCGGTTGCCACGCCCGTCAGCGACACGATGATCGCCAACCCGGCGAATCCGAACGGCACACTGGTGACGGCGGCGATCGACGCGACCGCGAGCGGGCCCGCCGCATCGCCGCATTCACGGCCGATCTCGGCCGCACCCATCGTCTGCCCCAGTCGGTTCTGCGGCGTCGATCTCGCCAGCATCGCGAAGGCCAGCGGTGTGATGAGCCCGCACCCGGCGCCGATGACGATCGCCGCGCAGAGCAACCCGGCCAGGCCCGGCAGCAGTGCCAGCGCCAAACCTGATGCAGTGAACACGATTCCGACCGTGATGCCGCCGGTCACGGTGATCCTCTCCGCGTCCAGTGCGCGGCCCGTCAGAGGCTGCGCTATGGCCGTGGTCAGCGCGAGGACCGAGACGACGGCGCCGGTGACGACGGGGGAGAGGCCCGCCTGAGTGCCCAGTACGGGGAGGAAGCCGACGCCGACGGACAGGGCCGCCGTGGTGGCAGCCAATGCGAGTGTCGGTGTGACGAAGGAGGATTCGGAGAATCGACGCAACGTATCGACCAGCGTCTGGCGTTGGCGGGCCTTAGGGCGGACTGGCGGAACGGAGCCGGCCGCCCACACCGCGACGACGGCCGCGAGCACCGCCGTGACCGCGAACAGCGACCGAAGCCCGCCGAGCGCGACGATCACACCGCCCAACAGCGGGCCCAGTGTGTACCCGAGCGACTTGTACGACCCGTACGTCCCGAACGCCCGCCCCTGCGCCTTCGCCGGTGTCAACAGGGCGACGAGAGCCGATGCGGCGGGGGAGAACGCGGCCGCGCCGACTCCCTGGCCGAATCGCCCCGCCCACAGCCAGGCGGGGTCGTCGGCGATGGCGTACGACGCAGACGCCGCAGCGAAGATCACCAACCCGGCGATCAGGACGGTGCGCGCCCCGATCCGGTCGGCCAGCGTCCCGAAGACGGGTTTGAGGATCACTTCGGCGCCGTCGTAGATCGCCAGCAGCGCACCGAGGGTCAGCAGCGACGCCGCCGTCCCGGTTGTCGTGGTGCCGAGCGTCCCCGCGACGGCGTGGGCGCCGAACGCCGTCGTGAAGCCCGCCGCCAGTAGCGGCGCCCGCTGAGCCGCCCCGCTCACGCGGTGCCGTTCATGAACGCAGCCACGCTCCGATTCTGCGCAGCGCCTCATCAATGTCGGAGGACGGGCCCGCGAACGACAAACGTACGTGGGCGCCACCCCGTACCGTGTCGAAGTCGACGCCGGGCGCAATCGCGACTCCCGTGTCGTTCAACAGCTTCGAGCAGAACGACAATGAGTCCGTGGTCAGGTGAGAAACGTCGGCGTACACGTAGAACGCGCCGTCGGTCGGGGCGAGCCGGTCGATACCGATCCCCCGTAAGCCGTCCAGCAGCAGGGACCGGTTGGCGGCGTAGCCGTCAAGCAGTGCCTCCGCCTCGGCGATCGACTCCGGGGTGAACGCCGCGAGGGCGGCGAGCTGGGGCAGCACGGGCGGACAGATCGTGAAGTTCCCGGTCAGGCAGTCAACGGCCCGCTTCAGCTCCTGCGGCACCAGCAGCCAGCCCAACCGCCACCCCGTCATCGCGAAGTACTTCGAAAAGCTGTTGACCACAATCGATTCCCGTGACGTCTCCCACGCGCAGCTGGTTGCCGGCGCGCCGGGATAGACCAGCCCGTGATAGACCTCATCGCTGATCAGGCGCACTCCCGACGAGTCGCACCATGACGCGATCGCCGCGAGTTCCTCGGGAGGGATCACGGTGCCCGTCGGATTGGCCGGGCTCGCGACTATGACCCCGGACACCGGCGGGTCGAGTTCGGTCAGCATGTCCAGTGTCGGCTGGAATCGCGTCTGCGGACCGCACGGCAACTCCACCACCTCGCATCCCAGCGCCGACAGGATGTTGCGGTAACAGGGGTAGCCGGGACTTGCGATCGCGACACGGTCGCCGACGTCGAAGCACGCCAGGAAGGCCAGCAGAAAACCTCCCGACGACCCCGTCGTGACGACGACATCGTCGGGATCGACGGAAAGTCCGTGCCGCGCCTGATAGGAGCCGGCGATGGCAGCGCGCAACTCGGGAATGCCGAGCGCGACCGTGTAGCCGAGCTGATTGCGATTCAGCGCTGAGACGGCCGCATCACGCACCGCCGACGGGGCGCCCGCGCTCGGCTGCCCGGCGGACAGGTTGACCAGGTCACCGTGAGTGCGTTCGCGTTCGGCCGCGGCGAGCCACACGTCCATCACATAGAACGGGGGGATTCCGGCGCGCAGCGCTGGACCCCTGATGTTCCTCGCGTCAGCAGAACTCATCCCGCAAGGCTAGAACACCTCGGAATCGAGCCGACGTAGTTGCTCGCGCGGAGCACCGAGAAGCTGCGCGCTGCCGTGTGCGCGCTTGAAGTACAGCTGGATATCGCTCTCCCAGGTGATCGCGATGCCGCCGTGCATCTGTACGGCCTCGGCGGCGACCTTCGAGAACGCCTCGCTGGCGGCCAATCGTGCCAGCGCCGCCGAGGTCGGGGACGGATGGGCGACCGCCTCGTCGACGACGGATCCGGCCGACTGCACAGCGACGTACAGATCGGCCATCCGGTGTTTGAGGGCCTGGAAGCTGCCGATAGGTCGACCGAACTGCACCCGGTCCTTCGTGTACTGGACGGTGAGGTCGAGACACTTCGACGCCGCGCCGATCTGTTCGGCTGCCAACAGGATTGCCGCTGTATCGGCGAGGCCGGGATCCGTTCCGAGCGGCGCGGTCTCGGCCGCCTCGACCGCGGCCAGCGGCCGGGTGATGTCCATGGCGGCGAGCGGTTTCGCGTCGAAAGAGGTCCACTGGGTAAGGGTTTCGCCGTCTGTGCCGATGACCACGTCGGCGATGTTGCCGTTCAGCACGTGCCCCTTGTCGAACACAACTGTGCCGATCGATGTGCCCTCGGCGAGACCGCCCAGCAGTTCGGCGTCCGGTTCGTCGACCGACAGCAGCGCCAGCTCCGCCAGCGTCGTGCCCAGCAGGGGCGTCGGCACCAGCGCCCTGCCGAGCTCTTCGAGAACGACGGCAGCGTCGCCCAACTCACCGCCGGCGCCGCCGAGATCCTCGGGAACCACCAGCGCTGCGGCACCGACCTGCTCGCAAAGCATGGCCCACAGCTTCTCGTCGTACCCACGCTCCGAGGCGGCTGCCTTGCGCACCGCCTCGGGGGAGGCATGCTTCTCGACCAGTGCGGCGACGGTGTCGCGCAACAGCTCCCGTTCTTCGCTCACGACAGTGCCTCCAACACTCGCCTGCGGTGCCATGTCGGGTCTCCCCACGCAGGTCGCAACGCTTGCGCCCGAAGCAACAACAGCGACAGGTCGTGTTCCTGCGTGTAGCCGATAGCGCCGTGCGTCTGCAACGAAGAACGCGCGGACACCAGCGCGGCATCGGCGGCGGCGACCTTCGCCGCGCTGACGTCGCGGGCGGCATCGGGGGATCCGTCAGCCAGCGAGAGGGCAGCGCCGTAGACCAGCGGACGCGCGAGTTCGATGGCGATCAGGACATCGGCCAGCTTGTGCTTGATCGCCTGATAGGTCCCGATGACGGTGCCGAACTGGCTGCGCTGCTTGGCGTACTCCACCGATCCGTCCAGCATGGCCTGCGCGGCGCCGATCAGCTGCGCAGCCGTCGCCAGCACACCGAAATCCAGCGCGCGTGCCACGTCGGCGCTACGGGACTCACCGGTTGCGCTGACCTCGAACAGTTTCCGTGCGGGGTCGACGGACTCGTGTTCCTGGCCCGCTGACGCATCGCTGACGGAGTCATCTCCTGTGAGCAAGATGAGCCCTGCGGCATCTGCGTCGACGGCACGAGGAACCAGGGGAGGCGCGGCCACGGTGGCGATCAGCTCACCAGCTGCCAACGCGCCCACCCGCTCGTCGTCTCCGAGCAGGATCGGTGCCACAGCGATGGATTCTGTGACCGGTCCCGGCACGTTCCACTTGCCGAGGCGTTCGAGCGCCACGACCAGGTCCACGGGGTGGGCCTCGATCCCGTCGAACTTCTCGGGTACCAGCAGGGCAGTCACCCCGAGGTCGGTCAGCTGTGCCCACACCTTGCGTCCCGGTGCCGTGTCACCGGCGGCCCACGCGCGAACGGCCGCGGGCAGATCGGCGGCGCCCAGGGCGGCGTCGATGCTCGCAGCGAAGTCCCGCTGCTGTTCGTCGATCTCAAAGTTCACGTTCGTCTACTTTCGAGGCAGGCCCAGCAGCCGCTCGGCGATGATGTTGCGCTGAATCTCGTTGGTACCGGCATAGATCGGTCCGCCGAGGGCGAAGAGCAGGCCGTCGGCCACGGAATCGACAAGCTCTCCGTCGGCGCCGCGCAGGTCGAGGGCGGTCTGGTGCAGCGCGACATCCAGGTCGGACCAGAACACCTTGGTGATCGACGATTCCGCGCCCAGCTCCCCGCCGTTCGAGATCCGCGTGACGGTGCCGAATGTGTGCAAGCGGTAAGCCTGCGCTTTGATCCAGGCGTCGGCCACCCGGTCGGTGAACGCCGGATCGGGATTGTCTTTCCATTGCGCGACAAGGCGTTCCGCCGGGGCGAGGAATCGGGCCGGGCTGCGCAGCGACATACCGCGCTCGTTGCTCGAGGTGCTCATCGCCGCACGCCACCCGTCGTGCACACCCCCGATGACATCCTCGTCCGGCACGAACACGTCATCGAGGAAGATCTCGCCGAAACCGGTGTCGCCGCCGAGTTGGGCGATGGGGCGGACGGTGACACCGTCGGCCTTGAGATCGAACATGAAGTAGGTCAGGCCTTTGTGGCGCTGAGCCTCCGGGTCGGAACGGAAGAGGCCGAAGGCGCGCTCACCGAAGACGGCGCGCGAGCTCCAGATCTTCTGCCCGTTGAGCAACCAGCCACCGTCGGTCCTGCTCGCGGTGGAACGAAGCGACGCCAGGTCGCTGCCGGATTCCGGCTCCGACCACGCCTGCGCCCAGATTTCCTCGCCACTGGCCATTTTCGGCAGGATGCGGTCCAACTGCTCCTGGGTGCCGTGCGCAAACAACGTCGGTGCCAGCATGGAGGTCCCGTTGGCGCTCGCCCGGCCGGGAGCCCCCGCGCGGAAGTACTCCTCTTCGTAGACCACCCATTGCAGGAGCGTCGCATCGCGGCCGCCGTACTGCTCAGGCCAGGTGATCACCGACAGGCCGGCGTCAAAAAGCACCTTGTCCCAGCGGCGATGCTGCTCGAATCCCTCCGCGGTGTCGTAGGACTTCGTCGGGAAAGAGTCCTTGTTCGACGCCAGGAAGTCGCGCACCTCGGCGCGGAACTCCGTCGTCGCATCGTCGAAAGTCAGGTCCAACTCAGGCCCTTTCGATCTCACGGAGCAGCGGCTTGACCACTTTGCCTCCAGGGTTGCGGGGCAGCACGTCGAGGAAGACCACCGAGCGCGGGATCTTGAAGTTCGCCAGATGCTGTTTGGTGTGGGCGATCACCGTCGCCTCGTCCAAGGAGGCGCCGGGCTTGACCACGACAAATGCCTTGCCGACCTCCCCGAGCCGTTCGTCGGGCACGCCGATCACAGCGGCCTCCGCGACGCCGTCCAGGCGTGCGAGGACCTGCTCGATCTCGGCCGGGTACACGTTGAACCCGCCGCAGATGTACATGTCCTTGAGACGGTCGGTGATCTTCAGGTTTCCTGCGGCATCGAGTTCGCCGATATCGCCGGTGTGGAGCCAGCCGTCGGCGTCGATCGCTGCGGCGGTGGCCGCGGGGTCGTCGAGGTAGCCGAGCATCACGTTGGGCCCGCGCAGCAGCACTTCACCCGAATCACCTATGCGCAGTTCGAAATCCGCGATCGGTCGGCCCGATGTGGTCGCCACCGTGACGGCGTCGTCGTCGGCACGGCACATCGTGCCGAACCCGGCGGCCTCGGTCAGTCCGTACGCCGTCAGCACGATGTCGATGTCGAGTTCGTTCTGCATCCGTTCGATCAGCACGACCGGGATGGTGGCCGCACCGGTCACCGCGAATCGCAGCGAGCTCAGGTCGAAGTCGGCGCGCTTCGGATGGTCCAGCAGCGTCTGGTAGATCGTCGGCGGACCGGGCAATACGGTGATCCCGTGCTCTTGAACGGCGCGCATCGCCTTCTCCGGATCGAATATCAGCTCGGGGAACAGCGTCGCGCCGGTCTGCAGGCACGCCAGAATGCCGGCCTTGTAGCCGAAATTGTGGAAGAACGGGTTGATGCAGAGATAGCGGTCTGCGCTGGTCACCTCACCGCAGGCCGCCCACGCCGCGGACGCGTCGAGCGATTGGCGGTGTGCGCACCGCACACCCTTGCTGCGTCCCGTGGTGCCGGACGTGAACAGGATGTCGGAGACGTCGTCGGCGTCGACCGCCGCCGCGCGGACGTCGACCGCTGCGAGATCAGTCCCGCGCGCCGCGAAGTCGTCCCACGTCCCGTCTGCTTTCTCGATCGGGATGCGCACGACGTGACGCAGCGCGGGCAGGGAGTCGCGGTTGACGCCGGCGGCCTTGTCGGCGCCGAGGAACTCACCGGAGGCGAACAGGAGCGGCGCGGACGTGCGCGCCAGGATGTCCTCGGCCTCGCTGGAGGTGTAGCGGGTGTTGAGCGGGACGAGGACCGCGCCGGCGTGGTGGCTGGCCAGCGACGCGACGACCCAGTGCCACGTGTTCGGCGACCAGATTGCGACGCGGTCGCCGGTTTCGATGCCGAGGTCGATCATCGCCGCGGCGGCCTGACGGACCTCCGAGCGCAGGTCAGCATAGGTCAGGGTGCGTTCCGGCGTCACCACCGCGGGGTGGTCGGGAAGCTCGCGCGCGATCCGTTCGAGAACCGCGGGCGTGGTCCTCGGGGCGGTCGTCATCGAAGCTCCTGTAGCAATCCGGGTACCCAAGCAAGTGCTTGGTAGGCTACCCTACAGGGGTGATAGAGGTCCAGGAGTTCAGGGCTGAGGTCCGCGACTGGCTCGCCGAGAATCTCGCCGGCGACTACGCCGCACTGAAGGGTTTGGGCGGCCCCGGCCGAGAACATGAAGCCTTCGAAGAACGCCTCGCATGGAACCGGCACCTGGCAGCCGCGGGGCTGACATGTCTCGGCTGGCCGGAAGAGTACGGCGGGCGAGGACTGTCGGTGGCCCACCGCGTCGCCTTCTACGAGGAGTACGCCAAAGCCAACGCCCCCGACAAGGTGAACCACCTCGGTGAGGAACTGCTCGGCCCGACACTCATCGCATTCGGGACCGAAAAGCAGAAGCAGCGCTTCCTCCCCAAGATTCTCGACGTCACCGAGTTGTGGTCGCAGGGCTACTCGGAGCCGGGTGCGGGCAGTGACCTCGCCAACGTGTCCACCACCGCAACCCTGGACGGCGACGAGTGGCTCATCAACGGCCAGAAGGTGTGGACCTCGCTCGCGCATTGGGCGCAGTGGTGCTTCGTGGTCGCCCGCACGGAGAAGGGCTCAAAACGCCACGCCGGCCTGTCCTATCTGTTGGTGCCGCTCGATCAGCCCGGCGTCGAGGTTCGCCCGATCATCCAGCTGACCGGTGACTCGGAGTTCAACGAGGTGTTCTTCGACAACGCCCGCACCGACGCCGATCTCGTGGTCGGCGAGCCCGGCGACGGCTGGCGCGTCGCGATGGGCACGCTGACCTTCGAGCGCGGCGTCTCGACGTTGGGCCAGCAAATCCGTTACGCGCGTGAGCATTCCAATCTGGTCGAGCTGGCGAAGAAGACGGGCGCCGCCGACGATCCGCTGATCCGGGAACGGCTCGTCCGGTCCTGGGCGGGGCTCAAGGCGATGCGGTCCTATGCGCTGGCGACCATGGATGTGGAAGGGACAAGTCAGGCCGCCGGAAAAGATTCAGTCAGCAAGCTGTTGTGGGCCAATTGGCATCGTGAGCTCGGCGAGATCGCGATGGACGTCGAAGGCGCAGCGGGCCTCACGCTTCCGGACGGCGAGTTCAGCGAGTGGCAGCGGCTCTATCTGTTCTCCCGCTCCGACACCATCTACGGCGGATCCAACGAGATCCAGCGCAACATCATCGCCGAGCGCGTGCTCGGCCTGCCCAGAGAGGCCAAGGGCTGACAATGACGGATCTTTCCGTAGCTCCCAAGGAGATCGACGGACACGGCCTGCTCAAGGGCAAGGTCGTGCTCGTGACGGCCGCCGCAGGTACCGGTATCGGGTCGACGACGGCGCGTCGCGCACTCGTCGAAGGCGCCGATGTCGTCGTCTCCGACTATCACGAGCGCAGGCTCGGAGAGACACGCGACGAGCTGGCCACGCTCGGGCTCGGCAAGGTCGACGCGGTGGTCTGCGATGTGACGTCGACCGAGGCCGTCGACGCACTGATCAGCGAAGCGGTGGCGAAGGCAGGACGTTTGGACGTGCTCGTCAACAACGCCGGCCTCGGCGGTCAGACGCCCGTGATCGACATGACCGACGACGAGTGGGACCGCGTGCTCAACGTGACCCTGACGTCGGTGATGCGCGCGACACGCGCCGCGTTGCGCTACTTCCGTGACGTCTCGCACGGCGGCGTCATCGTCAACAACGCGAGCGTCCTGGGCTGGCGCGCCCAGCACTCGCAGTCCCATTACGCGGCGGCCAAGGCCGGCGTGATGGCTCTGACGCGCTGCAGCGCAATCGAAGCCGTCGAGTACGGCGTGCGGATCAACGCCGTCTCGCCCAGCATCGCGCGACACAAGTTCCTGGAGAAGACCAGCAGCTCTGAACTGCTGGACCGCCTCGCCGAAGGCGAGGCTTTCGGCCGCGCTGCCGAGCCGTGGGAGGTTGCGGCCACTATCGCGTTCCTTGCCAGCGACTACTCCAGCTACCTCACCGGTGAGGTCATCTCGGTGTCGAGCCAGCGGGCATAAATTGGTCGCCTGAGTAGCCGAGGATTCGGCGTCGCGACCCAACTGCCGATGCAACTGCGGCAGACTCGCCCGACTCGCCGGGGCATCCGAGTTAGCTGGGCTACGATCGGCCAGTGACCGGGGAGATCGCGGGGGCGACGAAGGACAGCGTTCGCGGGACGGCGTCCGCGTGACGGCTCCCGACGGCGCTTCCCTGCAGGGAACTGCTGTCCGCGGTGGCGTTGCCGTCATCATCGGCCAGCTGGCCCGCACCGTGATCCAGTTGGCCGGGTTGATCCTGCTGGCGCGCCTGCTGACACCGGCCGACTTCGGCCTGGTCGCCATGGTGACCTCGATCATCGGGGTGACGTCGGTCCTGAGCGACTTCGGCCTTTCGCTGGCCATCATGAGGGAGGCCAACCTCGACCCCCGGATCCGGGACAGCCTCTTCTACATCAACACGGTTTTGGCCCTGGCCACCGCCGGGCTGGTGTGGCTGGCGGCCCCGGCGATCGCGGCGTTCTACGGCGAGCCGCGGCTCGAAGAGGTCACCAGATGGCTCGCGCTGTTCGTGGGCATCGCAGGCATGGCCCCACAGTTCCGGGCTGAGCTCGCGCGCACCCACAAGTTCAAATCCCTTGCCTCCGTGGACACCATCGCCCAGGGGGTGGCGCTGGTCGCCGCGTGCATCGCGGCTGTCCGAGGCGCCGGCTACTGGGCGGTCGTGATCCAGCAGGGCACGGCAGCGTTGGTCCTGGTGGTGTCCCTGGTGGCGCTGTCACGCTACGTGCCGCGGTCGCTACCGCGACTGCACGGAGTCAAAGAGCATGTGTCGCTCGGGGCCGCCTCGCTGGGAATCGACGTAACGAACTACGCTGCGGTGTACGCCGCGCCCGCCGCGATCGGGCAGGCGCTCGGCGCCACGGCTGTCGGTCTGTACACGCGGGCGTTCCAGCTCGTCGCGTTCCCCCTCGTCCAGTTGGCCGGGCCCCTCACCCGCGTCGTCGTACCGATCCTGGCGCACGTCGAAGACGGACCGAAGCTCGTGGCAGCAGCCAAGCGGATCCAGCTCGCCATGGCGTACGCCCTGCTTCCTATTCTCGCGCTCATCATCATCGGCGGCGCGGACCTGATCGACATCCTGTTCGGTCCCGAGTGGCGTCCGTCAGGACGAATCGCCCAGATCCTCGCCGTCGGCGGAGTATTCCAGATCTTCGGTTACGTCAACTACTGGCTGTACACGCGCAAAGGTCGCATGGGACTTCTGTGGGCGATTGACGGATCCGTGTGGATTCCGATCACCGCCGCATATTTCATCTTCAACGCGCACGGCGCGGTATGGGTGGCGACGCTGTATGCCCTGAGCCTGCTGTTGAATTGGCTTGCGTCCACTCTGATCGGGCTGCACAGGCTCGGCCTTCCCGCACTGGAATTCCTGAAGCCCTCGCTGATACGGCTCGCCCTTCTGACACCCGTGGTCACAGTCGGCCTTGTGGTCAGCGAGTTGCTGGCCCGCGATGGGTGGTCGGCTATCTGGACCTTCACCGGTGCCACGGCCTCGGCGCTCTTTGTCGTGGCCGCTCTCCTGCTCGTACCGGTCTTCAGAGGCGAACTGCGGGACTTCTTGCAGATCCTCGCCAACGTGCGCAAACGGAAGCTCTGATTCACCGATCAGCGGTCGGGCCCGTAGACTCCGGTGAGCTCGGCGCGGATCCGGTCCCACGAAAATCTCTCACGCGCAGCGGAATTGAGTTCGAGACAGTACTCGCGCAGCCGCGTGGCGTTGAGCGCCGCCAGGGCATCGTACTTCGACCAGAACTCTTCCGGTGAGGAGAACAGCGACCGATCGCCGTCGGCGGCGTAGTCGGTGACGCCGTCGACGCGGCTCACGAATGCGGGCAGATAGCAGTTGTAGGCCTCGAACAGGGCGTTGTTGGCGGTGGCGAAGGTCAGCGGCAGCAACAATGCGAATGACCCTCGTAGTAGGCCGACGTAGCCGTCGGCGTCGAGTCGCGGATGGCACACCACTCCGTCACGCCCGGTGAACCGCCTGCGCGCCGCCTCGTCCATGCCGACGAGATCGACATGCACAGATCGCGAGCCACGTTGGGCAAGAATCTGTTCCAGCATATCGAAGTCCCGGTAATTGGAGCCGACCAGGACCAGCCGTCGCGGATCGCGGGTGCGCCTCTCGAAGAGATCCAGGGAAGGCTCGGGACCGTCGAAGGTGAACCCGTGTGGAACGAAGCTCACCAGTTTTTCCGGAAGTGCGGCTTGGAAGACGCCGCGCTGCTGCGCGCTCAGGACGACGATCGCATGCGCGGCGCGCATCGATTTCTGTTTGATTCGGTGGTGCACGCTGCGGGTGCCTCCGAACCATTGCGAGTCGTCGAGATGCACCGTGTACACGATGCGCTTCCCGAGGAAACGGAGAATCCAGGGTGACAGGTACGCGGTGGACTCGGGGTAGAAGTAGTGCACGGTGTCATAGCGCAGAGCTCGGAGCACCGTGATCAGGTCCAGCAGCAGGAAGTTGAGGTGGCGCGGCTTGGTCGATTCGAGCCGATCGGCGAACGGGAGCCGCGCTCCGCTGACGTAATCGCGGGGATCGGCGACCACCGCGTCGTACCCCGAACCGGGGTTGTGGTGTAGGTAGTGGAACCCGGAGTAAAGAACCCGCCGACCTGCGCGCGCGGTCATAACGTACCCTCCGTAGCGCCGCCCCGGTCACGCGCCATCAGCACTGTGGCGAAAATGAGTGCGCTGGTGGGGAATTGCTGGATATTCGGCCACAAGTGCCAGACCGCTTCCGTCATCGACAACACGAAAAACGCAATCAGATAACCGAACAGCGCGATCTTTTCGCCCCTGACACGCATGGTGCCGGTGACGTAGATAGCTCCGATCCATATCGGCAGCAGGAAGGCCAGGCCCGACAATCCGAACTTGATCAACGTGTCGATGAATATGTTGTGCCCCGTACCCATTCCGGCCCAGAGGATGGTCTCCGCCTCCGACTGCCCAGTGGTCAGGAACCAGTTGTAGCCGGAGCCGACGATCGGGGACTCCCGCCACAGTTCGAGGCCCCCCTTCCAAATGAACGCTCGTTCGGTGAAGCTGTCGGGATCCCAGTCCAGGAGCGGGATCACGAAGGCCGCGCCCAACGCGAGCCCTGCGAGGACGGTGCCCGTGACGCGGACGAAGGCGGCGGTTGCGGCTCGGCAGATCAGCCACCACAGCACGACGAAGCTGATCGCGATGAGCGATGTTCTCGATGCGGACGCCAGGATCGTGACGAACAGTATCGCGCCGCAAGTTACTCGCCACCCGTTCCCGGGGATCAGCGGCAACAGTGCGAACGCGATGGCGCAATACATTCCGAGGGCGTTGCTCTGGCCGAAGGGTCCTGCCAGCTCCCAACCGAAGATCAGGGACTTTCGAGAAACGACGTTGTACATCATGTACTCGGGAATGATCAGGGCGCCGATCAACGAGTAGGCGCCGACACCGGTGACCAGGATCGGTATCCACTTGAGCTCTGCGATCCGCGCGCCGGTATTCCAGATGGCCAGCAGGACCAGATTGGCCAACATGATCTTGACCAGATCCGCGGGGCCCGGCTGATCCGGGCCGACGAGGTACGGCAGGTTCAGCGCCAACAGGAAGACGAGCAACCAGGTGATGTCGCGGTTGGGGTGCCCGCGCATCAGGATGACCAGTGAGCTCACAGCGAGCAGCGCACCGGACAGCGCCCATCGGGCCAGCCCTGCCACCGGGGTTTCCGCGGTGGCCAGGGCTTGATCGATGCTCTGGTCCGGCGTGTGCTTGACGAGCAGGTAGTTGATCACCTCGGGAACGATGACCAGCGCGACCGCTGCGATGATCAGGCAGACGAACGCCCGGTCGCCTGTCTTGTACTCCGTGTTGGTGTCCCGGAGGAAACGAGTCGGCGCCGTCAGAAACGTTGTGGCCGAACCGTTGCGGTTCTCGGACGGATTGTGATCACGGTCGCGAGATCGTGGGCGAGACGCTGCGAACGTCACTCGGCGGCTGGATGGCTGGTCAACGTCTCGCTTCATGTATGCGCCGAGGCGTCAGTTCCGATGGGATCCGCGGCGGGGCGGTTGGCGCGGCGGGCGCGGATCAGAAGGTGCGTGATTTCCCGCGCCGTAGTAGGCGTCGCCCTTCGCCGGCTTCTTGACGGGGACCATCATCAGTACGTTTCCGAGCAGCGGCGCCCCGCCTCGCGTGACCGAGTGCACCGCCTCCGTCAGTTGGTTGCGCGTGGTTCTACCGAATCGGGCGACCATCAGAACACCCTGGGATGCGGCCGCGAGGATGGCGGCATCCGGCTTCAACAGGGACGGCGTATCGACGATCACGTAGTCGAACTGGCTGCTCAATTCGCTCAAGACCTCGGTGGCCGCTGGTGATTCGAGGAGTTCGACCGGACCCGACGGCAGGGGGCCGGAGGTGAGCGCGGTCAGCCGGGGACGACCGGTTTCGCGCAGCACCTCTGTCACGCGGGCAGCTCCGGTGAGTACAGTGCTCAGACCGGTCTCCTCCACGATGTTCAGGTAACGGGCGACCTTGGGACGCCTCAAATCACCGTCGACGATCACGACGTTGTTTCCCGAGTCGGCAAGAGCGAGCGCCAGGTTGACGGCGGTCGCGGTTCGGCCTTCCTCAGGCATCGGACTCGCGACCACAAGAACCCGTGGACCGGCGGACACTTCGAGGAACCTGATGTTGACTCGTAGGTCACGGAAGGCTTCGGCAGCAGTGGTGCGATCGGAATCGAAGGAGATGAGCGGGTTGTCCTTGAACCGCGCCTCCAAAGGGATTTCGGCGAGCAGTCCGGCGCCGGTGATCTTCTCCAGCGCTTCCGGGCTTCGCAGCGAGTCGTCGGAGCGGCCGCGAAAGATGGCGATCGCCATGCCCGCGAGCGCACCCAGGACGGCGGCCAGTGCCGCGTTTCGGACAGTAGGCGCCGCCGAGAGGCCGGGCACCTCGGCACGTTCCTGCACGATCACCCGCGCGTTGGGCTGCGCACCCAATTCCGGTGTCTCCAATCCCGCAGCCATGACGACGAACTCGTCGGACAGCGTATTGGCGATGTCGCGTGCTCGGGTGGGAGACGTGTCGGTCACGGTGATGTCGATCAGGACGGTGTCAGTCGGTGACGTGGCGTCGACCTTGCTCTTCAGGTCGGACGCGCTCATGTCGAGACCGAGTTTGTCCACGGTGCGCTGAGCGAGGAGGTCGCCCGTCACCAACTCGATATAGGACAGCACCCGTCGCTGCGCGAAGAGACCGCCGTCATTGGACTGGGTGTTGTTGCCGTCGGAGGTCGTCGACACGAACAGCCGCGTGGATGCTTGATAGCTGGGCGCGATGGTCAGCGAGTACGCGACGGCCGCCAGAATCGCGAGGACCGTTGTGGCGCAGATGATTTTCCAACGGCTGCGCAAGATCTGCACGAAATCCTGGACAGTCAACTGCGACCCTTCACGGCTCAAGCCCTCCCTCACACCTGCCGCTCGCACGCCAGGTCTCCTACCAGCGCTCAAGTCGCACCACGCTATCCCAGGTGGTTGCTCGTCGCCAAGAAGGATCATGCCGTGTCATCGCTGATGGCGGGGCGAACTGCGGAGAACTTCGGCCCGAAATCCGTGGGCGCCGAACCGGCACGCGCAAACTTTCCGACACGTTCTGCCAGCTCCCGATTAGGCCTCAGCCTGCGGTGTCCGCCGGTATAGTCCGACCCCTGTCGAGAATGTGAAGGCCGAACACGCGAAAGTGGAACAGGTGCACCCGGTCAGTTCAGAATGGTCATCGGTACTACGGCGATTCCGGGCTGCGGAGCACTTGCGGCAATCGCGCGTCAATTCTTGTGTGGGGGAAAGGTTATGAGTCGCACCAGCGTCGTGCGGGTGCTCGTCTCAGTCATGGTGTTGTTTGCGCCGTCGGTGTTCGGCGCGGCTGCACACGCCCAACCTGGCGACGGCGGGCCCGCGCCCGAGGTGGCCAGTGTCACGCTGGGCTGGGCCGACCTCGGCATGGAGCGTGAACTGTTCCTCAGCCCGAACGACAGTCAGAGCTTCTCCGTACCGGTGCCCGCGGGCCTCAATGCGACGCGCTTGCGTGGCACGATCAACACGCCGCTGAACATCGACGCCGGTTACGTCGAGATCGACGACGCCGACGGCAGGCTGTTGGCAACGGTTGATGTGCTGCCGGCCGGGCCCGCGCGGGCGGAGACGCCCTTCGACGTCGACATCGCCGGGGCGCGGGTACGGGATTCCTCGGTCGAGTTGTCCTTCACCGTGCGCGCGCTCGGCAACCCAGGCCAGTTCTCCAGCCAGTACGAAGGCCAGTTCTGTGGCCCTTTGCAGCAGCTGACCGTGACGAATCTGGCAACAGTCTTCACCGGCGTGGAGCCTCCCGTGACGACCATCGCCGGTTTCTTTCCGCCGGTGCTCGAGCGTGTGACGATCTACGCTCCCGACGACTCCGACGTCGCCGAGCAGCAGTCGGTGCTGCTGCTGGTCGCCACTCTGGCTCGGATCTACAACCCGCTGCCTCTGGACGTCTCGGTGGTCAACCAGCCGCGGGGCGCGTCACCTCCGCCTGCCGGTCCGCTGGCTCGGGCGGTCGTCGTCGAGAGGGGCGGCGAAGCCGGTCTGCGTGTCGAGAACGCCGGCGAGCAAGCCGCTTATCTTCGAGTTTCGGGAGACGGTGACACGCTGTCCACGCAGGTCTCTCTGCTCGTCGACGAGTTGCAGTCGCTCGTGCAGGTGCCGTCGGCCCGCGTCGACGAAGCGGGTTCCGGTGAGGTGCCCAGCAGTGACACCTTCACCTTCGCTCAGCTGAATCTGAGCGGCAGGACCGAGGTGCTCCGGTCGAGCAACCTGCGCGTGGGCGTCGGCCGGTCGCAGCTGGGTAACGGCCGCGTGGGCAGTGTGCAGGTGAACCTGCTGGCCGACTACACCCCGGTGCCGGACCGTGACTCGGCGGCGGTGGTGATCCGCTCTGCCGACGGCAACGTCGTCTATCGATCTCTCCTCGACACGACCGGTCGCCTGGACGCCCGCTTCGACATACCAGGGCAGACAATGGGCCAGTTCGTGAACTTGGACATCGCGCTCACCTACACCCCGCAGCAGGTGTGCGGACCCCTGATCGCGCCGATGAGCTTCCAGATCGATCCGAAGTCGTCGTTGACCATCACGCGCGGCGGACCACCGCTCGGCGGATTCAGTGCCTTGCCGTCGGAATTCTCGCCCAGCTTCCTGGTCGCGTTCGACGGGAGCAGTCCCGATCAACTGGTCTACGCCGGGCGCGTGGTCGCCGCGATCGCCAGTCTGACCAACAGGCAGCTGACGCCGAAGGTGGTCGACGTCAAGACTGCCGGGGACGCCAACTCCGGCGCCTTGATCATCGCGAAATCATCGGCGCTGGAACAGACTTCGCTGCTTCCGCCGATCAGTGGCGATGGTGGGGAGGTGAGTGTCGACAATCTGCCCGCCGAACTCAGCGCCAACATCGGCGATGGGCTGGGCTCGATCCAGGTGTTCGCGGACCGGCCTCGGGACCGCACCGTCGTGCTCGTGACGACGACAGACGCCTGGAGTCTGGTGGATCCGCTGTTCACCTATATCGACGGCCTGGAGGGCAAGTGGTCGGCGCTGAGCGGGGACGTGCTCGCCGCGGGCAGGGCAGGTGTCGCGACCAATCTCTCGGTGTTCGCGCAACCGACGGGCGAGGATGTCGCCGAGGCGCCGCCGGCGGAGACGTCGCCGCCCTGGGCCGTCATCGGCATCGCGGTCGCGGTGGCAGCGGCCGGCGCGATCCTCGCGGGCATCCTGTGGTCTAGTCTTCGCCGCAAGCGCAGACAGTCCGTCCCGGCTGGCGATGCCCAGTCGACGCCGGCTACCTAGTCGCGAAGATCTCCACACTTTCTTCACAATCGCTGCCGGAAAGGCCCATATCCGGCCCCTACAGTCTGATGTGTGAAGCGAATCCTGGTGGTCGAGGACGAGCCGACCATCCTGGCTGCGGTCGTCACCCGGTTGCGGGCCGAGGACTTTCAGGTGGACACCGCGGTTGACGGACCCTCCGCGGTCGAGGCGGCCACCACGGCCCCGCCGGATCTCGTGGTGCTCGATGTCATGTTGCCGGGGTTCGACGGCCTCGAGGTGTGCCGTCGAATCCAGGCGGTTCATCCGATCCCGGTGTTGATGCTGACCGCGCGCAGCGATGAAACCGACATGCTGGTCGGCCTCGGCGTCGGTGCCGACGACTACCTCACCAAGCCCTTCAGCATGCGCGAACTCGTCGCTCGTGTCCGCGTGCTGCTGCGACGCGTGGAACGCGTCGCGACCGTTCAGGCCCTACGGGTCGGAGACAATCGGGTAGATCTCCAGGCGCGAAGGGTGTATCGCGGCGATGACGAAATACATCTGACCAGAACAGAATTCGACCTTCTGGTCTTCCTCGCGGGACGGCCGCGTACCGCGGTCTCCCGCGACGCGCTCCTCGAACACGTGTGGGGTTGGGGTTCGGGGGCGGAGAGTCGCACTGTCGACACTCACGTGAAAGCGTTGCGCCGCAAGTTGGGTTCCGAGCTCATCCGCACCGTGCATGGCGTCGGGTATGCGCTGGAGCTGCCCCGCCCGATGGACGGCTCGCCGTCGAGATGACCAAGCTCAGCGACATGTGGGATCGGCTGCCCCGACCGCTGGATCCTTTCGGCTCGTTCAAGATGAAAATGGGCCTGCTCGTCGGCACCGCAATACTGTTGGCCTCGTTCACGTTCTGGATCGGAGCGAGCTGGCAGTTCCGCTATGCGCTGCTTGCTGCGCTGGCCACGTCGTTGACGTTCACCTATTTCCTCGCCCACGGGATGACGTCGCCGCTGCGCCAGATGACCGCGGCCGCGCGGGCAATGGCGCGCGGAGACTACAGCGTGCGCGTCAGGGCAACCTCTCGGGACGAGGTCGGCCAACTCGCGACGGCATACAACCAGATGGCAACCGACCTCGGTGCCGCCGATGAGTACCGACGCGGTCTGATTGCGAATGTGTCTCACGAATTGCGTACGCCCATAACGGCTTTGCATGCCCTGCTGGAGAACGTGGTCGACGGGATCGCGGAGGCGGACGAGAAGACGATGCGGATGGCGCTTTCGCAGACCGAGCGGCTCAGCGAGCTGGTGACGAACCTACTCGACCTCTCCAGGCTCGAAGGCGGAGCCATCTCGCTGCAGCACAGCTCTTTCCGTGTCGCCGACTTCCTCGATGAAGCCATCTGGCACGTCACGGCTCCCAGTGAGGGGGTGCAGGTCGCGGTCCGGGTCGAGCCGCCGGACCTGGTCGCCGTCGCCGATCAGGCCCGCTTACTGCAGGTGGTGGTCAATCTCGTCGACAACGCGATCAGGCACAGCCCCGCAGGGGCCCGCGTCACGGTCTTCGCCAGGCAGGAAGCGGCACCGGGATTGCGACTCGAGGTGTGCGACGAGGGGCCGGGAATCCCGCCCGTCGAACGTGAGCGAGTTTTCCAGCGCTTCACCAGGGGTGCCACCTCTGCTGGCGGCACGGGGCTCGGACTTGCGATCGCCCGCTGGGCGGTCGAACTACACGGCGGCGCCATCGAAGTGATGGAGGCCAGATCCGGGTGCCGCATCGGGGTCACGATCCCCGCGCCGGCAACGGGAGAGGAGACACGGTGAATCAGCCGGCGCCCACCACATATCCGCATCCGCGCGGCCATCTGCCGCCCCTACCGCCCCCGGAATTCGGTCCGATGCTGCCGCGCTACGGTGAGCCCGGATGGTCGATCTGGCCGCACCGGCTCTGGCCCAACCCGCCCCAGGCAGCCGCGCCTCGCGCCCTACTGCTGCTCGCGCTCGTCGAGGGTGTTCTCGGCTCGGCGATGTGGCGGGTTGGGACGCTGAGCATCGGCTACGTGATGGTGGGCCTGATGGTGTTCGGTGTCGGGTACCTGACGGCGGAACGCCGCCCGACTCGTCGTGAGTGGCTCGGGATCGTCCTGACACTGCTGCTGCTCGCCGTGCCTGGGCTGTTGGCCGCGGAATGGCTGGGTGTGCTGTGCATCATGACGGCGTGGCTGGTCGGCTGGAGCACGCTCGCCGGCGGGCGGACGTGGACCGCGGTCCTGAGTGGACCGTTCGTCCCGTGGCTCCTCCCGGCCCGGGTCGCCGGCTGGGTGCGCCGCGCACTTGGAGTCGGATTTCGTCGGGCCGGAGGGCCGAGTGCCGCGCGGATCGCGGTCGTCGCAGCCCTGACCGTGGTCCTCACGCTCGTGTTCGGGGCGCTGTTCGTCTCGGCGGATCCCGCGTTCGCCCGGTTGGTGGATCACCTCATTCCCGCTTGGCGAGGAGACGAGTTCTTCGCCCGCACGGTCGTGTTCGTGATCGTGGCGTGCTTCGTGCTGTTCGCCGGCTACCTGATTCGGGTGCCGCCGAGGCTTGACGCGATGGCGCCGCCGAGGATGCGGCCGGTGCCGAATTGGGAATGGGCGGTGCCGCTGGCGGTCCTCGACCTGCTGTTCGTCGGCTTTGTGGCCGTGCAGGCGACCGTCCTGTTCGGCGGTCACACGCATGTGCTGGAGACCGAGGGACTGACCTATGCCGAGTACGCCAGACAGGGTTTCTGGCAGCTGCTATGGGTGTCGGCGCTGACCCTGCTCGTCCTCGGCGCCGTCATTCGCGTCGCGGGACGTGACACAGCGCGGGAACGCAGGCTGTTGCGGATCCTGGTCGGCACGCTGTGCGTGACCTCGGTCGTGGTGGTGATCTCGGCGATCCACCGGATGTGGGTGTATCAACAGGCCTATGGCTTCAGCACCGAGCGGCTGATGGTGATCACGATCGAGTTGTGGCTCGGTGCGGTGTTCGTGTTCATCGCCATCGCCGGGATCCGGATGGCGGGACGGTGGCTGCCGCGGGCGGTGCTGCTGGCGGGTGCGGTGGCAATCCTCGGGCTTGCTGCGACGAACCCGGAGCGACTCATCGCCGAGCGCAACATCGATCGGTATGAGCAGACGGGGCAGTTGGACGCTGCCTACCTGCTGCGATTGTCCCCGGACGCCGACCCTGCGCTGGTGCGGTTGCCCGAAGCGGTGCGGCAGTGCGCGAGTTACCGGATGGAGGGGCGCGACCCCTGGTATGAGTTCAACCTGTCCCGCTGGCGCGCCTCACGGCAGGCACCGCACGTGGCGGAGAACTGTTCTGAATACTGGTCGGACACCCGCTGACGCGGTCACGCTTACCTAGCAAGCGCTTGGTTGCTATCCTGACCCAGTGGACAAGGCGCTTCCGAGTCGGCGTGACGAGCTGCTGCAGCTCGCTGCGACGATGTTCGCCGACCGCGGCCTGCGCGCCACCACGGTGCGCGACATCGCGGATTCGGCGGGGATTCTCTCCGGAAGCCTGTACCACCACTTCAAGTCCAAGGAGCAGATGGTCGAAGAAGTCCTCAAGGACTTTCTCGACTGGGTGTTCACCCGCTACCGCGAGACCGTCGAAAGCACGGCGGACCCACTCGAACGGGTCAAGGGATTGTTCATGGTCTCCTTCGAGGCCATCGAACACCGGCACGCGCAGGTTGTGATCTACCAGGACGAGGCCAAGAGGCTCAAACCGCTCACGCAGTTCGGATTCCTCGAAGACCGCAACCGCGAGCAACGCCAGATGTGGATCGAGGTCCTCAAGCAGGGCGTCGCCGAGGGGAAGTTCCGCCCCGACCTCGACGTCGACCTCGTCTACCGATTCATTCGTGACACCACCTGGGTGTCGGTGCGCTGGTACCAACCCGGCGGCCCGCTGACGGCCGAACAGGTCGGACGGCAGTACCTCGCCATCGTTCTCGGTGGCATAACGGAAGGAACGAACTGATGGCTGGAACACCAGTGGCCTACGTCATCGATGCTGTCCGCACCGCCATCGGAAAGCGCAACGGCTCGCTGGCCGGAGTGCACCCGGTCGATCTCGGCGCTGCCGGATGGCGGGGATTGTTCGCGCGCAACGACGTCGACCCCGGCGCCGTCGATGACGTGATCGCCGGCTGCGTCGACGCGATCGGCCCACAGGCCGGCAACATCGCGCGGCTGTCGTGGCTCGCCGCGGGCTACCCCGAAGAGGTCCCCGGCGTCACCGTCGACCGCCAGTGTGGCTCCAGCCAGCAGGCCATCTCGTTCGGCGCGCAAGCCATCATGTCGGGCACCGCCGACCTCATCGTCGCGGGCGGCATGCAGAACATGAGCCAGATCCCGATCAGCTCCGCGATGACCGTCGCCGAGCAGTTCGGATTCACTTCGCCCACAAACGAATCCAAGAGCTGGCTGCACCGGTACGGGGACCAGGAGATCTCCCAGTTCCGGGGTGCCGAGCTGATCGCCGAGAAGTGGAACATCTCCCGCGAGGACATGGAGCAGTTCGCGCTGACCAGCCACCAGCGCGCGCAGGCGGCGATCCGCGCCGGACACTTCGAGAACGAGATCATCGAGGTGGACGGCTTCGCCGTCGACGAGGGCCCGCGCGAAACGTCGCTGGAGAAGATGGCCGGTCTCAAGACCCTCGTCGACGGCGGCCGGTTGACAGCCGCGATGGCCAGCCAGATCTCCGACGGTGCGAGCGCAGTGTTGCTTGCCTCCGAAAACGCTGTGAAGACACACAATCTGAAGCCGCGTGCCCGTATCCACCACATCAGTGCCCGCGGGGCCGATCCGGTATTCATGCTGACCGGCCCGATCCCCGCGACGCGCTACGCCCTCGACAAGACCGGGCTGTCGATCGACGACATCGACACCGTGGAGATCAACGAGGCTTTCGCCCCCGTTGTCCAGGCCTGGCTGAAGGAGACCAGGGCCGACCCTGAGAAGGTCAACCCGAACGGCGGCGCCATCGCGCTCGGACATCCCCTCGGCGCCACGGGCGCAAAGCTTTTCGCGACCATGCTGAATACGTTGGAGCGCACCGGCGGCCGCTACGGACTGCAGACGATGTGCGAAGGCGGCGGCACCGCCAACGTGACGATCATCGAGCGGCTGTCCTGACCGCCCGCCACACGCGCGCCGGGGTCATCGGAAGCCGGTAGAGCCGGGCGCCGGTCGCCCGCGCGATCGCGTTGGCCAGAGCCGGGGCTACGGGATTGTAGGGCGACTCGCTCATCGACTTGGCGCCGAAGGGCCCCAGCGTGTCACAGGTGTCGGCGAAATAGACCTCGGTGACCGGCACGTCGGCCAACGCGGGCAGGTGATAGTTGCGCAGCGTGCTCGTCGACACCACACCGTCAGCGGTCACGTGCATCTCTTCGTACAGCGCCGAGCCAATCCCTTGCGCCACACCGCCTTCCACCTGGCCGCGGCACTGCTCGGGGTTCATCACCACGCCCGCATCGGCGGCCTGCACGCTCTGCAGGATGCGCACCTCGCCGGTGTCAGCATTGACCGCGACCCGCACGGCGTGCACGTTGAAGGCCACCGAGCGCGGCGTACCGTCGTGGCGTCCGTGCCCGGTCAGTGCCATGGGGAGGTCGGCGAAATCCACCAGCCGGCCGGCGCACTGCACGCCGTGGCGCGTCAGCACACAGGCGTTGAGGGGCAAGCCGGTTCGCTCCGATGCCGCAGTCTCGAGCCGACTGCGCAGCCGTTGAGCGGCCAACAGCGTGGCCCGGCCGGCCACCACCGTGCCGGCGGATCCGAACGCGCCGGTGTCATAACCCGGTGCCGCCGAATCGGACTGGCGTATCCGGATGTCGTCGACCACGGTGTTCAGGGCGGTCGCGGCGATCTGTGCGTGCACCGTGGTCGTGCCATTGCCGAACTCGGCGGTTCCGACGACGAGGGTGTACGTTCCCTCGCTGTCGACACTGATCACCGCCTCGGCTGCGTGCCCGCGGGGCGGGATCGTCGCGATCATCGCGATCGCCATCCCTTCGCCGGTGCGCCACTGCGGGCCCGAGGGTGCCACGGTGCCATTTCCGCGCCGCAGTGCTGCCTGCGCGAGGTCGAGGCACTGGTCCAGTCCGTAGCTACCGAATGTGAGGTCGTCGTCGAGCACATGGGAGTCGACGAACGGATCACCGGGCACCACTACATTACGTCGGCGAAAGTCGAAGGGATCCAAGCCGAGTCGCTCGGCTGCCTGGTCGATCGCGGACTCCACCGCGAACATCACCTGACCCAACCCGTACCCGCGGAAAGCCCCGGAGGGCAGGTTGTTGGTGTAGACAGCCTCGGCGTCGACCCGCTTGTTCGCGCACCGGTACACCGACACCGATTCTCCGCAGCCGTGGAACATCACGCCCGCGCTGTGATTGCCGTAGGCGCCGGCATCGACGAGCGCGTCGACCGTCAGCGCGGTCAACGTGCCGTCGGCATCGGCCGCCACGGTGACGTCTACCCGGAACGGATGTCGGCACGGGGCGACGGTGAACTGGTCGGTGCGGCTGAACTCGTACCGTACGGGCTCGCCCAGACGGAGTACTGCTAATGCGACGAGGTCTTCGACCAGCATCTCCTGCTTGGCGCCGAAGCCGCCGCCGACGCGCTTGGTGAACACCCGGACGTCCTCAGGCGCCAGGCCGAACAGGTGACACAGCTCGTCACGCACCAGAAACGGAACCTGGGTGCTCGTGCGGATCACCAACCGGCCCTCAGCGTCGCGCCATCCGGTGCAGCCGTGGGTCTCCAGGTGCGCGTGCTGGACTCGCTGGGTGTGCCAGCGTCCCCGCACCACGACACCGTCGGGGCCGGCTGCGGCGATGCCGGCTTCGATGTCACCGACAGTGCCGTGAAGCTGGGCGACCACGTTGCGTCGGGCGTCGGCGATCCGCGCGTCGAAGCCCTTGTCGGCGTGCAGCAGTGGTGCCCCGGGTCCGCGCGCCGCCTCGGGGTCGAAGACCGCGGGCAACTCCTCGTACTCGACGATCAGTGCACGGCAGGCTCTTTCGGCGGTGGCCACACTGTCGGCAACGATCGCGGCCACACGCTGCCCGACGAAGCGGACGATGTCATCGAGAATGGCCGTGTCGTCGGGATCGTCCTCCCGGTGCTCGTGGCGCGCTGTCGAGAACCGCACCGGCGGGCTGTCGTGATGTGTCAGGACAAGCCGCACACCGGGAATGGCCAAGGCCGCCGCGGTGTCGACGGAGACGATGCGCGCATGCGCCACCGGGCTGTGCAGCACCGCGATGTGCAGCAGCCCGGGCGGTGCGAAATCCATGGTGTATTCCTCGGTTCCGGTCACCACCCGGACCGCTGCGGGGGCGCCCACCGAGCGGCCGGTGTCCTCGCCGTCGGATTTGTCGATGTTCACCTTCCCGGCGAGCGAGTCGGTGATCGCGCGGTAGCCCGTGCACCGGCACAGGTTGTTCTTCAACGTCTGCGGGAGGTCGGCCAGTTCTTCGTCGGTCAACGTGCTGGCTGTGGTGATCATGCCGGCCGTGCAGAAGCCGCACTGGAAGCCGGCGGCTTCGACGAAGCGGCGCTGCATCGGGTGGAGTTCACCGGAGTTGCCCAGACCGGCCACGGTGGTGATCGCCGCGCCTGCCGCTCGGAACGCCGGGAACACGCACGACTGAACCGCGGCACCGGCGACGAGTACCGTGCACGCTCCGCAATCACCGGCGTCGCAACCCTTCTTGACGTCGAAGTGCCCCAGCTCCCGCAAGAAGGTGCGCAGACACTGCCCGGGCCGCGGCTCCTCATCGAAGGTTTCGCCGTTGACGGAGAAGCTCATGCAAGCTCGTCTCGGACCTGCTCGGCGAGCAGCATGGTCATCGCCGCCCGCCAGTCGGGATCACCGTGCAGATCGTCGTTCCAGGCAGACTCGGGGATCTCGGTCAGGGTGGTGCGCAGCGTGTCGCTGTCGGGAACGGCAGGGAAGCGGAACACGAGGGGTCGCAGCGTCGCGGCGGTCACCGACAGCGTGTACGCGCCGCCGTCGGCGGGCAGATCGCGGCGGCCGATCACCACGACGCCCGAACGTCCCAACGGAGATTGAGCGAGGGAGCGGACAGCGGTGTGCGCACGCAGGGCCGCGGCCGGCAACTGGATCGACCGCAGCACGTCGCCGGTCTGCAGGATGTTGGAGGTGAAGCCGGTGACGAACCCTTCGACCGAGCTGGTGTAACTTTCGTCGGCGCCCCGCCAGACGGTGAGCGTGGCATCCAGGGACGAGCTCAGCGAGATCATTGACCCGGCCGGCAGGGACAGACAGATGTTGCCGCCGACGGTGGCGGTGCGCCAGATCTTCTGGGCGGCAACCAGGGCGGTGGCGCACCGCCGGAACAGCGGGGCGGCCGCCCATTCCGGATGCGTATCCGGCAGCGTCGTGGACAGCGCGGCCACCTCGGCAATGGTGCACGTTGCGGCCAGTTCGATCCCCGCGTCCGACATCGTGATGGGTTCCCAGCCCAGAGCGGTGATGTCGACCAGCCGCACCAGGTGGGGTTGGGGTTCGGAGAACAGCCAGGTGCCGCCGGCGAGCACGGCATCGGCAGGACCCAGCGGGAACACGGCGTCGCGCCGCGTGGGCGCGTGCACGGTTTCGACGGTATGGAGGTCCATCACTGCACGGTAGAGCGCCGCGCGATACCCTGCAGGCCGAGCTGTGGATCTGCGAGTTCGCCACGACGCTGGGACAATCGGTCGATGCGCGCCTACCGTGGCCATCTCGTCCACATCACCGGTGCGCCGTCGCTCGAGCAGGCCGGCGACCATCTCGTCAGCGCCCCGGACGGCGTTCTGGTCGTCGACGACGACGGAGTGATCGCCTACAGCGGTGAGTACGTGGGCATGCCTTGGCACATCGCCCCTGAGGAGGTTGTCGATCATCGCCCAGGCTTCCTGCTACCCGGCTTCGTCGACACCCACATTCATTACCCACAAACCTTCTGCACGGACTCGTTCGGCGGCGGGCAGTTGCTGGATTGGTTGCAGCGCTGCATCTTTCCGGCCGAGGCAACACTCGCCGATGCGGCCGTCGCGCAGCGGACCGCCCGCGCGTTCTGTCGGCGCCGCATCGAGGTCGGCACCACCACGGCACTGGTGTTCGGTTCGGCGTTTCCCGACGCGCAGGATGCCCTGTTCACCGAATCGCTGGCTGCGGGTTTGAGGACCATCTCCGGCCGCGGCATCCAGACCGTGGGCCCGCAGGCTGCGGCGCCGTTGCTCACCAGTGAGCGAGCTGCCATCGAGCTTTCCGTGCAGGAGATCAACCGGTGGCACGGAGCCGATGCGGCTGATCCCGCGGAGGCTCTCGTCCAGGTAGCCGTCATGCCTCGTTTCGCGCTGTCGGTGACCGACCACACCCTGATCGCGCTCGGGGAGCTCTACGATTCCGTGCGCGGGCAGGGTGTCTACTTCCACAGTCACCTCTCGGAGAACTTTCACGAGATCGCAGCCGTACGGGCCGCTTTCGGGGTACGTGACTACCTCGACACCTACGACGGCCGGCTCGGCGACAGCGCCGCGCCAACCCTGCTAGGGCCTCGCAGCGTACTCGCCCACGGGGTGCACTGCACCGGTCGTGAACTGGCGCGGATGGCGGACACCGGCACCTCGATCGCCCACTGCCCGACGTCGCAGCAGTTCCTGGGATCGGGAACCATGCCGTGGCGGCGGACCACCGCGAGTGGGGTGACGGTTGCGCTGGGCTCCGACGTCGGCGCGGGGGACGAATGGTTGATGGCACGGGTGCTCAACGACTGCTTCAAGGTACACATCAGCGCGCCAGACGGTGCCGGCCTGTCGATTCCGCCGGCCCAACTGCTGTTCACCGCCACACTGGCAGGCGCGCGCGCTCTTGACCTGGCCGATCGGGTGGGCAACCTCGACGAAGGAAAGGAGGCCGACTTCATCGTCATCGACCCGCAGCGGCAATCACTGCTGCCCGAACAGCTCGATCGGGCGGAGGACGCCGGTGCGATGCTGTTCACCCTGCTGCTCGGTCTGCGCGAGCCGTCCATTGTCGAGGTGTTCGTGCGGGGCCGCCGGCTCACGGCCGCTGAGGCTGCGTGAGGGGCCCACCCATGATGTTCCCGACGATTCCCCGGATGATGTTGGAGCCGTCCTCTTTTCGAAGTTCGGCATACCAGTCGGCGGTGGCGTCCGGATCCTTGGCATGGGTGACGTCGCACCGCCGGCGGGCTCGCAGCACCAGATCGGCGGCCCGCTGCGACCGACTCGCCTGGTAAATCTGCAGCGCGGTACGGACATCGCCGGGGTGGTCCCGGATCGCCCACTGTAGTGCGATGGCGTCCTCCATCGCCGAGCAGCCGCCCTGCCCGATATCGGGGGTGGTGTTGTGGGCCGCGTCCCCGAGAACGGCGATCCGTCCCTTGACCCAGGTGTGGAAGGGGTCGAGGTCGAAAATCGGCACGCGGTTGGTGGTGGCGGGATCAAGGGTGTCGATCAACCTCTGCACTCCCGGGGCCCACCCTGCGAAGTGGCGGCGCAGCTCCGCCTGGATGTCACCACCCACTCCGGCGGGCTCTCCCCTGATGTCGAAGAAGAAGTAGAAACGGTCCTCGGCCACCGGCATCACCGAAACGCGTTGGCCTTCGGCGACATACGTGGTCCATTCGGTGGCCGGGCCGATGGTGTCGTCGACGGCCACCAATCCGTTGACGTTCACATAGCCGGCGTAGCGACGGGTGACGGGGGCGCCGAGCACGTATTCGCGGGTGATCGAGTTGGCGCCGTCGGCACCGATGACGACGTCGGCCGTCACAGTGGTTCCGTCGGCGAAGGTGGCCGTCGCCGCGTCCGGTCCGTCCTCGACGTCCACCATCTTCATGCCGAAGTTGATCCGGTCCATGCCGTAGTGGTTCATCAGCATCGACTGCAGTTCGGCGCGGGCGATGGGGTAGGGGCGTTGTCCCACCTCGTCGATCAGCGGACGCATGGAGAACCGGCACATGGTCGCCCCGGTGTACCCCTCGAGGTAGCTCATCGTGTCGACGATGCCGCCGAGCGCGGCTGTCTCTTCGGCCAGTCCAAGGTAGTTCAGACATTTGACGCCGTTGGACCACACCGAGATCGCCGCGCCGACCGGTTTGTTCTCGGTGACCCGCTCGTAGACGTGGGTTTCGACTCCGAGCTGCGCCAACGCGATCGCTGCGCTCATGCCACCCATGCCGGCACCGATGATCACGGCCTTCACGTTTCAGCTCCCTCGGTAGGTGGAGTAGGCGTAGGGGGACAACAGCAGCGGCACGTGAAAATGAGACGCGGCGTCGGTGATGTCGAAGGTGATGAGGACCTCGGGATAGAACCCGGTGATGCTGTGCGCCGCGAAATACGCTGCGGTGTCGAACCGCAATCGGTAGACGCCTGCGGCGAGATCGGTACCCAGAGCGGCGATCCGGCCGTCATCGTCGGTGACATCGGCGGCGATGACCACGCCGGCAAGGCTGAGCGTCACGGCGATTCCGACGGCGGGTTGTCCGGTGGTGGCGTCGAGAACATGGGTGGACAGGTTCATCTGATCAGCATCCCCGATTCGGGGTCATTGGTGCGGCTCGCTGATCAGACGCTCCAGCCGCAGGCGGTTGATCTTCGCCAGTTCGCTGCGCATGACGCGGCGTTCGGTGTCGGCGTCGTTGTGTAGCCGGTCGATCAAGATGTCGAGCAGTTCGTGCGCCGAGCGTCCGTTCGCGCACACCAGATAGACGTACCCGAAGCGGTTCTCGTACTCCCGGTTCTTCTGCGCGAGCTGGGCCTTGACGTCGTCATCGGCGGCAGCGACGCGACTCTGCTCGCGCGCGGACGACGGGTTGTCGACGGCGGCTCCGATGCGGGGGTGGCCGTCGAGTGCGGCGTCGATCTCGGCGTCGGGCAGTTCGGCCAGGACGCGGTCGGCACGGTCGTAGAGGGCGTCGGGATCGCGGAACGGGGCGCCGGCGAGCACCCGGCGCGCCCAGATGGGCGACGAGCACACCTCGTAGAGCATGTGCATGCGGGTGCGCTCGGATGCGGCGTTGAATCCCGGTAGGCCAACGGCTTTCACGACAACTCGTTGAGGCGGCCGAACCGTGCCGCGGCAACGGGATTGGCGTCGGCGACCAGATCGGTGAAGCGGTAGTTGGCGATCTTGGCCACTTCGATCAGGGCGAAGGCTTTCTCGGCCGACGGTGAGTTGTCCATCCGTGACCAGCCGTTGCGCAGCACGCGGTCGAACCGTTCCGTTTCCCGGGCGCAGATGATCAGCGGGAACCCGAAGTGCTGCCGGTACGCGGTGGCCAACTCCACCACGTCATTGTGGTCCGTGTCGTCGAGGTTCGACAGCGCCACGTGGTCCACGGCCAGCACCTGGCCGGTCTCGTCCTCCGCGCCCAGATCGGGAAAGGCGCCGAGCAGTTCGGCCTGCTGTTCCGACGAGCCGGTGAGTACAGCATCCTGAAACGCTTCGCGCAGCGCCGTGGTGTCGGCGAAGGGCCGCTGCGCGTAGGCGCGTTCGACGGCCCACGGCACGCCCTGCACCACGTGCCCGAAGACCTCGGTGAACCGCTCCTTGGTCATCGAGTTGACCTCTCCGAGGGTGATTGAGCCGCCGCCGGCCACCCGCGGTCCGCGCGAACCGGTGTGGAAGAACACGATGTTGAGCAGGATCGCGCTGACCGCGCCGATGCTGATACCGCTGCCGAAGATCAGGTCGACGCCGGTGGGCATCGCCTTGGCGATGTCGGGGTAGGCCGTCACCCACAGCGCAAGCGCCAGGCTCGTGGTGACGATGATCAGGTTGCGGTGGTCGGTGAAGTCGACTTTGCCCAGCGTCTGGATGCCGACGACGGCGACGGTGGCGAACAGCGTCAGCGCAGCACCGCCCAGCACGGGATTCGGGATCGACGCGACCACCGCGGCGACCTTGGGCAGGAAGCCGAGCACGATCATGAACACCCCGGCTGCCGCGACCACCCAGCGGCTCTTGACACCGGTGAGCCGTACGAGCCCGACGTTCTCCGAGAACGCGGTGTAGGGGAAGGAGTTGAAGACGCCGCCGATCGTGGTGGCCAACCCGTCGGCACGCAGCACGTTGCCGATGTCGGAGGCCTTCACCCGCTTGCCGACGATCTCGCCGGTGGCGATGGTGGAGCCGGTCGACTCCACGGCGGTGATCAGCAGCACGATGATCATCGTCAGACACGCGACGAAGTCGAACTTGGGCATCCCGAACAGGAACGGCGGGGTGAAGCCGATCGCGGATGCCTCGCCGACCCTGGCGAAGTCCATGTCGCCCAAGGCAAATGCGACCGCGCAGCCGATCACGAGGCCGAGGAGCACGGCGATGGTCGCCAGGAAGCCCCGGAAGATCCGCTGGATCGCGACGATGATCGCGATGGTGCCGATGGCGTAGAGGAACCACCGGATGTTGGTCGGGTCGGTCTCGTGGGTGTGCGGGTTGGTGACCGCGTCCATGGCGCCGACGGGTACCAGGCACAGCCCGATAATCGTGATCAGGGTGCCGGTGACCACGGGCGGGAAGAACTTCAGCAGTTTGATGAATACCGGCGCGATCAGGAACGTGAATACGCCTGCAACGATCACCGCCCCGTAGACGTAGAGCATGCTCGCAGCGCCGCCACCGTGAGCCAGGCCAATCGCGATGATCGGCGACACCCCGGCGAAGGTGACGCCCTGCAGCAGGGGTAGCCGCACGCCGATGTTGCGGAAACCGACGGCCTGGATGATCGAGGCGATGCCACACGTGAACAGGTCGGCGGTGATCAGCTTGACGAGTTCCTGCTGGGACAGCCCGACCGCGCCCGCGATGATGATCGGCACCAGGACCGCGCCGGCGTAGAACGCGACGACGTGCTGAAATCCGTAGGTCGCCAACTTGGGAACCGGCAGCACCTCGTCGACGGGATGGATGCGCTTGCTGGTGTCACGGTCGGTCGATGTCGACATCGGTCCAGAATCCGACAGTTACGCTGAGTTCCCGTGTCGGCGACGTTTCCGCGACGTTGCGGGTCTGCCCCTCAGTGGTCGTGGAGGATGACGCCGCGGATGTTGCGGCCCTCGCGCATGTCCTCGTAGCCCTCGTTGACCTCGGCGAGCTTGTATTCGTGGGTGACCGTCTCGTCGAGCAGGAGCTTGCCTTCGCGGTACAGCGACAGCAACCGGGGGATGTCGGCGCGCGGATTGGCCTCGCCGTAAAGGCTTCCCAAGAGCCGCTTCTGGAACAACGTGAACATCATCATCCCGAGCGTGGGGGAGCTGTCGGCCATCGTCGACAGCGCCGTCATCACGACCGCTCCGCCCTTACGGATGATGTTGGCGGCTTCTTCCAGCATCGAGCCCTCCAGCAGGCCGACGGTCAGGATCGCCGAATCGGCCATCACACCCCGGGTCAGCTCGGCCACCAGCGCGGTCGCCTCGGGAAGCGAGGTGACGAAGTGGGTCGCCCCGAGCTGGATCGCCTTCTCTCGCTTCTGTTCTACAGGCTCGACGACGACGATCTTCTCGGCTCCCGCCAGTCGTGCGCCCTGCACCGCGCCGCTGCCGATGCCGCCGAACCCGATCACGACGACGGTGTCACCGGGCTGCACGTCGGCGGTATTGACCGCCGAACCCCACCCGGTGGTGACGCCGCAGCCCAGCAGGCAGGCCCGCGACAACGGAATGTCGTCGTCGATCTTCACGATCGACGCCTCCGGCACGGTCCCGTACTGCGAGAAGGTGCCGACCAGCGCCATCACGCCGATGTCCTGGCCGTTGGCGTGGTGACGTCGATAGGTGCCGTCGAGCTGGGTGCCCGCCATGATCATCGCGCCGAGATCGCACAGGTTCTGATGGCCGGTCGAGCAGAAGCGGCAGCGACCGCATGCCGGCAGGAACGACGCGACGACGTGGTCGCCGGGCGCAAGCCCGACCACGCCGGCGCCGACCTCCCGGACGATCCCCGCCCCCTCGTGTCCGCCGATCAGAGGCAGCGGAGCGGGAAGGTCGCCGGTGCGGATGTGCTCATCGGAGTGGCACAGGCCGGTGGCCTCCCACGAGACCAGTACCTCGCCGTCGCCCGGTGGGTCGAGGTCGATTTCTTCGACGGTCCAGTTGGACCCGTACTCCCACAGAATGGCGGCGTTAGTCTTCACCGGGCCGAGTTTATGAACCCCGACGACCCGCCGTGGCCGTAACGACCGGATCAGGTCGCCAGGACCAACCCCGCCATGGCGACCAGCCAGCTCGCGAAACTGCCCACCAGGAAATACTCGGTGACCTCGTCGATGCCCGATGCCGCGGGATCGTCTGCGTCCTTGCGCTGCGCGTTGAGCTCCGGGAAGCGAATGATTCCCTTGGCGGCGATCACCGCCGACGCGGCGCCGAGTTGGCCGCCGAGTCCCAGCCCGACGATCAGCAGTCGCTCCATAGGCCCCAGGAGCCGGCCGCCCTTGAGCCTGTCGGACGGCTGCGGTTCACCGGCGGGGCGGACGGCCCCCACCGCGCCGAGGATCAGACGCACCAATTGATTGGCCGTCACAAGCTGGAGGAGAAGGACCCCGAGGATCATCGCGGCGCGGTCCGGGTCGAGGCCGGGAACCAGGTCTACCCATCCCAGCCACGGTTCGACGACGCCGCCGACCGGTGACGTCCAACCGGCGAGAATCAGCGGCACGGCGAGCCCGACACCGAACACGGTGAGCGCCCCACCCTGGTGCGCGCCGGTGCGCTCAGCCTTTGCACCCAGGTGCACCCAGGCCATGGACACTGCCGCAGACCAGATCAGCAGCACGATGTCGCCCAGGTGCCACAGCCCCGCGAGTGCTGCGCAGACGAGCACGGTGACCGGCCCGGCGACCAGGGGTGGCCAGCGGCGTCGCGTCATCTTCGAACAGATGTCGGCGATGCCGAGCCCGATCAGAAGCACGGCGACGACGCTCACGGCACCTCCCGCAGTTCCTGCGCCGCAACAAGGATGAGATCCACGCCGGTGCGGTTCGCGCGCTGGGACACGGCCGATGCGCTGATGCCCTCCGTCATGGCCAACTCCTTCTTCGACTGCCCCGCCCGCAACCCCGTCAGAATGCGCAGCGACCTCTCGTCCAGCGATCCAAGCAAATGGTCCCGACACATCAGCGCCGCGTTGACGGCGTGTGGCTCCGCCCCGGAGCCGGTCCTGTTGCGAAATGCGGTGCGTACCAGGGACGACCCTGGACGTTGCTGGGCCGCTGCCGTCCACTCGATGGCCTCACGCGCCGCCCACCAGCCCGGCCCGTCCTGGATGCCGGAATCGTCGTCGAGTTTGGCGACACCGCCCCAGCCGATTCCGAACCGAATGTCGATGGCGGGAGCCAGGCTCAGCCGAAGGGTCAGCGCGGCATCGATCGCGTGCCCGACCGTGCGATAGCTGCCTTGGAACTCGTCGCCGACCGTCAGGCGGGGAGCGTCGACTGCATCGCCCGCGACGGCGGCCAGGGCCGCGGCCAGGCGGCGATGAAGCTCGCGGCGGTCGGGGAACTCGCGCGAACCCACCACGTCACCGATCAACGCCGCCAGCGGCGATGAAGCGTCACCCTTCATCAGAGACATATGAAGATAATAGCTTCATTGAGCCAGGATGAAGCTTGTGACTTCATTCCGTGATGTACGTCGTCGCTTTCCGTAGCTGTTCGACGGCATCGGCGACGATCGACGGCACCAGCTCGGCACACGACGGCAGGTCGTCGATGATGCCCGCGACCTGGCCGGACGCCAGTACGCCGGCCTCGGTGTTGCCATCGACGAGGCCCGCCTTGAGCAGCATCGGGGTGTTGGCCGCCATCACGACCTGCGACCACGTCAGGTCCTTACCGTGGCGCATGGCCAGGCCGTCGGTGACCATCGATCTCCACGTCATGCCGGACATCTTCTTGAACTTCTGGGCGTTGAGCACCGCGGCGGACAGCCCGCGGACCGGTGATCCGCTTTCGAGCTTCTCCACGAGTCCCGTGCGCAGCACGCGGTGAGGCATGCCGTCGACCTTCGTCGAGACGACGGTGCCGTCCAGTGCCGCCTGCAGGTACTTCTGCTTGACCGCATCAGGCACGGTCGAGTCCTTGGTGAGCAGGAAGCGCGTACCCATTGCGACGCCCGCGGCGCCGTAGGACAGGGCCGCCGCCAACCCCCGGCCGTCGAAGAAGCCGCCCGCGGCGACCACCGGCATGCCGGTGTCGGCGACGGCGTCGAGCACCGACGGCAGCAGCAGTGTGGTGGCGATCGGACCGGTGTGCCCGCCGCCTTCGCCGCCCTGCACGATGACGGCGTCCGCACCCCAGCCCGCAACCTTCTTGGCGTGCTTGGCCAGGCCCACCGAGGGAATGACCACCACGCCGGCGTCTTTCAGCCGGGCGATGAGATCGGGCTTGGGAGCAAGAGCGAAGGAGGCGACTTTGACTCCTTCGCGGATCAGGAGGTCGACGCGGTCTCCTGCGTCGCCGGCGTCGGCACGGATGTTGATGCCGAACGGCTTGTCGGTGGCGGCTTTCACCTTGGCCACCGCTGTCGTCAATTCCTCGAGCGTCATCGTGGCCGACGCCAGGATGCCGAGGCCGCCCGCGTTCGATGTGGCCGCGACGAGGCGTGCGCCCGCCACCCAACCCATGCCCGTCTGTACGACGGGGTGCTCGATGCCGACCAGTTCGGTCAGCGCGGTCTTGAGGTGGGTCACGACTTGACCTCTTTGTCCCGCAACGACTTCGGGTCGATCACCTCACGCAGCAGCCGCTGCTCTTCGCCTGAGGGCAGTCGGGTCGTCCCGGCCTCGCCGAGACCGTGCACCTCGAACGACGTGTTCTCGGCGACCTGCTCGGCCGCCACACCGGGATGCAGCGACACCGCTCGCATCTGGTGGTCGGGTCCGTTGAAGTCGAAGACGCCGAGGTTGGTGACCACCCGGTAAACGTTGACGAAGCGGTACGCGGGATTGTCCGGATCGACCTTGTCCCAGCCGATGCCGGACACGATGTCGACCGAATCGCCGAACACCCTCTTCGAGTGGTTGCCCACCCAGTAGCTGGTCGCGTGGTTGATGGTGTTTCCCGGCGCACCACGGACCCCGAACATCTGACGCGTCGGGTGCTGAAGCGGGCCGAACGCGGACAGGTTCTGGTTGCCGTAGCGGTCGATCTGGTTGGCGCCCATCACAACATGCCGCCGGCCCCATGCCAGAGTCTCGAAGACGCGGCCGAACGGCATCCAGCCTTCGATCGCTGCCGCGGCCCCGATGGCAGGTGTGTCGGCGATCAGGCGGGCCTCGCCATCGGAGAGCACGATGTCGGGGGAAAAGGTCAGCCGCGCAAGCCTCGCGCCGATCGACACGATCGTCGTCATCGGGCTGACCATGATTTCGCCTGCGTCACGAAACAATTCGGCGCAGGCGACGGCACAGATCTCGGCGCGGGTGGTGGAGATCACTTGGACGCCTCCAACTCTTTGTTGAATTCGCGGACGGCCGCTTGGTAGTCCGCCTCGCTGCCCGACAGGTACCTCTTGACGAACTCCGCCCACGTCTCATCCGAGCCGGCCGCCTCGGCGTAGTGCCGCTGGAACTTCTCGTCGCGTCGGTAGTCGGGCTCGGCGGTCGTGAAGTGAGCGCCATTGGGCGCCTCGACGACGGTGTCGACCATCATGCGGTTGATCAGCAGTGCTTGCGGCGGAACAGCTTTCACCAGCTCGTCGGTCGGGACCACCTTCTCGACCGACAGTAGACGCTTCTCGGCGGACATCAGGAAGAGGTCGTCGAAATACGGGTCGATGCCGGTGTAGGCCGCGTTGCCGCGCTGATCGCCGAGGTTCATGTGCACGAGCGCCACGTCCAAGTTCAGTGCGGGCATCGCGATCAGTTCCTCGTCTCCGTAGGGGGATCGCACGGTCTTGAGCTCATCTCCCCAGAACGCGCGGACGTCACTACCGAGCCCGGCGCGGATCGGCAGGAACGGCAACCGCGCGGCGGCGGCTTGAAGGCCGCAGCGCAACATGCCCTCGTCCATCTCGCGGGACTCGATCGAGCCCGAAGTGCGGGCCTTGGCGAACCACGGGTCGTAGAAGGGCGGGGAGTCCAGCGAGACGAATCCGTAGTAGGCCCGCTTGACCTTGCCTGCGGAACACAGCAGCCCGAGGTCGGGGCCGCCGTAGGTCACGACGGTCAGGTCGGTGACATCGGTGCGCAACAGCGCGCGGATGAACGCCATCGGCTTGCGGCGCGATCCCCAACCGCCGATGCCGATCGTCATGCCGGTTTCTACGGCTGCGACTGCCTCGTCGAGAGTGGTTCTCTTGTCTGACATCCTATTTCGATCCCTTGTCAGTCCCGGCGAACGCGTCGCGGTGCTCGTCGGAGACGCCCGCCAGATTCAGCTCGAACGTGAACCCCTGTTCCATGCGGTATCTCGCGTTGACGGGCTGGATGTCGATGAAGTTCAGCGCTTCTTTGGCTGCACGGATGACGCGGGTGTCCTTGGAGGCGATGTCGCGAGCCACCCGCAGCGCGGATTCGTCGAGATCGGCGCGCGGCACCACTTCGTGAACAGAACCGAAGTGGTGCAGGGTTTCGGCGCTCACGGTGGCCGCGGTGAAGAACAGTCGGCGCATCATGTGTTGTGGCACGAGTCGGGAGAGGTGGGTCGCGGCCCCAAGCGCGCCGCGTTCGACCTCGGGGAGCCCGAACTTGGCGTCGTCGGACGCGACGATCACGTCGGCATTGCCGACGAGACCGATGCCGCCGCCGACGCAGAACCCGTTCACGGCGGCGACCACCGGCACGGCGCACTCGTAGACGGCGCGGAAAGCCTCGAAGCATCCGCGGTTGGCGTCGATGAGGGCGGTGAAGCCTTCGGTCTTCTGCATCTCCTTGATGTCGACGCCTGCGTTGAACCCGCGGCCTTCGGCACGCAGGATCACGACGTGCGTGCTCTGGTCGCGTCCTGCCGTGGTGATGGCGTCGGCCAGTTCGAACCAGCCGCGCGATGGGATGGCGTTGACCGGCGGATAGTCGACCGTGACCGAGACGATGCCCGGTTCCACGGACTTTGTGGTGATTGGCATGCAAACTCCTGGGTCGCTACCTAAGCAAGCACTTGCTTGGTACGCTAGCACAGTGACTGACGCCGTCGACAGTGCCGCTGAGGGCATCTCGCTGGGGCTGACCGGACGCCTCGTCCTCGTCACCGGAGGGGTTCGCGGTGTGGGTGCCGGGATCAGCCGAGTCTTCTCAGCGCAGGGCGCCACGGTGGTCACCTGCGCGCGCCGGCCGGTCGAGGGATCGCCCTACGAATTCCGCCCCTGCGATATCCGCGACGACGACGCCGTGAAGGCGCTGATCGACGGGATCGTCGCCGACCACGGCCGCCTCGACGTCGTCGTGAACAACGCCGGCGGTTCGCCCTACGTGCTGGCCGCCGATGCGTCGGCCAAGTTCAGCACCAAGATCGTCGAACTCAATCTGCTTGGTGCGCTGTCGATTTCGCAACATGCGAACGCCGTGATGCAGGACCAGGAAACGGGTGGTTCGATCATCAACATCACCAGCGTGAGCGGAAGGCGCCCCACTCCGGGCACCGTCGCCTACGGGGCGGCGAAGGCAGGCATGGAGAGTATGACCTCCACGCTGGCGGTGGAATGGGCACCGAAGGTCCGCGTCAACTCCGTCGTCGTCGGCATGGTCGAGACAGAGCAGTCCGAACTCTTCTACGGTGACGCCGACTCGATCGCCGCGATATCGAAGAACGTGCCGCTGGGCAGGCTGGCCAAACCCGAGGACATCGGCTGGGCCACAGCATTTCTCGCCTCTCCCGCGGCGTCCTACATCAGTGGTGCCTCACTGGAGGTGCACGGCGGCGGGGAACCGCCGCATTACCTGTCCACCACCAATGCCGCCATCAAATAGGAAGACGACACCAAACCAAGGAGACACAGCAATGGGATTGCTCGACGGCCGCGTGGTCATCGTGACGGGTGCCGGTGGCGGAATCGGGAGGGCGCACGCGCTGGCGTTCGCGGCGGAGGGGGCGCGGGTCGTCGTCAACGACATCGGCGTCGGCCTCGACGGGTCGCCCGCCGGCGGTGGTAGCGCCGCCCAGTCTGTCGTCGACGAGATCACAGCCGCCGGAGGCGAAGCCGTGACCAGTGGTGCCAACGTCGCCGACTGGGCCCAGGCCGAAGGTCTCATTCAGACCGCGGTGGACGCGTTCGGCGGGCTCGACATTCTGGTCAACAACGCCGGGATTGTGCGCGACCGAATGTTCGCCAACACCAGCGAAGAAGAATTCGACGCCGTCACTTCGGTGCACCTGAAAGGCCACTTCGCCACCATGAAGCACGCCGCTGCTTACTGGCGGGCGAAGTCCAAGGCCGGCGAAACCGTCGATGCACGCATCATCAACACGAGTTCCGGCGCAGGTTTGCAGGGCAGCGTCGGGCAGGCCAACTACAGCGCCGCCAAGGCGGGCATTGCCGCGCTGACTCTTGTCGCGGCGGCCGAGATGGGACGATACGGCGTGAGCGTCAACGCGATCGCGCCGTCGGCCCGCACGCGGATGACCGAGACTGTTTTCGCCGACATGATGGCCACGCAGGACAAGGATTTCGACGCGATGGCGCCCGAGAACATCTCACCGCTGGTGGTGTGGCTCGGCTCTGTCGAGTCCCGCGACGTCACCGGCAAGATGTTCGAGGTCGAGGGTGGCAAGATTCGGGTGGCCGAAGGATGGGCGCACGGGCCGGAAATCGACAAGGGTGCCAAGTGGGACCCCGCCGAGCTCGGTCCCGTCGTCACCGATCTGCTCGCAAAGGCGCGCACCCCGGTCCCCGTCTACGGAGCCTGATCCCGACCCTATTTGTCGAAGATCCGGTCGGTCGCCAGCTGTGCCAGATCGCGCAGCGTCATCACGTGGCCCGACGTCCACTGACGGGGATTGGTATCCCACACGCAGAGCGTCCCGATGGCATGGTTGCCGCTGTCGATCAACGGGATACCGAGGTAGGAGACGACGGTGCCGTCGGTGACCGCGGGGTTGTACTTGAGCACCGGATCTTCCCGGGCGTCGGGAATCACCAGCGGCTGCCCTGACGCGACCGCGTACTGACACACCGAACGGTCGATCGAGGTCTGCCGATCTTCTGGTGCCTCTGCGGGCGAGCCGTGCATGCTGACGAAGAACTGCCGGTCGACGTCCACCAACGAAATGGCCGCACCGGGTACCGCCAGAGCACTCGCAGCCATGTCCGCGATGCGGTCGTAGACCTGCTCGCGCGGTGCATCCAACAGGCCGGTGGCGTAGAGGGCCTGCAGCCGCTCGGGATCGGCAACCACCGATTGCGGTCCGGCGGACTGCTCGGCAACTTTGATATCGGCGTCGGACAGACGCGCCAGCAACTCTGTGTGGTCTTCTTTGCGACGTGTGACGTCGGCCATCAGTTGGGTGGCGACCGCCTGGGCGACGTACTCATCCGGAGTTTGGTGGGCCTTCGCCGCCTGCTCTTCGACCATGCTGTTGAGCCGGGCGTCGAAGCCTGGTATTGAGGTCACTCGCTAACGATAGTCCTGTACAGCCATTGCCCGCGCAGTTGTTGGCGACTAAGGTCGCTGGGCTCGCGGCCGGCGCGGCCGGTATGGAAACTGCCGCTAGCAAACGAACATCGCGAGCCGCGATTCGCAGGTAGCATCTGACCCGATCGGGGGCACGACACAGCCAGCTAGGTCCGATGACACCGAATTCGGCTATGGGGGACTGAACGGATGCATGTGGGGTCGGGCCAGGGGCGGCCGTTGCGGTTGGCGTTCCTTACCGAGCTCTACTACCCGAGTGTGGGCGGACAGGAGATCTTCTTCCAGGAGTTGGGGGAAGCGATGATCCGCCGCGGCCATCACGTGGACGTCTTCTGCATCGGTCATCAACCCGGCCTTGCCGACGACGAGACGATGAACGGGGTGAGGGTCCGCCGTAATCCGAACAGCGGTCGCTACAAAGCTCCCCGGATCGCCGCCATGCGCCGCAATTGGACTGACATTTTCAGATTCAGCGCCGCCGTGCGGCGCCTCGCGCGCAGCGAACAGTACGACTTCTTTCTTCTGAACGAGTGGCCGCTCATGCACATCGCGGCGCTTCCGGGAGCCGTCAGGGCGCGCAGTGCCGTGCACTGGTGCGAGATCCGCGAAGACCCGTTCCTGCGCGTGCTCCAGGCGCGGCTGCCGAAAAGAGTGGGGATGAACTTCGCGGTCAGCGTGGCGGTCGCCGAGGCGATACGCCAACAGTCGCAACAAGAATGCGGAGTTCTTCCCAGCGGCATCGTCGCCTCTCGGTACCGCTGCGCGCCGCGTGCAGAACGTTCCGGGGCGCTCTACGTCGGCCGCCTGGCCCCGCACAAGAACTTGCCACTACTGATCGACGCATTCGCTCTCGCGGCCGATCGCGGTTTCTCGGGTGATCTGGTGATCGCCGGGGACGGGCCGTCGCGCGGCCACATCGAAGACCACGCACGCCGCTCTCCGGTCGCATCCCGGGTCCACGTCCTCGGGTCCGTCGACGAAGAACAGAAGATCGACCTGCTGGCGCGATCTTTGGTGCTCGGAATGCCAAGTCGCAGAGAGGGATTCCCTCGGGTCATCGCTGAGGCGATGGCCAGCGGGCTACCCGTGGTGACCGCTGACTTCCCCGAGAACGGAGCAAGGGACGTCGTCAAACAGTACGGCGCCGGGGTGGTCTGCGGCACCGCGGAGGCGGACTTCGCCGAGGCGCTGCTCGCGGCGGAGGCCGATTGGGACGTCTATTCGCAGGCCGGTTCGAGCGGCGCGGATTCGCTGGACTGGTCGCATATCGCGAAGACACTGGAGACACACGTCCTGGCAGTTGCGGGGCGGGGCAAGCCGTAAGGCGCGAGAAGCAGGGAGCGATACATGCGGATCATGGTCACGGGTGGTGCGGGTTTCGTCGGCAAAGAATTGGTGCGCTACCTCAAATCTCGCGCCGACGTGGTGGTCGCCGACCTGCTGCGCTACGGCACCCCCGAATGGCTCGAGGGTAAGCCGGACGGGTTCACCTTCCGGCGCGTGGACATCCGCGATGCAGCAGCGACGAAAGCGCTGATCGATGAGGTCGCTCCTGACGTCATCGTCCATCTCGCGGCGATCCACTACATCCCCGAGTGCGACAGCGACCCGGCCAACGCCGTCGCGACCAATGTGACAGGCACGGTGAACCTGCTCGCCGCCTGCGCATCCGGCACCCGCTTCGTGTTCGCCAGCAGCGGAGCGGTGTATCGGCCCGATGAGGCAGCTCACCGCGAGTTCGAATCCGTCGTGGAACCTGTTGACATCTACGGCTATACAAAAGAGCAGGGCGAGGTGTACGTCCGTGCGCTCGCTGCCAGCCGCGGACTCTCCGGGGTCATTGTTCGTTTGTTCAACGTCATCGGCCCGGGTGAGACCAACCCGCACCTTCTTCCTGCCATAGTCGTCCAGTTGCGCGAGAACCCTGAGGCCATCTATCTCGGCAATACCTGGCCCAAGCGCGACTACATCGACGTTCTGGACGCCGCAGGCGGTTTCGCGGCCGCAGCGCTCGGGTCCTCTCCGGAGGTAGGCACCTGTGAGGTCGTCAACCTGGGCAGCGGCCATCAATACTCCGTCAACGAGATCGTCGACCGGATGCGGTCGGTGCTCGGTCTGGAATTCGAGGTACGCCAGGACGAGAGCCGGATGCGCGCAGTGGACCGCCCGTTCCTGGGCGCGGACATCTCACGGATCAAGGACGTCTTCGGCTGGAGCCCCGAACATGAGCTCGACGAGACCCTCAAACGCATGTGGGACAAACCTGACTTCCTGCCACAGCTTGAAGGACGCCTCACATAGCCATGGCTGCATCGTTGGTGGGTGGGCGCGTCGACCTACTCTTCGACGCCCGTCACCTTCGGCAGAGCGGTATCGGCACCTACATCGGCACGTTGCTGCCCCATCTGGAGGAGGTGTTCGCCGATCGCGGGATGACGCTGGCGGTCCTGGCCAATGAGCACGCGACACCGTCATTGCGCGAGAGCACGGCCGTCATCTCCGAAGACGAGGTGGCGCCGATGTATTCGCTGTCCGAGCAGAGGTCTTGGAAGCGCGCGCTGAAAAGTGTTCGTCCACGCGGATTCTGGGTCCCGCACTACCCGTTCCCGCTCGCGGCCCTGAGCCCCGGCAATCGCACGATGCTGTTGTTCGTCACCGTGCACGACACGCTGCACATCATGAGAGAAGAGCTCAGCGGGCATAATCGGGTGCGACAAGGCTACGCCCGGGTGATGCTCAACCTGGACGTGCGCCGGTCTCGCAAGATCTTCACACCGTCGCTGGCGACCGCCGCCTGTGTGACGGACATGGCACCGTCTGCACCGGTGATGGTCACCCCCATTCCGGTCGACGACGAATGGTTCACTCCCGCGGATCGGGGCCTCGCGCCCGTCGAGGAGCCGTATCTGCTCTACGTCGGCAATACAAAGTGGCACAAGAACCTGCCGTTGCTGCTCGCCGCGTATGCCGAAGCCATGCAGGAGATTCCGCAGAAGCTGGTCATTGCAGGCAGCGGTGAAGCGCTGCGAGACGGGGACGACCGGGTGCGTGCGCTCGCCGCTGAGCTGGGCGATCGCGTGGAGGTGATGGGTCGACTCGACTTCGCCGTGCTGCGCGCGCTGGTCGCCGGTGCAGACTTTCTGGTCATGCCTTCGCTGCATGAGGGTGCCGGACTTCCGCCGATCGAAGCCATGGCTTCTCGCACCGGCGTCCTCGCATCCGACATCCCGGCGCTGCGTGAGACATGCGGTGACGGCGCGGATTACTTCGACCCCTACGAGGCGAAATCCCTGGTGCCGCTACTGCGCAGGTACGGCACCAGTGACGGCGACCGTGCCGAACTCGCAGCACGCGGCTGGGCCCACGTCACTGCCCGCCAGTCGGGGCTGTCGCTACGACCGGCCGCTGAAGCCGTGGCGGATGAACTCGCCAAGGCATGATCGTCTAGCCCTCCCCGGATTCGATCAGCGCATCTGCGGCAGGCTTCGGGCTGAGGTCTTCATGCAGCACACCGAAATTCTGCTCGGTGTCGGTGAGGTTCGGTCCGCCGTCGACCAATTCGTAGTAGATCAGCGGTCCGGCCCAGTCCCACTGGGCGGTCTGCTTGCGCGCCTCCAGTAGCGCGGTCGCCTGGGCGTCCTCTGAGACCGCATGCGGTCCCTCACCTGTCGGTGCGCCGAACTCGGTTATCCATATCTTCTTCGCCCCGTCTCCGTGGCGTTCCATCACGGCACGCAGCGCAGGTAGATCTTTGAAGCCGCCGATCATCCGCTGTGGGTCTTCCATCGGAAGGGCGGGAAAGCTGTAGGGATGAGCTGCGACGCCGTCGGCCCGTTTGGCGGCGCCGTTGGCGTAGAGCTGCTCGAGGTAATCGGCGGGTGGGATCTCGGCGTCGGGTTCCTCGAACTTCGGGCCGAGACCGCCGATGAGTATCGTGGCGTCCGGATCGACCTCCCGTATCGCGTCGGCGGCAACCCAGAACAGGGTTCCGTACTCGTTGATGTCGGGCCGCTGTGGCCAGAAGTTGGTCGTGTTGGGTTCGTTCCAGATTTCCCAGCTGTGCACGCCGCGGGGTGCGTAGCGCTCGGTGGTGACGCGCGCAAAATCCGCCCACTCGGAAAGGTTTTCGGGTCGGGAGCGGCGTGCCGAGACGCTGTCACCCGGGGTGGAGGGGCGAGCCCATTCAGGGGTGAACGACACGACCGCCAGCACCTTCATTCCCCGTGCAGCTGCTTCGTCGACAACCATGTCGGGGTATGACCAGTCGAACTGTCCCCGTTGGCTTTCCACCGCAGACCAATCGATGTCCACCCTCACCCAGGTGACGTTCATCGCGGCCATGACCTCGAACTGGCGTTTCACGGCGGCGCTGTCGGCACCCCGCGAGTGCACGGTCATCCCGATGTCGACCTGCGGAGCGCGCGTCCCGCAGGACAGGGTGGCGAAGCCGATCAGGACGACGGACAGCAGACGAGCAAGTGTCCTGTTCCCGTACGTCATCGCAGGATTGCCTGGTTGCCACCTTTGGTGGAAAAGGTCCGTCCCAGCACACCTTCGATGCGGCCGACGAGCAGGGCGAAACTCTCGCTCACTCCGAATTTCTTCGGGTTCCGGATCGGCATCAGGGCGGCTGCGACCAGGTGGGCAGCCTTGTACCAGAGTGGGTAATCCCAGGTGCGCAGAACGTAACCGGCGCCGCGGCCGTAACTTCGCTGTTTGCGACGGCGCTCCTCGGGCGGCAGGTGGGCGAACTCGGTCTGCGCGTGTACGACGATGTCACCGACCCACGCGACCGAGAGATCTCCGCGGTCGGCCATGCGTAGCAACAGATCGGGGCCTTCGCCGGACTGCCACGGTGTATCCGCACCCGAACCCAAGGCCAGGTTCCAGCCGCCGACCGCCTCGAATACGTCGCGCCGGAAGAGGGTTGCCGGCTCCATCGCCCCCCATACGGTGCGCCGGGTCGGCTCCGCTCCGGGAGCAGGCAGTGGGTTTCTGGGACCTTCGCTGTCGACGAGTTGTACGGCGATCACGGTCGTGGGTGGCCGGCAGTGCCGCCCGATCCGTTCCAGGAAATCCGTGTCGACGCGGCTGGTGTCGTTGGGGAACCACAGCCAGTCGACATCGTCGGCGATCGCCGCAGCTGCCGCGTTGCGGCCGTTGGAGATTCCACGGGGGCTCACCACGGTGCGGATCTGAAGAGTGTCGGCGAACGGTGCGACCACGGCATCCAGCTCCGAGGACCCCGCAGAGTCGTGGTGGGCGATGCCCACCACGTGCGGAGGCCGAGTTTGCGATGCGAGGTCGCCGAGAAGCTCACGAAGCGCGGCCCACCGTCCCACCGTCGTGATGGCGACACCGATTCGCGCGTGACCCGGTTCCGGCACGCTGTCGCCCATGCGACTGAGCCTAGTCGACGGTTTGCTGGGCGGTATCGCGAACGCTGAGGCTAAGCCGGGTCGCAGATCAGGATGGGAATCTTGCGGTCGGTGTAGGTCCGGTAGTTCGCGAAGTCGGGGTAGATCGCATCCAGTTTGGGCCAGTAATGGTCGCGCTCGGCGTCGGTGGCATCCCGGGCGACCAGCTTGAGCTTCTCGTTCTTGTACTGGAAGGTGACTGCGGGATTGGCCTGGATGTTCAGGTACCACATGGGGTTGGTCGCACGCCCACCCTGTGAAGCGACCAGGACGATGCGATCGCCCTCGCGCAGGAACAGCAGGGGACTGTCGCGGGGTTCGCCGGACTTGCGGCCGATCGTGGTCAGGATGCCCACCGGCGGCGGCGCCGAGAAGCGGTTCGATCCGCCGCGCCACTTCGCTCCGAGTCGTCCGCCCGTGGCTTTGTAGACCCACGTGTTCAACCGGGACATCCACTTGATGCCGGTGCCGACCGCGTTGGAGTTGAGGCCTTCGACCTGCTTGGGGCTCAGTGGTTTCGGGGGCTTGGGGCTCTCGGCCATGCGGAGATCCTAACCGGCGAGAAACGGACGGATGGACGCGTTGATGTGGTGGATCTGTGCTCGCCCGGAAGGGTCGTCGGCCGGGATCAGGAACGTCTCGTCGATACGGGCGCCGACGCTGCGGCCCGCCAGCTTCGGCTTGGTAGACAGCTCGAATCGTGCTCGCACGGTGTCTCCGTCGACGGAGAACTCCGGCGTCGTCACGGCTTTGATGACCCGGTACTGCAGACCGCGATTGAGGCTGCGACGCAGATGATCTCCGGAGAAGCCCGTCTTCACACCGATCTCGATCCGTGTGCACCCCGGCGCGAACGGCACGTCGTCGGCCTGGTGACTGGCCAGCGCGCTGATGTAGGCCTGGGCGGCCGCAATGCGTTCGGCGTCCGGGATCGCCACTAGATCCGCTCGATGATGGTGCCGGTGGAGAGAGCGCCGCCGGCGCACATCGTGATCAGCGCGGTCGTCTTGTCGGTGCGCTCCAGTTCGTGCAGCGCGGTCGTGATCAACCTGCTGCCGGTGCTGCCGACGGGGTGGCCGAGCGCGATGGCGCCGCCGTTGACGTTGACCGTGGCCATGTCGGGCTCGTGGACGCGGGCCCAGGAGAGCACGACCGATGCGAATGCCTCGTTGATTTCGGTGATGTCGATGTCACCGATCTTCATGCCGGCTTTCTCCAGCACCTTCGCCGTCGACTGCACCGGGCCGTCGAGGTGGTAGTACGGCTCGGCACCGACGAGCGCCTGGCTGACGATGCGGGCGCGCGGAACAAAGCCCTCCGCACGTGCCTTGGCTTCGTCCATCCACAGCACGGCGGCCGCCCCGTCGGAGATCTGCGACGACGTTCCCGCAGTGTGGATACCGCCCTCCATCACGGGCTTGAGCGAGGCCAGCCCCTCGAGCGTGGTGTCGCGCAGGCCCTGGTCCTTGGTCACGATGTGGCGTTCGCTGGTGGGTTGCTTGTTCTCGTCGAGCACCGGGGCCTCGATGCCGCTGATCTCCCGGTCGAAACGGCCCTCAGCCCAGGCCTGCTTGGCCTTGAGCTGGGACTCGAACCCGAACTGGTCGATGTCCTCGCGGCTGATTCCGCGCCGCTTGGCGATGCGCTCGGCCGCGGTGAACTGGTCGGGCAGGTCGATGTCCCACGACGACGGCCGGATGATGCTGCGGTCGGGGCCGGCGTTGGCGCCGAGCCCGACGCGGCTCATCGCCTCGACGCCGCAGGCGATGCCGACGTCGATCGCACCGGTGGCGATGAGGCCGGCGATGAGGCCGTTGGCCTGTTGACCGCTGCCACACTGGCAGTCGATCGTCGTCGCGCCCACGTGCTCGGGCAGCCCCGCAACCAACCAGCCCACGCGGGTGATGTTGTTGGATTGCTCGCCGAACTGTGTGACGCAGCCGCCGATAACCTGCTCGACGATCCCGGCGTCGATGCCAGCCTTGTCGACGAGCGCCTTCTGGGTGGCTCCGAGGAGCTCGGTGGCGTGCAGACCGGACAGCCAGCCGTTGCGCTTGCCGATGGGGCTGCGGGTGGCTTCGACGATGACAGGGGTACCCATTCCGTCAGGCTAGAACACGTTTCATAAGCCTGACAAGCTGCGATGCGGTCACACCTTTGATCTGCGGTGGAGGCATGTTTTACTGGCACTAGAACACGTTGCAATTGAGGAGAGCTTTTCTATGCCAGGCCCCAACTCGTGCCCCATCGCCCCTGACTTCGACTTCCTCGACGCGAACCTGAACCTGGAGCGGCTGCCTGTCGAAGAACTGGCGGAGCTGCGCAAGTCCGAGCCTATCCACTGGGTGGACGTGCCCGGCGGCACGGGCGGCTTCGGCGACAAGGGTTACTGGCTGGTGACCAAGCACGCCGATGTCAAAGAGGTGTCCAAGCGCAACGACCTCTTCGGGAGCTCACCCGACGGCGCAATCCCGGTGTGGCCGCAGGGGATGGAGCGTTCCGCGATCGACCTGCAAAAGGCGGTCCTGCTGAACATGGATGCGCCGCAGCACACTCGCCTTCGCAAGATCATTTCCCGCGGCTTCACACCGCGCGCCGTCGGACGACTCGAAGACGAACTGCGTGCCCGGGCCCACAAGATCGCCGAGACAGCAGCGGCAGCGGGGACAGGCGATTTCGTCGAGCAGGTGTCGTGCGAGCTTCCGCTGCAGGCCATCGCGGAATTGCTCGGTGTGCCGCAGGACGACCGCGACAAGATCTTCCGGTGGTCCAACGAGATGACCGCAGGAGAGGACCCCGAGTACGCCGACGTGGATCCGGCGATGTCATCGTTCGAGCTGATCACCTACGCGATGAAGATGGCCGAGGAGCGGGCACAGAACCCTACCGAGGACATCGTCACCAAGCTGATCGAGGCCGACATCGAGGGCGAGAAGCTCTCCGACGACGAGTTCGGATTCTTCGTCGTCATGCTCGCCGTCGCAGGCAACGAGACCACCCGTAACTCCATCACTCACGGCATGATCGCGTTCTCGCAGAACCCCGAGCAATGGGAGCTCTACAAAAAGGAGCGGCCCGAGACTGCCGCCGACGAGATCGTCCGCTGGGCGACCCCCGTATCGGCGTTCCAGCGCACCGCGCTGGAGGACACCGAGCTGGGCGGCGTGAAGATCAGGAAGGGTGATCGGGTCGTGATGTCCTACCGCTCGGCCAACTTCGACGAAGAGGTTTTCGAGAACCCGCACTCGTTCGACGTCATGCGCAGCCCCAACCCGCACGTCGGGTTCGGCGGCACAGGTGCGCATTACTGTATCGGTGCCAACCTTGCCAAGATGACGATCAATCTGATCTTCAACGCCGTCGCCGACCACATGCCGGATCTCAAGCCGATCGGCGACCCCGAACGACTGAAGTCGGGATGGCTCAACGGCATCAAGCACTGGCAGGTCGACTACACGGGTAAGGGTTGTCCCGTCCAGCACTAACTCAAGGAGGAGTCGGTGGATTTCAGTCCAGACGAGGGGCAGCAGGCGGTCGCCGACGTGGTGACCTCCGTGCTCGATCGCGAAAACAGCTGGGAAGCTTTGGTTTCCGGAGGTGTGATGGCGCTGGCGGTGCCGGAGCGCCTCGGTGGTGACGGGGTCGGCCTCGCCGAGATCGCCACCGCGCTTACCGAGATCGGCAGGCATGGCACCATCAGTCCAGCACTCGTCACCCTCGGTGCCACCGCGGTGCTACTCGATCTGGCCACAGAAGCGCAGCAGGATCGATTCCTGGCAGGTGTGGGCAAGGGTTCGATCGTGACGCTCGCGCTCAACGAGCCGGGAGCGCAGCTTCCTGAGCGGCCGTCCGTCTCGTTGGCCGGCGGGAAGCTCAGCGGCACGAAAATCGCGGTCGGGTATGTTGCGCAAGCGGATCGGCTCGTGGTGACCACCGATTCCGGTGTCGCGGTGGTGTCGGCGAAGGCAGACGGAGTGACCGTCGCGAAGACCCCGGCGGCCAACGGATCCGACGAATACGTCGTCACGTTCGCCGACGTCGAGCTCGGTGACGACGACGTCCTCAAGGGTGCCACGGTGCACAGAGTCAATCAGCTCGTGCTGGCGACGATCGGAGCGTTCGCGTCGGGGCTCGTCGCCGGGGCGCTGCGCCTTACGGCGGATTACGTCGCCACCCGAGAGCAGTTCGGCAGGCCCCTGTCGACGTTCCAGACCGTCGCGGCACAGCTCTCCGACGTCTACATCGCGTCCCGCACCATCTCGCTGCTGTCGACATCGGTGGTGTGGCTGCTGTCGGAAGGCCTCGACGCCGAAGACGACCTCGCCGTCCTTGGGTACTGGCTGACCTCTCAGGCGGCCCCGGCGATGCGGTTGTGCCACCACCTCCACGGCGGCATGGGCATGGACATCACGTATCCGATGGACCGCTACTACTCGTCGATCAAAGACCTGACCCGGATCCTCGGCGGTCCTACCCACCGTCTGGACCTGGTGGCAGTGTAAATGGGACGAGCGAAGCGACGGGAGATTACATGTACATCGAACTGACCCCGGAGCAGCGGGCTCTGCAAGCCGAACTGCGGCAATACTTTTCGACGCTGATCACGCCCGAAGAGGCGGCGGCGATGGAGTCGAACCGGCACAACGAGGCCTACCGTGCGGTGATCAAGCGGATGGGGTCGGACGGCAAGCTCGGCGTCGGCTGGCCCAAGGAGTACGGCGGCCTCGGCTTCGGACCGGTGGAGCAGCAGATCTTCGTCAACGAAGCCAACCGGGCCGACGTGCCGCTGCCCCTGGTGACGCTGCAGACCGTGGGCCCGACGCTGCAGGTGTACGGCACCGAGGAGCAGAAGAAGAAGTTTCTCCCCGGGATCCTCTCCGGCGACATCCATTTCGCGATCGGCTACTCCGAGCCCGAAGCCGGCACCGACCTGGCGTCGCTGCGCACCACGGCGGTGCGGCACGGTGACGAATATGTCGTCAACGGTCAGAAGATGTGGACCACCGGCGCTCACGATGCCGACTACATCTGGCTTGCGTGCCGTACCGATCCCGAGGCCGCCAAGCACAAAGGCATCTCGATCCTTATCGTCGACACCAAGGACCCCGGCTACTCCTGGACACCGATCATCCTGTCCGACGGTGCCCATCACACCAACGCTTCGTACTACAACGACGTGCGGGTGCCCGCCGACATGCTCGTCGGCGAGGAGAACGGCGGGTGGAGGCTGATCACCACTCAGCTCAACCATGAACGCGTCGGGCTCGGTCCGGCAGGTCGTGTCGCGGGCATCTACGACCAGGTCCACGCCTGGGCGTCCAAGCCGGGTTCGGACGGCGTGACGCCCATCGAGCACGACGACGTGAAGCGGTTACTCGGTCAGATCAAGGCCATCTGGCGGGTGAACGAGCTGCTGAACTGGCAGGTGGCCGCATCGGGGGAGACCATCGCTGTCGCCGACGCCGCTGCGACGAAAGTCTTCTCCACCGAGCGCATTCAGGAGGTGGGCCGGCTCGCCGAGGAGATCGTCGGCCGATTCGGTAATCCCGCCGACCCCGAGACTTCAGAGATGCTCGACTGGCTGGACAAGATGACGAAACGAAACCTGGTCATCACCTTCGGCGGCGGCGTGAACGAAGTGATGCGGGAACAGATTGCGGCATCGGGTCTCAAGGTGCCGAGGGTGCAGCGATGAGCGCTTGCGCGAAGAGCAGAGTGAGCTGATGACGACGACAGACCTGCAGGCGAGTATCGACAAGATCAAGGCAGAGGGAAAGAGCGAACCGCGTCGCGGCCGAGATCCCGTCAACCAGCCGATGATTCACCACTGGGTGGATGCGATCGGCGACAAGAATCCCATTTACGTCGACGCGGAGGCCGCGAAGGCAGTCGGCCATCCCGGTATCGTCGCCCCGCCGGCGATGATCCAGGTGTGGACGATGGGCGGTCTCGGTGAGGGGCGCTCCGACGACGACCCGCTGTCGAAGATGATGGCGCTGTTCGACGACGCCGGCTATGTCGGTGTGGTGGCGACCAATTGTGAGCAGACGTATCACCGCTACCTGCAGCCGGGCGAGCAGCTCGCCATCCACGCCGAGATCACCGACGTCGTCGGGCCCAAGCAGACTGCACTCGGCGAGGGCTATTTCATCAATCAGCTCATCACGTGGACCGCCGACGACGACGAGCTGGTCGCCGAGATGAAGTGGCGCATCATGAAGTTCACGCCGCGCGGTGAAGCGAAGTCCGCGGTGCCCGAGGACCTCGATCCCGACAAGCTGATGCGGCCCGCGTCGTCGCGGGACACGAAGTTCTTCTGGGACGGCGTCAACGCTCATGAATTGCGCATCCAGACCCGCCCGGACGGGACCCTGCAGCACCCGCCGGTTCCCGCCGTGTGGGCGGACAAGAACGCACCTGCCGATTACGTCGTCGCCAGCGGTCTCGGGACGGTTTTCAGCTACGTCGTCCACCATGCGCCGAAGGTGCCGGGTCGCACGCTGCCCTTCGTCATCGCGTTGGTGGAGCTCGACGAGGGCGTCCGGATGCTCGGTGAGCTCCGCGGTGTGGACCCGGGCTCTGTGCAGATCGGAATGCCCGTGCGCGCAACATATATCGACTTTCCGGACAGTGAGATCAGCCCGGCATGGACGCTGTACGCATGGGAGCCGCGAGCATGAGCGCACCGACAGCGCCCCCCTACGAGGTGGGTACGAAGCTGCCCGAGCTGAAACTGTACGGCGATCCGACCTTTATCGTGTCGACGGCCATCGCCACCCGCGATTACCAGGACGTCCACCATGACCGGGACAAGGCCCAGGCCAAGGGCTCCAAGGACATCTTTGTCAACATACTGACCGACACCGGTCTGGTGCAGCGCTACATCACCGACTGGGCAGGCCCGACCGCCATCATCAAGACGATCGGGTTGCGACTCGGTGTGCCGTGGTACGCGTACGACACCGTGACGTTCTGCGGCGAGGTGACGGCGATCGAGGACGGGCTCGTGACGCTCAAGGTCACGGGGAGCAACAGTCTCGGTGACCATGTCATCGCGACGGCCACAATCACTTTCGGAGGCAACGCATGACATCCGGGCTTTCCGGCAAGTCGGCGATCGTCGGGATCGGCGCCACCGACTTCTCGAAGAATTCCGGCCGCAGCGAGCTTCGGCTGGCCGCCGAGGCGGTGCTCGACGCGCTCGACGATGCGGGCCTGAAGCCTTCCGATGTCGACGGCCTCGTCACCTTCACGATGGACTCCAATCTGGAGACGGCTGTCGCACGTGCCACCGGAATCGGTGACCTCACGTTCTTCAGCCAGATCGGCTACGGCGGCGGTGCGGCAGCGGCGACAGTGCAACAGGCCGCCCTCGCGGTCGCGACCGGCGTGGCCGAGGTCGTCGTCGCCTACCGCGCCTTCAATGAGCGATCGGAGTTCCGCTTCGGCCAGGTCATGACGGGTCTCACGGTGAACGCTGATTCCCGCGGGGTCGAGTACAGCTGGTCCTATCCGCATGGCCTGAGCACACCTGCCGCCTCGGTGGCGATGATCGCCAAGCGCTACATGCATGAATATGGCGCGACCAGCGCAGATTTCGGTGCGGTGTCGGTCGCGGACCGCAAGCACGCGGCGAACAATCCGAAGGCGCATTTCTACGGCAAGCCGATCACCATCGAGGATCACCAGAACTCACGGTGGATCGCCGAACCGCTTCGTCTGCTGGATTGCTGCCAGGAGACCGATGGCGGTGTGGCAATCGTGGTCACCACACCCGAGCGGGCCAGAAACCTCAAGCACAGGCCTGCAACCATCGAGGCCGCGGCGCAGGCTGCCGGCGCCGACCAGTTCACGATGTATTCCTACTACCGCGAGGAGCTCGGACTGCCCGAGATGGGACTGGTCGGGAACCAGCTGTGGCAGCAGAGCGGTCTGTCGCCCGCCGACATCCAGACTGCGATCCTCTATGACCACTTCACTCCGTACACGTTGATCCAGCTCGAGGAACTCGGGTTCTGCGGCAGGGGTGAGGCGAAGGACTTCATCGCCGGCGGTGCGATCGAGCTCGGCGGCAAGCTCCCGATCAACACGCACGGGGGCCAACTCGGCGAGGCGTACATCCACGGGATGAACGGCATCGCCGAAGGTGTACGCCAGCTGCGCGGCACGTCGGTCAATCAGGTGCCGAACGTTGAGCATGTGCTGGTCACCGCGGGCACCGGAGTGCCGACATCGGGTTTGATCCTGGGGTGAGAACCGGGCATCGCACGGTTGAGTGAGGTGTGCCTCGCGTGATCGCGACGACCCGCCCACTACCCTTGGCCAAATGAGCTCCCGCCAACCGCATCCCGAGGACGAGGACACCGGGCCGCTCCATGTTGGCGAGGTGCGTCCGCCGCAGACCAGCCAGTGGGAGCCTCGCTACGACGCCCCGATGTCGGTGAATCCCCGCCCGGTGCAAAGGGATCGAAGGCCCGTCGTCATGTCGGTCACGGCTGTTGCGGGAATCGTCGTGCTCGGAATCGTCGTATGGCTGTTGTGGCCGTCATCCGACAGCGGGGACGACTCCGATGCAGCCACCACAAGCACGACCCAGAGCGAATCGCCTCAGGAGGCCGAGGCGCGTCTGTTGGGAATGCTGCCTCCGGGCTATCCGGAAGGTTCCTGTGAGGCCGTCGTGCCGGTGAATGGTGCCCTCGCACAGGTCAGTTGCGACAAGAACGCCGACCCGGGCGGGCCGTTGGCAGCGACCTACACACTCGCCGGTGACGACGAATCCCTCAAAGGTCTTTTCGACGAGGTCCTCAGCGCGACGTCGGTGGTCAACTGCCCCGGCAACATCCAGTCACCCGGACCGTGGCGCCGCAACGCCACACCTGAGCTGGTGGCCGGAACGCTGGTGTGCGGTTTCCAGCAGAGCAAGCCGACCGTCGCATGGACGACCGACGAGAACCTGATGGTCAGCGAGGTCCAGTCCGGCCCGCAGGGGCCTAACATGGTTCAGCTCTACACGTGGTGGAGCTCGCACTCCTGACACACGCCGTGCCGCCCGCTTTCGGCAGGCGGCACGGGTAGTCGGTCCATCTCAGGCGGGCGGTGCGGGAACCACGACGGTGGTGGTGGGAGCGGCAGCAGCCGGCGCAGGCTGCGCCGGGGCAGCGCCCTCCGGCAACGGGGTTCCAGAGCTGCCCTGCGGTGCAGGCGCCACGGCGGCGGGAACCGGGGCGGGCGAGGCCTCCGCCGCGGCGGCACCCGCAGGTAGCGGGGTGCCCGAGCTGCCTTCCGGCAGCGGCGTGCCGGCACTGCCGGCTGGCAACGGTGTACCCGAGCTGCCTTCCGGCAGTGGCGTGCCTGCGCTTCCGGCCGGCATTGCGGTCGGGGTCGCAGGCATCGAGGTCGGTGTTGCCGAGGCCGGCGCGGCTGCCGGGGTTTCAGTTGAGGACGAACCCGACGATGACGGCGACGTGCCGGTGTTGTACGACGTTGATCCGCTGCTACCGGACCCGGTGGCCGCCGGTGCGGGCGGGGCCTCCAGCCAGAGCAGCTGTTCTTCTTCTCCGTTGCTGTAGAACACGCTGTCGGGCGCCTGGCCCGTGACGTCGAAGTACTTAGCACCGTGGGTGATGGGCGTTCGCAACGTTCGCGGTAAGCCTGCCGCCGGGTGTGGCGAACGGACGATGTCGATAGCGTTCGTGAGGTTGGCAGGGCTCCCCTGCATGACTGCATTGCGTTCGGCCGCTCCTGCGCGTGACGTCATTATGGCCGCAGGATGTCTGCTGGTGGCACGGCCTGAACGAAGGTACGCGCTGCGGCCGCAAGTTGAGGGTCCGCGGTGGCCAGTGCGTCGGCCTGCAACTGGGTCAGTGCGATGTATTCGGCCTGGTAGGTATCGGGCCAGTTCAGCTTGGCCGCTATCCGCCATGCATGGTCCTGCAGAGATCGGTCGCCGAGGAGCCGGATACGTAGCCGCCGGATGTCGTCGAGAACCTTTCGACCGGTCCGTTCGTCGATCTCCCCATGGCGGACAGACCCATAGACGAGGGCGAGCACCTGCGAGCGCAGCAGCGTGGGAGCCGCCAGGCTGTGCTCGGACGGTATGGCCGCGCCGCTGGTGGCGAGGTCGATTGCCACCGGTGCGTCAATGACGAAGATTGTCATGACAGCACCCTCGCATAGACCGCAGTTGGCTGCGGCGGGATTGGATCCTGCGTCCGCTGTTGTTCGCCGGAGGAAGGCAGCTGTTGTTGTCGGAATTAACGCGTCAGCTTATGCGGCTGTCGTTTGCGAACAGCTCAGTGACGTTGCGCTCGCGTTCTAGTTTGATGTTGGCCCTCGCTGCGTCCAGAGATCTTCGCAGGGTCTCGATTTCGTTGTGGGCGCGGTGGAGATTGTGGGTGTGGGTGTTTACCAGGTCTCGTAGCCGGGCGTTCTCTTCGGCGAGGTGATTTCCATTGGGGTCGAACAGTTGTCCGGTCAGGTCAGTGATCCGGGCTTCTCGCTGTTTGACTTCTGTGCGTAGGGATTTGGCAAGGGCCTCGGCGTCAAGCGCGCGTTCTCGCCACGAAGCAGTCGCCTGTTCGATTCTTCGATCGGCGCGTTCGATCGCTGTTTTCTGAGATGCGTTGCGAGCTGTTAAAACGGCCTCGGTCAGGTGTTGGCGCCGCTTGTCATAGATGAATGTCTTGCCCACTCCGGCGAGGGCGCAGACGTTCTCGACGGTGAAAGGGGCGCCGGTCTTGATGAGTTTGGTGAGTGCTGTGTGCACCCGCTGTTCACAATCGGCACTTGTGGTGGCTCGGCGTTCGATCATTTCGACGGGGCGGCGTCTTCTGGTCTCCATCTCATTCTCCCTAGACTTGCGGTGGCAGAGCGGTCATGTCGCCGTTGGCGGGTTGGATCAGGTGGGATATCGGGATTCCGGTCGAGAACAGCGGGTCGAAGTAGTCATGCACGGGTGCGCGCAGGTCGAGTTTCTCGGCTTCCTCTAGTAGGCCGAGTTCGTTGAGTGCTTCACGTAGTCCTGTGAGTACGGGTTCCCATGGATGCCAGCGGCTCAGGATGTAATCACGTGTCTCGTCGGTGGGCGCGCGTTCGGCGAAGTGGTAGTCGCGGTCGCGTTTGCGCTCCCAATAGGCCAGATCCGCACCGGTGAGTACGAAGTGCTCGCACGGTCCGTCGGGGCCGTCGGTGCAGTTCTTCTGCCACGGACATTGCGTGCCGCCTACGACCGGGCCGTACCGGCACAGACCATGTTCAACCGGCACGATGGTCAAGTCGATGCGGGCAGCTGCGGCGGCAGAGTCATCGGTGTTGATCTCGTTGGGGCGCAGCAAGATGGTACCGGGTTTATCCATGCCGGGCCCTGCAGTCCACACCTGCTGTAGGTGCCGCTTTACGGTCGTGTCGTTGTACCGTGCGTAGTGTGCCAGAGATTCTTCGGAGAAGTGCCCGAGCACTTGGCGCACCAACGCCGGCGGCGCGCCATTGTCTAATAGGGACATCGCTAGAGTTGATCTAGTCTGATGCGTCGTAATCCATTTCAGACCAAGACTTTCGAACCATTGAGTCCACGGATTGCGGAATCCTGTTTGTGACACCTCAAAGGCCAAGTCGGGATTCGATATTGCCGAGGGAAACAGCGGCTTGTCGCGGTCCCACGACGCTTCAAACTGTGCGCGTCCGCGTCCGTCAAGCGCGGCGAGTTCCGCAGAGTGGCGCGCACGCAGCTTTGCCCGGGTGAGTTCCTGGCGGCGCAACAGCCGTTCGTAGACAGGTAGGTAGCACGGCATGCCCCAGTCCACAACGTTGACCTTGCTGATGTCCCGCCAGATATAGGGTTGGGCGCGGCCAACGAGCCCGACACAGCCCAGCCGAAGTTTCAGTGTCTCGCTGATCCGCCCGCCCTGAAACGCCTGGGTCAACCAAATGTCGGCGATCCCAACATCGTTGCTGTCAAGGGCTTCAAGAGCGGCGATGCTCTCAGCGCTGATCAGCAATTGAAAGTCGTCCTGGCTCAGCGGTCGTGGTCGCGGCCGATTGACGGGCTGCGGGTATCTCGGCAGGCCAAGTATGAAGGAGTCCAATCCCGGCGGTGTTCGGTGCTTTTCGTGGCTGCGTCGCAGGACGGTGCGCATGCTGACCGTGTAGGTGTGGCGGGTCAGATCAGTAAGTGTGCTCGTTCCTCTGCCCTTGTGCTTTATCAGCCGAGGAATGGGGATTTGGTCTCGGAACCAGAGATCCCAGGTGTCTTTGACCGCTTTGGCATCGGCCCTGCCCAGCCGGGTCGGGTCATCGCCATGGTCGTTGCGGTTCTGCCACAGGATTTGCGAGAGCAAGGCGATTCCGGCGATGCGGTTGCGAACCGTTCCGACGTTGGGACGTTTCCCGGTGGGTTTGAGCGCCTCGTCACGCAGGAACTCCCACAGCGCGTCCCGCAGCCAGTCTTGTGAGACTTCGGTCAGGTCCCAGACTTTACGACGATTCTCCCCGGTGGTTGTTCCCGCAAACGGCGAACTGCCGACGAGGATCGGGTCGAACCATCCTGCAGCCTTGGCGATGTCCTCGGTAACGATGAGGCTGCGTGCCGCGGCCGGGAGGTCCAGCCAGATCCGCCGTCCCCGCTTACCGACGTACTTCTCTGCGAGATCGTCGATCCGGGAGTCACACAGCGACGTCACTCCACTCGCAGCGAGGGTGTCGATGACCTTCTGCAGCTCGGCGGGCCGCCACACGGTGCGTCGAGCGTTGCTAGCGTGCCGGTGAAGGGCATACCGGATCTCGTTCTGCAAGCCGTAGGGCAGTGCCGCCAGTGAGAGCAGCCCGCGACTGCTGGGGGCAGACACGGATTCTCGAACCGCAGCAGAGCCAACGAACACATGCCAACCGCGCGGGCCCGGCGTTTTGCCGTCTGCGGTCAGCCAGTCGTCCCACTGCTGAATGTGACCGTCACACACTCTGTGGTCCTGGTCGTCCACATGTACGTGGCGCACACTGTCGTGGACACAGCACGGTACCGAGCACGGCTCGTAGGGTGGCATCGGGCGTTGAAGTTCTCGCCACCTGGCTTCGCTGACCCACTCGTCACGAGCTCTTTTCTGAGGTCCGTTCCTCTGCCGCGCCTTTCTCAGAAGGCTCCCGTGATGTGTGCAGTAGCCGGTCTTCCATGCTTCGCGATTGCTGCCACAGATCATGCAATCGGGCCGGCGCGACAATGCCCATCCCGTCGTGTGTGGTGACACCGGATCCGCATTGCGTACAAACTCAGCAAGGTCTACCGAGCCCTGGACGCGTCGGTACTCTTGTGCGTGCGAAATGCAGATGAGGCGGGTCTCTGTTGGTGACAAGCGGCCGCCACAGCCCTGGACGCGGCATGCCCACCCGTACGTCTCATGGTGCGTGGGAAACTCGATCGGTTCGGTCAGCAACCACGATGGGAAGCGTTGACTAACAACGTCATAGCGTTGCTCGACAGTCAGCCCGAGATAGTCGCTTGTAGTGGACGGAGCTAGCGCTTCCACCGCGCTCATCGCGGAGCCTGTGATGTCGGTTGCGGCGCCAAGTATGGTTCGCTCACAGGCCGGGCTGTTGCGTCCCAGGCCTGCTGGAGATACTTCATGGCGTGGCGGTTAGCCGACTTGCCGTACAAGTCAGTCACCATCTGGGGGCTTGCCCAGCCGAACTCCTGGGCGACCAGTTCGGCGTTGAAATCCGATTCGGCGTACAACGCCGCCGCAGCCTTGTGCCGGAACCCGTGAGGGGTCACCCTCACTAGCAGCCCGGCCCGCCGGCACGCCCTGGCCAGCATCTTGCGGACACCGGCCGTGGTGAGCGCCGCACCTGGAGTTCGGCCCGCGAGGTGTACGAGGATCTGTTCGTGATCGACCAGGTGTGAGAGCGGATGGAACTCGTCCAACAGATAGGCGTGAAAGGTGCTGATCATGTCCGGGCTGACAGCCCGGATCACGCCGTCCACGACTGAGCCGTCCCTGCCGACGACCGTCGGGGCGTAGGCTTTCGCGCGGGCTCCGTTGGGGTTGTCGTCGCGCCCGATGACGTGAATGTGCGGATCAGCGCGTTGACCACACTCATGGTTACGGCGAAGGTGCAGGTCACTGAACCGAAGCCCGCACAAGCCACCCACCCTTATGCCCCCGTCATGCAGCCACGTCAGGATCATCACATCGCGGGCCGAGGTCAACACGCCCGGTTCGAACAGCGCTTGCACCGTCTCGTCTGGCAGGAACCGGGGTCGCCGTGTGGTCACCTTCGGCGCGAGCGGATTGCCCGGGCCCATTCGCCCTGTTTTTGTCTGTCGCGCAACGGTGTTGGAGCGCAACGCCTCCCCCAACTCTGGCCCCACCTCTCCTGAGGCTGCCAGCGCGAGATAGAACGCCTTTACGACGGAGGCGACGTTGCCGGCGGCTGAGGGTCCGAGGGGCTTCTGCGTCGGTTTACGCCATGCCGCCCCGTAGACACCGGCGACCTGACCGGTCACCCCGTTCATGTAGCGCTGCAAATCATCGAACGTGATGACCTCGGGTGTCTTGCCGTGGGCGAGCAGCCAGTTCAAATGATCGACCAGGCTGTAAGCGTAGGTCTGTTGTGTCGATGACCCGTACCGCGTCAACACCTTCAGACTCGGAGTGTGAACTTCCAAGTCGGGAGTGAAGATCCAATAAGACAGGCTTCCGTCCTGATGCCGCACTTTGCGAACGGAGAATCGATCACGCTCCAACGCCCGCAACACCTTTCGCTGAGAGCCGCACGTCATACAGATACCACCTCGGCGGCCTACGGTCTCGGAGGCTCGCCGCGAACGTCACGAACGCGAACGCTCATGCCGCTAAGACACCTATCGTTTGTGAACGTGAAATCGCTCGACGCCTGGATACTGTTGGCCAAGCGATTCGGCGACAAACCCGTCGGCAATGTAGAAACCCACTGCCTCGGAATCGGTTTCGGCGACCAGGCGCGCACGACTGGGGATGGCCTCCCGTACCGCTCGAAGCATGCAGCGTCCGATGCCGGTTCGGCGAGAGTCCTCGCTGGTAGCTATGTGCAGGATCACGACCTCGGTGGTCTGCACCTTGTAGCCCACCACGCCAACCAGATCGTCTCCAATCGATGCGCACAGCAAGACCAGTCTCGGGTCTTGGCGGTACTGCTCAACAATGCGGTCAGTGCGGTCCTGGCCGCCGCCAACGGCCACAGCAGCAGCTCGGACACACCCTCGTCACCGACATCGGCAGGCGACACCTGCACAGGCCGGATTGTCATCGCTACAGCTTGCCCTGACATCACGTCCTTTTGCAGGTGGATGAATAGAGCGGCCCGGTCACGGTTGAATGCTGGTTATGGCGCGGAGTAGGGCGATCTTGGTGACCGGGATGTCTGGCGTAGGCAAGTCAACGGTGCTGGCCGACCTTGCCCGGCGCGGCTACTTGACTGTCGATACCGACGACGGTGAATGGATCGAGGTCGTCGAGGGTGAGCCGTTATGGCGGGAGGCGTTGATCGAGGAGTTGTTGGATCGACCTCGTGAGACTCCACTGATCGTGCAGGGCACAGTGGCCAACCAAGGACGTTTCTACGAGCGCTTCGACGCGATCATCTTGCTCAGCGCCCCGACCCACGTCGTACTGCAGCGCATCCAAGGCCGCACCAACAACCCCTTCGGCAAATCCGCCGAAGAGCGTGCACAGATCCTGGCCGACATCGCCCACGTGGAACCAGTGCTGCGCCAAGCCGCCACCCACGAAGTACGCACCGACCGCCCGCTATCGGAGGTCGTCGATACCGTGACCAGCATCGTCGGCGGAAGGCAATGAGAACTCCTCCTTGCTGATTCCGACGGTCGTCAGCTGGCCGCGATAACGTCACCAGAGTGTCTGAACCGCAATCGTTCCCCGAGCCGCAGGTGTACGACCACGGGTTACTCGATGTGGGTCACGACAACCGCATCTACTGGGAGGCCAGGGGCAACCCCGATGGCCGGCCCGCACTCGTCGTTCACGGCGGCCCGGGATCAGGACGACCACGCGGCGCCCACAAGGGGTTTCACCCCGACCATTTTCAGGTCGTGGTATTCGACCAGCGCGGATGCGGCGACAGCCAGCCCAGTGCAGCCGACCCGACAACCGACATGGCACACAACACCACCGAACACCTATTGGCCGACATGGAGGCACTGCGCCAGCACCTCGGTATCGAGCATTGGCTGCTCTACGGCGGGTCGTGGGCATCCACCCTCATCCTCGCCTACGCCGAACGCCACCCCGAACGGGTGATCGGCATCGTCTTGGTCGGGGTCACCATGACGCGGCCCCAAGAAATCAACTGGCTCTATCACGGACTACGCCTGCTGCTCCCGATCGAATGGGACCGCTTCCGCGCGGGCGTGCCCCACCACGACCGCGACAGCAACCTCGTCGAGGCCTATCGGCAGCTGATGGAGAACCCTGATCCTGCGATACGCGAGCAGGCTGCCCGCGATTGGTGCACGTGGGAGGACGCCGTCATCGCACACGAACACCTCGGCAACCCGGGCCAATACAGTGCCAAACTTGACGCGGCGAAGCTGGCGTTCGTGCGGATATGCACCCACTACTTCGCCCACGGCGCTTGGCTGGAAGACGGGCAGCTGCTGCGAGACGCTCACCGCCTCAAGGGAATTCCCGGCGTACTGATCCATGGCCGCCTTGATCTGTCCGGCCCGTTGCGCACCGCATGGGAACTCGCGCAAGCCTGGCCTGAGGCTGATCTGACAATCATTGATGACTCCGGTCACACCGGAAGCCCAGCTATGGCTGCCGCGGTACTCGACGCTATCGCGAGGTTCGAACCACCGGTGTCTCATTCCTAAGTGATCGAAAGGGCTCGCGAACCTTTCGCACGGGGGCTTTTCCGGTGAGCGGCGCGGTGAAAACAAGGTGTGCTCGGAACAAGGCGTCAGCCACAATCGGGCGATGACATCTCAGTACACCCTGCGTCGCGCGGCCGGGCCTGCCGATGCTTCCTTCATCGTCGAGATGGCACGTCACGCCTGCGTCATCGAAGATTGGCCCCTTCCTGACCCCGATGACGACGAGGTGTTGGAGATGCTTCCGCCTGATGGAGTGCTGCCGATCATCGCCGAGGATCACAGCGGCACGCCCGTCGGTGCGGTGTGGACCTATCACGGCAGTCCGCCATTGCGCTGTGATGCGGCGGGTGTGCCTATGCCCGAGCTGTGCATCGCTGTGGCACCAGAGCGCCGTGGTGTCGGCATCGGCGGCATGCTCCTGGACCGGCTGTTCGCCGACCTGGCGAAGAGTCACGACACCATGTGTACCAACGTCCACGTACGCAACCCTGCCAAGCGCCTCTACGAGCGCAAGGGGTTTCGCGTCGTCGGACAAGGCAATGGACCACTAGGCCTCGCGTTGGTCAAAGACCTTCGATGACTTGACATATCCGGCTCTGGCCGAGTGTGCAGCGATCATCCTGCGTCCGGCTTATGAGCGGCTAACTTTGCGAGTGGCCCTCGCACCCAGGTATCGACTTGGTGTTGACCGGCGAGGCGGACGACCAAGGGACCGCCGACTCCGTGGGCTACGTCGAGGGCTTCGCATCGACGTTTGCGGTGGGTCCGCCACGACCAGCGGATGATGTGCTCACGGTCGGTGAATATGGTCCGTAGCGGCGGCTCATGATTGCCATTCCACAGTTCTATGCGACGGATGCGCCGGCGTAGTGTGCGCCGCACGACCCGGTGGGTGACTGTCCATCGGCTGTGATCGAGCCAGACGAGAACATCGGCGCGGTCGAGCAGCATGGCCCGCACCTGCGAGTACTGCCATTCGACGACCCAGCTGGGCCCTGAGGTGAAGTCGTCGACGTCAGCGGCGAAGGTCTGCCGAGGTGTCCAATGGGGTCCGTGGTGAAGCGAGTCGATCTCCACAGTCGGCAGGTGCAGGGTGGTGCTGATCGTCTCCCGCAAGGTGCTCTTGCCCGCACCCGAGGACCCGGTGACGAGGATGCGTCGAGTCGTGGACGGAAGCGGGTCCAGCGGGCCAAGTAGCGTAAGCATCGACTTGTCAGACCGGCTGGGCCGCGCCTGCGGGGGCGGCGAGCAGCGCGTGCCGGTGCATGTCGTGCCAGCCATCGGCGTGCAGCGCCGCGCCCTTGCAGATGCCCTCGGCGTAGAAGCCGGCCTTCACGGCGACCCGACACGACGCGCCGTTGAGGACCGAATGATCCAACCCGATTCGATGGAACCCGGCTTCTTTGAATGCCCACTGACACAATGCAATCACGGCTTGTGAACAGAGCCCGTGTCCACGCCAGGCGGGCACCATCCAGTAGGCCACACCCGCCGAGCCGTCGTGGAGGTCGACGCTCTTGAGTGACACGCGGCCCATCAACGAACCGGTGCTGCGATCCACCAATGCCCAATTCAACTGCGTCTCTTTACCCCAACCAGCCCTCCAGCTGGTGATCCACTGCCGCGCCTCGTCCACCGAGTCAGCGCGCCGCACATGCCAGCGTTGGATTTCTGGATCTGTGAAGGCCTCCACCACAGCACCGGCGTCTGACGGCTGCCACGGCCGCAGCAACGCGACGGTCCCCACGGGCACCGACGGATGAGATTTGCGACGCAGCGATCCAGTGGCCATCGCCTGCGGAATCAAACTCGGCACACCAGCATCATCGCCCAGACCGCCATTGAGTTCACCACCAAACGATACTGAGACAGGTTGCCTTTCTCGTTCAACCGAAGCCAGTGTTCGAATCCACTGATGAGACTTGAAACCTCTGCTCGCAGGCCGTAGCGTCAGCACACAGGGTTCGATGTGACCCGCCGCCCGCGCCGAGACATCGGTCAGGTGAACACATCGCGATCGGTCACCATCGCACTTATCTACGAGCAACGGTGCCTTCAACAGCTCAGCAACGCGGGCACTGAATTGCACACCGGCACCGGAAACGTAGGTGAAGTGATGGATCTGACCCTTGACGACGCTAAGCGGGCCGCCCGCGTACTGCGCGACCAACTACCTGACACCGCTCTCACGCATTCCAAAGCGCTGGAGATCGTGGCCCAACAACTCGGTTTCCGGGACTGGAACACGGCGGCGTCGCGGCTTGCGTACCGGCGAGGCATGAGCGCACCGGTGCCCGTGCTCCGTAGCCTCGACGAGGCCCGCGCCCGCGAGTTCTACATCGACTATCTGCACTTCAGCGTCGAGTGGGAACACCGTTTCGATTATGCTCAGTCGATCCTCTACATGCGTTTGCGTCGCGATCAGTTCGTCCTCGACCTCTCCGAGCACCACGGCGACGGCACCCCCGGTTCGACCCTATGGGTACCCGTCGGCGACGTCACCGCACTGCACAAGGAACTTCATGCCACCGGCTACGGGCGGATGAGCCCTGGAATCGAAGTCGACTCACCAGGGGGCCCAACGATGGAAGTCATCGACCCGTTCTCCAACACGATCCGCTTCTGCCAGAGCACACCGTAGAGCCGCAGTCAGCCCCCAAATGCGTGAGCAATTCAGCTCACCCCGAGTCCACAAACACTCCGATGTTTGTGATCAAACGACTCCCGAATCCGGTCAAAATCATACCGGCAGTCGGTGCGTCGAGACGAGCCGGTAAGACGTCAGCAAGCGTCAAATGATGCTGTTCAGGAAGCCAATCGACGCCTCCACTCGAGTGCGGAGCGCTGACAGCTGCGGGATGCTGAAGCGCCCGGCAACACCGTGCGTCCCCTTGTTGAACATGGTGAAGAGCGATACCGAGTTGTCGATGTCGGCCTCGACAAATTCATCCGCCGAATCTTCGACGATTCCCTTGCGGGACAGCAGGTATCGGATCTTCGCTCTGCGCGTCGGCGTCCCCCGGGGGGTGACCTCACATTCCCGATGCGCCTGTAGTACCACGGAATCCGGCGCAGCGATGTCTAGGATTGAAGTGAGTACTTCGCGTGCACTAGTGCAGAAATGACGTGCAGCATCCGGATTCGCTGGGTTCAGCGCAAACAGGGCACCAGTCCACCGGCTGACGAGATCTTGTGAGAACCGTCCAAGTTCGGCGGTCATACTCGGACCGCTGAGATCTTCGACGTTATCCGCCTCGTCTTTGTGGACGTCGCCGTCGAGTGCGTTCGCTAGATACGCACTGTTAGCCGCCTCCTCGCTGGCACGGTCGAGGAACTCGCGTTCAACGTCATTCAGGGCGCGATCCTGGAAACTATGCTCCAGCGTCTCATACGCAGTTGCCAGATGCTGGACCGAAGAGCGATAGGTTACTCGCACCGTGGCTGGACGCGATTGAAGGCGCTTCAGTTCTTGAATCAACCGCCGGCGCTGATTTTCGACCTTCTGGTTATGCGATTTGGCCTTGGCGTTGTATTGGCGCACTTCCCGGTTGTATTCGCGGATAGCCCTGTTCCGTTGGTCGACCGCCCGCTTGAGGCTCTCCTGCTGCTTCTTCGCAGCCTGCTGTGCTTTTCGAACAGCCTGGGTATGTGCTTGACGTTGCCGCTCAGCGGCACGTTGCGCGTCTCTCGCCGCTCGCTGCATCGCGGCACGAGCTTGCGCAGGCGTCATTCGTCTCGCCATAAAATCGATACTGCCCGACCCACTGACAAAACTTGACATTTCTATCGGTGTGTCGCGGACGCGTTCGTGACTTCTTCACCTGGGCGAATACGGCAGGTTTACGTTCAGGGGTCGCTAAGGAAGTAGATCTTGCCTGAGGTCTTCTGGCCCTGCGCAAGTGTCGACGGGTTCACTCCCTGTGCCGTCGCGACGCCGAAGAGCACACGGTAGGTGTCGCCGTTCTTCGCGCGGGCGTTGAGGTTGGAGATGATCGGGGTCACGCTGCCCGAGATCGCTTCGTCGCTGGCGTTGGCTTCCCAGAGGGTGCCCACCGGTCGGTAGGGGATGACGTCGGAGCTTGGCTTGAGATGACTGACTGTCCAATGCTGTACGACGTTGCCGTTGACGAGCTCGCCTGGCTGTCCGAGCCACTGCGTCTCGGTTTCGGCCGAGGCGACGGATGCTCCAGCAAGGACCACTGCGGCTGCCGCCACGGTGGTGAGAGCTGCCGATACGGGCTTGATTTTCACGCGTTTTCCTCCTGGTTTCGTAGAGCGATCAGCGAGGTTATCCCCCGGAGAAACGTAACAGGTCGGTTAACCGGCTTCGGTTACCCGGATGACCGGTCAGTGGCCTTCGGTGGTCGGATTCTGGCTTCTGTGGACTCCGGGGTCAGAAAATGCGAAGTTGCTGAGTTGGTCGAGGTAGTGTCATCCGGCCAGCTCTTGGCATCAAACGCCATTTTTGGGCGAGGATCGTTCGTTGCCGGCACAGTCCTGGTGAGCGGAAACCGACTGATTCCGTAGCAAACGCAACGAGATCCCGTTGAGTGCCCCTCCTTCGTTCTGCGGAGCTCATGGATGTACCCCGAGGGGACGTCGATGCGGTTCCGTGCACTTCGCGGGGCGCACCAACGATTACCCCAGTTGACCTGTGGCCACTGCGAAGAACGACGCGAAGCGAGAAGGGCTGAGCGGCCGCCTAGGAACGGACGGCGTCGGATCGGGCGTACTCGACGGCGAGCAGAACACGGCGATCAGGTGAACCCTTGAAATAAGGCCCAGCAAAAGCCAACAATCTGGCCTTCGCTCTGGTAAGACTGTCTACGCGTTGCCTGGAGTAGATGCTCGGGGCGACTTCACCCGATGTAACTACCTTCTCAGGGGGCAAGACAATGGCAAGGCACGCCAAGAAGGCCGATCGCTCGGCGGCAATCCGCACCTACCTGGGCGCCAGCATCACCGCGGGTGTTGCCGGGGCGGCATTCGCCGGCGTCGGAGCGCTGACGTTGATCGACGATGCGCAGGCACCGACTGACATTCAGGTCCAGCTCGTTTCGAACGAAGAGGAACTGCTGTTCCTGTCCCTCAACGGCGGCAGTGATCGCAAGGATGCCCGCAGCACGTCGGCGCTCGCGCTCGAGTCGCAGAGTGCGAACCCGGCGCTGCGCCCGATCATCGGCCCCGGCGGGTGGCTGATCGGCAACGGCCTCGATGCTGCTGACGACTGCGAAGGCGACGCCTGCAACGGTGGCGACGGCGGACTGCTGTGGGGCAACGGTGGCGCCGGGGCCAACGGTGGCGACGGTGGCCATGCAGGCTACCTGTTCGGCAACGGTGGGGCCGGCGGCGACGGTCTGGACGCCGAGTACGACGCTCAGGGCAACAAGACTTCGTCAGCCGGCGCGGGTGGCGCCGGCGGTGACGGATCCCTCTTCGGCAACGGTGGCTCCGGCGGCCGCGGCGGCGACGACGACAACACGAGCAACTTCACCGGTGACAAGGCCGGCGGTAACAATGCGACCGGTGGTCGCGGCGGCGACGGTGGCGGGAGCCGCTTCGGAACCTCAGGCTTTGGAAGTGCAGGCGCCGGCGGCAGGGGCGGTGACGCCAGCTCGGTGAACGGCAATGCGACCGGAGGCCGCGGCGGTGATGGTGGCGACGCGGCCTACGGCAAGGCCGGCGTAGGTGGCGACGGCGGCGACGGCATCGCCGAAGCGGACGGCAAGACAGGAACCGGCGGCAACGGTGGCACTGGTGGCAGCGACTGGGGCGTCGGCAACGGCGCTGAAGGAGGCTGGGGTGGTTCCGGCCTCGGTTACGCCGACGCCGACGCCAAGGGCGGCAACGGTGGGGCCGGTGGCGAAGCCCTGAACGGCAATGGCGGCGACGGCGGCGAGGGCGGCCTCGCGGAGAGCCTCGACGGCAATGCGACCGGCGGTAATGGCGGCACAGGCGGCGAGGCGAATGTCACCGGCAACGGCGGGAGCGGCGGCCGAGGCGGCGATGGAACCGGCGGCGTGCCTGATGAAGAAGGCGACCCGGCGGGCAGCGGCAACGGCAAGGGCGGCAACGGTGGTGACGGCGGCAACGGCGGCCCCTTCGTCGGCAACGGCGGTGATGGCGGCGACGGCGGCGACGGTGCTGTCGAACCCGGTGGTACCGGAACCGCCACGGGCGGCACCGGTGGTAGCGGCGGATCAAAGGGCGTCATCGGATCCAACGGCGAGGACGGCAACGACGGATCGCCGTCCAGCGCTCCCTCCGGTGTGGACGCCTCCGACTAGGAGTTAGTGCTACCGAAAGCGGGTCCACCGGCATCGCCGGTGGGCCCGCTTTTCGCTTCGGCGATCAAACCCTTTGGCGGAAGAGAATTTTCGCGGGCGCTTTGCCGTATGATCGCGCCCGTGTCGGAATCGTCATCTCCTCGTACCGGTCAGCTCGTCATCGCCGCCCTGGTGGTCGCAGTCGCGGCCCTTGGTGTCGCAATCTTCGCTTTGGTGAGCGCACCGTCGCCCACCAGCGAAACTTCAGCGGCGACCGCTGATCAGTCGACCGACCCCAAAACACGTGTCTGCACCGCATTCACCCTCGTGCGCAACGCGGTCTCACTGCAGACCAACGCCAATCTCGGGCCCGACCCGGTGGCTACCCAGGCGGTAGCGGCCAACGCACGGCTCGCGACCCTGGGTGGCGGGCAGTTCCTGCTGTCTCGGTTGGACGGTGAAGTGCCGGCCGACCTGGCCGACGCCGTGCGGTCTTTTGCCAACAATCTGGAGTACATCGGCATGGGGCAACTCGCAGGTGCCCCCGGCGACGATCCCAACCAGATCAATCGGATGAACGACGCGCAGGCGACGTCCAACAAGATCACCGAGCTCTGCAAGTAGCCGCGCGTCAGGCGGGGATGAACTCCACGCCCGCCAGCGCGACGGCGTCGTCGCGGTCCGGAGCGGTGACGGTCGCGGAGTACGTTCCGTCCCCCTTCCAGACGCTGACCTTGAGCGATTCGCCGGGGAACACGACGCCGGCCATTCGCGCCCCGTAGGACTTCAGGCCGCTGACGTCCCCGTCGAGCAGGTTGTCCACCAATGCTTTACAGGTCATGCCGTACGTGCACAGCCCGTGCAGGATCGGGCGCGGGAAGCCCGCGGCCGCCGCGAAGTCCGGATCCGAGTGCAACGGGTTGCGATCCCCGCACATCCGGTACAGCAGCGCCTGCTGCGGTGAGGTAGGTACCGACAGCTCGAGGTCGGGAGCACGATCCGGGGCCGCCGAGGATCCAGAGGGCCCGCGGTCGCCACCGAATCCGCCCTCACCGCGGGCGAAGATCGACCGCTTCTGCGTCCACAGCAAGGTACCGTCGGGATCCTTGACTTCGGTCTCCGACCAGATGACCGCCGCCTTGCCCTTGTCCCAGATCTCGGTGAACCGGGTGACGGCGATACCTGTGCCCGCTGCCGGGATCGGACCAGGAACCGTGACGGCCTCGCTCGCGTGCAGCACCTTGCTGAGCTCGATGTCGATGCCGGGGAACTTCACCGCGGGCGGCTCGGTCATGTGAAAGCTCTGTGCCACATTGCCGAAAGTGGGCAGCACCTGCGGCGTGCCGTCGGTCAGGTAGCGCAGCTCTGCTTTGTCCATCGGGTCAGCGCCGGCCCCGAGGCCCAGATGATAGAGCTGGACATCGCTGCTGCTCCAAGAGAATTCGACGGGAGGGAGCTCCGCGCCGATGGCCTCGTCGAGATTGATGGGCACGCTAGTCCTTCCCTGCCAGGTGAAGCGCCGCCAGATACCCGAAGGTCATCGCGGGCCCGATGGTTCCGCCCGGTCCCGGATAGGTGTGCCCCATCACCGGGGCGCTCACGTTGCCCGCCGCATAGAGGCCTTCGATGATCGAGCCGTCGTCGCGCAGTGCGCGGCCCTTGATGTCGGTGACGATTCCGCCCTTGGTGCCGAGGTCACCGGGGACCATCTTGGCGGCATAGAACGGCCCGGTGGCGATCTCGCCCAGGTTCGGGTTCGGCTTGTTGGTCGGATCGCCGTAGTAACGGTCGTACGCGCTTTCGCCGCGCTTGAAGTCCTCGTCAACCCCGGAACGGGCGAAACCGTTGAACCGTTCGACCGTCGCCCTGAACTCGTCGACGGGAAGGCCTGTCTTCTCGGCCAGTTCGTCCAGCGTATCTGCCTTCACGATGACGCCGGACTCCATCCACTTCTTCGGAATGCGTTGTCCTGGTTGCAAACCCGCGAAGATATAGCGGTCGCGGTACTGCTGGTCGAACACCAGCCATGCGGGGATGTTCTCCCCGGGCCCGGGGCCCTGGCCGTACTTGCCGCCGTACATGTGATGGCATGCCTCCACATAAGGCATGGACTCGTTCATGAACCGCTTGCCGGCCATGTTGACGATGATCGAGCCGGGGGAGTTGCGCTCGGACAACGCGAACCACGGGGCGTCGACCAGCGGGACCGTGGGGCCCCACCATGCGTCTTCCATGACATCGAGTGCGGCGCCGAGTTTTTCGGCGGCCAGGATGCCATCGCCGGTGTTGGCGACCGCGCCGACGGTCCATTCTGTCGTGATGGGGGCGCGCTGGTACTTCACCCGCATCTGCTCGTTGTGCTCGAAACCTCCGCTGCCGAGGATGACACCCCGGCGGGCCCGGATCAGCTGTGGCTCAGCGCTTTCCGGGCCTGTCGTGTCGAGCACGTAGATGCCCTTCACCGCACCGTCCTCGACGTAGAGATCGGTCAGTGCGGTGTTCAGGAGGACCGGGACGCCGGCCTCCTGCAGGCCGATGCGCAACGGTGCAATCAGCGCACGGCCCATGCCTACCAAGTTCTTGCGGGTGGCGTTCGCCCACACTGACCGCACGCCGACTTTGACGCTGCGCAGGAGCCCACGCGGGTGGCGCTTGAGCTGGTTGAGGCGCACGTAGTCCTGCTGCATCACCACCATGTTCAGCGGCACCTTGCCGTAGGGCGGCTCAAGACCCTTCTCGTCGGGGCCGAGCTTGCGGGCGTTGAAGGGCTTGGGCTCCACGGAACGACCGGAGGGCTTGCCGCCCGGCGTCTCCGGGTAGTAGTCGGAGTAGTTGGGCACCCAGCACAGCTTCAAAGGCGAGTGCTTCAACACGAACGACAGCATCTCCGGGCCACGCTGCAGATACGTATCGATCTTCTCGGCGGGCACGACGTCGCCGATGATCGCGTGCAGGTACGTGCGCGCGGCCTCTGGAGTGTCTTTGACGCCGTCACGCTGGAGCACCTCGTTGTTCGGGATCCACACGCCGCCACCGGAACGAGCCGTCGAACCGCCATAGTGCGGCGCCTTCTCAACGACTACTGTCGAGAGGCCCTGGTGGGCCGCGGTGAGGGCGGCGACCATACCGGCAGCTCCGCTGCCCACCACGACGACGTCATACTCCTGCTGCGTCATGTAGAACACGTTATAGAATTGCCCGGCCGACTAACAACTGTGCCGGTCTACGAAACGAGGGGACTTCACAAATGTTGCCCGTTGAGGTGCGTGAGAAGTTGGCCGCGGATTTGGCTGAGGCTGAGCGTAGTCGTGTGCCGATTGCGCCTTTGACTGATGGTCATCCCGATATCGATGTGGTCGATGCGTATGAGATCCAGTTGATCAATATCGGTCAGCGGGTGGCCGGGGGTGCTCGGGTGATCGGGCACAAGGTGGGGCTCTCGTCGGAGGCGATGCAGAAGATGATGGGCGTCGACGAGCCTGATTACGGGCATCTGCTGGAGGAGATGCAGGTCTTCGAGGACCGGCCGGTTCCGTCGGGCCGTTATTTGTATCCGCGGGTGGAGGTGGAGGTCGGTTTCATCCTCTCTGATGATCTGCCGGGTGCGGGGTGCACCGAGGATGATGTGTTGGCGGCGACGGCGGCGTTCGCGCCGGCGATCGAGTTGATCGATACCCGGATCACGAATTGGCAGATCAAGTTGTGCGACACGATCGCTGATAATGCGTCGTCGGCGGGGTGGGTGCTGGGTGAGGCGCGGGTGTCGCCCAAAGACATTGACATCAAAAATATTGATGCGGTGTTGACCAACAACGGTGAGGTGGTCGCGCAGGGGCGCAGTGATGCGGTGCTGGGTAATCCGGTGACTGCGGTGGCGTGGCTGGCCCGCAAGGTGGAGGGCTTCGGGGTGCGGCTGCGGGCGGGTGACATTGTGTTGCCGGGGTCGTGTACGCGTGCGATAGATGCACCCCCGGGAAGCCATTTCGTTGCCGACTTTTCCGGGTTAGGTTCAGTACGACTGGATTTCGAATAGGAGCCGCACTTATGGCTGGCACAAAAGCATCTGTCGCGATCGTGGGGTCGGGCAATATCAGCACTGATCTGCTGTACAAGTTGTTGCGCTCGGACTGGCTTGAGCCGCGCTGGATGATCGGGATCGACCCCGACAGTGAGGGTTTGGCGCGGGCGCGCACACTGGGCCTGGAAACGTCGCACGAGGGTGTTGACTGGCTGCTGGGGCTCGATGAGAAGCCCGACATGGTCTTCGAGGCCACCAGCGCCTACGTGCATCGCGATGCGGCGCCGCGGTATGCCGAGGCGGGTATCCGCGCGATCGATCTGACGCCGGCGGCGGTGGGGCCTGGGGTGATCCCGCCGGCGAATCTGCGCGCACACCTGGATGCGCCCAACGTCAACATGGTCACCTGCGGCGGACAGGCGACCATTCCGATGGTGTATGCGGTGAGCCGCGTGGTGGATGTGGCGTACGCCGAGATCGTGGCGTCGGTGTCCTCGGCGTCGGCGGGCCCGGGTACGCGGGCCAATATCGACGAGTTCACCAAGACCACCAGCGCCGGTGTGCGCGACATCGGTGGTGCGGCGCGGGGGAAGGCGATCATCATTTTGAATCCGGCGGATCCGCCGATGATCATGCGTGACACCATCTTCTGCGCGATTCCCGAGGACGCCGATCATGCCGCGATCACGGCGTCGATCAAAGATGTCGTCGCCGAGGTGCAGGCCTATGTGCCGGGCTACCGGCTGCTCAACGAGCCGCAGTTCGACGAGCCCTCGGTGGTCAACGGGGGCCATCACGTGGTCACCACGTTCGTGGAAGTGGAGGGTGCGGGCGATTACCTGCCGCCCTACGCTGGGAACCTCGACATCATGACGGCGGCGGCCACCAAGGTGGGCGAAGAGGTCGCCAAGGAGATTTTGGCCGCGACCACCGGAGGTCACGCATGAGCACCGACGGCATTTATTTCGATCCGATGTGGGATATCCGGATGACTGACACCTCGCTGCGCGACGGGAGTCATCACAAGCGTCACCAGTTCACCCGCGACGAGGTGGGTGCGATCGTGGCGGCGCTGGATGCCGCGGGGGTGCCGGTCATCGAGGTGACCCACGGTGACGGTTTGGGCGGGTCGAGCTTCAACTACGGGTTCTCCAAGACCCCCGAGCAGGAGCTGATCAAGCTCGCCGCCGAGACCGCGAAAGAGTCCAAGATCGCGTTCCTGATGCTGCCGGGGGTGGGAACCAAGGAAGACATCAAGGAAGCCCAGAACAACGGTGGGTCGATCTGCCGGATCGCCACGCACTGCACCGAGGCCGACGTGTCGATCCAGCACTTCGGGCTCGCGCGTGAGCTCGGTCTGGAGACCGTCGGGTTTTTGATGATGAGCCACACCATCTCCCCGGAGAAGCTGGCCAAGCAGGCCCGGATCATGGCCGATGCCGGCTGTCAGTGTGTGTATGTCGTGGACTCCGCGGGTGCGCTGGTCCTCGAAGGGGTGGCCGATCGGGTGAGCGCGTTGGTCGCCGAACTCGGCGACGACGCCCAGGTGGGGTTTCACGGCCATGAGAACCTCGGTCTGGGCGTCGCGAACTCGATCGAGGCGGTCCGTGCCGGGGCCAAGCAGATCGACGGGTCGTGCCGCCGCTTCGGCGCAGGTGCGGGCAACGCACCGGTCGAGGCGTTGATCGGGGTGTTCGACAAGATCGGCGTCAAGACCGGCATCGACTTCTTCGACATCGCCGACGCCGCCGAAGAGGTCGTGGCCCCGGCGATGCCGGCCGAGTGCCTGCTGGACCGCAACGCCCTGATCATGGGCTACTCCGGGGTGTACTCCAGCTTCCTCAAACACGCCATCCGCCAGTCCGAACGCTACGGCGTGCCCGCCCACCAACTGCTACACCGCGCCGGACAACGCAAACTCATCGGCGGCCAGGAAGACCAACTCATCGACATCGCCCTGGAAATCAAACGCGAACAAGACGCGGCCGGAGCGCCGGCCTAGGTCGTTCGGTGGATGGCCGATCCTGGCTTGGTTACCGACCTACCGTCCCCTAGCAGGCTAGGCTCCGGGTGCGCCGCCGCGATCCGTGGCGGCCAGCCGTAGGCAAGGCACGGCTCGCTGAGAACATCGGAGACATCCTGATCGACGGCGACCCGCCCGCCGGTTCCGGCTGTGGAGTCGACCTTGTCAGCACACCCCGTGCCCGCGGCTGGATCCACCTCGTGTTCGCCGTCATCGCTGTTTTCGCCGGAGTCGCGCTGATCCAGGGCGCGCGGCTCGCGAGCTCTCCGCACGCCTGGTGGGCCGCCTCGGTGTACGCGCTCGCAGTGGTCGCCATGTTCACCGTCAGTGCCACCTACCACCGCGTCCAATGGGGATCCGCGCTGGCCGAGAAGTGGATGATGCGCCTCGACCACTCGGCTATCTTCGTCTTCATCGCGGCGTGCTACACCCCGCTGGCGGTGCTGGCCATGCCTCCACAGCTGGGGGCGGAACTGCTGACGATCGTATGGGCGGGGGCAGCGGCCGGTGTGGCACTGAAAATGTGCTGGCCTTCGGCACCGCGATGGGTCGGGGTGCCGCTGTATCTGCTGCTCGGCTACGTGGCGATCTGGTTCGCCGGCGCGCTACTCGACGGTGCCGGCATCACCGTCGTCGCGCTGCTGATCGCCGGCGGTGTGCTGTACAACATCGGCGCGATCCTCTACGGAGTGCAGTGGCCCAATCCGTGGCCCACCACCTTCGGTCACCACGAGTTCTTCCACGCTTTCACCGCCGCTGCTGCGGTGTGCCATTTCATCGCCATCTGGCTCGTCGTCCATTAGGGCTGACGAGCCGGCGTCAGACCTGCCGGGCACGATGGTGGCCATGGTGGCGACCAGAGCGGACGCGCAGGAGATTCTCGAACAACTGGCGGGCCCCGAGGCGGTCCTGCGCGACGACCAGTGGACGGCGATCGAGGCGCTCGTCGTGCACCGGCGCCGAGCCCTCGTCGTGCAGCGCACCGGGTGGGGGAAGTCGGCCGTCTACTTCATCTCGGCAAAGCTGCTGCGCGCCGCCGGGCACGGGCCCACGGTCATCGTGTCGCCGCTGCTGGCCCTGATGCGAAACCAGGTCGCGGCCGCCGACCGCGCCGGTGTGCGTGCGGCGACCATCAACTCGAGCAACGTCGCGGACTGGGCGGAGATCCACGAACGGGTGCGCCGCGAAGAGCTCGACGTGCTGCTCGTCAGCCCGGAACGCTTGAACAATCCGGACTTTCGCGACGAAGTCCTACCCGCACTAGCGCACGACGCGGGAATGGTCGTCGTCGACGAAGCGCACTGCGTCTCGGACTGGGGACACGACTTCCGGCCCGACTACCGGCGTATCCGAACCCTGCTCGCCGACCTGGGCGCCGATGTGCCGGTGCTCGCCACCACGGCGACCGCCAACGACCGGGTCGTCACGGACGTCGCCGCGCAGCTGGGCGTCGGGGACTGCGGACGCGACGAGCAAGACGGCAGAAGCGATACGTTGGTACTGCGCGGGGGGCTGGACCGTGAGTCGCTGCGGCTGTCCGTGGTGAAGGCGGGCAACCCGGCCCAACGAGCGGCATGGCTTGTCGCGCATCTGGGTTCGCTTCCAGGCTCTGGAATCGTCTACACACTGACGGTGGCGCAGGCCAACGATGTGGCGGCGCTGCTGGCCGAGCAGGGGCACAAGGTCGCGTCCTACACAGGCGCCACCGAGGCGGCGGAACGTGAGCAGTTGGAGGCCGATCTTCTCGCCAATCGGGTCAAGGCACTCATCGCCACCTCCGCGCTGGGCATGGGCTTCGACAAACCCGACCTCGGATTCGTCGTCCACCTCGGGGCGCCGTCATCGCCGATCGCGTACTACCAGCAAGTCGGACGCGCGGGCCGCTCGACGCCCAGCGCCGAGGTGGTGCTTCTTCCTGGCCACGAGGACCAGGATGTCTGGCGGTACTTCGCGTCGGTGGCGTTCCCGTCAGAATCCATGGTGCGCAATGTGATTCATGCATTGGACGCCGGGCGGCCGCAATCGACAGCCGCTCTGGAACCGCTCGTCGACCTCAATCGGTCACGCCTGGAGATGGTGCTGAAGGTGCTCGATGTCGACGGGGCGGTTCGCCGCGTCAAAGGTGGTTGGATCGGCACCGGGCAGCCGTGGGGATACGACGAGGCGCGCTACCGCACCCTGGATGAGGCCCGCAAGCGTGAACAACAGGCCATGCTCGACTACCAGTCCACCACCGCGTGTCGGATGGCATTCCTGCGCAGGCAACTCGACGACCCTGAACTGGGTGATGACGAACGGTGCGGTAGGTGCGACAACTGCTCGGGTGCACGGTATTCCGCTGACGTCGATGCCGCGTTGACCGAGGATTCCCGGCATCGGCTGATGAGACCGGGTGTCTCGCTGGCGCCGCGCAAGCAGTGGCCGACAGGTCTCGGCAAGCTCGGTCTCGACCTCAGTGGAAAGATCACCGACGGTCCCGCGCCGGGACGCGTCATCGGTCGGCTCACCGATCTCGGTTGGGGAGCGCGACTGCGCGCTCTGCTCGACGCCGACGATGCGGACGTGTCCGACGATGTTGTCCAGGCGGCGGTGAAGGTACTCGCCTCGTGGGATTGGGAGACCCGACCGACAGGCGTCATGGCGGTGGACTCGGTCAGCCATCCAGCGTTGATCACCTCGCTGGTACGCAGACTCGCGGAACTGGGTCGGCTCACCGACCTGGGCGTGCTGCGGTACGCGCCGGATCGGCGGCCGGTGACGGCTGCGAACTCGGCATACCGGGTCGCTGCGCTCGATGGGTCTTTCGCCCCACCTGATCCCGCCGTGATCCAGGCGGCCGGCGGCCCCGTGCTGCTCGTCGACGACATGGCGGACAGCGGCTGGACGCTGACGATGGCTGCACGGGTGGTGCGGGCCGCAGGTGCGCAGCAGGTGCTGCCGTTCGCCCTGGCCAGCACCTCGTGACGACGATGATCAGAAGACCGGTTTCGCGCCGCCCAGGTGTGCGGTGACCGCGTCGGCCGTTTCGACGACGGCACGTGCGCGAACGGTGATCTCATTGTCTGTCAACGCTTTTCCGATATGCATCGAGGCAACCATCACCTGGCGTCGATAGTGGTCGAACACCGGAGCGGAGATGACGCTGATGTCGGTACGTTTGCGGCTGGGATTTTCGTCACGCAGATACACGCGTTCGCCGATATCTGATACCAGCTCGCCCAGCAGGGCACGCAATTCGCCGGGCAGGGTGGTGGGCATACCGGCCATCAGCGAGTACAACCGCCGGCCACCCGGCGTCAACCGTTCCACAAGATAGCCGTCGGCGCGACAGCGCGCAGTCACCCGACTCAGCCGTTCCATGTCCATTCGCAGCGGCAAAGTCGGTTGCATCTCAAGCCAACTGCGTTCCGCCTCGTCGTCCCACAGCACGAACATGAGGCCGACAGGCGGGGCAAACGGGTAGCTCTGTCCCACCTCCACCCCTGGGTCTGCGCCGGCGGGCGCGACCAGATCGAGCAGGGTGATGCGGTCGTCGACCACCGCCGACAGCGCCGCGGTGGCGTCGTACCGCGCCGAGAGCCGACGCAGTTGTTCGCGTGCGGCAGGGCTTACGCGCAACGATTCCTGAGCTTTGTGTCCTAACGTGATCAGCGACGGCCCGAGTCGATAGGTCTTGTCCGCCGGGTCGCGGACGAGATAGCCCGCCTCGGCGAGCGACGTGACGATGCCAAGACAGGTCGGCTTGCTCAGGCCGATGCGGCGCGCGAGGTCGGACACCCCGAAGCGTTCGGTTGGCCGGCTGGCCAGGAAATCGAGAAGCCGGACCACCCGGTCGGTCGGCGGCGAGGCGCGTGTGGGCTGGATCGGTGAGACCATTCCTGCAATGTAGCGCCGAGTTGTTCCAAATATGAAACAGGATGGTCGATATATTGACTCTCGATAGAACGCGTTCTAATTTCGATGTTGTGTTTGCGAAGCCGCTGGCCGACGCCATCGCCGAGGCCGAGAATCTGGTCGTCACCGCTCCGTTCATCGAAACCGAAGCAGATCTGCTGGAGGGGCTCCAATACCTGGCCGGTTGCATCGCCGCGTGCACGCATGTGGCATTCGACTACGACCGCGACCACCCGTTCCTGCACAGCGGTACCGGGCCGTTCACCAAGATGGGGCTCGACAACCCGGACACGATGTATTTCGGTACCCGAGTGCAAGCCGGCCACGAGTATGTCGTGACCGGCACTCGCGGCACCACCACCGACGTGAGTTTTCAGCTCCTCGGCGGCGAGTACACCGACGAAGTCGTGCCCGACAGCGAGACGGCGTTCGACGATCGCAGGCTGGATATCGCCGACGACGGCACGTTCGAGTGGCGGTTCACGCCGGCCACGCCATCTCAGCTCGTGATTCGCGAGGTCTACAACGACTGGTCGGCCAAGCGCGGCTCGTTTGCGATCTGCCGTACCGATACCGCGGGCACCGCGCCGCCGGCCCTGACCAAGGAGCTCATCGAGAAGCGCTACGCCGTCGCCGGAAAGCAACTCGTGCAGCGCGTGAAGACGTGGCTGCAGTTCCCGCAGTGGTTCTACAACGACACCCCGCCCAACCAGATGGTGTCGCCCAGGCTCACCCCCGGCGGCCTCGCCACGCAGTACTCGTCGGCCGGCCAATTCGATCTCACCGAAGATCAGGCGCTGGTCATCACGCTGCCCGTCACCGACGCCCCCTATCTCGGATTCCAGCTCGGCAGCCTCTGGTACATCTCTCTTGACTACATCAACCATCAAACGTCGCTGAACGGTACGCAGGCTCAGGCAGATCCGGACGGCAAGATCCGTATCGTGGTGTCCGACCAGAACCCGGGTGTCACCAACTGGGTGGAGACCCTGGGGCACCGCAAGGGCTTCCTGCAATTCCGGTGGCAGCGAGTGTCTCGCGAGATGACGGCGTCGGACGGACCGACGGTGGAACTGGTGGACGTCGACAAGGTGAGCGCCGCGTTGCCGTACTACGAATTGAACATGATCTCGGCGGAAGATTGGCGAGCACGGATTGCGCTGCGCCAGAAGCAGATCGGCGAAAGAATGGTGGGTTAGCGTGACGGGTTCCGGAGGGCTTCTGGACGGTAAGGTCGTTGTCATCAGCGGGGTCGGTCCTGCGTTGGGTACCACCCTTGCCCGGCGCTGCGCCGGGGCCGGTGCCGACCTGGTGCTCGCGGCGCGCACCGTCGAACGTCTCGACGACGTCGCGAAGCAGATCGCCGATCTGGGTAGGCGTGCAGTGTCGGTGGGCACCGATATCACCGACGAGGCGCAGGTGAACAATCTTGTCGATGAATCCCTCAAGGCCTTCGGGAAAGTCGACGTGCTCATCAACAACGCGTTCCGCGTTCCGTCGATGAAGCCGTTCGCCAATACCACCTTCGAGCACATGCGCGACGCGATCGAGCTGACGGTCTTCGGCGCCCTGCGCATGGTGCAGGCTTTCACACCTGCGCTGGCGGAGTCGAAAGGCTCTGTCGTCAACGTGAACTCGATGGTCGTGCGCCATTCGCAGGCCAAGTACGGCGCATATAAGATGGCGAAGTCGGCGCTGCTGGCAATGTCGCAGACGCTGGCCACCGAGCTCGGCGACCAGGGCATCAGGGTCAATTCGATACTGCCGGGCTATATCTGGGGCGGCACGCTGGAGTCCTACTTCGAACACCAGGCCGGCAAGTACGGCACCACCGTCGAAGAGATCTACAAGGCCACCGCTGCGGCATCGGATCTCAAGCGGCTGCCCACCGAGGACGAGGTGGCGTCGGCGATCCTGTTCATGGCCAGCGATCTGTCGAGCGGCATCACCGGCCAGGCGCTCGACGTCAACTGCGGGGAGTACAAAGCCTGATGAGCGGACGAACCGACGTAGGCACCGTCGAAGACCTGCACGCATCGGCCGTGAAGGCCTGCGGTCTTGATGATTTCGGTTCCGACGACGACAACTACCGTGAGGCGCTCAGCGTCCTGCTGGAGTCCTTCCAGCGCGAGGCCGATCTCACAGAGCTCGGCAGCAAGATGCACCGGTTCTTCATCCGCAATGCGCTTGTCGCCCGGCTTGTTTCGGAGGCGGCATTCAAGCACTACCCCGAGCACGCCGACGTGCCCATCGAGCGGCCGATCTTCGTGACGGGGCTGCCCCGCACCGGTACGACCGCGGTGCACCGGTTGCTGGCCGGGGATCCACGGCACCAGGGCCTGGAACTGTGGCTGGCCGAGTTCCCGCAGCCGCGGCCCCCTCGCGAAACCTGGGCGCAGAACCCGGTTTTTCAGCAGATCGATGCACAGTTCACCAAAGCGCACGAAGAGAATCCGGACTACACGGGCCTGCACTTCATGACCGCCGACGAGGTGGAGGAATGCTGGCAGCTGCTGCGGCAGTCGTTGCACTCGATGTCCTACGAGACCCTGGCGCACGTGCCGACCTACTCGCAGTGGCTCGCGCGGCAAGACTGGACCAAGTCGTACCAGCGGCACCGTCGCAACCTGCAGTTGATCGGACTCAATGACCGCGAAAAGCGCTGGGTGCTGAAGAATCCGAGTCATCTGTTCGCGCTCGACGCCTTGTTCACGACGTATCCCGACGCGCTGGTGGTGCAGTGCCATCGGCCGGCCGAGACGATCATGGCGTCGATGTGCTCCCTGGCTCAGCACACCACCGAGGGATGGTCCAACACGTTCACCGGTGACGTGATCGGTGCCGACTCGATGGAGACGTGGTCGCGCGGACTGGAGCTCTTCAATGCCGAACGCGCCAAGCACGATCCGGCGCAGTTCTACGATCTCGATTACTTCAAGCTGATCAAGGACCCGGTCGGCGCCGTCGAGGATATTTACCGGGCCTTCGACATCGAATACACCGACGAAGCCCGCGAGTCGGTGCGCGCGACCCACGAGGAGAGCAAGAAGGGACCCCGGGCGCCGAAGCACACCTACTCGCTGGCGGACTACGGCTTGACCGACGACCAGGTCAAGGAGCGGTTCAGGGGATTGTGAGGCTCAGCCGTCTGGGCTTGACTGCCACATCTCAGCCGTCGCCCGGCGACGGCGCACTGGAGTACTCCTCCAGACAGCCCTCGGCGACGGCGTGCCTGATGCTGTCGGCAAGTCGCGGGCATGACCGCGAACGCGCGGGATCCCCACCGGCAGATCGAATTTCGGAGAAGTGCGCACAGCGTGTGGTGGCGTCGGCGTTCCACTGCACCGAGGTGTGCGCGGGTCCGAGCTTCTTGACCTGCACCGTCACATGGCAGAAACGGCAATCGACAGACACCAGACCGGAAGTGAGATAGCGCTGGCGATCGCGGTCGGTGGTCTCTCGCACGGCTGCGGCGCGGTCTGGATCAGACGCGAAATCCGGTGCCTTGCGCCACGATCCCGGTGATCTGTCGTCCGTCGGCCGGCCGTGATCATGCTCGTCTTCGTCATGCCCGTGTAGCTGGAGCATCGACTTGGCGAGGCGGTCCACATCCGGGGCGTCTGTCATGCGCGATCCGCTCCGCTTTTCGCTGAAGTCATGCGCGATCCGCTCCGCTTTTCGCTGAAGTCATGCGCGATCCGCTCCGCTTTTCGCTGAAGTCATGTCGCCGGCGATTCCGCCTTCTCGGCTTCGCGCGCCTTGAGGTTCTCCTTCTCCCGCAGATTCTCCTCGACTTCGACGGCCCACTTCTCGTTGGCGATCGTGGTGTCGACCTCCATCTCGAAGCGGTCCGTCATGTCCGGTGTCACGTCGGCGACGTCGACGTAGAACTGCTGGTACCAGCGGCGCATCTGGTACACCGCACCGTCTTCCTCTACGAGGAGGGGATTGTCGATGCGTGTCTTGTGCTTCCAGATCTCGACATCCTGCAGGAAGCCCTTGCTGACACCGTCGGTGAAGGCAGTGGCGAGCTTCTCGGTCGTCTCGTCATCGAGGCCTTTGGGCTTCTCGACGATGACGCCCCACTGCAGGACGAACGAATCCTGTGTCACCGGGTAGTGGCAGTTGATCAAGATCGACTCGGCCTTGAAGTCGCCGTACTTGTTGTGCAGCCAGTTGATCATGAACGACGGCCCGAAGTAGCTGGCCTCCGAATCCAGGGACGCGTCGCCGTACGCGGTACCCATGTCGTTGACATCCGGCCGGCCCACATTGTGCAGGTACTGGCTGGCGATGTGTCCTTCGAAGACGTTCTTGAAGTACGTCGGCAGGCCGAAGTGGATGTAGAAGAAGTGCGCCATGTCGGTGACGTTGTCGATGATCTCGCGGCAGTTGGAGCCCTCGATCAGCATCGAGTTCCACTTCCAGTCGGTCCACTCACCGCTGGACCATTCCGGAATCTCCGGGATGCGGACTTCCTCCTGCGGCGGGTTGCCCTCGTGGTCATGCCAGACGAAGAGGAGACCGCCGCGCACATCGGTGTGCCAGGCGCGGGTGCGGGCCAGCCGCGGCGTGCGCTTGGCATAGGGGACGAGCTTGCATTTGCCGTCGCCGCCCCAGCGCCAGTCGTGGAACGGGCAGGCAACCTCGTCGCCCTTGATCTCGCCCTGGGCGAGGTTGCCGCCCATGTGTCGGCAGTAGCCGTCGAGGACCTTCAGCTCGCCCTGCGAATCGGCGAAGACGACGAGCATCGTGCCGAAGATCTCGATGCCGTGCGGCTTGCCGTCGAGGTAGTCCTTGACCGGCCCCAGGCAGTGCCAACCCCTGGCGAAGCGGTCGGGCAGGGCGCCCGTGTCGATCTCGCGAATGCCGGCGGTTGCCCCGGTGGTTTCCGTGCTCACCTGTGGCCTCCCAAACTCTAGGTCTCTAACTAGAACACGTTACAGTTTTGCCCCCTTACGGGCAATCCAATCGCTGCTCACCAGCAGAAAATGTGTCTTTTGGCACTCCCGGGATGGAAATACCCACTCGCCGGCGTATATATAGTGAACAGACTGTCCACTAATGAAAGGCGGGCGAAGTGACGGCGACGACGACGCGACCGGCGCTCAGCCGACACCAGGCGCGCGGTACTGGGCGCTGGCAGGCGGTCGCCGCCGCGACGTTCGCGGTCGCGTGGGGCGGCAACGAGTTCACGCCACTGTTGGTCATGTACCGGGTGCACGACGGCTTTTCCGCCGTCACGGTCGACCTCCTGCTGTTCGCCTACGTCCTGGGTATCGTCCCCGCGCTGCTCATCGGCGGTCCGCTGTCGGATCGGTTCGGACGCCGACCGCTGATGCTCCCGGCCCCGCTGCTGGCTGCGGTCGGATCCCTGATCCTCGCCGCGGGCGCCCAGTCAGCCGCCGTGCTCGCCGCCGGCCGCGTGTTCAGCGGGCTTGCGCTCGGGCTGGCAATGGCTGTCGGGGGCAGTTGGATCAAGGAATTGTCGAGCCCGCCCTGGGAGCACAGCGGCGCGGGAGCGCGCCGCGCCGCGATGAGCCTGACCGCCGGCTTCGGACTCGGCGCAGGGGTCGCGGGCGTGCTCGCGGAATGGGGACCGGCACCGTCAATCCTGCCCTACGCGCTCAACATCGCGATGGCGTTCGGTGCCGCCGCATTGTTGGTCACGGCGCCCGAGACGCGAGAGCGTCACGACACCGGGGAGCCCTGGTGGAGGGATCTTGCGATTCCCGGCGCGTCACACCGCCGATTCCTTGCCGTCGTCGTGCCCGTCGCCCCGTGGGTTTTCGGTGCCGGCGCGTCGGCATACGCCATCCTGCCCGCGCTGATGAGTGACCATGTCGCCGCGGCGCCGATAGCTTTCTCCGCCCTGTTGTGCGCCGTCGCGCTGGGCGTCGGGTTCGGCGTCCAGCACTTCGGGCGCACCCTCGTCTCGGGTCGTGCCGGCGTCGTCGTCGCATTGGCACTCGTGGTGTCGGGCATGGCTTTCGCGGCGTGGGCCGCATCCGTAGTGGCGGTATGGGCGGCTCTGACGGCCGCGGCAGTGCTCGGCGCCGGGTACGGAATGGCGCTGCTGGCGGGCCTGCAGGAGATTCAGCGCATCGCGGGACCCGACGACCTGGCCGGCATGACGGCAGTGTTCTACAGCCTCTGCTATCTGGGATTCGGTGTGCCCGCGGCGATGGCGTTCCTGTCGCAATGGGTCAGCTATCCGATGATGTTCGGATTCGGCATCGTCGCGGGGATCCTCAGTCTGATCGTCGCGGCGGCCGGGTCACGGCGGGTGCCCGCCATAAGCTGAGCGGGTGGACGACCAGCAGCATGCGCCTCGCCGCGGCCGTCCTCGCAGTGAAACGGTGCGCAATGCCGTGCTGACCGCTGCCGCCGAACTGGCTCTGCGGGGCGGGTCCGCGGCGGCGACGGTGGACGCCATCGCCAAACGCGCCGAGGTCAGCCGCACGACGATCTACAAGTGGTGGCCGTCGGCCGCCTCGATCGTCCTGGAAGGTCTGTACGAACGAGTGCGAAACTCGGTGACGCGGCCTCCCGGAAGCAGCTCCGTCGACGCGATCACCCATCACGTCGAGGCGTTGTTCGGCTTGCTCGCCGATCCCGAGGTCGGACCCCTGCTGCGCAACGTGATTGCGGCGTCGGCGTCCGATCCCGCGATCGAGCAGGCACTGTTCGAGCAGTGGATCACACCGCGCCGAGGCGCCATCGCGGCGATCGTGCGCGATGCCGTGGGCAGTGGCGAACTGCCGGCCGGCACCGACGTCGAAGTCGCCGTCGACGCGCTGGTGTCACCGCCCTACTATCGGCTGATGTTCGGCATGCCGCCCCTCGACGACGGGTCGATCCACCGGCTGGTCCAGACGGTGTGGCAGGGCTGCCTGCGCTAGGCGCCCGGCTTGTCTGAGCTGACCACCCACATCGAGTAGTACTGTGCGCCACCGCCGTACGCATGGCCGAGGGCCTTGCGAGCCCCCTGGACCTGATGGTCACCGCCCTTGCCCATCACCTGGATCGCCGACTCGGCGAACCGGATCATGCCCGACGCGCCGATCGGGTTGGACGACAACACGCCGCCGGACGGGTTGAACGGGATACGACCGGTCATGGCCGTCTCACCGGCCTCGGTGAGCTTCCACCCCTCGCCCTCGGGCGCAAATCCCAGACTCTCCAACCACATCGGCTCGTACCAGGAGAACGGCACGTAGACCTCAGCGACGTCGATCTCGTCGATCGGGCTCGTGATCCCGGCGGCCTTCCACAGCGCTGCCGCGGCATCGCGGCTCGCCTGCGGGTTGACCTGGTCGCGTCCCGCATAGGCGAGCGGTTCAGTACGCAGCGCAGTGGCATGCACCCACGCGACCGGATGTCCTTCTGCGACACGCGCATCGGCTGCTTCCTCATCGCCGATGACCATTGCTGCCGCCCCGTCGGAGGACGGGCAGGTCTCGTCATAGCGGATCGGATCCCACAGCATCGGCGAGGACATCACTTTTTCCAGCGTGATGTCGGGCTGATGCAGATGAGCCAGCGGGTTCTTCACCGCGTTGAGACGGTCTTTGACGGCCACCATCGCGCCGATGTGAACCGGAGCGCCCGACCGCCGGATGTAGGCGCGCACATGGGGAGCGAAGTACCCACCCGCTCCGGCGCCCACGGGTTTGGTGAACGGCACCGGAATGCTCAACGCCCACATGGCGTTCGACTCGGACTGCTTCTCCCAGGCCATCGTCAGCACGCGCCGGTACTTGCCGGACTGCACCAGGCTGGCGGCCACGACGGCCGTCGAACCACCCACCGAACCCGCGGTGTGCACCCGGATCAGCGGCTTCCCGGTCGCGCCGGTGGCATCGGCCATGAACAACTCGGGCATCATGACGCCCTCGAAGAAGTCGGGAGCCTTGCCGACCACCACAGCGTCGATGTCGGCAAACGTGACGCCGGCATCGTCGAGCGCGCGGTCGATGGCCTCGCGGACCAGACCGTTCATGGAGACGTCGGTGCGCTTGGCCACGTACTTGGTCTGGCCAGTACCGAGAACGGCAGCGAGCTTCTTGCCTGTTTCAGGAGCCATGGCTACTTACCCTCCAGGACAGCGACCAGATTCTGTTGCAGCGCAGGCCCGCTCGTCGCGTGGGCCAGCACCCGAGAGGCGTTGCCCTCGAAAATGTGCTGCGCGGCGAAGCCGATCCGCTCCAAGCCCGCGGAGAACATCGGATTGGCGGCGAGAGCGCCGCCGGACGGGTTGATCGTCGTGCTGTCGGTGAGCCCGATCGCCTCTGTGAGGATCAGCTGTTGGTGGCTGAACGGTGCGTAGATCTCCGCGACCTCGATCGACGACGCGTCGCCACCGGTCGCCGCGGAGGCCGAGGCCGCAGTGGACGGAGAGGTGGTCAGATCCCGAGCGCCCAGAACCGGTGTCTCGATGCGGTGTTCGATCCCGGCGATCCAGGCGGGACGGTCCCGCAGCTCGCGCGCGCGGTCCCCAGCCGCCAGCACGATCGCCGATGCGCCGTCGGTGATCGGTGCGATGTCGTGGCGGCGCAACGGCTCTGCGAAGTACGGCTGCTCGAGGAGCTCTGCGACGCTGGCGCCGGATTCGAGACGGTCCACCCGAGGAGACGCGGTCTGCGCGTCGAGCGCAACCTGCGCCATCTGCTCGGCGGTCCATTTACCGGAATCCAGCCCGAAGCGGGCCTGAAGACCCGCCATGCTCACCGAGTCGGGCCACAGCGGGGCGACGGTGTAAGGATCGGTCTGCAGTGCCAGCACCCGGCGCAGCGTGCCCGCCGACGACTTGCCGAACCCGTACACCAGGGCCGTCTCGACCTCGCCGGTCAAGATCTTGATATAGGCCTCGTACAGCGCCCATGCGGCGTCCATCTCGACGTGCGACTCGTTGATCGGCGGCACGGCGCCGATGGAGTCGATGGCCGAGATGAAGGAGAATGCCCGGCCCGCAAGGTAATCGGAGGAACCCGAGCACCAGAATCCGATATCCGTCTGTTGCAGGTCGAGTTCGGTGTAGAGCTGGTGGAAGCACGGCATCAGCATTTCGACGCCATTGGTGGTGCCGTTGGTGCGGCGGACGTGGGGCGCGTGCGCAAACCCTACGACAGCGACTTCTCTCATGTCTCAGTCAGCCTTTACAGGTGGTGCTTGTAGGTGTCGTAGTCGGCGTCGGGTTCGCCTGTGGGCCGGAAGTAGTCGATGTTGTCGATGCCGAGGCCCCACTCCTCTTTGGGCTTCCACACCGCCTGAACCCGCATGCCCATCCGCACCTCAGCCGGGTCGATCTCGGTGACCAGGTGCAGGAAGGGAATGTCGGCGCCGTCGAGCAGGACGTAGGCCGCGACGTACGGCGGTTTGATGCGCTGCCCTGCGAACGGGATGTTGATGATGGCGAACGTCGTCACCGTGCCCCTGTCGGGCAGTTCGACGTAGTTGTCGAGCTCGAGGCCGGTGGCCGGGTTGGCCTCCTTCGGCGGGAAGTACACCTTGCCGTCCTGGCCCGTGCGCGCGCCTAGCAACTTGCCCTGCTCCAATGCCCGCAGGAACGTGCTCTCGGGAAGCGATGCGGTGTGCTGGATTTCGATCGAGGTCGGGACCACCAGCATGGTCACCGGATCGAGGCCCTCCTTGGGCGGCGGGACATCCTCCGGCTCGTCGCCCAGCGCGAAGTACGCGATGTCGGTGATCGCGCCGACGGGTTCATCCACCCAGTGCGCGTGCACTCGGGTTCCGGTGGTGATTCCGGCGGAACCGGCGGCTCCCGTTTCCACGGCGTGCAGGAGCGGCGTATCGGCCCCGTCGAGCAGAATCAGCGCCCACGCGAACGGGTGGGCCAACGGCTGACCCTCCAGCGGCTCCGGCTGCCACGTCCACGACATCACTGTGCCGACGCTGGCCACCGGTACGATCTCGGTCAACCGCTCCCAGGTGACGGGGTCGAACTCCGCGGGCGGGACGAGAACCTTGCCGTCCGACCCGCGAACCCCGACGATGCGTCGCTCGCGGAGCGCGGTGAAGAACTTACCGAGAAGCGGTCCTACTGAACGGGTGTAGTCGAATGCGAGCTTCAGCGGGGCGGAAAGCGGCGGCTCATGCGGATCGATCTGCACCGGGCTGCTTTGGCTGGTGGTCACGGCATCGAGTAGAACAGGTTCTAAGAATGGTTTCAAGAACGGGTGCGGAGGCGACCACATGAAGTTGGGTTTGCAGCTCGGATACTGGGGCGCGCAGCCGCCGACCAATCACGCGGAACTGGTCGCCACGGCAGAAGAGGTGGGCTTCGACACCGTGTTCACCGCCGAGGCGTGGGGCTCGGACGCGTACACGCCGCTGGCGTGGTGGGGCCGGGAGACGACGCGGATGCGGTTGGGCACGTCCGTCATCCAGTTGTCAGCCCGCACGCCCACGGCGTGCGCGATGGCGGCGCTGACCCTCGATCACCTGTCTGGCGGACGGCACATCCTTGGCCTCGGCGTGTCCGGCCCCCAGGTCGTCGAGGGCTGGTATGGCGCAAAATTCCCGAAACCGCTGGCCCGCACCCGCGAGTACGTCGACATCCTGCGGCAGGTCTGGGCGCGCGAAGCGCCGGTGCACAGCGACGGGCCCCACTACCCACTGCCATTGAGCGGCGAGGGCACGACGGGTCTGGGAAAGAACCTCAAGCCGATCACTCATCCGCTGCGCGCCGACATCCCCGTGATGCTGGGTGCCGAAGGCCCCAAGAACGTTGCGCTGGCGGCCGAGATCTGCGACGGCTGGCTGCCGATCTTCTACTCGCCCCGTATCGCGGGAATGTACAACGAGTGGCTCGACGAGGGTTTCGCGCGGCCGGGTGCGCGACGCACGAGGGAGACGTTCGAGATCTGCGCGACGGCGCAGGTCGTCGTCACCGACGATCGTCCCGCGATCATGGAGCTGATGAAGCCGCATCTTGCGCTCTACATGGGAGGTATGGGGGCCGAGGACACCAACTTTCACGCCGACGTGTATCGCCGCATGGGTTATGCGGAGGTCGTCGACGACGTGACCAAGCTGTTCCGCAGTGATCGCAAGGACGAGGCGGCGAAGGTCATTCCCGACGAACTGGTCGACGACTCGGCGATCGTCGGAGATCTCGCCTACGTCCGGGAGCAGATCAAGGCCTGGGAGGCCTCCGGCGTCACGATGATGGTCGTCGGCGCGCGTTCCCCTGAGCAGATCCGCGATCTCGCCGGCCTTATCTGACCTCGACTAGACACTTTGTTGCCTACTGTCTAGTGACGTTCTAGATTGGCGGTGTGACCGACAGCACTTTGTCTGCGCCCTCGCAGCACACCATCCAGGGCACCGTCTTGACCATGCCGGTGCGCGTCCGTACCGCTCACCAGCACACCGCGATGTTCGTCGTCGAGGCCGACGCCGCCCAGCGCATGATCGATTACAGCGGTCTGCAGGTGTGCCGGTTCGGGAGAGGCAACCGCCGGGCGCTCGTGGTGCTGATGCTGATGCGCTACGAGGACACCGACCTCGGTCAGTACTACGAGTACGGCACCAATGTGATGGTGAACCCGCCGGGCACATCTCCTTTCCAAGCAAGCGGGCTGAAGGCGCTGCAGTCGGCGGGCGCATTCGTACACCACCTGCCCGTCGACCAGTCGTTCACGCTCGAAGCCGGGCGGACCATCTGGGGCTACCCGAAGGTGCTGGCTGACTTCACCGTTCGCAACGGCCGTCAGTTCGGCTTCGACGTGACCATCGACGGCCAGCACGCCGTCAGCATGGAGTTCTCGCCGGGTCTGCCGATTCCCGCGACGTTCAGCGGCCGCAGGCAGGTTCACTCGACGTACTCGCACCTCGACGGCGTGACGCGCGAGACGGCGGGGGAGATGGTGCTCTCCGGCGTCCGCTACCGCCCGGGCGGGGTTGCGCTCCGGTTGGGCGAACATCCCTACGCCGCAGAGCTTTCCGCCCTAGGCTTGCCCAAGCGTGCGCTCGTCTCGAGTTCGGCGGCCAACGTCGACATGACCTTCGCTGATGCACAGGAGATCGTATGACATCCGTTATTTCGGATCAGGTTCCGACCAAGCCCAACGTCGACTTCACCGACGGGACGTTCTATGCCGACGGCGGGGCGGCGCGCGCGGCCTACAGGTGGATGCGCGCGAATGAGCCGGTATTCCGCGACCGGAATGGACTCGCGGCCGCAACGACGCATCAGGCGGTGCTGGACGCCGAGCGCAACCCCGAACTGTTCTCGAACACCGGTGGCATCCGGCCCGAGACGCCAGGCATGCCCTACATGATCGACATGGACGATCCGGCGCATGTGTTGCGCCGCAAGCTCGTCAACGCCGGCTTCACTCGCAAGCGGGTGATGGACAAGGTGCCGTCGATCGGCAGGCTGTGCGACACACTGATCGACTCCATCTGCGAGAAAGGTGAAGCGGACTTCGTCCGCGATATCGCCGCGCCGCTGCCGATGGCGGTCATCGGCGACATGCTCGGCGTGCTGCCCGAGGACCGGTCACTGCTGCTCAAGTGGTCCGACGATCTGGTCGTCGGGTTGAGCTCGCACATCGACGAGACGACCGCCCAGGGGATGATGGACGCGTTCGCGGGCTACACGGCGTTCACGATGGACATCATCGCCAAGCGGAGGGCCGAGCCCACCGATGACCTGTTCTCGATTCTGGTGAACGCCGAAGTTGAAGGTCAGCGGATGTCGGACGACGAGATCGTCATGGAAACGCTGCTGATCCTCATCGGTGGCGACGAGACGACGCGGCACACGCTCTCCGGTGGCACGGAACAGCTGCTGCGCCATCGGGATCAGTGGGACGCGTTGGTGGCCCAGCCCGACAGGTTGCCCGGCGCCATCGAGGAGATGCTGCGCTGGACGTCGCCGGTGAAGAACATGTGCCGAACGCTCATGGCCGACACCGAGTTTCACGGTACCGCGTTGCGAAAGGACGAGAAGATCATGCTGATGTTCGAGTCCGCCAACTTCGACGAGAACGTGTTCGGCGATCCGGAGAATTTCAGGATCGACCGTAGTCCCAACAATCACATGGCCTTCGGATTCGGCTCGCACTTCTGCCTGGGGAATCAGCTGGCGCGTCTCGAGCTGTCGATGATGACGAAGCGAGTGCTGGAGCGACTGCCCGACTTGCGGCTCGCCGACGGCGCCGAGGTGCCGCTGCGGCCCGCGAACTTCGTCAGCGGCCCCGAGTCGATGCCGGTCGTCTTCACGCCCACGGAAAAGGTGCTCGGCTGATTTTCGTGCCCACCGTGGGCCCGTCTAAGGGTGGCGGGATTCTCCGCGCACAGGACCCACGCTCGGCCTCAACAGGTTCCGTCGTCGGCGATGCAGCTCGCGATCGTAGACTCGGCGCCTCCTGCCGTAACTGCTGCTGCTCGTTGAAGCAGGTCGTGCAGTGCCGCCAACTCGTCGTCGTCCAAGCCCCCGAACATGTGGCGCTCCAGCGCGGCCAGGGCATCCTCGGCCTCGGCCAGGCGCCCGGTGCCCGCGTCTGTCAGGACCACGGTGTGGCGTCGCCGGTCCTGCGGTGAACGTCGCCGCTCCACCAGGCCGGCGGATTCGAGCTCGTTGAGCAGAGCGACGACGTTAGTCGGGTCGATACCGAGCGACTCCGCCAGCCCCGCCTGGCCCTGCTCGCCGAAATCCCGCAGCAGTGTCAACGCGATGATGTGTCGCGTCCGCAGCCCAACCTTGGCGACCTCGTTCTCGGCAGCCCCCCGTAAGCGGCGAAGGACGAGGTCGAGCAACGGGCCGAGGAGTAACTCCTGTCGCGGACGCGTGCTCATCGCGTAAGCGTACGGGAATTTGACGAAGCTCTGCATTGCATAGATAGTTAGTAGAACACAAACTATTTATGGAAAGGCAAGCAATGGCGCAGTTACTTCACATCGACTCGTCGGTGCAAGGGGATCGGTCTGTGAGTCGCAAACTCACCGCTCGTGCCTCGGACCGTTGGCGTACCGTTCACCCCGATGGCACCGTGGTCTATCGCGACCTCGCCGAAGATCCGCTGCCGCACTTCGATCCGCTGGTATCGGCGACGCTCAGCGCCGAACTCATCGCCGAGATCAAAGCCGCCGACACCGTGCTGCTCGGACTGCCGCTGTACAACTTCGGCCCGCCCAGCACTGTCAAGGCGTGGGTCGACCACATCGTGGCGCCGGGGCTGTCGATCGACCCCGCCACCGGGGCGGGGCTGCTCGGCGGCACGGAACTGATCGCCCTCGAGACTCGCGGTGGCGGCTATGGGTCGGGCACCCCCCGCGAAGGGTGGGATCACGCGCAGACCTGGCTGACCCACGGGCTGTCACTGACCGGTTTGCAGCCCCGCTTCGTCGTGGTCGAACTGACGATGGCGGAAACGAATCCGGCGATGGCCGAGCTCAAACCGCTTGCGGCACAAAGCCTTGCCGACGGGCAGGCCGAAATCGATCGATTGTGGAGTGTCGGGGAGAGCGCGGCCTGACGAGTCCGGCGAAACTGCATTCCGCGCGGCCCTGCGCTGGGTCGTGCACGTGGAATGCAGTTTCGGCGAAAGCCCTACTTCATCTGGAAGTTGGGGGCTCGCTTCTCCTTGAAGGCGCGCGGGCCTTCCTTGGCGTCCTCGCTCAGGAATACCGGGATGCCGTTGGCGGTGTCGGGCTTGAACGCCTCTTCCTCGTGCATGCCCTCGGCCTCGCGGATCGTCTTCAGGATCGCCTGCACCGCCAGCGGGCCGTTGTTGTTGATCACCTCGGCGATCTCCAGCGCCTTGTCCAGCGCGGTGCCGTCCGGAACGACGTGGCCGATGAGCCCGTACTCCTTGGCCTCGGCCGCGGTGATGTGCCGTCCTGTCAGCAGCAGATCGCACGCGATCGTGTAGGGGATCTGACGCGGCAACCGCACCGCGGAACCACCCATCGGATACAGGCTCCACTTGGCCTCGGAGATGCCGAACTTGGCACTCTCGCCGGCGACCCGGATGTCGGTGCCCTGCAGGATCTCGGTGCCGCCGGCGATCGCGGGGCCTTCCACGGCGGCGATCAGCGGCTTCTTCAGCCGGCGACCCTTCAGCAGACCCTCGATCTTCGACGGGTCGTAGCTGCCGTCCTTGAACGAGTCGCCCGGCGGCTTCTTGGATGCGGCCTTGAGATCCATGCCCGCGCAGAAGTAGCCGCCCGCCCCGGTCAGGATGCAGCTCCGGATCTCCGGATCGTCGTCGACTCGGTTCCAGGCGTCGACCATGATCGAGAGCATCTCGCCTGAGAGCGCGTTGCGCGCCTCCGGCCGGTTCAGAGTCACGATCAACGTGTGTCCGCGCTGCTCAACGAGGGCGTCGGGACCTTTGTCTGGCTCAGTCACGGGCGTGCGCCTTTCATCATCGAAGACAGCGACTTGTCTGGAAATGTAACACGTTCTAATTTAGAGCCGTGGCCCTCAACATCGCCGATCTTGCCGAGCACGCCATCGACGCCGTGCCTGACCGCGTCGCCCTCATCTCGGGCGATGAAAAGCTGACCTACGGCCAGCTGGAGGAGAAGGCCAACCGCCTGGCCCACTACCTCATCGACCAGGGCGTCAAGAAAGACGACAAGGTCGGCCTGTACTGCCGCAACCGCATCGAGATCGTCATCGCGATGCTCGGCATCATCAAGGCCGGCGCGATCCTGGTCAACGTCAACTTCCGCTACGTAGAGGGCGAACTGAAGTACCTGTTCGACAACTCGGACATGGTCGCGCTGGTCCACGAGCGCCGCTACGCCGACCGGGTGGCCAACGTGTTGCCCGAGACCCCGAACGTGAAGACGATCCTCGTTATAGAGGACGGGTCTGATGACGACTACCAGCGCTACGGCGGCGTCGAGTTCTACTCCGCGCTGGCGCAGGGTTCGCCGGAGCGCGACTTCGGGCCGCGCAGCGAGGACGACATCTATCTGCTCTACACCGGCGGCACGACCGGTTTCCCAAAGGGCGTCATGTGGCGCCACGAGGACATCTACCGAGTTCTGTTCGGGGGCACCGACTTCGCGACGGGCGAGCCCATTGCCGACGAGTACGACCTGTCGAAACAGGCCGCGGCCAACGCGCCGATGGTGCGCTACCCGATCCCGCCGATGATCCACGGCGCCACCCAGTCGTGCACCTGGATGTCGATCTTCTCCGGCCACACCACCGTTCTGACACCGGAGTTCGACGCCGACTCGGTGTGGCGGACGATCCATGAGCACAAGGTCAATCTGCTGTTCTTCACCGGTGACGCGATGGCCCGCCCGCTCCTGGATGCGCTTCTGGCACATCAGGACGAGGGCAACGAATACGATCTGTCCTCGCTGTTCCTGCTCGCCAGCACGGCGGCGCTGTTTTCTACCAGCCTCAAGGAGAGATTCCTGGAGCTGCTGCCCAACCGCATCATCACCGACTCGATCGGATCCTCTGAGACGGGCTTCGGCGGCACCAGCGTCGTGGCGAAAGGTCAGTCGCACACCGGCGGCCCGCGCGTGACCATCGACAAGAACACCAAGGTGCTCGACGAGAACGGCAACGAGGTCGAGCCCGGCTCGGGCAAGCGCGGCATCATCGCCAAGTGCGGGCACATCCCGGTCGGTTACTTCAAGGACGAGAAGAAGACGGCCGAGACATTCCGCACCTACAACGGTGTCCGATACGCGATTCCGGGCGACTACGCCGAGGTCGAAGCCGACGGCACCGTCACCATGCTGGGCCGCGGCTCCGTTTCGATCAACTCCGGCGGAGAGAAGATCTATCCCGAAGAGGTCGAGGCCGCGCTCAAAGGCCATCCGGACGTGTTTGACGCGCTGGTCGTCGGCGTGCCCGATCCGCGCTTCGGACAGCACGTCGCCGCCGTCGTGCAGGCCCGCGAAGGCACTCGCCCCACGTTGGCCGACCTCGACGCGTTCGTGCGGAAGGAGATCGCGGGATATAAAGTGCCGCGTAGCCTTTGGCTCGTCGACGAGGTGAAGCGCTCGCCCGCGGGCAAGCCGGACTACCGCTGGGCCAAGGACACCACCGAGGAACGTCCCGCCGACGACGTCCACGAGAAGCACGTGGCGGTGAACCGATGATCGGGCGAGCGAACCGACGGGAGAATTGAATGAGAACTGAACTCTGCGACCGCTTCGGCATCGAGTACCCGATCTTCGTCTTCACCCCGTCGGAGAAGGTCGCCGCGGCGGTCAGCAAGGCCGGCGGACTCGGCGTCCTCGGCTGCGTGCGGTTCAACGACGCCGACGACCTCGAGAACGTCCTGCAATGGATGGATGCGAACACCGACGGCAAGCCCTACGGCGTCGACATCGTCATGCCGGCCAAGATCCCCACCGAAGGCACCTCGGTCGACATCAACAAACTGATCCCGTCCGAGCACCGCGAGTTCGTGGACAAGACCCTCGCCGACCTCGGGGTACCTCCGCTGCCCGAGGATGAGGAGCGCTCCGAAGGTGTTCTGGGATGGCTGCATTCGGTGGCGCGCAGCCATGTCGAGGTCGCGCTCAAGCATCCGATCAAGCTGATCGCCAACGCACTCGGCTCGCCCCCGAAAGACGTCATCGACCAGGTGCACGAGGCGGGCGTGCCGGTGGCGGCGCTGGCCGGTTCGCCGAAACATGCTCTGCGCCATGTCGAGAACGGCGTCGATATCGTCGTCGCACAGGGACACGAGGCCGGTGGGCACACGGGCGAGATCGGCTCCATGGTGTTGTGGCCCGAGATCGTCGACGCCCTCGACGGCAAGGCCCCGGTGCTCGCCGCAGGCGGTATCGGAACGGGACGTCAGGTCGCGGCCGCTTTTGCACTTGGCGCCCAAGGGGTTTGGATGGGTTCAGCGTTCCTGACCTCAGCCGAGTACGACCTCGGCGAGCGGTTGGAGTCGGGCCGCTCGGTGATCCAGGAAGCCATGCTGAAGGCCACGTCGGCGGATACCGTCCGTCGACGCATCTACACAGGGAAGCCGGCGCGGCTGCTCAAGAGCCGGTGGACGGACGCGTGGGACGCCGAAGGTGCGCCCGAGCCGCTGCCGATGCCGCTGCAGAACATCCTCGTCAGTGAGGCGCATCAGCGGATGAGCGAGTCAAGCGACCCCACCACCGTCGCGATGCCCGTCGGTCAGATCGTCGGCCGGATGAACGAGATCCGGCCCGTCGCCGACATCATCGCCGAGTTGGTGAGCGGATTCGACCACGCTTCGAAGCGTCTGGACGCTATTCGCGACAACTGAGCGGGCGTATAACAGCAGATGTGAACGGCGCCCACTCTCTTCTCACCACGCTCGTCGGCAATGGCGTCGACGTGTGCTTCGCCAACCCCGGCACGTCGGAGATGCATTTCGTTTCAGCCCTCGACGCGGTCCCGCAGATGCGAGGTGTGCTGACCCTGTTCGAAGGTGTGGCGACCGGCGCCGCCGACGGTTTCGCACGCATGGCCGACAGACCCGCCGCGGTGCTGCTTCACCTGGGCCCGGGACTGGGGAACGGCCTGGCCAATCTGCACAATGCCCGCCGGGCGCACGTGCCGATCGTGGTGGTCGTCGGAGACCACGCGACGTATCACAAGAAATACGACGCCCCACTGGAATCCGACATCGACGCGCTGGCCCGCACCGTGTCGGGCTGGGTGCGTCGCACGCTGGACACGGCGGAAATCGCGATCGATGCCACCGATGCGGTGACCGCCAGCCGGGCCGGCGTCGTGTCGACACTGATCCTGCCCGCCGACGTGTCGTGGAGCGACGCCGAGCCCATCGGCCCTGATCCGCAGGATGCACACACGCCCGGTGTCGACGACGACGCGGTGCGCGATGCGGTGACCGCGCTGACCTCCGGTTCGCCGACAGTGCTGTTGGTCGGGGGAGACGCGACGCGGATTCCCGGTCTGTCCGCGGCGGTCCGCATCGCCGAGTCGACCGGTGCGAGGGTGCTCTGCGAAACGTTCCCGACGCGGCTGCAGCGGGGGGCCGGCGTGCCGGCCGTCGAACGGCTCGCCTATTTCGCGGAGGCCGCCGAGGAGCAACTCGCCGGCGCCGAGCATCTCATCCTCGCGGGCGCGGCTTCACCCGTCTCCTTCTTCGCCTACCCGGGACGAGCCAGCGATCTCGTGCCGGAAAACTGCGAAGTACACGTGCTCGCGAAGCCCGCAGGTGCTGCGGCGGCACTGGAGCGCGTCGCCGAGGACCTGACGCCCGGAAGCGTTGCTGCGCTGGCACCCGCCGCCCGGCCGCCGTTGCCGTCGGGGGACCTGACGTCGTTCTCGGCTGCCGCGGTCATCGGTGCGTTGTTACCCGAGAATGCCATCGTGGTCGACGAATCGAACACAGCAGGGGTCGGTGTCGCCGCGGCGACGGCGGGCGCCCCCGCCCACGATGTGCTGACGCTGACCGGCGGCGCGATCGGTTACGGCATGCCCGCCGCGATCGGCGCCGCCATGGCTGCCCCCGGCAGACCCGTGCTGTCCCTACAGGCCGACGGGTCGGCGATGTACACCGTGTCGGCGCTGTGGACCCAGGCGCGCGAGAACCTCGACGTCACCACCGTGATCTTCAGCAACGGTGCCTACGACATCCTGCGGATCGAGCTACAGCGCGTCGAAGCCGCGAACGCGGCCAGCCCTGGCCCGAACGCCCTTCAGTTGATGGACCTCAGCCGGCCCAGTCTCGACTTCGTCAAGATCGCCGAAGGGATGGGTGTGCCGGGCCGGCGCGTCACCACCGCCGAGGACCTGGCCGCCGCACTCAGCGACGCTTTCAGGGAATCCGGCCCGCATCTCATCGAGGCTGTCGTCCCGTCGATTGCGCCCAGCGTCTGACCGAAGTCGGCCGAACAGACACAAACTCGCACAAAATCGCCTGAAACCGTGCGAGTTTGTGTCTTGTCGCGCTGCGTTACTGAGGGGTGATGACGGTTTCCTCGTCGATGGCCAGCGTGGCCGGGCCCACGATGTCGATCTGATCTTCCAGTCCATCGGCGTTGAGCTGCAGCACATACCAGGAGCCGTCGCTGCCCGGAATTACGACGGTCTTCTGCGCGGCGATCTTGGTGTCACCGTCCTGAACCCAGGTGCCACCGAGTTGAAACGCCGGATAATCACCCAGCGTGGTGACCTTGCCGTCGCTCATCGGAGTCCAGCCGGGCAGATTGGTGGCCTCGCCGGGCGCCGCATCGAGCACGGCCTGTGGGTCGACGTCGCCCACCAGCTTGGAGACGATCGCGACGATGCTCGGCGTGTATTCGGCTGCTTCGGGTCCGGTGTAGATGATTGCCCCGAACGCCCACTCGGGAGTCTCCGGTCCGGCGTCCGCCCAGCCCTCGGGGATGGGCAGGTCGATGATCGGAGCGCCCGGATCCCCGCGCTTGACTGCCGATTCTTGGATGCCGTTGGCCTTGATGTAGTCGGCGATCGTCGGTGCCGGGCCCGCCGGCGCCTCTTGGCGCGGCGCGATCCGCCCGGTCGTCGGTGCCGCGGCGCTTGTCGACGTGGTCTCCGTAGTTTCCGACGTCGACGTGGTGGTCTCGGATTCGGACGAACTGGTCTCGCTGGACCCTGAATCCGATCCACCGCAGCCGGTCGCGATGAGGGCGACCGCCGCCGCGATTGCAGCAGAGCGGGTGCCAACCGTGAGCTTCATAGCTGAACTCCTGTCCGTATGACGTTTTGTCATGTCCAGCGAAGCGTAAATCATGATCAAGCGTTTGCTCGGTGAGTAGATGTACTCACGTCGCACCGATTTCTGCTGTCGTCTCGTTCTTTCGCGCCGCCATGTTCTCTTCGACCTCCTGCTGCCAGAGGCCGTACGCGTGGGTGGTGTCCACTTCCTGTTCGTAGCGGTCCGTCATGTCTGCCGTGACGTCGGCTGCGTCGACGTAGAACTGCTCGTACCAGCGCCGGTGCTGGTAGACGGGACCGTCTTCCTCGGTGAGGAGCGGATTCTCGATCGGCGACTTGTTCTTCCAGATCTCGACGTCTTCGAGGAAGCCCTCCCCGAACGAGCGGTTCATCGCGGCGGCCAGCTTGCCTGCCTTGTCTGCGGGGAGCCCGGGCATCTCCTGCACCGCCACACCCCACTGCAGCATGAACGAGTTGTGGGTGACGGGGTAGTGGCAGTTGATCAGTGCCACCTCGACGGTGAAGCCGGGCGCCAGGTCGTTGTGCAGCCAGTTGATCATGTACGCCGGGCCGAAATAGGTTGCCTCGGAGCGCAGGTACGTTCCCTCCCAGAGCTTCTCAGGATTCGGCGTGAAGTCGGGCCGCGGCTTCGACTCCATGAACTGGCTGGCGGTGTGCCCTTCGATGACGTTCTTGAAGTACGTCGGGTAGGCGTGGTGGATGTAGAAGAAGTGCGCCATGTCGACGTTGTTGTCGACGATCTCGCGGCAGTGCGCACCTTCGATGAGGATAGAGCTCCACTGCCACGGTGACCACCGGCCCTCGTCATAACCCTCGATGGTGGGCGGGATGAGTTCGGTTGGTGCAGCAGAGCTCTCGGGGTCGTGCCACACCAGCAGTTGCCCGTTGACCTCGGTGGTCTGCCAGGCACGCGTGCGGGCCGATCGCGGCGTCCGCTTCGCGTACGGGACGAGTCTGCATCGTCCGTCGCCACCCCAGCGCCAGTCGTGGAACGGGCAGGCCACCTCGTCGCCTTTGACGGTGCCCTGCGCAAGGTTTCCGCCCATATGACGGCAGTAGCCGTCGAGGACCTTGATGTCGCCCGTGGAGTCGACGAACACCACGAGCATTGTGCCGAAAGCGTTGATGCCGTGGGGCTGACCGTCGCGGAACGACTCCGCGAGCCCGAGGCAGTGCCACCCGCGGGCGAACCGCGTCATGGCCTTGCCGGTGTCGATGTGCCGTATATCGGTCATAGGTTGCGCTCCTTTGCGTCCAGCACGGCCAAGTGACTGAAAACCATGCTGGTGCCGATCGGGTTGCCGCCGCCCGGATAGGCGGTGCCGCTGGGTGCGGCCATCGTGTTGCCTGCCGCGTACAGTCCCGGAATCACATTGTCCGCCCTGTCGAGCACACGCGCTGCGGTATCGGTGCGCAATCCGCCCTTCGTGCCGAGGTCGGAAACGCCGAACGCGGCGGCGTGGAACGGGCCTTTCTCTATCGCGTACAACGGCGGTGCGCCTCCGGAGAACGCCCGGTCGTAGGCTTCGTCGCCGCGGCCGAAATCCTCGTCGGCGCCTTGCCGCACGAACTCGTTGAACCGCGTCACCGTGTCCACCAGATTGTGTGCGGGCACGCCGATCTCGACGGCGAGCTCTTCGAGCGTGTCAGCGGTGCGCCACAGCCCCGCCTCGACGTATCGCTGCGGCTCCACCATCGAGACGTTGGTCGCCTTCACCGGCGGGACGAGCCCTTCGCTGTCGTCGTAGATCATCCAGAACGGAAGGCTGACACGGCCTTCGGTCACCGCATCGAGCACGGCGCGGCCGATGCGGTCGTAGGCAGCCGACTCGTTGACGAACCGTCTGCCGTGGTCGTCGACGAAGATCCCGCCGGTGAACCACAGCGCGAAGGCCGAGGTGCCGTCGGGGTGGGTCAATCCGGGAGACCACCACGCCTGGTCCATCAGGTCGGTGTCGGCCCCGACCGTAATGCCGGCCAGATGGGCCAGCCCTCTGTTTCCCCACGGCCCCATGGTGTCCCGGGAACTCCCGGGCACTCCGTAGCGTGCCCGCATCTCGTCGTTGTGCTCGAACCCGCCTGCGGCCAGCAGCACTCCGCGACGCGCTCGGATACGCCTACGCTTCCCTTCGGATTCGACGACGGCACCGGTGACCGCGCCGTCGGTGACCACCAGCTCGGTCAGCGCGGTGTTCAACCGGGCCGACGAGTGCGGATGCCGCGCGGTGGCGGCGAGGAATCGGGCGATCAGGGCCCGCCCACCGACGAAATAGTCCTCGGGCTGCGCTGCACCGAGCCGATCGGCATCCAGCGGGCCGCGGACCAGTTCTCGCAGTTCCGGGGCGGCGGCCACCTTCAGAGGCTTCGCCGCGATATGGCGCATGCCGTCGGCTCGGGCCTTCGGTGCCTTCCCGAAGTAGTCCGGCCACGGCAGCAGTGAGAACTTCAGCAGCTCGTCGGATTCCAGATACTCGATCAGCCGGGCTCCGGTGCGGACGTAGGTCTCCTGAAGTGCTCGCGGCGTGCGGTCGCCGACCACGGCGGTGTAGTACTCGATGGCGTCGTCGAGGGTGTCGTCGGTGCCGGCGCGCGCAAGGACGGGGTTGCAGGGAAACCACATTCCGCCACCGCCCGAGTACGCGGTGGTGCCACCGAACTTCTCGGTGGCCTCCACCAGGATCACCTCGAGTCCTTCGCGGGCCGCGGTGTAGGCCCCCGTCACCCCGCCGGCTCCGGAGCCCGCAACGAGGATGTCGGTGGTCTCATCCCACTGCTCAGGCATGCTGATCCCTTCCGTGCGTGGCGAACTCCGCATCCAGGGCCGTGCGGTCACTGTCAGTCATCCGGCGGTACTCGGGCCGGCCCCGGCCGGTCCAGCGGTATACCGCGTCGTCGGTGTGCCAGCGCTGGGCCTGAAGTTCCCTTTTGAGAACCTTGTTCGATCCGGTGGCGGGCAGGTTCGCCGAGACGCGGAGGAGTCGCGGAAAACCCTTGGAGCCGAGATCTTTCTGGTCAGCCAGGAAGTCGGCCAGCGCGTCGACGTCGAATGATTCCGGATCGGCCACCTCGATCGCGGCCATGACCTGATCTCCCGATCGCGGATCGGGAACGCCGTAGACGCCGGCGGCGATGACCTCGGGGTGGCGGCGCAGCACCCGCTCGACCGTCAACGCCGAGATGTTCTCGCCGTCGACGCGGATCCAGTCGCCCCGGCGTCCGGCGAAGTACAGGAATCCCGCGCCGTCGACGTAGCCCAGATCGCCGGACCAGTACCAGCCATTGCGCAGCCGCTCCGCGTCGGCCGTGTTGTTGCGGTAGTAGCCCTCGAAATCTCGGGCACCTCGGCGATCGACGATCTCGCCGATCGCTTCGTCGGCGTTGAGGACTTTGCCCTGGGGATCGAGAACCGCTGTGGGGCAGGGGTGCATGGTCTCGGGATCGACGACGGCCACGCCGTCGTGCGCCGGTCTGCCGAGGGCGGTCGGCGGCGCCGCGGGGTCGGGAGTCGCCACGGCGCCGCCCTCGCTGGAGCCGTACCCCTCGAAGAGTTCAGCGTCGAAGCGGCGGCGGAACTCGGTCTGGTCCTCCGGCGAGGCTTCGGTGCCGAAGCCGCGGGTCAGTGTGTTGTCGGCATCGTCGGGTCGCTCGGGCGTCGCCATCAGGTATGCCAGTGCCTTGCCGACGTAGGTGAAGAACGTGGCGCCGAAGTAGCGGACGTCGGAGAGGAATCGGGATGCCGAGAAACTCGGCGTGAGGCAGACTGTCGCGCCGTTGGCCAGGGCAGGCGCCCACAGCGCCATCAGCGCGTTGCCGTGAAACAGCGGCATGCAGCAGTAGTCGACGTCCTCGCGGTGGTGGCCGAACTTGTCGGTGGCTGCGTAGGCGATTCGGGCCAGGCGTCCCTGGCTGCATCTGACGGCCTTGGACGTTCCCGTGGTGCCCGACGTGAAGAGCAGGAGGAAAAGCGAATTCGCGCCGGCGCCGGTCGCGGCCGGCGGCCTGCCGCGGTGTGCGTCGAGCCTGCGCTGATACGCCTGGTCGTCGATGACCAGTATCCGGTCCGGCGACACCCCGTGGTCGAGAGCTTTCAGGCGTTGCGCGCCTGCGGTGTCCGTCACGATCAGCTGGCAGTCGGCGTGCCGGATGTCGGCGGTCAGATCCGCCGCGCCGCGGGTCGGGTTGAGCCCGACGATCGTCGCGGCGGCGAGGGCGGCGCCGCCGAGCCAGAACACGAAATCCGGCACGTTGTCGAGAAGGACGCCGAGGTGCAGCGGCCCGAGATCCTTGTCGTGCAGTTCTGTTGCCAGTGACGCCCGCGCCGCGGACTCGCCGACGACCTCATCCCAGGTCCAGTCGTGTTCGCGGGTGCGCAGGCCGAGGTGCGCATCGCCGACGCGGTCGAGCAGCATCGTGGCGATGTCGTCGCGGCGCGCGCCGTTCATGGCCTGGCGATCTTGTGGACCGGGTCGGCGCAGTCGGTGCCTTCTGCCGACAGCTGCCGTTTGAGGACCTTGAAGGTCTCGGTGCGGGGCAACTCGGTGGAGGTGCGGACGTATCGCGGCCACTGCTTGGGTCCCAGATCATCCTGTGCACTGAGGAATTCGGTGAACTCATCGGGGTCGAAGGCGGTGTCGGGGGGCAGTACGAGCGCGGCCATCACCTGGTCGCCGACGGCGGGGTCGGGGATCGGATACACCACGGCCTCCGTCACCCCGGGATAGCGCATCAGGATGCGCTCGATCGGCGCGGTGCCCAGGTTTTCGCCGTCCACCCGCATCCAGTCACCGAGCCTGCCCGCGAAGTACGCGAAACCGTTCTCGTCGCGGTAGGCCAGATCGCCGCTGTGATAGACGCCGCCCCGCATCCGATGTTCTTCGGCCTCGGGATCCCGGTAGTAGCCCCGGAACTGCCCGGGCCCTTCGGTGTTGACCAATTCACCGATCACGCCGGGGGGACATTCGGCGCCGGTGTCGACGTCGAGAATTGTCACCCCGCCCACCAGCGGGCCGAGGGCGCCTTCCGGGGTGTCGGGGGTCCTTGCGATGGACACCCCGCCCTCGCTGGAACCGAATCCGTCGACGACCTGCACCCCGAAGCGTTCGGCGAACCGGCGCAGATCCCGCGGCGCGCCCTCGTTCCCGTAGGCCACCCGTAACGGGTTGTCGGCGTCGTCGGGGTGCTCCGGCGTGGCCAGGATGTAGGACAACGGTTTGCCGACGTAGTTGGCGTACGTCGCGCCGAAGCGGCGGATGTCCGGAATGAACTGGGAGGCGGAGAACCTGCGGCGCAGGGCGAGTGACGCACCGGCGGCAACCCCGGGTGCCCACCCGGCCATGATGGCGTTCGAATGGAACAGCGGCATAGACAGGTAGCAGGTGTCGGACGGGCCGAGCCCGAACCGCTCCGCGAGCATCACTCCCGGAAACGCGACCTTCTCGTGGGTGCATCGCACGGCCTTCGGGTCGCCGCTCGTCCCGGAGGTGAAGATCAGCATGAACAGATCGTCGGGATCGGCGGTCCGGAAGTCGACGGCGGTGTCTGCGTGTGCTGCGAGGTCGCCACGGAAATCCGGTGAGTCGACGTCGATCGACTCGACCACATCCTGCGAGTTCTCCCGATCTGTCAGCACGAGCTGGCAATCGGCGTGGTCGATGTCGCGCAGCAGCGCGTCACCGCGCCGGGTCGGGTTCAGCCCGACCGGCACGATCCCCGACAGCGCCGCAGCGACCAGAACCGTGCCGAAGAACGGCGTGTTTCCGAGCAGCACACCCACGTGCGGCGGCCGGTCCGAATCGAGCCGGGCTCGCAGGGCGGCGGCAAGCGCAGCCCCATCGCGAATGTGGTTGCGCCAGCTGACGAACGACGTGGTGTCCGTGTCAGGGTCCACCCAGTGCACACCGCGGTCGTCGACCTCGGCGAGGGCCGAGAGCAACGACGAGACGGTCGTCACCGGTTTCGTCAGGCTGGGGTGTCGGCCAGTTCACGGCCGATACGCAGCAGCTGACCCGTCGCGCCGCCGAGGGCGAACTCGGTTTGCTTGGCGGCCAGGAAGTACCGGTGCACCGGATGGTCGGTGTCGATGCCGACCCCACCGTGGACGTGCACCGTGGTGTGCGCGACACGGTGTCCCGCTTCGGCGGCCCAGAACGCGGCACTGGCAACGTCGACGTCTGCAGGCAGGTCTTCGGAGAGACGCCATGCCGCCTGGGTCAGCGTCAGGCGCAGGCCCTTGATGTCGATGTAACCGTCGGCCAGTCGCGACGAAACGGCCTGGAAGCTTCCGATCGGGCGGTCGAACTGTTCGCGCTCACGCGCGTAGGCTGCTGTCAACTCGAGCGCCCGCTCCACCACGCCGAGCTGATACGCGCTGCGGGCCAGCGCATTTCGGGTCACCAGCCAGTCGAAGACCTCGGTACCCCCGACCCGGCGGTCTGCGCCCACGCCGACGCCCTGCAACTCGAGGGCGCCGACGCTACCGTGACCGGTCGTGTCGAGCGCTGTCACCTTGACTCCGGCGTCGTCCGCCGTCACCAGGAAAACCGCCAGACCGGAATCGGTTTCGGCCGGAACCAGGAAGGCGTCGGCGCTCACGGCGAATGCCACCTGGGTTCTGGTGCCCGTCAGGTTGAATCCGTCGCCGCTGCCCTGGGCCCGGACCGGCCCCTCGCCCATCTCGCCGTCGAGGGCGATCGCGATGATCTTGTCGCCTTTGATGGCGGGTGCCGCATATTCCTGCTGCAGCGCTTCGGAGCCGAACTTCGCCAGCGCCCCCGCGCCGAGCACCACGGATTCGAGGTAGGGGACCGCGGCGAGCTGGCGGCCGAGAGCCACTAGCACGGCGACCTCCTCCAGCACTCCGAAACCGCCGCCGCCCAGTGACTCCGGTGCGGTCGTCGACAGGATGTCGGCGTCGATCAGCTTGTGCCACAGGGTCTTGTCGAAGCGCTCGTCGAGCCCGTCGAGTTCGCGCTGGCGCTCCGGCGTACACACCGACTCGGTGATCGTGCGCACCAGACCGCCGAGGTCTTGACTGGCTTCGGTTGTCTTGAAATCCATGGTGGCAGTTCCTTACCGGTTCACTCGGGGCAGGCCGAGCGCGACCATGCCGATGATGTCGCGCTGGATCTCGTTGGTGCCGCCACCGAACGTCAGGATCAGACACGACCGGTGCATGCGTTCGATGCGCCCGCGCAGCAGCGCCCCGGGGGAGTTCGTCCGCAACGTGGCGGCGGTGCCCAGCACCTCCATCAAGAGGCGGTAGGCCTCGGTGGCAAGTTCGGTGCCGTAGACCTTGGCTGCCGATGCGTCGGCCGGCGACGGTGCGACGTCGTCGGCGGAGGCGAGTTCCCAGTTGATGAGCTTGAGCACCTCGGCCTTGGCGTGCACCCTGGCCAGGTTCAGCTGCACCCACTCGGAGTCGATGAGCCGATTGCCGTGGTTGTCCTTGGTGTTCTGCGCCCACTCGCGAACAGCGTTGAGCGCGAGGAAGATCGGCTGTGCCGACACCAGGGCGACGCGTTCGTGGTTGAGCTGGTTGGTGACCAGCTTCCAGCCGCCGTTCTCCTCGCCCACCAGTGCCGTCTTCGGCACGCGCACGTCCTGGTAGTAGGTGGCGCTGGTGTCGACACCGGCCATGGTGTGCACCGGGGTCCAGGAGAAACCTTCGGCCGTCGTCGGCACGATCAGCATCGAGATGCCGCGGTGCTTCTTGGCCTCAGGGTTGGTCCGCACCGCGAGCCAGACGTAGTCGGCGTAGGCGATGAGGCTGGTCCACATCTTCTGGCCGTTGATCACGTAGTCGTCGCCGTCGTGCACGGCGGTGGTGCGCAGCGATGCGAGGTCGGTGCCTGCGCCGGGCTCGGAGTAGCCGATCGAAAAATGCAATTCACCCGCGGCGATCTTGGGGAGGAAGAACTTCTTCTGCTCCTCGGTGCCGAAGTGCATGATCGTCGGCGCGACGCTGTTGATCGTCAGGAACGGCACCGGAACGTTGGCGATGGCGGCCTCGTCGTTGAAGATCAGGCTCTCCATCGGCGTGCGCTCCTGACCGCCGTACTCCCTGGGCCAGTTCAGGGTCAGCCACCCGTCCTTGCCCATCTGCGCGACGGTCTCGCGGTAGACGTTGCCGCGGCCCATCTCGCCGTCGCTGGCAGCCAGCGCTTCGGCCCTCTCGGGGGTCATGAGCTTGGCGAAGTACGCACGCAGTTCGCGACGCAACTCCTCCTGTTCGGGCGTGTAACCGATACGCATCGCGTCGTCCTCACTTGTCTGCGAGCCTTGATTCCGGGTGCCTGTGTGCCAGCCCTCGGTTCCTCCCCGGTTGTAACACGTTCTAGTCTTGGGGTCCAGGGTGCTGCCACACTGGGTGCCCGGCAGGATCGGACCAACAGCCCGGACCGACAGGAGAGAGTCATGCGAGTGGAAGTGGATCGTGACCGTTGCGAAGGCAACGCCGTGTGTGTCGGAATAGCCCCCGACCTGTTCGACCTCGATGACGACGACTATGCCGTCGTCAAGGCCGATCCCGTGCCCGCAGAAGAGGAAGCGGTGGCCGAGCAGGCGATCGCCGAATGCCCGCGGGCCGCCCTGATCCGACACGACTAGAGGTATTAATAAGTTGAGTGACACAGATCTGTCCGGACACGTCGCCGTAGTCACGGGAGCCGCGGCCGGGCTCGGCCGCGCCGAAGCCATCGGGCTCGCGAGGGCGGGCGCCAGCGTGGTGGTCAACGACATCGCCGCGGCGCTCGACAAGTCCGACGTGCTCGACGAGATCTCCTCGGCCGGCGCGAAGGGTGTCGCGGTCGCCGGCGACATCAGCGAGCGCTCGACGGCCGACGAATTGGTCGAGACCGCCGACGGCATGGGTGGGTTGGCGATCGTCGTCAACAACGCAGGCATCACTCGCGACCGCATCCTCTTCAACATGAGTGACGAGGAATGGGACGCTGTGATCGCCGTGCACCTGCGCGGCCATTTCCTGCTGACCCGCAACGCCGCCACCTACTGGCGCGCAAAGGCAAAGGCCGGAGACGGGCAGATCTATGGACGGATCATCAACACGTCCTCTGAAGCCGGCCTGTCCGGTCCGGTCGGACAGCCCAACTACGGTGCCGCCAAGGCCGGCATCACGGCGCTGACGCTGTCTGCCGCCCGGGCCCTGGGCCGCTTCGGAGTGCGGGCCAACGCCATTGCGCCGCGGGCCCGCACGGCGATGACGGCCGGGGTCTTCGGAGACGCGCCGGAGCTGGCCGACGGCGCGATCGACCCGCTGTCACCCGAGCATGTGGTTAACCTGGTCCGATTCTTGGCTTCGCCGGCTGCGGAAGGGGTCAACGGACAGCTCTTCATCGTTTATGGTCCGACGGTGACTCTTATCGCGGCTCCGACGGCGGAGCGGCAGTTCAGCGCGGACGGCGACGCCTGGGATCCCTCAGCGCTGTCGGGCGAGTTGAAGAGTTACTTTGCTGACCGGGACCCCGAAAAGAGTTTCTCGGCGGCGATGGGGCTGGGCGACCCAGACTGACAGTCTCGGTTGTCAGGCACGCTCGCGAGTAGAACACGTTCTAGAATGACCTGCGTCACAGTCTCTCTGACCAGCAGGAATTGACAAATTTCGTGAGTTTCACGGTTCTTTGACACACCGAACGTGTTCTAGTTAATATGATCGGGCTCACTAAACGCAGCGCTTAATCTCGGAGCGGGATGGTCGTTGTGCTAGCGAGCATCGTATCTTCGCCACGACGCCGCAGCCCGTCTGTCGACGTCCTCGGAATGGAGCCAAGGTTGATCCCAATGCTCGCGGCACCTACCCGGGCCGTGGGCGGGTTCGTCGAGATGTCCACAGAGACGTTCTCGAAGATTTTCCGACGCCCCTTCCAATTCCGCGAGTTCCTGGAGCAGACGTGGATGATCGCGCGCGTTTCGCTGCTGCCGACGCTGTTGATCTCCATCCCGTTCACCGTCCTGGTCGCATTCACCCTCAATATCCTTCTTCGCGAGATAGGCGCCGCGGACCTTTCCGGGTCGGGTACCGCGTTCGGGACCGTGACTCAACTCGGTCCGATCTCCACCGTGCTCGTGGTCGCCGGCGCAGGAGCGACCGCGATCTGCGCCGATCTGGGCGCGCGGACCATCCGCGAGGAGATCGACGCCATGCGCGTGCTGGGCATCGACCCGATTCAACGGCTCGTCGTGCCCCGCGTACTGGCTTCGACGGTCGTGGCGATGTTGCTCAACGGGTTTGTCATCCTCATCGGTCTGAGCGGGGGGTACGTGTTCTCCGTGCTCCTCCAGGGAGTCAACCCAGGGGCCTTCATCAGTGGCCTGACCATCCTCACCGGCCTGGGCGAGCTGATCATCTCGGAGATCAAGGCGTTGCTGTTCGGCCTGATGGCGGGACTCGTGGGCTGTTACCGCGGCCTGACCGTCAAGGGCGGACCCAAGGGCGTCGGAGAAGCCGTCAATGAAACCGTCATCTATGCCTTCATCTGTCTCTTCGTGATCAATGTGCTGATGACTGCCATCGGCGTCCGGGTTCTGAGCTGATGAGCCAGCTGGGTAGTTACGACGTCACGCTGCGCCTGCGGCGGGCAATGGGACGGATACCCCGTGCCGTCGACTCCTTCGGGGAGCAAGCGCTGTTCTACGGCGAATCGATTCGATACATCCCGAACGCGTTACGGCGGTACCGCAGAGAAACGTTTCGGCTTATCGCGGAGATGACACTGGGCACCGGTGCCCTGGTCCTCATCGGCGGAACAGTCGGCGTGGCAGCCTTTCTCACGTTGGCTTCGGGCGGCGTCATCGCCGTGCAGGGTTACGAGTCTCTGGGCAACATCGGCATCGAAGCGCTCACCGGATTCCTGAGTGCCTACCTCAACGTGCGCATCGTGGCGCCGATCATCGCGGGCATCGCGCTCGCCGCCACCATCGGCGCCGGCACCACCGCCCAGTTGGGCGCAATGCGCATCGCCGAGGAGATCGACGCCGTGGAATCGATGGCCGTGCATTCGATGTCGTACATGGTGTCGACCCGGATCATCGCTGGGCTGGTGGCGATCATCCCGCTGTATTCTCTGGCCACGCTGGCGGCGTTCTTCTCTGCACGCACCATCACCGTCTATGTCAACGGACAGTCCGGCGGTCTCTACGATCACTACTTCAATACGTTCCTGATACCGACTGACCTGTTGTGGTCGTTCGCTCAAGCGATCGTGATGGCAATCGCGGTCATGCTGGTACACACCTATTACGGCTACAACGCGTCGGGCGGCCCGGTGGGCGTGGGTATCGCCGTGGGCAAGGCGGTTCGGACGTCGCTCATCGTCGTCGTCGTCATCACTTTGTTCATTTCCCTTGGCGTGTATGGCGCCACCGGTAATTTCAACCTGTCGGGCTAGAGAGGAGTACGGCGTGTCGAGAACCACCGCGATCAGAATCGCCGCCGCAGTGCTGGCGGCGATACTCGTCGTGTTCTCGCTGCTCACCTATCTCGCCTATACCGCTGCCTTCACCCCGACCGACACGGTGACCGTGACCTCTCCGCGAGCCGGCCTGGTCATGGACAAAGATGCCAAGGTCAAGTATCGCGGCATTCAAATCGGCAAGGTGGAGGACATCGCGTACTCCGGTGACCAGGCGAAGTTGACGCTCACCATCAACCGCGACGACATGCGCTACGTCCCCTCCAACGCGCCGGTGCGTATTGCGAGCACGACAGTGTTCGGTGCCAAGTCGGTGGAATTCCTTGCGCCGGAACAACCCTCCGAAACCTCGCTGCGGGCCGGGGCCAACGTCCAGGCCGAGGCGGTGCAGCTGGAAGCCAATACGTTGTTCCAGACCTTGATCGACGTGTTGGACAAGGTCAATCCCATGCACCTGAACGCGACCGTATCGGCCCTCGCGGAGGGCTTGCGCGATCATGGTGACGATTTCGGCTCCACCGCGGCGGGACTCAATCAGCTACTCGCGCAGTTGAATCCCAAGCTGCCGACGGTCGAGTCCGTAATCTCGCAGACCGCGACAGTGACCAACATCTACGCCGACGCCGGTCCCGATCTCGTGACGGTGCTCAACAATGTGCCGACGATCAGCGACACCGTGGTCGACGAGCAGGAGAACCTGAACGCGACTCTGCTCGCGGCCATCGGCCTCGCGAACGAGGGTGCCACCACCCTGGAGCCGGCGGCTGACGACTACATCGCCGCCATTCAGCGGCTACGAGTCCCGTTGACGGTGCTGGGCGATTATTCGCCGGTGCTCGGCTGCATCGTGCAAGGTGTGGCGACCGGAGCCCAGCGTGGGGCAGCAATCGTCGGTGGGATAAAACCCGGCGCGATGGTCAGTTCCAGCTTCGTCCTGGGCGTCCCGTCGTACACCTATCCGGAGAGCCTGCCGATCGTGAATGCCTCGGGCGGGCCCAACTGTCGGGGTCTCCCACACCTTCCCAGCAAGCAGTATGGCGGCTCGTTCTTCAAGTCGCCGTTCCTGGTCACCGACAACGCGCTCATTCCGTACGAGCCGTTCACCGAAGTTCAGGTCGACGCTCCGTCGACGTTCCAGTTCCTGTTCAACGGTGCCTTCGCAGAACGCGATGACTTCTGATGGGGCAACGGGCAATACCGGTCAAGGTGGGCATCTTCGTGGTGGTGATGCTCATCGTGGCCGCCGGTTTGGTGGTGGTCTTCGGCGAGTTCCGGTTCGCCGCGAGCAACCGCTATCACGCCACGTTCAGCGACGCGTCACGCTTGGAGGGCGGCACCGACGTCCGGATCGCGGGCGTACCGGTGGGCACTGTCGACGACGTGACGTTGAACGACGACAACACCGTCGATGTGGCGTTCAGCCTGGACAAGAAGTATCAGTTGTACACGTCGACGCGTGCCGTGATTCGTTATGAGAACCTGGTCGGCGACCGCTTCATGGAAATCACATCGGGTCCCGGCGAGCTGAGGAAATTGCCCGCGGGTGGGATGATCGGCATTGAGCAGACCCAGCCGGCTCTGGATCTCGACGCTCTGCTCGGTGGCTTGCGCCCCGTGGTCAAGGGGCTCGACGGAGAGCAGATCAATCAGATAAGCGGCGCGATCCTCGAGTTGCTGCAGGGGGAGGGTGGCGCACTGTCGACGTTGCTCTCGGAGAGCGGAACTTTCAGTCAGAAACTGGGCGATCGCTACCAGGTGATCTCGGGGGTGATCAACAACCTCAACGAGGTGCTGGGAACCATCGACGCGAAAAGTGCCGAGTTCGATTCGAGCGTGGACGAACTGCAGAAGCTCGTCAGCGGGCTTGCGGCAGGCCGTGACCCGATTGCCGGGGCGATACCGCCGCTGGCGTCAGCGGCAACAGATCTGACCGACATGCTGGCTGATTCGCGGCGACCGGTGCAGGGCGTCCTTGAGAACCTTCGCCCCTTGGCGACCGAGTTCGACAATCGCAAGGCCGAGGTCAACCAGGTCATCGAGCCGTTGGCCGAGAACTACCTGCGGCTCAACTCACTTGGAGCCTACGGCTCCTACTTCAACTACTACATATGCGCGACGACGCTCAAATTCAACGGGCCGGCGGGCAGCGACATCTTCGTGCCGATCGGCGGCGTTCCGGACCTGTCGAAGGGCAGGTGCTCTGACAATGGATAGGACATTAAGGGCGGGCTTCTTCGGCATCGTCTTGGTGGTGTGCATCTTGTTCGTCGCATTCGGCTACAGCTCTCTGCCGTTTTATCCGCAGGGTAAGACCTATGAGGCCTATTTCGCCGATGCCAGCGGTATCTCGCCGGGTAATGACGTGAACATCTCCGGTGTCACAGTCGGCCGCGTGACCGATGTCGGCCTCGCGGGCGACTCCGCGCGTGTGACCTTCACTGTGGACCGGAAGCACAGATTGGGTGATCAGACGCTGGTGTCGATCCGGACGGACACCGTTCTGGGCGCGAGGTCGCTGGGTATCGTGCCGCAAGGCAGCGGATCGGTGATGTCGATTCCCTTGAGCCGCACCACAGTTCCGTACACTCTGAATTTGGCGCTGCAGGATCTCGGTCAGAATTCCGCGGCGCTCGACAAAGACCAGCTGACCACGGCGTTGAAGGTACTGACGGATTCATTTCGCGACGCGACGCCCGAACTGCGCCGCACGCTCGATGGGGTGGCCACCCTGTCGCGCAGTATCAACGCCAACGACGAAGCGCTTGGTCAGCTGTTGGCACGCGCCAAATCGGTGATCGGAATGCTCGCAGACAGAGCGGGCCAGGTGAATCAACTCGTCACCGATGGCAATCAACTCTTCGGCGCACTCGACGAGCGGCGGGCCGCACTCAGTACGCTGATCGCGGGCATCGACGATGTCTCCGAGCAGCTTTCGGGATTCGTGGCCGATAATCGCCGAGAATTCGGCCCGGCACTGAAAAAGTTGAATGCGGTGTTGGACAACCTGCTCGAACGCCGTGAGCACATCAGTGAGGCGTTGAGGCGTCTGCCGCCGTATGCCACCGCGCTCGGCGAGTCGGTCGGATCCGCCTCGGGTTTCATGGTCAACCTGCCCAACGCGATCCCGAACAACACGCAGACCGCGCTGCTGTTGGACCTCTACTTCCAACCGGGCAAGGTCCCGGACAGCCTGGCTGACCTGTTGCGAGGATTCATCAACGAGCGATTGATCATCAGGCCCAAGTCACCATGAACCGATGGATGCGTGTTGGCGTGATAGCCGCGCTGCTGATCGGTCTGATCGGCGGCGTCTCCGTGGTGTGGCCACGGGCCTCTGACTACACCGTGGTCGGGTACTTCAGTTCGGCGGCGGGTTTGTATCCGGGCGACGAAGTTCGCATCGTCGGTGTGCCGGTGGGTTCGATCGAATCGATCTCACCGCAGGCTGATGCGGTGAAGATCACCATGAAGATCCAGCACGACGTCAAGCTGCCCGTCGACGCCCGTGCAGTGATGATGGCGCCAAACCTCGTGTCTGCGAGATTCATCCAGTTGACGCCTGCTTATCGGCAAGGTCCGGCGATGACGGATGGCGACAGCATCGAGTTGAGTCGCACGGCGGTGCCAGTGGAGTGGGACGATGTCAAAACCGAGCTGACCAGGCTGAGTCAAACCCTCGGACCGTCGGCCGGTCAAGTCCAGGGGCCACTCAGCGAGTTCGTGAACCAGGCCGCCGACACCTTGGACGGCAACGGCGACTCGTTCCGGCAAGCCTTGAGGGAGCTGTCACAGACGGCCGGGCGACTGGGCGATTCGAGCACCGACCTGTTCGACACCGTGAAGAATCTCCACATTCTGGTCGACGCGCTGTCCAGGAGCAACGAGCAGATCGTCCAATTCAGTGGGCATCTGGCGTCGGTGTCGCAGGTCTTGGCCGACAGCTCGGTGGGGTTGGACGACACGGTGGGAAGTCTCAACCAAGCTCTGTCCGACGTCCGGGGTTTCCTCGGCGAGCACAACGAGACGCTGATCGGCAGCGTCGACAGGTTGACCGATCTGACCAGCATTCTCACGACCCAGACCGACGACGTCGAGCAGATTCTGCATGTCCTACCGAATGCGATGGCGAACTTCTACAACATCTACAACCCGGCACAGGGCACCGCCAACGGGCTTTTGGGACTCCCTGAGTTCGCCAACCCCGTGGAGTTCATCTGCGGGAACTTCGAAGCCGCAGGAATGCCCGACTACGACAAACGCGCCGAGATCTGTCGCCAGCGGATGGCTCCGGTGCTCAGACGCCTCGCGGTGAATTATCCGCCGATCATGGCCCACGGCATCAATACGATCACCGCGTACAAGGGCCAGGTCATCTACGACACCCCCGCCACCGAGGCGAAGGCGCAGACCTACCTCCCGTATCTCGAGTGGATACCGGCTGAGGGACGGTTCCCGCCCCGTGCCGGCGATGAGGGCGATCCCAGCGCGTTGCTTCTGCCGCAGAATCCGGCTCCCGGTCCGCCGCCGCCTGCACAGCCGTACACACTCGGCCCGGTGATTCCGCCGCCGTCTGGTCCACCACCTGGTCCTGCGCCTGCCGCCCCGCCTGCGCCTCCTGTGCCCGGTCCGCTTCCCGCCGAAGCGGCCGTCCCGGGTCTGCAGCCGGCCCTTCCGCAACAACCAGGAGGTATGCCATGACCCGCGTCTCATCGCGAGTCACGGCTGGTCGCGCAGCCTGCCGCACCCTGGCGCTGGGGTTGGGCGCGGCACTGCTTGCCGGTTGTCAGTTCGGCGGATTGAATTCGGTGAACATGCCGGGCACCGCCGGTCACGGCCAAGGTTCCTTCTCCATCACCGTAGAAGTGCCCGATGTGGCCACGCTGCCGCAGAACTCACCGGTGATGGTCGATGACGTCACCGTCGGAAGCGTGTCGGGCATCGAGGCCGTCCAGAAACCGGACGGCACCTTCTACGCGGCGGTCGAACTCTCGCTGGATTCTCAAGTCAAGCTCCCGGCCAACGCGACCGTGACCGTTGCGCAGACGTCACTGCTGGGATCGCAGCACATCGAACTGGCCCCCCCGATTGCCGAACCGCCTGTCGGCGAGCTGCGGGATGGCATCCAGATCCCGCTGAGCCAGGGCAGCCGCTATCCCACGACAGAGGAAGTGCTGTCGGCTCTAGGGGTGGTCGTCAACAAGGGCAATCTCGGTGCGCTGCAGGACATCACGCAGGAGCTCTACACCGCGGTGGCCGGTCGTGAGGGTCAGTTCGCCGGGCTGATCCCGCGGCTGGCCGAGTTGGCCACGTCCTTGAATCGGCAGACAGACGACATCATCGCAACCGCCGAGGGCTTGAACCGGTTCGCCGGAATCCTCGCGCGCAACAAAGACAGTTTGGGACGCACTCTGGACACGCTGCCGGCAGCGCTACGTGTGCTCAACGACAACCGGGCCCAGATCGTGGATGCCTTTGCGGCGCTGCAAAGGCTGGGCACTGTCGCGTCGCGCATCTTGGCCGAAACCAAGGACGATTTCGCCGAGGATCTGATCGACATCTACGCGGTCATCAAACCGCTCAACGACAACCGTTCGGATTTCGTGTCCAGCCTCGACAGCCTGGCTACTTTCCCGTTCCCGGGCAAGAATCTGCACCGGGTCGCCCGTGGTGACTACTTCAACATCTTTGCGACGTTCGACTTGACCGTCCGGCGACTCGGCGAGACCATCTTCACCACCTCCTTCTTCGATCCGAACATGAAGCGCCTCGCCGAAGTCGTCAATCCCCCGGAATTCTTGACGGGCGAGATGGCGAATCTGTCGGGGCAGGCAGCGGATCCGTTCAAGATCCCGGCGGGAACCGCGTCGGGGCAGGAGGTGCCGCCGGAATAATGTTCTCTCGAACAACGCGAATCCAGTTGTGGGCCTTCGCGATCGTGACCCTCCTCTCCGTCGGTGCGGTCGCGCTGCTCTACGTGCGTGTTCCTGCTCGACTCGGCCTGGGCACCTATGACGTCACCGCCAATTTCATTGCCGGCGGCGGACTGTACGAGAACGCGAACGTCACCTTCCGCGGTGTACAAGCCGGGCGCGTCGAGTCGGTTCGATTGACCGACGACGGCGTTGCCGCGCAGATGCGGATCAACAGCGACGTCAAGATCCCGGCGAACGCCACGGCCACCGTGAAGAGCGTCTCCGCGATCGGCGAACAGTACGTGGATTTTGTTCCCCCCGCCGATCCCTCGCCGACGACGCTCCAGAACGGCGCCGTCATTCCGGAGGAGCGAACTGCGATTCCACAGGAGGTCGCCGAGCTGCTGCGCGAGGCAGACCGGCTGGTGAGCAGCGTGGGCAACACCCGGCTCGAAGATCTCCTGCGGGAATCGTTCAGAGCGTTCAACGGCTCGGGCCCCGAACTGGCGCGATTGATCCAGTCGGTGCGGTTACTGGTCGACGAGGCCAACAACAGTTGGCCGCAGACCTCCGCGCTGATAGACCAGGCTGGTCCGTTCCTGGAGGCGCAGATTCGAAGCGGCGAGGACATCCGGTCATTCGCCGACGGACTGGCGCGTTTCACCAGCGAAGTGACAGGGGCGGATCCGCAACTGCGGTCGCTGCTCCAGACCGCCCCGGGCGCGGCCGCGGAAGCCAGCGAGACCTTCTCAGGCATTCGTCCGTCGTTCCCGGTGCTGGCAGCCAACCTGGCCAACTTCGGTCGCGTCGGCGTCATCTACCGCAAGTCGATCGAACAGGCACTTGTCATCTTCCCTGCCCTGCAAGCCTCGCTGCTCACGATCGGCGGCCAGCTTCCCGCGGACGAGGGAGGCAAGCAGGACTTCAAGATCTCGATCAACGATCCGCCTCCGTGCAATACAGGATTCCTGCCTCCGAGGGAGATCCGCTCGCCCGGTGACACGACATTGCGCGATTTGCCCACGGACCTGTATTGCAAAGTGGCGCAGAATGATCCGATGGTGGTACGTGGCGCGAGAAACTACCCGTGTCAGGAATACCCCGGAAAGCGCGCTCCGACGATTCAGCTGTGTCGCGACCCGCGCGGTTACGTCCCGATTGGTAACAGTCCCTGGCGTGGCCCACCGGTGCCGATCGACACTCCCGTCGTCGACGGACGAAACATACTGCCGCCAAACAAGTTTCCCTACATACCACCGCAGAACGACCCGGATCCGGGATATCCTGTACCGCCCGGGCTGGTGCCGCCTGGGGTGCAAACCGGTCCAGGGCCTGCGCCGCATCAACCCTGGCCGTACATCCCTCCGCCGAACGATGGCCCTCCGCCACCCCCGTTGACGGCATGGATCCCGCCGGCTCCGTACCCGGAGGCGTGGCCTCCGCCGGCGGTGCCGCCGAGTTGGGCCACCATCCCGCCCCAGGACGCGTTCGCGCAGCCCTCCGCTCCGCCACCCCCGCCGGGGGCGCCCAACCCGCCACAGGCCAGCGGGGCCGCATACGGAACGTACGATCAGCACACCGGTGTCTTCGTCGACCCAGCCGGCGGTACCGGGGTCTACGCGCCTGGTGTTACCGACATGCGACCGCAGGAGAACTGGGTGGACTTGATGCTGTATCCGGAGAAAGCCTGATGGCATCCACGGAAAAACCTGTGCGCCGTCGCGCATCCCGTCCCGCCGGGCCAACCAGCAGTGGGACGGCTCAAGCCGTCGTACGCATCGCGACAGCTGATCCTGCCGTCGCCAAGAACGCGCCGAAAACCCGTGAATTGCGGCCCCCGCCACGCCGTCGACCCAACAGTCGCATGGTGACCATCGTGGCGGTGGTGTGCGGGGTCGTCATGGCTGGTGCGCTGAGCGCTGCGGTAGCGGTCCTCAGTGCACAGCAACACGATGCAGAAGCACTGCAAGCTCGTAACCAGCGGTTCGTCGACACAGCCACACAAACCGTGGTGAACATGTTCAGTTTCAAGCAGGACACCATCGACGAGAGCGTCGACCGCTTCTACGAAAGCACCAGTGGGCCGTTACGCGACATGTTCAGTCAGACGAACAACGTCGAGAACCTCAAGGCCATCTTCCGGGACACCGGCGGCAGCTCGGAAACGGTGATCAACGGCGCGGCGATCGAGAGCATCGACGACATCAACAAGACCGCGGCGGTGTTGGTGTCGGCGAGGGTTACCGCCAGTGACATGAACGGCAACAACAGGCCCTCCCAGCCCTATCGGCTGCGGATCATCGTGATGGAGGGCGACGACGGGCGGATGACGGCCTACGACCTCAACTACCCCAACGGCGGAAACTGATGCGTTGGATCATCAGCGGCATCGTGGGTCTGGTGGCTGTCGCGCTGGTGGGCCTGGCAGCGGTTGCGGGCGGCCTGTATTGGCAGCGGGTGGAGACGTTAGGTGAACAGGCTGCGCGCGAGGAGCTTGGGTCCCTCGCGCAAAAGCAGATTCCGATGGTCTTCACCTACGACTACAAGACCGTGGAGGGCAGCCTTACAAATGCCTACAGGCTGCTCACCCCCGCGTACCGCAAAGAATTCGAGGACCGCGCGAATTCCGACATCATTCCTCAGGCCCGGCAGCGTGAACTGGTGAGCCAAGCCAATGTGGTCGGCGTCGGGGTGATGGAGGCGCAGCGTAATTCGGCTGCGGTGATGGTCTACATCAACCGGACTGTCTCAGAGAAAACGAACCGCGACCAGCCCATCTATGACGGCAGTCGCCTGCGCGTCGACTACGAGAAGGTCGACGGCAAGTGGCTGATCAGCTACATCACTCCGATCTGAGATCGGGTTCAGGTTGCTGAGGCTTGTTGGCCAAGGCATCGAGAAATGACCGGGCCCAACGATCCACATCATGGGCGAGCACCTGCCGGCGCATCGCACGCATCCGCCGCCTACCGTCTTCCGGTGACTGGTTGAGTGCCGCCTCGATGGCGTCCTTCACACCCTCGAGGTGGTGAGGATTTGTCAGATAAGCCTGCCGCAATTCCGAAGCCGCACCGGTGAATTCACTGAGCACCAGGGCGCCGCCGAGGTCGCTGCGGCAGGCCACGTACTCCTTGGCCACGAGGTTCATGCCGTCACGCAGGGGAGTCACGAGCATGACGTCCGCCGCGACGAAGAAGGCCACGAGGTCCTCTCGCGGAATGGGTCGATGCAGGTAGTGCAGGACGGGATGACCGACCTCGCCGAACTCGCCGTTGACATGGCCAACCTGACGCTCGATGTCCTCCCGCATGGCGATGTAGCTCTCGACGCGTTCCCGGCTCGGGGTGGCCAGCTGAACGAGGACGGTGTCGTCGGGATCGATGCGACCCTCTTCGAGGAGTTCGGAGAACGCACGCAGCCGTACGTCGATGCCCTTGGTGTAGTCGAGGCGGTCCACACCGAGCAGGATCTTGCGTGGGTTGCCGAGCTCGGCCCGGATCTCCTTGGCGCGCTGCCGAATTGCCCGGCTGCGGGCCTGCTGGTCGAGTTCGTCGGAGTCGATGGAGATCGGGAACGCGCCGACCTTGACGGTGCGGAAGCCGAATTGCACCTCGCCGAACCGCGACCGCACGCCGACGTTGCCGCGGGAGGTGGTCGCACCGACGAGTCTGCGGGACAGGATCAGGAAGTTCTGCGCACCGCCGGGCAGGTGGAAGCCCACCAGGTCGGCGCCGAGCAGGCCTTCGATGATCTCGGTGCGCCACGGCATCTGCATGAACAGCTCGACCGGAGGGAACGGAATGTGCAGGAAGAAACCGATGGTCAGGTCGGGCCGCAGCATCCGCAGCATCTTGGGCACCAATTGCAGCTGGTAGTCCTGCACCCACACCGTGGCGCCCTCGGCGGCAGTCTGCGCGGTGGCCTCGGCGAAGCGGCGGTTGACGTCGACGTACCGATCCCACCATTCCCGGTGATAGATCGGCTTGACGATGACGTCGTGATAGAGCGGCCACAGCGTGGCGTTGGAGAAGCCCTCGTAGTATTCGGCGACGTCCTGCGCCGACAGCCGCACCGGGACGAGCGTCATCCCGTCCTGCTCGATGGACTCGTCGGATGCGTCGGGATCGTCGGCCTCCTCGGGAACGCCGGGCCATCCGATCCATGCGCCGTGCCTGCGTCGCAGCAAGGGCTCCAGCGCGGTGACGAGACCGCCGGGGCTGCGCTTCCACTCGGTGGTGCCGTCAGGCAGGCGCACCCGGTCGATGGGCAACCGGTTGGCGACGACCACGAAGTCAGCCGAAGCCGAAGGCGGAGCAGACTGCCCCGAAGCCGAAGGCGGAGCAGACTGCCCCGAAGCCGAAGGCGGAGCAGACTGCCCGGAGCGGACCTCGGGACCGCTCTCGGATGCCATTACGCGTCGGCGAGCTTCGCAGGTCCGATGCCGAGCATCGACAGGAACACGCGGCATTCGTCGGCGTCATTGGCGTAGGCGGCGACGACGCGGCGGGCTTGTCGCTCGGTGACGTCGGCGATCGGTTCGACGTCGCCGATCTCGGCTGGGTCAGGTTTGGCGGGCATAGGAGCAACCTTAGCCAACTCCGTCACCGACCCCCAGGGTCAGTACGGGGCCCGTGTGCGGGGACGTGACACTTTCGTCGTAGTGTGCAACGTGTGGCTGACCAGGATCAGGTGACGTACGAGACGCTCGACGACGGCCGTATCGCGCGGATCTGGCTGAATCGACCGGATGCGCAGAACGCGCAGTCGCGAACCCTGCTGGTGCAGCTGGACGAGGCGTTCGGCCGGGCAGAGGCCGACGACGAGGTGCGGGTGGTCATCTTGGCCGCGCGGGGCAAGAACTTCTCGGCGGGCCACGATCTAGGGTCCGAGCAGGCTCTGGCCGAGCGGGCGCCCGGTCCCGATCAGCATCCGACCTTCACGTGCAACGGGGCCACCCGGGATGCAGTCATCGAGCGGACCTACCTGCAGGAGTGGCATTACTTCTTCAACAACACCAGCCGGTGGCGCGACCTGCGCAAGATCACCATCGCCCAGGTACAAGGCAACGCAATCTCCGCGGCTTTGATGCTGATCTGGGCGTGCGATCTGATCGTCGCCGCAGACGACGCCAAGTTCAGTGATGTCGTCGCGGTGCGGATGGGCATGCCGGGTGTCGAGTACTACGCACATCCCTGGGAGTTCGGTGCCCGCAAAGCCAAGGAACTGCTGCTGACCGGCGACGCACTCGACGCCGATGAGGCCTGTCGGCTCGGCATGGTGTCGAAGGTGTTCCCCCGAGCCGAGCTGGAGGACAAGACGCTGGATTTCGCTCGCAGGATCGCCGAGCGTCCGACGATGGCGGCGCTTCTGGTGAAGGATTCGGTGAACGCGGCCAGTGATGCGATGGGGTTCACCGAAGCCCTGCGGCATGCGTTCCACATCCACGAGCTCGGGCACGCCCACTGGGCGGCGTACAACGAGAACCGTTACCCGGTCGGGCTGCCGCCGAACGTGCCGGACTGGCGCACATTGGGCGCGCCAAAGGTCTCCCGCCGCGACGAACCGTGACGTATAACTGGAACCTGTTCTAGTTAGGTCTGCTTTTCTTCGTCGGAGGATTTCTATGCTGCTGTCGTTGGCGGATCGCACCTACCTGATCACCGGGGGTGGCAGTGGGATCGGAAAGGGCGTCGCGGCCGCCGTCGTCGCATCCGGAGGCAATGCCGTGCTGGCGGGCCGCAACGCCGACAAGCTCGCAGCGGCCGCGAAGGAGATCGCGTCTGCCGCGGGTGCCGGCGCGGGCGAAGTGATCTACGAGCCCGCCGACGTGACCGACGAGGACCAGGCAATGCGCCTCGTCGAGGCCGCGACGGCCTGGCACGGCAAGCTCGACGGTGTCGTGCACAGCGCAGGCGGCTCGGAGACCATCGGCCCACTGACGCAGATCGACTCCGCCGCATGGCGCAACACGGTCGATCTCAACATCAACGGCACCATGTACGTGTTGAAGCATTCCGCGCGCGAGATGGTGCGTGGCGGCGGCGGATCGTTCGTCGGCATTTCATCGATCGCGTCGAGCAACACCCACCGCTGGTTCGGTGCGTACGGGCCGAGCAAGGCTGCGCTGGACCACCTGATGATGGTCGCCGCCGACGAGCTGGGCCCGTCGTCGGTGCGGGTCAACGGGATCCGCCCGGGACTCACCAAGACCGACATGGTGGCGCCGATCATCGACACCCCCGCGCTCAGTGAGGACTACGCCTCGTGCACTCCGCTGCCGCGCGTCGGCGAGGTCGAAGACGTCGCCAACCTCGCGGTGTTCCTTCTCAGTGACGCGGCGAGCTTCATCACCGGGCAGGTCATCAACGTCGACGGCGGGCATGGCCTGCGGCGCGGACCGGACCTGTCCCAGATGCTCGAACCGCTCTTCGGTGCGGACGGACTGCGCGGAGTCGTCGCGAAATAGGTCGCGAAACTGCATTCCGCGCGGTGCGTCGCGCCAAAAGTCAACGTGGAATGCAGTTTCGGCGCCTGTCAGCTCATCGTTTCGGCCGCGCGCTTCACCGCATTGACGATGCCCTGGTAGCCGGTGCAGCGGCAGAAGTTGCCGGACAGGCCCTCGCGGATCTCATCATCGGTCGGCGTCGGGTTGTCGCGCAGAAGGGCGGTGATGCTGGTGACGAATCCCGGTGTACAGAAACCGCATTGGAGCCCGTGGCATTCGCGCAGCGCGGCCTGGACGGGGGAGAGTTCGCCGTTGTCGTCGGCGATCCCTTCGACGGTGGTGATCTCTTGTCCGTCTACCTGCACGGCGAAGATCAGACACGAGCGCACCGCCTGACCGTCGAGCAACACGGTGCAGGCGCCGCACGCGCCGTGCTCACAGCCCAGATGAGTGCCTGTGAGGCCGCACTTTTCACGCAGGTAGTCGGCGAGGGTGAGGCGCGGTTCGACGGTCGCCGAGTGGCGCCGCCCGTTGACCGACACCTGGACGGGGATCTCATGCATTGATTGCCTCCCTCGTTTCCACAGCCGCTGTGGTTGCCTCGGCCCATGCCCGCGCGACCATCGTGGCGCAGACTTTCGATCGGTAGGCCGCCGAACCCTGCAGGTCGGCGGGGACGTCCTCAAGTGCCGAGACCGCCAGCTTTCCGAATTCCTCGGCCGAGATGTCGCCGACGGGCCTGCCGACGATCGCGGACTCCGCCGGCGTGCCGCGCTGGGGCGTGGACCCCATGCCGAGCAAACCGATCCCGCAGCGCAGCACTGTGTCATGGTCGTCGAGTTCGACCGCGACCGTCGCGCCTGCGATCGCGAAATCACCGTGACGTCGCGCGAACTCCTGCACGGAGAAACCGCACCGTCCCGACCACGCCGGGAAGGCGACGGCCGTGACGATCTCGTCGGACGCCAGGGACGTCTCCCATAGGCCGGTGAAGAAGTCCGTTGCCGCAATCCTGCGGGTGCCGCGCGTGGACGTCGCCTCGACCACAGCGTCGAGAGCGACGGCGACAGCGGCGTATTCGGCCGCAGGGTCGGCATGCGCGATCGCCCCGCCGAGCGTGCCCCTGGTGCGGATCTGGAAGTGGCCGATGTGCGGGGTCGAAAGGGTCAGCAGCGGAACCGATTCGGCGACTTCGTCGTCCATACCGACGAACGCGTGAGGTGTGCCCGCGCCGATCCGCACGGTGTCGTCACGAATCTCGATGTTGCGCAGCTCCTCGATGCGGGAGATGTCGATCAGGTTCTCGAAATGTGTGAGGCGCATCGCCAGCATCGGGACCAGGCTCTGGCCGCCCGCGAGGATCTTCGCCTCGTCCCCGTACTCGCCGAGCAGTGCCGCCGCGTCTGCGACGGACTCGGGGCGGTGGTAGGCGAACGGTGCGGCTTTCATGACAACAGCCTGGCGAGGACGGCCTGGAGGTCGTCGGAGAGCGCGGCCGTGTTCGTTTTGCGTCGCCTTCTCCCGATCAGGTAGCCGATCGCGCCCGCCGCACCCGCCGCGGCGATTGCCGGGGCGAACCGTTTGGCCAGCGGTAGGGCGACGACCTTCAGTAGGTCGACGGAATCGGTGGCGGGTTGAGCTGCGGCGGTGGCTGTTTCGGCTGTCGGCGCGCCTTGGGCGGGCGAAGCGACGGAGGGTGTCGACGTGGTCGCCGGTTGCGTACCGCCGAGCAGCTCGGCTTCCAGGCTGCGGGCGAACTGCGCGATGAGGTTGCCCGATACGTCGGCCAGCACCGACCGCCCGAACTGGGCAGCTTTGCCGGAGATCGCGAGGTCGGTGGTGATATCGACGTGGGTCGAGCCGCCCTCGTCCTTGAGTTGTGCGGTCACGGTCGCCGCCGCGGTGCCGTTGCCCCGAGCCTCCTTGCCCTCGGCCCGCAGCACGATCCGCTGTCCCGCGACGTCCTTCTCCTTGTAGGTGGCAACCCCCTTATAGGACACCGTGATCGGACCGACTTTGACCTTGACGGCCCCGTTGAAGGTGTCACCCTCGACCGAAAGCAGGGTGGCGCCGGGCAGACAGGGAGCCACCCGCTCCACGTCGGTGAAGACCTCCCAGACTTTCGCGGTGGGCACCGCGACCCGGAATTCGTTGTTCAGTTCCACTGTCAGTGGTCCTTTCCGGCCTCGATGAGCTCGACGATCGTCGCCGGCGTGGCGGGCAATTGGGTCAGTGTGACGCCGAGGGGAGCCAGGGCGTCGTTGATCGCGTTGATCACCGCGGGCGGCGAGCCGATCGCTCCGCCTTCGCCGGCACCCTTGTATCCGCCGACCCCGGGCCCCGGGATCTCGACGTGGCCGAATTCGATGGGTGGTACCTCGGTGGCGGTGGGCAGCAGATAGTCGACGAACGTCGACGCCACCGGATTACCCGCCTCGTCGTAGGCGAGCTTTTCCAGCAGCGCGCCGCCGATGCCCTGGACGGTGCCTCCGGCGACCTGGCCCTCCACGACGTTCGGGTTGATCATGGGGCCGACGTCCTCGCTGACGATGTAGCGGGTCAGTGTCACGTGGCCGGTCTCGACGTCGACCTCGCAGGTGCACACGTGAGTCGCGTTGGCCCAGTGGATCATCGCCTGCGAGTTGAACCGGGCGGTCGCCTCCAGCGTCGGGTTGACGCCGCCGAGCTGTCCGGGTTCGTAGTAGGACCGGTAGGCGATGTCGGCGAAGCTGACGCTCTTGTCCGGGTCGCTGCGGACGGTGGCGCGCGAATAGGCCAGCTCGATGTCGTCGGTTTCCGCGCCGAGGATCTGCGCGGCGATGGCGAGGATCTGCTCTCTCAGGATCGACCCCGCCTCGTTGACGGCTCCCGCGGTCATCGGTCCGCTGCGGCTGCCCTGCGTTCCTGCGCCGTACGGTGTGACCGCGGTGTCGCCCTGAATGGCCGAAACGTCGTCGATATTGGCGCCCAACGCATCTGCGGTGAGCTGCACGACCGTTGTCTCGATGCTGTTTCCTGCCGAGCCGCCGTTGACGTACACGTTGATCTTGCCGGTGGATTCCATCCGGACCGTCGCGCCCTCGGTGGCCAGATGGCCGGTGGCCGCGCCGGTGGGCTCGATGTAGGCGGAGAAGCCGAGCCCGATGTAGCGGCCCTCGGCCAGCGCGTCGGCCTGCTCCTTGCGGAAGCCCTCGTGGTCGAGGATCTTGACGGCCTGCTCGAATGTGTCTGCCGGAGCGCAGTTGTCGTACGGCATGCCGTTGGGGTTGAAGAACGGCATCTCGTCGCCGCGCAGGATGTTGATCCTGCGCAGTTCGACGGGATCCATCCCGATCTTGCGGGCGGCGCAGTCGAGAAGAATTTCCCTGGTGAGGGTTTCGTACTGCCAAGGACCTCGGTAAGCATGCAGCCCAGGGGTGTTGGAGAAGACAGTCTTGTAGTTGAAGCTGGCCTTGGGCACGCGGTACGGACCGGGGAAGAACATGCCGATCGCCGCGGTGGTGAGCACGGGATAGGGAGTCGGGTAGGAGCCGACGTCCTGGATGAAGTCGATGTCGGCGGCCAGGATCTTGCCGTCGGAGTCGAACGCCATCCGCACGGTGCCGTCGACGTGGCGGGACTGCCCCGCCGACATCAGGTTCTCGCGCCGGTCCTCGATCCACTTCAGCGCAGCGGGCACCTTGCGGGCGGCCAGCAGGATGCACATGTCCTCCCGCATCGGGACCACCTTCTGGCCGAAGGCGCCGCCGGTGTCGCGCATGATCACCCGAACACCCTGGGCCGGGATGCCGAGCAGTCGGGCGGCGAACGCCCGCAACTCGTGCGGGGTCTGGGTGGACGCCCAGACCGTGAGCTCCGAGGTCGTCGGCGTCCATTCGACGACCATGCCGCGGGTCTCCATCGGCACCGGGACGTACATCTGCTGATAGATGCGTTCCTCGACGACGTGCGCTGCCGAGGCGAAGAGTTCCTCGTCGGGGGGCATTCCGCCCATGCCGCCTGCGACGTTGTCCGGGTACGCGTCATGGACGACGGGGACGCCCGATTCGGTGCCTCCGATGGCTTTGCGGAAGTCGGCGATGGCAGGCAACGGTTCGTAATCCACGTCGACGAGGTCGACGGCGTCCTCGGCGAGGTAGCGACTGTCGGCGACGACCAGAGCGACGGGGTCGCCCACGAACTTGACCTCGCCCTCGGCCAGCGGCGGACGCGGGGTATCGGGGACGTCCTTTCCGGCGACCGCATGCCAGGCCTCGCACACGTCGGGATTGAGCTCGGCGGCGGTGAACACCGCGTGCACGCCCGGGAGGGCGAGTGCCGCCGACGCGTCGATCCCGTTGATGGTGGCGCGAGCAAACGGACTGCGCACAAAGCACGCGTGCAGCATCCCGGGACGGCTGATGTCGTCGACAAACCGGCCGTGACCCGTGAGGAGGCGGCTGTCTTCCACGCGGGGGACGCGTTGGCCGGCATAGCGGGTCGTGACGGCGTCGGCGGGTTCGACCACGGTGTCAGGCACGTGCGATCACACTCCTCGGGCTTCGAAGAGTGACGTTATCGCATTCGAGAGCGACATTTCCATAGGCTTTGTCTCACGCCTAGTGGTGGATCCGTCCATTGGTCTCGGTGAGGGGCCGCCCGCTTCCGTCCCAGCGGCGCGCGATGATCTCTGCGGCGATCGAGACGGCCGTCTCCTCGGGCGTTCGGGCCCCCAGATCCAGGCCGATCGGGCTCGCCAGCCGCGCCATCTCGCCGTCGGTCAGGCCTGCTTCCCGTAGCCGCCTCATCCGGTCGTCGTGGGTGCGCCGCGAACCCATCACGCCGATGTAGCCCACGTCGGGCAGGCGCAGCGCGACCTCCAGGACGGGCACATCGAACTTCGGGTCGTGGGTCAGCACGCAGATCGCGGTGCGCGAGTCGATGGCACCCTCCGCGATCTGAGCGGCCAGATAGCGGTTCGGCCACTCGACGACGACCTCTTCGGCGTCGGGAAAGCGCGCGGCGGTCGCGAAGACCGGCCGGGCATCGCAGACCGTCACCCGGTAGCCCAGGAACGCCGCCTGCCGCGCGAGCGCCGACGCGAAGTCGATGGCACCGAACACCAGCATGCGCGGCCGTGGAGCGTGGCTTGAGACGAACACCTCCATCCCCGCCTCCTGGCGCTGGCCGTCGGGTCCGTAGGTCAGGACCGTCGATGTGCCCGCCAGCAGAAGTCCGCGCGCATCGTCGCCCACCGCGTCGTCGGCACGCGATGAACCCACCGAGCCGTGCCGCGATTCCGTGCCGACGATCAACCGCTTCCCGATGCGGCTAGGGTCGGGATGCTCGATGACCGTGGCGATCGCGACCGGGCGGTGCGCCGCGATGTCGTCGGCGACGTCCTGCAACTCCGGAAAAGTGTTGCGCGACACCGGCTCGGTGAAGATGTCGATGATTCCGCCACATGTCAGGCCCACGGCGAACGCGTCGTCGTCGCTGACGCCGTAGCGCTGCAGTTCGGGAGTTCCGCTGACGAGGACCTCGTTGGCCGTCTCGTAGACCGCGCCCTCCACACACCCGCCCGACACCGAACCGGCGACGGTGCCAGCCGGGGACACCACCATTGCCGCGCCGGGCGGGCGCGGCGCGGATCTCATCGTGCGCACCACGGTCGACAGCCCGGCGGTGCCGCCGGCCCGCCAGACCCGCAGCAACTCGTCGAGGACGTCGCGCACGACCGCAGTGTATGCCCGCCAAAGTATCGGGCCCGGGGCCGAGGGCCTCTACAGTTCTCAGGATGAGCGTTTTCGCCCTGCGCTACTTCGTCATTGGCGCCCTGGCCGTCGTCGCCGCGGCAGGTCCTTCCGCCACCGGTGCGGCGGCGCCGATCCCACCGGTGTCGGACTCCGCACTGGCGGCGGGATTCGTCGATGTGCGCAGCGTGGTCTCCGACGCGGTGATTGATCTGCGGTACGCGACGGCGGACAACTTCGTCGGGGTGCCGCTCTACCCGCCGGGGGCCCGGTGCCTGGTGCACGAGTCGCTGGCGCCGGGCCTGGAGACGGCGGCGAACCTGCTGCGTGCGCGCGGTGAACGGCTGGTGTTCTGGGACTGCTACCGTCCGCACGCGGTGCAGGTGAGGATGTTCGATGCGGTGCCCAACCCGGCGTGGGTCGCGCGCCCCGGCCAGTTCGCCCGCAGTCATGTCGCGGGACGATCGGTGGATGTCACGATCGCCGACGCGGATGGTCTGGTGGACATGGGGACCGGCTTCGACGACTTCACCGAACGCAGCCTCGCGTATGCCACCGACGGCGTCAGTGCTACGGCCCAGGCGAACCGGGCCCGTCTCAGGGACGCGATGACCACGGGCGGATTCACGGTCTACGACGGGGAATGGTGGCATTTCGACGGCCCGGGCGCGGCAGTGGAACGTCCGATTCTCGATGTGCCCGTCGACTAGATGCTTCGATGGTCGTGTGCGCAGATTCCTCGCAGCGGCCGTGCTTCCGGTCTTTGTGGTGGCGCTTGCGCTGTTGGGCGGATGCAGCAGCAACGACGAGCCGACCTCACTTGTCGACGAGGCCGGTTACCACGTCCGCAACGATGCGGTCTACTATCTGAATCCGTTTCCTGGCAGGGCCTTTCGCGTCGACGGCGCGGATTCCTCCACATTCGAGGCGTTCGACCGCACCTATGCCCGTGATCGCGAGCGCGTGTACATCAACGGACATCTGCTCGACGGGGCGGACGCCGGCTCGTTCCAGCTGCTGGAGCGTCCCGGATTCTCCAAGGACCGGGACCATGTGTATCAGCACGATCAGCCGATCAGTGAGGATCCCGCGAACTTCGCGTTCCTCGGCAGCGACCTGTCCCGCGACAGCGTCAACGTGTATTGGACCGACGGCGCCGTATTGTCGCGTGACCCCGCGAATTTCGCCATCATCACCGACGAGAACCATTACCTGTTCGCCAAGGACAGCGACGAGGTGTTCGTGAACGGCCGCGTCATCGTGGGCGCTTCGCCCGCCACGTTCCGGGTGCTGGAGGGCGCGTACTCCCGCGACGACGCGAAGGTGTTCTACTTCGACGCGCAGATACCTGGCGCCGACGTGACCACGTTCCGGCCGCTCGAAGGTCCGTATGCCGTCGACGACGATCACGCCTACTGGATGGGAGAGTCCGTCCCCGGCGCCGATCCCGCCACCTTCGAAGTGCTCAACGCGAACTTCGAATGCGCCGCCGACCGCGACCGCGCCTACTACCGGCAGATGGCCATCGAAGGAGCCGACCCCGCGATGTTCCCGTCAGGACGGACGGTGACGGGATGCTCGGAGACTTCGATCTCCTTCGGCGACTAGAGCTTCGAGAGGTCGGTCTCCATCAGCATCACGTTGTAGTCCGACCACAGCGACAGGTTCCAGTACAACTTCGAGCCGACGCCCTCGGTCGCCGGCGACCACGGGTGCAGCATCGGCGCATAGATGCCGCCGGTCTGCTGGTTCATCAGCACCGTCGCATCCGACCACAGTCCCTCCGGGGTGTCCGACGTGCGCATGACGATCCTGTTGGCCTGATCGCCGTAGAGCACGACGTACTTTTTCAGGTATTCGTTGTACTGGACGGACATTTCACTGACGGTGTAGCCGGGCTTGGTGAATCCGAACAATCCTCCGGACTTGCCGATGATGGCCGACGCCGATGACGGGCTGCCCTTGACCCAGCGGGCAGGGGTGCTACTGCCGAACCAGCCCGAGGACGCTTTCTTGTAGTACTCGTACTCGGACACGTCGAGGATGTTCTCCTCGGCGACGCGCGCCAGGTAGGCCGCGCCCTGCCGCCCGTTGGGGGTGCCGTACACGTATACGTAGCCGTCGTCGCCCTTCACGTACGCCGACTGCTGGAAGTTCCGGTTGCCGCTCAAAAACGAGTTGTAGCGGACACTTTGGGGGGCGACGACGAAATTCTCGCCGTTGTCGTAGGAGTACGCGACCGCCGAGTAGTTCGTGGTCCAGCGGCCGGCCTGACCCCACTTGGTCACCGACATGAAGCTCACATACTGCGTGACGCCGAACCTGGCCAGGGGATCATCGGGCGTGACGACCGAGACGCCCGCGGTTGGAATGAGGGTCACCGAACCGGGCAGCCACGAGGGCCGGTTGATGATCGGCCGGGCCCGGGTGGGTGCGTCCAGCGGTGCGCCCCCGAACATGTTGCCGTTGAACCACTCTCCGTCCGGGATGGTGATCCCGTCGGAGAGGTCGCGGTCGTTGCTGCGGAACAGCGTGTTGTAGATGTGCCTGCCCTGCATACCAGGGAGGCCGAAGCTGTCGCCGAAGGCGATCAGGATCTGGCGCTTCTCGATCTCGGGGGTGGCCGGGTTGTCGACGATGCCGTTGTCCCACATGATGCCGAGGTCGGTGCCGTAGATCTGGAATCGGCCCACGGTGTTGGCGTTGGGCCCCGTCACCCAGTCGATGAATCTTGTCGAGGCGCTGACCTGGGGGTTGAGCCACGGCGAGTTGGCAGCCGCCGTCGCTGCGGCGGTCGTCGCGTCGGTGAGCGCGAGGCTTGTCGGTGCGACGACACTGCTGCGCGGTGCGTTGGTGGTGCGCGCGGTGAGCAGGTTGTCGAGCTCACGGCGCGCGAACGCCATCAGTGCCCACAGGAACGGCGGCTGCGGAGCGTCGCCGGGCTGCGTGTCGGCCTTCTGCTGTGCCCAGTCGACCATGCTGGTCACCACGTTGACGATCGCGGTGATCAGGTTCGGCCTCGTCGCCGTAGCCGTCGCCGTCGTCTCGTCGTCTCGCTCCGTGTTCAGGGCGGTGGACACCGTGGTCGTGCTGGCCGCAGCCGGCGCGGATACCTCGGTGGTCACCGTGATCGTCGTCGAGTCCTGCGGGGGCACGCCCGGGTCGTCGGACTTGGCCGTTGCCTTCGTGGTCTTGACCTTCACGGCGTCCTCGACGTCCGCGACGGCCGTCTCGGTTTCCGGCTGCACGTCGTCGGACCCGTCGGCAGGTTCGGCTTCGTCCTCGCTGTCGGGCGGCGGCTCGTCCTCCGGCGCGGGATCGGAGTTCTCGTCCGTCTCGCTGTCGTCCTGCGGGTCGGCGTCGTCGACCTCGGCATCCTCGTCTGCATCGTCGGTGTCGGCGTCTTCGGACTCGTCCGACTCTTCGGACGCCTCGGACTCGGCGGCCGAATCTCTGTCCCTCTTGGTGGTGAGCTTCCTGTCGCCGGTGGAATCGCTCTGCGACGTTGCTGACGACGAGGGCGCCGCGGCCGAAGAATCGGCGTCATCGGCCCACGCCACGCCCTGCCCTGCAAATACTGCTGATCCGACGCCCAACGCGACGGCTAGTGCGCCGATCCGGCCGACGTACGCTGCGGCACCCATGAAACCCCTTCAATTCAGCTTGTGTCGGCCCCCGCCCGTCCTGGTCCATTGAAACGCATCGGGGTGTGGGCAGCCAGCAAAAGGTTAAATCGCCACAAGTTTCGTTTCGTTACCGTGACCATGCAGATTTGGCACTGTGTCCGGCGCGGCGCCACTCTGCAGCAAACAAGTTGACGGTGGCCGACGCTGGCTCGCCTGTGCGTTATCTGCAGTACCGGTGGCCTGGGCAATGCTCGCGCCGATTCAGCGCCGGTGATCTCCGCCCGAACTGCAGGCTACGGTGCAGGACCGGGACATAGTTCGGCGTCGGTCTGTCGGCGAAGTCAGCCCAGGCGGTGTGGGTGATCGCACGATCGGCGGGCATCTCCGATCGCGTCGTTTGCGAGGGCCGTCGTATGGTCCGCAATCATGTGGTGGGCAGCAGGCAAGCGGGTCAGCGTCCAATCGCCGGTCTGCCGCTGATGGTCAGTCGTTGGCGGACTCGTCGGCTGGAGCCTCGACGAGAAGCGACAGTCCGTGGTGCGCGGACAGTTCGACGCTGAAGCTGTGCAGGTCGTCGACAGTGGCCAGCATCTTTCCCGAAAACATGTCGGACACTTCGCTTCCCGGCGGCAGCTTCTCGGACCGGACCGTGCCGGTGACGTCTTCGTTGGCGAAGTTCAGCACCGTCAGCTGGTATTGGTTCACTGCGTCGAGCTGGTGAACGAGGACCAGCATGCCGCGCTGCGAAACCTCCGGGATGTCGATCTGACGGCTGGTGGCGATTCCGTAGTGCGAGCGCACTTTCAGAATCGCCTGCAGCTGACGCAAGAAGCTCGTGTCGTCGGCGAGCTGTTCTGGGATGGAACCGTAAAGGCTTCTGCCTCTTGGCATTCCGGCAGGAGACTGCGTCGCCGCGGGGTTGACGCCCATCAGGTCGTGGGCGGCGCGGTGGATCCAGCGGGTGTCGCCACCGCGCAGCAATTCCGGGATCTCCGATGGCGGCAGCGTCAGCATCCCGCAGACGTCCCAGCCGGAGAGCGCGAAGACGCCGGGCTGGAGCGCGTTGAACATTGCCAGCAACAGGTGTGCCCGCCGGATCCGGTCGATCTGCTCGGCGTTGGCGATGTCGTCCAGATCGGTGACGCCGAGGACCGCGGCGATGATGGTTGCCGAGGTGCACGCGATGCCATTGGTGGTGAAAACCAGGTTGTACGGGGCATTCTCGCCGGAGAGCTTCTCGCGAAGCTCGGTGCGGACGATCTCGCCGAGCTGTTCGCCGGTGACCTCGTCGCCTTTGAAGGTGAAGAGGTCGTCGCGATGGCCGTTCGACCAGTGCACCAGCTCATAGGTCAGCTCGTCGTGGTTCTGCAGCGCGTGCACGAGCGACGCGGGGTCGACGCCGAGCTCGAGGGTGGTGCGCAACGTCAGCCGCAGGAATTCGGTGTCGGCGGTGGCCAGGGCGTGCTGGACCGCGGGACGGGTGATGAAGTCGTAGGACAGGTCCGCGCCCGCCTCACCGATCTCGCGGATGTCGTCGATCGTGAGGTTGAGCTCCTGGAAGGTGAAGCCGCCGACCTTCCGCACCATGCTGGCGATGAGGTGATTGGCCGCCTCTGACAGCGGATGGCCCTCCGACCAGGCGGTGCTGTCTTCGGCAGCGGTCTTCTCGGCGCCGAGGAAACCGTTGGCGTCCAGGCGCAGGCCGCCGGTGCCGAGGTCGGTCAGCGAATGCAGCGCGTCGCCGATGACCAGTCGCATCCCTGCGAACGACGGGTCAAGCCAGTTGATCGACGGCTGGCCGTCCTTGAAGTAGTGCAGATACACCCACCGCCGCTCGACGCCGTCGATGCCGACGACGGGGCGGGTGACGCTCCAGTTGGTTTCCTTGATGCCCTCGGCGTAGAAGATGACGCGTTGCAGCTTGCCGATGATGTAGCCGGCCTTGTCGAGCCATTCCTCGGTGACGGCGTCGATGTTCACCGAGTCCGTCCCGGAGGGCACCTCCGGAAGGTGCTCCCAGTCGCGCGGGTCGATCTCGACCATGTGATAGATGCCCGGGTAGTCGGCGTACTTCATCTCCGCCAACCGGAAGTCGGCGCCCTTGCCGGTGTGACCAGGAACGATGTCGTCGATGATGGTGCCGCCGTACCAGTTGGCGGTGCCGCACATCTGCCGGAACTCGTCCTCGGTGCCGAAAGCCGGATCGATCTGGGTGCTGATCCGGTCGAAGTGGCCGTCCACGCTCGGGGTGAGCTCCCAGCCGGAGATACCGCCTGCGCGTTTGACCGGGCCCGTGTGCACCGCCTCGATGCCGATTTCGGCGAATGCTTTCCACATTTCGGCATCGGCCATCGCCTTCAGGAATGACTCGTTGGACCGCGTGATCAGCGACAGCGGATAGGCCGTGAACCACACCGCGGCGGTCTCGACTGCGCCGCGGGCGCTCGGCGTCGCGTACGGGTTCTGCCACATCGAGCCCTGCCCGGAGAACTGCTGACTGATCTCGTTGGCATCGGCGAGCATCGACTGGCTGATCAGCCAGGACACATAGGCCGGGTTGTCGCCGCTGGGCGAACCGTCGCGCGCCAGCGAGCGCCTGGTGAACGGGGTCCGCACACGCGGCCGAAAGCGCAGCGATCGAGGTCGCGCCGGGTGGAGGTGTTCGTCGAAATTGATCTCGGGAGCCTCGTTGCCCTGGTCTTCAGGGTTCGACTCCACGGCTTGAGACAAGGTTCCGCCCTTCGCGAGGTTGGGGTTCGTATCGACTGCCCTCGAGTATTGCCGCGTCCAGGCGGTGTTGAAACTGGACGGCAGGAAACGCAGCTAGAGCGGCTGGGAGAGCGAGGATCGCCGGGGGGCAAGACGCACCAGTTGTGTGACGTGGGACGAGTTGAGTTCCTCGAGGCAAGTGACGCCCAGAAGGCGCATGGTGCGCGCGACCTGTTCGGACAGAATCGCGATGGCCCGGTCCACTCCGGCCTCGCCGCCGGCCATCAGGCCGTACAGGTACGCCCGGCCGACAAGGGTGAAGCGAGCCCCGAGCGCAATGCACGCCACGATATCCGCCCCGGACATGATCCCGGTGTCCACCATGACCTCCGTGTGATCGCCCACCTCCGCAACGACCCCAGGCAACAGATGAAACGGAACCGGGGCGCGATCGAGTTGCCGACCGCCGTGATTGGACAACACGATGCCGTCGACGCCGACATCGACGACCCTGCGCGCATCTGCGAGGGTCTGAATTCCCTTGACGACGATCTTGTTCGGCCACTGGCTCTTGATCCATGCGAGATCGTCCAGCGTGACGGTCGGATCGAACATCGTGTCGAGGAGTTCAGCCACTGTTCCGGACCAGCGGTCCAGGGATGCGAACGCCAGTGGTTCGGTCGTCAGGAAATCGATCCACCACTGCGGGCGGGGTATCGCGTCGACGACGGTGCCGAGGGTGAGTGCCGGCGGGATCGACATCCCATTCCGTTTGTCTCGGAGGCGGGCGCCTGCGACGGGTACGTCGACGGTGACGAGCAGGGTGTCGAAGCCGGCGGCGGCGGCCCGTTCGACGAGGGCCATCGAGCGGTCGCGATCTTTCCACATGTAAAGCTGAAACCAATTGCGGCCGTGCGGGTTTGCGTGTGAAACATCCTCGATGGAAACCGTGCCCATGGTGGACAGCGAGAACGGGATGCCCGCCCGACCTGCAGCGTGGGCGCCGGCTATCTCACCCTCTGTCTGCATCATCCTGGTGAAGCCGGTAGGCGCGATCCCGAACGGTTGTGCGACGGGTGCGCCGAGTACCTGCCAACCCGTGGTGACGGTGGATACATCACGCAGAATCGCCGGGTGAAATTCGATGTCGGAGAACGCCTGTCGGGCCCGTGCGATCGACAGTTCTGCCTCCGCGGAGCCATCGGCGTAGTCGAAGGCCGCCCTGGGGGTGCGACGCTTGGCGATGTGGCGCAGGTCCTCTATGGTCAGCGCCTTTTCCAGCCGGCGTTTTTTGGGGTTCAACTGGGGCTTCTTGAACTGCATCAGCGGCGCGAGATCAGCGACCTTGGGCACGCGACGTTCCATGATCCCGCCTTCCACTCGCCCTGCCTTCGGGTTGAACGTTACCGATTGCGCTGACGACGACAGGTGCGACGGACGGATCGCGCGGACGTCAGAAGGACTGCCCCTCGGCGTACCGCTGCCGGCGGTAGTGGCGTCCGTTGCCGCGGTTGCGGCTCTTGTACGTGGGCAGCTGACTGTCGCAGTTGGGGCAGATGAGCCGCAGATTGGCCCGTAGGTTGTTGGAGGGGTTGCCGTCGATGTGGTCGATGACCATCGCGAGGGGCAGGTCCAGCCACAAGCTGGGGCCGCCGCATATCGCGCAGCAGCCAGACTGGGCTTCGGCGAGATGAAGCCGGATGTAGTGGTTGCGGCGACCATCGATCCACGCTTCGCCGGATTCGAGCCAGCGCTGCGTCTCGACCTTGCGTCGTTCCGCTGCTTGACACGCGTTGCTACAGAAGGTGTGTTGACTGCGTTTGACGAGCGGGGCTCCGCAGGCGCGGCACTCTTTCATGACGACAGGCTATGCCCCGCCACCGACAATCTAAGTCGCCGAATTGTGGAGCCTCCTATCGGGATTGAACCGATGACATTCCGCTTACAAGGCGAACGCTCTACCACTGAGCTAAGGAGGCGTGTCCGTGGGGACGTGTGGAATTCTATCGCCTGGCTCATGGGGATGTTGTCGGTGCTCCCGGTTAGCGTCGGAGTGTGTCGAGGACCTGCCTGGGTTGTGGCGCCGAACTTCAGAAGCGGCAGCAAAAAGTGTTCTGCAGCAACGCATGTCAGCAGTCATATCAGCGTCGACTGCTGCTGCAAGCCTGGCTTGAGACAGGCGTGTGTAGTGGGGGCAAGTCGCGTCAGGGGCACTTCGTGCGCGACTACCTGTACGAGCAACAAAGTGGTTGCTGCGCCGTTTGCGGCCTCAAGAATTCGTGGAACAGCCTGACCCTGGAGTTGATCATCGACCACATCGACGGGGACCCGACCAATGATCGCCGGGAGAATCTGCGGCTGATCTGCCCCAACTGCGACAGCCAGCTCCCCACGTACAAGGCGAAGAATCGCGGGAAGGGCCGCTACTACCGCCGCCAGCGCTACGCGGACGGCCAGTCGTATTAGTCCTCGGCGTCGACAATCCGCTGCGAGGTGACCGGCCGGGAGGTGGGCCTGCTGCGCAGGCGTCTGCCGGGCAGCGGGATCCTGTCGGCGATGTTGCTCAGCGGATTCACGACCTGGCTCAACACGATGACGGCCTCGCGCAGCGCCTCGATCGTCGGCTCCAGGGCTTCCAGGCCCGGCGCGAGACGGTTCAGGGTGTCCGCGACCGTGGCGAGTTGCTCAAGTGGGCCGTTGCGCGCAGTCAGGGTGTCGACGACACCGCCTTCGGCGAACAGTCGGTCAGCGACACCGTCCTCGGCGAGCAGGCGGTCCACGAGGCCTTCCTCGGACAGCAGTTGGTCCACGAGGCCGCCGGGCTCGATGGCCCGCATCAGCCCGCTCTCCTCCTGCGTCATCCGGTCCAGCGCGCCGCCGGGCGCCGTCAGCCGGTCGATCACCCCACCGGGCTGTAACAGCCGGTCGATCGGGCCCCCGGGTGCCAGCGCCCGGCCCAGCGGCTGGTCTTCGTCCATCAGCTTGGCCAGCCGGTTCGCACGTTCGACGGCATCCTGCATCCCCAGCATGGAGGCGAACGACGTCGGGGTCTGCCGCCCCATGTCGCCGCCGTCGCCCAGGGTGCGCTGCGCGATGTCGATACCGCTCTTGGCCACCCCGAGTCCGGCGTCCGCGACGGCCAGACCCACCCGTACCGGCGCGAATGCGAGATCGGTCAGGGATTTGCCGAGGTTCATCCGCCCAGTCTATGGACCGCGCAAGCACAAACTCACAGGAAGTGCACAGCTGGTGGGCGGCACATTTCCAATCGAAGAGAGAAACATGAGGTTCTATGGCTATGCCCGTACCAGAGAGCGTTCCCGAGGCCCGCGTACTGGTCGTCGACGACGAGACGAACATCGTCGAGCTTCTGTCGGTCAGCCTGAAGTTCCAAGGTTTCGAGGTCCACACCGCATCCAGCGGGCCCGCCGCCCTCGACAAGGCTCGTGAAGTGCGTCCGGACGCCATCATCCTCGACGTCATGATGCCGGGCATGGATGGCTTCGGAGTGTTGCGCCGGCTCCGCGCTGACGGCATCGAGGCCCCCGCCTTGTTCCTCACCGCGCGCGACTCGCTGCAGGACAAGATTGCCGGCCTCACGCTCGGCGGCGACGACTACGTCACCAAGCCGTTCAGTCTCGAAGAGGTGGTCGCGCGGCTGCGAGTGATTCTGCGTCGGTCCGGTGCAGGCGCCCAGGAGCCGCGTACCTCGCGGCTGACGTTCGCCGACATCGAGCTCGACGAGGACACCCACGAGGTATGGAAGGCCGGCGAGCCGGTCTCGCTGTCGCCGACCGAGTTCACCCTGCTGCGCTACTTCATCATCAACGCCGGCACGGTGTTGTCGAAACCGAAGATCCTCGACCACGTGTGGCGCTATGACTTCGGTGGCGACGTGAACGTCGTCGAGTCCTATGTTTCGTACCTGCGCCGCAAGATCGACACCGGCGACAAACGGCTGCTGCACACGCTGCGAGGTGTCGGTTATGTCCTTCGTGAGCCGCGATGAGCGCTTGCGCGAAGAGCCGAGGGCAGCGATGAGCGCTTGCGCGAAGAGCCGAGGGCAGCGATGAGCGCTTGCGCGAAGAGCCATGAATGGCGCTGATCTGGACAATGGCGGCGTGGCCGGAGGAACCAAGCGCCTGAGACGAGGTATCCCGCTGCGGGTCGGGCTGGTCGCAGCCACCCTGCTGCTGGTGACGTGCGGACTGCTGGCGTCCGGTATCGCGGTCACCACGATCATGCATCACAGCTTGATGAACCGCGTCGACGACACCTTGCTCGACGCGTCCCGCGGCTGGGCTCAGGTTCCGCGGCGCCTTCCGACGGCGCCGGTGGACGACCCCAACCCGGCCCGACCGCCTTCGGATTTCTATGTCCGAGGAATGGATCCCGACGGCCACATCTGGATGGCCGTCAACGACCGCGAGGCCGAACCCGCGTTGCCGGCCGACAACAATGTGGGACCCGAACCGGTGACGGTCGGCTCCTTTGATCACTCCGACGTGCAGTGGCGGGCGATGACGGTTCGTGGGCTGCGCGGTGAGCTCACCACCGTCGCCATCGATCTGTCCGACGTGAAGTCGACCATGCGCTCACTGGTGTACACCCAGGTCGGCATCGGCGCGGCGGTGTTGCTGGTACTCGGCATCGCGGGATATGCCGTGGTGCATCGCAGCCTGCGTCCGTTGTCCGAGGTTGAGCAGACGGCTGCCGCGATCGCCGCAGGGCAGTTGGATCGCCGTGTGCCCGAACGTGATCCGCGCACCGAGGTAGGTCGGTTGTCGTTGGCGCTTAACGGGATGCTCGCGCAGATTCAGCGCGCGATGGCGTCCTCGGAGTCTTCGGCCGAGCAGGCGCGAAGTTCCGAGGACCGCATGCGGCGCTTCATCACCGACGCCAGCCACGAACTCCGCACCCCGCTGACGACGATCCGTGGCTTCGCGGAGCTGTACCGGCAGGGCGCCGCCCGCGATGTCGAGATGCTGATGGGCCGCATCGAAAGCGAGTCGCGGCGCATGGGGCTGCTCGTCGAGGACCTGCTGCTGCTTGCCCGGCTCGATGCCCAGCGCCCACTTGAGCACCACCGCGTCGACCTGCTGGCGCTGGCCAGCGATACGGTCCACGACGCGCAGTCGATCGCGCCGAACCGGCGAATCCGGATGGAGGTTTTCGACGGCCCCGGTACCCCGGAGGTTCTCGGTGATGAGGCCCGGCTGCGGCAAGTGCTGTCCAACCTCGTCGTCAACGCGTTGCAGCACACCCCGGAAACTGCGGGCGTGACCGTGCGGGTCGGCACGGAGGACTCTGCTGCAGTGATCGAGGTGTGCGACGAAGGCCCGGGGATGACTGCAGAGGATGCCCAACGCGTGTTCGAGCGGTTCTACCGAGCCGATTCGTCACGGGCGCGGGCCAGCGGCGGCACCGGCCTCGGCCTGTCGATCGTCGACTCGCTGGTCTATGCCCACGGTGGCCGGGTGAGCGTGAGCACCGCGCCTGGTCATGGCTGCCGCTTCCGGGTGAACCTGCCGCGTATTGCCGACGCCACGGACGAAGGATCCCGCGAGGAGCAGGAGGCGGTGTCGGTCAGCGCAGCTGCGCCAACGCATCCTTGATCTTGGCCTGGGCTTCGTCGAGCGATTCCGGCGACGGGTTGTTGTCGACGTTGGCGAAACCGAAGTCGGAGAGGTTGCGCGCCGGGAAGACGTGCACATGCAGGTGCGGCACCTCCAGCCCGGCGATGATGACGCCTGAGCGCTCGGTACCGAAGGCCTTGCATACCGCCTTGCCGATCAGCTGCGAGACCTCCATCACCCGCGCGAATACCGTGGGCTCGACGTCCTGCCAGTTGTCGATCTCGGCGCGCGGTACGACCAGCGTGTGGCCCTGCGTCATGGGCGCGATCGTCAGGAACGCCACGATGTCGTCGTCTTCGTAGACGAATCTCCCGGGGATCTCGCGGTTGATGATCTTGGTGAAGATGGTCGCCATGGCGCCCACGCTACTAGGGGGCGGCTAGGGCGCTATGTGCACCGGCGGCTCGGCGAAGTTGGGATCCGCCGGCCGGATCGCAGGCCCCATGAACTGGCAGTTCTTCACGGGGATGAGGTGCGAGCCGAGGCCGGAAGGAACGTAGCGCGCGACGGTGATGCACCGTTCCCAGTTCCCGTCGGATTGGATCGGTCCGTCGCACTTGCCGAGAAACTGCCCACCGTAGATGCAGCCGGCGCTCGCCTGCGGTGCGGTGATGACGGGCGCTGCGGCCACCAGCAGAGCGGCCACACCTCCTGCGATTCGGCGCTTCGCTGCGGGCATTCACCGAAGCTACGCCGTCAGGCGTGGATCCGACGCGCAAATGCACCGTAAGCGTCGTTCCGCTCGCCGGATTCGCTCTAGCCTGGCGGGATGCTGGGATTGATGCAGGACCGCCCACTGATGATCTCGTCGCTGATCGAGTATGCGGCCACGTTCCACGGGGACACCGAGCTCGTATCGCGACTGCCTGAGGGACCGATCCGCCGCACCACCTGGCGTGAGGTCAACGAACGGTCCAAGCAGGTCGCCAATGCACTGGCCGAGCTCGGCATCGAGCAGGGCGATCGGATCGCGACGCTTGCGTGGAACAGTGACCGCCATCTCGCCCTGTACTTCGGGGTCTCGGGCTCGGGGGCGGTCATGCACACTGTCAACCCGCGTCTGTTCCCCGAGCAGATCACCTACATCCTCAACCACGCCGAGGATCGGGTGTTGTTCTTCGACATCACCTTTGCGCCGCTGGTGAGCCAACTCGCGGCGTCACTGGAGCCGGTCGAGACCTTCGTCGTGATGACGGATCGCGATCACATGCCCGACGTGCCGGGGGTGCCCGAGGGTCGCCTGCTCTGCTGGGACGAACTCATCGGAAGGCAGTCGACGCACTACGACTGGCCCGAGTTCGACGAGCGCAGCGCCTCGTCCCTGTGCTATACCTCCGGCACCACCGGAAATCCCAAAGGTGTTCTCTATTCTCATCGTTCGACGATTCTGCACACCTTGATGAACGCTGCCCGGGACACCAACGACATCCACAGCGGTTCGCGCATCCTGCTCGTGGTGCCGATGTTTCACGCGAACGCGTGGGGGACGCCGTACACCGCGGCGATGGTGGGGGCCACGCTGGTGATGCCGGGTCCGCACCTCGACGGCGAATCGGTGTACCAGCTGATGAAGTCCGAGCGGGTCAATCAATCGCAGGGTGTGCCGACCGTGTGGATGATGCTGTTCTCCTACCTCGACGAGCATCCCGAAATCGACCCCCACGAAGTGGGTTTGAAGCTCGCCGGCACCGGCGGTGCTGCGCTTCCGCTGTCTATGATCCAGCGGTTCGAACGGGACTTCGGCGCGGCCGCCATGCAGGGCTGGGGGATGACGGAGACGAGCCCGCTCTGCGTGATCGGCAGGCCGCTGCCCAAGCACGAGGGGCTGCCTGACGACGAGCGTTGGCAGCTGCTGCTCAAACAGGGCCGTGGCATCTGCGGCGTCGAACTCAAGATCGTCGACGACAATGGCGACCGATTGCCCTGGGATGGAAAGGCTTTCGGTGAGGTGTGGGTGCGGGGGCCGTGGATCGCCAGCGGCTACTTCAAAGGCGAGGGCGGCGACAAGCTCGACGCCGAGGGTTACTTCCCCACCGGCGATGTCGCCACCATCGACCCCGACGGCTACCTGCAGTTGGTCGACCGTGCCAAGGACGTCATCAAGTCGGGCGGCGAGTGGGTGAGTTCGATCGACCTGGAGAACGCCGCGGTGGGACACCCGGCCATTGCCGAGGCCGCCGTGATCGGGGTGCCGCACCCGAAATGGCAGGAGCGTCCGCTGTTGATCGCAGTACAGCGCAAGGGCCAGAACGCAACTCGGGAGGAGGTGCTGGAGCATCTTGCGGGGCAGGTCGCCAAGTGGTGGCTTCCTGATGATGTCGTGTTCGTCGACGAGTTGCCGCACACCGCAACGGGTAAGATCCTCAAGCTCGCTTTGCGGGAGCAGTTCCGCGACCACGAGCTGCCTACGGCGTGAGTCGGCCTACCTGCGCCGCGATCTCCTCGACGGTCCACGGTGGCTCGTCGTCGTGGCCGCGGTAGGCGACGATCGACGGCGTTTGGCGGTCGAACCGTCCCACGAATCCACCTGCGGCGATGAAGATCTGGCCCGTGACGGCGTCGGCGAGGTCGCCGGCCAGATATGCGTAGGTCGGCGCCGCGTACTCCGGCGGTGCGGCGTCGAGTGCGCCCTGAAAGCTGACGTCGTCGAGTAGGCCGCGGCGGTTGAGCTCGGTGATGTGCGCCTCGTAGTCGGGCCCGGTCGACAGCCGCGTCTTGGCGCCGGGACACACCACGTTGGCCCGCACGCCGTGTTCCTTCAGCTCCGCGGCGATCGCCAGTGTCAGGCTGTTGACGGCGCCCTTACCGGCTGGATAGCCCGTCCCGCCGTAATCACCCAGGAACGCAAAAGAACTGGTGTTGACGATGGCGCCGGACCCCTGGGCCACCATGTGCGGAGCGGCCGCCCGGCAGGTCTCGAATGTCGTGAGCAGGTGCGCGTCGAGCAGATCTCGGAACTGCGTACTGGTGACGTTGCGTATCGACGACCCGATCGGCTCGGCGGTACCCGCGCAGTTGATCAGGATGTCGATGCGGCCGAACTCGGTGATGCACGTGTCGATCAGGGCGTCGGCTACCGACGGATCCGCCGGTGAGCCCGCATGGCCGATGGCATCCGGGATCCGTTGCGCAGCTTCGGACACCGCGGTACTGTCGCGGCCGTTGACCACCACCCGGGCGCCGAGTGAGGCCATCAGTCGGGCGACTTCCAGACCGACCCCGCGGGTGCCGCCGACGACGACCGCCGCGCGGTCCGCGAGGCTAATCCTTCTTCTCCACCTCGGAGAATTTCATCGCATCCATGTTCCAGTAGCCACGCAGATTGGTGATCAGACCGGCGTCGTCGACGCGGTAGGTGAACACGCCGCGCACGGTGGCGACGAAACCGTTGGGGAACGTGGTCTCCAGCACCAGGACGTAGGCGATCTCCGTCGGACTGCTCGACGGGAAGGTCTCTTCGCAGGTGATACGGAGCTGGTTCGGGCCGATGTTGGTGTCGTAGAAGGCCGCCAGCGCCTCCTTGCCGCGCACGCCCGTACCGTCCGGGTTGGTGACGGCCTCTCCGATCGGGTCCTCGACGACGACGTCGTCGGACATCAGGGCGAGCCAGCCCTCGCGATCGCCGGTCTGGACGCAGCGCCATGAGTTGCGTGACGCCGCCACAACCGGGGACAGATCCTCCACTGTCTCAGTCATTCGGCTTCCTTTCGTCGCCGAAACTGCATTCCATGAGGTCCCCACTCGAACTTCTGCGCATGGAATGCAGTTTCGGCGGGAGTGGGGTCAGCGGTCGGCGTCGGTGTAGCGGATGACGCCGCGGATGTTGCGGCCTTCCAACATGTCCTTGTAGCCGTCGTTGATCTGCTCGAGCTTGTACTGCCGGGTGACCATGTCGTCCAGGTTGAGCCGGCCCGCCTTGTACATCGACAGCAGCTGGGGGATGTCGTGGTGGGGGTTTCCGCCGCCGAAGATGGTGCCCTGCAGGTTCTTCTGCAGCAGGGTCAGCATCGACAGGTTCAGCGTCACATCGGACTTCGCCATGTTGGCGACCGCGGTGACCACGCAGGTGCCGCCCTTGGCGGTGATGTTGAGGTAGTTGTCGATCTCTTCGCCGTGCAGCTCGCCGGTGGTGATGATCGTCTTGGCGGCCATCCGTCCCTGGGTGACCTCGGCGACGCCGGCCATCGCGCTGAAGATATCGGGGTAGGCGTGGGTGGCGCCGAACTTCAGTGCCTGGTCGCGCTTCCATTCCACCGGGTCGATCGCGAAGATGTTTCGCGCACCCGCGTTGAGCGCACCCTGCAGGGCGCCCATGCCGACGCCGCCGATGCCGGCGATCACGACGTCGTCACCGGGGCGGACGTCGGCGCTGCGGACCGCCGAGCCGTAGCCCGTCGTCACGCCGCAGCCGACGAGGCAGGCCACCTCGAACGGGATCGACGGATCGATCTTCACGACCGAGCTCTTGTGCACGACCATGTACGGGCTGAAGGTGCCCAGCAGGGTCATCGGGATGACGGGCGTGCCGTCCTTGGCCGCGTGGATGCGGTGGGTGTTGTCGGAGACGGCGGTGCCCTGGAGAAGCATCGCTCCCAGGTCGCACAGGTTGCGCAGACCGGACTGACACGACGGGCACGCGCCACACGAAGGGATGAACGACAGTACGACGTGGTCGCCGGGTTCCAGCCCCTCGACGCCGGGGCCGACCTCGGTGACGACACCGGCGCCTTCGTGGCCGCCCAGCACAGGGAAGCCTGCCATCGGGATGTCCCCGGTCACCAGGTGGTGGTCGGAATGACACATGCCCGACGCTTCCATCTGAATCTTGACCTCGTCCTTGACGGGGTCGCCGATCTCGATCTCCTCGATCGACCACGGCTGATTGAATTCCCAGATCAGAGCGCCTTTGGTCTTCATCTCTCCTGCTTTCGACTAGAGCCTCTAGTTTCAAGACTAGAGGCTCTAGTTAGCCACATCACAGCACCCCCAAGCAACCGCTTGGTGGTGCGATCACCAAATGGGGACGGGTGCCTCGCCGAGCGGGTAGTAGCCGGGTAACTTCTCGCCCGACAGAGACCGTTCGATGCGCTTCTGCATCGTCGGGGTGAGGTCTCCGGACTCGATCAACTTCATGAACGCTTTCTGCACGTGGCCGAAGTCGAAGAAGTCGCGCTGCCACTCGATGAGCAGCTGGTCGTTCAGGCGAAACCAGCTGCCTCCGATGCCGTAGATCTCCGAACGCGTGCCGTCGCTCTTGTTGGCTATCTGCTTCCAGAAGCCGACGATCTCGTTCTGCTTCTCGTCGATCAGCGTCTTCTGGTACTCGTAGACCCAGTTCTCCAGGCCTTCCATCTCCAGCCCCAGTGCGACGTCGCGGATCTCCTGTTTGTTGACGCACATGACGTCTTCCTTGGGCCCGATGTTCCAGCCGTAGGTGGCGTCGTCGGTGTAGAACTCCGCCAACGGCTTCCAGTCGCCGGCCTTCTCGGCGTCCTGGTTGGCCTTGAGCCAGCGCTGGACCCAGTCCTCGAGTTGCTCGCGAGTTGCCATGGCTAGTCCTTTTCTGTGATGGATATTGCACGGGTGGGACACATGTCGACGGCCATCTCCACGGCGTCGCGGAGCTCGTCGGGGGGTTCGGGATCGACGATCTCGACGACACCGCGTTTGGGCACCTTGAAGACCTCCGGGGCCTCCAGTTCGCACATGGCGTGGCCCTGGCACAGGTCCTCGTCGAGTTCAACTCGGTAGCAGCCCATTTCGCGAGGACCGCCTCAGTTCTTGACGCGCTTGCGGTAGCGGACCTTCGCAGGCTGCGCCAGCTGCACGACCATCTTCGAGTGGTCGTTGTGGTAGCTCTCCGGCGGCTGCGCCATCTCGAACTCGTACTCGCGCAACAGAACCGAGAATATCGCCTTGATCTGCATCTGGGCGAAAGCCGCTCCGACACAGCGGTGCTTGCCCGCGCCGAACGGAATCCACGTCCACCGGTTGGCGATGTCGGCTTGTTCGGGCTTGTTGTAGCGATCCGGCTTGAACGCGTCGGGGTCGGGGAAGTCCTCGGGGATCCGGTTGGAGATGGCCGGCGACGCGGCGACGAAGTCGCCCTTGTGGATCGGGAAACCCTTCACTTCGAACTCGTCCTGGGCGACGCGCATCAGGATGATCAGCGGCGGATGCAGGCGCAGCGTCTCCTTGACGACGTTGTCGAGCTTCGGAATCTGGCGCAGCGCGTGGAAACTCACCTCCTGCCCGTCGGCGTAGAGCTCGTCGAGCTCGGCCCGCACCTCGGCATAGGTGTCGGCGTGCCGGATCAGTTCGATGAGTGTCCACGCCGACGTGCCGGAGCTGGTGTGGTGCCCGGCGAACATCAGCGAGATGAACATGCCCGTCACCTCGTTGGCGGTGAAGCGCGGGTTGCCGTCCTCGTCCTTGATCGAGACGAGGACGTCGAGGAGGTCGCGGTCCTCCCTGCCCTTGGGCGGATTGGCAATCCGCCCGTCCATGATTTCCTGAACCAGCGCAACGAGTTTCACCCGTGACTCGTCGCGGATCCGGAAGCTCTCGATATCGAGGTAGGGGTCGACGTAGCACAGCGGGTCGGTGCCGCGCTCCAGCTGGTGGTAGTAGTGGGCGAACCGACTGTCGAGTTGCTCGCGGAACTTGAGGCCGATCAGGCACGCGGTCGAGGTGTAGATGGTCAGCTCGGAGAAGAAGTCGAGCAGCTCGATCTCACCTTCGTCGCCCCAGTCGGCGATGATCTTCGTGACCTCGTTCTCGATGGTCGAGGCATGGCCTTTCATCTGCTCGCCGCGCAGGGCGGTGTTGTGCAGCATCTCGGCACGGCGCTCCGGATCGGCGTCGAACACCACGCCCTCGCCGAAGATCGGGGTCATGAACGGGTAGGCCTCGGCCTGGTTGAGCTCGCTGTCGGTGGATCGGAAGAAGAACTCGTTGGCCTCGGCGCCGGACAGCATGACCACCTGCTTGTCGGCGAGCTGGAACCAGCCGACGTCCCCGCACTCCTCGCGGACGCGTTTCATCAGGCCGATCGGGTCGGTGCGGAATTCTTCGAGGTGTCCGTGCTCTTCTTCGCCGCCGGAGACGCGGGGGACTGTGGCAGTCGTCATTTGTTCTGTTCTCCTGTCGCTTCGCTCGCCCCGGAGAGCGCCTGTTCGTCGACTTTGAGCTGCTGGCGGTCTTTCGTCGTCGCCAACGGAGCTTCGGGCTGGAGTTCCATGTTGGCGATGAACCCCCCGCGCGGGGTTTCGGCGACGAACGTGATGGCCCGCGCGAGATCGTCTGCGCGCAGGAAATAGTCGTGGCGGGCCTGGCCCCATTTGGCCCAGTCCTCCAGTGCCGGTCCGATCAGATCGGCCGGCAGGCTCCATCCCATCGACGTCTTCGTCGGGCCGGGGTGCACGATGGAGGCTCGCACGCCGGTGCCTTCGAGCTCCATCTGGTAGTTGGTGACCATCGCGACGAGTGCGGCCTTGGCGGCGCCGTAGGCGCCCATGTGTGGCCGCTGGCGCAGCGCCACATCGGATCCTACGAAGATCAGGTCGCCGCGCCGGCGTTCGATCATGCCGGGCAGCACCGCGGTCGCGACGCGGTTGGCCCCGATGAGGTGGATCTGCACCTGAGACTCGAATTGCTCGGTGCTGATGCTGTCGAGCTTGCCGAAGTAGGTGTCACCGGCGCCCGCGACCAGGACCTCGATATCGCCGAGCTCGGAGGTCGTCTGCTCGACGGCGGCTTTCACGGAGTCGGGATCGGTGACGTCGAGGTGCACGGCGATGGCCTCGCCGCCGTCGGCGCGGATCTTCCCGACGATCTCGTCGAGCTTCTCGACGCGCCGGGCGCCGAGGGCGACCGGGAAACCGTTGCGGGCGAGCCGGATCGCGGTGGCCTCGCCGATGCCGGAGGAGGCACCGGCGACCAGTGCCGGCCGGCGGTCGGGCAGAGGTTCGAAACGGGGCATACCTGGCCTTTCAGCGGACCTATGGGGAGATCGGTTTCATCGGTGGGACACCGACATAGGAAGGTGAGCGAATCCGCGGACATTGCTGGAGTGGACGCGGACGGCGTTGGCCTCGTCGACCTCATATCCGCGGATTCGCTTGAACAACTCGGCCAGCGCCACCCGTGCCTCCATGCGCGCCAGGTGGGCGCCGAGGCAGAAGTGGGCGCCGCTGCCGAAACTCATCAGCTTGGAGCCGATTTCGCGGCCGATGACAAAGTCGTCGGGGTTGTCGAAGACGCGTTCGTCGCGGTGGGCCGAACCCGGGAGCAGCAGCAACACATCGCCGTCAGGGATCACCGTGTCGTAGAGCTCCAATTCGCCCTGCACGGTGCGGGCCAGGATCTGGCTGGAGGTGTCGAAGCGCAGCGTCTCCTCGACCCACAGCGGAACACGATCGAGATCGTCGTACACCGGCGACAGCTGATCGGGGTTGCGATGGCCCCAGAACGCGGCATTGGCAAGCAGTTTGGTGGTCGTCTCGTTACCGGCGATCACCATCAGGAACATGAAGCCGATGATCTCGTCGTCGGTGAGCCGATCTCCGTCGATCTCGGCTTCCAGGAGTGCGGTGGTCAGGTCGTCGCGCGGCGTGCTGCGCCGCTCGGCGACCATCTCCTGGTAGTAGACGATCAGGTTCAGCGAGGCCTCGATGGCCGAATCCGGTACATCGGTGACGCCCTCCTCGCGGTGCATCACCGCGTCTGCCCAGGCGCGCACCTGGACCCGGTCGGCCTCGGGGACACCCATCAGCTCGGAGATGACGTCCATCGGTAGCTTGCCTGCGAACTCGTCGACGTAATCGACGGCCCCGCCGTCACGGGCCTGCTCCAGCATCGTGTCGAGATGTTGGACCGCGATCTCCGTGACGCGGGGTTCGAGTTCGCGAATTCTTCTGGGAGTGAAGCCTTTCGAGACGAGTGTGCGCAAGCGGAGGTGGTCGGGATCGTCCATGGCGAGAAACGACATCGTCTTCGACGCATGCGGCCCGCGCGACGCCGGGTCGAGGGACACGCCGAACTTGTTCGACAGCGTCGTGCTGTTGCGGAAGCCCTGCAGCACGTCGCGGTGGCGCGACAGCGCCCAGAATCCGAGTTCGGCGTTGCGGTACAGCGGCGCCTCGTCACGGAGCCGCTGGTAGTACGGGTACGGGTCCTCGTGGAAGTCGTAGTTGTAGGGATCGAGCCCTACGTCAGAGATGGTCACCGGTCCTCCACGACGCTCATGTGCGATTTATCGGCTCGGCCGATGTGGTTCATCTGTCGTCTCCGACGATCAGGCCGACGACGTAGCTCAGGCGGTCGGCGATCTGGTGGTAGGTGAAAGCGCCGCTGCCGGCGTTGACCAGCGCGCCGAAGAACGTCATCTCGAGTGCGGCCAGCGTCCGCGGATCCGGATCGGGCCCGACGGCCGCGCGGATGCGCTTGTGGATCTCGCTGCCGATCTTCTCCCGCACAGTGCGCACCGTGGCGTCGTTGCCCGACAGCAGCGCCGTGGTGCACGCGGCGGCGACCTCGGGATCGTCGGCCAGGGTCAGGGCCATGGTGCGCAGGGTCTTCTCCACACGGGTGGCCGTGCTGTCGTTCACATCCGTGAAGTAGTCGACCTTCTGCATGAGGTCGAGGTAGATCTCGGCGATCAGATGGTTTTTCGAGGAGAAGTAGGTGTACGCGGTGGCCGGGGCGACCTTGGCGCGCGCTGCGACCGCACGCACCGTCAGATCGGCGTACGACGACTCGCGCAGCATTTCCAGGCCGGCGACGAGGACCTTGCGGAACGTCTCTTCCTGCCTGCGGTTGCGAGACGGGTGCTCCGACTCGGGAGTGAGCGCGGCAACAGCATCACTGGACACATGTCCAACTTATCGGACGGAAGGAGCGGTAGGCAAGAAGCAACATGAATTGCCACTTCAGAGCCGCTATTTAGCACGCGCGTCGGGGCGTTCTTGCCTGGCACGCCCCTCGGAGGTTATGGTTCGAAAGAACTCTTTCGGACAGTTGTCCAGGAATCACGAACAGGAGGTCGGATGGCAATCCTGGCCGATCGCGAGAGCAAGTTGCTCATCGACGGCACGCTCGTGCCCGGCAGCGCGGGCACGTTTCCCACCATCGATCCCGCTACCGAGGAGACCCTCGGGGTGGCCGCCGATGCAAGCCCCGACGACATGAGCGTTGCCATCGGTGCGGCGCGGCGCAGTTTCGACGAGACGGACTGGTCGACCAACACCGAGCTGCGTGTTCGCTGCATCCGCCAGCTGCAGGAGGCCATGCGCAAGAACGTCGAGGATCTGCGGGATCTCACGATCTCCGAGGTCGGCGCCCCTCGCATGCTTACCTCGGCTGCCCAGCTGGAAGGGCCCGTCGACGACCTGAGTTTCTGCGCTGACACCGCCGAGTCCTACCAGTGGAGCCGCGATCTCGGGATCGCCTCGCCGATGGGGATCAAGACCCAGCGCACCGTGGCGCGCGAGGCGATCGGCGTGGTCGGTGCGATCACGCCGTGGAACTTCCCGCATCAGATCAACCTCGCCAAGATCGGCCCTGCGCTCGCGGCGGGAAACACGTTGGTGCTCAAGCCCGCTCCCGACACCCCGTGGGCGGCTGCGGTGCTCGGCGAGCTGATCACCGAGCACACCGACTTCCCGGCAGGTGTGATCAACATCGTCACGTCCAGCGATCACGGCGTCGGTGCGCTGCTGTCGAAAGACCCTCGCGTAGACATGGTCTCGTTCACCGGTTCCACCAACACCGGCCGCGCGGTGATGGCGGACGGCGCGGCCACACTGAAGAAGGTCTTCCTCGAGCTCGGCGGCAAGTCGGCGTTCCTGGTGCTCGACGACGCCGACCTCGCCGGCGCGTGCTCGATGGCGGCCTTCACCGCATCGATGCACGCCGGGCAGGGCTGCGCGATCACCACCCGTCTGCTGGTGCCGAGGGCGAGCTACGACGCAGCCGTCGAGGCGGCCGCTGCGACCATGGCCGGTCTCAAGCCCGGCGATCCCACCGACCCGGGCACCATCTGCGGGCCGGTGATCTCGGAGAGACAACGGGATCGCATCCAGGGTTATCTGGATTCCGCGATCGCCGAGGGCGGCAGGTTCGCCTGCGGCGGTGGACGTCCCGCAGATCGTGACAAGGGCTTCTTCGTTGAACCGACGGTGATCGCGGGGCTCGACAACAACGCCAAGGTGGCCCGCGAAGAGATCTTCGGACCGGTGCTGACGGTCATCGCCCACGACGGCGACGACGACGCGGTCCGAATCGCCAACGACTCGCCCTACGGGCTGTCGGGAACGGTGTTCTCCCCGGATCTGCAGCGCGCCAACGCCGTAGCGGCACGGTTGCGGGTGGGTACTGTCAACATCAACGGCGGCGTGTGGTACTCGGCGGACATGCCGTTCGGCGGCTACAAGCAGTCCGGCATCGGCCGTGAGATGGGGCTCGCCGGCTTCGAGGAGTATCTCGAGATCAAAGCGATTGCCACCGGGGTTTGAGAAGCACGCCAGCAGAGTAGAGCGAACGAAAGAGAGCTTCGAATGGCCCTGTACGGGGATCAGTTCAAGGACAAGGTGGCGATTGTCACCGGCGCGGGCGGCGGCATCGGTCAGGCGTACGCCGAAGCGCTCGCCCGCGAGGGGGCGGCCGTGGTCGTGGCCGACATCAATACCGAGGGTGCCCAGAAGGTCGCCGACGGCATCACGGGTGAGGGCGGCAACGCCCTCGCCGTCCGCGTCGACGTGTCCGACATCGATTCGGCCAAGGAGATGGCAGCGCAGGCGCTTTCGGAGTTCGGCGGTATCGACTACCTGGTCAACAACGCCGCCATCTTCGGCGGCATGAAGCTCGACTTCCTGATCACGGTCGACTGGGATTACTACAAGAAGTTCATGAGCGTGAACCTCGACGGCGCGCTGGTCTGCACGCGCGCCGTGTACCGCAAGATGGCCAAGCGCGGCGGTGGCGCCATCGTCAACCAGTCGTCGACGGCGGCCTGGCTGTACTCGAACTTCTACGGCCTCGCCAAGGCGGGCGTCAACAGCCTGACGCAGCAACTGGCCACCGAGCTCGGCGGCCAGAACATCAGGGTCAACGCGATCGCGCCGGGACCCATCGACACAGAGGCCAACCGCACGACGACCCCCCAGGAGATGGTGGCCGACATCGTCAAGGGAATCCCGTTGTCGCGCATGGGCGAAACCGACGACCTCGTCGGGATGTGCTTGTTCCTGCTCTCAGACCAGGCCAAGTGGATCACGGGCCAGATCTTCAATGTCGACGGCGGACAGATCATCAGATGAGCACCGGCGAGCCCTCGCGCGAAGAACAGCCCGGTGCCGACCTCAAGCTCGGGTACATCGGGCTGGGCAATCAGGGCGCGCCGATGGCGAAGCGGCTCGTCGACTGGCCGGGCGGCCTCATCGTGTTCGACGTCCGCACCGAGGCGATGACCCCGCTGGCCGAGCTGGGCGCGACGCGGGCGGACAATGTCGCTGATGTCGCCGCGGCCGACGTCATCAGCGTCACCGTGCTCAACGACGAGCAGGTGCGTGACGTGGTAGGGGAGCTGGCCGCGCACGCGCTCGAGGGCACCGTCATCGCGATCCACTCGACCATCGAGCCCGGGACCGCCGCTGAACTTGCAGAACAGCTGGCGCCGAAAGGCATTCACATCGTCGACGCGCCGGTCAGCGGCGGCGCCGGTGCCGCGGAGAAGGGCGAGCTGGCGGTGATGGTCGGCGCGAGCCAGCATGCCTACGACAGGGTGAAACCCGTCTTCAAGAAGTGGGCGTCGATGGTGGTGCGGGCGGGAGAGCCCGGCGCGGGGACCAAGATGAAGATCGCCCGCAACATGCTGACGTTCATCGGGTTCACGGCGGCTTGCGAGGCGTCGAGGCTGGCCGAGGCGTCCGGCATCGACCTGCAGAAGCTCGGCAGAGTGGTGCGGCACAGCGATGCGCAGAGCGGCGGGCCCGGTGCGATCATGGCCCGCGACGACACCAAACCCCTGGCACCGGATCATTTCCTGTACGACATGTTCGTCCACACCCGCGGGCTGGCCGAGAAGGACCTGAAGTTGGCACTACGCCTCGGCGCGGCCACCGGGGTGGAACTGCCCCTGGCCGAGATTGCGCTGCGCGACCTGGCCGCCGGGCTCGGTGTGCCCCACACGACGTCGACGACAGAAGGAGTGGTCAACGATGGATGAGCTGCGCCGCAAGGGCCTGGAGAAGATGAACGAGGTCTACGGCTGGGAGATGCCCAACGTCGAGGGCGACCCGTTCTTCGACCTCACCGTCGATCACCTCTTCGGCACCATCTGGACCAGGCCCGGGTTGTCGATGCGCGACAAGCGCATCATGACGCTCACCGCAGTGGCCGCGCTCGGCAACGATGCCCTCGCCGAGATCCAGGCCAACGCGGCGCTGCACAACGACGAGATGACCGGCGACGAGCTCAAGGAGATGGCGGTCTTCCTGACGCAATACCTCGGGTTCCCCCTCGGCTCCAAGTTCGACGGTGCGGTGAGCAAGGTCGTCAGGAAACGCAAGAAGGCCGCCGAGCGGGGCGAAGGAGAGGACAAGAAAGCAAACGTCAACGCCGCGGTGCAGATGCATTCCGGGGGCTCGGTTCATGACGAGTAGATACGCGGCACTCACTCGCGACGAGCTGGCCACGCTCGTGCCGGAGCTGCTGCTCATCGGACAACTCATCGATCGTTCCGGAATGGCCTGGTGTATCTCGTCATTCGGTCGTGAGGAGATGCTGCAGATCGCCATCGAAGAGTGGGCCGCGTCGAGCCCGCTGTATACGAAGCGGATGCAGAAGGCGCTCAACTACGAAGGCGTCGACATCTTCACGCTGTTCAAGGGGCTGCAGCTTGATATCGGTGCGCCGCCGCAATTCATGGACTTCCGCTACATCGTGCACGACCGCTGGCGCGGCGAGTTCTACCTCGATCACTGTGGCGCGCTGCTCGACGTCGAGCCGATGGGCGAGGATTACGTCAAAGGCATGTGCCACGACATCGAGGACCCCACGTTCGACGCCACGGCGTTGGCCACCAATCCGAAGGCGCAGGTGCGTCCGATCCACCGCCCACCACGCACGCCGTCGGACCGTCATCCGCATTGCGCATGGACCGTCATCATCGACGAGTCCCATCCGGACGTTCCGTTCATCCCCGAGCTGGACATCGTCGGCGCCACCCATGCCTATTCGTGCGAGCTCGATCCGATCGACCCGAACGACGAAGGAAACGCGGACTATTCGGGTCCGCTGCTTGCTGACGTCGATTTCGCCGCCTTCTCGCATTCGGCGCTCGTCCGGATCGCCGACGAGGTGTGTCTGCAGATGCATCTTCTGGTGAAGTCCTTCACCATCGCAGTCGGGAAACGGGCCAAAGACGATGCGGCACTGGCCCGCTCGATCCGCACCAAGCAGCTGATCGGCATTGCCGGGGTGGCTGCCGAGCGAATCCACAAGGCACTCAAGCTGAGCAACGACGCCAAGGGCGCGCTTCGGGTCCTGGAGCTGCACCCGCTGCTGAACCCGGCGGCCTACGTGTCGGCCGATGTCGACCCTGACTTCGTCCATGTGCGCAGATCCCCTGCCTTCGAGGACGGCTCCTGGATCTCGCTGGTGTCGCCGGTGTCCGACGCGCCGCTGCAGGCCATCGTCTACGCGGTGGATCCGCATCTGCGCGCCGAAGCCTCTGGTACGGAATCTGACTGGACCGTCCGGATCATCGAGACCGACACCGCAGCGAAGAAGCAGCCCGAGGTCGAGGTCTGCGAGTTCAGTGGCGGCGCCTCGTGGGTGTTCGAGGAGCGGAAGTCTCTGCCGCTGACGGTGGTCTAGTTCGCCGGGAGGGTGAGCTCGACGAAGCCCTTGCCCAGAGGGCGGGCAATGACCTCGGAGTTCCAGGTCACCTCGTGGTTGGCCCCGCGGAGATAGTCACCGCTGATACCCGTGGCCTTGACGGGCGCCCCGTCCTTCTCGAAGACGAGCAGGCTCGCTTTGGAGCCGTAGTACCTGCCTTTGATGACGGGCGCGCCGACCGTCTGCTCGATGAATTCACGCGGGGTGTGTTCGTTGAACAGGTGGACCTCGTCCCACTCCCACGAGGTGAAATCGCGCAGTGGCGCGGGCTTTCCGGTCTCGAGGACGCTGTCGAGCCCGTCGTTGAGCGCTTGGTCGTTGTAGTCGATGTCCATCGATCCCCTGAAGACGGTGCAGCCGGTGGCCGCAAGTATTGCCAGCAGTACGCAGAACATGCGACAGAGCATTCTCAGTATCCTCCCGCCGACGTCCCATAGCCGCCCGGCCGGCCTGGGTCGTAGATTCCGCCCGGACCGGCGCCGGTCGGCATCGGGGGCAGCCCCGGAACCGTTGCGGCCGTCGTAGTTCCGGCCTCGCCGAGGGCGATGGTGTCGCTCCAGGCGAGCCGTTCACCGCCGGGTGCGATCACCACCGTGTCCCCGGCGTCGACCGCCTGCTCGACGAGATCGGCTAGTTGCTCGGGGCTCGCATCGGGGTTGGCGACCGCGATCGCGCGTCCCACCTCGTTGTTGTAGAGATCCATTGCCTCCGCGGTCGAGGGATTGTTCGGCAGTCTTTCGTGGGCTGTGGCGAAGTCGCGGGTCCACTGCTCGCCGAAACGCTGTGTCATCAACGCGTTCCAGTAGGTGTGCCGGAATGCGTCGGTGTGATTGTCGGCGGTGTCGTTGACGCCGTTCTGCGGCGGGAAGCGGACCTTGGCCTCGACCTCGGCGGCCTCCTTGATCTGGTCCATGTCCCGCATCTCCAGCGGTGACAGCTCGTCGAGGATGCGCGCCTCCGCCGCGGTGATGTGCTTGGGGTCGGTCATCATGTTCAACGGCCACGGCGGCTCCCACTCGCGGGTGCCGTCGGGGTCTTCCTCCACCTGATACTTGCGCAGGATCTCCTCGAGCGGGTCCACCGGCGGCGGTTCGCCCTGCTTCCACCACCCGAGCGCGTCGGTCCCCTCGGGCTGCTTCTCGCCCCCGCTGAGCGTCCGATATTCGGCGCCGAGCTTGCTTATCCGTCCCGCGATAGTGGCCAGCTCGCCGTTGGACGTCGTCACGATGTCGGTGACATCCGAGCAGCCTTTCGCGACGATCGGGATCATCATCTGTTCGCCCGCTGGACCTTTCGGAACCGAGCCGGCCGCCGCCAGCACCCAGTCCTTGACCGAGTCGAGCTGGTGGCGCCCGTGAGCGACCACTGCGGCAGATCGGTCGACCTCGAGGCCGATGTTCTGATCGAGTTCGGCCATGCGGGACAACGTCCGGACCTGTTCGGCGTTCTTTGCGTCGTATGCATCGGCGGCGGCACCGCTCCAGATAGAGGCTGGTGCGGCGGCCCTGGTGTCGGTTTCCAGTTGCTGCAGCGCGGCACTGTTGTCGAACGTGGCACCCGGCTCGGGCACTCCTTCACCGAAGGTGGTGCGGGCCTGCGTCCACGTGGAAAGGAAGCCGCCCAGCACACTCACCCGTCCACTGTAAAGCCGTGCGGGGCCACCCCCGTGCAACAATTCAGCGGGTGGAGACGGCACCACCGACCCAGCGGCGCAGGTAGGTACGCAACTCGTCACCGGCGCGCGGCGGCCGTCCGGGATCGATGACGAACGACTGGATGATCCGGAGCAGATGCTCGGCGAGCTGGCCCAGTTCGGCTTCGTCGAAACCTGCCGCATCCCAGTCGACATCGAGGCGGCCGACCATGTCCCGTGCGAAGTTCAGCGCGACGTCGGAGGTGACGGACTGCACGTGCTTCGAGCCGCCGGGCACCATCATCAGCCCGATGTACTTCTCGCGCGGCAACCACTCCAGCGCCGTGGCCACCGCCTCGGTGACAGCCTCGGCGGGGTCGGTGACTCCGGCCATGTGGGCGGTCAGACGCTCAAGGAAGCCGTCGACGGCGTGTACGGCGGCCGCGACCAGCAGCGCTTCGGTGCTGGAAAAGTATCGATAGACCGTTTGCCGGGTGACGCCGACGGTGCGCGCCACGTCCGAGATGCTGAAATCGGTTCCGCGTTCCTCGATGGCTTTGCCGGCCGCTTCGAGGATGCGGGCGACAGCCTCATCGTCGGAGGCCGGTTTGGCCCCGGACCAACCGTGGGTGCGCACGAGGGCACTCTAGGCCACCGTGTCGGCGGACTACCTGTAGGCGACCTGCAGGTCCTTGACGCCGTTGATCCACCCCGAGCGCAGCCGCTGCGGCTCGGCCAGCTTGGAGATGTCGGGAGTCTGGTCGGCGATCTCGTTGAACATCAGCTTGATTTCCATGCGCGCGAGGTTCGCGCCGATGCAGTAGTGGGCGCCGTTGCCTCCGAAAGCCAAGTGTGGATTGGGGTTCCGCCGAACGTCGAACCTGAAGGGCTGCTCGAACACGTCGTCGTCGAAGTTCGCTGAGCTGTAGAACAGCCCCACCCGCTGCCCCTTGGCGACTGTCACGCCGCCGACCTCGACGTCGGTGAGGGCCGTCCGCTGAAACAGTGCACGGGGGTGGCCCAGCGGATGATCTCGTCGATGGCCGTCTCGGGCCGTTCGCGTTTGAACAGCTCCCACTGGTCGGGATTTTCCAAGAATGCGTTCATGCCGTGGGTCATCGCGTTGCGAGTGGTCTCGTTTCCTGCCACGGCCAGCAGGATCACGAAGAAGGCGAACTCGACCTCGCCCAGGGAGTCTCCGTCGATATCGGCCTCGATCAGCTTTGTGACGATGTCGTCGGCCGGGCAGCGGCGGCGCTCCTCGGCCATGGTGTAGGCGTAGCCCATCAACTCGGCATTGGCCGTTGTCGGATCGGAGTCGAAGTCCGGGTCGTCGGTGTTCATGATCGCGTTGGTCCAGTGGAAGAGTCGCTCGCGATCGGCTTCCGGCACCCCGATCAGATCGGCGATGGCCTGCAGGGGAAGCAGGGTAGCGACGTCGTCGACGAAGTTGCCGGTGTTCTTGTCGGCAGCCCGGCGCACGATCTCGCGGGCGGACGTGGCGAGCTTGTGCTCCATCCCCGCGATCGCGCGCGGAGTGAACAGCCGGGACACGATCTTGCGCAGCCGGGTGTGCTCAGGTGCGTCGTGGTTGATCAGCAGCGCCTTGGTCAGGTCGAGCTTTTCGGCCGTCACGCCGTCGGGCAGCCGCATCACCGCGCCCTTCGCGTTCGTCGACCACAGCGCGTTGTTGCGCGAGATCGTCTTGATGTCCTCGTGGCGGGAGATCACCCAGTAGCCACCGTCGCCGAAGATCGACTCCTCCTGCGCATTCCACCAGACAGGTGCGGTCTTACGGAGCTCCGCGAACTCCGTGACGGGGATGCCCTTGAGCAGGACATCAGGGTCGGTGAAGTCGTATCCGGGTGGCAGGAAGGGGCAGGTGGCGGTCATCGGGCTTCACTCCTGTGTGACGTACGGCACTTTCCTCTGACCATACACTCACAGGTCAAATTGTATGGCCAGCAGGATGGGTTTTGCCCGGCGCAAACCACTAGGGTGGGCATCTGTGCACGTCCTGGTAGTTGGATCCGGAGCCCGTGAACACGCGCTGCTGCTTGCGCTGCGCCGAGACCCGGAGGTCGACGCGCTGTCGATAGCGCCGGGCAACGCAGGCACTGCCGCCATCGCCGACCAATACGATGTCGATGCCACGTCCGGCGAGGCCGTCACGGCGCTGGCGAAACGCATCGGCGCCGACCTCGTCGTCATCGGGCCGGAGGTTCCACTGGTACTCGGTGTCGCCGACGTTGTCCGGGCCGCGGGCATCCCGTGTTTCGGTCCGACCAGGGACGCCGCGCGCATCGAGGGTTCGAAGTCCTTCGCCAAGGACGTCATGACCACCGCGGGTGTGCGTACCGCGTTCGGCGAGATCGTCGACAATCCTGCCAATCTCGACACCGCGCTGGACCGCTTCGGCCCGCCGGCCGGTCAGGCCGCGTGGGTGGTCAAGGACGACGGGCTGGCCGCGGGCAAGGGGGTCGTGGTGACGTCCGAGCGCGACGTGGCCCGGGCGCATGCCGCGGGCCTGCTCGACGCCGGCCATCCGGTGCTCCTGGAATCCTTCCTCGACGGGCCCGAGGTGTCGCTGTTCTGTGTGGTCGACGGCGAGACCGTCGTGCCGCTGCTGCCCGCCCAGGACTTCAAGCGGGTCGGTGACGGTGACACCGGCCCCAACACCGGCGGGATGGGTGCCTACACCCCGCTGCCGTGGCTTCCCGACGAGGTCACCGCCCGCATCGTCGACGAGATCGTGAAACCCGTTGCGGCGGAGTTGGTCCGGCGTGGCAGCTCTTTCTCCGGCCTGCTCTACGCCGGCCTGGCCATCACGTCGAAAGGCCCGGCCGTCGTCGAATTCAACTGTCGCTTCGGCGATCCGGAGACACAGGCGGTGCTGGCGCTGCTCGACTCGCCGCTCGGACAGCTGTTACGCGCCGCAGCCACCGGTGAGCTGGCGTCCCAACCGCCGCTGCAGTGGAAAGACGGCGCCGCCGTGACGGTGGTGCTCGCAGCTGAGAACTATCCTGGCCGTCCTCGCGTCGGGGACGTGATCCACGGCGCGGACGGCCCCTCGGTCCTGCACGCCGGGACAGCACGCCGCGACGACGGCAGCGTCGTCTCGTCGGGCGGGCGTGTGCTTTCGGTGGTCGGCGTCGGTGACGACCTGACGTCGGCCCGCCAGTCGGCCTACGCCGCGATCGGCGCGATCCGGTTGCCCGGCAGCCACTTCCGCCACGACATCGGGCAGGCGGCGGCGGAAGGACGGATTTCGCTCCAGCCCTAAGCGGTCAGCAGCGGCGCAACCCAGCTCAGCTCGGGCGTCAGCTGGGAGGACCAGAACGCTGCGTTGTGGCCGCCGGGGGAGAAGCCGCCCGCAGGCGGAGCCGGGAGCTGTGCGATGAACTGCTCCGTCGCCGAAGCGAACGGGTCGTCGAAACCACAGTCGATGCGCAGCGGTATCCCGTCGAGCGCCCGCAGGCCCCACACGCTGTTGGCCTCGTAGTCCTCGGCGCCGTCGAACGCCCCCGGCGCCGCGGCCCCCGGCGAGGTCCACAGTGCAGGACTCACCGCGCAGATCGCCGCGGTGCGTGCCGCACCGAGTCGCGAACCCAGCAGCATCGCGCCGTAGCCGCCCATCGACCAGCCGAGGAACGCCACCCGTGAGGTGTCGAGTCCCTGCTCTGCGAGCAGCGGAATGAACTCGTCGAGCACCATCGCACCCGAGTCGTCGCCCGAGGCGCGGCGATGCCAGTAGCCGTTGCCGCCGTCGACGGCCGCGATCGCGAACGGTGGCAGGCCCGCCGTGACTGCATCAGCGAGGAACCGCTCCACACCCATCGACATCACGGTGCCGGCCGAGGAGTCCTTGCCGTGCAGCAGGATCACCGGGCGCAGCGGCACGGTCAGGCCGGGCGGGCGGGCGATGGCCCAGTTGACGGTGGCGCCCCCACGGGCGGCGGAGGCGAATGCGCCGGTCTGATAGGTCGGCGCCGGCGATGAAGGTGGTGCCGGTGGTGCCGCTGAGGCCACTGCGGTGGTCATCGCGGACATTCCGGCGGCTCCTGCGGCCGACGCCAAGGATGCGCGCAGACCGAGCGAGAGCAGTTCTCTGCGGTTGAACGTCGGCATGCGCGTCATCATCGCATTGGCATCGCATCGGACTCGCCGGTGCGACCCGCCGTGACTGGCGAATAATGGCTGATGATTCGCCGAAAGTCCGATGCCGACACGCCGTGACTGGCACCATGCATGGGGTGACGGCAGCAGTCACTCCCAAGGGAGAACGTCGAAGGTATGCGCTGGTCAGTGCTGCTGCCGACCTTCTGTGCGAAGGGGGATTCGACGCGGTCCGGCACCGTGCGGTCGCGCGTAGAGCGGGACTGCCCCTGGCGTCGACGACGTACTACTTTTCTTCGCTGGACGACCTGATCGCCAAGGCGGTCGAACACGTCGGCACCCGGGAGAGCGAACAGCTCCACCACCGGGTCGAGGCGCTGTCGCGCCGTCGCCGCGGGGCGGAATCCACCGCCGACATCCTCGTGGACCTGCTCGTCGGGGAGAACCCCGAACGCGTCACCGAGCAGATGATCTCGCGCTACGAGCGCTACATTGCGTGCGCCCGTCAGCCCGGGCTGCGCGACATCCAGCGCCGCATTCTGCGCCAACGCAGCGAGGCCGTCGTCGAGGTCGTCGAACGTTCCGGACGCTCGGTGCGGGCAGAACTTGTCACCGCACTGGTGTGCGCGGTCGACGGTGCGGTGGTCGCCGCACTCGTCGGCGACGGCGACGGGCCACGAGCCACGGCGCGGGCCACCTTGATCGACGTGATCGACGTCTTGGCTCCCTTCAACTAGTGCGTTTGCTTTTGCACTCCTCTGGTTAAACCTTCGTGGTGAAATTCGCGGGTACTGCGGGTGCGGCGCTGGATGCTGCGCTTGACCGCTCCGTGGTGCTCGGTTACACCAAGGTCGGCTCGCGGATCCGCAGGCTGTGGTGGCCTCCCGACCCGCCGCTGGAGGCGATGGCGGGCAAGCGCGTCGTGGTCACCGGTGCGACCGCGGGCATCGGTGCTGCCATGGCCGAATCGTTCGCCCGCCTGGGCGCAACAGTGCACCTGCTGGGCCGTGATGAGGCCAAACTCAGACGGCGCGCCGGCGAGATTCGCGGCAACGTCAGCGGCGCACTGGTGATCGAGGAAGTCTGTGATGTCTCCGACCTCGACGCGGTGCGGGCATGGACCGCTGATCTGGCGAATCGCATCGATGCGCTCCACGGACTGGTGCACAACGCCGGAGTCATGCCCAAGCAGCGGGCGGAAACCAAGCAGGGAAACGAGATTCAGCTCGCCACTCACGTGCTGGGTCCGCACCTGATGACCGAGAACCTGCTCGCACTCTTGACGGCCGCAGGCGACGCCGCGGTGGTGTTCATGTCCTCGGGCGGAATGTACTCGGCGCCGCTGAAGCATTGGGACACAAGTGAACTCGAATCCCGCGACGGCGACTACAACGGTGTCAGGGTGTACGCGCGGACGAAGCGGATGCAGGTCGTTCTCGCCGAGGCGTGGGCGCGCCGGCTCGCGACGGGCGCAGTGCGCGTCTACAGCACGCATCCCGGCTGGGTCGAAACACCTGGTGTGGCCGATGCGTTGCCCGGATTCCGGCGGCTCACAAAACCGCTGCTGCGCGATGCCGCCGACGGCGCTGACACCGCAGTGTGGCTGGTGGCGACCCGACCCGAATCGCACGGGGGAAACTTCTGGCATGACCGGGCGCAACGTCCCTCGACGTTCGGCTGGCAACGTGATGAGGACGCAGGTCTCATTGCGTCATTCGTTCACGAGTTGTCCGACATCACGAATACGGCACGGAATTGGTCGGATTATCCCGTTGACACTGCAGATCTCATCTCACAGGTCGATGATGAGTGATCCGAGCGAATCAGTGGGGAGGACGTGATGTCAGAAACCGCGGCCGGCACGAACAGCTCCGAGACGCAGCCCGAGCTCAAAAGGGTGATGGGCCCGGGGCTGTTGCTGCTGTTCGTCGTCGGCGACATTCTCGGCACCGGCGTCTACGCCCTCGTGGGCGATGTCGCCGGCGAAGTCGGTGGCGCGGCGTGGCTTCCATTCCTCGTCGCATTCATCGTCGCGACCATCACCGCGTTCAGCTACCTGGAGCTGGTGACCAAATATCCCCAGGCTGCAGGTGCAGCGCTGTACGCACACAAGGCCTTTGGTATCCACTTCATCACGTTCCTGGTGGCTTTTGTGGTGATGTGCTCCGGAATCACTTCGGCGTCAACGGCTTCCAGAGCCTTCGCGGCGAACTTCTTCACCGGCTTCGGCGTGGAAGACGCGCCGAAAGCCGGCGTGCTGATCCTGGCACTGCTGTTCATGGCCGCGCTGGCGGCCATCAACTATCGCGGTGTCGGCGAAAGCGTCAAGCTCAACGTCGTTCTCACAATCGTCGAGATCACGGGTCTGCTCGTGGTGATCCTGGTGGGCCTGTGGGCGTTCACCGGCGGCGGCGGTGACGTCGACTTCTCCCGGATCGTGGCGTTCGAGACGGCTGAGGACAAGAACACCTTCCTGGCCGTCACCGCGGCCACCTCGCTGGCCTTCTTCGCGATGGTCGGATTCGAGGACTCGGTGAACATGGCCGAGGAAACCAAGGATCCGACCAGGACGTTCCCCAAGATCCTGCTGTCGGGGCTGACCATCGCAGGCATCGTGTACGTGCTCGTCTCGATAGTCGCCGTCGCGCTGGTGCCGGTCGGCAAGCTGGAGGAGAGCGACACGCCGCTCGTGGAGGTCGTCAAGGCCGGAGCGCCGGGGCTGCCGATCGACGACATCCTGCCGTTCATGACGATGTTCGCGGTGTCGAACACCGCACTGATCAACATGCTGATGGCCAGCCGGCTCATCTACGGTATGGCGCGCCAGCATGTGCTGCCCCCGGTTCTCGGCACGGTGCACCCGACCCGACGCTCCCCCTGGGTGGCCATCGTCTTCACCACACTGATCGCGTTCGGACTCATCGCCTACGTCTCGACGTTCGCCAGCAGCAACGCGATCTCGATTCTCGGCGGCACCACCAGCCTGCTACTGCTCGCCGTGTTCGCCGTCGTCAACGTCGCGGTATTGGTGCTGCGGCGCGATGTGCAAGCCTCGGGCGGGCACTTCAAGACCCCGACCGCGCTGCCGGTGATCGGCTTCCTCGTCTCGTTGTATCTCGTCCTGCCGTTCTCGGGCAGGCCAACTCAGCAGTACATCGTGGCCGGCGCACTGGTCGTCATCGGCATCGTGCTGTTCTTCATCACTCAGCAGATCAACAAGCAGCTGGGTATCAAGGACGGCCACATCACCGACCCGACGCACCTCGGATCGTCGCCGGACTAGGACTCCGCTTCCAGCCGCGCGAATCTGGTCTCCAACAGTTTGGTGCGATGCGAATTGCCCTGCAGTTCAAGGTATCGGCGACCGAACACCGCCAGCAGCGCATCGTCGAGGCGGCGCACGGCGCCCGCGGGATACCGGTAGCCCATTGCGGCGTTGACGGCGTCGGTGTCGATGCCGTCGAGCACGTCGTCGACCTCGTCGATGGAATCGATTCCGAGATCGAGCAGCAGTCCGGCGATCCACCCGTAATGGTCGGTGCGGGACCACCCGGCATCGGGGAACCTGTTGCCCAGATAGGTCGCCAGTACTGCGGTGGGAATCCGCGGGTCGCTGGTCGTCTCAGGTGCGGTGGTGTCGGGCATCGAGGTCCGGAGCCGTTCCCTGACCGCGGAGAACTCCCGGTCGGCGAGCTCGAGCAAGCCTGCGGCCAACGTGAAGCGCCTGTCCAAGTCAGGGACATGTGCGGCGGGAATTGATCCCTTGTAACGGATCTCGTGCTCGAACTCAGCCCACGCGTGCTGCAGCACGGTACGCACCTGTATCGATGCCGGCTGCTGCACGCCCTCCACGCCGACAAGCAGATGTCTGCTGGCGTAACCCCACCGCCCCTCGCGCGCGGTCTCCTGCCCCATGTCGCGGTCGTCGAGCAGCCGCATCTCCTCGGCGAGCAGATTGGCCACGCTGTCGACGTCCTCACGCAGATACGTGATGACCCGCAGCCCGATCAGATCGGTGATCTCGACGAGCGGCTCGGTGAACAGCTGCGTGCCGTCGAGGGCGCGGCGTTGCGTCTTCGCGGCGAACGACTCGACGCTCTTGGTGCGGGCGGTCACGGACAGGTAGTTGATGCCTGCGTCGTCGAGAAGAGCCGTGACCAGCTGCAGATAGTGGTCCGTCGCCTCCACCAGAGCGGGTCGGCGGGCCGAGTACTCGGCGACGGCGGCCGACGGCGCGGCGGCCGGCGTCTTGATCGGCGGTCGCGCTTTCGCGCGGCGAGCCTCGGGCAGCGACGGCGTGACGATGTAGCCGCTTGCCGCATCTCCGTAGATGGTCACGTCCTCGGGCCGGTGATACCAGTACAGACCCACGTAGGCGCAGATGACGGCGTCGACCGGGTCCTCGTCGCGGTCCAGATGACTGGGTTTGGTGGCGGCCTCGACCCGTTTGCGGAGTTCGACCCACGCGACGCTGCGGTTCACGCGCAGCCTCGGCGTCGCGTCGTCGAGGCCCTCGATCAGCGTCATCAACCGCAGCAGCTCGCGGTGCCGGTCCGCGAACGGACCGCGCTTGTATTTCAACGTCTTCTCGAGCTCGAACAGCACCACCGTCGCCGGATGCGGATAGACCTCGATCGCGCGGCGGGACGAACTCGACGACGGGTCCACGTCGAGACCGAGACGTTCGGCGATCCGCGCCGCCCTCGGATGCTTGAACTCGGGGCGGTCGGTGAACGCAGGCCGGGCACCCGCCTCGAACCGCTGGAAATCCCGGTTGAACTGCGTCTCGGCCGGCCGATGCCCTGTCGGGTTCTTCACGATCAGTGGCGCGTCGATGGACACGAGGCAGTCGTCCGTCGTGAACGGCGCGACGACCGCCGCGATGCTGTCGTCGTCGTGCGCGGCACCCACGTGGAGCAGCCGTCCGTCGGAATCGACCACCGCGACGCCGGTCTGATTCTTCTCACCCCATGCGAGATCGAGCCCGACGAAATGCATGGCCTCTACTGTGCCGTAGGTCCGGCACGGCAGGGTGCTTCTAAGCTGTGTGTTCGTGAGCATCCCGAACGTCCTGGCCAATCGCTACGCCAGCGAGGAGATGGTGGCGATCTGGTCGCCGGAAGCGAAGATCGTCGCCGAGCGTCAGTTGTGGCTGGCGGTGCTGCGGGCCCAATCCGAGCTCGGTGTCGACGTCCCGGACGGGGTGGTCGCCGACTACGAGCGAGTTCTGGCGAACGTCGACCTGGCATCGATCGCGGCGCGCGAGCGGGTGCTACGCCACGACGTCAAGGCCCGCATCGAGGAGTTCAACGCGCTCGCCGGCCACGAGCACGTCCACAAAGGCATGACCAGCCGCGACCTCACGGAGAATGTCGAACAGCTGCAGATCCGGCGGTCCCTGGAACTCGTGCATGCCCACGGGGTCGCCGTCGTCGCGCGGCTGGCCGAGCGCGCGGCGCTCTACCGCGACCTCGTGATGGCCGGACGGTCCCACAACGTGGCGGCCCAGGCCACCACGCTGGGCAAGCGATTCGCCTCGGCCGCCGAGGAGATGCTCGTGGCCCTGCAGCGGGTCGAACAGCTCGTCCAGCGCTATCCGCTCCGCGGCATCAAGGGCCCGATGGGTACCGCCCAGGACATGCTGGACCTGTTCGACGGCGACACAGGACGGCTGGCCGATCTGGAGACCCGCGTCGCCCAGTTCCTCGGCTTCACTGAGGTCTTCACCAGCGTCGGGCAGGTCTACCCCCGTTCACTGGACCACGACGTCGTCTCGGCCCTCGTGCAGCTGGGCGCGGGGCCGTCGTCGCTGGCGCACACCATCCGGCTGATGGCAGGCCACGAACTGGTCACCGAGGGGTTCGCACCCGGGCAGGTCGGCTCGTCGGCGATGCCCCACAAGATGAACACCCGCTCATGCGAACGGGTCAACGGACTCCAGGTGGTGCTGCGCGGATACGGCTCGATGGCCGCCGAACTCGCCGGCGCCCAGTGGAACGAAGGCGACGTGTTCTGCTCGGTGGTGCGCCGGGTGGCGCTGCCCGATGCGTTCTTCGCCCTCGACGGCCAGACCGAGACATTCCTGACGGTGCTCGACGAATTCGGGGCCTACCCTGCGGTGATCCAGCGTGAGCTGGACCGCTACCTGCCGTTCCTGGCCACCACCAGGATCCTCATCGCGGCGGTCCGGGCCGGCGTCGGTCGGGAGACCGCGCACGAGGTGATCAAGGAACACGCGGTGGCGGTGGCACTGGCGATGCGCGAGCGCGGCGCCGAACCCGACCTGCTGGACCGGCTCGCCGCCGATCCCCGGTTGCCGCTGGACCGAGTGGCACTCGACGCGGCGCTGGCCGACAAGCAGGTGTTCACCGGGGCGGCGGGCGATCAGGTCGATCGCGTGGTCGCCACGGTCGACGACCTGGTGGGACGCTACCCGGAAGCGGCGAAATACACCTCGGGCGCAATCCTGTAAAACCGGACGCGCCAGAGCTTTGCGGTGTCCCGTGATCGGAATCGCGTTCGGCGCACGGGCGGCACCCGCCTAACCTGGGATCGGTGGACTCTCGACAACCCGACATCAGGGCATCGGACGCCGACCGGGCCGCCGTCACGCAGATCCTTGAGCACGCTGTGGGGCAGGGCATGCTGACCCTCGACGAGTACACCGAACGGATCGACGTCGTCATCGCGGCGCGCACCCGAGGTGAGCTCGACACCGTCATCGCCGACCTGCCCCACCTCCGGCGTGATGCCACACCGGTGCCTACGAGGCCGGAGGTGGTGAGCAGCTGGGCGTCCACCATCTCCCGGAAGGGTCAGTGGACGGTACCGCCATCGCTTCGTCTCGTCACCCGGATGTGTTCGACCACACTGGATTTCACGTCCGCGGTATTACCAGGTCCGGTGGTGCGGATCGACATCGACGACTACTTCGGCTCCACCGAGCTGATCCTGCCCGACGGTGCGACCGCCGACCTCAACGGCGTGCACAACGTGGCGTCGTCCACGACGATCAAGGTGATGTCCGGTCCTCCGTCGCGCTCCCTGCACGTCGTCGTCACCGGCAAGGTGCGATTCGGGTCCGTGACAGCGAGGCATCCATACGGCACGGCGCTGAAGCGTCTGCTCAAATGACCCCGGCCACCTCGCCGAAACTGCATTCCACGCGGCCTTTTCGCGGTGGGGACCGCATGGAATGCAGTTTCGGCGCTCAGCCTTTGCGCTTGAGGTTCGCCGCGCGGATTCCCGACGCCCGCAACTCCAGGGCCGCCAGCCCGCGGATCGCGACAGGATCCTGACTACGCCACGCGCCCACAGGATCTGGACTCACAGCAGCCAGCTTGGGTAATGGCCGATTCGCCAATGCACGCAGGGCGAGCAGTTCTTCGCCAGCCGCGGTCGACGACAGTGTGACTGCCGTCCACTTGCGTCGGAAGAACCGCAACCGCAGAAACAACCACGGCATCATCAGCGCCAGGATCGGCGGTGCGGCGACCGCCAGCGCGAGCAGCCACGCCAGCCACCCAGCCGTCACGCCCAGAGACTGGCCGGCACCCGCAATCTCGCGGGCCGCATCGCCCGCCCCCCGCAGCGGCCCCGCGAGTGTGTCCCCGATCAACGGGACGTCGTCGGCGCTGTTTCCGGCGTTGTCCAAGTTGCCCGCGACGCCGTTGGCGCCACCCTCCAGCTGATATCCGAACTCGGCAATGGTCGACACCGCCGAATACACCGCGCTGCCCACCCACACCCAGATGGCCGTCCAGGCGATCATGACGATGTCGCTGACCAGCTGCCGTAACAACCGCGCCGGCGTCGTCGCGTACGGGATCCACCGAGATTTCATGCGATCGATCACAGCATGCCTCCCCGTCGCTTCGCTCGCCCCTGTGTGCATTCCCCGTCGCTTCGCTCGCCCGTGTCCGCATTCCCCGTCGCTTCGCTCGCCCGTGTCCGCATTCCCCGGCCACACATGCGGCTACCGAAGGACCGATAGGCTGGCCCGATGCGTCCCGCTCTGTCCGACTACCAGCATCTGGCCAGCGGCAAGGTTCGTGAGCTGTATCGCATCGATGACGGGCACCTGTTGTTCGTCGCTTCGGATCGCATCTCGGCCTACGACTATGTCCTCGACTCGCTGATCCCGGACAAGGGGCGGGTCCTCACGGCGATGAGCGTGTTCTTCTTCGGCCTCATCGACGCACCCAATCATCTCGCCGGACCGCCTGACGACGAACGCATCCCCCAGGACGTGCTGGGCCGCGCACTGGTGGTCAAGCAGCTCGAGATGCTGCCCGTCGAGGCGGTCGCGCGGGGCTACCTCACCGGTTCCGGGCTGCTCGACTACCAGAAGACGGGCACGGTCTGCGGAATTCCGCTGCCGACCGGCCTGATGGAGGCCAGCAAATTCGACGAACCCCTGTTCACCCCTGCCACCAAAGCCGACCTGGGTGAGCACGACGTCAACATCACTTTCGACGACGTCGTCGACCTGATCGGCGCCGACCGCGCAGCGCGGCTGCGTGACCTCACGTTGGCGACCTACATTCAGGGCGCCGACCATGCACTGACCAAAGGCATCATCGTCGCCGACACGAAATTCGAGTTCGGCGTCGACGCAAGTGGTGAATTCACGCTGGCTGACGAGGTGTTCACGCCGGACTCGTCGCGCTACTGGCGCGCCGACGACTACGTCGTGGGGCAGGTGCAGAACAGCTTCGACAAGCAGTTCGTGCGCAACTGGCTGACGAGCCAGGAGTCCGGGTGGGACCGGCACGGCGACCAGCCGCCGCCTCCGCTGCCGACAGAGATCGTCCAATCCACCAGGGCGCGCTACATCGAAGCTTACGAACGTATTTCGGGACTGAAGTTCGACGACTGGATCGGAGGCACCGCGTGAGCGGCGACATGAAGGCACCCGTCGCGAAGCGGGTCGAAACCCGCCGGGAGCACCATGGGGACGTCTTCATCGACCCGTACGAGTGGCTGCGTGACAAAGAGAGCAAGGACGTCCTCGACTACCTCGAGGCGGAGAACACCTTCACCGAGCACGTGACGGAAGGCCTTGCTCCACTGCGGCAGAAGATCTTCGACGAGATCAAGGCTCGCACCAAGGAAACCGATCTGTCGGTCCCCACCCGTCGCGGCGACTGGTGGTACTACGGCCGCAGCTTCCAGGGCAAGCAGTACGGCGTGCAATGCCGTTGTCCCGTCGCTGATCCCGACGACTGGAACCCGCCGCAGCTCGACGAGAACACCGAAATCCCCGGCGAGCAGGTGCTCCTCGACGAGAACGTCGAAGCCGAGGGGCACGACTTCTTCTCGCTGGGAGCCGCGAGCGTCAGCGTGGACGGCAACATCCTCGCGTACTCGGTCGACGTCAAGGGCGACGAGCGATACACGCTGCGCTTCAAGGATCTTCGTACCGGCGAGCGCTACGGCGACGAGATCGTCGGCATCGGCGCCGGAGCGACCTGGGCCGCGGACAACAACACCATCTATTACGTCACCGTCGACGACGCCTGGCGCCCCGACACGGTGTGGCGACACCGTCTCGGATCCGGGTTGCCCGCCGAGCGGGTCTACCACGAGGCCGACGAACGTTATTGGATCGGCGTAGGGCGCACCCGCAGCAACAAGTACGTCATCATCGCCGCGGGTAGCGCGGTGACGTCGGAACTGCGCTATGCGGACGCAGCTGATCCTCAGGCGGAATTCGACGTCGTCTGGCCGCGAAGGGAGTCGGTCGAGTATTCGATCGAGCACGCCGTCGTCGGAGGGGAGGACCGGTTCCTCATCCTGCACAACGACGGCGCCGAGAACTTCACCCTCGTCGAGGCGCCTGTCGGCGATCCCACCGACACCCGCACACTGATCGGACACCGCGGGGACGTGCGCCTCGATGCTATCGACGCGTTCGCCGGCCACCTGGTTCTGAGCTACCGCAAGGATGCGTTGCCGCGCATCCAGCTGTGGCCAGTTCTCGACGCCGGATACGGTGAGGCGCAGGACATCACATTCGACTCGGAGCTGATGTCGGTCGGCCTGTCGGCCAATCCGAACTGGAGTGCGCCGAAGATGCGGATCGGCGCGACGTCGTTCGTCACCCCGGTCCGTATCTACGATCTCGACCTGGCGACCGGTGAACGCACACTCCTGCGAGAGCAGCCCGTGCTGGGTGACTACCGACCCGAGGACTATGTCGAGCGGCGCGACTGGGCCGTCGCGTCAGACGGTGCCCGCGTGCCGATCTCGGTCATCCACCGGGCAGGCCTTCGCTACCCGGCGCCGGTCCTGCTCTACGGGTACGGCGCCTACGAATCCTGTGAGGATCCCCGGTTCTCGATCGCACGGCTCTCGCTGCTGGACCGCGGGATGATCTTCGCCATCGCTCACGTGCGCGGCGGCGGCGAACTCGGCCGGCCATGGTACGAGCACGGCAAGATGCTGGAGAAGCGCAACACTTTCACCGACTTCATCTCCGTCGGAAGCCATCTCGTCGGGACCGACGTCACCAGACCCGAGAACATGGTGGCCTACGGCGGCAGCGCGGGGGGACTGTTGATGGGGGCGGTGGCCAACATGGCGCCGGATCTGTTCGCCGGCATCCTCGCCACGGTGCCGTTCGTCGATCCGCTCACCACGATCCTTGATCCTTCCCTACCGCTGACAGTGACCGAATGGGATGAGTGGGGTAACCCGCTGGCGGACCCTGAGGTCTACCGCTACATGAAGTCGTACTCGCCGTACGAGAACGTGGAGAGCAAGGACTACCCGGCGATCCTGGCGATGACCTCACTCAACGACACCAGGGTGTATTACGTCGAGCCCGCGAAATGGGTTGCCGCTCTGCGCTACGCGCAATCCGACCCGGCCGGCGAATCGGCCAAGGTGCTGCTCAAGACAGAGATGAACGCCGGACACGGTGGAATCAGCGGACGCTACGAGCGGTGGAAGGAAACCGCGTTCCAGTACGCGTGGCTGCTCGATATCGCGAAAGCCGAACTACCCGGCTGACCGTAGGGACGCATCATGACCAGGGGTTCTTACCACCACGGCGACCTGAAGGCCGTGATCCTGGCGCAGGCGGCGCTCCTGGTCGCAGAACGCGGAGCCGACGGCGTCTCGCTGCGGGAATTGGCCCGTGTCGCAGGTGTTTCCCACGCCGCACCGGCGCACCACTTCACCGACCGGCGCGGGTTGTTCAGTGCGCTCGCCGCGCAGGGATGGCGGATGCTCGCATCCGCGCTCGCCGAGTCGCGGCCCGAATTCCTCGATGCCGCATTGGCATACGTGCGGTTTGCCGTGGAAAACCCAGGGCACTACGAGGTGATGTTCGACCGCTCGCTCGTCAATCCCGACGATCCGGAACTGGTCGCCGCCGAGGCGGCCGCGGGCGCCGAGCTGGCCTCGGGCGTCGGCACACTCGACGACGCGCGCGCGAAGGAGGATCCCCAGGCCGCCGGGCTCGCGGCCTGGTCTCTGGTGCATGGGTTCGCGATGCTGTGGCTCAACGACGTAATCGACACCGACATGGACGCCGTCGACACCGCCCGGCGCGTGGCCCGCATGCTTTTCACACCGGGTCCGATCGAGCCCGGGGGCGACGAGTAGCGTTCGCGCAATGACCCTCACCGAGATCCCGCTCACCACACTCGACGGCCGGTCCACGACACTGGCCGAATTGGCCGACGGCGCAGTGCTGATCGTGAACGTCGCGTCGAAGTGCGGGCTGACACCGCAGTACAGCGCCCTGGAGCAGCTGGCTACGGACTACCGCGACCGGGGGCTCACGGTGGTCGGAGTGCCGTGCAATCAATTCATGGGTCAGGAGCCGGGCACTGCGGAGGAGATCCAGACGTTCTGCTCCAGCAATTACGGGGTGACGTTCCCGCTCCTGGAGAAGACCGACGTCAACGGTGCCGGCCGCCATCCGCTGTACGCCGAGTTGACCCGGGTGGCCGATGACTCCGGTGAATCCGGAGACGTGCAGTGGAACTTCGAGAAATTCCTGGTCGCACCCGACGGAAACGTGGTCAAGCGGTTTCGTCCGCGCACCGTTCCCGACGACCCCGAGGTGATTTCCGCCATTGAGGACGTCTTGCCGCGATAGCCCGACGGACACCTGGGCGCGGAGTGTTGTCCACCATCAGGACACCTGACGTTGCGACACTGCGGACGTGGCAGGACAACTGATCGTCTCGATTTCCGGGATCAGCGACCGCACGCTCGCCGATGTCGTCGCCTTCCGCACCCAGCTGGAGGATCGTGGGGTTCCCGCGTCCTTCCTGGTCGCGCCCCGGCTCAAGGACGGATACCGACTGGATCGCGACTCCCAGACGGTCGACTGGCTCGTCGATCAACGGGTCGACGGCGATGCGATCGTGCTGCACGGCTTCGACGAGGCAGCCACCAAGACACGCCGCCCTGAATTCGCGACTCTGCCCGCGCACGAGGCCAATCTGCGGCTCATGGCCGCCGACCGCACGCTCGAGTACCTCGGTCTGCGGACCCGGCTCTTCGCCGCACCGGGCTGGAACGTCTCCCAGGGCACAATGACTGCACTGCCCCGCAACGGCTTCCGGTTGGTCGCCGGTCTCAGCGGGATCACCGACCTTGTTCGGCGGGAGACAGAGCGTGGACGGGTGCTCGGCATCGGCGAAGGATTCCTGACCGAGCCGTGGTGGTGCCGGACCCTGGTGATGTCCGCCGAGCGCACCGCGCGCCGTGACGGCATCGTCCGAGTGGCGGTGGCGGCGCGGCACCTGCGCAAGTCGGGGCCGCGGCAGGCGATGCTCGACGCGGTCGATCTGTCGCTCATGCACGGCTGCGCGCCGACCGTCTACGAATGGAAGCCCCTTCCGGCGCTGACTGACGCCGCATAGCCGCATCCGCCGATACCTCGGCGTCTAGATTGGCGTCATGGACGCTGATGTCATCGTCGTGGGCGCCGGACTGGCCGGGCTGGTTGCGGCCTGCGAACTCGTCGAACGTGGCCGCAAGGTCCTCATCGTCGACCAGGAGAACGAGGCCAACGTCGGCGGACAGGCGTTCTGGTCGTTCGGTGGCCTGTTCTTCGTCGACAGTCCCGAACAGCGGCGCTGGGGCATCCGAGACAGTCACGAACTGGCCCTGCAGGATTGGATGGGCTCCGCCGGCTTCGACCGTCCGGAAGACCACTGGCCGCGGCAATGGGCGCTTGCCTACGTCGATTTCGCGGCGGGGGAGAAGCGCAGCTGGCTCCGCGACCGCGGACTGCAGACTTTTGCCCTGGTCGGGTGGGCCGAGCGGGGCGGCTACGACGCGAACGGGCACGGCAACTCGGTGCCGCGATTCCACATCACCTGGGGCACCGGCCCCGCACTGGTCGACATCTTCGCGCGCAGGCTACTCGGTAATCCACTGGTGGGGTTCGCGCACCGCCACCGCGTCGATGAAGTGCTCGTCGACGACGGAGCGGTCACCGGTGTGCGCGGCGCGGTGCTGGAACCCTCGACCGCGGTGCGGGGCGCACCCTCATCGCGAAATGCTGTGGGTGAGTTCGAATTTCGCGCTCAAGCGGTGATCGTCGCCAGCGGCGGCATCGGCGGCAACCATGACCTGGTCCGCAAGTACTGGCCCGAGCGTATGGGTCGCGTCCCCGAACAGCTGCTCAGTGGCGTGCCCGCCCATGTGGACGGCCGCATGCTGGAGATCTCGGAGACCGCCGGCGCGAACGTCATCAACAAGGACCGGATGTGGCACTACACCGAGGGCATCACCAACTACGACCCGATCTGGGCGCACCACGGCATCCGGATTCTGCCGGGCCCGTCGTCCTTGTGGCTCGACGCGCACGGCAAACGCCTGCCGGTGCCGCTCTACCCGGGATTCGACACGCTCGGCACCTTGGAGTACATCGCCCGGACCGGCCAGGACTACACGTGGTTCGTGCTAAACGCCCGCATCGTCGCCAAAGAGTTTGGCCTGTCGGGGCAGGAACAGAACCCCGACCTGACCGGCCGTAGCATCCGGGCCGTGCTGGAGCGCAGCCGCAAGGGTCCCGTGCCGGTGCACGCCTTCGTCGACAAGGGCGTGGACTTCGTCAGCGCGACCACGCTGCGCGAACTGGTGTCGAAGATGAACGGCGTGCCCGACGTCGTGCCGCTCGATTTCGACGTCGTCGAAGCCGAGGTCACCGCCCGTGATCGCGAGGTGGCCAACAAGTTCACCAAGGACGGACAGATCACGGCGATCCGCGCGGCGCGCGGCTACGTCGGCGACCGGCTCAGCCGCGTCGTCGCCCCGCACCGGATCACTGACCCCAAGGCCGGCCCGCTGATCGCGGTGAAGCTGCACATCTTGACGCGAAAGTCGTTGGGCGGCATCGAGACCGATCTGGACGGGCGGGCGCTGCGGGGGGATGGGACGGTGCTGCCCGGGCTGTACGCCGCCGGCGAGGCTGCCGGGTTCGGCGGCGGGGGAGTGCACGGGTACCGGTCGCTGGAGGGGACGTTTCTCGGCGGCTGCGTCTTCTCGGGTCGCGCGGCGGGCCGCGCTGCGGCCAAAGCGGTGGGCTAGGCCGTAGAGGGTGCGGCGAGCAGACACAAACTCGCACGACACGCCCGGGATCCGTGCGAGTTTGCGTCTGCTCGCGGCTAGAACTCGGTGGCGCTTTCCTGTTCGAGCACCCGGAAGTCGGTGTCGGTCATCTCAGTCAAGCGGCCGTAGAAGATCGGCCTGCCGACGGGGTCGATGATCGCCTGATGAATCGGCACCGCATGCGTCGGCGCGACCGCCCGGAGGTAGTCGACGGCCTCGGATATCTTCATCCACGGGGCGGCCGCCGGAGTCGCAAGGACGTCGACCGGCTCGCCGGGGACGAACAGCGCATCGCCGGGATGCATCAGCTTCGCCGGATGCTCGCCATCGCCGACGAGATACGAAATGTTGTCGATCACAGGGATTTCCGGATGGATCACCGCGTGCCTTCCACCCGCGCCGCGCACCGTCAGGTGTCCGATCGACAGCTCCTCGCCCACATGGACCGCCTGCCACGCACCGCCCAACTGAGCTGCTGTCTGCGGATCGGCATACAGGGCAGCCTGCGGATTGGCCTCGACGAGCGCGGGCAATCGCTCGGTGTCGGCGTGGTCGGGGTGCTGATGGGTGATGAGGATTGCGGTCAGACCGGTGACACCTTCGAAGCCGTGCGAGAAGGTGCCCGGATCGAAAAGCAGGGTGGTGGCGTCACCCGGACCGTTGTCGAAGCTCGCCAGGAGGCAGGAATGACCGAAATGTGTGAGCCGCATCCCTATATTGTGGCCGCAGCGGCATGTGGGGGTGCAGGTGTACGTGCGATTGTTGTTCGCGCTGGCCATGGTGGTGTCGGGGCTCGTGGCCACTCCCAGGTTGGCGCAGTCCTCGCCAGGTGCCTGCCCGCCGCTGTGCGACACGATCCCTGACTCGGCGTGGATCGAATCCGGATCAATTCCGCTGGCCGGCATCTACCGCTGGCCCACCCTCGCCGGCCTCGCCGTCCCCGTCACGACGCCACGATTCGAATTCGAGTCGTGGTGCGCCACCCCCGACCGCGACACCGATTCCCGTGACTTCGCCGTCGCAGCCCACGCGGACGTGGCGAACCCGCCCGGCCAGTGGAACCTGCACGTTCAGGTCATCCACTGGCGCGGCGACACCGTCACCGGCGGCCGCGACGCACTGGAGTCTCTGGAATGGGCCCGGAAGGCCCTGGCGACCTGCCAGATGACCGCAGCGGAGGTGTCACCGTCGGTCACCACCAGCACATCGATGGATCTCGCAGCGGTCATCAGTGACGGCGGCCGTCGCATCATGCACACCTACCTGATCGTCGATCCGGCCAGCAGTTCCCTGGTGGAGATGGCGCTGTGGTCCACCGTCCCGCCGACCGTCGAGTGGCGCGGGGTCGCACCCGACGCCGAGGTGTTCGACGCGATGGCAGCCCCGCTCTGCGAGGCCTACCTGGGCTCGTGCCGGTGAGGCGCCGGACTCGTCACCGCAGGTAGAGTGACGCCGTGGCAAAAGTGGTGGTACACGTCATGCCGAAGACGGAGATCCTGGATCCGCAGGGCCAGGCAATCGTCGGTGCGCTCGGCCGGCTGGGCTTCGAGGGCATCTCAGATGTCCGCCAGGGCAAGCGGTTCGAGCTCGAGGTCGACGGCGACGTCGACGACGAGAAGCTCGCCGAGATCGCCGAATCCCTGCTCGCCAACACCGTGATCGAGGACTGGACGATCAGCCGGGAGGGCTCCTCGTGACCCGAGTGGGCGTCATCACATTCCCCGGCACGCTCGACGACATCGACGCAGCCCGCGCGGTGCGGCTGGCCGGCGCGGAGGCCGTGAACCTGTGGCACGCTGACGCCGACCTCAAAAGTGTCGACGCCGTCATCGTCCCCGGCGGGTTCTCCTACGGCGACTACCTGCGCGCAGGCGCCATTGCGCGCTTCGCCCCGGTCATGGGCTCCGTCGTGGAAGCAGCAGGCAAAGGCATGCCGGTGCTGGGGATCTGCAACGGATTTCAAGTTCTCTGCGAAGCAGGCCTGCTGCCCGGAGCGTTGACCCGCAACGCCGGGCTGCACTTCATCTGCCGTGACACGTGGCTGGAGGTCGCGTCGAATACCTCTGCGTGGACGACCCGCTATGAGGTTGGCGCTGATCTGCTGGTGCCGCTGAAGTCCGGCGAGGGCCGCTACGTCGCGAGCGAAGAGGTGCTCGATGAACTCGAAGGCGAAGGGCGCGTCGTGTTCCGGTACCGCGAGAACCTCAACGGATCGATGCGCGACATCGCAGGCATCAGTTCGGCAAACGGGCGCGTCGTCGGCCTGATGCCGCATCCCGAGCACGCCACCGAAGCTTTGACCGGTCCGTCCGACGACGGACTGGGCATCTTCTACTCCGCGCTGGACGCGGTTTTGGTGTCCTGACGACCCTTCGGCCGATGTTAGGTTCGAGTTTGGAACCGACATGGGGGCAAGGTGCTAGTTAATCCGGACTTGTTGCGCGCGTTCGCAGCTCAGGTGGACACTGCAGCCGCGGCCATCGCCGCGACCAACATCGGCACGACGGCAGAGACCGCGGGGGACGGGCTACCCGGCTCAGAGACCCAATGGGCGTCCCGCCAGGTCGGCGTGCATCTGCGGCTGATCGCCGAGGACATCGCCAGCGACATTGCCAGCATGGGTGAAGCCGTCCGCGGCATGGGGGACAGCTACCAGGTCACCGACGAGGCGCTCGCGGACAATTTCACAGAGCTTTTCTAGGCCGTGCTTCCGACCCGCTCGCGCTTGCAGAGCTGGAATCCGGATTCCGTCACCTCGGCAGGAGGGTCGATCAGGGCTTCCGGTGCGGACTTCTATGAGACGGTCCGCGAACTCCATGACGGAATAGATCGCATGGACGAAGCCGAAACGTGGCGGGGTGCCGCTCAGACGGCAGCTACGGCCATGTTCCTCAGGGCCACCGACAGGGCATCCGCATTCAAGGACTACACCGAGCGTGTGGCGTCGAATCTTCAGCGCGGCGGAGCCTTGATTGCCAACTACCGAACCCCACTGCTGTCGAAGGCCGCCGAGATTGACGCGGGTCCGCTGAACGTATCTGACCAGAGGGTCGTGTTTATCGATCCGGCTGGTTGTCAAAATGTTGCGTTGCCGTATGGGGATCGCGGTTTCTCTGTGTGGATCGCCGTTGCAGGAGTGCTGATTGGATTGCCGAGCCTCAAACAGATTCTCCTCAAGCGCGGCATGAGCTATTTGCTGTTGTCGTCCAACAGTTTCGAAGTGGGTAATACAATCTCATCGGTGACACACGCGTGGGACGATCTCTTGGACGTGTCGGACACGCCAACCGGTCGGGCGCGACCGGCCAATACCGGCACGACGTACCTCACGATGACCGACGGACGTACGCGCATGTTTCCCTCTGACTGGTACACGCCTGGCGGGTGCGAACTGCGGAAACTCATCCATTTCTACTGGCGGCATCCCGAGAATCGGGGAGAGCTGGACGACGGGCGGGCCCTCGCTCGACTGCAGGGCCTACGCTAGGGGACGCATGGTGCGAAATCGGTTGTCTCACATAGCATTGACTGCGGCGCTGCTCGTCATCGGCGGTTGTCGCACCGACGGCGAACCGGAGGCCGCCGCTCCGGAGTTGCCGCGGCAGGTCTTGTTGGCCGAGTCCATGCGCGAACGGCCGATCCCCGGGTGGACGACAACGTCTGTCGAGCTCGGACTTCCTCCGGCGGCGATCGTCAAGCCCATGGTGAACATTGGTAACCGCGGTGTCTTTATGGGCATCGGCGATGGACAGCGCTGGCTGGTCGGACTCGAGTTGGTCAGCGGCGAGAAAACCTTCGGACCCGTCCAGCTCGGCACATCGAGCGAGGTGGACTCTATCAACTGTGCAGTTAACGGCCCTCCGATGGTGATTTGTGTTGGGGATCCGCGCAATCCCGCGATGCCGTCGACCGCTTGGGTTCTCGACATGGAGGCGGGCACTGTAACTTTCAAAGGGACGACCGACGTGAGCGTCGCCGGAGACGGCGGGCGGCCCAGGCTTGAGCACATCGGTGATTATGCGGTGGCTACCGTGACGGGCACAGGGATCCACGGCATCGGGTCGCGCGGTGATCTGACGTGGTTCGTTCCAGGGAACGGAAGTGTATCGGCCCAATTCGCCAGCTGGAATCGTGACGCCGTCCCGTCCGATCTCGGTGTGCAGAACAGCGGATCGGTGGCCGACACAGTGTTTTCGGCAGCCGATGGCATGATCGTGGAACCTATCGTTCCGGAGGATATGTCACTGGAGCGCGCCATGGTGTATCCACAGGGCTTCGCGTATGAATACACGGCCGCTGATGGGCAGCGAGGCGTGCTGTTCTTTGATGATTCGGGTGCAACGCTGAGTGACCTCCGGCAGCGTGGGACCTTGGAGACACGGTCCGCCGATCTGCCCACGGTTGCCACTGGTTCGGGGGACCGTGTGTTGGCTCTCGATGGTCGCGTCCTCGTCGAACTGCCGGTTACCGTCCCCGATGTTGAGGCACGCCTGATCGGATCGCGACTGTTTCTTGCCAACGACCCCGAGCACATGACCTGGCAGCAGTTCGATCTGCAGACCGGTGAGGTCGGTGCCGCTTGCGAGACGGACGCGCTCGGCTTCTACTACATTGCGTCCGACGGCGAGATCGCGATCGCATTGAACGACAGAACACCTGCCCGCGCCGTCGACCTCGCGACGTGCAACGAGCTGTGGGCAATACCGACTTCGGGGCCCGACGAAGCCATCGAGGTGTGGAAGGTCGGTACGGCGTTGGTTCAACGGACGAACAACACGCTGTCCTCGCTCGTTGCGCCACGTTGAGCGCCGCCGAGTTCGGCGAGCGCGCCCGAAATGGCAGAGATTGCTGCGCGCCGGTGTGCAGACACGCGCGCTCGCGGTGCAGGTCTCGGGCACACGGCGGGGAGCCGCCTCAGGCGCTCAGGGCGACGGAGGCCTCCGCGGTGTAACACAGGAACGTCAGCGTCTCCTGCAGGTAGAGCGCCACGGTGTCGGCGTCGTGCGACAGGTAGCCGATGCACACATCAGTACCCAGCTGAAGATCGAAATCCCCTCCGCGCGTAGACAACACGAAGGCGCCGTCGATGGCGGGCGCCCAGATGATGTCCCCGTCGACGAGACGGTTGAGGTGCTCGCGGATCGGATAGCCATGCGCGGTGGTCTCACTGACCTTGGTGTACACCTCGGCTGACAGCAGCACGCTGTACGGACCGTCGACACCGGCCAGGCGCAGCTCCGAGAGCGCCTGGCTGATGACATCGGGGATCTCGCGAGGGTCCTCGGGAAGGGCGAGGTTCGGGCATGAGCTCGACTTGCGGATACCGCCGATGTGCGCCGCCTCGTAGCCCTCGAAGATTGCCCGGTCCTCGGCGAATGCCAGCTTCTTGGCGGCGTCCTTGACCGGATCCCAGTCGGAATCCTGCGAGCCGCGCTCGACGTCGTCGATGTCGTTGCGATTCACCGTGAACGGCACCCGCAACCGCACCAGCGGCCGGGCCTCACGCAGGTGGGCCACCACCCCCTCGCCGGGCGGCAGCACGTCGAGCAGATGGCCGGTGCTCACCGCGGCCGTCACCGGACCGCCCGGCTTGCTGACATCGACCACCCGACGGCCGGCGATGTGGCGCTTGAAGGTTCGCGTCGCCTCCTGCTCGATCTCTGCCCACGCGACATCGGTGATCGGTGCGAGCTCGCGATACAGGTTGTTCATCAGGGGTGTCCTTTCAGGCTTCCGATCGCCAACGATCCGTCGTAAAGAGTTGAGGCACAGACACGTTCAGTGCTCCCGGCAGGTCGCGGAGGCGGATCGTCAAGGAAATCGATCGTCGGAACGAAGAACATCGTGCCGGTCTGCGCGGTCGAGAAATCCAGGATCCGGTCGGTGTTGCCCGGTGGGTCGCCGAGGAACATGTTGGTCAGCATCCGCTCGGTGACGGCCGGATCGGCGGAATACGCGATGTAGTAGGTGCCGGATTCGCCGTTCCCGAGAGTGCCGAAAGGCATGTTCGCGCGCACGATCGCGAGCTCGTTGCCGTCCTCGTCCTCAATCGTGTTCAGCGCTACGTGCGAGTTCGCCGGTTTCACATCGTCGTCGAGTTCGATGTCCTCCAGCTTCGTGCGGCCGATGACGAGCTCTTGTTCGTTGACGCTCAACGCATTCCACGCATCCATATCGTGGGTGTAGCGCTGGACGTGCACATAGCTTGCGCCTGCAAAGTCAGGATCGTCGGCGATCTGAACGGCGGCGACCGCATCGGGGCCGTCCGGATTCTCGGTGCCGTCGACGAAACCGAGCAGGTCACGCTGCTCGAAGAACTTGAACCCGTGGACCTCGTCGACCACGGTCACTGCGCCCGTCATCGACGACAGCAGCCGGCCGCCGAGCTCGAAGCACACATCGAGAGACGCGCCCCTGATGTGGAGCAACAGGTCGCCCTCGGTCGACGGGGCATGATGCCGTTCGCCCTTGAGCTCGACGAAGTCGTGCAGCTTCGCCGGACGTGGCCCCGAGAACAGCCGGTCCCACGCCGCGGAGCCGATACCGGCCACCAAATTGAGGTGCGCGTCGGGCACCCGGAATCCCACGGCCTTGACCAGCCCGCCGAATCCCGTCAGAGCGTCGTGGACCACAGACTCGCCACCCTCGTCGATCGTCGCCACCAGGAAGATCGCCGCTGGTGTGAGAGGCGTCAGGATGGGTTGCGGACGAGGCACACCCTGGACCCTAGCGTCAAGATCAATCCGGACACCGGTCAAGATGGAAAGATGCCGGCCAGCCCCCAGGGACTCTGCGAGTTCATCGACGCGTCGCCATCGCCCTTCCATGTGTGCAGCTCCGTCGCGGACCGGCTCCGTTCGGCTGGATTCACCGAGCTGTCCGAAACCGACGCATGGCCGGGGGCGGGTGACTACTTCGCGGTGCGCGCCGGGTCGCTGATCGCGTGGCGCTCACCGGGCTCGGTCGCCACGCCGTTTCGAATCGTCGGTGCGCACACCGACAGCCCCAACCTGCGCGTGAAGCAGCATCCCGACCGCTTCGTGTCCGGGTGGCAGGTGGTCGCGCTGCAGCCCTACGGCGGTGCCTGGCTGAACTCCTGGCTGGACCGCGATCTCGGGATCAGCGGGCGGCTTTCGGTGCGCGAGCGCACCGGGAAGGGCACCGAGATCCGGCACATCCTGGTCCGGATCGACGATCCGGTGCTGCGGGTGCCGCAGCTGGCGATCCACTTGTCCGAGGACCGCAAAGGGGTGGAGCTGAACCCGCAGCGTCACGTGAACGCAGTCTGGGGCGTCGGAACAGGCGCCCGATCCTTCCTCGGGTACGTGGCCGCGCACGCCGAGATCGACGTCGACGACGTGCTCGGGTTCGACCTGATGACCCATGACATCAACCCGTCGCGGCTGGCGGGAGTGGACGGCGTTCTGGTTAGCGCGCCGAGGCTGGACAACCAGGCGACGTGCTACGCCGGGCTGGAGGCGTTCCTCGCGGCCCGCCCCGACGACGTTGTGCCGGTGCTGGTGCTGTTCGACCACGAGGAGGTCGGTTCTCAGTCCGACCACGGAGCCCAGTCCGAGCTGCTGCACACCGTCCTTGAACGCATCACGCTGGCCGCGGGGGGCAGCCGGGAGGATTTCCTGCGCAGGTTGCCTGGCTCGATCGTCGCGTCGGGTGACATGGCACACGCCACCCACCCCAACTACCCGGAACGCCACGAGCCCGGCCACCTGATCGAGGTCAACGCCGGACCGGTGCTCAAGGTGCAGCCCAATCTGCGCTACGCCACCGACGGCCGCACCGCGGCAGCGTTCGCACTGGCCTGTCAGCAGGCCGGGGTGCCGCTGCAGCGCTACGAGCACCGCGCGGACCTGCCGTGCGGCTCGACGATCGGACCGATGACGGCGGCCAATACCGGCATCCCCACCGTCGACGTGGGCGCCGCCCAGCTGGCGATGCACTCCGCGCGCGAGGTGATGGGCGCAGCCGATGTCGCCGACTATTCCGCTGCGCTTGCGGCTTTTTTGTCACCGGCCTGACCTAGGGTGCCAGGCATGGCCATGAATGTGGAGATGATCACCTTCGATTGTGTGGATCCCGACGGGCTTGCCGACTGGTGGGCCAAGGCCGCGGGTGGAGACGTGAACGCCGTTGCGCCAGGCGAATTCGTGATGGTCGCCGGTGAAGGGCGCCCCACGCTGGGCTTCCAGCGGGTACCCGATCCGACGCCCGGCAAGAACAAGGTGCACCTGGACTTCCACGCCGAGGACAGGGAGGCCGAAGTCGCCCGGCTGGTCGGACTGGGCGCCAAGGAGACCGGACGCAACAACTTCGGTCCCGAGTTCGAGTGGGTGGTGATGGCCGACCCAGAGGGCAACGCGTTCTGTGTGGCCTGAGTCGCAGGCAGGCGCTGGCTAGACTGGCGCGGTGACGTCTGGGTTGACCCAAGAGGTAGACACCGTTGAGCGGGCCGCCGCCACTCCCGACCAACCCCAGCCCTTCCGGGAACTAGGGCTCAAGGACGACGAGTACGCGCGCATCCGGGAGATCCTCGGCCGTCGGCCCACCGACGCCGAGCTGGCGATGTACTCGGTGATGTGGAGCGAGCACTGTTCCTACAAGTCCTCAAAGGTGCATCTGCGCTATTTCGGGGATACCACCACCGAGAAGATGCGCGAGAAGATGCTGGCGGGCATCGGTGAGAACGCCGGCGTGGTCGACATCGGCGACGGCTGGGCCGCCACCTTCAAGGTGGAATCCCACAACCACCCGTCCTACATCGAGCCCTACCAGGGTGCGGCGACCGGAGTCGGCGGCATCGTGCGCGACATCATGGCAATGGGGGCCCGGCCGGTGGCGGTGATGGACCAGCTGCGGTTCGGTGCGGCCGACGCGCCCGACACGCGCCGCGTCCTCGACGGCGTGGTCCGCGGCATCGGCGGTTACGGAAACTCGCTGGGGCTACCCAACATCGGTGGCGAGACGATCTTCGACGCCAGTTACGCGGGCAACCCGCTCGTCAACGCCCTGTGCGTCGGTGTGCTGCGCAAAGAAGACCTCAAGCTGGCGTTCGCGTCGGGCGCCGGCAACAAGATCATCCTGTTCGGTGCCCGCACCGGTCTCGACGGCATCGGCGGTGTTTCGGTGCTCGCATCGGAGACCTTCGGAGGCGATGAATCCGGCTCGGGCCGCAAGAAACTGCCGAGTGTCCAGGTCGGCGACCCGTTCACCGAGAAGGTACTCATCGAGTGCTGTCTCGACCTCTACGCTGGCGACCTCGTGGTCGGTATCCAGGATCTCGGCGGTGCCGGGTTATCTTGCGCCACTTCCGAACTGGCGTCCGCCGGGGACGGCGGCATGCGTGTCGAGCTGGACACCGTGCCGCTGCGCGCGGCCAACATGACGCCGGCAGAGATCCTGTCCAGCGAGTCGCAGGAACGCATGTGCGCCGTCGTCACCCCGGAGAACGTCGACGCATTCATGGCGGTTTGCCGCAAATGGGACGTGCTCGCGACGGTCATCGGCGAGGTGACCGACAGCGGCAGGCTCGAGATCACCTGGCACGGCGACACTGTCGTCGACGTGCCGCCGCGCACCGTTGCCCACCAGGGCCCCGTCTACGAGCGGCCGGTGGAGCGTCCCGCCAGCCAGGACGCACTGATCGCCGACACCACGGCGTCGTTGAAGCGTCCGCAGACCGGCGACGAGTTGCGGGCGACGCTGCTGGCGATGGTCGGCAGCCCGCACCTGTGCAGCCGCGCCTTCATCACCGAGCAGTACGACCGCTACGTCCGCGGCAACACCGTGCTCGCCGAGCACGCCGACGGCGGCGTGCTGCGCGTCGACGAGCAGACCGGTCGCGGCATCGCGATCTCCACCGATGCGTCCGGTCGCTACACCGCACTCGACCCGTACACCGGGGCTCAACTGGCGCTCGCCGAGGCCTACCGCAACGTCGCGGTCACCGGCGCCACGCCCGTCGCGGTCACCAACTGCCTGAACTTCGGCTCACCCGAGGACCCCGGCGTCATGTGGCAGTTCTCTCAGGCCGTTCGCGGCCTCGCCGATGGTGCAGCGACGCTGGGGATTCCGGTCACCGGCGGCAACGTGAGCTTCTACAACCAGACCGGCGCCACGGCGATCCTGCCCACGCCGGTGGTCGGCGTGCTCGGGATCTTGGAGGATGTGAGCCGACGTGTCCCCACTGCGTTCGGCAACGAGCCGGGCGAGACGCTGATCCTGCTCGGCGACACTCACGACGAATTCGACGGTTCGATCTGGGCGCAGGTCAGCGCCGGTCACCTCGGGGGCGTACCGCCGAAGGTCGACTTGGCGCGGGAGCAACTGTTGGCCGAGGTGCTGACCGCCGCATCACGTGACGGACTGGTGTCCGCCGCGCACGACCTGTCCGAAGGCGGGCTGATCCAGGCGGCGGTCGAAGCGTCGCTGGCCGGTGAAACCGGTTGCCGCATCGTGCTTCCCGAAGCCTTTCAGGAAGGCACTGCTCCATTTGTCTTCCTGTTCTCGGAGTCGGCGGGCCGCGTGCTCGTGGCCGTCCCTCGCACCGAGGAGAGCCGGTTCACCGCCATGTGCGAAGCGCGTGGCCTGCCCGCGACTCGCATCGGCGTCGTCGACCAGGGCCCTGACGGCGGCGAACCCACCATCGAGGTCCAGGGCCAGTTCACCGTGACGCTCGAGGAGCTGCGGCGCACGTCGGAAGGCGTGCTGCCCGGGTTGTTCGGGTGACGCACGGGTCGTTGGGGTGAATAGGGGCGACACCGACACACATCCCGCCTACCTGTGGGCGTGGCGGCTGCTTCGGCTCGACTTCACCGGTGTCGCGCTCGGCGGGCTGTTCTTCTGCCTCTCCCTGACCCCGTCGCTGCTGCCCAGGGACTGGCTGTTCCAGGGTCTGATCGGAGGCATCAACGCCGCCATCGGCTACGGCATCGGCGTGTTCCTCGAACGGATGCTGCGACGGTTTGTGCTTGGTAACCGCGCATGGTGGCCGCCCCCTCCGAAAGTCCTGTACACCCTCAAGGCCGGCACGGTGGTCGTCGCCGTGGGTTCCTGCGTACTGATGGTGATCCCCGCCGCGGCGTGGCAGCGTCAAGTCTCCTCGCTGATGGGAATGGAAGGGCCGAGCACGACGAGCTACCTGCGGCTCATCCTGGTCGCCGTCGCGGTCGCGGGCCTGTGTATCGCGACGGCACGGCTCCTGATCGACCTCATCAAGACGATGGCGCGCTTCCTCATCCGGCGCTGGCGCCTGTCCGACGAGATGGCGCTGTTCATCGGCACCGCCGTCGTTGTCGTCCTGGTCATCACGCTTGTCAACGGCGTGCTCATGCGGGGCTTCCTGGCAGGCGCGAACCGGATCTTCCAACCGCAGAACGCCACCACCCGAGAGGGTGTCGTCCAGCCGCAGGAACCCGAAAGATCAGGTAGCCCAGAATCTTTCGCCGCATGGGACACCCTGGGATATCAGGGACGCAACTTCGTGGGTGCGGGACCGCGCGCCGATGAATTGGCACGCATCAACGGCAGGCCCGCGAAGGAACCGATCCGTGCGTATGTGGGCCTGCAGACCGCCGACACCGACGAAGCGCGAATGGCGGTGCTGCTCAGCGAGCTCGAGCGCACCGGGGCCTTCGACCGCGAGGTGCTCGTCATCGCACCCACCACCGGGACGGGCTGGATCAACCCGATCGCGGCGCGCTCACTGGAGATGATGTACAACGGCGACAGCGCGATCGTCGGCTCGCAGTACTCGTATCTACCCAGCTGGATCTCCTTTCTCGGCGATCGGCAGAAGTCGATGGAATCGGGCCGGATGATGATCGACGCCGTCCACGAACGTTGGGTGCAATTGCCGGAGGACCGGCGTCCACGTCTCGTGCTCTATGGCGAGAGCCTCGGCTCGATGGCCGGGCAAGGCGCGTTCGACTGGCTGCCGGATATCTCCCGAATGGGGTTTTCGTCGGTGCTGTGGGTGGGCCCGCCCAACGCAAGCCCGCTGTGGAGGGGAATCACGGTGCGCCGCGATCCCGGCACCCCCGAGGTGGAACCACGCTACGACAACGGGCGCACCGTGCGGTTCTCGCAAGGCAACGATGCGGCGCAGATCGCGGCCGACGCGGCGCAGCCCTGGGATGAGCCCAGAGTGCTGTTCCTGCAGCACTCGTCCGACCCGATCGTCTGGTGGTCACAGGACCTCCTGTTCACCCGACCCGACTGGCTGTCCGAGCCACCGGGCCGCGACCGCACCCGGTCGATGCGGTGGTATCCGATCATCACGTTCTGGCAGGTGGCCGCAGACATGACCAATGCCACGTCGGTGCCTGGCGGGCACGGGCACAACTACGGCGACTTCATCCTCGACGGGTGGGCAGGAGCTGCACCACCCGACGGTTGGACTCCTGGGGACACCGAACGGATCCGCGCGGCGCTGGAGGAGACCGAACCAGCGGACGGCGACTACTAGTGCGCGACACCGCCCGTGCCATCGGGCTCGCGGCTGGGTTGCTGGGCTGGAGCGTGATCGCGCCGCGCCTCGCGCACAAGTGGAATCCGTTGCCGCAGGCGCTGTTCGGTGCGGCCATGGCGACCGTGGTCCGCGGGCCGATGGGCATTCGGCCGCCGGCGCTGTGGCAGGGGCTGCGGTGGGGCGGTGCGGCTTCAGTGCCGGTGGTTCTTGCCGTCGCTGCCGGCACCCGCATCGCGCCGGTGCGCGCGGGCATGGCCGCGCGTGAGCTGCCCGCCCCGGCAACCCGGTGGCTGCTGCTGCGCATCCCGCTCGGGACGGTCTGGTCCGAGGAGATCGCCTATCGTGCCGTCCTGGGCGCCGCCGCAGCGCGAGCGTTCGGAGACACGAAGGGTCGCGTGTTCACCGCCGCGGTGTTCGGCCTGTCCCACATCCCCGACGCCCGCTCAACGGGGGAATCGGTGCCCGGTGCGGTGTTCGTCACCGGCGTGGCCGGGTGGGTCTTCGAGTGGCTGTACGCGAGATCGGGCAGCCTGGCCGCGCCCATGCTGGCTCACCTCGCCGTCAACGAAGCGGGAGCTGTTGCGGCACTGGCTGTTCGACACTCGCGCTGACCATCCGTCCGGACACGGTCCGGCAGGCCGCGCGGAGCTCGTCGGGTTCGACGACGGTGAAGTCGGCGTCGAAGGTGGCGAGCAGGCCGGCGATCCCTGCCCACGACCAGGCGCCCAGGGTCAATCGGCAGCACTGGTCGTCAACGGCTTCGACGACCGAGCCTCCGGGCGCCCACCGCGCGACCACATCGGCGGGCAACTGCATCATCACCGTGGCCGAGCACTGCCATTCGGCGGCGGTATCGCCGCGGTCCGCTGTGGTCATCACGTACCGGCCGACATCGCCGAGTGGTGGCGGCGACGGAGTGAACTCGCGAAAGAGGTTGTCCACCCTGTGGATACGGTCCAGTCGGAAGATCCGCCACTGGGCGGGCCTGGGTAGCCTTGCCACCAGGTACCAGCGCCCCGCCCAGACCACGAGGTGGTGTGGCTGGACCGTCACCGGCGGTACGAAGCCCTCCTCACCCGGTGCCGGGCGCCGTCTGGAGCTGTCGAGGTAGTCGAGGTCGACCTCGTTGTGTTGACGGATGGCGCTCCCCACGTCGCGCAGCACGCCGGCCTGGATCGGCGGCGCGGAGAACTCCCACATGTTGCGGATCGGGGTGACATGTAATCGCGCCTCGGCCCGCACCGCAGCCGGCAGTATCTGCTCGACGCTGCTCAGCGTCCGTACCAGCGCGTCGTCGATCCCGACGACCGTCGACGGCGCCGTCTGCAGGGCGATCACCAACGCGATGACCTGCTCGTCGTCGAGCAGCAGCGGGGGTAGCTTGCCTCCGACGCCCAGTGAGTAGCCGCCGGCGGGCCCCTTGGCCGTGGCAACGGGGTAGCCGAGGGAACGCAAGCTCTCGACGTCGCGGCGCAACGTGCGCGCACTGATCGCGAGGCGGTCCGCGAGTTCGGGTCCGCTCCACCGGCGGCGGGTGGCGAGGAGTTGAAGCAGCTTTATCAGGCGGCCCGAACTCGTCGACATGTTCCCACCATGCCCGCAGTGGCGGACATCGGGCGACCTCTTCTGCTGGCACCGTGCGGGGGGAACCCATCCGTTCGGAGGAGGCACGTAGTGAAAGTCGCGATCATCGGGGCGGGAATCGGGGGTCTGGCGCTTGGGTGCGGTCTGCGTCGGTCCGGCATCGAGGCGACGGTGTACGAACGTGACGGCGGACTCGGCGACACCGGCGGATACCACCTGCACCTACATTCTCGGGCCCTGGACGCGTTGCGGAGCCTGCTGGTACCCGAGGTCCTGGAGCAGATCTACGGCTCGTCGACGGCCGGCGACATCGACCTCACCACCGCGATGCGCGACCATCGCGCACGGCGGCTGGCAACGCTGCGCGGCGCGGAGGACGGCCGATCGATCAACATCGACCGCGCGACGCTGCTGAGGTTGCTCGCGCACCAGGTCGGCGATTCCGTCCGCTGGGGGGCGACCTGCCTCGACCACGCGGCGACTCCTGGAGGTGGCGCCGTCGTGCGCTTCGTCGACGGATCCACGGTGCACGCGGATGTTGTCGTCGGCGCCGACGGAGCGAGGTCAGCTGTGGCCGAACAGCTTTCGCAGGGGAGGGTGGCTTCTAGGCCGGTGGGCCTGGTCGGCGTCGGTGGCATGACGCCCGCGTCGGCGCTCAGCACGACGACCGCCGAACTGCTCGGTACATCTGGATCCAACTTCGCGCTCGGGCCACGCCGGACAGCGTTGTACGTCGGATTCCACGATCCGATCGCCAACCCCGTCGCGGACGTCGCTCTGTGGGAGCCGCCGGCCACCCGGGAGGCCACCTACATCTTCGGTGCGATGCTGGGCGAATCACCGGCGAGTCTCTCGCTGTTGCAGCTGTCGGGCCGAGAGCTCGGCGCTGCGACGGCGAGACAACTCAGCTCCCTCGGATGGTCGCCGGATCTGACCGCCGTCATAGCGAACACAGCCGAGACCTCGCTGGCCGCGTTCCGGCTGCGATCGGCGGATCCGGAGGTGTTGGCGCCCTGGGCCGCCGGTCCCGTCTGTGCGATCGGCGACGCCGTCCACGCCGTCCCGCCCACGGCTGGCCAGGGAGCTGCGACCGCGATCCTGGATGCTCAGGTCCTCTGCGACGAGCTGACGGCCGCCGCCCGCGGGGACAAGACCGTGGCGGTGGCCGTCCACGACTTCTCCTCGCAGATGCGGACTTACGCGCAAACGGCGGTCAATGACTCGCTCAAGCCGGTCACCTGGATGGAACGCAGCTCCACCAGGCCCGGCCGGATTGCCATGCGCACCGCAGGAGTCTTCGCCGATCTTCGTCGTGGCGTGGTTCGACGTTGACGACGGTGGGGCGGATGGCGTCGCTTATCGCGTGGATGGCGCAGGCACGTTGCGAACATGCACAACGAGGTCGTGAGGTTCGGTCTTCTGATCGTCGATCCCGAAGCTGATCACCTTGCGCGGTGTCACGCGGATGATCGCGCTGCCGTCGGCGTGCGCTTGCGTTGCGGTACCGCGTATTTCGAGGCACCGGACACGCCACGGATCGTGAGACGTGATGTCGTCCACGACGAAGGCCACCCGGTCGTTGTCGGCGAGATTGCGGAACTTGCGGCTCTTCGCCATCTCGTAGCCGCCGATGTCGATGGTGCCGAGCGACTCGTTGTAGGTGAAGCCGACCGGGCTGTTCTGCGGCGTACCGTCGGGCTGAATCGTCGCCAGCCGACCGAGATCGGCCTGCCTCATGAACTCGATCTCCGATGTGGTGAAGGTCATGCGCCACACGGTAAAACCTCAAGACGTGTTGAGGTCAAGGGTTGCAGGCCGTGCGTCCCGGCCGTCCGACGTTTGAGAACCTAGAGCATGGCCGCACGCCGAACTGCAGATCCGGTGAAGACCCGGGCCGCCGTCGCCGCGATCGCCGACTGGCTGCGGGACGACACCGCGGCCGCGCCGGAACGCGCCGAACTCGCCGACGCGGTGCGCACCACGGCCAGAACGCTCGCCGCCCTCGCCCCGGGGGCGGCTGTCGAGGTGCGGGTGCCGCCATTCGTGGCCGTCCAGTGCATCGAGGGCCCCAGACACACCCGCGGCAATCCGCCCAACGTCGTCGAGACCGATGCCCGGACCTGGCTGCTGCTGGCCACCGGGCTGACGACGCTCGCCGATGCGGCCGCCACCGGGGCGGTGCAGATGTCGGGTTCGCGGGCCGCGGAGATCGCAGCCGCGCTGCCGCTGGTCACCCTTCCGGGCTGACGGAATGCGGGAGACGTGAAACCTGGTTGTTCACAGCGACAAATCCGTCGCGCATCGTCCGTCGCGTGATTCCTCGTTTGGCCGCCGTTCACCGTAGACTGAGCGACGTCACCCACAGCCCCCAGGGAGCAGCCTGATCGTGACCGCTGAGCAGCTCGAAACCGAGCCCGAGAACCAGCCCAGAGAAGAGTGCGGAGTATTCGGGGTCTGGGCGCCCGGCGAGGAGGTGGCCAAGCTCACCTACTACGGGCTTTATGCTCTGCAACACAGAGGACAGGAAGCCGCGGGCATCGCCGTCGCGGATGGATCTCAGGTCTTGGTGTTCAAGGATCTCGGCCTGGTCAGCCAGGTGTTCGACGAACAGACGCTGGCAGCCATGCCCGGCCACGTCGCCGTCGGCCACTGCCGGTACTCCACCACCGGCTCCACCACGTGGGAGAACGCCCAGCCCGTCTTCCGAAACACCGCCGCAGGCACCGGTGTCGCCCTCGGCCACAACGGCAATCTCGTCAACACCGCAGAACTCGCGGCCAGGGCGCGCGACGAAGGCCTGATGAGCAACCGCGGCGCAGCCACCGCGACCACCGACTCCGACATCCTCGGCGCGCTTCTCGCGCACGGCGCGGCCGACTCCTCGCTGGAACAGGCCGCGCTCGAGCTGCTTCCCACCGTCCGCGGTGCCTTCTGTCTGACGTTCATGGACGAGAACACGCTGTACGCCGCACGTGACCCTCACGGTGTGCGCCCCCTGTCGCTGGGCCGCCTCGACCGGGGATGGGTGGTCGCGTCGGAAACCGCCGCGCTCGACATCGTCGGCGCCTCCTTCGTCCGCGACATCGAACCCGGCGAGCTGTTGGCCATCGACGCAGACGGCGTCCGCTCGACACGCTTCGCCAACCCCACTCCCAAGGGCTGCGTGTTCGAGTACGTCTACCTGGCCCGCCCCGACAGCACGATCGTCGGCCGGTCCGTGCACGGCACCCGGGTCGACATCGGCCGCCGTCTGGCCCGCGAGAAGCCGGTCGACGCCGACCTCGTCATCGGTGTCCCCGAATCCGGCACGCCCGCCGCAGTCGGCTACGCCCAGGAGTCCGGGATCCCCTTCGGCCAGGGCCTGATGAAGAACGCCTACGTCGGGCGCACCTTCATCCAGCCGTCGCAGACCATCCGGCAGCTGGGTATCCGTCTCAAGCTCAATCCGTTGCGCGAGGTCATCCGCGGAAAACGACTGATCGTCGTCGACGATTCGATCGTGCGCGGCAACACCCAGCGCGCCCTGATCCGGATGTTGCGCGAAGCCGGTGCTGTCGAGGTGCACGTGCGTATCGCGTCCCCGCCCGTGAAGTGGCCGTGCTTCTACGGCATCGACTTCGCCACCCCCGCCGAGCTGATCGCCAACGCCGCGAGCAACAGCGCCGACGAAGAAGAGATGCTCGAAGGTGTGCGCCACGCAATAGGTGCCGACACCCTGGGCTACATCTCCAAGCAGGGCATGATCGCCGCCACCGAGCAGCCTGCCTCGCGGCTGTGCTCGGCGTGCTTCGACGGCGTCTACCCGATCGAACTGCCGGGCGAGACGGCCCTGGGCAAGAATGTCATCGAGCACATGCTGGCCACCGCGGCGCGTACCGGCATCCCGCTCCAAGCCGACAACGACAACGCCTCGGCGCTGCGCAGACCGTGATGGCTCAGGCCTGGTTCAGTGTCCCCTTCGCGGACGTGAACTGCAGCAGCCGGCGTCTGCCCTCAGCGGCGTTACCTTCCCGCTTCAGCGCCTGCAGCACGGCCTCCCGATAGCCCATCAGTCCCTTCGCCGGAGGCGGTATCACCGCGTCGATGTCCTTTTCGTGGGCGACGGCGTCGCACTCCAGAGACTCCACCAGCGGCCGCGCCAGCCCCGAGGGAATCGGGGTCACCAGGCCGACCCACCGGCTCGCCAGCGTCGGGGTCAACCAGGGCAACACCACGAAACGCCGTGCCGCCAAGCCCGCCAACTCGGCATAAACCTGCATCGCATCGCCGTACTCGAGAATGTCCGGTGCGCCGATGTCCCAGGTCCGTGACGACGGCACCTCCGCGGTCGCGGCCTCGACAAGGTAGTACAGCGCATCATCGATCGAGATCGGCTGGATCTTGTTGTGCACCCACTTGGGTGTTGTCATCACAGGGAGCCGGTCGGTGAGATGCCGGATCATCTCGAAAGACGCTGAACCCGTTCCGATCACGATGCCCGCTTGCAGCACGATCGTCTCGATGTCGGACGCGAGCAGGATCTCGCCGACCTCCACCCGCGATGCGAGATGCCGGGACAACTGCGTCCCTTCGGGATGAAGGCCGCTGAGATACACGATGCGCCGAACGCCCGCCTTCTTCGCCGCATCGACAACGTTGCGCGCCGAGCGCCGCTCGTCCTCGACGAAGTCCTTCGACGTCCCCATCGAGTGGACGAGGTAGTAGACGACGTCGATTCCGTCGAACGCCTCGACCAGGGAGTCCGGCTCGGTCAGATCACCGCGCGCCACCTCCACGCGGTCACGCCAGTCGGCGCCGTCCAGCTTCGATGGGGTACGCGCCATCGCCCGCACCCGAAGGCCGCGATCCAGCAGCTCAGGCACTAGCCGGCGGCCGATATAACCCGTCGCGCCAGTGACCAGGCAGCGAACATCCTCAGAAGGCATGGCGCGGGAATGTCCCATTCATGCGTCAGGCAAACCCGCAACCGGGATCGGGCACCTCGACCGCCAAGGCGGTGCCCGCCGGAGCGACGTAATTCACCCACATCACCAGCGGCTCGGTGCCCAGGTTTCGGCCGACGTGGATGTGCCCTGGGCCCTGTCCTTCGGCCACCGCGGATCCCGCCGGAAAGACGCCGTCCACCTGGCAGGTCCCCAGCGTCCGCGTCAGCGTGCCGCTACGGATGATCCCGTAGACGGTCGGGTCGTGATAGTGCCAACCGGTACTGCCTCCGGGGGCGATCGTGATCTCGCGGATGACGTAGTCGATGCCGTTGACGGTGTTCTGCGAGAGAGTGACGGCCTGCACGCCGACCGGAGGCGTCGCCGTGGCAACGGGAAGCGTGGCGGGTGCGACCGCCAGAGAACCCACAGTGAGGGCTACCAGTCCGAGCCCAGCGGCCTTTCTGCCATTCATGCTGGGCACATTGTCACACCACAACGCATACTGGCGGCGATTCGCGAGGGATACGCGGGTAGCCTTGCTCTCGATGACTAAAGGGGTCGAACAACGCGGCATCGCCGGACGAGACGGCATCTCGTATGCATCAGCAGGGGTGGACATCGAAGCAGGTGACCGCGCCGTCGAGCTCTTCAAGCCGCTCGCCAAAAAGGCCACCCGCCCCGAAGTGCGAGGCGGCCTCGGCGGCTTCGCGGGCCTGTTCGCCCTGCGCGGCGATTACCGGGAGCCGCTGCTCGCCTCGTCGACGGACGGGGTCGGCACCAAGCTCGCGGTGGCCCAGGCGATGGACAAGCACGACACTGTCGGCATCGACCTTGTCGCGATGGTCGTCGACGACCTCGTGGTGTGCGGCGCCGAACCACTGTTCCTTCAGGACTACATCGCCGTCGGACGCACCGTGCCCGAACGAGTCGCCGAGCTGGTCGCCGGAATCGCCGACGGCTGCGTGCTGGCGGGCTGCGCCCTCCTGGGCGGCGAGACAGCCGAGCACCCGGGACTGATGGCCCCCGATCACTACGACATCTCCGCCACCGGCATCGGGGTCGTGGAGGCCGACGACGTTCTGGGACCCGACCGCGTCCGGCCCGGCGACGTGATCATCGCGATGGCGTCGACGGGTCTGCACTCCAACGGCTACTCACTGGCTCGGCACGTGCTGCTGGAGATCGACCACATGAACCTGGCAGGACACGTTGAGGAGTTCGGGCGCACGCTCGGCGAGGAGCTCCTGGAGCCGACGCGGATCTACGCCAAGGACTGCTTGGCGCTGGCCGCCGAAACCCAGGTGCGGACGTTCTGCCACGTCACCGGCGGAGGACTTGCCGGCAACCTGGAACGCGTCATCCCGCACGGACTCGTCGCCGAACTCGACCGGGGTACGTGGACACCTGCACCGGTGTTCGGCATGATCGCTCAGCGCGGACGCATCGATCGCGCCGAGATGGAGAAGACGTTCAACATGGGCGTCGGGATGGTTGCCGTCGTCGCGCCGGAGGACACCGATCGCGCGTTGGCCGTCCTGACAGCCCGTCACCTGAACTGCTGGACCCTCGGCACCATCAAAAAGGGCAGCAAGGACAGTTCACGAGCAATGCTCGTGGGGCAGCACCCCAGGTTCTAGGACTGGCGGGGTCAGCGCCGCCAGTCGTCCTCGTCGGCCCAGCCGTCGTCCGCAGGCGCATCACTGCCGTTGCGGTGGTCGTCGGGAGCGTTCGACAGCTCGCGCTGAAGCCGCTCGAAATCGGTCTGCGGCGTGTTGTATTTCAACTCGCGTGCAACCTTGGTCTGCTTTGCCTTTGCCCGGCCGCGGCCCATGGGGGAACCCCCTCGCGCAATAACGGAGCGGCCCATTTACTAGGCGGCTCCGATCTGAGTGTGTTAATTGTCCTGCGGTCACTTTACCGTGCCTTGCGCCGTGGCGCTGGCAGGCCCTGATGAAGCGCCGTTTTTCACATCGCAGCCTCAGACGGCGCCGCCGCGCAGCCGCTCGATGGCGAGCCGGCCCGCACCCACGACGTCGGCGGGCGGCACCGAATCGGGGTCGATCGCCGCGTTCACCTGCACGTCGCCGCCGGTCGTCAACGCGGTATCCGCCGGCAGGCCGCGCTTGATCAGGGCCAACGCGATCGCGCCCTCGTCGACGTGGTCGACGACGGTACCCAGACGGCCGACCGTGCGGCCGCCCGCGAGCAACGGGTCACCCGGAGACGGACGGTCGGTCGCGCCGTCGAGGTGGAGCAGCACCAGCATGCGCGGCGGCTTGCCGAGGTTGTGGACCCGGGCAACGGTCTCCTGCCCGCGGTAGCAGCCCTTGTCGAGATGCACCGCCCCCACGCCGGGGCCGCCGATCAAACCGACCTCATGCGGGATGGTGCGCTCGTCGGTGTCGACCCCGAGCCGGGGGCGCTGCGCGGCGACCCGGTGTGCCTCATAGGTCCACACGCCCGCCGGGCGCACGCCTGCCGCCACCAGCTTGTCGCGCCACCCCGCCACGGCGGATCGGGGGACGACGACGTCGACCTCGAGGCCGGACCCCGGCAGCCGTCGCACGAAGCCGCCACCGTCGAGCTCGACCGCGGTGCCTTCGTCGGGCATCGCGGCCAGACCGAGCGCGTCGAGAACCGGCTCGTCGGCGAGTGCAGGGCCGAGCAGGGACAACACAGCGAGGTCGGCGGGTTCCACGACGACGTCGGCCCAGAACACCATCTTGCGGAGGAAAGCCAACAGCGGCTCACGCCGCCACGGCTCGGTGTCGAGGACTGTGCGCCCGTCGAGTTGCGTCTGCAGCCAGTGATCTTCCACACGACCCTGGCCGTCCAGGCTCAAATTCTCGACGACGGCACCGTCGGGCAGCCCGCTGACATGTTGGCTGGAGATGGTGTGCAGCCAAGAGTTGCGTTCGGTCCCCGTCAGCGCCAGCACCGCGCGGTGTGAGCGGTCGACGACGACGGCGCCCTCGGCTGCGGCCCGCTGCTCGCCGAGTGGGTCGCCGTAGTGCCAGACGGCGCCGGCGTCGGGCCCGTCGTCGGGTGCGGGTACTTCGGACGTCCTAGCCATAGCTCAACTCTACGATTCGCGGTCGGGTCCACGCGGCTACGCTGATCTCCCATGGCTGACCATCCGGGCGTTCTCGTCACCCTCGACGGGCAGCTGCACGACCCGCAATTGCCCTTTCTGCACGCCGACGATCTCGCCGCCGTGCGCGGTGACGGCGTCTTCGAGACGCTGCTCGTCCGCGACGGACGTCCATGTCTGCTCGAAGCCCACCTGTCCCGGCTGGCGCACTCGGCGCAGTCGATCGACCTGCCCGCACCTGACGCGCCGCAGTGGCGTGCCGCGGTCGATGCCGCCGTCGATGCCTGGCTGGCAGCCGGAGGGCAGGAAGGCGTCCTGCGGCTGGTGTACTCGCGCGGCCGTGAGCGCGGTTCGGCGCCGACGGCATACGCCACAATCGGCGCTGTGCCGGGCCGTGTCGCCGACGTGCGCCGCAACGGCCTCGCCGCGTTGACGATGGACCGCGGGCTCGCCTCCGACGGCGCCGACGCGATGCCGTGGCTGCTGGCCGGAGCCAAGACGCTGTCCTACGCGATCAACATGGCCGCGCTGCGGCACGCCGATCGCCACGGGGCGGGGGATGTGATCTTCGTCAGCACCGACGGCCACATCCTGGAAGGGCCGCGCTCCACGGTCGTCATCGCGACACCCTCCGAGGACGGCCGCATCTGCCTGCTGACGCCGCCGCCCTGGTATCCGATCCTGCGCGGCACCACGCAGCAGGCGCTGTTCGAGGTGGCCCGCAACAAGGGCTACGACTGTGACTACCAGGCTCTCACGCCCGCTGATCTTTTTGCCGCGCAAGGGGTTTGGCTGATCTCCAGCATCACGCTCGCCGCGCGCGTGCACACCCTCGACGGGGTGCGCCTGCCCGACACACCGTTGGCGGACGAGGTGGCGGCACTGGTCGACGCCGCCATCGTCTGCGATCGCTGAGCGCTAAATCGGTTGTCGCCCTAACTAGGCGCGGGTACGGTCGCGTGTACACAGGGAAGGAGGTGGTCCGACAAATTGATTGACTTATGGACATGTGAGGTGGCTGCGAGCTAGCAGCGCTGGGAGAGCGCTCGTCGCACCTGTGCGCGCTGGCGAATTCCCCGCAGTCACCCGGCCCCCGAGCCTTCTGGTCTTGTCCGACCTGGAACCACGGCTCGGGGGCCGCTCCATCTCCGAACCTGCACAAACGGCAGTATCTGCAATGATTCGGCCATGTCTCCGTCGTCCAGCGCAGGGTGGCGGACGCTTGTCGCACTGGCGGCGCTGGCCGTCTGTGGGTGCACGCCCACGGCCACCGTCAGCGCCCCCGTCCTGGACGGAACCAAATGCCGCAAGGACCAGCTCGACACGCTCTATCCCGGAATCCTCACCTTCGGCGCCGACCAACCTGTCTACCCGCCGTGGTACATCGGCGACGACCCGTCCAACGGGGAAGGCTTTGAAGCGGCGCTCGCCTACGCGGTCGCTGCCGAGCTGAGTTACGCCGCCGACGACGTGCGCTGGGTGCGGGTTCCGTTCAACGCCGCCCTGGCTCCGGGCCCCAAGATCTTCGACGCCAACCTCTCCCAGTTCTCCATCACCGAGCAGCGCCGCGCCGCGGTCGACTTCTCGACGCCCTACTTCGATGTCACCCAGGCGGTGGTCACCGTGCGCACCTCGCCCGCCGCGGCGGCGCGGACACTCGACGATCTGCGCCGGCTGCGGCTCGGCGCGCAAGTCGGATCCACGAGCCACCGCGCGGCCGCGGCGCTGGATGCGCAAATCCCGGTCGAGGTCTACAACACGAACGTGGACGCGAAGATGGCATTGGTCGACGGCAGGATCGACGCGATGGTTGCAGACCTGCCGACGGCGGTCGCGGTGGCCAACGAGCTCAACGGCGGCGTGATGATCGGGCAGCTGCCCGACGACGGCGGCCCCGATCAGTCAGGTGTCGGGCAGTTCGGGATCGTGCTGGACCACGGCAGTTCGCTGACCCGCTGCGTGTCCTGGGCAGTCGATTCGATGCGGGACGACGGGACGCTCTCGCGGCTTCAGCAGCGCTGGCTGGCCGACGCGGGACGCGCGCCCGTGCTCAGCTAGGACCGGGTCCAGGGGCGAGCGACGCACACTCCGACATTGCCGTCTCCCACGTCTTGCGGTCGACACCGGCAGGCGGTTCGGCGGCCGGTCCAGGGGGTGCGGGGACACCGTGCTGACTGAGGCAGTAGGCGAACGAACCATGCCCCACGCTCGGCACCACCGAGCTCGGCGTCGATCTCTCGGCAGGCTCGGACTGCGCCGAGCAGGCGGTAACCGCCGCTGCCGCGGCGATCGCGGCGTACACACCCATGCGACGCATCAGCCGACGAACCTCGACAGCCTGGCGGACAGGTGCGGGACCAGGCCGCCGTCCGCGTCGACGCGCTCCTCGACGTAGGCCAGGTCACCGCCGTCGACGATCCCGTACAGCCGCTTGGCGCCGCCGACGAGCACACCGGACTTGCTACGTGCGAGCGCGTCGGTGACCAGCTCCCATGACGACTGGTTGAGCGGTCGCCCGTAGAACAGCTCGACATAGCCGGCCGAGTGCGCCAGCAGGAGTTCGATGGCCTGCGATTCGACCGGATCCCCTGGATCGTTGACGAACCGCCAGAAGCCCGTCTCCCGCAGATCGTGGCTGTCGTAGGCGCCGTCGGCGTCCAGGCGCCAGGACCGCGCCTCCCAGTTGAGGTAGTCACGTCCGTCGTGCGACACCACGATCTGCTGCCCGAATCGGTAGTCGCCGTTGGCATCTCGGCCCTCGCCCTCGCCGCGCCAGACACCGACGAGCGGGAGCAGTGCCAGCAGGGCATCGTCGAGGTTGGCGCCTTCGCGCAGATTCGCGGTGTCCGAAGGCAACGGCAGGTCGCCGAAAACCGGGATGTTGCGCGCGGCGGTCTGCCTGGCTCGCTCCGCGGCTGCGGCGACCGCCTCGTCGCCAGAGCTCACGACTCGTCAGTGACGAGGCGGTACAGCGCATACAAAGCGAACCACGTGATCACCACGACGGCCGCGACGAGCAGGATTTCGAAGAACAGCACCACGGCAGAAAGTCTAACCGCCGGGAGAAATCCTCTCCCGGCGGCCATGACGATCGATGAACTTCTCCTGTGTCAGCTGACTTTCCACTCGAATTCGGGGCAGAAGGCCCCCGTGGCGGCACCGATGAAGTAGCCGGCCTGGTAATCCGACCACTGGGTGACACTGGTCAGGTCGGCCACTTCCTGCTCGAAGGTGGCGCCGTTGGACCAGTCGGTGCAGACGGCGCGCCCCGTCTCGATGACCTGAGGCGTCTTGTCGGCCGGCCAGGTGATTCCACCGTTGGTGATCACGGTGAGGAAGTCTTCCTCCGGTTGTGCGAAGGCCGCGGGAGCACTGAACAAAGCAACTGCGGCAAAGGCCGCGGATGCGGCGCAGGCAATCGTGGTCTTCATTGTCGGGTCCTAGGTGTTCGGTATCGCGGGCAGGCCGCGAAGGTGTCGGGGTAGCCCGCGCCCTAAAGTGCGGGTTCACCCATATCGTCGCCGACAACAGCTAATCGTGCAGCGTTTTCACAGCATGATCAGCGCAACGCCCCGTGACCGGAGCGTGAATTTCCGAAATTCACGCGCAGCAAATGGCGCGACCCCTCGACGGCTCGTCCCTCGCCGTCTTCGTCGTCACGCGGGGCGCAATGGCGCGACTCCTCGACGGCTCGTCCCTCGCCGTCTTCGTCGTCACGCGACCTTGACGTCGACCTCGTGAATTCCGGCACCCGACGGCGCAACGCTGGCGTCACCGTTACCGACCGGTGACAGGGCGCGAAGCGTCCACGTCCCCGGCGCGGCGAAGAAACGGAAGTCACCGGTCGCCGACGCGACGACCTCGGCGGTGAACTCGTCCGAGCTGTCCAGCAGCCGCACGAACGCGCCCCCCACCGCCTGGCCGGACCCGTCGACGACGCGGCCGGTGATGACCGTTTCCTTCTCCAGATCGACGCTTGCGGGCAACGTCAGTCCTTGCTTGGGTGCAGAGCACATATCAACTTCCCAACTCGATCGGGGCTCCCACGAGGGAACCGTATTCTGTCCAACTACCGTCGTAGTTTTTGACGTTCTTGTGTCCCAGCAGCTCCTGCAGCACGAACCAGGTGTGCGACGAGCGCTCACCGATGCGGCAGTAGGCGATGGTCTCCTTCTCGCCGTCCAGACCGGCATCGGCGTAGAGCTTGGCCAGATCCTCGTCCGACTTGAAGGTGCCGTCGTCGTTGGCAGCCTTGCTCCACGGAACGTTGATGGCGCTCGGGATATGCCCGGGACGCTGGCTCTGCTCCTGCGGCAGATGCGCCGGCGCCAGGATCTTGCCGGAGAACTCGTCGGGGGAGCGCACGTCGACCAGGTTCTTGGTGCCGATCGCGGCGATGACCTCGTCCCGGAACGCGCGGATGCTGTTGTCGGGCTCCTTGGCGGTGTAGCTGGTGCTCTCGCGCTTCACTGCGTCCTTGGACAGCGGGCGCGCGTCGAGCTCCCACTTCTTGCGACCACCGTCGAGCAGCTTGACGTCGTCGTGGCCGTAGAGCTTGAAGTACCAGTAGGCGTACGCGGCGAACCAGTTGTTGTTGCCGCCGTAGAGGATGACGGTGTCGTCGTTGCTGATTCCCTTGTCGGACAACAGCTTCGAGAACTGCTGCTGATCGACGAAGTCGCGCTTGACCTGATCCTGAAGTTCGGTCTTCCAGTCCAGCCGGATCGCGCCGGGAATGTGACCGGTTTCGTAGGCGCTGGTGTCCTCGTCCACCTCGACGAAGACGGTGTTCGGCGCTTCGAGATTGCTCTCGGCCCAGTCGGCTGTGACCAGGACGTCGGAGCGTGCCATGGGGGAGTTCCTTTCGATTGCTAACGGGAGGGGTTCAAGCGTGCGAAAAGCGGATAGAGCTGGCAGCCGAGGCAGATACCGAAGGCTGCGTTGAGAAACGCCGCCACGAGCGCCATGCCCGTGGCGACCAGGCCCAGCGATGCCAGACCGCCGGCGAAACCAATGACGCCGACGGCGGCGAAGACGAAACCGACGAGCTGTGCGAACTTCAGCGGCGGGACGGGCTCACGCTCGGTGACGGGGCCGAGTCGCGGCGCCACGAGTTTCGCGAAGAGCAGGCCGTATGGGTGCCGGCGCGGACCCAGCGTGGCGCCGACCGCGAAGACGATCGCCTGCGCGCCGAGGATGACCGCAGCCGCGACATGACTTTCCGCGGACACCAGCAGCGCGGCGACGAGCACGGCCGTGGATAACCAGGCGCCGAAACGCGGGCCACGCACGTCGACCTGTGCGGGTATGCGCTGCTCTGTGATGCTCGACATAGCTGTGCTCCTGTTGTCCGGTATGGCTGGGCGCGGCGGGCCGAAACGGCCGTTCGCAGAGTGCGGCGCGAAGGACTGCGCGGCTACTCAGCAGCTGCAACAACAACAGCAACAACCCGCGACGCGGCACAGATCGACTGCGCGGCGCTTGGTGAGCACGAGCTCGATGCGGGCTGGCACGGCTGACACCTTACCCAAAGACGGGGTGATCAAGCCAACAGAACCGAAAGCGCCGACCGCAGGTCAGCGGCGGTGGGCACCCCCGACGCGCGGTATCGCTGCCGGCCGTCGGCGTCGAAGATGAACGTCGTAGGCAGCGAAAGGACCGAAAGCTTGCGCGCAGCCTCGGGATTGGCGTCCATGTCGATCTCGGCGTGCGCGACGTCGGGCAGGTCCGCGCACACCCGGTCGACGACTCTGCGCACCGCGGCGCACGGTCCGCACCATGCGGCCGTGAAATGCAGGACCGTCGGCCCCGTCCCGGACAGTCCCAGCGCGGCGATGTCGTCCTCGCCGAGGGCGGGCGACTCCTTGGCGCCCTTGATCCGACCCGACCGCAACGTCATCAACCGCCCGATGGCGAACGCCAGTCCGAACGCTGCGATCAGGACCGCGATGACGGCGATCCACGAAGAGCTCATGACAGGCGGAACTCTCGAAGGTCGACGGTTACTCCCTCGACGATGCCTTCGATGATGATGTCGGACCCTCGTGCGCCCGCCGTAGTGGGAGCAACGCCGAACGGCAGCTTCTGGCCGGGCAGCTCTGCGGAGAACGCGGCAAGCACGGCGGGGATCTGCGGCTCCGGCACCGCCTGATCGGCGGTCCCCGGCTCGGTCAGCACCCCGGTCGCCGTCATGACCAGCGTGGTGGCGTCCGGCCCGGCGATCGACAGGTCCACGGCGATGCTGACCCGCTCGTCGAAGCCGGCCTTGTCCGGGGTGCCGGTGAAGACCAGCCCGCGGTTGCTCGAAATGCCCGATTCGGTGGTGCCCCCGGTGGAGTCCTCGGTTTCTGCTGTCGGCGCCTCGACGAGGAGGTCGGGGATGCCCATGAAGCGGCCGATGTGTGTCGAGTCGATGATGATGCGACTCTCCAGCTTGCCGATCGTCAACGTTGCGTCGGGCGGGACCAGCCACGAATCGCCCAGCCCGACCGAGTGCATCGTCGCTTCCAGCGAGGCTTTGCCCACCACTGGGTGATCAACGCCACTGGCCTTGATCTCGACTTCGTCGTAATGCCTGCGCTCCGCCTGAGGGATGAAGGGAAACCCCAGGATTGCCACGGACGGGTCCCAGCTGAGGTTGGCAGCGCTGCGGACGCTCCTGGCCAGGCGATACTCAGCGTAAATTGCCGCGCCGAAGTCGGTGCTCACCGCGCCGACAAGCAACGCGGTGAGGGTCGCCAGGGCACCGATGACGAGCTTGCGCACCCCGACATTGTCGCCGACGCCGGTCAGCCGCAGTGTTCAGCACGGCTTACGAGCAGGTAGCACGCTAAGGTGAGACAACTATCGGCTCGGTAACGGCCGTGTGTCGGACATGAATCTGGGAAGTCACCTCGCGACAAAGATGTTCGGCGGTGTCCCTTCGACGAGCTGCACGGATGCTGGAGGGTCAGTTGGATCTGCTGCTACTGACGGTTGACCCGCACCCGGAAGCCGTCCTGCCGTCACTGTCTCTGCTCGCGCACAATGTCCGCACCGCGCCCACCGAGGTCTCCTCCCTGCTGGAGGCGGGCAATGCCGACGTCGCGATCGTCGACGCGCGCACCGACCTCGCCTCCGCTCGCGGCCTCTGCCGGCTGCTGGGCAGCACCGGGACATCCGTACCCGTCGTCGCGGTGGTCAACGAAGGCGGCCTGGTCGCCGTGAACGTGGAATGGGGCCTGGACGAGATACTTCTGCCCAGCACCGGACCCGCGGAGATCGACGCCCGCCTGCGGCTGCTCGTCGGGCGCCGAGGCGGGATGGCCAATCAGGAGAACCTCGGCAAGATCAGCCTCGGTGAACTCGTCATCGACGAGGGCACCTACACCGCACGGCTACGTGGACGGCCCCTCGACCTCACCTACAAGGAGTTCGAGCTTCTGAAATACCTGGCGCAGCACGCCGGACGTGTCTTCACCCGGGCGCAGCTTCTGCAAGAGGTGTGGGGCTACGACTTCTTCGGCGGCACCCGCACCGTTGACGTCCACGTACGACGTCTGCGCGCGAAGCTGGGCCCAGAGTACGAGTCCCTCATCGGCACCGTGCGCAACGTCGGCTACAAGGCCGTCAGACCCGCGCGTGGCCGACCATCGGCGCCGGACAGCGAGACCGAAGACCTCGACGATGACGATCACTATGAGGACGACGCAGACTCGTTGAATCCCGACAACGTTTCCGGTTCCCTCGGCGACGCACTGCGCAGTCAGTGAGCTTGCCGGTCTCGGTCGGCTGGCACGAGAAGCTATCGGACGCCGACCAACAACGCATTCGTGACCTCGTCGTCGAGGCGACGGCGTTCGACGGTGTCGCCCCGGTGGGTGATCAGGTGCTTCGCGAACTGGGCCAGAACCGCACCCGGCATCTGCTGGCCGTCGCCGACGGCGACATCCTCGGCTACCTCAACCTGACTCCAGCCGGCGACGATGCACCGCCGATGGCCGAACTCGTCGTGCACCCCGCGTCGCGGCGACGCGGCATCGGCTCGGCCCTGATCCGTGCCGCGCTTCCCGACGGCGGACCTGGCACAAGGATCTGGGCGCACGGCAACCTCGAGGCGGCGCGGGCCACGGCCGCGGCGCTCGATCTCGTGCCCGTCCGGGAACTGCTCCGGATGCAGCGACCGCTTGCGGATCTGCCACCGCCGACGACCGCCGACGGTGTGCGGTCGACCACCTATGCCGGCCCGCAGGACGACGCGGAGGTGCTGCGGGTGAACAACGCGGCGTTCTCCTGGCATCCCGAGCAGGGCGGCTGGACCGACGCCGACATCGCCGAGCGACGCGACGAGCCGTGGTTCGATCCGGACGGCTTCTTCCTGGCCTTCGACGAGAACAGCAGCCACCTGCTGGGATTTCATTGGACCAAGGTGCATTCAGCATCGCTCGGCGAGGTCTATGTGGTGGGGGTGGACCCCTCGGCCCAGGGGCGCGGACTCGGTGCCGCGCTGACGCTGACGGGTCTGCACCACCTCGCCGCGAGACTCGGTGCGGGAGCGGACGTAATGCTCTACGTCGAAGCGGACAACACCGCGGCGGTGAAGACGTATCGACGGCTGGGTTTCGCCGTGGTCAATTCTGACGTTGCCTATGCGGCCTCCGCAGCGGCCCACCTGTGAAATCGCTGAACCTGTTCACTTCTCGTTAACCCAGCATCCGCAAAACGTCCACCGCGGACGCATACGTTGCCGGAGAGTTCGAGCCGTCTGGGAACGTTCGAGGAAAGTGGGATAAGTGAAGCTCAACATCATCGGCAAGTCGTTCGGTACGACTGTCTCGGTCGCGGCGATCGCCGCGCTGACGCTCGCCGGCTGCGGCAGCGACAACAACGCGCCGTCGGGCTCGTCGGAGTCGGGGAACGCGTCCGCGTCTGCTGCCGACTGCGGCGGCAAGAACGCCGTCACCGCCGAAGGCTCGACCGCACAGCAGAACGCGATCGCGCTGTTCAACCAGGTGTGGAGCCAGAAGTGCCAGGGCAAGAACCTCTCCTACAACCCCACCGGCTCCGGCGCGGGCCGCGAGCAGTTCGTCGCGGGCAATGTCGACTTCGCCGGATCCGACTCGGCGATCAAGGACGAGCAGGCTGCCCAGGCCGCCGAGCGCTGCGGCGGCAACCCGGCGTGGAACCTGCCGCTGGTCTTCGGTCCGATCGCGATGGCCTACAACGTCGAGGGTGTCGAGGGCCTGGTGCTCAACGGCGACACGCTCGCCAAGATCTTCCAGGGCCAGATCACGAAGTGGAATGACCCCGCGATCGCCGCGCTCAACGAGGGCAAGACGCTGCCCGATGTCAACATCACGCCCATCTACCGCTCCGACTCCTCGGGCACCACCGACAACTTCCAGAAGTACCTGGAGGCAGCGTCCGGTGGAGCCTGGACCAAGGGCGACGGCAGTGAGTTCCAGGGCGGTGCCGGTGAGGGCGCCCAGAAGTCGGCCGGCGTCGCGCAGGCCGTGCAGGCCACCCCCGGTGCCATCGGCTACGTCGAGAAGGGCTTCGCCGATCAGGCCGGCATCCCCTACGCCCAGATCGACAACGGCAGCGGCGCCGTCGAGCTGACCGACGAGTCGGCGGGCAAGGCCATCGACGCAGCCAAGTTCGCCGCCGAGGGCAACGACCTGACGCTGGACTTGGCCTCGCTCTACGGCACGCAGGAAGCCGGCGCCTACCCGCTGGTGCTGGCCACCTACGAGATCGTCTGCTCGAACGGCTACGACGCCGAGACCGCCGCAGCTGTGAAGTCGTTCCTGACGGTTGCGGCCAACGACGGCCAGAGCGGACTGTCGGCCGCGGGTTACGTCCCGCTGCCGGAGAAGTTCAAGGAGCGTCTGCTGACGTCGATCGACGCCATCGGTTCCACTGCCTAGTTCACTGGCGCAACTGCCGTACCGCGGCGAGGATGGGTGCTTGACCGAATGACCGACAAGCTCGATGGATCTGCAGTGACCACACCGAATCCGACGGAATCGGGGTCGGGGGCGTCCTTGGCCGCCCCCTTCCCCGAGCCGACACCGATTTCGACAAATCCTTCGAGGAACTCGAAGGTTCGTCCGGGCGATCGCATCTTCCGTGGACTGGCCGAGGGGTCGGGCGTCCTCATCGTGGTGATCATCGCCGCGATCGGGTTCTTCCTTCTGTGGCGAGCCATCCCGGCGCTGGCCCGCAACGAGGAGAACTTCTTCCTCTACAGCGGTACCTGGAACACCTCCAACACGTCGGCGATGAGCTTCGGCATCCTGGACCTGCTCCAGGTGACGGTGTTCGTGTCGTTGTTCGCTCTGGCGATCGCGATGCCCATCGCTTTGGGCATCGCGATCTACCTGACGAACTACGCACCGAAGAGGGTGTCGGGCCCGCTGGCTTACATGGTCGACCTGCTCGCGGCGGTGCCGTCGATCATCTACGGCGTCTGGGGCCTCTACGTGCTCGCGCCGGCGATCAAACCGATTGCGGTATGGCTCAACGAGAACCTGAGCGGGGTGTTCCTATTCGCCACCGGCAACGCGTCGGTGGCGGGCGGCGGCACGATCTTCACCGCGGGCATCGTGCTCGCGGTGATGATCCTGCCGATCATCACCGCGGTGACACGCGAGGTGTTCGTGCAGACCCCGCGCGGCCAGATCGAGGCAGCGCTGGCGCTCGGCGCCACGCGCTGGGAGGTGGTCCGCACGACGGTCCTGCCGTTCGGCCTGTCGGGCTACATCAGCGGCGCGATGCTCGGTCTCGGTCGAGCGCTCGGCGAGACCATTGCCCTGCTGATCATCCTGCGCGGCACCCAGGCCGCGTTCAACTGGTCGCTGTTCGACGCCGGTTACACCTTCGCCAGCCTCATCGCTTCGGCGGCATCGGAATTCAACGATCAGTACAAGGCGGGTGCCTACATCGCGGCCGGCCTGGTTCTGTTCATCCTGACCTTCGTGGTGAACACGCTGGCCCGTGCCGCGGTTGCCGGAAAGGACCGGTCAGCCTCATGACCTCTGCAACTCTGGATCAGCCGGTCAAGGCGCCGACCTTTCAAGGGGTCAGTGCCCGACGGAAGTTCAGCAACAACCTCGCGACCGTGTTGGTCACTGCGTCGGTGGTGATCGCGCTCGTGCCGCTGGTGTGGGTGCTCTACACCGTGGTCGCGAAGGGCATCGGGATCGTCCTGGACAGCTCATGGTGGACGAACTCGCAGGCCGGCATGACCGCGTTCCAGGCCGGAGGCGGCGTCTACCACGCCATCGTCGGTTCGCTGCTTCAGGCCGCCGTGTGCGCCGTCATCTCCATTCCCATCGGCGTGTTCGTCGGTATCTATCTGGTGGAGTACGGCGGTGGCACTCGCCTCGGCAAGATCACGACGTTCATGGTCGACATCCTCACCGGTGTCCCGTCGATCGTGGCGGCGCTGTTCATCTATGCGCTCTGGGTCGCCACCCTGGGCTTCGAGCGGTCCGGCTTCGCCGTGGCACTTGCGTTGGTGCTGTTGATGATTCCGGTTATCGTGCGCTCCACCGAGGAGATGTTGCGGATCGTGCCGATGGATCTGCGCGAGGCCAGCTATGCGCTGGGCGTCCCGAAGTGGAAGACGATCGCCGCGATCGTGGTCCCCACGGCGCTGTCGGGCATCGTCACCGGCATCCTGCTGTCACTCGCCCGCGTCATGGGCGAGACGGCGCCGCTGCTCATCCTGGTGGGCTACTCGCAGGCCATGAACTTCGACCTGTTCAGCGGCTTCATGGGCTCGCTTCCGGGCATGATGTTCGACCAGACGTCTGCCGGCGCGGGTGCGAATCCCATTCCGACCGACCGGTTGTGGGGCGCCGCGCTGACCCTGGTCGTGCTCATCGCACTACTGAACGTCGGTGCGCGGTTCATCGCCAAATTCTTTGCCCCCAAGAAAGTCTAGGAGTCCTGATATGGCCAAGCGCCTTGATCTGAAAGACGTCAACATCTACTACGGCAGTTTCCATGCCGTGCAGGGTGTTTCGCTGTCGGTGGAGCCGCGCAGCGTCACCGCTTTCATCGGTCCGTCCGGCTGTGGCAAGTCCACGGTGTTGCGCACGCTCAACCGTATGCACGAGGTCATTCCCGGCGCCTACGTCCAAGGCTCGGTGCTGCTCGACGGTGACGACATCTACGGTGCCGGCGTCGACCCGGTGGGTGTGCGCAAGACCATCGGCATGGTGTTCCAGCGGCCGAATCCCTTCCCCACCATGTCTATTCGAGACAATGTCGTGGCCGGGCTGAAGCTGCAGGGCGTACGCAACAAGAAGACCCTCGACGAGGTCGCCGAGCGTTCCCTCAAGGGTGCCAACCTGTGGAACGAGGTCAAGGATCGCCTCGACAAGCCGGGCGGCGGCCTCTCCGGTGGTCAGCAGCAGCGACTCTGCATCGCCCGCGCTATCGCGGTGCAACCCGACGTGCTGTTGATGGACGAGCCCTGCTCGGCGCTCGACCCGATTTCGACGCTCGCGATCGAGGATCTGATTTCGGAACTCAAGCAGGACTTCACGATCGTCATCGTCACGCACAACATGCAGCAGGCGGCGCGCGTGAGCGATCAGACCGCGTTCTTCAACCTCGAGGCGACCGGTAAGCCCGGTCAGCTCATCGAGATCGACGACACCGAGAAGATCTTCTCCAACCCGACGCAGAAGGCGACGGAGGACTACATCTCCGGCCGCTTCGGTTAATCAGCGTCTGGCGCGCCGGCAAGACACAAAATCGCCCCATTTCGATGGAAATGGGGCGATTTTCTGTCTGCTCAAGGACAAAGAAACAGGCCCCCGGGCATCGTGCCGGGGGCCTGTCCTACGGATCGTGTCAGCGCGGCGCCGGCAGCTCGTCTTCCTCCACGGTGCGGCCGGTGACCTGGAAGATGACCCGCCGCGCAACCTCGACGGCGTGGTCAGCGAAGCGCTCGTAGAAGCGACCGAGGAGCGTCACGTCGACAGCGGCAGCAACCCCGTGCTTCCATTCGCGGTCCATCAGGACCGTGAACAGATGGCGATGCAGGTCGTCCATCGCATCGTCCTCTTCGCGAATTCGGGCAGCCTTCTCCGGGTCACGGGTGATCAGTACCTCCTGGGCGCTGTGTCCCAGTTCCACCGCGACGCGGCCCATCTCCGCAAAGTAGCCGTTGACCTCCTCCGGCAACGTGTGCTGGGGGTGGCGGCGGCGGGCGATCTTCGCGACATGCAGTGCGAGTGCGCCCATTCGGTCGACGTCGGCGACGATCTGGATCGAGCTCACGATGGCGCGCAGATCTCCGGCGACGGGTGCCTGCAGCGCGAGGAGGACAAATGCGTCTTCCTCGGCGCGGGCGCTCAGTGCCGCGATCTGATCGTGGTCGGTGATCACCTGTTCGGCGAGTGCCAGATCGGCTTGCAAGAGGGCCTGCGTCGCTTTCTCCATGGCCACTCCCGCAAGCCCGCACATTTCACCGAGTCTGCTGGTCAGGGCATCCAACTGCTCGTGATAAGCGGTACGCATGCACCAACCCTACGGGCTGCAGTTCCCACCGTCACGACTTGGCCGGTGAACGAAAGGTGAATGCCACTTGCCCAGATGCCTCCGACGGCTTATTCGCAGCGGGTGTCCGCAGCGTTGGTGACGGTCAGATCCTCGGGCAGCTCGGTGGTGGGAGCCTTGGTGCCGCGGAGGACGGTCAGCTGGTACGGGGAGCCGCTGGGGGAGGGGGCCCCGACTGAGTCGAAGTCGCTGCCCAGCACGACCTGGACCACGTCGCCCATACCGTTGACCCGTTCAGTAGTTGCGTTGGCAAAGGAAGACGCCACGGTCGCCGCGGCTTCCTCATTGCCCGCCGAGAAGAACACCGTCGTCTGAGACAGCGGGCCCGGATAGTCGTCGGGGGTCGTCACGTTGAACCCGTACGCCTGAAGCGCACTGGCCGCCGTGGCGCCGAGGCCGGTCTGCGCGGTCGAATTCGACACCTGCACGGTGACCGTCTCCGGGTCGGTCACGATGGCGTCGACGACCTCCTGCCCGTCCTGCTGGCCATCCTCGGCAGGTGACGGGCTGGTCAGGGACTCCGGTGTGCCAGGGACCGGTGTGTTGTCGGCGTTGCGCTCCTCGGGCAGCGGGTCGTCGTTGATGATCGCGTCGAACAGTGCCCGCATATCGTCGGTGCGCGGAATTTCGTTGCCCCACTCGTCGGCGTAACCGACGGTGGGCACCGTGATGAAAGTGATGCGTCCGGCGGTGACACCCTGCACTGACTGGCCGAGGTCGACGAGGTCCTTGGTATCGAGGTTGTCGACATAGCTGTGGCTGATGAACATGTTGACCACGTTGTTCAGCTTCGACAGCGAGAAGAACGTCTCTTTCGAAATCATGGAACGCAACAGCGACGACAGGAACAGCTGCTGGCGTTTGATGCGGCCGTAGTCGCCGTTGGTCTCGGTGGTCACCTGGCGGGCGCGCACATAGTTCAGTGCGGTATGACCGTCGACGATCTGACGTCCCGCCGTGGAAAGCACGGTGCCCAGTTCATAGTCCTCGATCGGGGTGGTGCTGCAGACCTCGACACCGCCGAGCGCGTCGACCATCTGCGAGAAGCCCGTGAAATCGACTGCCATGAAACGGTTCACGTGCAAGCCGGAGAGTTTCTGGATGACCTTGACGAGACACTTCGGGCCACCGACGGCGAAGGCCGAGTTCAGCTTGTATTCGGTGTAGACCTCGTCCTTGCCGTACATGGGCGATTCCTCGTCCATGATCGGTCCGTACTTGCGGGTCTCGGGATCCCACGGCTCGCACTTCATGGGTTCGATCTCGAGATCCCGCGGAAACGACACGGCGACAACACGTTTGCGGTTGGCCGGGATGTTCACCAGCATCACGGTGTCCGAACGGGCTCCCGCAGCGTCGTCGGTGGTGCCGGCGCCGATGTCGCTGTTCTGGCCGATACGGCTGTCGGTGCCGACGATGAGGAAGTTCTCGTCGCCGAATTGTGCGTTGGGATCCACAATGTCGCGGGAGTCGGGGTCGAGGGCCGACACTCGGTTGAGCAGGTTGTTCTTGGCCGACTGCCACTGCCAGGCGCCGCCGGTGAGCACCAGCGCGAAGACCGCGACCAGCGCTGCGGCGACCCGTCCTGCCATCGCGACGCGCTTGTGGTCGCGGCGCGGGGGCGCCGTCACATGCTTCGGTCGTAGTCGTGTCAGATCCGGCAGCTCGGATGCTCGCCCTTCGAGGGCGGGCAGGATCGCGGTGTCGACGTCGTCACCGTCGGGGTAGGGCTCGGGCTCGCGGTGGGTTTCGAAGTCCTGCTGGGGTTCGGCGCGATGACGCTTCGGCCCGGCCGACGGAGCACCGCCGTTGATCTTGGCGATGAGGTCGGCGACGGTGACCGGACCGGTCGGTTCGCGCGGGGGTGTGTCGTCGGTTCCGGAGATGTGGCGTTCCCACGGCGCGGCGCCTGGCGTCGGCCGGCGGGATCGGGTATTCCAGTCGGGGACGGGTCTGTCTGTGGTCGAGTCATCGCCGTCGGAGCGGCCAGGAGTGGCAGCGGCATCCTCCATGTCGCCGTCGCTCATCTCTTACCGGCCCTCCAGCTTCCACGGCCTGTCGCGGTGCGTGCGCGTCGTTGCGCAGTGGCACGCAGATCGCCGTGTGCCCGATAACTGTCATAAAGCACTGGTGCCGACTCCGCTACCGGAGCCAGGCGATTGATCCCTCATCGTACTGAGACATCCTGAGAGACATCCAGCCGAAGCCTGGTACCTATACCCTTTCGAATCCCTCTCGAACCACTATCGATACCGCTACGGATCTATCTCGGATTGGTTGCGTGCCTGGTCAGCCGCCCGAGTGCATCACGTCAGCACCCGCGGGCACCGTGCAATCATCGGGGTCGTCGAGCCACCCCTCGGGCAACGTCACAGAGGCCGGAGAGCCCTGGCGCCCCCGCGGGCCGTTGGCCGCGGCAGGGAACGGGACGTCCTGGTCGAGCTCGCCGAGCAGGTCGTCGAGTTCCGAAATCGTCTTGACCAGCGCCAACGATCTGCGGAGGTCGGCCCCTGCGGGGAACCCGTGCATGTACCACGCGACGTGCTTGCGGATGTCCCGCATGCCTTTGTCCTCTCCGAAATGCTCAGCGAGCAGCTCGCCGTGTCTACGAATGATCTGCGCGACCTCGCCGAGCGTCGGCGGTGTCGCGGGCGCAGTCCCGGTGAACGCGGCCGACAATTCGGCGAACAGCCACGGCCGCCCCAGGCAGCCCCGGCCGATCACCACGCCGTCGCAACCCGTCGCGGCCATCATGGCCAGCGCGTCACGAGCGTCGAAGATATCACCGTTACCCAGTACAGGAACATTCGTGACGTGGGCTTTCAGTGCGGCGATCTGATCCCAGTCGGCGCTGCCGGAGTACCGCTGCGACGCGGTGCGCGCATGGAGCGCGACCGCGGCCGCTCCCTCTTCGGCGGCGATAAGCCCGGCGTCGAGGTGGGTGTGGTGTTCGTCGTCGATACCGATGCGGAATTTCACGGTGACCGGAATGTCGGTGCCTTCGGTGGCTTTGACGGCGGCGGCCACGATCTGCCCGAACAGGCGGCGCTTGTAGGGCAGCGCTGCGCCGCCGCCGCGCCGGGTCACTTTGGGTACCGGGCAGCCGAAGTTCATGTCGATGTGGTCGGCGAGGCCCTCATCGGCGATCATCTTGGCGGCCTTGTAGGTATTGACCGGGTCCACGGTGTAGAGCTGCAGCGACCGCGGTGACTCCTCCGCCGCGAACGTCGTCATGTGCATCGTGACCGGGTGACGCTCGACGAGCGCACGCGCCGTCACCATCTCGCAGACGTACAGGCCGCTGACGGTGCCCGCTCGTTCCAGTTCCAGTTCGCGACACAACGTGCGGAACGCGACGTTGGTGACCCCGGCCATCGGGGCGAGGACGACGGGGCTGCGCAACGCGATCGGCCCGATCCGCAAGGATCGGGCCGCATCGACGGGGGCAGCGGTCTCTACGCTGATGACGACACCAAGAGATTCTTGGCCGCTTTCTTCTCGGCCATCTGACGCAGGCGCTCTTCGCGACGCTGTTTGGCGATCTCGAACTTGTCGACCGCCTCCTGCAGTTCCTCGACCAGCAGGCCGAGATCGTCGCGCAGGCGGGCGCTGTCGCCGTTGAAGTCCTCGCGCTCGAAGATGCGCCACTTCTTCAGCACCGGCATCACGATGTCGTCGAGGTGGATCCTCGGGTCGTAGACGCCGCCGGAGGCGATCGTGACCGCGCGCCTGCGGAAGTCCGGGATCGTGTATCCGGGCATCTTGAAGTTGCGCAGCACCTTGTGCAGCGACCTCATCGCCTGGTCGGGTGCGATCTCGAAGCCCGCTTCGGAGACGTCGCGGTAGAAGATCATGTGCAGGTTCTCGTCGGCCGAGACACGCTGCAGCAGTTGGTCGGCGACCGGTTCCTCGCACGCCTTACCGGTGTTGCGGTGCGACACGCGGGTCGCGAGCTCCTGGAAGGTCACGTAGATGACCGAGTCGAACAGGCTCTCGGCGAACAGGTCTGCCTCGACCTGCTGGTTTTGGCCAGGTGAGAAGCCGCGGGTCATCTGCTCGATGCGCAGCATCTCCAGCTCGACCGGGTCGACGTTGCGGGTGACGACGAGGTAGTCGCGCAGCGCGATGCCGTGGCGGTTCTCCTCGGCGGTCCAGCGGTTCACCCAGAAGCCCCACGGGCCGTCCATGGTGAAGTTCATGGCGATCTCGCGGTGGTAGGACGGCAGGTTGTCCTCGGTGAGCAGGTTCACGAGCATCGCGACGCGGGCGACCTCGGAGAGCTGCGACTGCTCGGGATCCCAGTCCTGGCCGCCGAGCGCGTAGTAATTCTTGCCATCGGACCACGGGATGTAGTCGTGCGGGTTCCAATCCTTCTTCATCCGCATGTGGCGATTGACGAGGGGTTCGACGACGGGCTCGAGTTCCCTCAGCAGTTGCAGGTCGGTCAGGTCTTTCGACACGACACCTCCCAGTTATCTGTACCTGATGGTTGCACTCAATATATCTGTGTATCCCGGTGACATTCAAGCCGCCGCGCCGCGCTCCATATGCAGGTGGCGGGCCGGTTCAGGTCACCGCCCTGCTGAGCAGTAGCTCAGCGCAATGGTCGATGAACTGTTCGCGAGTGGCGCCGAGTCTGCCGTCGAGATACGCCGTGAACAACGCAGTAAGTGCCCCTATCAGGCCTGTCGCAACCATCGCCTGCGTGGTGGGGTCGGTGATCTGGGTGAGGTTGCGCTGCAGCAATTCGATGAAGTTCGGCATCCACCGGGCACCCGAGCGGGCCAGGACCGGTTCGGCCTCCGGTGCGAGCAGCAGCACCCTGCCGCGGGCAGGGTCGTCGATCATCAGCGCGACGAACCTTTCGACGGCGTCACGCATGCTCTCCGATTTCATCAGCGTCGCCATGGCCGCAGCGCAGACGTCGTCGTAGACCGCCGCCACGTATTCGTCGCGGTCGGCAAAACTCTCGTAGAAGTACCGCTCGGTGAGGCCGGCGGCCTTGCAGGCGGCGCGCACCGTCAGGTTGGGTCCGCCGGGGCTGCCCAGCAGGCCGATGCCGGCGGCGATCAGTTCGTCACGCCGGAGTGCTTGACGGTCCTCCAGTGGTACACCCGACCATCTCCCGCGTCGTTGACCGGACGGCACGGTCCTCCTAAGCTAAAGTGACAACGTCTGTAGTCAAAGTTTCGTGATGCGTCGGCGAGAAGAGCAGTAGTGACCCAAGATACGTCTGCGGCATGCCCTGTGACCAGCACATCCTGCGCCGAGCCGAATGTCTCCGCGGTGGGCTGTCCCGTTACCGGGGGCGGCTATGACGCCCCGCCGGTACCGCTTGGGCCCGACTCGCTGACGTGGCGCTACTTCGGTCAATGGACCGGAATGCTGCAGGGCCCGTGGGCCGGGTCGATGCAGAACATGCACCCCCAACTCGGCGCCGCCGTCCAGCAGCACTCCATCTTCTTCATGGAACGGATGCCGCGGTTGTTCCGGTCGGTGTATCCGATCGGGGGAGTGGTGTTCGACGGATTTCGCGCCCCGCAGACCGGGGCGGAGGTCCGCGACTATCACATCGGGATCAAGGGCGTCGACGAGCAGGGCCGCCGGTACAGCGCGCTGAGTCCGGAGGTGTTCTATTGGGCGCACGCCACGTTCTTCAAGTCGACACTGTTGGCTGCCGAGTGGCTGGGCGGCGGGCTCACCGAGGCGCAGAAACGGCAGCTCTTCGACGAGCACATCACGTGGTACCGCATGTACGGCATGAGCATGCGTCCGGTCCCGAAGTCTTGGGAAGAGTTCTGCGAATACTGGGATCACATGTGCCACAACGTGCTTGAGAACAATTGGGCTGCCAGGACGGTTCTCGACCTGTCGACGATGCCGAAGCATCCCTCGCTGGAATGGCTGCCGGACTGGCTGTGGCGGCTCAATCTCACTGTCATGCAACGGTTCTTCAACTTCACCACCGTGGGATTGTTCGACCCTGCGGTTCGCGAGCTGATGGGCTACAGCTGGTCTCCCCGGCAGGACCGTGCCCATCGCCTGTTCGGAAAGGTCGTCCACCACGTCGTGAAGCTGATGCCGAAACGCATGATGATGCATCCGCGCAAGCGTTCGGCGTGGGACCGCGCCACCGGACGGCTGCCGGTAGACGCACCGCTGGTGCAGACCCCGGCGCGCAACCTGCCGCCCCTGGAGTACCGCGACGACCCGCACTTCTACTGCCCGAAGGTCTGACCGCCCAAGCGTCGTCTCCGGCGTCGGGATCACGGGCCCGCCGACGGCTTGGCGCTCAGCGGCGCACCACGTGCGGTGTCCACGCGAGGCCGTCGAAGTAGCGCAGCCAGCGAGGGTTCTGGGGGTCGGGATACCAGTTTGGTCCGGCGGGCGAATAGCGCCCGTAGAGACCCCGCGGATCGCCGGCCAGACTCAACCGGTGCTCGTAGTCGGCGCGGGCCCGCAGTCCGGCATCGCGAAGGATCGCAGTGCGGCGGCGCTTGCGCGCGACCGCGATCAGGCCGATCACGACGACCACTGCGAGCGCCTCGTACCAGCCCTGCCACAGCCACCACGCGGCGGTCACCGCGGCCAGCACCGTCACCACGGGGTGGCGGTGGCCAAAAGATCGGTGAACTCCGCTGTCGCGCATCGACCTTGATCATACGATCCGCCGCACATCCTGCCGCCGTCCGAAGCGGGGTCTTTCTGCACTGGGAAGTTTCGCTTGGCGTCCTGGGCAACCGCGATGAACTCCGCGGGCAAGACCTGAGCGGCCGCGCGTCGCCGTCGGACAAGTCGAAACGTGCAACGGTGCCCGCGCGTGAGGTTTGCGTTCACCGCGGACCGGTTAGCTTGGAGGTATGCAGGCGCCGGAGGTCCTTGGCGGCCGCTACGAGCTGGGTCGAGTCCTGGGCCGTGGCGGTATGGCCGAGGTACGCGACGCCTGGGATAAGCGGCTCGGCCGTCCCGTGGCCGTCAAATTGCTCTATCCCTCGGTATCCGCCCAGCCCGACACCCGCAGGCGCTTCGCAACCGAGGCGCGTGCCGCCGCCGCCCTCAACCACCCGCACGTTGTCGCCGTCCACGACAGCGGGGTGCACGACGGCAGGCATTACATCGTCTTGGAGCGGCTGCCGGGGCAGAACCTGGCGGACGTGCTGGCGCGCAACGGCCCGCTGCCGGCCGACCACGTGCGCGCGATCATGAGGGATGTGTTGTCGGCGCTGAGCGCCGCGCACTCGTGCGGAGTCCTGCACCGCGACATCAAGCCCGCCAACATCCTGTTCACCGAGTTCGGCGACGTGAAGATCGCCGACTTCGGCGTGGCCAAGAGTCCGGACACGCCGCAGACGCTGACGAACCGCGTTTTCGGGACGATGGCCTACCTGCCCGCTGATCGGATCGCCGGCAGGCCCGCGACACCGAGCGACGACCTCTATGCACTCGGCGTCGTGGCGTACGAGGCGCTGACCGCGCGTCGCGCGTACCCGCAGGAGAATTTGAGCGCACTGGCCGAGGCCATCGCCGCGGGAGCACTGGCGCCGTTGTCGTCACTGCGGCCCGACGTCGACCCGGCGTTGGTGACAACGATCGAACGTGCGATGGCCCGCGATCCCCGGTGGCGGTTCGCCACGGCCGAGCAGATGCGCGCGAGTCTCGACGCTCCCGCGCAGCCACCTCGCCGCACCGGCGCGATGCTTGCAGCCGGGGCAATTCTGCTCGTCTTGGCGCTGGCGGCTTTACTGGTCACCGTGTAGCGAAATCAGCCTTCTGACCTGCGGATATAGCTACGCTCACCGATTGGTCGCGGTCGGGTAACGATCTGCGCGTCGAGTTCAGTTCTGCAGATTGATGGTGTATTTTGCGCAGATTTTCGTTATGTTGCTGTGCGTGGGTCGGCACTCCCTACCGAAGAAGCGGCGTAGTCCGGTGTACGCGTTGACCGCGTTGGCTCCGGCGGCCGTCTTACTGCTGGCCCAGAGCGACACGACACCGGCCGCCGAGGTTGCCGAGGCCGCGCCGGTCTCTGCTCCTCCGCCCGTCCTTCCCGAGGCCGCCGCACCCTGGAACGTGGAGGTCGTGGCGGCGGGCGCGCCCGCGCCTGGACCGCCCCTGATCGTCGATGGTGGCCCCAATGCGGAGTCGGCCTCGCTGGCTTCCGCGTCGCGTTGGCGAGTCGTGAGCCGTGCGCTGCCCGCGGGAGTCGCGCCCGAACGCGGACTCCAGGTCAGGACGATTCTGACCGCGCGCAGCATCAGCGAGGTCTTCCCGGAGATCAACAACATCGGCGGAGTGCGCCAGGACGCGCTGCGATGGCATCCCGAGGGCCTCGCTCTCGACGTGATGATTCCCAACCCCGGCTCCGAGTCCGGCATCGCGCTGGGCAACCAGATCGTCGCCTATGTGCTGGAGAACGCGAAGCGCTTCGGCATCCAGGACGCGATCTGGCGCGGCGTGTACTACACGCCGGGCGGCGCCCGGTCCGGCGGCTACGGGCACTACGACCACGTGCACATCACCACGACGGGCGGCGGCTATCCCGACGGCGACGAGGTCTACTACCGCTGACTCGCACCGCGAGGCGCGCGTGTTTGGCGACACGCCGCTGAAAGTGCACATTGAGCGCGCACTCGGCGCATCGACGGCAACGTCGAATTCCCACCGGCTCCTCGCCGCGGGCGACACCTGGCTCTGCGGCTGCGCGCTGGTGACGTAGCTGCCGTGAGATGACGGCCCGGGCCGGCTTTGTGCCCCCAGCAGGGCTCGAACCTGCGACCTGCGGATTAAAAGTCCGTAGCTCTACCAACTGAGCTATAGGGGCAATGTCTTGTGGACTGCAAAAGGATACGGCACGCAGCCCGTTTGAGGATTTGGGTGTCGGTACCCTAAGCTATCGAAGCTCCCAACGTCATGAGCGTTGCGAGTACCCCGGAGGAATTCGGAATAGGCCCCCATCGTCTAGTGGCCTAGGACGCCGCCCTTTCACGGCGGTAGCACGGGTTCGAATCCCGTTGGGGGTACACGCGACGACCACCACGGTGGGAGGAGCAGCACAGTAAGGCCCTGTGGCGCAGTTGGTTAGCGCGCCGCCCTGTCACGGCGGAGGTCGCGGGTTCGAGTCCCGTCAGGGTCGCCATCACGGCGAGGCACTTGGAGGCAAGTGGTCGTGCCGTCCGGCCAGGTAGCTCAGTTGGTACGAGCGTCCGCCTGAAAAGCGGAAGGTCGCCGGTTCGATCCCGGCCCTGGCCACCACAATTTCGGTGCATGATGGTCTGCGATGACTCGTCTCCTCGCCTCGATCTTCGTTTTCTCCGCGTTCGCGATGCTTGTTGCGCCTGCCGCGGCCGCCCAGCCGAGCACCACGCTCGTCGACCTGGTCGACGCCGCCACCCGCCGGCTGCAGGTCGCCGAGCCGATCGCCGCCAACAAGTTCCACACCGGCGGGCTGATTGAAGACCCGGCACGTGAGCAACAGGTCCTCGACGCGGTGTCTGCGGAGGCGACGACCCTCAACATCGACCCGGCGTACGTGACGACCGCGTTTCGCGACCAGATCGACGCGACCGTCGCGATCGAATACACCCGGTTGGCCCAGTGGAAGTTCGATCCGGCCGTCGCGCCCGTCGACTCGCCCGACCTGGCCTCCTCGCGCGGCGTCATCGACGCGCTCAACCGCGAGATGGTGACGCTGATGGCCGACGAATGGGGCAAGTTGCATTCGCCGGCCTGCCGTCCCGAGCTCGACCGCGCGAAGACGACAGTGGTGCAACAGCGCGGCCTCGATCCCCTCTACCGGCAGGCCATCGACTTCGCAACGCGAAACTACTGCCGCTAGAGCATGGGAACATGTCGGGTGACATGAAAGATTTTCGCCAGCGGCTGCTCGACGCGCTTGAGGAGTCGATCGCCGAGGATGGTTACCCGAAGACCACCGTCGCCGATATCGTGCGGCGCGCCAGGACGTCGCGTCGCACGTTCTACGAGCATTTCGACAGCAGGGAAGCATGTTTCGTCGCTCTGCTGTCGGACGCCAATGCCGATCAGATCCGGCAGATCTCGGACGCGGTCGACCCCAGCGCGCCGTGGCAGAAGCAGGTGCGGCAGGCTATCGAGGCGTGGATCTCTTCCGGTGAGGCCCGTTCGGCGTTGATGCTCAGCTGGATTCGTGACGTGCCGTCCCTCGGAGCTGTGGCCCGCGAACTTCAGCGCGACGCCATGGACCACTTCATCGACATGGTCGGAACGCTGGGTGCCACCGACGAATTCCGCGCGGCGGGCATCGGTCCGGTGTCGCGTGGCCGCATCATCATGCTGCTCGGCGGCCTGCGGGAGCTCACGGCGATCACGGTGGAGGAGGGCGGCAGGATGAGCGACGTGACCGATGAGGCTGTCGACGCGTCCATCGCGCTCCTCAGTCTGCCGGGGAGCTAGGAGCTTTCGGCCTTCGCGTGCTCGAAGAGCGTGGGGTCGTGGCTGCACAGGATTCTGAGATCGGGCTCTTGGCGCCGGTACAGCTCGGCCAGTCGAGAATGGTTTTCCCTGACCTTCTTTCGGTTGTTGGCGACAACCATCTCGAAGCCTGCCAACGCTTTCGGCATCGGCGGGGTTCCGCCGGTGATCTGGCTGATATGGAAGAACGCGTCGCCGGCGTGTAGCAGCCAGCGTTCGCCTGCGTCGACGGCCACGCACGCGTGCCCATCGGTGTGTCCGGGCAGTGACACCATCGCAAAGCCCGGCCCGATCTCGGTCAGCTCTCGTGCGGCGGCGAAACCGCGCCAACGCTCACCGTCGATGTCGTGCTCGACGATCCGCGGGCCGTGCGCCCACTGCGCGGACTGATAGCGCAACCGGTTGGCGATCGCGCGAGATCGTATGGCGCTGAACGCTTCTACCGCGGTGACGTGGACCCGGGCGTCGGGGAAGTCCGCGAGCCCGCCGATGTGGTCGAAGTCGAAGTGGGTGACGATGATGTGGCGGACGTCGGACAGCGCAAAACCCAGCAGGGGGAGTTGGTGTGCGGCGGTCTCAGCGCGATCGAGCGCCGGCTTCAAGAGCCCTCGTCTGATACGCCCGAACTCGCCGGGGTTGGCGCAGTCGCGGGTGCCGAAGCCCGAATCGACCAGGACCAAACCGGCATCGGACTCGACCACCAACACGTGGCACACCACGTCGGGCGTGGCCACGGGTCGTAGCGTTCCGCAGTTGAGATGATGAACTTTCACAAACGTCCCCCCGACGTTGCCTGCTGCAGGCCAGTCAACGGACTCACCGGCTGGCAAGTCAAATCAGGCGATCGTGTTCGCAAGTCCGGACGACCGGGTGGGGTAATTTACGCACATGGTCCGGCCTGCTCAGACGGTACGCAGCGAGCGCACGAGGGAAGCGCTGCGGCAGGCCGCCGTGGTGCGCTTCCTCGCTCAGGGCGTGGAGGACACGACGGCCGAGCAGATCGCCGCCGACGCCGGAGTGTCGCTGCGCACGTTCTATCGGCATTTTGCATCCAAGCACGACCTGCTGTTCGCCGACTACGACGCGGGCTTGCATTGGTTCCGGTCCGCTCTGGCGGCGCGTTCGCCCGACGATCCGATCATCGAGTCGGTACAGGCCGCGATCATGGATTCGCCGTACGACGGCTGGGCGGTCACCAAGATCGCCACGATGCGTTCCCAGGAACTGGACGCCAGCCGCATCGTCCGTCACATCAGGCAGGTCGAGGCGGACTTCGCCGAGGCGGTCGAAGAGCACATGACCAAAACCAACGGCGCTTCGCCGGGCACGGATGAACGGATGCGCATCACCGTGACCGCGCGCTGCATCGCCGCCGCGGTGTTCGGTGCGATGGAGGTCTGGATGCTGGGCGACGACAGGTCGCTCCCCGAACTGGACCGGCTCTGCAGGCACGCGCTGGAACTGCTGCGCACCGGCATCGAAAACCCCGCCTGATCTCGGCGTCGTGATGTTTTGTCATTATTGACAAAACATCACGAGCGTGTCAGCCTCAGCCCATGACGGACTTCGACGCGATCGTCGTCGGCGCGGGCCACAACGGGCTCACCGCAGCGGCACTCATGCAGCAGGCGGGGTTGCGCACCCTGTGCCTGGATTTCAAGCTTTATGCCGGTGGCATGGCCTCGACCGTCGAACTCTTCGACGGCTTCCGGTTCGAGATCGCCGGATCGGTGCAGGTGCCCACCTCAGCGGTCGTCAGCGACGCGCTCGGACTCGCAGACCTGCCGACCGTCGACCTCGACGTCATGTCGGTGCAACTGCGGGGCATCGGCGACGATCCGCTGATCTATTACACCGACCCGATGAAGCTGCTGACCCACCTCAACGAGGTGCACGGTGCCGAGGCGGTCAACGGCATGGCGGGGCTGATGGCGTGGTGCCAGGCGCCGACGAGGGCACTGGGGCGGTTCGACGCGGCCCAGCCGCCGAAAACGTTGGACGAGATGTTCGCCTGTGCCACCAACGAATTCGAGCGCCAGGCCGTCAGCGACATCCTGTTCGGCTCCGTCACCGATGTGCTCGACCGTTACCTCCCCGACCGCGAGAAGCACGGCGCGCTGCGCGGCATGCTCGCCTTCCTCGCGGTCAATACAACCTACCGCGGGCCATGCACGCCCGGAAGTGCTGCGGCACTGGCGTTCGGGCTCGCCGTGCCGGATGAGAACGCGACACTGATCAAGAAGTTCGTCGGCGGCATGGGTGCGGTCACCGAGCACCTGCTGCAGATGCTCACCGCGGCGGGCGGGGAGCTGCGCCTGCGCAGCAAGGTCGACGAGATCCTCGTCGACGACGGACACGTGACGGGGGTGCGGCTGGAGGACGGGTCGACGCTGACCGCGCCGATCGTGGTGTCCAACCTCGCGCCCGACCTCACGGTCAACAAGCTCATCGACGGTGGCGCCGTCCCTGCCGAGCTGCGGGAACGGTTCTCCCACATCGACCATCGGGGCAGTTATCTGCAGATGCACTTTGCGCTGGACGGTCCGCCCACGTTCGCGGCGCCCTACGAGGTGCTCAACGATCCCGAATATCAGTCGGCCATCGGCATTTTCACCACGCCCGAAGAACTTCAGCAGCAGTGGGAGGACTCGCAGCGCGGCGTCGTGCCCGCTGATCCCGCCATCGCGCTGCAGATCCCGTCGGCGAACGATCCGGACCTGGCGCCGCCGGGTAAGCATGCCGTTTCGGCGTTCTCGCTGTGGTTTCCGCTCACCGAGGAACGCGCCGGCTACGGGGAGATGAAGGCCGAGATGGGGCAGCGGGTCATTGACAAGATCACCAAGCTCGCACCGGACTTCGAGAGTCTGATCCTGCGCCACACCACGTTCACGCCCAAGCACATGGGCACCATGTTCGGGGCGCCGGGAGGCGACTACTGCCACGGTCTCATCCATCCCGAGCAGATGGGCCGCAACCGTCCGGGGCCGAAAGGCTATGTAGATCAACCAATTCCGATCGACGGCCTGTACCTGGCGAGTGCCGGGTGTCACGGCGGACCCGGCATCACGTTCATCCCGGGCTACAACGCGGCCCGGCAGGCGCTCGTCGACCGGGGCTGATTCACTCGGTAGCGGGGCCGCTCGGTGTGGCCCCGCCCTCGTCCGACCAGTCGTTGCCGTCGTCGTCGCCCTTGGACGGATCGGTCATCACGTCGTCGTCGGTGTTCGCCGGTGCGGTATTCGTCTCGGTGGTTTCTGGCTTGTCTTTCGTCACGGCGGTGTACTACCCCGCCAACGGCGGGTTCACTCAGCCGCGCCCGGCCTGCAGTTGAGCCATCCAGTCCGCGGGCACGCGGCCGCGGGGGCCCGGCACCGTCTCATCGGCGGGCCTGCTCTCGGGCGGGGCGAGCTCGGGGCCGTCGTAATAGGAGCTGGTGTCATAGTTCCAGAACCAGTCCTCGCCGGGCTCGAACGACCGGATGATCGGATGCCCGCTGGAACGCCAGTGCGCCGACGCGTGCTTGGCCGGGGAGTCGTCACAACAGCCGATGTGCCCACATGCCGCGCACCGTCGCAGGTGCACCCACCAGCCGCCGTCGGCGTCACATTCCACGCAACCCGTGCCGCTGGGAGGAACCGCCGGATCAACAGTGCTCACACTTGCGAGCCTACGGGTGCAGTCCCGTGATCTCGATCCGAACGCCGACCGCGGTGGTCTATGGTCTCGCCATGGCAACCAGGGACTCCCGCGAGGTCGTTATCGACGCCACCCCCGAGCAGATCCTCGACGTCATCGCCGACGTCGAGTCGACGCCGGATTGGTCGCCGCAGTATCAGAAGGCCGAGGTGCTCGAGCGTTTCGACAACGGCAGGCCCAAGCAGGTGAAGATGACGGTCAAAGCGGCGGGTCTGACCGATGAGCAGGTGATCGAATACACCTGGGGTGACAACGAAGTCACGTGGACGCTGGTCTCGGCCGGTCAATTGAAGGCGCAGGACGCCGGGTACACGCTGACGCCCGAAGGCGCCAAGACGCGGGTGCGGTTCGACATTTCGATCGACCTGTCGGTGCCGCTTCCCGGATTCATCCTGAAGCGCACGATGAAGGGCGGCGTCGAGACGGCGACCGAGGGTCTGAAAAAGCAGGTGCACAAGGTATTGAAGGGGTGAGCGCGGGCCCGCTGGCCGGGATTCGGGTGGTCGAGCTCGGTGGTATCGGGCCCGGACCGCATGCGGCGATGATGCTCGCCGACCTCGGCGCCGACGTCGTACGGGTGTGGCGCCCCGGCGGGCTGCAGATGCCGGCCGAGAGCGTCGACCTGCTGCACCGCGGAAAGCGGGTCGTCGATCTCGATCTCAAGTCGGATCGCGACACCCTGCTGGACCTCGTCGCCAAGGCCGATGTGCTGATCGACGGTTTCCGGCCCGGCACCTGCGAGCGGCTCGGCATCGGCCCGCAGGACTGCGAAACCGTGAACGCGCGCCTGATCTTTGCCCGCATCACGGGTTGGGGTCAGCACGGTCCGCTGGCGATGTCGGCGGGCCACGACATCAACTACCTGTCGCAGACGGGGGCCCTGTCGGCGATCGGGTACCGCGACCGGCCGCCTGTCGCGCCGCTGAACCTGGTGGCCGATTTCGGCGGCGGCTCGATGCTGGTGCTGGTCGGCATCGTGGCCGCACTCTACGAGCGCGAGCACTCCGGCCATGGGCAGGTGATCGACGCTGCGATGGTCGACGGAGTCAGCGTGATGTCGCAGATGGCGTGGACGATGAAGGCGACCGGCACGTTGCGGGACGAGCGCGAGTCGTTCCTCCTCGACGGCGGTGCCCCGTTCTACCGGACCTACGAGACGGCCGACGGCCGGTACATGGCGGTCGGTGCGATCGAGCCGCAGTTCTACGCGCAACTGCTGAGGGGACTCGAACTCGACGCCGACGAACTACCTCAGCAACTCGACCGGTCGTCCTATCCCGTGATGCACGAGCTCTTCGCCGAACGGTTCGCCACGAGGACCCGCGACGAGTGGACCGAGGTCTTCGCCGGCACTGATGCCTGCGTCACCCCCGTCCTTACGTGGCGCGAGGCGGCGGCCAGCGAGCATCTGCGTGCGCGCGGGACGATGGTGACGGCGCACGGCGTCGATCAGGCCGCTCCCGCACCGCGGTTTTCGCGGACGTCGCCGGGGCCGGTGGGACGGCCACCGCAGCAGACATCGCCGATCGAACAGATCGGTTGGTAATCGACGTTAGCTGCACAATCCTCTGCGCAAGGCCTATTGCGTGACTACGATTTGCTCTTATGGCGGTGCGAGCTTCCAGCGAAGTGGAGATCGAAGCCCCGCCGGAGGCGATCATGGACGCCCTGGCGGACATCGAAGCGGTGTCCTCGTGGTCATCACTGCACAAGCAGGCCCAGGTGGTGGATCGTCATCCCGACGGCAGGCCGCATCACGTCAGGACGATCGTCAAGATCATGGGTCTTTCCGACAAGGAAATGCTGGAGTACCACTGGGGTGACGACTGGGTGGTGTGGGACGCCGAGCAGACGTCTCGGCAGCGCTGCCAGCACGGCGAATACAACCTGACCCCCGTCGGTGAGCAGCGAACACGGGTGCGCTTCGACTTGATCCTCGATCTCGCTGCGCCGTATCCGAGCTTTCTGGTGAGAAGGGCCAAGAAGATGGTGCTCGACGTCGCGCTGGAAGACCTGCGCCGACGAGTCCTGGCGGTCGCGAGGTAGATCTGGCGCGCGCGGAATACCGCGGTTTGGTGCGAGGGTTGGTCGGCATATGAGTGCTGAAATCGTGCTGTTCGGAAGTGCCGGCGCCGACAACGCCGTCGACGACCATGTGGCCCAGGCCAAACGTGCCCATGAACTCGGGGTGGCGCGGGTGTGGTTCGCGCAGCAGTTCGACCACGACGCGATCTCGCTCGCCGGATTGGTCGCTGCGGCAGTGCCCGGGCTGGGCGTCGGCACCTCGGTGGTGCCGTTCAATCCGCGCCACCCGTTGACGCTGGCGTCGCAGGCTCAAACGGCTCAGGCCGCGGCTCACGGCAATTTCAGCCTCGGCCTCGGGCTTGGCGCGCACGACATCGAACGAGCCTCGTTCGGGCTTTCGTGGCCGAACACCATCGCCCGCCTGCGCGAGTATCTCACCGTCCTGCGGTCCGTATTCGACTCCGGTGCTGTGGATTTCCACGGTGCCGAGTTCACCGCGGCGCCCAGCTGGCCGGTGACGCTGGCGGGCGGTTCGCCGGTGCCGGTGTACGTGGCGGCGATGGGACCGAAGGCGCTTCGCGTTGCTGGCGAATTGGCTGACGGCACACTGCCGTACCTGGCGGGGCCACGGACGATCGAGGAGTTCATCGCGCCGACGATCACGAACGCCGCCGCCGATGCGGGCAGGCCGGCGCCGAGAATCATCGCGTTCATCCCGGCGCATCTCACCGACGACGAAGAGGCTGCGCGCCGCCGCGCCGAAGAGCAGCTGAGTTTCTACGCGCAGATTCCCTCGTACCAGAAAGTCATTGCGCGGGAGGGGATCGACAGCCTTGCTGAGCTTGCAGCGCTGGGAGACGCCGACTCGGTCGCCCGAACTGTGGCGCGGTATCGCGATGCGGGGGCCACGGATGTGGTGCTGAGCCCGCTGGACCGCAGCACGCCCGATGAAGCGCTGTGGGAACTAGCCGGAACGCTGTAGCGCCTGCAATCTGCGGATCGCCTCGTCCAGCGTTTCGTCGCGCTTGCAGAAGGCGAAGCGCACCAGGTGTTTCCATTCGTCGGCGTGCGGAGCGGCCGGGTCGCAGAACGCGGACATCGGAATCGCTGCCACACCGACCTTTTCGGGCAACTGCGCGCAGAACGCCGTGCTGTCGTCATAGCCCAGCGGGCGGGGGTCCACGCACAGGAAGTACGTGCCGAAGCTGTCCAAGACTTCGAAGCCGATGTCGCACAGCGCCGAACCGAGCCGGTCGCGGCGTGCCTGAAATGAGGCGCACAGTGCGTTGACCCAGGCGTCCTCGGTTGCCAGCGCGTGTGCCACCGCCGGCTGGAACGGCGCACCGGCGACGTAGGTCAGGTACTGCTTGGCGGCACGTACACCGGCAATGAGATCGCTTGTCCCGCAAGCCCAGCCGATCTTCCAGCCGGTCGCGTTGAACATCTTTCCCGCGCTGGAAATGGTGATGGTGCGCTCGGCCATCCCGGGATAATTTGCCAGCGGCCGGTGTTGTCGGCCGTCGAATACCAGGTGTTCGTACACCTCGTCGGTGATCACCAGGAGGTCGGCAGACACGGCGAGCTCAGCCAGCCCGCGAAGCTCTTCCTCGGAGGCGACCATCCCTGTCGGGTTGTGGGGCGAGTTCACGATCAGGGCTTTGGTTTTCGGGGTGACGGCGGCGCGCAGGGCCTTGATGTCGATCGCGAATCCTCGACCGTCCTGCCGCAGGGGAACGGCGCGTCGATGGCATCCGGCCATGGCGATGACGGGGGAATAGGAGTCGTAGAACGGTTCGATCAGCAGGATCTCGGAGCCGGGTTCGACGAGGCCGAGCACCGAGGACGCGATGGCCTCGGTGGCACCGACGGTGACGAGCACCTCGGTGTCGGGGTCGTACTCGGTGCCATACCGGCGCCTGCGCTGATCGGCGATCGCCTGCCGCAGGGCCGCGGTTCCCAGCCCGGGCGGGTATTGGTTGACGCCCTCGGCGATCGCGTTCTCGGCGGCCTTGAGCATCGCGGGCGGGCCGTCCTCGTCGGGAAATCCCTGCCCGAGATTGACCGCGCCGATGCGCGCGGCCAGCGCTGACATCTCGGCGAAGATCGTCACTGCGTAGGGCTGCAGTCCGCGAACCGTCATGGCAGTCGAGCCTATTGGTCGTGCTCGCGATCGGGTATTCGCGGTGGGTATGCTGCTGTTCAAAGCCCCTACAATCGATTGCAGGACATGGCCCAGATAACTCTCGGAGTGTTCAGTCCATCCGTCCTGCTCGACGTGGCCCGCACGACCGGCGCGCTGGCCGCCGCCGGCCTCGAGGTCCGTGACGTGCCGGTGCCGTCTTCTCCCGCCCAGTTCGCCTCCCTGCGGGCCGGCGAATTCGATGCGGTCTTCACCAGCCCGGACAACGTGCTCGCCTACCGCTTCCTGCCCGCGAATCCCCTCGGCGAGCTGCTCGATGTCGAGATTGTCGCGGGCCTCGATCGGGGGCTCGGGCTGAGCCTGGCGGCGCGCCCCGGACTCGACGGGACGCCGTCGGGTGGGCGGCTGGCCGTCGACGTTCCCAACTCGGGTTTCGCGTTCGTCTGTTATGCCCTGCTGGAAGAGATCGGATCGTCTCGCAACGACTTCGAGATCGTCGCCCTCGGATCGACACCGAAGCGCGCAACCTCGCTCCGCGCGGGCGAGTGTGACGTCACGGTGCTCAACGCGGGCAATGAGCTGTCGGCCCGCGCGGGTGGGTGCGCTCTGCTCGCCGATGTCACCCTGCTCGGTCCGTACCTCGGCACCGTGCTGGCGCGTGTTCGGGACGCTCCGGGCGCCGGTGAGATCGAGCGGCTACAGCGCGTGCTGGTCGACGTGGCCGGCCGGATCAGTGCCGGTGAACTCGATGATGTCGCAGGGGATTCCGCACGCCGGCTGCTGCGCCTGAGCCCGGACAGTGCCGCCGAACACGTGGCCATCCTGCGTGACCCTTCACGCGGACTGATCGACGGCGCCGTCGATGCGGCGTCGCTGGAAACCCTGGTCGCGTTGCGTCGCCGTTTTCTCCCGGCGCCACAACTCGACGACGTCGCCACGCGATTCGACGAGTTTGTGCGCGAAGAGGCCCTGACCACCTGACAGTGCGGGCGCTCATTCCCTGACGGCATATCTGGCGCGGGCGATGCCCGTCGCCAGCGCATACGCCACCGAGACGGCGAGGGTGAGCGCGAACAGCACGTCGAAGCGGTGTGCGCCCGCCGCGACGTTGCCGGCCGCTGCTCCGGCCGAGGCGCCGACGAACAGTGCGATCGAGAAGAACGACATGCCGACGGCGCGGGTGTCGGCGGCTGCATCGGTCATCCAGGTTTGCATCGTGGTGTGGCCGAGGGCCCAGGCCAGCCCGAGAAGGATGGCCGCGGTGAGCACGGTGATCAGCGAGACGTCCACTGCCACCGCCACGTAAGCGCCGATGATCGCCACGCCCGCCAACACCATGAGGACCCACGCGGGCCAGCGTCCGAGGATCAACTTCATCAGTTGGCTGGCGATGACGACCGCGGCGCCGAACGCCGCGGTTGCGGCACCTGCGACAAGGACCGTCGCACCTCTGTCCTGCAACGCCACCGCGAGGTAGTTGAACACACCGATCAGTAATGCTCCTTCGACAGCGGTGAAGGCCAATATCGTTACGGCCCAACGGTTCACTGCGAGACGTCGGACCGAGGGCCCCAGCCGTTCCACGGTGTTGCCGGTCGCTTCTCTCAGCCGCGGCAGTCCCAGCATCAGCGTGAACGAGAGCGTGGCGACGACGACGAAGGTCCATCGCCAGCCCCACCACTGCGCGATGGCGCCGGCGCCGATGGTGCCCGCCGCCAGGCCCAGCGAGATCGCGGCCGCCAAATTCGCCGTCGCCACGGCGCGTTGTTTGAGGGACAGGGTGTCGCCGTAGTAGATGAGTACCGTCGTGATGGTGGCCGCGAATGCTCCGGCCGCCAGCGCTCGGATGACGCTGTAGGTCATCGGATCCGGTACGAAGGCGGTGGCCAGGTTGGCCAGCCCGCCCAGGCCCGTGGAGACGACGAGGACGCGGACCCGGCCGTATCGCGCCGCCAGTGCACTCCAGAGAAGCTGGAAGGCTGCGTACGACACGGCGTACACCGTCAGCGACTGACCGACCGCGTCGACCGGAACTCCCATGTCGTCGGCGATCACCGGAACCAGGGGCGGCATCACCGATCGGTCGACCATCGACACGAACGCCGCCAGGATCAGGATCATCCGGGCGAGGCACCCGCGGAGCGCCTGGTGGCTTGGCTGCGGGCCGGTGACATGTGGGCTCCAGTGCGCGAGACGACGGTGTGCAATCGATTGCGGCCACTATAGGCAGAGTCCGAGGCAGAGGGGAATAGTGGGGATACGAGGACTACTTCCTGGAGCGGACCGCTCCACATGGCGGGTTCGACGGGTGCAAGAACGGGTGTTGACACCCCTGCAGGGCTGTGAAAGAGTTCACTGCAATCGATTGCATGTGACGTGGATAACATCTGCGGAGGTCACGAAGATTGCAATCGATCTGGCAGAGAGGTTGAACATGCGCTTTACCACTATGTTCCGCGCGATCGCGGCGACCGCCGCGGTAGCGCTCGCCGCGACAGGCTGCACCGCTGACGGCGGTGGCGAAAGCGACACCATCACGATCGGGGCGTCGCTACCGCTGACCGGAGAGTTCAGCCAGGGCGGGCTCGACACCCAACGTGGCTACGAAGTCTGGGTCGAGATGACCAACGAGAAGGGCGGCCTGCTCGGCAAGAACGTCGAGATCATCGTCAAGGACGATGCGACGCAGCAGGAGACCGCGGTCAGCAACTACAACAACCTGATCTCCCAGGACAAGGTGAACTTGCTGCTGGGCAGTCAGTCGTCGCTGCTCAACATTCCCGCCTCGGCGATCGCCGAGAAGAACCGGATGCTGTTCGTGTGCCCGTCGTGCGGCTCGCCGGACATGTTCAACCGCGGCTTCCAGTACATCTTCTTCTCCCAGCAAGCCATCGCTACCAACCAGGCGAAGGTCTTCGCCGAGTGGATCGCGAACCTGCCGCCGGAGCAGCGGCCCAAGACCGCCGCGTACCCGACGCTCGACGACCCGTTCGCCGGCCCCGTCGTCGAAGGTGCCGAGCAGATCCTGTCGGCCGCAGGCATCCGGACGGTCTACAAGGACCAGTACCCCGCGACGACCAAGAACTTCGACTCCGTGGTCAACGCGATGCGTGACGCCGGAGCCGAATTGGTGGTTCAGGGTGCACAGTTCGAGGACGGCGTCAACATGATCCGGTCGATGAACCGGGCGAACTACCAGCCGGCCTTCCTCTACCAGAGCAGCTCTCCGACGTACGGTCAGCAATACCTCGACGCCGTCGGCCCCGACAACGCCGAGGGTGTGTTGTTCTCGTCGAGCTACAGCCCGCTGTCGGACACCCCCGACAACGCCGAGTTCGTCAAGCGCTTCACCGAGAAGTTCGGCCAGAGCCCGCCAGAGGACGCGGCCGACGGATTCGCCGCGGGCCAGGTGCTGTCAGCCGCCGTCAACGCGGTCGGCTCCATCGATGATCAGAGCGCACTCGCAGACTGGTTGCGCAGCAACAGCGTTGACACCCTGCTCGGCACGCTGAGCTGGAACGCCGACGGCAGCCCCAAGGGCGACTTCCTCGTCGGACAATGGCAGGACGGGGTCTCGCAGGTCGTGCTGCCCGAAGACGTCGCCACCTCTGACGTCATCGTGCGTTGGCGTGGCGGCGCACTCTAGTCCTCGGCATGCCGACGGCCGACATCACTAGGAGTTGCCTCCCATGACCTCCGTTGTCCAAACCCTCATCCTCGGATTGTTGGTCGGCGCGCTCTACGCGCTGATGGCGTCCGGCCTGACCCTGATCTTCGGGGTCATGCGGGTGATCAACCTCGCCCACGGCGCGTTCGCCGTGCTGGCAGCATTCCTCACCTTCACGCTGTGGCGGCACCTCGGGCTCGATCCGCTGCTTTCCATCCCGATCGTCATGGCGGTGATGTTCGGATTCGGTTGGCTGGTCTACCTTCTGGTGATCCGCCACGTCCGGGGAGCGCACGTCACGATGACGGTGCTGGCGACGTTCGGTATCGCGCTGGTACTCGAAGGGCTCATGGGCTTCATTTGGGGCAACACGTCGACCACCGTGGTCACCTCCTACACTGATGCCTCCATCTCACTCGGGCCGCTGTACGTCCCGCAGGCCATGGCGATCTCGGCGGTGATCGCAGTCCTGGTGATGGGCGGACTGTATCTGCTGCTGAATCGCACCTGGGCGGGCCGGGCGATTCGGGCCGCGTCCTCCAACGAGAGTGGCGCGCTGCTCGTGGGGGTGAGCGTGACGACGATCGCCGCGCTCACCTTCGCGATCGGCGTCGCCACACTCGGCGCGGGTGGCGCGATGCTGTCCACCATCTATCCGTTCCTGCCCGGTACCCATTACCAGTGGATCGCGAGGCTTCTGGCGATCGTTGTGCTGGGCGGGCTGGGCAGCTTGCCGGGTGCGGTACTCGGTGCACTGGTGATCGGCGTGGGTGAGATGGCGGCCACCGCCTACCTGGGCGCGGAATGGCCTGTGGCGGTGCCTTTCCTGGTCATCATCATCGTTCTCATCACCCGGCCACAAGGCATTCTCGGCACACGCCTCAGAGAGGACGCCGTCGCATGAGCGACACTTCAATGAGAACCCGTTTGCTCGACCCGGGCCTGCACAAGTGGGCGACCCGCGGGCTGCTCGCCGTCGCCGCGGCGGTGATCCTGCTGTTCCCGTTGTCGCCGAGCATGTCGGCGCAGAACGTCGTGATCCTGTCGTTGGTGCTGGCCATCGGCGCCAGCGGACTGAACATCATCACCGGCTTCACCGGCTACCTGTCGCTGAGCCAGGGCGCGTTCATCGGCATCGGCGCCTACGTCGGCGCGATCCTGGCGACCAAGTTCCCCGATACCCAGCCGCTGCTGTGGGTACCGGTGGCCGGTGTCGTCGCGGCGGCGATCGCGATGCTGCTCGGCCTGGTGACCTATCGATCCAGGGGCCCGGCATTCGTCATCATCACCGTGGCCTTCCTGTTCCTGATCCAGTTCGTCGCGATCGAGTGGGTGTCGGTCACCAACGGCACCTCCGGGCTCACGCTGCCGCTGCCGGATTGGCCTGAGGCATGGGGCAACTGGCCGTTCCATCTCGCGCTCGTCGCACTCCTCGGACTGTCGCTCCTGATGACGTGGTGGATCCGGCGCACCAAGTTCGGCATGGGTCTGATCGCGATCCGGGAGGACGAGGGCAAGGCCGGAACCATCGGTGTCAACGCGCCGGTCTACAAGCTGCTCGCCTTCGGCGCAAGCGCTCTGTTCGTCGGCATGGCCGGTTCGGTGTACGGCTACTACTTGTCCTTCGTCGACCCCATCGGAATGTTCTCCATCATCACCAGCGCGCTGATCGTACTCGCGGTGATCCTGGGCGGCCGTGGCACGCTCTTCGGACCGGTGTTGGGTGCGTTCATCATTCAGCCCGTCAACATCTACGCCAACCAGGCCTTCGGTGGCGGCAACGCCCGGCTGGTCCTGTTCGGCGGCTTGCTGGTGCTGCTGGTGATCGTGCTGCCCAAGGGCATCCTCCCGACGGCAGCGGCACTGATCGAGAAGGCGAGAACGAAGGGCACCGTTGGACTTTCAGGCGCGCGCCTCAATCCTCTGGACCGGCCGCTGGTGCGGGCCGAAATCAGCGAACCGCAGCCGACCGGCAAGGCGCTTTTGGAGGTCCGCGGTCTGCACAAGAGTTTCGGCGGAAACCACGCGGTCAACGACTGCAGCTTCGCGGTGCCGGAAGGCTCCATCACCGCGTTGATCGGGCCGAACGGCTCCGGTAAGACGACCGTGTTCAACCTGATCTCGGGCACGATGACGCCGGACAAAGGTGAGATCCTGCTGGGTGGCGAACACCTTGAACGCATTTCGCCATGGTCGAGGGCGCACCACGGTCTGGGTCGTACGTTTCAGATCACCCGGCTGTTCCGGGAGATGACGGTGTTGGAGAACGTCGTCGCGCCATTGCGGAGCTTCTCGGTCGGCCAGCTCGGTCTCGGCGCGGTGAGCGGTTCGGAGGCCGCGCGCGCCGAGGAACTCCTGGAGTTCGTCGGCATGGCCGCCTACCGTGACGCCCGCGCGGGTGCACTGTCCTACGGCCAGCAGAAGCTCGTCGAGCTTGCGCAGGTGTTGATGCTCGACCCGAAGCTGATCCTGCTCGACGAGCCGGCCGGCGGTATCAACCCGACGCTGATCGAGCGGATGGGCGACCTGATCAGGGAGCTCAACGCCGGCGGCAAGACTTTCCTGCTGGTCGAGCACAACATGCCGTTCGTGGTCGGATTGTGCGACCCGATAAGGGTTCTCGCGCGCGGTGCGGTGATCGCAGAGGGCAGCCCCGAGCAGATTCAGAAGAATCCGCTGGTGCTCGACGCATACCTCGGAGATGACTACCTGCTCGAGGCGCCGTCGAAGGGAACCAAAGTGTCCGCGGAGAGGAACCCGGCATGATCAAACTCGAAGGGGTGGTCGCCGGTTACGGCGGCGGCAACGTCTTGCAAGGGGTCGACCTGGAGGTCGGTGCGGGCGAGCTCGGGTGCATCGTCGGTCCCAACGGCGCGGGAAAGTCCACTGTGCTGCGAGCCGTCAGTGGCATCCTCAAACCCAGCGCGGGCCGGATCCTCCTGGACGGCAAAGACATCACCGGCTTGGCTCCCCACGAGGTGCTCGGCTACGGGGTGACCCAGGTGCCGCAGAGCAACGGGTTGTTCCCGACGCTCACCGTCAAGGAGAACATCCTGATGGGCGCCTACGTCATTCGAAAGCAGCGGGCCCTGGTGCGGCAGCGCTACGACGAGGTGCTCGGCATGTTCCCGTTGGTGCGGGACAAGACCGGCATCCGGTGCGGCAACCTGTCCGGCGGCCAGCGGCGGATGGTCGAGTTCGCCCGCTCACTGATGCTCGACCCGAAGCTGGTGCTGCTCGACGAGCCTTCCCTGGGGTTGGATCCCAAGTCTCTCACCGTGATCGACGAAGCAGTCTCGATCATGCGGGCGAACGGGAAGGCGGTGCTGATGGTCGAGCAGAACGTCCGCTTCGGTCTGCGAATGGCGTCGTCGGGCATCGTGATGGAAAGCGGGCGGGTGCTGCTCACCGGCCCTGCCCAATCCGTCCTGGCGAACCCCGAGATCGCCGACCTGTACTTCGGCGGAGCGGTGCATGCGCCCACAGGATCCGACGACGACCGGTCGGACACTGCGGCGCCCCACAACCCGGCCGCTCAACCCCAAGCCCGATAGAATCAAAAGAACAGGAATCGAGAGAATGTCTGCCTCAACCTTGAAGATCGGCTGGATCGGCGCAGGCCGAATGGGTGCCCAGCTCGTCACGCGGCTGTTGGACGCCGGCTACGACGTCACGGTCTACAACCGGACCGCGGCCAAGGCTGCGCATTTGGCCGACAAGGGGGCCAAAGTCGTCAGCCGGGCCGTGGACCTCGCCGACCGTGACCTGGTCTTCGCGATGGTGTCGTCGTCGAAGGATCTGGAGCAGGTGATGCTCGGTGATGACGGTCTGCTGACCGGGGAGAAGTCGCCGCGGATCATCGCCGACGCGTCGACGGTGTCGGCTGAGTCCAGCGCTCGGATCCGTGAGGCGGCGAACTCTCGCGGCTGCGACTTCCTGGCCACGCCGGTGAGCGGCAACCCGAAAGTGATTGCGGCGGGCAAGCTCACGGTGGCGGTGTCCGGCCCGCGCGAGGTGTTCGAGTCGATCGAACCGGTCCTCGACGTCTTCGGCCGCAGTGTGACCTATGTCGGTGAGGGCGAGGTGGCGCGACTGGTGAAGATCGCGCACAACTTGATGTTGGGCGTGGTGACACAGTGCATGGCGGAGATCACCGTGCTGGTGGAGAAGGGCGGAGTCAGTCGCGCCGACTTCCTGGCCTTCCTCAACGACTCGGTGATGGGATCGACGTTCACCCAATACAAGTCGCCGGCGTTCGTGAACCTGGACTTCACGCCGACGTTCACGATGGAGTTGCTGCAGAAGGACTTCGACCTGGGTCTGGAAGCGGCCAACGCGCTGAAGTCGCCGATGCCGATCGCCTCGGCGACCCGTCAGATCGTCGCGCAGGCGGCCGGCGCCGGCCTGGGTATCGACGAGGACTTTGCGACGTTGCTGCTGCAAGTCGCCAAGGGTGCCGGCATCGAGTTGACGCCGGAGAACGTTCCCGTGGATGACGGCCTGACCCCGGTGCATTCATGACCCGTCCCCTCGGTGCACCCGGGCACATGGGTGTCGACTACGAGGAGAGGGTGGACTTCGCCCGGCTGCGGGACTACCGCATCGGCCGGGCCAAGGCTGCCCTGGAAGCCAGTGGGTGCGGGGCCTTTCTGCTGTTCGACTTCTACAACATCCGCTACACCACGCAGACGTGGATCGGTGGTGCGTTGGGCGACAAGATGATCCGCTACTGCCTGCTCACGCGCGATGGCGACCCCATCCTGTGGGATTTCGGGTCCGCGGTGCGCCACCACAAGCTGTACTCGCCATGGCTGCCGCAGGAGAACTGGCGGCCGGGATTTCTCGGCTTCCGTGGGGCCGTATCACCCGATGCGGGGCTGATGCGTGACGCCGTCACCGAGATCAAGGGCATCCTGACCGAGGCGGGGTTGGCGGACGCCCCGGTGGGCATGGACATCGTGGAGCCGCCGTTCCTGTTCGAGATGCAGCGGCAGGGCCTCACGGTGGTGGACGCCCAGCAGAGCATGCTCGACGCGCGTGTCATCAAATCCAGCGATGAGATCATGCTCCTCAACCAGGCGGCGGCGATGGTCGACGGGGTGTATCAGGACATCGTCGACGCGCTCAAACCCGGTGTGCGCGAAAACGAAATCGTCGCGTTGGCCAACAAGCGCCTCTACGAGCTGGGCTCCGATCAGGTCGAGGCCGTCAACGCGATTTCGGGGGAGCGGTGCAATCCGCATCCGCACAACTTCACCGACCGGATCATCCGTCCCGGCGATCAGGCGTTTTTCGACATCATCCATTCGTTCAACGGCTACCGCACCTGCTATTACCGCACCTTCGGGGTGGGCAGCGCGACGCAGAGTCAGCGGGATGCCTACAAGACGGCCAGGGAGTGGATGGACCGCGCGATCAACGCGATCCGGCCGGGTGTCGGGTCGGATCAGATCGCCCGGTTACTGCCCAAGGCCGAGGATTTCGGTTTCGAGAACGAGATGGCGGCGTTCGGTCTGCAATTCGCCCACGGGTTGGGACTGGGATTGCATGAGCGACCGATCATCTCGCGGCTGAACTCGCTGGAGAATCCTTTGGAGATCAAAGCGGGCATGGTTTTCGCGATGGAGACCTACGCGCCGGCCTCCGACGGGTTCTCTGCGGCACGCATCGAAGAAGAAGTGGTGGTCACCGACAACGGCCCGGTGATCCTGACGAAGTTCCCCGCCCAGGAGCTCTTCGTCGCCAACGAGTACTAGGCGGGACCCCTCACCCGCCGCGAGTGCGGTTTGATACGCAGCACGCCCCGAAGGCGCGTATCAAACCGCACTTTCGCGTTCGGGTCAGGCTTTCCAGACCGTCTTGAGATTGCAGAATTCCCGGATGCCTGCGGCGGCCAGTTCGCGGCCGTAACCGGAGTCCTTGATTCCGCCGAATGGCAGCTCGGGGTAGGAGACGGTCATACCGTTGAGGAACACTGCGCCTGCATCGAGGTTGGCGACGAACCAATCCTGTTCGGCGGCATCGTTACTCCACACCGCCGAACTCAGCCCGAACGTCGTCTGGTTGGCCACTCGGGCAGCTTCCTCGCGGCCGGCCACCCGGTACACCGATGCCACAGGGCCGAATGCCTCTTCGAGCACGATGCGCATGTCGTCGGTGAGCCCAGCCAACACGGTCGGGGTGTAGTAGAAGCCCGGTCGATCGGGTGCGCTACCACCGGCGAGCACCTCGGCACCCTTGACGACGGCGTCGTCGACCAGTTCGGCGACCTCGTCTCGGCCGGACTCGGTGGCCAGCGGGCCGACGTCGGTGGCCTCGTCCATCGGGTCACCGACCTTCAGCGCGTTCATCTTCGCCACGAACAGGCGCGTGAACTCGTCGTAGATGTCGGTATGGACGATGAAACGCTTTCCGGCGATGCAGGATTGCCCGTTGTTGGAGATGCGGGCCTTCACTGCGACGGTGGCGGCCTGTTCGAGGTCGGCGCTGGGCATCACGATGAACGGGTCTGAGCCGCCGAGTTCGAGCACGGCTTTCTTGATCGACTGTCCTGCGGTCGATGCCACCGAGCGACCCGCGGGCTCGGAGCCGGTGAGCGTGACGGCCTTGACGCGGCTGTCCTCGATCACGGCGGCGACCTCGCGGGAACCGATGAGCAGCGTGCGGAACGAGCCGGCGGGGAAGCCGCCCTTCTCGAACAGCTTGTCGAGGTAGAGAGCGGACTGCGGCACGTTGGAGGCGTGCTTGAGCAGACCCGTGTTGCCTGCCATCAGGGCCGGAGCGGCGAAGCGGATCACCTGCCACAGTGGGTAGTTCCAGGGCATGACCGCGAGCACCACCCCGAGCGGCTGCCAGACGGTGCCGGCGGCCGTTGCGTTAACGCTCGAGGGGTCACTGAGTTCTTCTGCGGCGAGGAAGGATTCGGCATTGTCGGCGTAGAAGCGCATGTTCTTGGCGCACTTGAGCACCTCGGCGCGCGACTGAGCGATCGGCTTGCCCATCTCAAGGGTGATCATCTCGGCGGCCCGGTCGGCATCGGCTTCCAGGATGTCGGCGGTCGCCCGCATCCACTCGGCGCGCTGGGCGTAGGTGGTGCCGCGCAGGGTCTGCGCGGCCTTGAAGGCCTGTGCCACCCGTCGCTCGACCTCGGCACTGTCGTGTGCCTCGAAGGTGTCGACGGTCTCGCCGGTGGCCGGGTTGATGGTTGCGATCGCCATGGAAAGTCCTGTTCGTCGTGGGTCGTTACTCGAAAACTTCTGGGTGACGGGCGAGCTGGCGTCGGGTGCGCCGGATGTGGCCGAGCAGCACACGCTCGGCTTCGTCGGAATCCCGTTCGCGGATCGCAGCCACCAGCATGTGGTGTTCGTCGTGGACGATGCGGTGGCTGTCATCGTCGAGCAGCCGCGTGAAGGCGCGCCGGTAGTGCTGTGTGGTGTTCCACAGCCGCTCCACGGTAGGGCCGAGGAAGGTGGTGTCCGCGCCCGCGTAGCTCAGCAGATGAAACTCCCTGTCCCATTGCAGGAACTGCTCCACGTCCCTGGACTGTCGCATGTCCTCGGCCAGTTCGGCCATGCGGTCGATCTGGTTCTCGGCCAGCTGCGGCAGGCTGTAGCGCAGCAGCAGCGGCTCGATCCGCTCACGCACCTGGTAGAGCTCGACGCATTCGTTGAGGCTCAGCCGCGCGATCCACGCGCCCGCGTTGGCCACTGTGGTGACAAGGCCGTCGGATTCGAGGATTCGTAGGGCTTCTCGTACTGGGACGCGGCTGGCGCCGTACTGGCTGGCCAGCTCCTCCTGCCGCAGCCGGGTTCCCGGCGGATACACGCCGTGCAGGATCGCGGCGCGTAGTTCGTCGGCGACCCGCGCGCCGGTAACTCCGTCGCGCACCTGGGGTTGGCTCATGGGCGCATCAGGCGTCCGGATGATTCGGATTCCACAGCAGGACAGAGGCGTCGGCCTCGTAGGCCTTGCCGTCGGGAAAGCTGACGAGCTCGAACTGCATGCCCCACGGGCTAAGAAAGTACACCCAGCGCTGGCCCTCGCTGGCGTTTCGGCTCGCGGTCGGATCTCCGAGTACGCGCACACCCTCGGCGCGCAGGTACTCGACGGCCGCGTCCATGTCCTGGACGTAGAACGCCACATGATGCCCGCCGATGTCGCTGTTACGCGGTTGCGGGGCCTGCCCGTCGGCAGCGGCGTACTGGAACACCTCGAAGTTGGCGCCGAACCCGCACCGGTAGAACCGCAGTTCCTGCATGACCGTCCGGGGATGGACGTTGAGATGCTCCTGCATCCAATCGTCGTCGTGGGCGTAGGGGCCCAGTGTGTAGACGTGGGTGCAGCCGAGGACCCTGACGAAGAAGTCGTGGGCCTGCTCCAGGTCGGGCACCGTGAAGCCGATGTGGTCGGTGCCGACCAATCCGGGCAGAGGCATCGCACCATCCTTAATGGATCCAATTGGGGGCGAGTTTACGCCTTGAAGGGGCGATATAGAAGAGTTTCTGGCCAAAGTGTATCCAATCGGGTTACGGTGGGGTGTGCGTCACGCCCGCGTCGTCGGGTTGTCCGTTCGATGGAGATGAGGGCCATGCCTACCGAAACCCGCCTGGAGACCGGCGCGCCGTGGATCGAGCTGTCCACCACCGAGGAGGACTGGAAGGCGGCTGATCCGACGCTGCTGGGCACGATGCTCGCCGAGCTGCATCTCATCCGCGCCTTCGAGGAAACCGTGCTCGACCTCGCCGGCGAAGGCCTCGTGCACGGCCCCGCGCACTCCAGCATCGGCCAGGAGGGCGGTGCGGTGGGCTCCATCGTCGGCTTGCGGACCACCGATGCGGTCAACGGCTCGCATCGCGGTCACCATCAGTTCCTCGCCAAGGCGCTGACCCACGTCAGCGGTGGCATCATCGATCCGGCTGCGGCAGTGACGCCCAAGATTGCGCGGGTGCTTCAACGCACGCTCGCGGAGATCCTCGGCCTGGCCCAAGGCTTCTGCCGCGGCCGCGGCGGCTCCATGCATCTGCAATGGTTCGAGGCAGGGGCCCTGGGCACCAATGCGATCGTCGGCGGCGGCGTCCCGATGGGAGCCGGCAACGCCTGGGCGCAGAAGCACAGCGGCACCGACGATCTGACGATCAGCTACTTCGGGGACGGGTCCAGCCAAATCGGTTCGGTGCTGGAATCCATGAATTTGGCAGCCGCCTGGAAACTGCCCTTCTGCTTCTTCATCGAGAACAATCTGTACGCGGTGTCGACGCGCGTCGACGAGATCAGCGCGGATCCGCGACTCTCGGTGCGCGGCCAGGGTTTCGGCATTCCCGGGTGGCGCGTCGACGGAATGGATCCACTAGCCGTCCATCTGGCTGTCGAACAGGCGGCCGAGCGAATGCGCCGCGGCGACGGTCCCGCAGTCGTCGAAGCCGAGGTGTATCGGTTCTTCCACCAGAACGGACCCTACCCCGGCAGCGCGTTCGGGTACCGGCACAAGGACGAGGAAGCTCAGTGGCGCAGCCGCGATCCTCTCGACAGGACCGCCAACGAGATGATCAAGCTGGGCCTCGTCGACGACGCCGGTGTGGCGGAGTTGCGCAGGCAGGCGCAGGACGCGATGAACGCCGCCGCGGGCGCGCTGCTCGAGCCCGACCCGGACTCACCCGGCAAGCGGCGGATCCGGCCCGACCTTTGGCCCGACCCCGGTTTCGTCAACGTCGGCGTTCGTGGCGATGCCAGTGAGCTGGCAGCGCTCGACGTCCTCGAACCGGCCTCCTACGAAGGCCCCTGGCGGGCATTGAAATTCGTCGATGCGGTGTCCGGAGTGATGGACCGGCGGATGGGTACCGACGAACGCATTGTGATCTTCGGTGAAGACGTACACCGACTCAACGGTGGCACCAACGGTGCCACCAAAGGCTTGGCGAAATACGGTGAGAACCGATTGGTCGGAACCCCGATCAGTGAGAACGCATTCACCGGCCTGGGGGGCGGGCTGGCGCTCGACGGTCGCTTCCGGCCCGTGATCGAGTTCATGTACCCCGATTTCATGTGGGTGGCCGCCGATCAGGTGTTCAACCAAATCGGCAAGGCGCGGCACATGTTCGGTGGTGACAACCCTGTGCCGCTGGTGCTGCGCACCAAAGTCGCGATGGGCTCGGGCTACGGCTCGCAGCACCTGATGGACCCCGCGGGAATCTTCGCCACCAGTCCGGGTTGGCGCATCGTCGCCCCGTCGACCGCCGCCGACTACGTCGGTCTCATGAACGCCGCTTTGGCACTGCAGGATCCGGTGCTTGTCATCGAGCACGTCGATCTCTACGGCATTGCCGACCAGGTGCCCGAAGGCGACCTCGACTACATCATCCCGCCGGGTCGGGCCGCGATCAGGCGCACCGGCAGCGACGTCACCGTCATCAGCTATCTGTCGATGGTGGCCCGCTGCGCGGAGGCGATCGAGCAGACCGGCATGGACGCCGAACTCATCGACCTGCGATGGCTGGACCGGGCATCGCTCGACTGGGACACGATCGAAACCAGTGTGCGCAAGACGAATGCGGTGCTGATCGTCGAGCAGGGTGCTCGGGGCACGTCCTACGGCGGCTGGCTGGCCGATGAGATCCAGCGTCGGCTCTTCGACTGGCTGGACCAGCCGGTCGAGCGCGTCTCGGGCGAGGAGGCGTCGCCGAGCATCTCAAAGGTTCTTGAGCGAGCAGCCATCGCGGGCACCGAGGAGATCGTCACAGGCCTGGAGAAGATGCGCGCCGCGATGGGGCAAGCCTGGGCGAGCGAAGCGACGGAGGCTCGGGTCTGATGGCCACCGTGGTGCGGATGCCGGAGGTGCTGGCCAACGCCACCGAGGCGACCATCCAGACCTGGTTGGTCTCGGTCGGGCAGGAGATCTCCGTCGGGGACCCGATCGCCGAGATCGAGACGGACAAGGCGGTTGTCGAGTACGCGGCCGAAGTCGAGGGAGTGCTGACGCGGTTGCTCGCCGACCCTGGGACGCCGATCGCGGTCGGCGATCCCATCGCGGTGGTCACTGCACCCGGTGAGACGGACGACGTCGATCCCGACGTGCGTGACCCGGAGTCAGGCGCGCCGGTGATCGAGAAGGTCGCAGAGGCGGTGGCGCCCGCGCAGGCGCCGGCGCCCCGGAACGGCCGGCGCCTGTTCGCGACCCCGCTGGTGCGAAAGATCGCCCGCGAGAAAGGCATCGATCTGGAATCAGTCAGCGGTACGGGTCCGGGTGGCCGCATCGTGCGCCGCGACCTGGATCATCTCCCTGCTGCTGTCGTGGCTCCCGTGGCCGCCATGCGGGTGGAGGCGAAGTCGACGGCCGAGGGCGAATTCGTCGATATTCCACTGACCGGGATGCGCAGGGCGATCGCGCGCCGGCTCACCGAGAGCAAGACCACGGTGCCGCACTTCTACGTCACGGCGGACTGCCGGGTGGATGCGCTTTTCGATCTACGTCGGGCGGTCAATGCCACAGTCGCCGGCAAGGTGTCCGTCAATGACTTCGTGCTGAAGGCCGTCGCCGGTGCGCTCGTGGAAGTGCCTGACGCCAATGCCATCTGGAACGGCGACTCGATCCGCCGGTTCACCGGCGTCGATATCGCGGTGGCCGTCGCGGTAGACGGCGGGCTGCTCACCCCGGTGCTGCGCGGTGTGGATCGACTGCCGATCTCCGCGATATCGGCTCAGATCGGTGACCTCGCATCGCGCGCCCGTGCGGGCATGATCAAGCAGCACGAACTCGAGGGCGGCAGCTTCTCGGTGTCGAATCTGGGCATGTACGGCGTCACGGAGTTCTCGGCGATCCTGAACCCGCCGCATTCTGGGATCCTGGCTGTCGGTGGGGCAGTGCAGAAACCTGTGGTTGTGGATGGCGAGTTGGCGGTCGGCACCGTGATGACCGTGACGTTGTCGGCCGATCACCGCGTCATCGACGGCGCGGTGGCCGCGCAGTGGATGGCGGCGTTCGTCCGTCTGATCGAGAATCCGCTGACCATCCTGATCTAGGTCTCGGCTGAACACTCTTGCAATAAACCGTTCTGCCGCTGCCATTTTCGTGCGCTTCTTGTCGGTGCCGCATGGCAGTGTAGAACACATGTTCGAAGGGCTGCCCGATTCTGCGTTGTGTGCCGAAATGGCCGACGTCGAGATCGATGCGGCCATCTCGGCATGGACGGACGCCATCGCGTCAGCGTCGGCGCACCGGTTGCTGCTCATCGCCGAGAAGACTCGCCGGAACTATGACGAGGACTGGGAGAGTCTGGAAGACACTGAGGCGGCCTGGAACTCCGCAGCCGCCGAGATCTCGTTGGCGTCCAAAATTTCTCACGGGCGCGCTTCGGGCGACATGGAGGTGGGGCTGGCGTTGACTCGGCTGCCCCGGATCGCCGCCGTGTTCCTCGCGGGGCAGATCTCGGAGTTCTTAGTACGCCGAATCGTGCACCGCACCGCCAACATTCAGGACACTGACGTATTGGCCGAGGTCGAATCCGAGATTGTCGAGCGTGCTGTGCACTGGGGCGGATTGTCAAAACAGAAACTCGACGACGCTATCGATGTGTGGGTGGATTGCCACGATCCGGGGGCGCTGCGTCGGACCAGGGCCCGAGTCCGCGACCGTGGCGTAAGCATCGGTGATTCCAAGGAGGGTGTCACCGAGATCATTGCCCGCCTCAAAGGCCCTGATGCTGCGCTGTATTGGCGTCGAATCACCCTGATGGCCCAAGGTGTGTGCCCTGAGGATCCTCGGACCCTTGATCAGCGCCGCGCTGATGCTCATGGCGCCCTGGGGGCTGGGTTTTTTCACCTGGCCTGCGAATGCGGCAGCCCGGACTGTCCCGCTGCGGCCGACGACGGCCGCGGCTCGCAGGTGGTGGTCCACATCTACGCAGAGAATGCCGCCCTGAGTGCGTCGCCCGACCCTCTCACCGACGGCGAGGATCCTGCTAGCGATACCCACGAGAACGGCGAAGATCCCGAAGTCGCCGCCACCGAACTCGCCGCCACCGAGGGTAGTGACGCCGAGGCCAGCGACGCGGCCGCCCAAGCTGATCGCCCCACCGCCTTTCTGCGGCCTCCGCCCGGGGTGATCGTCGGGTTCGGCCTTGTGCCGGCCGAAGAGATCGCGGCACGGATCACCAGGGGCGCCAACGCCCGGCATCTGACCTCGCCGACAATCAAGCCACAGAGTGGGTACCGACCAAGCACTGCCTTGGATGAATGGGCTCGGGCGCGGGATCTGACGTGCCGCTTCCCGCATTGCGATCGCCCGGCCGCCTACGCCGATTTCGACCACACCGTGCCCTGGCCCGTCGGACCGACCCACGCCTCGGCCGGGAAACTGCTGTGCCGCCAGCACCACCTCGCCAAGACCTTCTGGGCGGGTTGGTCTGAACTCCAACATCCTGATGGCACCGTCATCTGGACCACGCCGACCGGACGGACTTACACCACCAGGCCCGGCAGCGCGCTGCTGTTCCCCACCGCGGACACCACCAGCGCGCCCATCGACGTCCCCGCGCAAGAACCGACCAGCGCCCGCAAGATCAACACGATGCCCACTCGGCGAAAACGTAACCGCGCCAGAGCAATCAGCTATCGCATCACAGCCGAGCGCGCACTCAACGACGCCTACGTCGCCGAACGCAACAAACCGCCACCATTCTGACGGCCCTGCCTGCCCAGCCTTAGTTCACTCAAAATCAGACGGCCGCACCTCCAATTTGGCGGCAATGCGCGCGAGGGCTTTCTTGTCCGTCGTGGTCAGGGGATCGAGTACCAGCTCGCGAACTGCGCGCATGTGGATCGGGGCGGCTTTGGCGACCAGTCGAAAGCCGACATCGGTCAGCGCGGCGATTGTGTAGCGACCGTCAGACGGGTCTGGGGATCGCACGACCCAGCCGCGCTGTTCAAATCGCTTGACGACGTTGGACAACCGAGACAGTGATCCGTTTGCCAGAAATGCCAACTCGCTCATTCTGATTCGCCGATGCGGGGCTTCGGAGACGTGGCTGAGCACCAGATACTCGAAAAACGTCAGGTCCACCTCGCGCAGCGGCGCCTCCAACTTCCCGGGAAGGAGCATCATGAGCGAGACCAACCCTGTCCAGGCTTCCTTTTCCTGCGGGTTGAGCCACCGTGGTTCGTCGGATCGTGCCATGCCGGTACCGTAGCGGAATAACTTCACGTGTGAAGTCATTGAGATGATGAGTTCACACGTGAAGTAATCAAGAGAGGCTCAACCATGCCCGACGTCGATTTTTTTGTCACACCCGGACTAGGCGAAACGTTTCGTGAGACGCGCCACCACAGCCAGGCCGTCAGGATCGGAGATCGCGTCGAGATCTCCGGCCAGGGCGGCTGGGCCGACGACCTGACGTTTCCCGACGATCTCGCAGACGAGATCGTTGCAGCCTTCGGCAACGTCGAACGGGTGCTGGCCACTGCGGGCGCCACGTGGCGAGATGTGGTGTCGGTGACCTCTTATCACGTGTTGCCGCATGATGCAGAGGAGATCGGTAACGGCCACAACGACGTCATGATCGACCAATTCCGCAAGCGAATGGGCGACCGCGCACCCATCTGGACCGAGATCGGTGTCACGGTGCTGGGCGCGGCGAATATGCGTATCGAGATACAGGTGACTGCGATAGTGGGCAACGGGGAATGAATCCAGAGGTCCGCGCGCTTAGTGGGACATGACCTTCACCCTGGGCGAAAGTTCTGCGCTGCTGGCACCTGCGTCGATCGGTGGTGTCGAGGTGGCCAACCGGATTTTCATGGCACCGTTGACCAGATCTCGTGCCGATGCAGACGGCACCCCGTCGGCTCTGGCTGCGGAGTACTACTCGCAGAGGGCGCAGGCGGGACTCATCGTCAGCGAGGCCACCGCGGTCTGCGAGCAGGCAAACGGCGCATACATGAATACACCCGGTATCTACACCGACCGGCAGCAGGACAGATGGTCGGAGATCGCGGCAGCGGTGCACCGCGCCGGCGGCAAGATGTTCGTACAGCTGTGGCACGTGGGGCGGATGGCGCACCCGGATATCAGCGGTTTCGAATCGGTGGGGCCGTCGCCGGTCGCTGCCGACCTGCTGGCCCACACGCCAACCGGGAAGAAACCGCTGCCGGTGCCGCGAGCGCTGACCGTCGAAGAGATTGCCTCTATTGTCGGGCAGTTCCGCTCCGCAGCGCGTCGCGCCGTGGACGCCGGCATGGACGGAGTCGAAATTCACTCGGCGAACGGCTATTTGCTTCACGAGTTCCTCTCCGATGTCGTCAACCAGCGCACCGACGTCTACGGTGGCTCGCCGCAGAACCGCGCCAGGTTCACCGCCGAGGTGATCGAAGCGGTGGCTGAAGAAATCGGACCTGAGCGCGTCGGCGTGCGAATCTCGCCCGGGAACAAGGCCGGTGACATGTCCGAACGTGATGAGAGCAGTGCGTACGAGGCGCTGCTGTGCCGGATCAAGCCGCTGAAGATCGGCTATCTCCACGTGGTGATCGAACCCTCGAAGCCCGCGTTCGCCGCAGTGCGGACCGTGTGGGAAGGCTCCTTGGTCCTCAACACCCCCCGTACCGTCGATACCGACTTCGCGCTTCTCGAGAATCTCGCCAGCTGGGGCGTGATCACGGCGGCGGCGATCGGTCGCGGATATCTGGCCAACCCGGATCTGGTGACGCGTCTGGCGAAGGGTGCGCCGCTGAACCAACCGGACGAGTCGACGTTCTATGCCGCCGGGCCCGCCGGATACATCGACTATCCGACATTGGACGACATCGGCGTGGTGGAACTGGCCGGGTGATTTCGCTCCTCAGCCCCACGGTTCGGATCAGCTGAGGACCGGCGCCGGCTGGGGGAGCGGATGGGCTCCCTCCGGGCGTAGTCCGTCGAAGATGATGGCGAGGTAGCGCTGCCAGAGCAATGGCTCTGGGGCGCGCAGATTTTCGACGACATGAATCGGTGCGCACATCATCAGGAAGATGTCGGCCTCGGTGATATCGGACCGGATTGCACCCACAGCACGCGCCCTGTCGACAAGAGTGCCGAGGCGCGCGTGCAACTGATCCATGATCTCGGTCACCCTCGGATCGTTCTCGCTCGCCGACTGCAGGAATGTCAGATCGTGGCGTTGGCGTTGATCGGCGGCAACAGTGAGGAATTCGAGCAGAGCCGCGCCGGGATCGTCGGCATGGGCAAGGAGTGCTGCGGCGTCGGCGAGTGTGGCGACGTGTCGACACACGATGGACGCGATCAGGTCCTCCTTGGTGGTGAAGTGTCGGAACACCGTCCCCTTGGCGACCCCTGCCCGGCGGGCAATATCAGCCACCGAGGCTGCGGCGCCCCGCTCGGCGAATTCCGCCTCCGCTGCGATCAGCAGTGATTCCCGGTTGCGCGCTGCGTCTGCTCGGAGGTGCACCGTTGGAGGATATCAAGTTGACCATTCGGTCATTTTATGGTTCAGTCGACACAAGATGACCAATCGGTCACCTTGAAGATGTGTTGCGAAAACTCATGGAGCGCAATGAAAATCGAAGGCACGACGGCTCTCGTCACGGGCGCCAATCGCGGTATCGGTCATTCCTTCGTCGTTGAGCTGGTTCGGCGTGGCGCCAAGGTCTACGCCGCGGCGCGGCGTCCCGAACTCATCGACATACCCGACGTCGAGGTTCTTCGCGTGGACATCACCGACCAATCTTCGGTCGATGCCGCTGCCGAACGTGCAGGGGATGTACAGATACTGATCAACAATGCCGCTGAAACCGCCGGCGGAAGCCTGGTCACCGGTGATATGACCGCGATCAGGGCGACCATGGATTCGAACTATTTCGGCACCCTTGCGATGATTCGCGCGTTCGCACCCATCTTGGCCCGAAACGGTGGTGGCGCCATCCTCAACGTGCTGTCCGCGGCGGCGTGGATGACCGTCGAAGGCAATACTGCATACGCTGCGGCCAAATCCGCCCAGTGGGGTCTGACCAACGGCGTGCGCGTGGAACTGGCCGGCCAGGGCACCCTCGTCGCGGCTCTCGTCCCGGGACTCGTTGGAACCCAGACGCTTTTCGATTACGCGGACAGCAACGGCCTCGCGCTTCCGGACGATGCGGTGATCGCCCCCGCGGACCTCGTGCGGCTCGCGCTCGACGGTCTGGAAAACGGTGACATAGAGATCATGGACGCGTTGTCCGCGGATGCGAAGGCTGGTCTGAATGGGCCGCCGCGCGCATTCGCGCTGTGAGCAATTGATGACGCCGCAGTCGGAGTAGGTGTGAACCCGCGCGGAGGCGGGAAACACGATCGGCATGGCTACCTACCGTGTACTCAATCCGCAGGGCGATGTCGTCGACACCAAGGACATCGAGAGCGCCGGCGACGCCCACGCCTGGTTCGTCGACCAGAAGGCGGACAATTCCGAACTCGGCTGGCGGATGGAGGTCGAGCACGACGGGGAGTGGTCGTTCTTCGACGACACTGAAGGGTCAGCCGACTAGACCCTCATCTCCGCGAGCAGATGCAAACTCGCACGATCCACGCCCGGATCGTGCGAGTTTGCGTCTGGTCGCGGTGCTCCACCAGGGCCCAACCAAGCGGTTGGGCGAGGCTGCTAGCATCGCCGATAGAGGATCAGCCTCCCCGTGGTTGCGGCTTGTCTGCGGACCGCGGTACCAACCTGAACAGGACCTGGAGAGCACATGTCCGAAGAAGCCTTCATCTACGAGGCCATCCGCACGCCTCGCGGCAAGCAGCGCAACGGTTCACTCAACGAGATCAAGCCCGTCAACCTCGTTGTCGGCCTGATCGACGAGATCCGTGCCCGCCACCCTGACCTCGACGAAACGCTGATCAGTGACGTCATCCTCGGTGTCGTCTCGCCCGTCGGCGACCAGGGCGGCGACATCGCCCGCACCGCCGGCCTGGTGGCCGGGTTGCCGGAGACCACCGGCGGTTTCCAGCTCAACCGCTTCTGCGCCTCCGGCCTGGAGGCCGTCAACCTGGGCGCGCAGAAGGTCCGTTCCGGCTGGGACGACCTCGTCCTCGCCGGCGGTGTCGAGTCGATGAGTCGTGTGCCGATGGGTTCTGACGGCGGCGCCTGGGCCTCCGACCCGGAGACCAACTACCGCATCGGGTTCGTCCCGCAGGGCATCGGCGCCGATCTGATCGCCACCATCGAGGGCTTCTCTCGTGAGGACGTCGACGCCTACGCGCTGCGCAGCCAGCAGAAGGCAGCGGCAGCCTGGTCGGGTGGCTACTTCGCCAAGTCCGTTGTTCCGGTCAAGGACCAGAACGGACTCGTGGTCCTCGACCACGACGAGCACATGCGTCCGGACACCACCCCCGAAGGGCTCGCGAAGCTCAAGACCGCATTCGACGGCATCGGCGCGATGGGCGGGTTCGACGACGTTGCACTGCAGAAGTACCACTTCGTCGAGAAGATCAACCACGTCCACACCGGCGGCAACAGCTCGGGCATCGTCGACGGTGCCGCACTGGTGCTGATCGGCTCGGAAAGCGCGGGCTCGTCGCAGGGCCTGACCCCGCGGGCGCGCATCGTCGCGACCGCGACCTCCGGCGCTGACCCGGTCATCATGCTCACCGGGCCCACTCCGGCCACGAAGAAGGTGCTCGACCGTGCCGGCCTGACGGTCGATGACATCGACCTGTTCGAGCTGAACGAGGCCTTCGCGTCGGTGGTGCTGAAGTTCCAGAAGGACCTGAACATCCCGGACGAGAAGCTGAACGTCAACGGTGGTGCCATCGCGATGGGCCACCCGCTGGGCGCCACCGGCGCCATGATCATGGGCACGATGGTCGACGAGCTGGAGCGACGCAACGCACGTCGTGCGCTGGTCACCCTGTGCATCGGCGGCGGCATGGGCGTCGCGACCATCATCGAGCGCGTCTAGGAGAACGAGAACCATGGCAGAGAACACCATCAAGTGGGACAAGGATGCCGACGGCATCGTCACTCTGACGCTGGACGATCCGACAGGCTCGGCCAACGTGATGAACGAGCACTACAAAGAGTCGATGCACAATGCCGTAGAACGCCTTGTGGCAGAGGCGGATTCGATCACCGGTGTCGTGATCGCCAGCGCGAAGAAGACCTTCTTCGCCGGCGGTGACCTCAAGGGCATGATGAACGTCGGTCCCGATGATGCGGCCGAGTCCTTCGCCGAGGTGGAATTCATCAAGGCCGACCTGCGCAAGCTGGAGACTCTCGGCAAGCCGGTCGTCGCCGCGATCAACGGCGCGGCACTCGGTGGCGGACTGGAGATCGCGCTCGCGTGTCACCACCGCATCGCCGCCGACACCAAGGGTGTTGTCATCGGTCTGCCCGAGGTCACGCTTGGCCTGCTGCCCGGCGGTGGCGGCGTCGCCCGCACCGTGCGGATGTTCGGTATCCAGAAGGCGTTCATGGAGGTGCTGAGTCAGGGCACCCGCTTCAAGCCGGGCAAGGCGAAGGAAATCGGCCTGGTCGACGAATTGGTCGGCAGCGTAGACGAATTGGTACCGGCCGCGAAGGCGTGGATCAAGGCCAACCCCGACGCGCATACGCAGCCGTGGGATCAGAAGGGCTACAAGATGCCCGGCGGCACGCCGTCCCACCCTGCGCTCGCCGCGATCCTGCCGTCGTTCCCGGCGCTGCTGCGCAAGCAGCTCAAGGGCGCGCCGATGCCCGCGCCGCGGGCGATCCTCGACGCTGCCGTCGAGGGTGCGCAGGTCGACTTCGATACTGCGACGCGCATCGAGAGCCGCTACTTCGTCTCGCTGGTGACGGGCCAGACCGCCAAGAACATGATCCAGGCGTTCTTCCTGGATCTGCAGGCCATCAACGGCGGAGCCTCGCGGCCTGACGGTATCGCCAAGCAGGAGATCCGCAAGATCGGAGTGCTCGGCGCGGGCATGATGGGCGCCGGCATCGCATATGTCTCGGCCAAGGCCGGATACGACGTTGTCCTCAAAGATGTTTCGCAGGAGGCCGCCGAGAAGGGCAAGGGTTACTCGGAGAAGCTGGAGGCCAAGGCACTCGAGCGGGGCCGCACCACGCAGGAGAAATCCGATGCGCTGCTGGCCCGCATCACCCCGACGGCCGATCCGGCCGACCTGAAGGGCGTCGACTTCGTCATCGAGGCCGTCTTCGAGAACCAGGAACTCAAGCACAAGGTGTTCCAGGAGATCGAGGACATCGTCGAGCCGAACGCGCTGCTCGGGTCCAACACCTCCACGCTGCCGATCACCGGTCTCGCGACCGGCGTGAAGCGCCAAGAGGACTTCATCGGTATCCACTTCTTCTCGCCGGTCGACAAGATGCCGCTTGTGGAGATCATCAAGGGCGAGAAGACCTCTGACGAAGCACTGGCCCGCGTGTTCGATTACACCCTGGCCATCGGCAAGACCCCGATCGTGGTCAATGACAGCCGCGGCTTCTTCACCAGCCGGGTGATCGGAACCTTCGTCAACGAGGCACTCGCCATGCTCGGTGAGGGCGTGGCTCCGGCCAGCATCGAGCAGGCGGGTTCGCAGGCCGGCTACCCGGCGGCGCCGCTGCAGCTGTCCGATGAGCTCAACCTTGAGCTCATGCAGAAGATCGCCGCCGAGACCCGCAAGGCCACCGAGGCTGCGGGTGGGACCTACGAGCCGCATCCGGCCGAGGTTGTCGTGAACAAGATGATCGAGATCGGGCGTCCGTCACGCTTGAAGGGCGCCGGCTTCTACGAGTACGTCGACGGCAAGCGCATCGGTCTCTGGGAGGGGCTTGCCGACACCTTCAAGGGTGGCAACGGCGACATCCCGTTGCAGGACATGATCGATCGCATGTTGTTCGCCGAGGCTCTGGAAACCCAGAAGTGCTTGGACGAAGGCGTGCTGACCTCGACGGCCGATGCCAACATCGGTTCGATCATGGGTATCGGTTTCCCGCCGTACACCGGAGGTAGCGCTCAGTTCATCGTCGGCTACCAGGGTGCAGGCGGCGTCGGCAAGGCCGCCTTCGTGGCTCGTGCCAAGGAGCTTGCCGCCAAGTACGGCGAGCGTTTCAACCCGCCGGCCTCGCTGGAGGGATAGTTTCTACGCCGAGTCCCCCGGAGCCGCAAACGCTTCGGGGGACTCGCCGTATTCGGGCAGCGGCATGGTGTCGTAGAGCCGGACTCCCCGGTCGTTGAGTCGGGCGAGCGCCTGCGTCACGCTCAGCGGCAGCAACGTAATGGCCCGTCCGAGGCCGACGAGGCCCATCACTCCCCAACGGCTTCCGGGAATGATGGTCTTTGCGTTCGCCCGAGCCAGCTTGCGGCTGCCCAGCACCGACGGCATCAGGATCTTCTCGTAGGACGCGAAGGCCGCCGCGTGATCGCTTCCGGCTGTGGCTATTTCGCCCGCAAGGACATAGGCCCCGTAGACGGCGAGGCTGGTGCTGCCGCCGACAGCAGGTCCGGGGCAGTAGCCCGCGTCGCCGACCAGTGTGACGCACCCGCGTGACCAGGTGGGCATCTCCAGCTGGGTGATGGCGTCGAAGTAGAACGTGGGGGTCCGCTCCAGTTCGGCGAGCCACCGATCGACCTCTGTGGAGACGCCCGCGAAAGCGGATCGCAATTGGCTCTTTTGGCGCTCTACCGCCCTGTGGTCGTAGTCGATCGGCTGTTGCGGCCGAAAGATGAAAACCGCTCGTGCGTCGTCGAGGTGGTCGGCTGTGTACACCATCGCGACGCGGTCGGGTTCGAAGTAACCGACCATTTCTCCCTCGTGCGCAAGCGCTTTCGGTACCGACAAGACCGACAGGTAGCCGCCGAGGAAGCGTTCCGGTGCGGCACCGAACACGAGCTGGCGAACTCCGGAGTGCAGGCCGTCGGCACCCACCACGATGTCGAATCGTTCCGCCGTACCTTGCGCGAACGTTACGGAGCCGTCTTCGGAGATTGCGGTGATCTGATCACCGAATCGGAAGTCGATATCGTCTCGGCCTGCGGTGTAGTAGATCTCGCTGAGGTCGTCTCGCATGATCTCCACGTGGCGGTCGGACATGGTCTTCTCCAGCTTGAGGTAGTCGATCCGCGCGGGGCGTGCGGCCCACGGACGGTGCGCCGTCAGGACTGCGGTGCCGGTGGCGTGCTCCTCGATCCGCGGAAGCACCCCCATCCGCTCGGACACCTCCACTGCGGGCCGGAAGAGGTCGATCGCATGACCGCCCGTCCTGCGAAGTACGGGTGCGCGTTCGACGACGGTGACCTCTGCGCCGTAGCGAGCCAGCCAGTAGGCGAGCACCGGGCCGGCGATGCTCGCACCCTGGATCAAAACCTTCATGATCACGCCCTTACTTAACGGTCGGTAAATGGAGTGAAGCATAGCTTACCGAACGTTAAGTAGGCTAGGGTGGCTCCGTGACGCGATCGGCTCCGCAGACCAGGGAGTCCATTCAGGATGTGGCCCGCGAACTGTTCGCCCAGAAAGGAGTTCAACGGACCAGCCTGCAGGACATCGCCGACCGGCTGGGCATCACCAAGCCGGCCCTCTACTACCACTTCAAGTCGCGAGACGACCTCGTGCGAAGCATCATTGCGCCCCTCATCGACGACGGCGAACGCTTCGTCAACGACCACGAGCTCAGGCCCGCGGGTGAACGCGCCGCGCCCCGAGAACTGCTGGAGGGGTACTTCGACTTCCACTACCGCCACCGTGAGGACCTCGTACTCATCGTGGCCGAGCTGACGACCGTCGCCGATCTCGGGCTGATCGACGCGATGCTCGGCTGGCGGGATCGACTGGGGCGGCTGGTGTTCGGCGCCGCCCCGAGTCTTGCGCAGTCGGCGCGTGCCGTCATCGCCTTCGGCGGCCTGCAGGATTGTGTACTTCAGTTCCCTGACGCCCCACGCGACGCGTTGCGTGCCGCGACGGTAGAGGGTGCGATGGCGGCTCTCGGCATCTGAGCGCCAACGCGGTCGAACGAATGGCAGCGGGCTAGATCCCTGGCGCGACGATCTGGTCTCGGCGGTGACCGCCTCATGGGGTAGTCGAGGCGACGGGAGGTGCGGAAGAGCCGCTGCCACGGACTATGCGCCGACATTCGTGCGCGGAGACGCAAAGTTCGGTGCAACGCCGCCCTAGCTCGGGTGTTGACAGTGACGCACGACACTGGCACGCTCAATCAAGACAATGTCTCGATTGATAAGACAGGGTGATGAATGTGCCGTCAATGACCGGCGCGCAATACCTCGCGCAGTCGCTGGATGCCTACGGCGTCACCGCGGTTTTTCTTGTCCCCACAGTTCTCAGTCGCACCCTCGTCGAGATGGAACAGACGCCCATCCGAAGGATCGTCACCCACGGTGAGAAGGCGGCCGCCTACATGGCTGACGGCTACGCACGAGCGACCGGGCGCCCGGGCATCTGCATGGCTCAGAACGTCGGGGCAGCCAATCTCGCTGCGGGACTGCGGGATCCGTTTCTGGGCTGCTCGCCAGTCATCGCGATGACCGGCGGGCCTTACCGTTGGAGCCGGGGGCGCAACTACTACCAGGAGATCGAGGACTTTCCGCTCTTCAAACCGGTCACTCGATCGAGCCGTCAGGTGCTGCATGGCGATCGGCTGCCCGATCAACTCGACCAGGCGTTCCGCGACGCGACCGTGGGCAAACCCGGCCCGACGCATCTGGAACTGGCTGGGCACACGGGCGATGACATCGAGAACGACACGTTCGACGCAGAAGTCCCCGCGCCTTCGGTTCGCTCGCTCCCAGGTCTGCGGATCGCCCCGGACCCGACGGCAATTGCGAAGGCAGCCGAAGCACTGCGCACTGCGAAGCGTCCCGTCATCGTTTCCGGCGGCGGAGTACGCGCATCGGGAGCTGAAGCTGAGATGGTCGCGCTCGCAGAGAAACTCGACATCCCGATCGCAACATCGCTCAATGGCAAGGACACCGTTCCCGGCAACCATCCGCTACTCGTCGGTATCCCGGGGCTCTACGCGCGAGCCAGCGCCAACGAGGTGCTGTTGGAATCCGACCTGGTGTTCTACGTAGGCAGCCAGACGGGCAGCCAGCTCACGCTCAACTGGCAGATCCCGGCACGGTCGACCCGGGTGATGCACCTCGACATCGAACCCCGTGAGATCGGACGCCACTTCGATACGCAGATCCCGATCGTCAGCGACGCGAAGCTGGGGCTCATCGCTCTGCTGGAGGCCCTGGCGGGGGACTCGCTGCAGCGACCCGAATGGGTGCAACGTACCGGAGAACTGGCTCGTCGGTGGCGCGCATCGGTGGCCGAGCACGTCGGCGAGCGCACCCCGTTGCGACCGGAGTGGCTCGCCGACCGGCTGGGCGGCCTGTTGCCCGACGACGCGCTCGTCGTCGCCGACACCGGACACGCCGGCATGTGGACCGCCGCGCACCTGGACCTTCCTGCGGGACATGGGTTCATCCGTGCCGCAGGATCACTGGGGTGGGGGCTGCCCGCGGCCATCGGCGCCCAGATTGGACGACCGGACCGCCGCGCCGTGTTGTTCACCGGTGATGGCGGACTTCTCTATCACCTCAGCGAGTTGGAGACCGCGGCCCGCTGGAAGGTTCCGCTCATCGTCGTCGTCAACAACAATCGCTCCCTCAACCAGGAGATCAACCCGTATACGGTCGCCTACGGCGGCACGCTGCACGGCCGCCATCACGAACTATGGCACTTCAACGACGTCGACTACACCCGGGTGGCGGAATCCCTTGGCGTCAAGGGCATTCGAGTCGAGAAGGCGAACGAGTTCGAACCTGCGATGGCGCAGGCTGTCGCGACCGACGGGCCAGTCCTGATCGATGTCGTCACCGACATCGATGCCGTCGCGCCGAAAGGATCGGCGCAGCCCGCGTCGCTTTGACACTTCAACAAACAGATCTACGAGGGAGGACCGATCGAATGACGTCGATTTCCACCAAGCCGAATGTCGAGACCGTGCGCGAGCTCAGCGCCACCTACTCCAACTGGGGTCGTTGGGGTGAGGACGACCAGCGTGGCACGCTGAACCACTGCACCCAAGCCGATGTCGCTCGCGCGGCCACCAGCATTCGATCGGGCAAGAGGATCTCGCTGGCACTTCCGGTCGACAGCAATGGCCCGCAGATCGGCGGATTCGGCCGGTTCAACCCGATCCACCTCATGTTCCGCGACGGCGGTGACGTGGTCTCCGGCACAATCGTCGACGACTTCTACGGCGGCAACGACCGCCACATCCGCGGCACCGACGACATGATCATCATGCCGCTGCAGTCGGGAACGCAGTGGGATGCCCTGGCCCACATCATGTTCGAGGACAAGATGTACAACGGCTATCCAGCGAAGCGGGTGACGAGCAAAGGTGCCCATGTCAACGACATCACGCAGGCCCGCGACGCCGTCGCCGGGCGCGGTGTACTGCTCGACATCGCCCGCTACAAGGGGGTCGACGCACTCGAACCCGGCTATGCCATCACCGCCGAGGACCTGGAGGGCTGCGAGCAGGATCACGGTGTCATCGTCGGCAAGGGTGACTTCGTAATGATCCGCACCGGCCAACTGGGCCAGCGCCGAGGAAACTGGGGCGACTACGCGGGCGGGCCCGCACCCGGCCTCGGCCTGGCGAGTGTGCCGTGGGTCGCCGAACGCAAAATCGCGGGCGTTGCCACCGACACGTGGGGCATGGAAGTCCTCCCCAACGAGACGCCGGATGTCTTCCAGCCGCTGCACTGCGTCTTCATCGTCGCCATGGGGCTTTTCGTCGGTGAGATCTTCGACCTGGAGCAGTTGGGCGCCGACTGCGCCGCCGACGGTCAATACGACTTCTTCTTCTGCGCGCCACCGCTTCCCATCACTCAAGGTGTCGGCTCACCCGTCAATCCGATGGCAATCAAGTAGTGCCTGCGGCCGAAGCTCACCGCATCGCGGTGATCGCGGGTGACGGCATCGGGCAGGAGGTGATGCCCGCGGCGATCGAAGTCGTCGAGGCCGTCGCGGGCCCCTTCGGCTTCTCGGTCGAGTGGACCGAGTATCCCTGGAACTGCGAGACGTACTTGAGGACCGGGGCGATGATGCCTGCCGACGGCATCGACATGCTGGCCGGTCACGACGCGATCCTGCTCGGGGCTGTCGGATATCCGAGCGTGCCCGACCACGTGTCGTTATGGGGTTTGCTCGTTCCGATCCGCAGGGCCTTCGACCAGTACGTGAACCTCAGGCCGGTACTGCTGCTGCCCGGCGTGCCGAGTCCACTACGAAACATCGATGATGGTATCGACATCCTCATTGTCAGGGAGAACACCGAGGGTGAGTATTCCGAAGTCGGCGGCCGGGTCTTTGCGGGAACCCCGCACGAATTCGCCGTCCAAGAGGCGGTTTTCACCAGGCGGGGGATCGAGCGCGTGGTCGATTACGCCGCTCGGCTGGCCGAATCACGCAGCGGCAGGCTGACATCGGCGACCAAGTCGAACGGGATCATCCACACGATGACGATGTGGGACGACGTGGCTGCCCGGGTCATCGCACGCCACGGCGACGTGGAGTACCGGTCGATGCACGTCGATGCACTGGCCGCTCGTTTTGTCAGTCATCCCGGTGAACTCGACGTCGTCGTCGGCTCGAATTTGTTCGGTGACATCCTCAGCGACGTCGGCGCCGCGATCGTCGGCAGCTTGGGGATGGCACCGTCGGCCAACCTCAACCCGGAACGCGAACACCCCTCGATGTTCGAACCGGTGCACGGTTCTGCCCCCGACATCGCAGGCAGGGGCGTGGCCAACCCGGTGGCGCAGATCTGGTCGGCCGCGATGATGCTCGACCACCTCGGTCATCCCGACGCCGCCGACGCTGTCCTGCGGGCGATCCGCGATGTGCTTGCCGAGACCGACGTGCGCACACCGGATCTCGGCGGCACGGCACATACCTCCGATATGACTGCAGCGATCCGCGACGCCGTCGACAGTCCTCATTAAAACGAGACAGTGTCTTGACATTTATTGTTAGCCCTGTCACATTGGTATTGAGACTGCGTCTGCCGTCACACCGATCCTTCTACCCGCCTCTGTTGCTCGTGAACGAAATCCGGACCAAAGGAGATTCGCGATGAAGAAACGACTTGCCGCGCTCGCCATCTTGGCGAGCGGAGCGCTGGTCCTGGCCGGATGTTCGAGCGGCGGTGAGAGCAGCGAGGGCGAGGGTGGCATGCAGTCCATCAAGATGGGCATGGCCGCCACCGACACCTTCACCGCTGAGTGGTGGGGTTGGCTCGCCGCCGACAAGCTCGGCTACTACGAGGACCTCGGACTCGACGTCGAATTCGTCCCTACCGGCGGTAGCGGTGACGCCATCGAGCAGCTCATCGCCGGCAATCTTGAGGCCGGCAACCCGTCGATGCCGACAGTCGGAGAGGCGCTGCTGGGCGGTCAAGACGTCGTCAACATCTTCACCTACAGCACCGGCGCGATCTTCGGCGTCTTCGCCCCTGGTGATTCAGGCATCGCATCGATCGGCGACCTGAGAGGCAAGAAAATCGGCGTCTCCGAAGCCGGCGGCGGGGAGGTCGCTTTCTTGGAGGCCGCGCTACGCCAGCAGGGCATCGACCCGATCAGCGACGTCACGATCATTCCGATCGGCGACGGGGGTCCGGAGACGTTTGCGGCCATCACCAACAAGCAGGTCGACGCGTATTCCACGGCCTACAACGACATCTTCGGACTGCAGACGGCCGGACTGGTCCTCGACGACCTCACCCCGGAGGAATTCAAGGGCTTCCCGGCCCGCGGCATCATCACGACATCCAAGGTGATAGAGGCCAAACCGCAGGCACTGGAGGCACTTTCGCGTGGCACGGCGATGGGCATCGAGTTCTGTCTCGCCAACAACGAAGCGTGCATCAACTTTCTGAGAGAAGCCAACCCGGCAGCCTTCGAGGCCAACGCCGACGGGGTGTCGCAGGGTCTCCTGCGGTTCGACCTCTCACTGACCCAGGTGCCGCCGAAGGACCCGGCGCGCATCGGCGCGCATGATCCGGAGGAGACCCGGATCTTCCTCGACACAATCGCCTCGACGATGGAGAGCTCGTCCCCGTACGACCTCGACACTTTCCTCAACACCCAATTCCTCGATTTCGCCAACGACTTCGACCGGGCGCAGGTCAAGGAACAAGCAGCAAACTACACCGGCTGAGGACGATGGCAACCGCGATGGAATCGACGACCATGACCAAGACCGACCCGCTGGTGCGAGCCAGCGGGATCAGCAAGACCTATCGCAGCGGCGACGACGAAATGGTCGCGCTGAGCGGTATGGACCTCGACGTCATGGACGGCGAGTTCCTGACCCTTCTCGGACCCAGCGGTTGCGGGAAATCCACGGCGCTCAACATCATGGGCGGACTGCTGGCTCCTTCGCAGGGCACCGTCACGTTCGACGGCAAGTCCATGTCGGGGCCCAGTCGCGACATCGGGATGATGTTCCAGCAGGCCGTGATGTTCCCGTGGCGCACCACCATCGACAACGTGTTGCTGCCCGTCGAGGTCTTCGGCCAGTCCAAGAAGAAGTACCGCGCGCGCGCCGAGGAATTGCTGTCGATGGTGGGCATCGCGGAGTTCGCGAAGTCCTACCCGTGGCAGCTCTCGGGCGGCATGCAACAGCGCGCGGCGCTGTGCCGCGTACTGATCCACAGCCCCAAGCTGCTGCTACTGGACGAGCCGTTCGGCGCCCTCGACGAATTCACCAGAGAATCGATGAACTCCGAATTACTGCGCCTGCAGGCACATTCGAAGGCGACGGCGATTCTGGTGACGCACAACATCAGCGAGGCGGTCTTCATGTCCGATCGCATCGCGGTGATGAGCGCGCGGCCCGGCCGCCTCGTCGAGGTCATCGATGTGCCGTTCGACCGGCCCCGAAGCCCCGAACTCACGCTGACCCCGGAGTTCGCCGCTCTGGCGCTGCGGGCCCGAACTCTGCTCGGGTTGTCGTGACCTCGGCGCTAAGGGTCAGGCCGACCAAAGCGCGTGTTGCGACGTCCGGCGGCGAAGGTAGCAGCTGGTGGATCAGCCTCGGCAGTGTTCTCGTGTTCGCGGCGGCGTGGGAAATCGGTCCGCGGTTTCTTGAGGACCGCACCCTGTTCCCCACCCTGTCGGACGTGTTGTCCGGGCTCGTGCGCCTGGTCACCGCCGGCTACTGGTGGGAAGACCTCTACAGCACGCTGTTCTCCGTCGTCATCGCCTGGCTGATCGGCTGCAGTGTCGGTCTGGCCGCCGGAATTGCGCTGGGCACAATACCTTTCATCAGGACAGCGATCACGCCGTACGCCATCATGGTGCAGGCTTTGCCGAAGATCGTGCTGGCGCCGCTGTTCATCGGCTGGCTCGGCTTCGGGCCGCCCAGCAAGATCGCCATCGCGGTGGTCATCTGCTTCTTCCCGGTGTGGATCGACACCATGGTCGGGTTGGCGCTGCCGAAGGCGAACGAGTTCAAGCTGATGCAATCTCTCAACGCCACACGTACGCAGACGTTCTTCAAGCTGCAGTTGCCGTCGGCGGTCCCGATGATCATGGTCGGCGTCAAGCACGCGATGCTGATGGCGTTCACCGGCGTGCTGGTTGCCGAGATCCTCTCTGCGTCGGCCGGCGGGCTCGGCACCTTGACCAAGGAATTCTCTTCACAGCTCAACATGCCGCTGACCTTCGCGGTCATCGTCGTCGTCGTGGTCATCGCGATCACATTGGTGTCGATCATGGATGTGATCGAGCGTCGGGTCGTCTTCTGGTCCGAAGAATCGAGGTCGCGCAAGTCATGACGACTCTTCAGGAGCGCGTCACCGAGTTACGCGCCGAACATCCGACCAGACGGTGGACGATGTCGCCGTACGTGGTCACCGTCCTGATCGCGCCGGTGCTCTTCGGCATCTGGTACTACGTCACGAATAACGGCCTCGTCCCGTCAATTCTGCTGCCCACCCCGCAGTCCGTCATCGAAGCGGCTCCGCGGGTACTCGGTGCCAACGGGTTCTCCGACCACGTCCTGCGGACGGTCACAGAAATCCTCGGCGGCTTCGCGCTGGGCGCGCTGATCGGCTTCACCCTCGGCCTGCTGCTGGGATCCTCGATCCGGCTGCGCACGGCCTACCTGCCGTTCCTGTCCGCGTTGGAGGCGATACCGACGGTGATCCTGGCGCCGGTCATCATCACATGGTTCGGCTTCGGTATCGAAGGCAAGATCTTTCAGGCCGCGATCGCCTGCTTCTACGCGGTGTTCATCACCACGTTGAGCGGACTCGGCCTGGCCGAGCCGAATTCGGTGCAATTGATGCGTTCGCTGTGCGCCTCGAAGTGGCAGATCATGCGGATGCTGAAGATCCCGGCGGCTCTGCCGGTGATCTTCGGCGGCCTGCAACTCGGTGCGACCACCGCCATCATCGGCGCGATCGTGTCGGAGTTCGTCGGCTCCGATGCGGGACTCGGATACCTGTTGCAGCGCTACCGATCCGGCTTCGACACCCCCGCGGTATGGGTCCTCATCGGCATCTTCCTGCTCTTCGGACTCATCTCGTACCTGACCCTCTGGTTCGCCGAGCGCAAAATCGTGTTCTGGCGCTCCACCGACGTCGCACGACCCGACCTGGAGAAGAAGTGACCACTGACATCCACGCCCACATCGTCCCGGAGGCGTTCATCAACGACCTGGCGGCCGAGGTTCCGGCAGCTGCCCCCAAGATCGAAAACCGCAGCGATGGATGGTATTTCAGCTACCCGAACGGACGCGTCAGCGGTCCGTTCCCGGCGGGCATGTTCGACGTCGGCGCCAGACTGGCCGACATGGACCGTGACGGCGTCAAGGTTCACGCGCTGTCGGTGCCCCCGCCACAATTCCAGTACAAGCTGGAGACCGCGGCCGCGGCAGCCCATGCGCAGGTGTACAACGATTCGCTGATCGACATCGCGCGCGCCCACCCCGAGCGCTTCGTCGTGCTCGGCCACCTGCCGATGCAGGATCCGTACGCAGCTGCCGCCGAAGTGGAACGGCTGGTGTCGGTTCCGGAGGTGGTCGGTTTGGAGGTCGCCACCAACGTCACCGGGACCAACCTCGGTGACGACCGCTTCGCCGAACTGTGGACGACGATCGCCGATGCCGGCCTCGCGGTCGTCCTGCATCCGTCAGATGTCGCGGGCCACGACCGGATGCACGACTACTACCTGCACAACTTCGTCGGCAACCCCACCGACTCCACCCTGGCTGCGGGGTCGCTGATCTTCAGCGGTGTGCTCGAACGCAATGCGGCACTGCGGATTGCGCTGCTGCACGGCGGCGGGTTTCTGCCCTATCAGATCGGCAGGTTCGACCACGGCTGGAAGGTGCGGCCCGAGCCCAAGGCGCGGATCGACCGGGCACCGTCGCAGTACCTTGACCGGTTCTGGTTCGACACGCTCACCCATGACCGGGACTCACTGGCATTCCTGCTGCAGCGTGTCGGTGCCGACCGCCTTGCCCTCGGTAGCGACTATCCGTTCGACATGGCCGATCCCGATCCCGTCGGCACGGTGCGTGCCACCATCACCGATCCGGTCGCGCTGGAGAAGGTGCTCGTGCACACACCGCAGCAGCTGCTGACCAGAACGGTTGCCGTGAGTCATGCGTGAGTGCGACGAGCTGGTCCTGACCGTCCTCGTCGACAACTACATCGACATGCTGATGTCGAACTCGGCGGGCATCACGCGGCAGGGCATGCCGGAGCACTTCGGGGCGCGCCGTGGGACTCCGCTGGCCGAGAACGGCATCTCGTTCCTGCTGAGGGCGACGACCGCCGGGCGCACGACCACGATTCTGTTCGACGCCGGGATGAGTCCGATTCCGTTGGTGCACAACGCGAAATTGCTGGGCATCGACCTTTCCGAAGTCGACCAGGTGGTGCTGTCGCACGGCCATCCCGATCACTTCGGCGGCATCTATGCCGCGCTGGAGCACATCGGGTATCGAGTGCCCGTCCTGGTGCACCCGTCGGCGTTCACGCCGAGATTGATCCAGCGTCCTGAGGTCACGTTGCAGTACTTCAACAAGGCGCTCACCGAACATGAGCTCACAGCGGCCGGTGCCGCCGTGGTGCCGCTCAGGGATCCGCTGGAGATCGCGCCAGGCGTGATGACCAGCGGTGAAGTGCCGACCACACTCGACTTCGAGGAAGAGGTCCCCGTCGGCCGGATGTCTGTGCGGGACGGGCACGTCTGCGCCGATCCGATCGAGGACTACATGACGTTGAGCATCAACGTGAAAGGCCTGGGCCTTATCGTGCTCGACCCGTGTGGGCACGCGGGCGTCGTGTCGGCAGTCGACCACGCTCTCAAGCTCGGCGAGGGTGCGCCCCTGCACGGGGTACTCGGCGGCTTCCATCTCGGGCACGCCGGCATCACCCAGGCCAAGGTCGACCGCACGGTGGACGAACTCCTCACGCGCGAGCCGATGTGGGTTTCCCCGATGCACTGCAGTGGATTCCGTACTCAGCGGGCAGTGGCAGAGCGGATGCCCGATGCATTCAAGCTCATGACGGTCGGCACCGTCGTCCGCTTCGCAGCCTGAGCGGGCCTATGCCGAGTATCCGAGAAGGGTGGAAAGGTTGCGGCCGGCCTCGCGCACCGCGGTGCCGAATTCTTCGATGCGCGTGACGTCGAAACGTGTCGACGGGCAGGTCCATAGGATCGCGGCGACACAGTATCCGTCGGCGCGACGCACCGGGGCGCCTATTCCGCGCCCGCCGGCCACTCGTTCGCCGAGGCTGACGCTGTATCCGCGCTCACGGTCCTGCTCGACGAACTTGCGCAGGAGTTCTCGGTCCGTGATGGTCTCGGTGGTCATCGGGTTGGCGGTGACACTGTCGAGGTAGGCGGTCGCCTCCTCTTCCGGCATTCCCGCAAGGATCGCGCGGCCCGCCGCACCTGCGTACAAGGGAGAGACCACGCCTGGCTCGATGACGTATCGAATGGCCTGCCTGCAATCGATGCGCTCCTGGAACCTTGCCTGGTTGCCTTCGCGCACGATGAAGTAGCAGGTCTCGTCGAAACGAGCCACGAGATCGCGGACGATGGGTTCGGCCAGCCCCCACAGCGAGTTGTGGGTGTGCAAGACCTCGCCCAGCGAGGACAACCGGCGCCCGACCTCGAATCGGCCGGTGAGCTGAGATTGCTCCACCACGTCGAGCGCCGCCAGTTGATTGAAGATTCGGCTCACCGAGCTCTTGTCGATTCCGGTGGCGCGAGAGACCTCGCGCACGCTGATCCCGTCGGGTGCGGCGGCCAGCGCCTCCAGCAACGTGAACAGCTTGGTCGCGACGCCGCGGTGTTCGGCTTCCGGCGAGAAAGCCGGGGCGCCGTCGTTCGTGTCTTCTTCACTGGTCATAGAACCCCCTGCGTCAATCCTCACTTCACACTCACTACCGGCTCGTGAGCCCAACCGCATACCCTATTAGACGAGACGCTGTCCCAGAATACTCGGCTTGAGAAGAGGTTGACCCTATGGCGATCGTTTTCCCGTGGTTCAGGTTGGGCTACATCATTCCCCATCGCCATACGGACATGGACGGTTACCAGTTCGCCCGTGTCGCCCCTGACGGGATGCTGTTGGTCACCACCCAGTTGAACCTGGCCGAATACAGCCTCTCCGCGGTGGAACGAGAATTGCCCGCGCTGTGGCAAGGGGTCGACATCCTCTCTTCGCGGGCGGACTCGATCGCCATCTCAGGGGTGCCGTTGGCCGCGTCGCTGGGGCGTGAGCGGACATCTGCGCTGTTGGCCGAAGCGGCAGACCGGTCCGGGCTGCGCTGTAGCACCGATTTGGAAGCCCATATCGCGGCGCTGCACCACCTCGGAGCCGAGCGGATCGCCCTGGCGACTCGCTGGCCCGATGCCCTCAACGCAAGGATCGTGGAGTACCTCGGGCAGGCCGGGATCGAAGTGCGGCGAGTCGAGGCTGAGCAGCGCAATCTCGCGCAGAACAAGGCAGCCGACCCTGAGGCCGATCACCATCTCGCGCTGCGACTGGGCCGGGCGGCGCTCGCTGCGAGCCCCGACGCCCAGGCGTTGATGTTGCCCGGCGGTCTGTGGTTCGCGATTTACGCCGCGCCACTGCTTGAGGCCGAGTTCGGCGTTCCGGTGTTGCTGAACATCACCGCCACTGTGTGGTCGGCGCTGCATGACTCCGTCGTGCCGCTGAGCGAGCGGCCGACGGCCGAGTCGGGTCTGCTGCTCGCCGGGTTGGCTTGACAGCCCGTCGGGGCCGATTTTCCGCCAGGCATTCACAAAAAGGGACACTGTCTCGTATACTTCAACGAGCCAGTGGTGACTCCGATCACCATCGTGATGGTGATACGGGAGGAACCTGTGGATCACTCAGAGCTGACCGTCGGGCAATTTCTGGAAAAGGCGGTCGCCGAAGTGCCTGACGAGCCGCTGTTGCTCTGGGATGAGCGCCAGATCTCATACCGGGAATTCGACGAGCAGGCCAACCGCGCCGCAAACGTGTGGCACCACCTCGGCGTTCGCCGCGGAGACCGCGTTGCGTTCATGGTCGACAACAAACCCGAGCTGCTCTACGCATGGTTTGGTCTCGCGAAGCTGGGAGCCACCCTCGTTGCCATCAACACCGGGTTCAGGGAGCAGGAGACCCGCTACATCCTCGAGCATTCGCAAGCCAAGTTCGTGCTCGTCGACGACGGCTACACCGAGATCGTCGAGTCCGCGGTCGAGGAACTGCCGGGTCTGGAAGCCGGGTATTGCATCCAGGCGAGCGGCGGCTTCCCCCACTTCGGCGAGCTTGTCGATCGTGCGGGTACGGCCGCGCCCGCGACGGACGTGCAGCCGGACGACGTGGTCAGCTTCATCTACACCTCCGGCACAACCGGAAATCCCAAGGCCGTCATGCAAAGCCACAAGAACTTCGTCCTGACGGGTCAGGCGTACCCGTCCTGGATGCGGATGGAACGCGGCGACCGAATCTATGCATGCCTGCCGCTGTTCCACGTCAATTCTCAGGCGTACTCGATGATGGGCGCCATCGGCGCTCGCGGTGCGATCGTGCTCGCGCCGCGCTTCTCGGCCGGCCGGTTCTGGGACGACATCCGTAAGAACAAGGTCGCGGTGTTCAACTTCATCGGCGCGATGACGCTGATCTTGAGTAAGAAGCCGCCCGCCGACGACGACCGCGAACATCACGTCAAGGTCGCCTACGGCGTGCCGGCGCTCCCGGGTGAGTTGCGCGAATCGCTGGAGAAACGTTACGGGATGACTGTCATCTCCGGTTTCGGCATGAGCGAAACCACCTTCGGCCTGCTCGAGCCCTACGACGAGCGCAGAACTGCAGGCGCCATGGGCTTTCCGCGTCATCACCCTGATCCCTCGGTGCCGCGCACTGAGGCTGCTGTGGTGGACGAGGACGGAAACATGCTCGGGGACAATGAAGTCGGAGAGCTTATTCTGCGCGGACCGGCGCACATGCTCGGCTACTTTCACGATCCTGAGAAGACGGCCGAAGCACTGCGCGACGGCTGGCTCTACACAGGTGACATGGCCCGCCGCGACACCGATGGACAGTACTACTTCGTCGACCGCAAGAAGGACATCGTCCGACGACGAGGTGAGAACGTGTCGTCGCTGGAAGTCGAGAACGTCATCAACGACCATCCGTCCGTACTGGAGAGCGCCGTGATCGGAGTGCCCTCCGAGCTCACCGATGAAGACCTGATGGTGTTCATCGTCGCTCGCGACGGCAGCGAGCTGAACTTCGGCGACATCGGCGACTGGGCAGCAGAACGCCTGGCGCGGTTCAAGGTGCCGAGGTACTACCGCCAAATCGACTCTCTACCCAAGACTTCCACGCAGAAGATCGCCAAGCACCAGCTGCGCGCCAGCGTCGACGACCCCTCGAACGGATACGATCGTGACCTCGCCGCAACCGCCCGATGAGCCACTGCTGCGTCTGAATCCGCTCACCACGGACGTCGAGCTCGAAGAGGGCTCCGTCCCGGTGACGATGAACAAGTACATCGACCTCGCAGGGTCGATGCTCATCGTCGCCCTCGGTGTGTTCGTGTTGGCGGTGGCATTCAGTTACCCCGAGCCGAAAGTGGTCTTCGACTCGATCGGACCCATGGGGTTTCCGACGGCGATCGGCTCCTTCCTCGTCGTCGGCGGGCTGGTCCAGTCGGTGCGGACGGCAATGTATATCCGCAAGTTCGGAAAATGGGCACCGGAGGAAGGCGTTCAGGACGAGCCTGAGCACCCGTCGTCGAAATGGCGGGCGCTGCTTTTCATCGCGGGCTGCTTCGTATTCCTGCTGCTTCTGCCGGTGCTCGGCTTCCTCATTGCGATGCCGCTCGCGATCGTCGCCGGACTGTGGTCGATGGACTACAGCACCTGGCTCCGACGGGTGCTGGTCGCCCTCGGATTCACCCTCTTCGCATTCGCCATGTTCGGTTTGGGGCTCGGCGTGCCCCTGCCGCCAGGACCCATCGAGAACCTGCTCATCGACGCCGGCATGATCAACCCCTGAGGGCGCGAAGGACGACGATGAACTTCTTGCACCAAGCGTTCTCAGCTGTCTGGGAAGCGATTTCGTCCGGTGTCGCGATCCTCGGCGACCCGGTGATGTGGGTGGCGATCGCGATCGGCGCCGTCGTGGGGGTGATCTTCGGTGCCCTGCCCGGTGTCGGTACCACCCTCGCATACGCCCTTATTCTTCCCTTCACCTTTCAGCTCGACATCGTCACCACCATCGTGTTGCTGATGTCGGTGTCGGTTGGCTCGCAGTACGGCAACAGCATCCCGGCGATCCTTGTCGGCGTGCCGGGCTCTCCAGCCGCTGCGCTGACTGTCATCGACGGTTACACCATGCACAAGAAGGGCGAGACCGGCTATGCGCTCGGAATTGCCTTCGTGGCGGCGATATTCGGTCAGATCGTGTCGATCTTGTTCTTTATCGGCGCAATCATCCCGCTGGCTGCCCTGGCCTACTACTTCCTTCAGCCCGAACTGTTCGCGCTCTATCTTTTCGGATTGGTCGCCATTGTCAGTCTCACAGGGCGCAACGTGCTCAAGGGTCTGCTGGCGGTCGCCATGGGCCTACTCATCGCCGTCGTGGGGCTCGACCCGGTCAACTCGACTCTGCGGTTCACGTTCGACATCCCCTGGCTGCGAAGCGGTATCGACGCGACGATCGTCGTGATCGGGCTCTTGGCGCTGAGTGAACTGCTACGCCAGACGCGGCAGAACTTCCAGTGGAACTCCGACGGCGGGACGTTCGCGGCCAAATTCCCCAATCTCCGTCGGTTCATCCCGGTGTTGCCCGCCATGTTCGGTGGCACGGTCGTCGGCACTGTTGTGGGTGCTGTTCCCGGCGCCGGGGCGACACCCGCGGCCATGATCGCCTACCAGAACGCCAGGATCATGTCCAAGCATCCCGAGAAGTTCGGTAAGGGTGCTCCCGACGGGATTGCGGCCAACGAGGCGTCACAGAATGCATCCAACTCCGGTGAGCTGATCCCCACGCTCGGGATCGGAATTCCGGGAAGCGGTTCCATGGTTCTGTTGCTCGCTGCGTTGTCGCTCAACGGTTTCGTGCCGGGACCGCACCTGGTCAGCGAGACGCCGGAGCTGTTCTACTCGGTCGTCGCCGGCCTGCTCGGATCGTCGTTGTTCATCATCATCACCGGGTGGGCGATGGCCCGCGGCATGGTCAAGCTGCTGACCATCAACCGTTCGGTCGTCATCGTGTTGTCCATCGCGACCGTCGTGCTCGGTGTCTATTCGCTGCAGTTCAGAGTGCTCGACGTGGCGCTGTGCTTTGCCGCGGCCGGCGTCGGCTACTTCATGCTCCGATACGGTTACTCGACCGCTGCGGCGGCACTCGCCGTCGTTCTCGCCGCCGGTTTCGAGGCTTCGCTGCGCCGTGGTCTCAGTGTGTTCAGCGAACCGTCGGCGTTCTTCGGCCGGCCCATCACGATCGTGATCCTGGTCATGGCCGGGCTATTCCTGGTCATTGGAATCCGGAGAACCATGAAAGTGGCCCGGCAGGAACGCGAACTGGTCCTCGCTCAGCAGGCCGACATGAGAACGGCGCACCCTCCGCCGGAGGCCGACCCGCACCGCAAGACCGTCGAACACACCGCACCGAAAGAAGACTGAACCATGGCAGAAGAACCGAAGCCCATCGCGGTGGTGCTTGCCCAGTACCCACCCGACGAACGTGACCGCCGCCAAGAAGCGGTGCGAGCCGCCGCCCCGTACGGCCAGCGGGTCGAGTTCGTGGAGATTGAGGGGTCGGTCTACAAGAAGGGCCTGACGCAGTACCATCGGGCGGTCATCGCGCCGCTGGTGGCCAGGGCGGCACTGCAGGCACAGGAAGCCGGCTCCTCCGCCGTGGTTCCCTACGGCACACTGGATCTCGGTATCGACGAGGCCCGCCACGTCGTCGACATCCCGGTGATGGGACCGGGGCGCACCAGCACCCACGTCGCCTTCACCCTCGGCGCCCGGGTCAGCGTTGTGTGCTATGACCAGCCGCACGTGGTGATGTTCCGCAAGCTACTGCCGTCCTGGGAGATCACACACGGCATCACGTCCATCCGGCCCGTCGACGTCCCCATCACCGAAATGGCCGGCCGGGTGGACGATCTCCGTAAGCGCTTCGTCGAGCAGGCACGCCGGGCGATAGACGAGGAGGGAGCCGAAGTCATCCTGCCGCTCGGCATGACGATGGTGCCAGTGCTGATGTCGGCAGCGTCGCTGTCTGACGAAATCGGGGCGCCCGTCGTCGATCCGATCGCATCCACGCTGGCTGTCGCCGCCTTCCTCGGCGCCGGCGGCTACACCAACAGCCGTGTGGCCTATCCGCACGTCCACCCTTGACCTTCCCATTCACCAGAGCAAGGAGGCTCTCATGAAGGTACGCCATATGTTGAGATCAGCGGCGGCAGTCGCCGCGGCCATGACCCTGCTGGCAGGGACGGTGTCGTGTTCGCAGCGCGAGCGCAGCACGGCAACCGACGATGCCACCGACACACCGGTCTTCGCCGAAGACGGGAGACTCCAACCACTCAAGGACGGATTCCCGCGCAGCCCCTTGACCATCGTCGTGGTCGACGAGGCGGGTAGCGACGACGGCATCTACGCCCGCCAGCTCGCCGAGGCAGCCTCGTCGATCTCGCCGGTCGACATCAAGGTGCTGGACCGCCCCGAGTTCGGCAGTACCTACGGCGCGTGGGAGGCGCTTGATTGGATCGCCGATCAGCGCGGCGGCGATGAGGGCTACATGATGGCAGTCGTCACGCTGCCCGGTTCGACCATCGACCTGCTGGCCACGCCGGTGGCCAAGGATCTCGGTGTCTCAATGGAATCGTTGAACACCGTAGCGCTGACCGAATCGGTTCCGTACGTGATTGTTTCGCGTGCCGGTGCTCCCTGGGGTGACAGCTTCGAGGATATGCTCGCCTACGCCAAGGAAAATCCGGGCGAGATCAGGTACATCTCGCGCGGTCCCGGTGCCGGCCCCGATCTGGCGCTGAACAATTACGCCGATATCGCGGGCGTCGAGTTCAACACCAGTGTGGGAGGCTCGCATTCGGAGATCAACACCGCACTCGGTGCCGGCGCCGGCGACATCGCGGTCACTCTGCCCGGTGCGGCGTCGCCGTTCGTCCAAGACGGCAAAGTGGTCCTGCTGACGTGCACGGGGAACACCAACCCCTGCGCGGCCAATTGGGGTAAGGATCAGCCCAACGCCGCATCGCTGCTGGGCATAGAGAACGATCCGTGGGGTTCGACACGCGGAATCGTCGCAGCTCAGGGCATCCCGGAATCACACCGACTGTGGCTGGAAGCTCTCGTGGATGCGGCATCCGAGTCCGATGAGTTCATCAAAGCCCGCACCTCCATCCCCGGTGTGGGAATGGAGCACCTCGACAAGGCCCAGGCGCTCGAACTGCAAAAGGCAGCGTACGGCACCGCCTACGACATTCTTGAGCAGCTCGGCCAACTCTCGCCCGGCGTGACGAAGTAGTCGAACCGATGTCCTGCCTCGCTCCGGCCCTGTCGGGACCGGAGCGGGGTCAACCCTGCCAGGAGCAAATCCCATGCCTGTGATCGATGCGCATGCGCATCTCATCTCCACCGATGCCGTCGAAGCTCTGCGAGCCGAGATGCCGGAGTATGCACCGGTATTCGCCGATCGCGACGGTGGGCGCTTTCTCGACTACCCCAGTGGCAGGGTGAGCGGGCCGCTGCCACCGGGGATGTTCGACGTCGAGGTGCGTATCGCCGACATGGACCGGATGGGCGTGGACGTTCAGGTTCTCTCACCGACGCCACCGCAGTTCGGTTATGCGCTCGACGAGGCGCGCAGCGCGCGGCACGCGGCGATCGTCAACGATGCCACGACCACGACGGCCGAGGCAGCGCCGGATCGCTTTCTGACGCTACTGACCCTCCCGCTGCCTCACGTCGGGAGTGCGCTGGCCGAACTGGAAAGGTGCGCGGACAGGACGTCGGTGCGCGGCGTGGAGTTGGGCGCCAACGTCGCGGGGGAGAACCTCGACGCGCCGGAATTCGAGCCGCTGTGGGCAGAACTCGAACGCCGGCGGATGTTCGTGCTGGTGCATTCCGCGCCGGCGGACAGTCCAAGCTACCGAAAGCATTTCCTGCGCAACCTGGTCGGGAATCCCGCCGACTCCACGCTGGCCATCGGCAGTCTCATCTTCGGGGGTGTGGCCGAGCGCCACCCTGATCTCGTCTTCTGCTTCGTGCACGGCGGCGGGTTCGCGCCGTACCAGATCGGACGGTGGGATCGCGGCTGGGCGCATCGCCCCGACCTGCGCGATGCGATTCCCTGCGCGCCGAGCGAGTACCTGCGCCGGTTCTACTTCGACAGCCTGACGCACGACACCGCGTCCCTGCGGTTTCTCGGCGAGCGAGTCGGTTGGGATCGGGTCGTTCTGGGCAGCGACTACTGCTTCGACATGGCCAGCGATGACCCCGTAAGAGATGTTCGCAAGTTGAGGCTGGGAACCGACGATCAAGCATCGGTACTCGGCATGACCATGGCCTCGATCCTCGATCGGGCCGAAAGCATGAGGAATGAAGGATGACTGACCAGCAGCTCGAGCAAGACTGGCAGCGTCTGCGCGACGCTGCGGAACGATGCAAGAACTGGGGCAAGTGGGGCGAGGACGATCAGGCGGGCACTGTCAACTACATCACCCCGGAGATGATCCGCGCGGCTTCGGCCCTCGTCACCGACGGCAGAGTGTTCTCGCTGTCGATCGACTACGGCGAAACCGGGCCGCAGAGCGGTCATCTGCGGCGATTCAACCCGATGAGCTTCATGATGCGGGACGGGGACGACGCCTACGCCCGAGCGCTCGCAGGCACCCCTCAGGGCATCGGGGCCGCCGACGACGTCCTGATCATGGCGGCACAGGGCGCGACCCACTGGGATGCGCTGGGGCACATGTTCTTCGATTCCAAGATGTGGAACGGCTACGACGCCAGACTGGTCAGTTCGATGGGTGCTGAGAAGAACGACATCAGTAACTACAGGGACAAAATCGTGGGGCGGGGAGTGCTGCTGGATCTGCCCCGCTGGGCCGGGGTGGATTGGCTGGAACCAGGTCGCGCGGTGACCGGGGACGACCTGCAGGCCTGCGCGGACACGCAGCACGTGGCGGTCGGAACCGGTGACATCCTGCTCATCCGGTTCGGCCAGATCACCCAGGTGCGCGCCGAGGGCAGTTGGGGGACCTATGCCGGCGGGGATGCGCCCGGCCTGGCGTTCGACACGCTGGACTGGTTGTTCCACAAGGAAATCGCGGGCATCGGCGTCGACACGTGGGGCGCCGAGGTGCGGCCCAATGACGTCAGCGCGGTCAACCAGCCCTGGCACCGCGTCGCGCTGCCGTCGATCGGCCTGCTCGTCGGTGAGATCTTCGACCTCGACGCGCTCGCCGAGGATTGCGCGAACGACGGCCGCTACGAGTTCTTCTTCTCCGCCTGTCCATTGCCTGTCATCGGTAGCGTCGGCGGGCCGATCAATCCGGTGGTGGTCAAATGATCGAACGTCCCATCCCGCAACTTCGCGGCGAGGAGAAGCAGTACTACGCCGATCTGAAAGAGCACCGGTTGCCGTATTACGCCTGCACTGCGTGCAACGCGGTGTACGCCCGCCCGCAGGAGTTCTGCCCGTCGTGTGGCCAAGGTGTCCAACGGCGGTGGTCGGCCGGCGGCGGAGCTGTCTACTCGTACACCGTCCAGGAGCGCGCCGGGCATCCCTACTTCGCCGATGCGGTGCCCTACACCATTGCGCTCGTCGACTTCGACGAAGGTTTCCGCACGCTTGCCGATCTCACCACGCAAGACGGTGAACCCCGCATCGGTCAACGAGTGCGGGTCGAGTTCGAGGATGTGACCGACGAGATGACCCTCGCGCACTTCGTGGCGGTGTCATGAGCATCAGGGGTACGGCCGCCATCGTCGGCGCTGCCGAAGTCGATACCTGGCAGACACAGGGCCGCTCGCCCGTCGGGCTGATGGCTGAGGCCACCCGGCGTGCCGTCGCAGACGCCGGCCTGACGCTGGCGGATGTCGACGGATTATTCAGCGCCAGTTCGCATTACTCCTTCCCGACGATGAACCTCGCCGAGAAGCTGGGCATGCACCCCCGGTACATGGACTCCTCCAATATCGGCGGGGCATCGTTCGTCAGCCACGTCGGACATGCGGCGGCAGCGATCGCGGCGGGGCTGTGCGAAGTGGCGGTCATCGCCTACGGCAGCACCCAGCGATCCGACATGGGCAAGCTCGTGAGCCGGGCCGAGTGGTCAGCCTACGAGGAGCCCTACGGTCTCATCCATCCGATCTCGTCCATTGCGCTGATGGCGCAGCGGCACATGGCCCAGTTCGGCACTACCAGTGAGCAACTCGCCTCGGTGGCGGTGTCGGCGCGGCAATGGTCGCTGCTGCATCCCAACCCGCCTTACCCCAAGCCACTGACCGTCGAGGACGTCGTCGAATCGAAGATGATCTCAACTCCGCTCCACGCCAGGGACTGCTGTCTCGTCACCGACGGCGGTGCCGCCGTGGTCGTGACCTCCGCCGAGCGTGCCGCGTCACTGCCGCATCCGCCGGTCTATCTTCGGGGCTTCTCCGAGTCGAGCAATCACCGCGCCGTCTCAGCCATGCCGGATCTCACGAGTACTGTGGCAGCGCAGACATCAACGATTGCGCTGGAAATGGCGGGTCGGTCGCTCGGCGACGTCGACACCGCACACGTGTACGACGCCTTCACGGCAAGTCTGCTGATTTTGTTGGAGGACATCGGTTTTTGCGCCAAGGGTGAGGGCGGGCCGTTCGTGGCCGACGGTCATATCGCGCCCGGTGGCTCGGTGGCGCTGAACACCAACGGCGCGGGGTTGTCGTTTACCCATCCCGGGATGCTCGGTCTGTTCCTCCTCACCGAGGCCGTCACCCAGCTGCGCGGTGACGCCGGCACCCGTCAGGTTGAAGGTGCTCAGACGTCGTTGGTACACGGCATGGGTCTCACGATCGCTGCGCACAGCACCGTGGTCCTCTCGACGAGCGCGGAGTAGGAGCCTGCCGGCGTCGAACGCCGCCGGGGTCGGCTTCCGCTCCGAGCGTGGCCCCGTCCTGTCTTCGATCATGTTGGCCCTCAGCCTCGTCGCGCTGGACTCGACGGTGCTGGCGACTGCCATCCCCACGATCGTGGCCGAACTCGGCGGATCCGCCTTGTTTCCGTGGTTGTTCTCCGGCTACCTGCTCGCCCAGGCTGTGACGACGCCGGTGTACGCCAAAGTATCGGACATGTACGGCCGCAAGCCGGTGATCCTCGTCGGCATCATGCTGTTCATGGCCGGTTCGATCCTGTGTGCGTTCGCGTGGTCGATGCCCGCGCTGATTGCCGCAAGGGTGGTGCAGGGGCTGGGAGCCGGTGCGGTGCAACCGATGTCGGTCACAATCGTCGGTGACATCTACACCCTCGCTGAGCGCGCCAGGGTGCAGGGCTACTTCGCCAGCGTCTGGGCCGCGGCCTCGGTGATCGGCCCGACCTTCGGCGGCCTTTTCGCACAGTGGGGGATATGGCGCGGAGTGTTCGTGTTCAACGTGCCGCTGTGCCTGATCGCTGCGTATATGCTGCTGCGCCGCTACCGGGATGACTTCGACCGACGAGAGGCGCACGTGGACTATGTCGGTGCGGTCCTGCTCACGTCAGGTCTGTCGCTGGTCGTACTCGCCATTCTCGCAGGGGGACAGGCGTGGTCATGGACATCGGCCCCCAGCATCGGATCGTTGGCATCCGGCGGTGTGTTACTGGTTCTCTTCTGGGTCGTCTCGCGGCGAGCTGCCGAGCCGGTTCTGCCGGGCTTCGTGCTGACCCGCAGGCTTCTGCTGACGACGACGATCGTGGGCCTCGGCGTCGGTGCGATCCTGATCGGGCTGACGTCTTTTGTGCCGACCTACCTGGAGGGGACGGTCGGCGCCGCGCCCGTGCAGGCAGGTCTGGCGATGACCGCACTCACCATCGGATGGCCCTTGACCGCGGGCCTGGCCGGACGCGTTTATCTCCGAGTGGGATTCAAGCGGACCGCGGCGCTGGGCGCGGCCGTGGTACTGGCCGGGGTCGTCGGACTGCTTGCCACGGTGAACCACCCCGACGTGTGGCTGGTGGCTTGCCTGTGCTTTGTCACCGGTTGCGGAATGGGCCTGCTGGCGCTGCCGTGTCTGATCGCCGCCCAGTCGAGTGTGGGTGCGGAGGATCGCGGCGTGGTCACCGGTACGCACATGTTCGCACGGGCGTTGGGCAGCGCAGTCGGGGTTGCCGTATTCGGGGCGATGGCGAATTCGGTGTTTCAGGGCAACGATATTCATGGACTTGGCGCCGCGACGGTGCAGGCGGGTACCGCGCTGGTGTTCGCCGCGGTCGTGGCGGTCGCGGTGGTCAGCGCGGCGGCGGTCGTGGCGATGCCGCCGACACCGCCGGGCTCCTAGGTGCGAGCGAGTGACATGGGCTCCGGTTCAACTCCGTGCGCCAGACCGTGAGCGGCGTGCACGCCTGCGGCGATATCGATCAACGGTCGAAAAGCTCTATGACGTCGGAGCTTTGATTGGATCTCTGACCGTAGTGTGCGTCGTTGGTAGAACATGGCTTCCATGCTGCCGGTGCGCTGGGATCAGCAAAAGTGGCCCTGGTGACGATATTCATTAAAATAGTGACATGCATTCTGTCGCCATCCTGGCCTATGACGGCATGTCAGGGTTTGAGTCGGGCATGGCCGCGGAGATCTTCGGCATGACCGAGTTGTCGGAGAGATTCTCGGCGGGCATTGAAAGGCCCTGGTATTCCGTCAAGTTGTGTTCCGAAACCGACGAACTGCGGCTTCTCGGCGGTGCCACGGTGCGAACCTCTTACGGACTGGCCGACCTCGCCGATGCCGACACCCTGGTGATCCCCAGTGTCGGGGACGTCCGCGCACCCGCCTCGCCGGGCCTCGTCGAGGCGATCAAGGCCGCCGACGCGCGCGGCTCCCGATTGGTTTCCATCTGCTCCGGGGCGTTTGCCCTGGCAGCCGCCGGAGTGCTCAACGGTCGGACCGCCACCACGCACTGGATCTACACGGATCTGCTCAAGGAGGCATACCCGGACATCGACATCGATCCGGCGCCGCTCTACGTCGACACCGGACGCGTCCTCACCAGCGCCGGTTGCGCGGCGGGATTGGACCTCTGCCTGCACATCGTACGATCCGACAAAGGTGTGCGGGTTGCCAACGACGTCGCGCGGCGGCTGGTCGTCTCGCCCCACCGAGGCGGGGGACAGGCTCAGTACATCGAGACCCCGGTCCCCGAGCCTGCCGGAGACGGCCGCATCGCTTCCGGAATGGCCTGGGCGCTGGAGAATCTCGACCGCCCGATCTCCCTCGATGAGATGGCCGCCCAATCGATGGTGTCGCGCCGAAGCTACCTTCGGCAGTTCGCGAAAGCCACAGGTACGACACCTATCAAATGGCTCACCGAGCAGCGGATCCAGGCCAGCCTCGCGCTGCTCGAGTCGTCGGACTTGTCGATCGAACAGATTGCCGCCCGGGTCGGTTTCGAGTCACCGGCGACCTATCGCCACCACTTCGGCCGGCAGATGCACACCACCCCGAGCGACTACCGCAGCGTGTTCAGCGGTTAGCCGCGAGCTTCTCGAGTGCCTGGACGACGGTCTGCGCGGGTGCATGGGCACCGAATACGCCGCCCTGCATGGTGATCATGTTCAGTGCGGCAACGTGATTGGCATGGTCGGTGGCGCCGGTGGCATCGGACACGACCAAGCACTCATAACCGCGGTCGTTGGCATCACGCATGGTGGTGTGGACACAGACATCGGTGGTGATCCCGGTGAAGACGATGTGGGTGATGCCGCGACTGGCCAGGATCAGCTCGAGGTCCGTAGCGTAGAAGCTGCCCTTCCCCGGCTTGTCGATGACGGGCTCGCCTGCCGCAGGCGCCATCTCGGGCACGATCTCCCACCCCGGTTCCCCCTTGGTCAGGATCCGTCCGCAGGGCCCGAGTGAGCCGATCTCGGCGCCGATCTGCGCCGAGCGCCACCGCTTGTTGGGGGGAAGGTCAGACAGGTCCGGGCGATGACCTTCGCGGGTGTGGATCACGAACAGACCCGCATCTCGGGCCGCGCGCAGCACTGTCTGGGCGGGCCCCAACGGCGTTCGCGTCAGCGACAGGTCGTAGCCCATCGCGTCGACATAACCGCCCTCGCCGCAGAAATCGACCTGCCAGTCGATGTTGACCAGGGCGGTGCGCTCGCGCGGGATATCGCCGTCGAAGGGCCAGACGTACGGGTTGGCCTCGATGGTGACGCTCATGCGGATTCTCCGCTCATGACGGGCTCGGCCGTCGCCTCAGTTTCCCGAGTGGACGCGCCGAGGAGCGTCAGCGCAGTGAAAGCGAGCCCACCGACGACCATCGCCACCACGGCGTCCGACAATTGCGGCGCGTAGAAGTGCGTGAGCAGTGCGACTGCGGCCCCGATCGCCCAGGCTGCGAACGGTTTCCAAGACAATCCTGATGGACTGGCGGTGCGGCGTGCGGCGAAGACCAACTGGTCGAGGATGATGACGACGCCGATCGGTGGCACGAGTACGCCGAGCAAGCTCAGCCAGGTCTCGAAGTGCGACCAGATGCCTGCGACGGCCGCCGCGGTGCCGACGATGCCGAGCACGATCGTCAACTGCCGCATGGTCTTTCCTGTGATATTGCCGAACCCCACTGCACCGTTGTATAGGCAGTGGGCGCAGACACTGCCGAGGTTGACGAAGACGAAAAGGACACCGAGAACCAGTAACACTCCGCTGGCGTCCACCAGGACATGGAGAAAATCGCCACCGGTCTTATCGGCCGCCGCGGAGGCGCCCAACGCGACGACGAACGCACCGACGAGCTGGGCGACGAAGTAGGCCACGGGGAACGCCGTGAACGCCGCGAGTGCACCTTCCTTGCCGTTGCGTGCCCAGCGGGTGAAATCGGCTGTCATGGTTCCCGAGTCGATAAAGCACGCGATCGTCATGGTCACCGCGACGCCGAAGCTGAAGGCGCTCAATCCCGCCCCACCGGCGTAGGAGAACGCTGGACCGACCCCGCCATCCTGTGCCGCGATGACGATCGCCACCACACCGAGCGGAATGAAGAGCGCGGACGCGACCACCCCGATCCACGAAATGGCCCTGATGCCTACAAAGGTGAGGGCGACGAACAAGACCCCCGCCAGCAGGGTGATCCACCCCGCGCTCCAGCCCAGGGATGCGTTCAGCGTGGAACCGACCATGCCGGTCTGAAAGGCGAACCACCCGATCACCAATGTCGAAAGAAACGCTGACACGATCCGGAAACCTTTGGAGCCGAACGTATCTGCAGCGGTGAGAGCAAAGTTCTTGCCGGATCGGCCCGCGAGGTAACTCAGCGTGCCGACGTAACCCATCAGCACGAAGTCGCCGACGAGGATGGCGAGGAGGCCGGTGACGAAGCCGAGGTTGTAGACGATGATCCCGGAGAACACCGCCGAGGTCATGATCATCGGAAAGCCGACCCAGACGGCCGAGACGGAGAACAGCGACCTCCGTGCTGTCCGGGGGACCGGTTCGCGTTCGTATTCCTCGCCGAGTGCAGCGTCGGCGGTGTGGCCTGCAGTGGAAGAAGTCATGTGTATACAGTCGCGTATACACATTTCTCAGCGTTAGACGCGGGTGAAATTCTTGTTACGCCGTTCCGGTGCGTGCCCCACAATGGCGAAGTGACCGAAAGGCTTACGGCAAGCATCGCGGCAGCGCTGGACAGCTACGGCGACCGCGCATGCATTGAATTCGAGGGGCGCTGGTACACGGGCAAGGAGGTCTCGGCGTACGGCAGCGCGATCGCCGCACGATTGCGCAAGGCCGGCGTCGCCGACGACGCGCCGGTCGGCCTGGTCGTTCGCAACCGGCTCCAACATGCAGCGGCCATCGCGGGGTTCCTGGCCGCCGGACGCACGGTGGCGATGATCTACTCCTTCCAGTCGCCGGAGGCGATCGCCCGCGACCTGGAGCAAGTCAACGTCTCAGCAGTGGTGGCCGATACCGACGATTGGACACCACCGGTCGTGGCCGCGGCAAGGCGGATCGGCAGTGCGGGGATCGCCATCTCGCTCACCGAACCAATCGTCGACGGCATCTCCGGGCTGGGTCGGCGGGACTCCTCCAAAGCCCATGCGCCCGCCGAACCCGGTGTAGCGCTGCAGATCCTGACGAGCGGCACCACTGGACCGCCGAAGCGGCAAGCCATCAGGATCCATGTTCTGGAGCGCACGGTGTTCAGCGTGACGGCGGGGGAGAAGGCTCCCGCCGATGCGCCGCCAGAGTTGGCGTACTGGCAGTTCGGCGGTATCGGCGTGTGTCAGTTGATCGCAGGCATCTACAACGGGCGGCGAATCGCGATGTTGGAGCGGTTCACTGTCGAGGGTTGGGTAGACGCGGTGAAGCGTCATCGCGTGGCCCGCGTCGGGGTTCAGCCAGCCGTCATCAAGATGCTTCTCGACGCCGACGTGCCGGCCGCCGACCTCGCGTCGCTTGAGTTTCTGATCAGCGCTTCGGGTCCGCTCGATCCTGAGACGCGCGACGAATTCGAGCAGCGGTACGGGATACCGATCAGGCTGGCCTACGGTGCAACCGAATTCGCGGGGTCACTGTGCGCGTGGACGACCGACATGGTGCGTGACTTCGGGGTATCGAAGCGTGACAGCGTCGGGCGTGCGCTGCCCGACACCGAGTTGCGGATCGTCGACGCTGACACCGGAGCCGCGTTGCCACCCGGCGAGCAGGGACTGCTGGAAGCCAAGGTGGCCCCGATGGGCCCGGACTGGATCCGCACGACCGACATCGCCAGTATCGACAACGACGGTTTCGTCACCCTGCACGGGCGTGCCGACGGCGCCATCAACCGCGGGGGGTTCAAGGTGCAACCTGAGGCGGTCAGGCGTGTGCTGATCGCTCACCCCGCGGTACGCGACGCCTGCGTCGTCGGGGTGCCGGACCCCCGCCTCGGCCAGGTTCCGTTCGCGGCCATCGAAATCGTCACTGGCGCTGCCGTGCCCTCCGACAGCGATCTCAAAGACTGGGTGCGCAAAGGACTTCCCGTCTACAACGTGCCCGTCGCGTTTGCCGCGGTCGGCGAATTGCCGCGAAACCCCGCGCTCAAAGTGAGCCTGCCTGCTGTCGCCGCGCTCTACGACGGTTAACTACACCGCGCCCAAGTCGGCGGACAGCCAGTGCGCCGTCTTGACGAAAACAGCCACGCTCTCGCCGTGCTCGCGCCGGGCGAACTCGAGGTAGCCGTCCACGTTTTCGGGCGGCAGGTAGCGCTTGGTCACCTCGACGAGTTGCTCATCGGTGCCCGGCTCGATGCGCAGTACGGGTCCGTCCACTGCCACGTACCGCACGGTGGGCTCCACGCGCTCCACCATGATCGACACGAAGCCGCTGGCTTCGATCAGCTGATGCTTGCGCGAACCGCGCCCGGTGGTGAACCACAGGTCGCCACCGGGCGTGTACTGATACCAGATCGGCACCGTCAGAGGACCACGCTTCTCGCCGTTGGACACCGACAGCGCACCGATATGCGGTTCGGCCAGGAACCGCTCCCGTTCTTCCCTGGAAAGAGCCATGCGGCCACGCTACTGAACATCGGTGACAACTCGGTGTCAGCGGCGGACCGCCGCAGAGCCTCACGTCCACCTAGAGTCGGATGCATGCGCTTTGGACTCTTCATCCCGCAGGGCTGGCGACTAGACCTCGTCGGAATCGAACCACGTGACCACTGGCGGGTGATGAGCGATCTCGCCACCCATGTCGACGGCGGAGACGTCTGGGACTCGCTGTGGGTGTACGACCACTTTCACACCGTGCCCGTCCCGACCGACGAGGCCACCCACGAAGCCTGGTCGCTGATGGCCGCCTTCGCCGCGACGACGTCGCGGGTCAAGCTGGGGCAGATGTGTACGGCGATGAGCTACCGCAACCCCGCATACCTCGCCAAAGTCGCCGCTACCACGGACGTCATCTCCGGCGGGCGGGTCCAGATGGGCATCGGCGGCGGCTGGTACGAGCACGAATGGCGGGCTTACGGCTACGGCTTCCCCTCGGCGGGGGTGCGACTGGCCCGTCTCGACGAGGGCGTGCAGATCATGCGCGACGCATGGCGCGACGGTGTCGTCACCTTCGACGGCAAGCATTACCAGACCGACGGCGCCATCGTGGCCCCGCGCCCGTTGCAGCAGGGTGGGATACCGCTGTGGATTGCCGGCGGTGGCGAGAAGGTCACACTACGGATTGCGGCGAAGTACGCGCAGTACACCAACTTCACCCCAGAACCCGAAGGTTTCGAGCACAAGTCGCAGGTGCTGGCCGACCACTGTCGAGACGTCGGAACGGAATTCGGCGCGATCGTACGGTCGGTGAACATCAACGCCGTGGTCGCGGCTACGGAGAACGAGGTCAAGGACAGGCTCGCCGCGGTGCGCTCGCGGATCAGCGGGCTGACCGGCGAGGCCGCCGCAGATGCCATGCTGAACTCGATGAGCACCCCGCAGGCGGGCAGCGGTACGCCCGAACAGCTCGTCGAGGCGCTGCAGAAGCTACAGGGCCTGGGATGCGAGTACGTGATCTGCTACTTCCCCGAAGCGGCGTACGACCGCTCCGGTATCGAAATGTTCGAGCGAGAGGTCATTCCCTCGCTCGCGTGAAGTGTTGGGCCTCAAGCCCTGTGGCTCAGCACGTTGACGACGTTGCCCAAGCTATCGGCGAAGAAGAACCGGCGCACGCCCCATTCCTCATCTCGCAGTGGGTGAACGATCGCCAACCCCGCCCGCACCGCGGCATCATGCGCGGCGTCGACGTCGTCGACCTCGACGGACACCGACGGGTTGACGGGCGCGGTCGCGTCGCGCGTCATGAGGCTGACCTGGTGGCGGTGGTCGGGGTCGGCAAGAGTGGCGATCCAGCCGTGATTCATCACGACGTCGAGACCGAGTACCGCCCGATAGCTTTCGACGGCCCCGTCGAGGTCGTCGACCGTCACGACCGGCATCACGCGTTTGACACTCATGACGCGACGATACGTCGTGGCAGTGAGACGACCGGCGGTGCAGATGCAGCGACCCTGCACCATCGCCTGTACAGCCCACGTCGACGCAGTCGTTAGCTCTACTGAGGAAGTCGCCGGGCCTCGCGCATCACGGTTCTTACCGCTTCTCCCTGCGGCTTGGACACGGCAGTTTGTCTTTGATGTAAATTTGCCGGGTCAGTCCGGATGGCCCACATCAACTGTTCATTCGCATGGAAGTCGCGAAGCTTGTGTTGCTAATTGGTTGCGGAATCAAGCGAATCGTTAATTACGCTAACCGAGTCACGTTATTGCTTTAAGCTCGACACTGCTGGGCGCACGCTTGACGCTACGGCGTGCGCCCAGCAAACCAAGCCCTCCCAACAATTCATGTCGGCACGCGATGATCTTCTCGCGTCACGCCGCCAATCTTCTCAATGCCGCACAGAGGCAGGCAATTTGACGATTGATGGACTCGAGCGATGTCGAGGAAACTGCCGCCGGGGATTCTCCCGCCCGTGGCTACCTGGTGGAGATCCAGGTTGTTCGGCGAAAGCGGACGGCAAATACTGACGCGCACGTGCGCCCTGCGGTGGCGGCCGAACGCGGCATGGAGCCGAATGCACGACCCGTGCGCACTGCGGCTCATTTCGCGGCGGTCAGAGCCCGAGAACGGCTCGAGATTGAGGGTGCCGCAGCAACCCCGGCAATTGCTGCATGACGCGAAGGTGGAGCTTCTGGCATCTCTCGGCCCATCGCGATTCGTCACTGCCCGTGCCGGGCGCATGGAGTCCACCGAGGGAGAGCTTGTGCGCATTTCGCGTACCAAAGGTATCCGCAAAGCGACAGATTTACCTTTGCGCAAATTGGCTGCTGGCCGCAGTGGATAGCTTCTACCTGCTGGTTTGGTCGTTTGTGGACTACGCCGCAAGCAGTAGGGAAGTCGGCATGCCATTCGGGGATGGCAATTTTGGCATATGCAAGCATTCTGTTGCCCTAGGCTCTGTCGTTACTGACGCTGGCGTCCACAAACTGCGCGCCACGCAGCAAACCGGGAACCGAGGCCGAGAGGCGGGGCGCGCACGGTGGAGAAACATGCCCCGATGTCTATACATCGTGGAGTCTCCGCGACGCTGAAGGTGTGTCTCCCGGTTGATTACGACGCGCAATCCGACGCTTCCTGGCGAATTGCGCTGCGCTCAGCAAACGGAGGGCAACATGTGCGCACTCGTGTCCCGGCATTCCGACCCCCAAGATAGGCACGACGCCGACTTCGCGCGGAACTTCTGGTCAGCGGCAGACCTCGTCGAGCGTGGCCCGCGAAGGCGACCCACGAGGCACGCGCAGCGTCTGACTCCGAACAACGCAGCACGCATCGGACGGGTGGGTGCGCTCGCGGTTTCGCTCGGCGTTGGATTCGCCGTCGCCAACTCGGCGGGTGTTGCGTACGCAGACGTGGATGCCGACACCTCGGCGTCGGCGGAGTCTGACTCCGAGCCGCGGACCAAGGCTTCGTCGACGAAGCCGTCCTCGCGCACCGACACCGAGGACACGGAGTCGCCCGATCCGGGAAGTTCGGATAGCGGGTCCGTCGCCGAAGAGCTTAGCGAGACCGAGGATGTCGAAGACCCCGTCGAAGAAGAAGTCGAGGAAGAGGAGGCCGCTGACGATCTAGGGGAGGCGTCCTCGCCTGAAACTCATTCGCAGGACGACGATCTCACGTCGGTGCCCGACGAATCAGACATCCCCGATGCGGCGGCGGAAGTTATCGACACCCCGGCTCCACCACCCTATCCGGAGGAGGCCGACGTCGCCGAGGAGGTCGTTGCACCCGACGCCGGCGGCGTTGCTCCCACCCAAAACGCCGAGACAGACGTCGTCCCTGTAGAGGTCGCCACTCCGGCCACAAGCGCGGAATCGGTCGTGTCGGCTGCCCCGGAAGACAGCACCGCCTCGGTCGATGTCATGACCGCCGTCGTTAGCAGTGTCCTGTCGCCGTTCACCAACCCCGCCACGCCGGCGCGCGCCCCGTGGTTCGACGCTGTCCTGGCTTGGGTCCGCAGGCAGATCGTCCACACCTTCTTCAACGAGTCCCCCGAGTGGGGGCCGGTCGAAGCCCAACAGATAGGGACGGGCCAGGTGCTCATCGACCTGAAGGCGCGCGATCCAAACGGCGACCCGCTCACCTACTCGATTGTTCAGCCGTCACACGGTGTCGTGTTCAGAGACCCACTCACCGGCAAGTTCGTCTATACCCCAACCACCGTCGTCACCGGGACGCCCCTGCAGGACAGCTTCACAGTCACGATCAGTGACTCGTCGGAGCATCTGAAAGGTCCGCTCGGAGTCGTGCAAGGGGTGTTCCACTTCCTGCGCCGCGCGGCCGGGATCGCCGAGCCGGACGAGGTGACGCTGATGGTCCCCGTCACCGTGAATCCCGTTGTGGAGATCCCGCCGATCGTCGTCACCCTGCCGGTCGCCGCGGGAACACCCGGTAACCCAGTGGCCGTGAGCCCGGTGGTTGTGATCACTGATCTGGACTCCGACGAAATGACCTCAGCCACAGTCACGTTGAGTGATGCAGCCGATGGCGACGTGCTTGGGTACGGCACCCTCCCGACGGGTGTGACGGTCACGACCGGGGTTGGATCACTTACCTTCGCGGGGGCCGCGTCCACCGCGGCGTATCAGCAATTGCTGGCATCGGTGACGTTGACGACGCGGTCGGCGGCGATCAGGACGGTGTCGTTCACCGTGACCGACGACCAGGATCTTGACAGCATCGCAGCAGCCACGGTGGTCACGGTGCTTGGCCTTCCGGTGGATCTGCCGCCGCTGGTGGTGACCTCGCCGGTTGCCGTAGGCACGGCTGGATCCGCGGTTGTTGTGAGCCCCATCGTGGTGATCACCGATCTGGACTCTGACGAAATAAGCGCGGCTGAAGTGAAAGTCAACAGCCCAGAGGACGGAGACGTTCTGTCCTACGGCCCGCTGCCAGATGGTGTCGTGGTGTCGCCGGGCGACGGCCTCCTCACCTTTACCGGTACGGCGTCGGTGGACGCTTATCAGCAACTGCTGGCATCCGTAACCCTGACGTCGCAGGGCGCGGGGATCAAGTCGGTCTCCTTCACCGTCACAGACGACGAGGGTCTGGACAGCGTCCCAGTGGCTACTGTCGTCACGATGCTAGGGCTGCCGATCGAGGTGCCCCCGCTGGTGGTGACAACACCGATCGCGGCCGGTACCGCCGGAAGCGTGATCACGGTCAGCCCTGTCGTGGTCATCACTGACTTTGACTCCGAACAGCTTTCGTCCGCGACGGTGACCATCTCGAACGCATCGGGCGGCGATACCCTGGCGCACGGAACGTTGCCGCCTGGCGTGACAGCCACGGTGGCCGACGGCAGCGTGACGTTCACCGGTCTCGCGTCTGTGTCGGCGTACCAGCAGCTGCTCGCCTCGGTGACGATGTCCTCGCCCACAGCGGCAATCAAGACGGTATCTTTCACCGTCACCGACAACCAAGGATTGGAAAGCGCCTCCGCGGCCACCGTCGTCACGGTGCTCGGGCTGCCGGTCGAGGTGCCACCGCTGGTGGTGACGTCACCCGTCGCGGTGGGAACTGCCGGCGGTTCGGTACAGATCAGCCCGATCGTGATCATCACCGACCTCGACTCCGACGAACTCGGCTCTGCCACAGTGATTGTCGAGAACTACTCCGCAGGAGACGTTCTGGGTTACGGCACGCTGCCCGATGGTGTCGCGGTGGCGACCGGCGACGGGTCGGTGTCGTTTACGGGCGCGGCCTCGGTGGCCGCATACCAGCAGCTGCTTGCATCCGTCACGCTGACGTCGCCGGCTGCGGGGATCAAGACGATATCGTTCAGCGTCACCGACGACCAGGGCTTGCCGAGCATCCCGGTCGGAACTGTCGTCACCCTCCTGGGCCTGCCCGCCGAAATCAATCCGCTCGTCGTGACTACACCGGTGAGCGCCGGCGTTGCTGGAAGCGACATCGCGATCAGTCCGGTGGTGGTCATCGCGGACCTCGACTCAGACGAACTAGCCTCTGCCACAGTCACGATCAACGATGCAGTTTCCGGAGATGTGCTGGCGTTCGGAATACTGCCCACCGGCGTGACGGCGACAATTGGGAACGGCTCGGTGACGTTCGCCGGTATCGCGTCGGTGGCCGACTACCAGCAGTTGCTAGCGTCAGTGACGTTGACGTCGTCGAGTGCGGGGATCAAGTCGGTGTCGTTCATCGTGATCGACGACCAGGGACTGAGCAGCCCCGCGGCGGGCACCATCGTCACGGTGCTAGGAGTGTCTGCTCAGGTACCGCCGCTTGTGGTGACGACTCCGGTGGCTGCGGGCACTGTGGGCAACGTGACGACGATCAGCCCGATCGTGGTGATTACCGACCTTGATTCCGACGAAATCGACTCCGCCACAGTCACGATCGACAATCCGGTCGCCGGGGACGTGCTCGGCTATGGCAGTGTCCCGACCGGCATCACTGTGTCGGCGGGTGCGAACTCGGTGACTTTCACCGGTGCGGCCAGCGTCGTTGAGTATCAGCTGTTGTTGCAGTCGGTGACGTTGACTTCGACCACGCCGGGTATCCGGTCGGTGTCTTTTGTGGTCACCGATGACCAAGGCAATGAGTCCGAGGCGGCGGGCACGTTGGTGACGGTGGTGGGGTTGTCGGTGCAGGTGCCGCCGCTGGTGGTGACGACTCCGGTGGCTGCGGGCATCGCCGGTGGTGTGATCACGGTGAGTCCGGTGGTCATCATCACCGACCTCGATTCTCAGGAGATCGACTCGGCCACAGTCACACTCGACAATCCGGTCGCCGGGGACGTGCTCGGCTATGGCAGTGTCCCGACCGGCATCACTGTGTCGACGGGTGCGAACTCGGTGACTTTCACCGGCGCGGCCAGCGTCGTTGAGTATCAGCTGTTGTTGCAGTCGGTGACGTTGACCTCGACCACGCCGGGTATCCGGTCGGTGTCTTTTGTGGTCACCGATGACCAAGGCAATGAGTCCGAGGCGGCGGGCACGTTGGTGACGGTGGTGGGGTTGTCGGTGCAGGTGCCGCCGCTGGTGGTGACGACTCCGGTGGCTGCGGGCACCGCCGGTGGTGTGATCACGGTGAGTCCGGTGGTCATCATCACCGACCTTGATTCCGACGAACTCGACTCCGCCACTGTCACGATCGACAACCCGGCCGCGGGTGATGTCCTGGGTTACGGCTCGCTGCCCACGGGTGTTGTGGTGACGACGGGTGCGAACTCGGTGACCTTCACCGGTGCGGCCAGCGTCGTTGAGTATCAGCAGTTGTTGCAGTCAGTCACGCTAACTTCGCAGATGGCGGGGATTCGGTCGGTGTCATTCACCGTGACCGATGACCAGGGCAATGAGTCCCAGGCGGCGGGCACGTTGGTGACGGTGGTGGGGTTGTCGGTGCAGGTGCCGCCGCTGGTGGTGACCACTCCGGTGGCTGCGGGCACCGCCGGTGGTGTGATCACGGTCAGTCCGGTGGTCATCATCACCGACCTCGATTCCGGCGAACTCGACTCCGCCACCCTCACACTCGGCAACCCCGAAGCGGGTGATGTCCTCGGTTACGGCAGTGTCCCGACGGGTGTTGTGGTGACAGCTGGTGCGAACTCGGTGACCTTCACCGGCGCGGCCAGCGTCGCTGAGTATCAGCAGTTGTTGCAGTCCGTCACGCTAACTTCGCAGATGGCGGGGATCCGGTCGGTGTCATTCACCGTGACCGACGATCAGGGTAATGCGAGTGCGGCGGCGGGCACGTTGGTGACGGTGGTCGGCGTGCCGGCGAGTGACGTCACCCCTCTGGTGGTGGCGCTGCCGGTGGCGGCGGGGACCGCCGGTGGTGTGATCACGGTGAGTCCGGTGGTCATCATCACCGACCTCGATTCCGGCGAACTCGACTCCGCCACTGTCACGATCGACAATCCGGCCGCGGGGGACGTGCTCAGCTACGGCTCGCTGCCCACGGGTGTTGTCGTTTCGACGGGCGCGAACTCCGTCACCTTCACCGGGCCGGCCACCGTCGTTGAGTATCAGCAGTTGTTGCAGTCGGTGACGTTGACCTCGACAGCGCCGGGGATCCGGTTGGTGTCTTTTGTGGTCACCGACGATCAGGGCAATGAGTCCGAGGCGGCGGGCACGTTGGTGACGGTGGTGGGGTTGTCGGTGCAGGTGCCGCCGCTGGTGGTGACGACTCCGGTGGCTGCGGGCACCGCCGGTGGTGTGATCACGGTGAGTCCGGTGGTCATCATCACCGACCTCGATTCTCAGGAGATCGATTCGGCCACCGTCACACTCGACAACCCCGAAGCGGGTGATGTCCTCGGTTACGGCAGTGTCCCGACGGGTGTTGTGGTGTCGGCGGGTGCGAACTCGGTGACTTTCACCGGTGCGGCCACCGTCGTTGAGTATCAGCAGTTGTTGCAGTCGGTCACGTTGACCTCGACCACGCCAGGCATCCGGTCGGTGTCCTTTGTGGTCACCGATGACCAAGGCAACCAGAGTGCGGCGGCGGGCACGTTGGCGACGGTGGTCGGCCTGCCGGCGAGTGACGTCACCCCGCTGGTGGTGGCGCTGCCGGTCGCGGCCGGAACTACGGGAACCCCGACGGTGGTCAGCCCGGTGATCGTGATCGCCGACCTCGACTCCGACGAAATCGACTCCGCCACCGTCACCCTCAGTAACCCCGAAGCGGGTGATGTCCTCGGTTACGGCAGTGTCCCGACGGGTGTTGTGGTGACGACGGGCGCGAACTCGGTGACTTTCACCGGTGCGGCCACCGTCGTTGAGTATCAGCAGTTGTTGCAGTCGGTCACGTTGACCTCGACCACGCCGGGGATCCGGTCGGTGTCTTTTGTGGTCACCGACGATCAGGGCAATGAGTCCGAGGCGGCGGGCACGTTGGTGACGGTGGTGGGGTTATCGGTGCAGGTGCCGCCGCTGGTGGTGACCACTCCGGTGGCTGCGGGCACCGCTGGTGGTGTGATCACGGTGAGTCCGGTGGTCATCATCACTGACCTCGATTCTCAGGAGATCGATTCGGCCACAGTCACACTCGACAATGCCGAAGCGGGTGACGTGCTCGGCTATGGCAGTGTCCCGACCGGCATCACCGTGTCGACGGGTGCGAACTCGGTGACTTTCACCGGCGCGGCCACCGTCGTTGAGTATCAGCAGTTGTTGCAGTCGGTCACGTTGACCTCGCAGATGGCGGGGATTCGGTCGGTGTCGTTCACCGTGACCGATGATCAGGGTAATGCGAGTGCGGCGGCGGGCACGTTGGTGACGGTGGTCGGCGTGCCGGCGAGTGACGTCACCCCTCTGGTGGTGGCGCTGCCGGTGGCGGCGGGGACTACGGGTGCGGCGACGGTGGTCAGTGCGGTCGTTGTGATCGCCGACCTCGATTCCGACGAACTCGACTCCGCCACGGTCACGATCGAGAATCCCGAAGCGGGTGATGTCCTCGGCTACGGCAGTGTCCCGACGGGTGTTGTGGTGACGACGGGCGCGAACTCGGTGACTTTCACCGGTGCGGCCAGCGTCGTTGAGTATCAGCAGTTGTTGCAGTCGGTGACGTTGACCTCGCAGATGGCGGGGATTCGGTCGGTGTCGTTCACCGTGACCGATGATCAGGGTAATGCGAGTGCGGCGGCGGGCACGTTGGTGACGGTGGTCGGCCTGCCGGCGAATGACGTGACCCCGCTGGTGGTGGCGCTGCCGGTGGCGGCCGGGACTGCGGGAACCCCGACGGTGGTCAGCGCGGTGGTCGTGATCGCCGACCTCGACTCCGACGAACTCGACTCCGCCACCGTCACGATCGACAATCCGACCGCCGGGGACGTGCTCAGCTACGGCTCGCTGCCCACAGGTGTTGTCGTTTCGACGGGTGCGAACTCGGTGACTTTCACCGGTGCGGCCAGCCTCGTTGAGTATCAGCAGTTGTTGCAGTCGGTCACGTTGACCTCGACCACGGCAGGGATCCGGTCGGTGTCCTTTGTGGTCACTGATGACCAAGGCAATGCGAGTGCGGCGGCGGGCACGTTGGTGACGGTGGTCGGCCTGCCGGCGAGTGACGTCATGCCTTTGGTGGTGGCGCTGCCGGTGGCGGCCGGGACTACGGGAACCTCGACGGTGGTCAGCGCGGTGGTTGTGATCGCCGACCTCGATTCCGACGAATTCGACTCCGCCACGGTCACGATCGAGAATCCCGAAGCGGGTGATGTCCTCGGCTACGGCAGTGTCCCGACGGGTGTTGTGGTGACAGCGGGTGCGAACTCGGTGACTTTCACCGGTGCGGCCAGCGTCGTTGAGTATCAGCAGTTGTTGCAGTCGGTCACGTTGACCTCGACCACGCCGGGGATCCGGTCGGTGTCGTTCACCGTCACCGACGACCAAGGCAATGAGTCCGAGGCGGCGGCGACTGCGGTGACGGTGGTGGGTCTGCCGGCTGAGGTGACCCCGTTGGTGGTGGGGCTACCCATCGCGGCGGGGACTACGGGTTCGGCGACGGTGGTCAGCGCGGTCGTCGTGATCGCCGACCTCGACTCCGACGAAATCGACTCCGCCACCGTCACCATTACGAATCCGGCCGCCGGGGATGTCCTGGGTTATGGCAGTGTGCCGACCGGCATCATCGTGACAGCGGGTGCGAACTCCGTGACCTTCACCGGTGCGGCCACCGTCGCTGAGTATCAGCAGTTGTTGCAGTCGGTGACGTTGACCTCGACCACGGCGGGGATCCGGTCGGTGTCGTTCACCGTGACCGATGACCAGGGCAATGAGTCCGAGGCGGCGGCGACTGCGGTGACGGTGGTGGGTCTGCCGGCTGAGGTGACCCCGTTGGTGGTGGCGCTACCCATCGCGGCGGGGACTACGGGTTCGGCGACGGTGGTCAGCGCGGTCGTCGTGATCGCCGACCTCGACTCCGACGAAATCGACTCCGCCACCGTCACGATCGACAACCCGGCCGCCGGTGATGTCCTGGGTTATGGCAGTGTGCCGACCGGCATCATCGTGACAGCGGGTGCGAACTCCGTGACCTTCACCGGTGCGGCCACCGTCGTTGAGTATCAGCAGTTGTTGCAGTCGGTCACGTTGACCTCGACCACGGCAGGCATCCGGTCGGTGTCGTTCACCGTCACCGATGACCAGGGCAATGAGTCCGAGGCGGCGGCGACTGCGGTGACGGTGGTGGGTCTGCCGGCTGAGGTGACCCCGTTGGTGGTGGCGCTGCCGGTGGCGGCGGGGACTACGGGTTCGGCGACGGTGGTCAGTGCGGTCGTCGTGATCGCCGACCTCGACTCCGACGAAATCGACTCCGCCACCGTCACGATCGACAACCCGGCCGCCGGTGATGTCCTGGGTTATGGCAGTGTCCCGACCGGCATCACCGTGTCGACGGGCGCGAACTCCGTC